>NZ_OZ335950.1:2732500-3825840 GCF_976986435.1 Nitrospira calida
AGCCCGCCTTTCGGCGAGTTATTCCCCACTCAAGGGTAGGTTACCCACGCATTACTCACCCGTTCGCCACTGTACAAGCGTCTTGCGACGCCTTCTCGTTCGACTTGCATGTGTTAGGCGCGCCGCCAGCGTTCGTTCTGAGCCAGGATCAAACTCTCATAAAAATGTTAAGGAATCTGATCCAGGGGCCACCTCTTCAATACACCTTACCTCGCTCACTCTATTCAGTTGTCAAAGAACAGCATGCCTTGCGCGAGCCGTGTACTATACGACGCGCGTCAAGCCCTGTCAAGGGCCTCCAAAAAACTTTCTTGCGATCGAGTCTTCCCTTGGAGCCTACGTCGCTATTGGCGGCGTGGTCACAGGTAGGATCGCGAACGTTGCTCAACATACCAGCGCTTTTGTTCAGAGTCAAGTCGGACAAACGGTGTATAATGGCGACGATCTTCTTTTTTTCATTTGGCAATTCCTCGGCCATGAACAATCACTTCTCGCTGCGCCGACGAACGCTCCTCAAGCTCGGCGGATTGACCGCTTTGGCCAGCCTAACCGGCGGATGTGATTCCATCGGTTCGCTCTTCGGCCGGATGTTCGCGGTGCCTCCGCGGGAAACCACGTATTTCACGCCGAACGATAAGTTCTACGTCGTCAATTACTCCGACTCTCCGTTCGGCGCCAACCTCACCCGCGATTTGAACCAGGAACAATGGCGCCTTATCATCAAAGGCGAAGTCAAACGTCCCATGACACTGGGCTGGCGCGACATTCTTAATCGTGATGCCTTTGATCAGGCCGTCACACTGGAGTGCATCGATACCCTGCCGGGTGGTGACAGCCTCGGCAATGCCATGTGGCGCGGCATCTCACTGAAGAAACTGTTACAGGATGCCGGAGCCGACGAAGAGATGGCCCGCGACGTCGTGTTCCGCGCCGCTGACGGCTACGACGACAGCATTCCCTTCGCCCGAGCCATGCAGGACGATGTCATGCTTGCCTATCTGATGAATGGCGAGAAACTGCCGAAGGAGCACGGCTTTCCACTGCGGCTGATCGTACCCGGACTTTACGGCATCAAGAACGTGAAATGGATCATCGAAATTGAGGTCTACGCCGGAGATTACAAGGGCTACTGGCAGCGCAAAGGTTGGACCGATGACGGCACAATCAAGATCTTCTCCCGCATCGACAGCCCTGGCCACTATCAACCGCTGGCGGGGCCTGAGCATCTGTTCCGTGGTATCGCGTTCGGCGGGCCGAACTCGATCAGTAAAGTCGAGATCAGCTTTGATGCCGGCAAGACGTGGAACGAGACAGAGCTCCAGCCTCCGGTCTCGCCCTACACCTGGGTGATTTGGAGCTATCGCTGGCGCCCACCGAAGGCTGGCAAGTACCAGGTCGTCGTTCGCGCAACGGATACCAGGGGTCAACTGCAGACTGCCGAACTCGTCCGCCCGCAACCGAACGGCGCTTCTGGGTATCACACCATTATCGCGGACGTGGAACAAATCTAGACGGTCCGCCCTTCTGGCCCACGCGTTTACCGGCACTCCAAGGGTCTGTCACCTTCATCGCATGCCCTTCGACGGAAACGCGCCAGGACCCTTTCATTGTCTCATCTGAAAATAATGAAGGAGATATAAACATGCCCGTCGTGTTCTTTACGAACGTGCATCGCCACTGCAACACCGGCAGCAGCCGGCAAGTCCGTCCGCCGGTCATTCCGGATCTCGTTTCTTCCTTCAAAACAAACGATTTCTTTTTTGATGGATTGTCTTACCGGTTACAGGCTAGAGGCAGGCGACCTGCGTTTCACCAATATCACTAACTTCTAAACTTTTAGAGACCAACCGATGAAGAGAATGGATCCCTGGAGACGATGGAAGCCCGTCCTTGGCTTTGGGCTATCCGCCCGATACTCTGCGGGCTCCGCAACTGATTCACGTACCTTCAAGCAAGGGTATGGTAGTCGGCGTCGAAGACGGGGATACCCTGACAGGTCTGCGGAACAAGACTCGCTGCAGCGTTGAAGTCACCGGCGTAGATGCTCCTGAGCTGGACTAACCTTACGGAAAGGAAGCCCGGCGAATGGTGGTCGCCTTGGTAAAAAACCGGGTGGTCCTCATCAGAGCCTATAGAACTTTGCGCAAAGACCACATCCCCGGAGAGGTTTGGGTAAGCAGTCACCTCAACCTGACTCATAAACTGGTGAGACGCGGGTTCACCTGGGTCAACAAAAAACGGCTCCTCCGGAAATTGTGTGTGTCCAACCTGGGGCCGGGTCGGGCTGCATTGCGAATCGCGGAGGCGCGGGCACCGCAACTTGGCGGGCAGCGACGGTGCGCGAAGCGCAGGCCGAGGACTGTTCGCCGCTGGGTTCGCGCACAGCGCCGAAGCCAGCAAGTTCCTCAGGCCAGGAGAGGCCCGCTTCGTGCGGTCGCGCCGGAGCGTCTGAACGGCGCAGGCCGACCTGGCTCCCTGTCAGAAACAGCAGATGCTACGAACCCTGTGACAACGGTGTATCCACACAGAACCCGGAAGAGCCCCGAAAATAATGCCAGAGACCGAGATCATCCGGCTTGAGGCCGATGCCAAAACCACCAGGCAAGGCTGGTGGAAGGATATCACCGAATAAGGAGCCGATCCCCCCGTGAGAATAACACCAAGAGTGACATTAGCATTAGGATAGAATACTGACCGCCTCACTGTGAAGATACGAAGAGGAGCTCACTCCACTGCCTGCTCCAGCAACTTCCCCACCGGCTCGAGCCTACTGGCGAGTTCCGCCGGCAGACCGTGTCGCTCTTGCAGCAACTCGGGTGAGTTATAGGTGAGCCAGACCCTACCGTCCTGGTCTTCCCACGCCAACGCTTTCATGGGGAGATCAATCGCGACCGTTGGCTTGGCCGTCATCAGGGCGGTTCCGCCTTTGGGATTGCCAAAAATCAGAAGCTCTGTCGGCTTCATTTCCAGTCCGACACTTTTCGCTTCTCCGCTATGATTGATACGGGCGAAGATTTTCATCCCTTTCGCGGTCACGGCCTTCTCGATCCTGTCGATCGTCTCGCTCACGGTATAGTTGCTCGGCTTGGTCACCAAATTGGAACCTGCGTGGGCATTCACTGCGGGCAACGATGCGCCCATCAGACCGGCCCATAGAAGAACTTTCAGGACTTCGTGTACCTTCATCGATCACTCCTCTCTGTGCCTGACAAAGGCGTTCGGATTGTTTCATCTGCCAGAAACAACATGGAGCTGCTGTTCATTCACCTTCCGCAGGTGCGTCAGGTCCAGGATTCCAGAAACAAGGTTTTGTTGGATCCACCGCGGGATATGCGGCGTCTCAAAGCAGCACTTGAGCTCCTCCTCGCTCGCCCAATCCTTATGGAAAAGGAAGAGCGACGGGTCGCTTGGGGCTTCATGCATATCGAAGTTGATGCAGCCAGGCTCGGCACGGGTTAGAGCGAGAAGGTTGAAGAGTTCCTGCCTGACTTTTGCTTCCATGCCTCCTCTTCAGGTTTGCGCCGATTGCTGAAGTGCCTTCTTGAGAGACGCTTGCCGGTTACCCGAACCCCGCCCTATGTTCGCGGCCGAGTCTGACCGCGCGACCAGAACTCAAAGAGCTTTAGACCCTCCTCACGAAGAACATCACCAACCAGTTGCACACTGCTGTGTCCCAGTCGCTTCATACGATGGGGTGAAATGGGAATTTGCCAGATGCCCGCTTTCTCCGCGTCTTCGATGCGACAGGCATACACAATCCTGCCAAGCTTTGCCCATAGGCATGCGGTGAAACACATCGAGCATGGTTCGCAAGTCGAATAGAGCACACATCCGGACAATTCCAGTGTGTTCAACTCGCGGCTCGCTCCTCTGATCGCCTGGACCTCGGCATGAGCGGTCGTGTCCATATTGGCCCTGGCACTGTTGTGCATAACCGAAAGGATGCGGCCGTTTTTCACGACACAGGCGACGAAAGGCATTTCTCCTTTCTCAAGCCCTTGCCAGGCTGCCTGGATGCGCCAAGCGCATGAAATCTGCGTCGGTCATAGGTGATCTTGAACACCTTGGAAGGAACTGAAGGAAACTTATGTTCCCCCCATTTTGATCATGGCGGGGATCTAATCCGAAGGGAGACTCTATCCGAGCTATGGCAGGGTGTCGAGCTGGATACGGCTGTTTCTTCAGACGTTTGGTGCGCCTCCATCGGTGGCGCCAACGCACAGCCTCCCAGAAAGGCACGGGCCTGCATGAGTGCCGCCATGTTTTCCAGCACCTGCGTTTGCGCGACATCTGGCTCGATGGGCAGTCCCGCGCTGGCATGAATTCGCACAGGAATCTGTCCGAGTTCGTTGACTGCAAAGAGTGAGATTGCGTCTTCAACCAATGTGCCCATCTCCGACTCATCCCCTCGAACTAGACGGTCCACCCCGCCGTCGATCAGGACGATGCCGTCAATAGACAACCGCTCGATCAGCAACCGATAGTTCTCCAGTAATGGTTTGGCGCCGGTCTTGTGGAAGGACCAAATTGTGACACGTTGGTTGCGCTTCTCAAACCACTGCGTCAGGGAGAGTTCGGGGAAATGGAGCAAAAATCCGTGAGACCGGCATCCACACCGACCAGCGTCGGCGACACACGGATGCCGTCCTCCAGCGAAGCGATATCCGAGAAGTGAAGCTGGCCAAGCAGGCCTCTTTCCCTCGATGCCGCAGCCCGAAATAAATCGGCAATCCGCAGAACAAATCGAACCCACCGCCCATTCCGGCGATCAGGAGACTTTCGCAAGACGCAAGCTGGTCAATGATCGGCAGGTTGAGGCGCACGCGCACCTCCTCTCATACTCGGGAAGGCAAAGAACAGCGGCTCTGCCCACACCGCAGCCATCCACACGATGAAGGACGTCGTCTTATTTCGCCGTCGCCGCGCTTTCGACCACGCCGCGGGATCTGAAAAACACGAGCGCGAACTTTTCGATCAGGCTTCGCAGGCCTTTTCGGATGCTATCGGGAACCTGGTCTTTCGGCCCATAACCAAGCAGGGCATGACCCCACACCGCATTCGGCGTTCTGGGTGTCACGTAGGGCCCCGCATTACAATCCACATGATAGGCCACGATGTACTCTTCTCCGACCGTCCACACTTCACAATTGATAAAGCCGATCTGGTTCGGCCGCTCGACACCATCGAGCGACGGTCCTCCGGAACTTTCCAACGCTACCCCGGGAAAATTGTTCAAGAAGGCCAGGCGGGTGAGGTCGGTCAACTCGGTACTCCTGAGTCCGATTTTCTCCGCACTGCCCTGAGTCTGCACCTCAACGGAGACGAATTTCTTAATCTCCTGCAGTTCGGCAGTAGGGGCTCGTTCAGGAGATTTATCCGTTTCCGGCGCTGCTGGTGAAACGATTGGAGCCGCACCTATAAAGAATGCGCAGAGTGCAAGAGACAGCTTGAGAAGAAAACCCATCGTGCCCACCCCCCTATCTCGCTCAGTCGGACCAACGTCTTCAGGAATTGAATTGGACGCTCCAGTTTGCCACAAGTCGGACGGGCCGACCACTAGAAACGGTTGATGGGGGCTGAACCGGCTGAATCCGACGCCCCTTATAACGCCGGCTTCTGTACGCCCACCGTGGTATTACACGTCAGCGGCATCAATTCCCCGCCATGGAGAAACGACTTGTGGGTCCACTGCCTGAGCACCCCGTCGGCGTCAAACCTGAGCGTGTACTCATCACACCAAGACCCCGTTGTCGCCCATGTGTTCTGACTTCCGGGCTCCAGTTGCCGAACTTCGTACACCCAGACCAGTTCCCCATCTTGAGTGACGGCCATTCGTTGCGGGTCCCCCAGTTCCTGGCGAACATCCTCCTGCGTGGCCCGATCCTGCGCTAATTCCAGATACCGGGTCTCTTTGGGAATCACTAGACCGCATCCGGCCATCGGGACGAACAGACCGAGGATAGCGATTTGCAGGATGGTCTTCATGGCGCACCTCCGAGTTGCTTAGCGCATGTCCGATGATGCCGCTTGATAGCCACCGGGCACGCAGTAGGTCGGTGCATACTCGCCACCGTGGAAATAGGACCGGCTAGTCCACCGCCGTAGAATGGCTTGGCTGTCGAACGTGAGCACATATTCGTCGCACCACGTACCCGGCGCCGTGACTCGGTTCCCCGGCTGCTGCGTCCGAATCTGGTAAACCCAGACCGATTCCCCTGTCCGCGTGGCAGCCGTCAAGGTTGGCACCCCGAGCTGCTGCCGGACTTCCTCCTGAGTCGCCCGATCTTGAGCGGTTCGCAAGTAGGCGGTTTCTGTCGGCTCAACCCACGCGCAGCCCACGGCTAGCAGCGCCGAAACCGACAGGATGCCCACACGGCTCATACTCAACAGACACCTCCCGGATACGGAATGTCCTTCTCGTTCGTTTTTTAGCATTCTACACCTTGGCCCTCCGTCGGGGAATCAGGCTGTCTACGCTTCCTTCGTGTTCGTCCTTACGGGGCCTTGCCCGGCAAGGCTCTCAAGTAAGAGCCGCTGACCCGCATCAACTCCACCGCAGCTCGACAGGAAGTCCACCCGGCTCTTGCGCTTCAGCCGTACAGCCGGCACTATCGGTCCTACCACCGTCTGAACCTTCAGCCGGCAGAAAGGAGACGAGGTCCCGTGTCTGTCTCCAGCACGACCGTTCGACTTTTGCAGATCATTGTGCTCTTGCTGAACGTTCTGACAACCATTGGTCTCAGCCATGGATTCCCGCTGGGCGGAGCAGAGGCGGAAGTCAGACCATATCTAAAGGTCGGCACCATCGCCTGGGATCAATTGTGAAGCGTCGGCGGGCACAAGTCGCTGGTCGGCGTCGGGTTCGCCACGAACGTGAACTGGGAACGCGTCGGGACCAGGCTTCTCATTGAGAAATGGTGGGTGGCCGAGGGCTTGGACGACGACCGAGGGATTATTCCCAAGGAAGGCCTCAGCCTTTCCGGCGACGCCGGGTATGGTTTCAAATTCGGATCGGTCCGGCTTTCTCCGTCTGCCGGCTTGGGCTACGACGCGTGGGAAGACCGCGGCGCGCCAGCTGGTTGGGATAGCCTGCGCTTTCTTAGTTGGCATGTAGGCGCCGGTCTCGACTATAACCAAGGGTACATGTCAGCCGGGCTTCTCCGACCGTTCACCGTCAATGCCGTCGGCGGTCCGGACCCGAGAGCGCGTTACGGGTTCACGATTGAAGGTGGAATCCGTATCCGCACCCTGACGATCAGCCTGTTCTACAAATCGCTTGGGTTTCAGGACCCGGACGCCAAATTGGTCCAGAGCGGCGTGTTTGTGGGATACGCCTTCCAGTAACGGCGGGCCGAACCGATCATTACTCGACGAGATCGAGCTTGATCCGCAACTCTTCCAATTGATCAGGGCCGACCGGCGAGGGAGCCTCGGTCAGAGGACACTGAGCCTTCTGGGTTTTGGGGAAAGCGATGACATCCCGGATGGAGTCGGCGCCGCCCAGCAGCATGATCAGCCGGTCAAGCCCGAAGGCAATCCCGCCGTGCGGAGGAGCGCCGTACTCGAGAGCTTCCAGCAAGAACCCGAACTTGGCCTCCGCCAGCTCCTTGTTGATACCGAGCAGGTCAAGGATCTTCATCTGCACGTCGCGGCGATGGTTGCGAATGCTTCCTCCGCCGATTTCATTCCCGTTCAAGACCATATCGTAGGCCTTGGCTCGCGCCTTCAAGGGATCGGAATCCAGAAACTTCACGTCTTCATCCAACGGCGCCGCGAAAGGATTGTGCATGAACACGTAGCGTTTCGCTTCCGGATCGTAATCCAACAACGGGAATTCGATGATCCAGAGCGGCCGCCAGGCGGACCGGTCGATCAGATTTAGTTCCTCGCCCAGCAGGAGGCGCAGCCGACCCAGCACGTCGTGCACCACGCCAGGCGTGTCCGCCGCGAAGAGCACCAGATCGCCGACCGCCGCATCCGGCAAGGCGGCCAACAGCGCTTTGGCGTCCAGAAATTTCGCGACGAGGGAGTCGAGCCGCCCCTCGCCAACGATCTTGACCCACGCCAACCCCTTCGCGCCGAAACGCTTGGCGGTTTCCCCCAGCCCGTCGATGCGGGTCCTCGAAATAGCCGCACCGTTCTTGACGATCAACGCCTTCACGATCCCGCCCTTGGCCACCGCGTCTTTGAACACCTTCAAGTCGCTCTTCGCCGCGAAGCTCGTCACGTCGTAGAGGGGCATGTCGAACCGCAGATCCGGCTTGTCGGAGCCATAGCGAGCGACGGCTTCCGTATAGGTCATTCGCGGAAACGGTGTCGGCAGCTCAACGCCGGCGGCCTCCTTGAAGACCGTGCTGATCATGAGTTCCGTCAACGTCATGACCTGCTCGCGGTCCACGAAGGACATCTCCAAGTCGATCTGCGTGAACTCCGGCTGCCGATCGTTCCGCAGATCCTCGTCCCGGAAGCAGCGGGCGATCTGATAATAGCGATCTACCCCGCCGACCATCAGGATCTGCTTAAACAGTTGCGGCGACTGCGGCAAGGCGTAAAACGAGCCGGGATTGACGCGGCTGGGCACGAGATAGTCCCGCGCACCTTCCGGCGTACTTTTGGTCAGCATGGGAGTCTCGACTTCCAGGAACCCCTGCGCATTGAGAAAAGCCCGGGCGTGTTGCGTGACCGCGTGGCGGAGCGCGATCAAGCGCTGCATGGTTGGCCGACGCAGGTCCAGGTACCGGTACTTGAGCCGGATCGCCTCGCTGACGTCGACCTCGTCTTCGATGAGGAACGGCGGTGTCTTGGCCTCGTTGAGAATTTCAACGGAGTCGCCCAGCACTTCGATCGCGCCGGTTGGGAGGTCGGGATTCTCTGAACCTTCCGGCCGCAGCGCCACTTGCCCGCGGACCGAGACCACGTATTCGCTGCGCAGGTCGTGGGCGTCCCGATGCGAGACGGGGTTCCGCTCCGAGTTGAACACGATCTGCGTGATCCCGTACCGATCGCGGAGGTCGATGAAGATCAGGCTGCCGTGATCCCGGCGCCGCTGCACCCAGCCGTTCAACACGACTGTCTGCCCCACGTGGGACTTGGTCAGCTCGCCGCAGTGATGGGTCCGCATCAGCATGCCCGCCTCCGGTGCAGGTGCAAGGCGAGGAGAGAGGGACGAGAAACACGACCGGGAACGGGCTCATGGGCTTCATGGACATTTGCGCCGCCAGCCGTTTGCCTCGCGCCTTTGGTCACGCGATCTCGAACGAGAACACGGATCGCATTCACTTCCCGATCCGTCAAATACCGAAACTCGCCCGGTTGGAGGTCGCCTAGCGACAAGGGACCAAACCGGACCCGCGTGAGTTTGAGCACCCGGTGCCCAACCGCCTCCAACATGCGTTTTACCTGATGCTTCCGCCCTTCGTGAATCGTGATTTCCAGCCAGGAATTCTGCTCCGCTTTCCGAACCGGCTTGACCGTCGCCGGCCCGGTCGGCCCGTCTTCCAGCACGACTCCCCGCGCCAGCCGCTCCAGTTCTTCCCGAGTCAGCACGCCTTTGACCTTGATTAGGTAGGTCTTCGGTACATGATAGCGGGGATGCAACAAGGCCTGCGCCAGTTCGCCGTGATTCGTCAGCAGCATCAGGCCTTCGCTGTCGAAATCCAGCCGGCCGACCGGAAATACCCGCACACCGACGCCGCGCAGCAGATCCTTGACCGTTGGCCGGCCTTCGGGATCCTCCAAGGTGGAGACGACCCCCTTGGGCTTATTCAGCAAAAGATAGACGTAAGGCTGCACGGCCTTGAGATGCCGGCCGTTCACCTTCACATGGTCGCGGGTCGGATCGACTTTCGTACCGAGTTCGCGCACAACCTTCCCGTTCACCGTGACCCGCCCTTCGGCGATCATCCGTTCCGCCTTTCGGCGCGAGGTCAAGCCGGTGCCGGCGATAAGTTTTTGAAGCCTCACTTCCATAAGCGGCATCTGGTCGTTCGTGAAGCGTATCTCGTATTGGCGAACCGTTGCATTTCTTGAAGCACTGCTCGCATTTCGTGAAGCATCTTTAGGAAGTAGTCTGCCTTCTTTCTTCGCGCTTCACGTCCCTCTGCTATTCCCATTCGATCGTGCTGGGCGGCTTCGAACTGATGTCATAGACCACCCGATTCACGCCTTTGATCTCGTTGATGATGCGAGTGGAGATCCTGCCCAACAACTCGGGCGGCAGCCTCGCCCAGTCGGCGGTCATGCCGTCGAGGCTGGTCACGGCCCGGATGGCAACCACGTGTTCGTAAGTCCGTTGATCTCCCATCACGCCGACCGTCCGGATCGGCAGCAATACGGCGAAGGCCTGCCACAGCTCGCGATACAGCCCGGCCGCGCGAATCTCCTGATCCACGATCGCCTCCGCGTCGCGCAGAATCGCCAACCGCTCTTCCGTGACCGCTCCCAGCACACGGATGGCAAGCCCAGGGCCTGGGAACGGCTGCCGCCAGATGATGTCATCCGGCAGACCCAATTCTTTGCCCAGCACCCGCACCTCGTCCTTAAACAGCTCACGCAGCGGTTCGATGAGTTTCAGTTTCATCCGGGCGGGCAACCCGCCGACGTTGTGATGCGTCTTGATCGTCGCGGACGGCCCTTTGAAACTCACGCTCTCAATGACGTCCGGATACAGTGTACCCTGCACCAGAAACTTGATCGTCCCCAGCTTCTTCGCCTCTGCCTCAAAGTTGTTGATGAACAGCCGACCGATGATCTTTCGCTTGCGCTCCGGATCGACCACGTTTTCGAGCGCAGCCAGAAACTGCGCGGAGCGGTCGAGGAACCGGAGGTTCAGTTTCAAATGCGACGCGAAGGTCTTCTGCACCTGCTCGCCCTCACCAGCCCTAAGAACCCCGTTGTCCACGAAGACACAGGTCAACTGGTTGCCGATCGCGCGATGGGTGAGCACCGCGGCCACCGAGGAATCGACGCCCCCGCTCAACGCACAAATCACCTTTTCTTTTCCGACTTGGTCGCGTATCTGCTGAACCGCCGTGTCCGCATAGGACCGCATCGTCCATGTCGGCTTACAGCCGCAAACGTCGTAAACGAAGTTGCGCAGGATGCGGGGTCCTTCGACCGTATGCGCCACTTCCGGATGGAACTGGAGGCAATAAATCTTGCGCCCGCCTCCCTCCATCTTCATCGCAGCCACAGGCGAATTCGCTGTATGGGCAATCGAACGAAATCCCTTCGGCATGCGCTCGATGCGGTCTCCGTGGGACATCCACACCGTCGTGGACAATCCTTCGCCGACACCGTTGAACAGATCGGTGCGATCGTCGATGATCAGTTCCGCCCGGCCGTATTCCCGCCTGATCGCTTTCGCCACTTCCCCGCCCAGCAGATGCGTGACCAGTTGCATGCCGTAACAGATACCGAGAACAGGAATGCCCAGATCCAGCAAGCGCTCGGAGATCAGCGGCGCGCGACGCTCGTAGACGCTGGCGGGACCTCCCGACAGCACGAGCCCCTTGGGACGGTACGCCAAGATGGTGGCGAGCGGCGCCGAATACGGAAGGATCTGGGAATACACCCGGGCTTCTCTGATGCGGCGGGCGATAAGCTGCGTGTACTGGGATCCGAAATCGAGGACGAGGATGCGGTCGTGCCCGAATTCCATGTCTCAGCCAGTAGCAAATAGCTGGTAGCTAGCAGCCGACTCGTACGAACTTTCTCCCCGCGCTATTCGCTATTCGCTACTCGCTATTCGCGTTACTCCCAATCCGTGCGGTAGTTTGGCGCCTCTTTGGTGATGATCACGTCGTGGACGTGGCCCTCGCGCAGTCCGGCCAGGGTCTGGCGAATGAACGTCGCTTTCTGCTGTAACTCCGGAATGGTCCGACAACCGCAATAACCCATTCCGGCCTTGACGCCACCGACCAACTGATAGACAACGCCGGCAAGCGGGCCCTTGTACGGCACCCGACCTTCGATCCCTTCCGGAACCAATTTCTGTGGAGCGCGCCCGCCCTGTCCGTACCGATCCCCTCCGCCCCGTTCCATGGCGGCGATCGAGCCCATGCCGCGATAGACCTTGTACGTCCTGGCTTGAAACAACACCGTCTCGCCGGGCGATTCTTCGGTGCCGGCCAGGAGCCCCCCCAGCATCACAGCCGACGCACCGGCCGCCAGGGCCTTTGTAATATCGCCGGAGTATTTGATTCCACCGTCGGCGATGATTGGGATACCGGTGTCGCGCAACGCCTTCGCGCAATCGGCCACTGCCGTGAGTTGCGGCATCCCGGCCCCCGACACGACACGGGTGGTGCAAATGGAGCCGGGGCCCACGCCGACTTTCACCGCGTCGGCGCCGGCCTTCACCAGATCCTTCGCCGCCTCGGCTGTCGCGATGTTCCCCGCCACAACGGCCAGGTCCGGATGCTTTTTCTTGATAAATTTCACGGTATCCAACACGCTTTGCGAATGCCCATGGGCCGTATCCACTACCACGAGATCGACGCCAGCCTTCACCAGCGCCGCGACCCGCTCTTCGGTATCCGGCCCGACGCCTACCGCGGCGCCGACCCGCAACCGACCGTGGGCGTCCTTGCAGGCGTTCGGGTACTTAATCCGTTTTTCAATATCCTTGATCGTGATCAGTCCTTTCAACTCGAAGTTCTTGTTCACGACCGGCAGCTTCTCAATCCGATACTCGTGCAGGATCTCCCGCGCTTTTTCCAGGCTCGTACCTTCCGGTGCCGTGATCAGTTTCTCCCGCCTCATCACCTGTGAAACCTTAAGATCCATACGGGTCTCAAAGCGCAGATCCCGATTGGTGAGAATGCCCACCAACTTTCCGTTTTTCGTCACGGGAATGCCGGAAATCCGATACTTCGCCATCAGGTTGTGCGCGTCGCGGATCGTCTGATCCGGCGAGATCGTAATGGGATCAAGAATCATCCCGCTTTCCGATTTTTTGACCTTGTCCACCTCAGCAGCCTGGTCCGCCGGCGCGAGCACGCGGTGAATGACGCCGAGTCCGCCTTCCCGGGCCAGGGCGATGGCTAGACGCGCTTCGGTCACCGTATCCATTGCCGCGCTGACGATTGGAATGTTGATCGTGATCTGGCGGGTCACCAAGGTCCGCGTGTCGACTTCGCTCGGTAGGACCTGCGATTTGGCCGGCACCAGCACCACATCGTCGTAGGTGAGCCCTATACGGACCTCGTTATCGAGCATGACGCCTCTTCGTCGGCTCCCATTCGGATCTTACACTTGCGCTGCGCCCTGTGCCTTTGCGAGTTCCGCAGCCGCTTCAGCTTCCTCCTTCAACCGCTCGCTACCTTCCTCAGCCGGCATGAACTGCTGCACGCGCGTGTTACCGCTGTCGACCACGTACACGCTGCCCTTGGCATCCACGGCGATCCCGTATGGAAAGTTGAACTGCCCGTCGCCATTGCCAAAGCCGCCCCACTGGGTGATGAAATTGCCCTCACGGTCGAACTTCTGCACGCGGTGATTGCCGGTATCGGTGACATACACGTCGCCTTGGCTGTCGACCGCGATCCCCCATGGCGACCGCAACTGGCCGGCCTCCTGGGCCTGCGGGCTGCTAGCATGGCCGGCCTCCGAACTTCCGCCCCACTTGGTCAGTAATTGCGGCAGCACGTTCGTGCTGGTGTCGAATTTCTGCACCCGGTGGTTGCCCATATCCACGACATAGACCGAGCCGTCCGCCTGATCGACCGCGATACCGCGCGGGAAATAGAACTGGCCGTCGCCGTTGCCGAAACTGCCCCATGACATGATGAACTCGCCGGTCATGTCGAACTTCTGTACCCGGAAATTCGCGCTGTCCACGACATAAATGTACCCGCGCACGCGATCGATTGCGATTCCCCAGGGCGCGTTGAACTGCCCTTCGCCGTTGCCTCGCGAGCCGAACTTCATCAGGTACCCGCCCAACTTGCCGTCGAATTTCTGCACCCGGTGGTTGTTTGTATCGACGACGTACACATCGCCCTTGGCGTCACAGGCGACGCCGGTCGGATTGTGAAAATTGGCGTTGGCCGATCCGAAGCTTCCCCATAGGATGATGAAGTTGCCGTTGCTGTCGAATTTCTGCACGCGGTTGTTGCCGTTGTCGACCACAAAGAGGCAGCCCTGCGGATCCACGGCCAACCCGTATATCGGCGGCATGAATTCACCACCGTGCAGCAGGGAGGCGCCGCGGCCCGGTTTTCCCCATTTCGACACGCACAGATAGCCCGACGTGTTAACCAGGATACTGGCCGAGGCGGGCGTCGACACGTTGTTGCCCACATCCTTGAACCAGACATAGATGGTTTTCTGTCCGTCCCCGGGAGAGAGCACGAATGGAATCGTGGCGCCGAACTTTTGCGCCGGCTCGACATCAACCCAGCCCGGCGTACCGGCCATGGGCGTCATGGGATTCTCCGAGATGTAATACGCTGCGACGCCCGTATCCACATCCACCGCTGAAATCGTAACCATCACCTCCGGGGAATTCGTCATGAACGCGCCGTGATTGATCAAGGCGTTGGCGTTCTGCGGCGCCGTCATGTCGATGAGAACCGGCGTCGCTGTCACCTCCTCCGACAGCGGACTCTCGGCCCCATCCTCATAGACCGCCGTCAGCGCGTAGTAATAGGGAATGTCGTTGGTCAGACCGGTGTGGGTGAAAGGGCTGGTCACGCCTTCGATCTTGGTCGCTGTCTGCATCGTCAGGTTCGGCGAGGTGTTGAAGTAGAGGTTGTAGGAGACCGCGCCCGGCACCTCCATCCAACTGATATGGGTTTCTGTGTCTCCGGGCTTGACAACGAGGCTCCTGGGCGGCGCATGCTCGCCCGATTCTTTGGGCGCGGCCTTTTGCTCCTGCGCCAACTGTTCCTCGGTCGGCACGTACTTCAGGACGCGGTTGTTGCCGCTGTCCACGACATAGACGCATCCTTCTCGGTCAACCGCGATCCCGGATGGGAAATTAAGCTGCCCTTCGGTTTTTCCCCGGTTGCCCCAGGCACATAAGAAGGTGCCGTTGCCGTCGAATTTTTGAATGCGGTGATTGCCGCTGTCCACCACGTACACGTTGCCAAGCGCATCGCAGGCGACGCCCCAGGGGGCCTTAAACTGGCCGGGGCCGCTGCCTTCGCGGCCCCACTTGGTCAGAAAGCTCCCCCTGGCGTCGAATTTTTGGATGCGATTGTTCCCTTCGTCGGCCACGAAGATGTTGCCGACGAAATCAACAGCGATCCCCCGGGGGAAGAAAAACGCGCCGTCGAAGCTGCCGTCGCGGCCCCACTTCAGCAACGGCGTCCCGTCGGACTTGAACTTCTGAATGCGGGAATTGCTGGTGTCCGAGACGTAAATGTTGCCGTCCTTGTCGGTGGCGATGCCCCAGGGTACATCGAACTTTCCCATGTCGGCGCCGCGCCACGCAAAGCCGAACTTCCCCCAGGCATGCATGCAGTTGCCGTCAGCATCGAACTTCTGCACCCGGTTGTTGCCGCTGTCCGCCACATAGACTTCGCCGTCGGGGCCGATCGCCAGTCCGCGCGGATAGTAAAACAGTCCTTCCTCCTGACTCGGCTCGCCGCCCCAACGGGCGAGGAACTTACCATCCTTGTCGAATTTTTGGATCGAATGATTGTCGGTGTCGGCAACGTAGATGTTACCGTCTTTGTCCAGCGCGATACCGGTGGGCGAACTGAATTCTCCGTCATCGACGCCCTCCTGCCCGAACTGCATGGCCAACAGATACGGCGACGGGATCGCCATCACTTCCTGGGACTCCGGGCTCTCTCCTTTCGGCGTCACCACCGTGACGACGTAGTGGTAACAAGTGCCGTTGGCAAGATCGTCGTGCACGAACGGCGACGTCGCGCCTTCGATGCAACTGCCTTTTTCCTTGGTCACGCCGATGGTGTGCTTGAAATCCTCGGGACCGGCGATCGGACGGGTGAGCTCCGAAAACTTGATCTGAACACCCTTGGACGTCATGAAATAGAGGTTGTAGTACATGGCGTCCGGGACAGGATCCCAAGTCAAGGTGATCCGACCGTTTCCTGGTTTGGCGGTCAACCCGGTCGGCGGCGGCGGTGGCTGTTCTTCTTCCTCGGTAACCGAATCGCCCGCACCCCACTCGTCCCGGCTGCCTTCCACCCACAACGCGAACCGATTGAATCTGAACATCTCGTCAAGTAACCAAGCCTTGATCATGGTTGTTGCCTCATGCGATTCATGCCCGTTCTGAACAACGGGAAAGCGCGGATTTTTCGAGTAGATAAGCGAGCAGTCTAACAAAGCAAAAAGAAGGGAGTCAAGGCGAGGCGAGGACGCTCTCTGCTCTTCTCTTTTGCTTGCGCACGCCGCCCCTGAGAAAGTTAAACACGTGGTCAGGAAAAGGCGCTCAAGTGAGTCCCTCGAAAGCCACCGGCCGACAGGAGATGGACAGGAATTATTCCGCCGGCTCCAGATTGAGCGTCGATGAACAGCCGACGGCGGTCGCCCATGACCCTCCATCCACCCCGAACGGCTCGCTACGGGGATCGACGTTCGCGTGGCCGGTAGAACGATCGCCTTGCGCAAGCTCCTCTTCCATCGGCAGGAACGTCTGCTCAGCTTCGCCCAATTCCTTGAATTCCTTGAGCGGAGGCAATTCCGACAGGTCGCGAAGGCCGAAGTGTTCCAGAAAGAATTTGGTAGTGCCGTACATGATCGGCCGCCCGGGCACCTCTTTGCGCCCGACGATCCGCACGAGCTTGCGTTCGAGGAGTGTCCTGAGTACGCTGGAGGTTTCAACGCCGCGAATCTCTTCGATCTCCGCCCGAACGATTGGCTGTTTGTAGGCGATGATGGCCAACACTTCCAGTGCGGATCGCGAGAGCTTGGGAGCGGTCTTGATCTTTTCGAGCCGGCGAACCCAGGGCGCGTACTCGGCCTTGGTGGCCAGACGATATCCTCCCGCCACTTCGATAAGCTGCAGACCGCGCCCTCCTTGCTCCAGTGCGTCGTGTAGCCGTCCCAGCGCCTGCACAACCTCGGCGCTTTTCGCGTCGCCCACCAGGGCGCAGAGGCGATCAAGCGAAAGGGGTTCGTGCGCCACAAATAACAACGCTTCCAGGATAGCCTCAAGCTCCCGCTCTTCCCGCAATTCCGGAAGGCGGTTGGCCGAGCAGCCGGTTCTATCGCAGTGCTCAGCCCGCCTCTCGGTGGCGGAATGCTCATGCCCGTTTTCTCCGGGCGTGTCGGATTCCGTGTCACGAGTCGCGTCATCCGTGGTAAGAAGCAATGTCATGCTCATAGGTTTCTCCATTCCGACTCCTCCAACATCTCCGCCGGCTCGGTCTCGTTGACCAGCGAGAACGCGCGTGAAACGAGAATCGGCCCGAACGTCTCGGCCTGAAATACCCGCACCACCCCGATTCGGATCAGTTCCAACAGCGCCAGAAACGTCACGATCACGACTAAGCGATGACACGCTTCCCCGAACAACGACGAGAAGGTCACCGCGTCTTTGCCTTCCAGCACATCCAGAATGGCGTTCATGCGGTCCCGAACCGTCAGGTTCTCCGGCACAATCTCAATCAGCCGCCGGCCTGGTGTCCTGGCGATGATCTCCTGCAGCGCATCGACCAAGTCGAACAAGGTGATATTCTCCAGCGGCGCTTCTTCCGAGCGGACTCTCATCGGGCCCCCCTGTTCTCTCACAAACACATCGCGCCACAGGCGTTCCCGTCCGTCGAATTGATTCGCGGCCTCCTTGAACTGTTTATATTCGAGCAAGCGCCGGACCAGTTCCTCCCGTGGATCCGGACCGTCCTCCTCATCGGCTTGCGTTTCCTCCGAAGGCAGCAGCATGCGGGACTTGATATGCAACAGGGTCGCCGCCATCACCAGAAATTCGCCGGCCACCGTCAGGTTCAGAGATTTCATCGTGTTCAGATAGTCAAGATACTGCTGGGTAATGAGGGCGATAGGGATGTCATAGATGTTGATTTCATTCTTTCTAATCAGGTGCAACAGTAGATCCAACGGCCCTTCAAACTTCTCTAGACGCACCTGATAGGCCAATTCCATCTGTTCCACAATACCTCTCTCATAGAAACCGTAACGCGCCCCTTATATCAGCTTATAGTGGTGCGGGCAAGCTCAAAAGCTACATATAGGGGACGTAGCTCTCCAGCCCGTCATTTGGCCCTGACAAGGTAGATCACCAAAACCGCCGCCACCAACAACAAGACAGCGGTAAAAACGAGCTGCGGGGTCGAACCCTGGGCTCGGAAGGGCGTGGAGCGATCCCCGACCAGTTTGGCCCTCTCGAAACGGGGCCGGGATTCAAACCGGATTTCCGTAAAATCTTCGCTTCCCTTGAATTGGCTGTCCGAAAAGTCCGCAACCGAGCGAAAGATAGCTTGGCGAAAGGAGGCGTCTCCTCCGAACACGGAGAAGAGAAAATACGCTTCCCGTTCGAAGACGGCCTCTGAAAAGTCGGCCCTCTTGAGAAACTCGCTCCCGGAAAAGCCGGTGCCCAGTTTAAAGGTCGCCCGTGAAAAGTCGGCGTCCTTTTGGAACGTCACCTGCAGAAACTCGGCCAGGCCGCTGAACGCGGCTTGACGATAGGTCACGGGTTCGGCAAAGACGGCACGGAAGAACCGGGAGTGGACGCCGAAGGCGGTACCGGCAAACTGGGCCGGGCGGGTAAAGCGGCTATGAACAAAGTACCCTTCCCGAAGGATCACGGCCTTCGAGAGATCAACCGGTCCAAGAAAGACACCGCGTGACAGATCCAGCATTGCCTGAAAGACCGTGCCGGTCAAAATGACAGGTCCGCGCACCACGATATATCCCTCTTTGATGCCGGTGCTGATGCTGCCTTTGACCACCGAATCTCGAATCGTCAGAGGTCCGGAGATCAGCCGGACCTTCTCCACGTTCAGCGCCAAGACGGCGTTCCGCTCATCCGGCGACAGACCGGGGATCGCCTCGACCGGTAAAGGAGTCAACTCATCGAGCCTGAGGTCACCGCTGACGACGACCCCGGCGAGATCGATGCCCTTCCCCGATTGGATGGCGGCGAGCAACTCCCTGGCCATGACGGCACGTGCCTCCCGCTCCCATTCCGAGCAGCCGGTCAGATGCTTCACGAAAACCTGTCCCCCCCCTCCGGCAAGCGATTCGTCCGTGCAGACTGCTGGAAGAGGATTCGGGTCCAGGAGAACGACGAGCAGCGGTAGCCACCGACCGCCGAAAACGGATAAAGACCGGAACGCGGTTCGTTTCACGCGGGGACCTTCCACGCCAATCGCAGGATCGTGCACAAGACGCACGAATCGTTTACAGAGCCTCCAACACCGTTTATACAATACCTTCGCCGAACTCGTGCAGCCGACGAGCCGTCGTTCATGCTGCGCCACAGGATCCGCTTGTTCACGATCGGTCTTGCACCTCGCATTCTCCTCTGCCTTGCTTTTCTCTGCGCACCGCCGACCGACGCTGCGGCCGAATCGGTCGTCGAGCTGCCGGTGTTGGCCTCCTTGAAATCCAACGATCGTGGCGTCTTCGCGATCCTGCTGCTGCATTGGGATCAGAAACCCGAACCGAACCCGGTCGCCTTGCAATGGCTCAAGGCCGGTGTCACCCTGGGGCGAACCCATGCGGACGCGATGGCGGTCGCCTTTCGCTACGCAGTCGAACGAACCCCTTCCGTCCCGCATACCGGGACCGTCTCAGTTCAAGAAGTGACGTACATTCCGACCACCAACGACGGTCCCAGCGCCGGAGCCGCCATGGCGGTCGGATTCATCGCCATGTTCAAAGGGGACCCGATTCAACGCGGCGTGGCCCTGACCGGCACGATCCGGCCGGACGGCTCCATCGGACCGGTCGGGTCGATTCCCGACAAGGTTCGTGCCGCCGTCCGCGAGGGATATCGAACAGTGCTCATCCCGGCCGGTCAACTGTTTGACCCGCACTGGAATCTGACTGGACTGGGCGTGGAACTGAACGTGACGATCAAGGAAGTGCACACGATCGAAGAAGCCTATGAGCTCATGACTGGCCGCAAACTGTAAGGAGTGTTCCTTTTCACCCCAAGACCTTGAGAATCGCCTCGTATTCCTCTTGTGTCAGCGCGTGCATTCCCAGATTCAACCGCCGTGCTAACTCCGCCTGATCTGGAATCCGAAGCACCTTTTGCAAGAGCGCCTGACTCTCGCCAGGCGACGACTCCCACCGCTTCAGGAGTTGAATCCGGATAAAGCCGAAGCGCGTTTCATTGCGCAATTCGTCCTTGAGCAGATCGTCAAGCTGGTCGAATGGCAGAATGCTCGAGACGATCCGAAAATGGGCGCAGATCCCCGCCTTGAGGACATAGACCAGACCGCAGGACCCCGCGGTCAGAAGGCCTTGCAGGTTGTCCCGAATCAGCGCGGTCCTGAGCCCCCAGAGTTCATGCGTCAATTGCAGTTCCGCGCTTTCGACGGAGCTTCGTTCACGCAGGGCACCGGCCACAAACAGAAAATGGATCATCGGAGCGAAGCATCTTTTGATGCCGAAAAGCCGGGAGGTTGGCGTCGAGCTGGGAAAATCGTCAACAGCCGCGTTGAAGAACGCTGGCGAGGAGCCGTCCCTGCCGACAATCCGGCGGACGATCAGCTCCTCGCCGCGACCCAATTTTGCATCCGCTGAAAAGCCTCAACATAACCGAGGCGGTTGTCGCCTGTGGAAAGAAGCTTTTGAGCTAATTATTCCGATAGTCGTCGTTGTCGTCGAGCAGGTCCTCTGGTTTCTCGAGATAGTCCACGTCGTCATCTTCATCCTCAAGCGAGAGATGCTCCTCCATGTCCTCTTCGACCTCGTCCACATCCTCGGGCATCTCCATGTCCTCCGCCATCACCTGATCAAGATCGGGCAGCTTCGGCTCCGTGGCGATCTTCTCCGGCTTGGCCGCCGCCTTTGGCTCAGCCGACACCGGAGCAGGTTGGGCGGCCTTTGGGGCCTTCGCCGGAGCTTTCTTTTTCGACGCCTTCGCTTTCCCGGTCTCGGCCGCTTTGGCCGATGGTCGCTTGGCCGCTTTCTTCGCGGCCACCTTTCCCTTCGGTCTCGATCTCGCCTTGGCTCGCGACTTCGTCGCGGCGGCCTTTGCCTTTTTCTTCATCGCCTTTTTCTTTGTCGCCATCGGCAGTCCTCCTCAATAAGCCGCTGCGCGGCAGGAATTTTTCGGGGTCTCCATCTAGCATGAATGAGCATCGCGATGCAACCGTCCATGGCGAACACTCTCTACGTAGAGAGCACCAGTTCTCTCGACCGAACCCCGCCCA
This sequence comes from Nitrospira calida, assembly GCF_976986435.1. Classification (NCBI taxonomy): domain Bacteria; kingdom Pseudomonadati; phylum Nitrospirota; class Nitrospiria; order Nitrospirales; family Nitrospiraceae; genus Nitrospira; species Nitrospira calida. Next base: position 2,753,818 of record NZ_OZ335950.1, read on the forward strand.
AAAGCAGCAGCCGTCTTCGGCGTCACGGTTCCACCCACACGTTCACCACCGAAGGAAAACTGTCAGCCCCCTTGACGGTATCGGGTCCTGCCATGTCAGTGACTCTCAGCCTGAACTGCAACAGCCGCTTGCGGGAAACCTTCGGCGCCACAAACATCGCTTTGGCCTCGTCCACGTTGAAGAGAGTCACCTTATGACCTCGGATCTGTTTCCATTCGTACCGCAACGGATCTCCATCCGGATCGGTGCTGTGCAGACCGTTCAGCACCACGGTTGCCCCAGATTTAACCGTCAAATCCGGGCCGGCTCGGGCGATGGGGGATCGATTAGGTGCCAAGTTCCCGTCCACCACAACCTCCAGAATCCCGACTTTGCCGCGATTGGTCACGGTGATTGCGGCCCGCCCGTTGCCGACGACCTGGGCCAAACCTTCCGGGAATACCCGAATAACTCGCTCGTCCGACGAACGGTACGCGCTCCCAGCCGACGCCCCGCTGATGCGTCGCAAGACCCCGTCGGCGAACTGTCCAACCACGGGAATCTCGACGATCTTCCCGATCGTCTCCAGCCGCCACGGCTTCTCCACCGCAAACTCGATGGTTGACAACTCCGCAGCCGGCTCGACCTGCACCAGGATTTCATCGAACTCTTCCCGGCCCTCCAGCCGGCCCCGCACCACCTCGCCCACCGCCAGAAGACGCATTGTGCCAATTGCGTCCACGGGCACGCGGAGCAGTCCGCCGAACGGCGGAGTTGAGGCGGAGGTCGCTACCAGAGCGGGAGCGGCCTGCTGCATCGACACCGGTTCTTCCCCGTGACGAAACCATAAATACTGGACGCGGCGGAGGCCGATCTCGGACCCGACATCGACGGAGACCAGCACATCCTGCCCGGATTGCAATACCGCATCGGAGCGAGGCGAGGTGATCGAAAACGCCACGGCGACCGAAGGAGCGATGACGCAGGCCGCCACCGTCTGAAGAACCAGGAATGCGCACCGAGATCTGCCCTGCATCGCTACGCTCGTCTTACCGCAGAACGGCGCTCAAAAACTGCTCGATCGCATACGAACTGATCTACCCGCACGGGCCGTTGAAAATTGGCGTCACAGCCATGGGTTGCCCAGGGCAATCGATTGACAAGCGGGGACTGCCAGCTTGGCGGCCAAGGGCGCGCTCTGTGCCGGTGAGACAAACTCGTCCTGCTCACCGTGGACCAACAGTATCGGCACCGTTTTCGCTGCGACAGCATTCAGCGGAGAAGCAGCTTCGTACAACGCCGGCGCTTCGTCAAGAGACAGAGCGAGATAGGTTTTGAAGAATCCCCGAGCACTGATGACCGCCGGGTCGCCGGGAGGCTGACAGGCAACCGCACGATCGGTCGGAGCATACCATGCCACAACGCCTTTGATCGCAGGATCTCCGGAGGCATAGGCCGTCAAGAGGTCCAATTGGTCTCCGGCCAACCGGCCAGCCAACGCGAGGCGTTCGGGATCGATACCGAACTCAGTCGCACGCGTCTTGAGGGAGTTGATCGCATCGGTGACCTCATCTCTGTTGGCAGGAAAGCGCCATTGGGGAGCGAGTCGATCATCGACTGTAACTACCCCATAGCCGCGAGCGGCCGGGTAGGGATTCAGACAGCCCTGTTCGGCCAGACGGCTGACCTGCCAAGACCCGCCGTGCAAGACGACAGCGCAAGGCGCCTTGGCCGACACGGCACTGCTCCCCAGCGTGGCCGGGAAGGAATTAGCGGACCGATACATATCATCTGAAGCTCAGTTCCTTCCTTGAACATGTAGACGACGGTTCGCATGAGCACTTGTGGAGCTCGCGCACCAGTTAACCACTCGCTTAGCACCAAAGGGGAAGGGCTGACCGCTACCAATTTCGGCTCTCCAGTTACGTCGGCAGACCGCAGACCACCAGCCCCAGAAATACCCCGATCAACCCACTTGTCTTCTCTCGCCGACCAGGAAGCTGCTGCAGGAGCAATGGTACAATGAGCTCACAGCCCCATTCGGTCCCGGCCAGCGAGGGCAGCCAAAATGCGCGGGCGGGAGGGCGGATCACAGTCTGGGACGAAGCCGCTGCGACGAGGGCACCGAACAGAAGTCGTCCCATCGGTGACGAATCCTTTCCGCCTTTCCAAGGCTCTAAATTTTAAAGAGCGGACGACCGCTAACACCGGAGAGACGCAGCATGCGAGCATTGCGATTGATCGCCATAGTGACTTGTTTTCTGGCCCTTGCGGCCGCTTGGCCCAGTGTCGCTGCGACGCCTCAGCTTCACATCACAATCGAGAACGGGTCTCCTTATTTTGTGCCGGCGAAGGCTGTTGCTGTCGCGGGCGTATCGATTCGTTGGGAGAACCCCACCCCGACGCATCACACCGTCACACACAACGGCTGCATCGAGGAAGGAATGGCATGCGCGTTTGACTCCGGCATTATGGAACCTGACGGCAGCTACACGATTCCCAGCCTCCCTCCGGGGAACTATCCCTACCATTGCCGGGTCCACCCGATCATGCAGGGTATCCTCGTCGTCGTCGAGCACGGTTCCGTTTCTTCCCAGACGTAGGTTCCTAACACGAATCGACACGTCTGTCGATCTCTTTTCAGACAACCTTTCTCAATCGATCTTCTCCGACCTCGCAACTCGATTTCCCCGCCCACACCGGTCTTCAGACAACTTGCGACGGCCCGGGACCATCGTGTACTCTGACATGTTGCGACCGTCGAGAAAGGTCATGTTTGGTTCGATGAAGCCAACCACCGTAATCCGCGAACCGCTGGCGCTGACCGATGAGGTCCTCAAGCTTCGGGCTTGGCGCATGCCAGACATGGTGGCCTACCAGCACGGACCGGACGAATGGTGGTTGACGCCGCTGGATGACAACCTTCCTCTCGTCCGCCTAAACCGGTTGGGGATCGAGTTGCTGACTTCAATGGACGGCCACATCACCGTCGAGGCTTTGCTCAACAAGTACGGCAGATGGGTCTGCGGTCCGGACGGACAGACCGGCCGTTGGTGCCTGGCACATTGGTCCCTGCCGGGCTACTCCCTTTGCTACTTCGGGGTGAACCCACCGGCCGGCGACCATCGTCTCGGCGCCAAATGGGACCTGCTCCTCCAGCAGATTCGCGACAAATGGTCCGGCCACGAGGGATTCGAGGGAGAAGAGCACCTGTCCGAATTTCACCTGCATGACATCGCCAAGGAGGAGGGGCACTTCGACACGATCGAGACCACCGTGTCGCATCTGTTCAGAGAGCCCTGCGATGCCCTCCAGGGCCAGACCTACGGCCGCCTCCTCGCCAAACACTTACGGCGATTAGGTTGGTGGTCGCCGAAACCGCGGGTGTTGCTCGAAGTCGGCGGCGGTCTTGGATACGTCGCGCGGGAGATGGCGCAGGAGCTCTCGCCGCGCGAAATGGAAGACGTCCATTATCTCTTTCTGGACGTGACTAAGCCGTTCTTGAAATCGCAACTCGCCATGGCCCACCACGCCGGCTGGAAGCGCTCCGCGCTGCAAGCCAATGCGGAATGGTTGCCCCTCAAGGACGCCAGCGTCGATCTCGTCATCGACAACGAAAACCTCGCAGACATGACGCCGGTCCAGTTGACAAAACGCGAAGTGCAGGCGAACAGGGGCGAGACACCCATCCACCAAGAAGCGGTGGACTGGATCAGGCGCACCCGTCTCCCGCTGGGACAGGACCTTCCCGAGGAATTCATTTTCAATCTAGGGCCGTTCCGTTTCGTTTCGGAGCTGTGGCGGATCCTCAAACCGGGCGGGCGGGCCATCCTGATCGAGTTCGGTATTGACACCGGTTGGCCGGCTCCCGTGAAGTTGCCGGGCCATACCGAGTACGAAGTCCAATACACGCTTTTGCGCCACCTGGTTCGCTGGCTCGGCTTTCAGGAGCGGTACTTCGCCTTGCCGCAGTTCCTGGGCATCAAGCCTGACACTCCCGTTCTGTGCACGGGCGCTGCCTACGCCATCCAGCGATTCTGTGAAGCGCAGGGCAAATCCTTCGCGATCCGCGCCTACACCGAACAAGAACTGGCCAAGGCGCTGGGCGACATGCTGCCCAAGCTGTACGGCTGTCACTATCACAAGATCGGCGACCCGGCCTGGTTCGGACTGTGGGATTTCAAGGTGCTACTGCTGGAGAAACCCGGTGCCACGCCGAAGCCAACCTTCACTGAAGCAAAAGGGTTTCGGTGGTATTCACAAAGGTAGGGGGCAGCACAACCAGACAGCCTTTCGTGCTCGCAGAGCCCCCACGATAAGGGAAGAATTGGCAGGACACCCGCGTCGGTCCCTTGCTCCCGGAGCACACACCAGAATGTGCTCGCTCGAAGACTATCATCTTGAATTTACCAATAGTCAGGTCAGAAAAGCCGTAACGATGACACATGAAAAACTGCCCGTAAAGGAGGTGGGATGCTCTAGGGGAGGTCCTGTCAATAAGTGTGGAAATGGAATCAGGCAGCGACTTCCTGCGGGATGACGCGATTCGTCCGGACTCCATCCCCATACTGTGTGCCGGCATAGACCGCCGCCAACAACTCCGGCGCGTTCAATCGCCGGAAGGTGCGCTCGGTGACCTGGAGCACTTTCCAGATGCGCGCGGTGGCCGACTCCACGCGCTGGTCCCGCTTGCCCGCCGACGTCCGCAGTCGCACGGCAGCGAAGGGCGACTCGACCACGTTGGTGGTTCGCAGATGTCGCCAGTGGTCCTTCGGGAACTGATAAAACGTGATCAGCCGTTCCCAATCGTGGTGTAACCGTTCGACCGCCTTCGGAGCTAGTGTGCGGTACCGGCGGCCGAACTGGTCCCGGAGGCGTTCGCACTCCACGTGCGTCTCGGCATACGGCATGGCTTTCAGCATGGTCTTCGCCTCAGCCTGGTACTGCTTCGGGAAGGCATCCAGGACGTTGACGATCCGATGGTTCCAGCACCGTTGCTCGGCGGCCGTCGGCTGCGGCTCGGCGAGCGCCGCCCAGATGCCGAGATGGCCATCGGCGATGGTGCAGCGCCAGGGTTTGAGCCCCCGCGTCCGCAGATCCCGCAACACCGTTCCCCAGGACTCCTTCGAGTCCCGCTGGCCGCTCTCCACCGCGAGGACCACCTTGCACCCATCCGTCAGCGCCCCGATCAGGACCAGCAGCGCCGCCTTGCCCGCCTCCAGACCGGCTTTCACGTACAGCCCGTCCGCCCAGACATACACGACCTCGAGGTCGTCGAGCCGCCGCTGTTTCCAGGCCACGTATTCCTGCCGCCACTGGGCTTTCAGCCGCTGCAGCGAGGCGGGCGACAACGGCGCCCCCTCGCCCAACAGCCCCCGCAGCGCCAGCTCGAAATCCCTGCGCGCCAATCCGTGCAGATACAACTGTGGGAGCAGCTCCCCCACCTGCTTCGTGCGCCGCTTGCACAGCGGGAGGACCCGACTGACGAACCGCTCGGCCAGGCCACGCACCCGTGGCCACCGTGATCGTCCCGCAGGTCAGGGCCAGCTTCCGGGGCTGACCGTACCCATTGCTGCGCGGTACCCTTCCGGTGCGTCCACTGCGGCCCGCCGCGCCGATTTCGCCCGGCCCAGCCGCCTCGTGACCTCTTCCACTAACAGTCGCTGGACGAATTGCTGGATGTGGCCGTGCACAAAGTCCTCTAGATGGTCCCATAGATATCTTGACGCCACTCCAATCTCTGGGTTCTGCTCGTTCACGGCGGTACCTCCTTTCTTAGCCAAACCTCGGCCCGGTGGGGTTAGTCACCCGAAAGGTGGCCACCGCCCTTTTCCTTTTCCTATTCCTATTTCCACACCTTCTGTTTATACCTCCCCGTAGGAGAAAGCACGTTATATGCTTGATACTCTCGGGGTGCCCGGCGGGTTTTCTCATCGAGCAGCCCGTCAAAGGGACCTATCCTATATCTGAATCGACCGAGAGCCATCTGTACCCTGACGACGATGAATCGCCATTTCGTAGGTTCAGACCGGGACTGTTCAATTGTATCAGCGACAGCTTTCTGCTTAGCCTCACATGCTTTGCTTTTCTTCTCCTCCATTAAATGCTCAAATTTAGCGCGCCGCTGTTCCACATCCATTTCTCGTTCATATTCCTCTCTTGCCTCTCTAAACTGCTTCCCCCCTCTTGTTGTTTCATGGTGTCGTCCGTTCCCGCGACAACCACAGGCGGTCCGACTCGCTAGGTAGGCGAGCTTTGCTCTTTCTCACCGGTCATTTTGGGGAAGATCGGTTGCAGAATGATCAAGAAGAAGAGAAGCGCGACGGCACAGGCTTAGGAATGTCGTTTCATGGCTCACCTCAATTGAGCACTTAGTTAGGACTCCTGTCTCCTCATGAGGTCACTGACTAAGACTCAGGTTATGAAACCGCGCACGTCGACGTCATGTCTAGTGAAGTGGCCCTCGTGAAGCGTGAACCAGATGGTTTATTGCGTTAGGTCCGTGCTCCGTTTGGTCCGTTGAACGGACACAACCGACTAAACGGACTCAACGGGCTCACCAGCTTCACGAACGATGCTCCATCTCCCCACCTCACGCCTACGCCTCACGATTCACGCCTTCCGGTCTTCTGGTCGCCTCGCCAGATCAATCACCACACCTTCGCACAGGTCCAGGTCGCTGACCCAACAATCCCTGTACGCCAGCGTCTCAATGACCATGCGGAGAATGAGGGTCATAGAAATGGTGCCAGACATGACTATTGACCGAATCTACTCCTTCGCGGTTCGCATTAGGGAATTCCCAACTGGAGTTTCCAGCGTTGGACGTACTCCCAATCCACCTGGAGGTCGGCTCGCCGTTGGTCGATCTTTTCGAGATCGGCGCGATCTTGCAATCGACCGGCCAGAAGTTTCAGCAAGATGAGGTCTTCCAGCGTGAGGAGCGGCACTGGCAGCCCCAGAAACTCAACCGTCTTCTTTCGAGATAGGGCGTGTCGAAGAAACTCTGATTCAGCGAGCAGGAGATCCATGACGATCTCGCATTCTTGGCGGATTCCCACGATGCGCCAGATCGACTGGCCTTTGAACACCATCGGCGCAGGATGTGGAACAACGGACTCGAAGATGGAGGCAAAGAGTTGCGCGAGCGTGCTTACAGAGGGATTCTCGATCAGAATCACGAGATCGATGTCGGTGGTCGCGCGGGGCTCAACCAGAGCGCTGAAGGCCCACCCGCCGGCTAACGCATAGTCGGCGGATTGCTCGTTCAGATGGCGGATGATATCGGACAGCGCCCCAGCTAGGAAGGACTCCGACGCCATCCGCGCTCCTTTGTGTGCCGAATCTCTCGCATGACCTGCTTCAGCGCCTCGTGAGAGGAAGAGTGCTGACCGACAACGGCGCACCGCAGCGCCAGACAGAGTTCGGTCAGTTCGAGGGCGCGGCGTAGGTTCTCGGCTTTGCGGGCATCGTCCTCCTGTTGGGCTCTCCCACGCATTGCGTTTGGTCTCCCTCGCTACACGCTTGTGAACCAGTGTACTCGACCAATTCGCCCCGATCAACACGGCGGAATGGAGTATCGTATTGCGCACACGCACATCCGTATGCAAGGCCAAGTGCTCACCTTTTCATGGCCCGCCTCGCGAGATCAATCAGCACACCTTCGCGCAGGCCCAGGTCACTCACTAGGCAATCCGCATATCCCAGCGTTTCCATAACCGTGCGGAGAATGAGGACGCCGGCGACGATCACGTCCTCGCGCCCGACTTCGAGTCCGGGCATGTCTCGTCGCTGGGCCTTCGTGCGTGAGAGGAGTTCCTGTTCCAGCTTCTGCACCGTGGCCAGCTTCAGCCCATAGTTGTGGATGCGAGCCGGTTCGTACTGCGGCAACTGTTGCGCCATCGCGGCGAGCGTCGTGATTGTCCCTGCGGTTCCGACAAAGGTTATCCCGGAAAGGTCGCCCAGTAACCGTTGAACCTGCTCTGTCTCCTTCTTGATCGCCTCACGCACCGCCCGCAGTTCTTGCTCGGTCGGCGGATCATGGAGCAGTATCCGCTCGGTCAGCCGAACGACTCCGATATCAATCGAGCGGACAAATGGCGGAGCACCTGGACGATCCAGAATGAACTCGGTGCTACCCCCGCCGATATCCAAGCCCAGGATGCTCGAGACGCTCTCCGGCAGTCCGGACCTGATGCCCAACATGGTCCGGCGCGCTTCTTCTTCCCCGCTGATCAGTTCCACTTCGAAGCCGACCTCGCGTTTGACTCGTCCAAGGAACTCGTCTCGGTTCTTTGCGTCGCGGACAGCGCTCGTCGCCACCGCGATCTGCCCTTCAACCGGATAGGTCTCGATGACTTTCCTCCATTCCAGCAACGTGCTGATGACGCGATCCATCGCGTCCGGACGCAGCGTACGAGCCTGATCGACGCCTTCGCCCAACCGCAGAATGCGCCGGTCTGAGCGTAACTCGCTCAGTCGTCCTGCATTGGACACACGGGCGATCAGCAGCCGGCACGTCAGGGTCCCAATATCCACCCCAGCCAGCACTTTACCGTCCGACTGCTTGGGAGGCACGGCGGTCACAAGCCGCTCCTGATGGCGTCCATCTCCGTCTCGATCTTCTTCCGTTGCTCCTGAAGCGACCAGACTTCTTTGACCATCCGACCGATCTCCATGTCGTTCAACACACGCTCGATTGGTTCGCCCCGTTCGTGTAGTCCCACGGCTCGCTCGCCGATGTCTCCGCACAGGTCCCGAATCCGTTCGTCCACCTTGCGCAGGTCCAGCCGCAGTCGCAGCAACTCCGCCTCTTCCATCGCGCGATTCGCCGCTTCGGCCGTCCCTCGCCGCACTGTCGCCCATCCGGCTTTCAAATCATGTTTCAGTCGTTGTAGAAGGCTCACGGTCGCTTCGCTTCCCGCTAGGAGCAACGGGTGCATCAGTTACGCGTGCTGAGTTGAGTGCTGAGTTGAAAACTCAAGACTCATCACTCAAAATCCCTTATGCCCCCAGCCCTCTGTTTGATTAGCTAATTGATCCCAGTTCTAACTTCGTCTGCCAACGCCGCAACATCGCCGCTCGGAGCGCATGATGCTCGGGTTTGGCCAGATGGGGGTCCTGTTCGAGCAGCGCAAAGGCCTCTTGCCTTGCCCGCTGGAGCAGGTCCGCGTCGCGGATCAAGCTGGCCGCCCGAAACTCCGGCGTGCCCCACTGCCGTACGCCGAAAAATTCTCCAGGCCCCCGGATGTTCAGATCCTCTTCCGCGATCACAAAACCGTCGTTGGACTGCACCAGCGCCTCTAGGCGCCGCCGGGCCTCCGAAGAGGGGGCGCTAGAGCGACCTGAGGTGATGAGGAGACAATACGACTGCTGTCCTCCACGCCCGACGCGCCCGCGCAACTGGTGCAATTGCGCCAGCCCGAACCGCTCGGCATGCTCGATTACCATCACCGTGGCATTCGGCACATCCACTCCCACTTCAATGACAGTCGTCGCTACCAGGATATGAAGTTCGCCGGCCTTAAAGGCCGCCATCGCCCGCTCTTTTTCGTCCGTACTGAGACGGCCATGCAGCAACCCGATGCGCCAGTCGCGGAATTCTCCGGCTTGCAGTCGTTCCATCCCCTGAATGGCCGCCTGAAGATCGATCTTCTCCGACTCTTCGACCAGCGGATACACGATGTACGCTTGGCGACCGGCCTCGATCTCATCCCGCACAATCCGATAAGCCCTCCGGCGCTGGGATTCCGTGAACAGCCAGGTGCAGACCGGTTTGCGGCCGGGGGGCAGGGTGTCGATGACCGACACGTCAAGATCCCCGTACACGGTCATGGCTAGGGTCCGCGGGATCGGCGTCGCGGTCAGCACCAACACATCGGGATGGTACCCCTTGTCCAGCAAGGTCTTACGCTGCAGAACGCCGAACTTGTGTTGTTCGTCGATGACCGCCAGGCCCAGGTTCGCGAATCGAACCTCCTTCTGAATCAAGGCATGAGTACCGATGACGATCTGGGCCTCGCCGGAAGCGATCGCCTGCAATGTCGCTATCCGCGCCTTGGTCCGTCCCCCGCTCTTCAGCAGCACCGGTTTCAATCCCAATTCCTGAAGCAGTCCGCGCAGAGTGAGATAATGCTGCTCGGCCAAAATCTCCGTCGGGGCCATCAGCGCCGCCTGATAACCGGAACCGCAGGCCATAACCAGAGCGTGCAACGCCACGACGGTTTTCCCGCATCCGACATCGCCCTGAATAAGCCGGTTCATCGGCCGCGGCGACGCCATGTCCCGTTTGATGTCGGCAATCACCCGCTCCTGCGCCGGGGTGAGCGAGAAGGGAAGCGCCGCGCGCAGGCGGCCGAGCAACGGCGTTCCGGTGTCGAACCGAATGCCCTTGATCTCTTCCTTGACGGATCGTTGACGGCTCCCAAGCGCCAACTGGAGCACGAATAATTCTTCGAAGGCCAGCCGCCGACGCGCCGGCGTTGTCCCGCGTTCCAGGGCCACGGGGTCGGTGCCAGGACTGGGAAAATGAACCTCCTGGATCGCCTCCGCCATACGAGGCAGGTTCACCCGACGGCGAACGGGTTCCGGCAAAATGTCCGGCATGGCCGCCGCGTACTGGTCCAGCAGCGACTTGATGAGCACCCGCATATGCCGGGACGTCCACCCCTTGGTTTCATGGTAGATCGGAACGATGCGGCCGACATGCAGCGGAACGTCACCCTCTTTCTCCAGCAGTTCGTATTGCTCGACGTCCAGCTGCAGGCCGGCCCAGGATTTCCGGCCGATCTGGACGCGTCCGAGCAGCATCGCGCGGACGCCGGGCACGAGCACTTCTTCTAGATACGCCTGATTGAAGAACACGGCGTGGAGTCGTCCGGTCGAGTCGGCGAGCGTCACGTTCAGCACAGTCAGCCGGCGGTGTGGAATGCGCGTCAGCGAGGCGGCGATAACCGTTCCGCACACGGTGACCCGCTGGCCCGGGCGAAGCCGTCGGATCGGCGTGACCACCGACCGGTCTTCATAACGCCACGGCAAGAACCACAGGGCGTCCTCCACAGTGTTGACACCCAGCCGTTCCAACGCCATGGTCCGTTTGGGCCCGACCCCTTTGGCGAACCGGATGGGGAGAGCGCACAATTCGATCCGGGTGGATGTGGATGGGCCAGGGGAGAGCGGACTTTCTTCCGGGTGTCCGTTGCGTTTCTCGGTGCAATGGGTGACGTCCGCGCCTGTCACCTCAACGTTCGCCAGCCGTGCAAGGATCGCCCGTGCCTGTTCCAGGCGACGCTTCTGCTCGGCGGGGGCCAGCTTCGCGTGAAAGTCGGCGAACAGTTGGCGAAGGGCCAGCAGCTCCCCTTCCACCTGGGGCGAATAGACCGCTTCGGCCAGGGCTTTGACCACCTGAGCCGAGACAAACGAGCCAAGATTTTTCACGGTGGTCAGATGCGCGTAGGCATCCCGACTGGCGAAGTCAAGAGGGCGGGCGAGGCGCCGCACGAAGTTCCGCAGGCGATCGGTTGGGTCGGCGCCGGTAGCGGCCGAAGGTGAGGCGGGCATGAATCAGGCATCCCCGACCCCGCATGATACCCGCTGACCACCGCGCACCCTGATCCGGGGCGAAGGCACTGCAGGTTTGCGAGGTTATCAGATGGTAACACAGGCCCCGGAGCGGGACAACGACGACGCCTTGCCTTTCAGCATGAATTTCATGCGGTCTTCGCAAGCCATAGGTTTTCACGGCGTAGGACGCCGATGATGGCTGGGCGTGAGGCGAGGGGCGAGGAGTCAGGGTGGAAAAGCCTCCGACCTGTCGCCGCGGGTTTCCAATTTCGCGCCCATTTTTAGAACAATTTTGGAGTCTCTGATCGGCAATGCTACACTTCCCGACGATAGGGAATACCATGTATCGCCGCAACATCTCCCATATTCTCGGCCCGCTTGCCTTCCTACTGGCGGTCTTCGTCGGCTATCACGCGTGGTTCAAGCCGACCTTCCAACCGCCGCTGCTGCCCCCAGCGCAGGAAACCGAGGCACCGGCGCCGCGACCGCCCGAACCGGCCGCGGCGACGCCGGCGCCCGGAGAAAGCCAACAGGCCCGCACGATTGATCCGGGCCATATCCCGGATGTGCAATTCGCCGAGACGCTCAAGGCCGCGCACGAAGAATTGGAGAAAGCCAATTACGCCGAAGCGGAGGCGAAGCTTGCCGCCCTTTCTCCTAAGGCGTTGGCCCAGCCGCCGATTCGCCGATATGCCGCCGTCCTGTGGAACAATCTAGGCGTTCAGCAAGAAAAGTCGGGCGGCACCGAGGTGTCCGTCAAGGCGTTCAAAACCGCGGTGGCGTTGGACCCCGCAAACCCTGTGGCCCATCTGAATCTTGCCCATGCCTACTGGGAGTTGCGTGATCCTGCGCTCACACCGGATTTCCTGGAAACGGTCATCCGCCTGGCTCCCGGCGAACCCTTTCCCCACCTGGCAATGGCCGACCTGCTGCAGGAACAAGACGACTTAGCGGCCGCTGCCCGTCACCTGGACCAAGCCGCCGACCGCGCCGGGCACGATCCCACGCTGCGCGCCTATCTGCAGGCCGTCGCCGCCAAGGTCAAGCGGATGGGGAAAGCGGAGCAACAGATGACCGCCCGCGGCAGCGCCCATTTCACGGTGAAGTTCGAGGGCGGAGAAGACCAGACGACCTGGTTCAGCGTGCTTGAGATTCTGGAGGAGGCCTACCGGGACATCGGCCAGAAGTTCAGCTATTTTCCATCGAAGCCCATTATTGTCGTGCTCCATACGAAAGACTATTTTCAGAGCGTGACCGGCAGTCCGCTGTGGGCGGACGGGCTGTTCGATCCGGTCCTGGGACGCATCCAGATCCCGACCCAGGGCGCCCTGACCGATCAGGTCTGGCTGACCCGCGTGTTGCGCCATGAATTCGTGCACGCGCTGCTCCATGAACGCATGGGCATCGAAGCCGACACCGTTCCCACCTGGCTGAACGAAGGACTGGCTATGCAATTGGCGGACGATTCCTGGCCCGATCTGGATCAGGTCATCTTGGACGAAACGAAGGTCTTGCCTCTGACCGCGCTGGAAGGAAATTGGGGCGGGTTGTCAACAGAGGCTGCAGCGGTGGCTTACCTGGAAGCCAATTCCGCCGTGCGCTATCTCATTGACCGCTTCGGCATGCACCGGATCGGGGAGATGCTCGCGCTGCTCAAGGCGAAACACACGCTGGCTGCGGCGATGCACGACAAACTGTCCCTTTCCTATGACCAATTTCAACGTCAGTGGGCGGAGCATCTCACCGCAAAGCGGAAAACCGGCGGGGCGCAGAGTCGGCGTGGTTCCAGACCACAAGGCTGACAGCTGCATTCCGTTGCCTCCCCGGCCACGAGGGCAACACGCCGGCGCGCGCCTCTTCTTCCGACGCCGCCTCTTGTTCCAAAGAGTCGAAGGTGTCCACCCACAACAGGGTTTCGCTTGTCCGGTCGTACGCGCTCACCATCATTTCAAACTCTTGGCCGAGGTCGCGGAACGAAGCCGGCCGCAGCAGCCGATATCCTGTCGGCTTGCTGAAGCCACGACCGCTTCCGTTGAGCACGAATTGGTCCTGCCACACCATGGATCCCGTGTTCGGATCGAGGGCTCGAACGAGGTAATAGGGTTGTACGGTCGGGCCGCTTTCCTGTATAGCCCGCCTGAGCGTGACTGCGGGCCGGACCAACCGCGCGACAGGCCTGGCTGTTTCTCCTTCACCCTTGATCGTCAGATTCAATTGGCCTTCCCACAGAAAGTTTCCGGTTTGAGCATCATAGACGCGTAGAAGGAATCGCGACAGCCCCTCCCTGCCAACGTGATCCCCGTCGCCGACACCGCCGGCAAAGATGCGTCCGGTCGTCTGGTCCGAGGTCGGTGCTCCGTCCTCGATCACCGCCAAGTCGAAGGACTCTTCCGAGAGCACTTCGCCGGTCCGGGCGTTGTAGATTCTGATCATGATGATCGACTCGCCGCCGGCTTGAAACCCGAATCCGGCCGCAAGCACGGGAACGTCGGCATGAACGCCCGACGGCTGCTCGCCGCCCCATCCCAGTCCGGCCCACAGCAGCAGTCCAATTCCTGCCATCAACCAAGCGATCCAAACATTGCGCGGCAAGCTCTTCATGTCACGAACTCCAAGGGTGAGTGTTAAGGAATTCTGGCTGTGCGAGCAGCTGGAGTAAATTCTGCTTAGGACAGGCCAACCCCTCGAAAAGGGGGGAGCAGCAAGGACATTTTCGGGAAGGAAGCAGGATCGATGAAATCAGCGTGGCTGGATTTCGCCGAACCAGCGATACCGATTTCGGGCGATGATCCGATAACCCAGATAAGCCAGGGGCTTGAGCAGAGGTACCCGCATCAAAGCCAGCAAAAGACGGCCGCCCCTCAGGCCGGGCAAGAGAGGAAGAAAGGCATCGAGCCCCCGGCGAAGCTGACCGTCGGCCTCCACCAGGAAGGCCATATCAGGACGGCCCGGACGGTATTCCGCGCCCAAGTACCGTGCCGCTTCCTCGCTTTGATACGGAACGAACCGGACGGGCGATCGATGATCCGTGTTCCGATCCAGCCGCTCGATTCCCGCCTTGGCCGTCACGCACAGACGGCATTGGCCGTCGTAAATCAGTACACACGGCACTTCAGGCTGTGCAGGATGCCGACTCATCAGCAAAACAACCTTCAGACAGACCGAGACGACCGACCCTCGCACCGGACCGGCGCTCCTGCAAGCCCCGGCGTGCTGGCGTTGGCCATCAGTGCGAGACTCCCGCTCCACGAATCAGTATCACTCATGTTGGGGCTGCTCGTCGCGTTGATGAGCCTGGCCGCCCTGTCACGCGTTGCACATCCAACCGCAGCGCTTTCGCTCACCCACGCAGGTGATCTGGAACGGTTTTTCTGTTTAGTCGCCGGCCACGGAGGCAATCAGACCAGAAACCCAGCCATCCGTCCTCGTGCTCAACAAGTCAACCGGCCGGTTGAATTTCCTCTTGATTGCCCGGGGCGGCGCTGGTCTTTCGACGTGCGGCCGGACGAGAGGCCTCTAGCAGGCCGCCCTCCCAATCTTCGGCTCCCTTTTTCATCCTCACGCGCCGGACCCGCACATACCCGGCTTCCCGCAACCATCGGCTCGTCTCCGCGATCGAGTACGTGTTGCCCCTTTCGGTAAACAGCAACATGGTCACGGCGAAAAGACTCGCCTCTACCGGATAGATTCCTTCACGATCCAGCAGAAACGCATCCTGAACCAGCAGCCTCCCTCCCGGGGCGAGCGCCGGGAGCAGGCGTCGAAAGAGCGCCTGGTTCTCTTCCGGCGAGTAAATGTGCAGAACATTGGAGTACCAAATGACATCATAGCGCCCAGGCACAGGTTCGCGCATGAAGTCGAGAGGGAGATAGGAAAGCCGATCGCCTGCTCGGTGGGAAGCTGCGATCTTCCGTGCCACGCCCAACGCCGGCGCCCGGTCGCAGACCGTCGCGTGCAAGCGCGGATTGCGGGCCAGAAACGCCAACGCATAGGTGCCCGGCCCTCCCCCCAGATCCAACAGTGTCCGGGCGTCTCGAAGATTCACCTGCGCGGCGACCTTGGGCGCGATCGCCGTTGACCGGTGGTGCATCGCCCAGGTGAATCGGCGGCGATACGCCGGGTCATCCGGGTCCTGACGAGCCACCGGCTTGCCACGCTTCACGCAGGCGGTCAATTGCGACCAGTCGTTCCACTGTTCACGCAACAGTTGCAGATACGCGCCGCGATAGTGCGGGCTGTTCGCATTGAGGGCGTCGGCGGCCAGCCGACTGTTCCGGTAAACCCCATTCCGCTTGCGGAGCAGGCCGGCAGCGGCCAGATTACGGCAGAGAATGTCAATCCCGCGCGGACTCGCGTCCACCTCCTTCGAGAGCTCGGCGATCGTCCAGGAGCGGGAACCGACGACGGTGAAGAGGTCAAGGTCCAGCGCGGTGAGGATGATTCGCGGCAAACGGTAGGCAAACACCGCCTCGCGGAAGTCTTCAAAGGAACGGATGGGCATCACCGTTCACGCGGCATGGTCACGCGAATTGCCGGCGGCACCACAGGACCATCTCCTTGAGATCGTCCAGTTTCTGCAAGTCCATCGTCTTGTGGAAGATGACGGCGACGTACTGGTTCGTCATCTCGGTTTCCTCTTGGAAGCCGGCGCCGAGGAGAAACGCGCGGCACTTGGCGACGGCCGGCTGGAGATAGTACTTGGCCTGTTTCGCCAACTCGTCCGTCCCGAGATCTTCCGTCGTGCCGTCGGACATCAGGCGCTGAATGTCTTCCATCGCGAGGCCGTTCTGGCAGATCAGGCGCCCGTCCGGCGTGACCTCCAGTATCCACCCTTCGCTGCCGAGGTCCAGAACCAGCGCTCCGCCCGGTTCCAGTTCGTAAAACTCCGGCGCGATCCGGTACAGCAAGGAGCGGGCCTGTTCCCAGGACGAAGTGAACGAGGAGGCGCTGGTCATCGGGAGATCTCTTGCGGTTCAGAGTGGGATCGGACTTCGCCGGCAAGACGGGCCCGGATGGTCGCCAGGCGTGTCTCATTCTCCTCGAGTTTCGGCAAGCGGTGCTTCCGGTCCATACGGACAACCTGCTCCAGCAGGTCGGCAGCCTCCTGCAGCCGACCCAACTCTTCGTAACACTGCGCCAGCACATAGCGGGCGCCGCCGATCCGCAGTTCATCTCCGGCCCGCTCGGCAACGGCCTGGCTGGTTTGACAGCAGGCAATAGCTTCGTCATAGCGTTTCTGAGCCAGGTAGGTCCGTCCCATCATGCGCCACGCGTCGGCAACTCCGCCCTGATTGCCCAAACGCCGCATCAAGACCAGCGATTGTTCGTAGTAGCGGATCGCATCTTCAAACTGTCCCGTCTCCTTGGCCACCAGCCCGAGGTCGGAAAACAACACGGCCTTGCCGGCCTCGTCATGTGTACGCGTCATGATGTCCAAGGCTTCGAGGTAGTAGGCGCGAGCCCGGTCCCATTCCCCCGCGTCCGCGCGCAGGTTCCCGAGATTGGCCAACGTCGTCCCGATACCCCGTTCGTCGCCGAGAATCTTTTGCAGTTCGAGCACTTCCTGATAGTAGGCCTGCGCCGTTTCGCGCCGTCCGCTGACCGCGCAAATGTTGCCGAGATTGCCGAGCGTGGCCACCAGCGCGCGACGGTCGCCGGTGAGACGGTCGCACTCCAGCGCTTTCGCGTAACAAAGATAGGCCTCGGTATAATGGCCTCGCGAAAAGTGCTCGTTGCCCTGGCGGTTCAGCTCTTCGGACAGCCCGTTGCGCATAGCGGCGGATTCAGCTCTGTATGACGCGCTCGAGGGCTGGTTTGGCCCCTCCGAGAATGGAGACGCCGTCGCCGACCAGAATCGCGTCAAAATTGTAGCGCAGCAAGCGGCGGAGACCTTCCTTAGCTTTGGCGGCATCGGCATATTTGTCCGCCGGGAGCATACTGAGGGAGCCCGGCGGTTTTCCGATCAACGCATCCCCCACAATGAGAATCCCCTTCCCCTGCGGGATAAAGAGCGCACATTCTCCCGGCGATTTCTGATCTCTGAGATGCACGACCCAGATGCCGCCGGGCAACAATTCGCCGCCCCGGAAGGTTTTGGTGGGCTTGACTTGCATCTGCGGCGCATCAATCTCCGGCACGTAGAGCTGGCACTTGAATTCGGCCTGATAGGCTGCCGCCTCGCGCTCATGGTCCCGATTGGTGACAACGATGTAATCGATCGCCCCGCCGCGTTTGACCTGTTCCAGATCGTCCGGCACCAGGGGGGGAGGATCGACGAGGATCCGATGTTCGCCGACGTCCAGCAACAACCCGTTGAAGTCAAGTTGCTTCTCCTGCGAGAACCAGGACCACTGCCAGATGCCGGGGAAGAGCTGCTTCATGGTAGAACCGCATGACTGGCGAGACGGGTTCGAAGAACAAGACTCGTCGCGGAAATCACTTGCTTCCTCTTCTTGTTTCACATCACGCCGCTTCAGAGCACCGCCACGGCGTCTTTGACCACCTTCGTCACTTTCGCTAGAATGTCCGCTTCGTTGGGAAGATCGATGATATCGTCTTCGAGAATAGTGATGAATTTACGATTGGGGCCCTTGGTCAAAGAAATCAGAAACATGCTGTTCGACGGCGCAACAGGGATCACCACCTGCACGGCGGCGTCGATCTCCTTCACGAGATCGAGAAACTTCCGCTTCCCCGCTTCCAGTTCGTCCATGTCTACTCTATTTTCACGTTTTCTCTTTCTAAGAGCCGAAAGCAAACTCGCAGGCGGCACTGCCCTGGACGCCGCATCCGCCCGAAGCGGAGTTCCTACACCGGGTAAGGTGTGAGGACGGACGGGCTAGCCAGTGACAGGTCCCGCTCACATCGATTTGCTCCCGCTCGCCAGCAACTTCTCCACTTCCTGAATGATCACCTCCGCCCCCGCGAGATCCATGTTGCCGACCCGCTGCCAGCGGATGACACCGTGCTGGTCGATCACGTACACGTTCGGGATGAACTTCCCTCCACCGTACAGTTTGTCCGTAACCTTGTTCGGGTCCAGTAGATACGGATAGGTGACCTTGACGGGAAAGGAGGCGACGAACTCGCTCACGTCTTTCTTGGAGTTGCCAGCGGAGTTCACGCCGATCACCACTACGTCCTTGCCCTTCGTCGCCTCATACACTTTCTGCAGATTCGTTCCTTGAATCATGCAGGGCTCGCAGATATGGAAAAGCCCCAGCACGACGACCTTGCCCCTCAGGCTTTCCAGCGAAACGGTTTCACCGGTGAGCGAGGTCAACGTAAAGGACGGAGCTTTCTCGCCGATCTTGAAAAACCCGGCGGCGGCGGCAATCGCCGCTCCAGCCATGCAGACCACAGCGACCAGAAGAGCAGTCAGTTTTCGATTCATGGCGGCCTCCATACCCAACGGAAGTTCCGAGTTCCAAGGTGTGGAGACGCTTCGGATCTCAGCGTTCCACGTTTCTCACTCCTCCGTTCGCGCCTATCCTAGCACGCGGTTTTTTTCAGGAGCAACAGGCCGGAACGCATGTCGGTCGCCGAGCGGAAACATCCAATCGTTCGAACTTTCCCGCGACGATCGACAGCTTTCAGTGCGAAGGGTCGAAGAGCCCAAGTTGCAGCTCTTCCGCGCGGGTGAAAGAGATGGGATAGCGCTCAGTGAAACAGGCGGTGCAGTACTGCTGCGGCACGCCGGGTGCGGCCTTCAGCATGCCGTCCAGGCTGAGATAGGCTAGGCTGTCGGCGGTGATGTACTTGCGGATTTCCTGAATCGTATGGCTGGACGCGATAAGCTCCCTTTTCGTCGGAGTATCGATCCCGTAGAAGCAGGGGGAAATGATCGGCGGGGAGCTGATCCGCATATGCACTTCCTTCGCGCCGGCATGGCGAATCATCTTCACGATCTTCCGACTGGTGGTGCCGCGCACCAACGAATCGTCCACCACCACGACCCGCTTGCCCGACAGTACCTCGGGAACGGCGTTCAGCTTGATCTTCACGCCGAAGTGCCGGATCGACTGCTCCGGCTCGATGAACGTCCGCCCCACGTAGTGATTGCGGATCAAGCCGTTCTCGAATGGAATGCCGGACCCTTCCGCGTAGCCTAGCGCCGCCGGCACACCGGAGTCCGGCACGGGGATCACCACATCGGCTTCCACCCAGGCCTCCTGCGCCAACTGCCGGCCCAACGCCTTTCTCGTCGCGTAGACCGCGTTCGCGCCGAAGATCCGGCTGTCCGGTCTCGCGAAGTACACGTACTCGAAGACGCACATGGCCGGCCTGGTCGGTGGGAACGGCTTGTAACTGGTCATGCCCTTTTCATCCAGGACGATCAATTCTCCCGGCTCGATCTCCCGCACATAGTCGGCGCCGAGCAGATCAAAAGCGCAGGTCTCGGACGCCACCAACCAACTGTCGCGCAGGCGCCCCAAGCACAGCGGCCGGAATCCGTAGGAATCGCGCGCGGCGATCACGCCATCGTCCGTCAGCAGGACCACGGAGAACGCCCCGCGCACCTGGTTCAACGCGTCGATGACCCGCGCGAGCAGCGTATCCGCCCGCGAGTGGGCGATCAGATGGATGATGACTTCACTGTCCGATGTGGATTGGAAGATCGCCCCGTAGGCTTCCAGTTCGTGCCGCAACACGGTGGCGTTGATCAGGTTGCCGTTATGAGCCAGCGCCAGATTGCCGAAGGCAAAATTGACGATCAGCGGCTGGACGTTCTTAAAATCGCTCCCGCCGGCGGTCGAATACCGGTTGTGGCCGATGGCCATGTGCCCGGGCAAGCGCTTGAGGACGGACTTGGTATAGATGTCCGCAACCAGTCCCATGCCCTTTTCGACATAGAAATGGTTCCCGTCGCCGGACACGATGCCGGTCGCCTCCTGCCCGCGGTGTTGAAGCGCATACAGGCCAAGGTAGGTGAGGTTGGACGCTTCCTTGTGGCCGTAGATGCCGAAGACAGCGCACTCGTCGTGGAATTTGTCGGGAGTGATCAAAGGCAGACGTGACGCGTGACCCGTGACGCGTGACAGTGCAGGAGGAATTTTGTGTGTGTTGGCCATTCCCTTTCCCTAATGCGACCGCATCACGATTGCGTGACCGCCCGCTCAATCGCAAATGCCCAGCGGGTATAGAGCGTCTCGACCGGCACGTCGATCCTGCAACCCGACCGCCCGCCTTCTGCCGTCACCTCGATCACCAACCGATCCCCGCCAACCGTTCCGATCAGTTCGGCCGGCACATTTGATTCCGAGGCGACACGCAAGACCGTATCCCTCTGGTCGGGGCTGACCGACAGTACTATCCGCGACTGGCTCTCCCCAAACAACAGCGAGTCCAGGCGAAGCCTGCGCGCGTTCAATCTTACCACAGCACCCAAGAGCCGGGCGTGTGAAGACATTGTGCATTCGGCCAGCGCGACCGCCAACCCACCGTCGGAGCAATCATGCGCCGAACGCACCAATCCTTCCCGGATCAGTCGCCGCACACAGGCATGGAGCGCCTGTTCGGCCTCCAGGCTCAACAGAGGCGGAGAGCCCTGCTCGCGTGAATGGACTACCCGCAGATATTCGGTTCCACCCAGCTCATCCTTGGTCGTGCCGAGCAGGATGATTTCGTCGCCGGCCTGTTTGAACCATTGCGTCGTCGCCCGATCGGCCGGCTCGATCAAGCCCACCATGCCCACGATCGGCGTTGGGTAGATCGAGAGGCCGTTCGTCTCATTGTAAAAACTCACGTTGCCGCTCACAACGGGAATGCTGAGCGCCTCGCAGGCGTCTTTCAGTCCTTCGATCGAGAGCACGAACTGCCACATGATGTCCGGCCGTTCGGGATTGCCGAAGTTCAGGCAATCGGTGAGCCCGATCGGCTCGGCGCCGGAGCAGACGAGATTGCGGGCCGCCTCCGCCACCGCGATCTTGGCGCCCTCATACGGATTCAGCAGACAGTACCGGCTGTTGCAGTCCGTCGTCACCGCCAGCGCCTTGTTCGTACCCTTGATGCGGAGCACCGCCGCATCCGACCCGGGACGGACCGTCGTGTTCGTCCGCACCATGTGGTCGTATTGCTCGTATACCCAGCGCTTGCTCGCGATGTTCGGAGACTCCAGCAAGGCGAGCAGCGCACCCTGCGGATCCTTCACCTCGGGCAGCGCATCGTAGTTGAGCGCCTGGAGCCAGTCCTGATAGGACGGCGGCGCGCTCGGCCGCTCGTACCGCGGCCCCTCATCCGCGAGCGCCTTGGCCAAAATTTCGGCTACCACCTGTCCGTTCTCCTTGACACGCAACAGGCCATCGTCCGTCACCCGGCCGACCACGGCCACATCCAGGTCCCACTTGCGACAGATCCGCATGACCTCGTCTTCTTTGCCGGCTTTCGCCACCATCAGCATGCGCTCCTGCGACTCGGAAAGCATGATCTCATAGGGGGTCATGCCCGGTTCGCGGCGCGGGACCTGGGTAAGATCCAACTCGACGCCGGTCCCTGCACGCGACGCCATCTCGCACGACGAGCTGGTCAAGCCCGCCGCCCCCATGTCCTGAATGCCGACTAGCAGATCGTCGGCCATCAGTTCCAGACATGCTTCCAGGAGCAGTTTCTCCGTGAAGGGATCGCCCACCTGCACCATCGGCCGCTTGGATTCGGATGCTGCATCGAAGGCATCGGACGCCATTGTCGCCCCGTGGATGCCGTCGCGCCCGGTCTTCGAGCCGACGTAGATCACAGGGTTGCCGACGCCGGCCGCCTTGCCCTTGAAGAGCTTGTCCTTCTCGGCGATGCCGAGACAGAAGACGTTGACCAGCGGATTCAACGAATAGATGTCGTTAAAGACCACCTCGCCGCCGACGGTGGGCACGCCCACGCAATTCCCGTAGAAACTGATTCCAGCCACCACGCCTCTGAACAGATACCGGTTCTTGGGATTGTTTAACGAGCCGAACCGCAGCGAGTTCAGCAACGCGATCGGCCGCGCGCCCATCGTGAAGATGTCGCGCAGAATCCCGCCCACACCGGTCGCCGCGCCCTGATAGGGCTCGATGAACGAGGGATGGTTGTGCGACTCCATCTTGAACACAGCGCACAACCCGTCTCCGATATCCACCGCACCCGCGTTCTCGCCGGGTCCCTGGACGACGCGAGGCCCGGTCGTCGGCAACCGCTTCAGATGGACGCGGGAACTCTTGTAGGAGCAATGCTCCGACCACATGACCGAAAACATTCCCAACTCGGTCAGGTTCGGCTCCCGCCCCAGAATCTCGACGATCCTCTTGTACTCGTCGTCGGTGAGATTATGCTGCGCGATGAGGTCTCTGGTGATGAACTGCGATTGAGGCGTCATTGTATCTCACGCACGCTTCCGAAGCTCTGAATCTTTGATCCCGCACTGACCAAGGACAATGATGTGCTCAACAGCATATCCCGCTGACCGGGGCCGATAAAAGAGCAGCAGCGGAACGTTTTCATCCAACAGAATCTTCAAGGGGCTTGCTCGACGCCGGAGGCACATGCTCGGCCACATGCGCCGCATAGCGAAGCGCGGCAAGAATCTGCTCGCGGGTAATCGAATAGGCCTTCTGCACCGCCTCGAAACGCTCATCGGCGGCGGGAACGATTTCCATAGTCATCCTCTCCGCATCACCGAGAACGTGCCGAACTCCGTCAGATTTTGCCCTGCTCCAAAATCTCGACAATCTTCTTGTAGTGATCACCGGCGAGATTGCGGTTGGCGCTGAGGTCGTTGTCATCCCTTGCGAACGTAAGTTCAGCCAGTTCGTAATGACTTTGTCGGGCAAGAGAACCTTCTTAGAATTCCTCTGATAGTTCTAGCGGACCGGCCAGTAGCAAGCCATTTGTCGCCGCGCCTAGCAAGGATACCCTCTACAGTCTGCGCCGGTTCGCCCCAAGGCACTCGCGGCTTCTTTGGGTCAAATTCAAAAGTCCAATAAATCCGTCATGCAAACTGAGAACTTCAATACGAGCATCGTGACAGTTAGTGATCTCTTCCACACAACCGATGCGCTCATCATAAAGCTCCTGGACAAACACCATGCCGAGTCGCCACGGCTGGCAATCCTTCCGAACTAGATAATTTACGGGGTCGGAATTCCTCACCATAGATTTGGCGGCATAACTTAGCCACCGCTTCAAATGCCTCTTAAACTCGGCACCTTTCAACAACCACAGCTTCTTTGACCTTGTACGCAGTATTGAGGACCGCAAGAACGTCGGTCTTCAGTTGCATCGGGTCGCGCTCCGTCAGAAATGCAAAATTGCCCGAGTCGTCAAATGCCCCGATGAAATTATGATGAGAACCAAGCTTCTCCTGAATCAATCGCTCTTGGGCCTCCTTCTCTCCAATGTCCAGCTTGGTACGATTGTGGGAGAAATTGACCATTCCATGAACGAAAACAGTTAGCTCGCGTCTGGGTCGCATACCGTCATGCCCCCACCATCTTCGGCTGCATCTTCGCCTTCTTCAGCGCATCCAGCATCGACAGGAAAATTAGCCGGCCGTCTTCGTTGCCGAGCGCCGCTTCCGCGCAGCGCTCCGGGTGCGGCATCATGCCCAACACATTGCCTTCGGGGTTGCAGATGCCAGCGATGTTGTCGAGCGAGCCGTTGGGGTTCGCCTCAGACGTCACCCTGCCGTCCGGCGTACAGTAGCGGAAGACGATCTGCGCGTTAGCCTGCAAGGCGGCGAGTGTCACGGGATCGGTGTAGTAATTCCCGTCGGCGTGGGCGATGGGAATCTTCAGGACCTGGCCGGGCTCGCAGCGGCCGGTAAAGGGGGTGGCGGCGTTCTCAACGCGGACATAGACGTCCTTGCAAATGAAGTGGAGCGAGATATTCCGCAACATCGCGCCAGGCAACAACCCGGCCTCCAGGAGGATTTGAAACCCATTGCAGATGCCGAGCACCAGCCCTCCGCCCTTGGCGAAGTCCTTCACCGCCTCCATGACGGGCGAGAAACGGGCGATGGCGCCGGTTCGCAGATAGTCCCCGTACGAAAACCCGCCGGGCAGAATCACCGCATCGAGGCCGGCCAGCGAGGTCTCCTTATGCCACACCATCGCGACCGACTGCCCCAACACGTCACCGAGGACATGCGCGCAATCGTGATCACAATTAGAACCGGGAAACACCACCACTCCGATATTCATCTCCTCTTCACCAAGCCTCCACGATCAGGCACCTTGGTAACGGGGCAACAGGACTTGGCTCTACTGCGCGCATCGAACGAGCACTCCAACCTTATCGATAACAATCCAAATAACGTGAGTGCGCGTTCTGCGAGCACGGAGACAAGTCCTGTCGCCCCGTGCCTTTACCATCACTCATTGCAGCTCGTACCGATACTCTTCAATGATCGTGTTCGCCAACAGCTTCTCGCACATGGCCTTCACGTCAGCTTCGGCCTTGGCCTTATCCTTCTCATTCAGATCCAACTCCAAGTATTTTCCGACCCGCACATTGCTCGCCGACTTGAAGCCCAAGGTCTCCAACGCATGCTCGATCGCCTTCCCCTGCGGATCGAGAATACCCTGTTTGAGCGTGACGTGGATTTTGGCTTTCATGGTCTTTCCGGTGTATCCGGTTTGTTTGGGTTTCCGGTTTATTGGTTTCTGAATCCACGGCCGAACAAGGCAACCAAACTAAACGCAACAAACCTCATCACCCTGCTTCAGTCCCGCACACACGGCGGAGCACCTCCTGATATGCCTCCTCAACCTTTCCCAAATCCTTCCTGAAGCGATCCTTGTCCATCGACTCTCCCGTGGCCATGTCCCAGAATCGGCAGGTATCCGGCGAAATCTCGTCGGCCAGGATCAGCTTATTGTGGTACACACCGAACTCCAGCTTGAAATCCACCAGCAGCATCTTCCGTTCTTTGAAAAACGGCGTCAAAATGCGATTGGCCTTAAGCGCCAGGTCTTTGAGATCCCGCACCACCGCCGGCGTCGCCAACTTCAGCAACCGCACGTGGTCGTCAGTAATCAGCGGATCGCCTAGCGCGTCGTTCTTGTAATAGAACTCGACGAGCGGCGGGTCGATCGTGTCCCCTTCTTTCAGCCCGAGCCGTTTCGCCAGGCTACCGGCGACGATGTTCCGCACCACCACTTCGATCGGCACGATCACCACCCGCTTGGTCAGCATCTCGCGGTCGCTGAGCCGCTCGATGAAGTGCGTCGGTACGCCGCCTTCCTCCAGCAACCGGAACAGCCGCTCCGAGACTTTGTTGTTGACCACGCCCTTCCCGACGATCGTGCCGCGCTTCTGCGCGTTGAAGGCCGTGGCGTCATCCTTGAAGTACTGGATCACCCGATCCGGGTGATCCGCCGCAAACAACTTTTTGGCTTTCCCTTCGTAGATCAATTCTCCTTTGGTAACCATGTCCTTCCCACCTATGCGCGCCGTATTCTCCGACGAGGCCGCCGCGTCGACGCCCGTCCAAACACTCGCCGATACACCGTATCCAGATGCCGCAGATAATACCTGGGGTCAAAACAGGCCTTGATCTCCGCCTGGCTGAGGTACTTCGTGATGAACGGATCCTTCCCGACCAAGTCCTGAAAGCCGGCGCCGCCTTTCCAGCCTTCCATCGCGTTCCGCTGCACCGCCTCGTAAGCCTCCTTCCGCTGCGCGCCCTTGTCCACGAGTGCCAACAGCAGCCGCTGTGAATAGACCAACCCGCCGGTCAGATCGAGATTCCTCCGCATGCGATCCGGATAAACGAGCAGATTCTTGATGAGGTCCGTGAACCGGACCAGCATGTAGTCTATGAGGATCGTGCTGTCCGGCAGGATGACTCGTTCGACCGACGAGTGGCTAATGTCCCGCTCATGCCAGAGCGCCACATTCTCCATCGCCGCCAAGCTGTTGGCCCGAACCACGCGCGCCAAGCCGCAGAGATTCTCCGATGCGATCGGGTTGCGCTTGTGCGGCATGGCCGAGGAACCCTTCTGTCCTTCCGAGAACAACTCCTCGGCTTCCAGCACTTCGGTCCGTTGCAGATGGCGGATCTCCGTCGCGAACTTCTCGATGCTCGCCGCAAGCAGCGCCAACGCCGACATGTAGGCCGCGTGCCGGTCCCGCTGGACCACCTGGTTGGACACCGGGTCGGGCTTGAGCCCGAGCCGCTTGCAGACGAACTCCTCCACCTCCGGCCCGAGATGGGCGAAGGTTCCCATCGCGCCGGACAGTTTCCCGACCGCGATGTCCTCGCGGGCTGCCCGCAGGCGATCGCGATGGCGGCGGACTTCCTCATACCAGATGGCGAGCTTGAAGCCGAAGGAAATCGGTTCGCCGTGGATGCCGTGCGAACGCCCGATCATGATCGTGTCGCGATGCTCCAATGCCCGTCTTTTCAAGACGTCGAGCAACGCGTCCAGATCCTCCAGAATGATGTCCAGCGCCTCGGCCATTTGAACGGCCAGAGAGGTGTCTACGATGTCCGATGAGGTCAGGCCCATGTGGAGAAACCGGACTTCCGGTCCCACGGAATCCGCAAGCGATTCTAAAAAGGCGATGACGTCATGCTTCGTGACCTTTTCGATCTCCGCAATTCGTTCCGGATCGATCCGCGCGGCGCGCCGGATGCGGGCGGCGGTGCCGCGCGTCACCCGGCCGGCGCGTTCCAGCGCCTCGCACGCCTGCAGTTCGACCTCCAGCCAGATTTCGTACTTGTGTGCAAGATCCCAAACGGCTTTCATGCGCGGCAAGGTGTAGCGGTCAATCATCTCTTAACCCGTGGCTCGTATTTTGTGACGCGTGGTTCGCTTAGACTCGGTGGGACATTCTTGCAAGATACGCTTCATGCTTCACGCTTTACGCCCGCGGCCGCCGCTTCCGTCCGCTTGGCTTCAAGACGCGGATCCTTGTTCAGGACCTGATCCAGCACGCCATTGACGAATTTTGAAGCTTCCTCATCGCCGAAGCTTTTGGCCAATTCGATCGCTTCGTTGATGGTGACCTTGGCCGGCACTTCAGGCAACCAGAGCAGCTCGAAGAGGCCGGTCCGGAGAATATTCCGATCCACGATCGGCATCCGGCTGACCTTCCAGTTGGCGGCGTACGCACCGATGAGGACATCCAACTCTTCCCGATGACTCAACACGCCCTCGATCAACCGGTCAGCGAACGCCCGGACGTCTTCCTTTTCCGGATAGTGCTTCCAGAATTCGTCCAGCCACTCACCGCCCTTGCCGTGAACGTCATATTGATACAGCACTTGGATGGCCCGTTCGCGGGCCTTGCGCCGGGAACCCATAGCTTCGATCAACCGCCTCGACGGCGCGAGACGACGCGCGCGCCCGACCTTTCCCTGACCGCGGGCCGGCCGTTGCCTTTGAGTTGTCGCATCACCGTTGCCATTTCAATGGCCGTCTTCGCAGCCTCCGCCCCGCGGTTATGCTTATCCGGATCGGCTCGCTCGATCGCCTGCGCCACCGTATTCGTCGTGAGCACGCCGAACACCACCGGCATGTCGGCGTCAAGACCGGCCTGCATAATCCCCCGGCTGGTTTCCGCGCTGATGTAGTCGAAATGAGGCGTGTCGCCTCGGATGACGGCGCCGAGGCAAATCACCGCATCAAACCGACCGGACTTCGCCAAGGTGCGAGCGACCAAGGGAATTTCGAACGCCCCCGGCACCCACACCACCTCGATCGCGTTGCCTTTCGCCCCCGCTTTCGTCAGCGCCTGCACGCAGGAGGTCAGCAACCGGTTGGTCACGAATCTGTTGAACTTGCTGGCCACGATCGCGAAGCGCAGGCCGGTCGCATCGTGCGAGCCTTCACGTCGTTTCATACCAACGGGTCATGGGCGCAAGACAATGGGCGATAGGTCGGGCAAATGAGACCTTCGCGTTGTCCTTTCCCATAGCCTCCAGCCGTTCGCCTCGCGCCGTTCAGACTTTCTTTAAGATGTGCCCGAGCTTGGCCTTCTTGGTGCGCAGGTACCGTTCATTATGCGCGCGCGGCGGGATTTCGATCGGCACCCGCTCGACCACGCGGAGGCCATAGCCCTCAATGCCGACGATCTTGCGCGGATTGTTCGTGATAAGCCGGATCTGCCGAAGGCCCAGGTTAACGAGAATCTGGGCACCGATGCCGTAGTCGCGCAGATCGGCTTTGAATCCGAGCTTGAGGTTGGCTTCAACGGTATCGCTTCCCTGGTCCTGCAGATGATAGGCCCTGATCTTATTGAGCAGCCCGATGCCGCGCCCTTCCTGATTCAGATAGAGCAGCACGCCGCGTCCTTCTTTCTCGATAACTTCCATCGCCCGATGAAGCTGGTCGCGGCAATCGCAGCGCAGCGAGCCGAACACGTCCGCGGTCAAACATCCGGAGTGAACCCGGACCAACGTCGGCGCCCCGTCATCCACCCGCCCCTTGACGAGCGCAATATGGTTCCCGCCGTCGATTTCGTTTTCGAACGCGACCGCTTCGAACTCCCCGAAGACCGTCGGCAACCGCGCGCTGGCAACCCGCTTCACGAACGTTTCGCGGCGCATGCGGTACTCGATCAGCGCCTTGATCGTCACCATCTTGATCTTGTGGGCCTTGGCGAACCGGGCTAGCTCCGGCACCCGCGCCATGGTGCCGTCCTCGTTCATAATTTCGCAGATCACCGCTGCCGGATACAGTCCCGCGAGCCGCGCCAGATCGACCGAGCCCTCGGTCTGCCCGGCTCGTTTGAGCACACCGCCCTTCTGCGCCTTCAGCGGAAAGACGTGCCCCGGCCTGGCCAGATCGGACGGCTTGGTCTTGGGATCGATCGCGACATGAATGGTGGTCGCACGGTCGGCGGCCGAGATGCCGGTAGTAATATCCCGTCGTGCATCGATCGACACGGTAAAAGCCGTGCCGAAGGTCGCTGTGTTCTCGGGGGATTGAGGCGGAAGCTGGAGCTCTTCGACACGCTCGGGCGTCAAGGCAAGACAGATCAGCCCGCGCGCGTGCTTGGCCATGAAGTTAATGGCCTGGGGCGTCACCTTTTCGGCCGCAATGACGAGGTCGCCTTCGTTCTCCCGGTCCTCATCGTCGACTAGAATGACAAAGCGGCCCTTCTTGATCTCTCTAATCGCCTGTTCGATGGTATCGAAGGGAGATGACATGGCGGAAGCCTACTTCTGGAAGCCTACTTCTGAATGCTGGTTCTGAGTTGTGAGTCGCGGTCATACCTTACCAGAAATGCGGTTTCCAAGTAACCTTCTTTACGGGACCTCTGTCAATGGAATCCCGGCCGGAATCGTCCTATGGCTGGACGGTCGTCCGTTGCCGTTTCATGACCTCCGTCACGCTCACCGCCGCGCCCCCGGCCAAGACCGCAAAGAGCCACAGCCCGGGTTGAAAGGAGCCTGTCGCCTCCTTCAAGCTCCCCAGCCAGACTGGTAGGAGAAAGCCGCCCAAGCCGCCAGCCGCGCCGATCAATCCGGAAGCCATACCGATCTGTTTGGGAAACCGATCCGAAACCACCTGAAAGACGGCACCGTTCCCGAATCCCATACCGGCCACAGCCAGAACGAAGAGCAGCAGGGCCCACGACACGACCGGCAGTGCCCCGACAGCGGCGACGAACCCGGCGATCAACAGGAACGTCACGCGTAGGACTCCGAGCCCTCCTTTGCGATCCGCCACATACCCGCCGAGCGGCCGGATCACGCTCCCGATCAGCCCGCACAGGGCCGTCGCCGAACCGGCCGCCACAGGGTTCAACCCATATTGGTCATGCAAGAAGATGGGCAGCACGCTGCAGAATCCCACAAATCCACCGAATGTCACGGCGTAGACGAAGCATAGCCAGTAGATCGACGGCCGCCGGAGCAGTTCCCTCATCGGCGCCCAGCAGTCTTCTCGGCACTCGATCCGCGAGAGGGTCACGGTGTCGTTGCGCACCAGCGCCGCGAACAGGATCAGCGCAAGCAGAATGGGCACAATCATGGTCCCGAATACGCCGCGCCAGCCGACGAGTTCCGCCAGTCTGGGCGCACACAGCATAGCCAGCACGGTTCCGCTGTTGGCGGAGGCCGCCACACCCATCGCCAAACCCTGGTGCGCAGGCGGATAGGCGCGACTGGCGATGGGTAGGGCCACTGCGAAGCTGGCTCCGGCGGCGCCCAAGAGCAGACCCACCGCCAGGATCTGTCCATAGCCAACCGCACCCAACCACCCCATGATCACCGCAATCAACTCGCCGACCAGCAGCGCAAGGCCGGTCCGTTTCGCGCCGAAACGATCGCTTAAGAAGCCCACCGCCACCCGAAGCAGCGCGCCGCCAAGTAGGGGAACCGCCACAAGCAACCCTTTCTGCGCCGGCGAGAGCGCGAACTCCTCCGCGATCGACACCCCAAGCGCGCCGATCAGAAGCCAGGTCATAAAGCTGACCTCGAAGTGCAGCCAGGCCCCAATCAGCGACGGCCAATGCCCACCGCGCAAGGCTGTCAACATCCGTCTCGTCACCCATGCACTGCCTGGCTCACTATAGGGTACCGCGTTTCATCCCTGCAAGGCGCGACGACGCCCGTTGCACCCGATCGCCGTTCCGATTACCATTTCGAGTCAAAGGTCATCCTGCAGCATCATGCTGCCGGAGGTCGCTGCCATGTACACGTCTGAGCCAGACCGATCCATTGCCTGCGAACGACCGCTGTTCGTCGCCGCAGTTCCCGCGGGATTCCCTTCGCCGGCCGACGATTACGTCGAGGGAACGCTCGATCTCAATCGACATCTGATTACGCACCCGGCCGCGACGTTCTTTGTCCGCGCAACCGGTGATTCGATGATCGACGCCGGCATCCATCCGGGCGATCTCTTGATCGTGGATCGGGCACTGAGGCCGACCGAGGGCCATGTCGTGATCGCGGCGCTCGACGGAGAGCTGACGGTGAAACGCCTGGAGCGGGTCGACGGTAAACCGGTGCTGACGGCGGGCAATCGACGCTATCCCCCGATCCGACCGTGCGAGCATCAGAATTTCGAGATCTGGGGCGTGGTAACCTACGTCATCCACAAGGTTTGACTCCTTGATGCAACCGGTCTTCGCCCTGGTCGACTGCAATAACTTTTACGTCTCGTGCGAACGCGTCTTCGACCCGTCGCTCGAAGGCCGACCCGTCGTGGTCGGCTGTCGAACAACGACGGATGCGTCGTCTCCCGGTCCGACGAAGCGAAGGCCTTGGGCATCACGGTCGGTGTTCCGGTCTATCAGATTCGCGCGCTCATCCGGACTCACGGTGTCAAACTCCTGTCTTCCAACTACTCCTTGTATGGAGACATGTCCCGACGGGTGATGGACACATTGGAGCAATTCAGCCCGGAGGTAGAGGTCTATTCGATCGACGAGGCGTTCCTGAATCTTTCCGGCTTGTCCCGCATCAACCGGACCGAGTACGGCCGCCGAATTCTCATGACCGTGAAGCAATGGACGGGTCTGCCGGTCTCGGTCGGCATCGCGGAAACGAAAACGTTGGCCAAGCTAGCCAATCGGTTCGCAAAACGAGCCGCTGAAAGCGCTGGAGTGTTGGACCTCATCGACGCGCCGAATCGAGAACCTGTTCTCGCTGCCACGGCGGTCCGGGACATTTGGGGGCTGGGAGAGCACATGGCCCGCCTGCTGGACTCACACGGCATTTGTACGGCCTTGCAGTTACGCGACGCGGACGAACGGTGGATCGGAACACATCTGGGCGTCGTCGGGTTCAGGATCGTGCGGGAGCTGCGCGGGCTGGCCTGTTTTTCGGTGGAACGCGTTCCTCCGCCCAAACAGAGCATCGCCGTCTCCCGCATGTTCGGGCGTCCCCTCGAATCCTTGGAAGAACTCCGCGAAGCCGTCGCGGCCTACACGGCGCGGGCTGGGGAAAAGTTGCGTCGGGAACGCTTGCTCGCCGGAGGGTTGTGGGTATTCCTGACGACAACCCGGCCCACGGACGACTTGCGCGACTCGCAGTCCGTGTTTCTCGATCTGCCGGTTCCCACCGAGGATACCGGCGATCTCATTCGTTGCGCCCTGCACGGAGTCGAGCGCGCATTCACGTCCGGATGCCGGTACAAAAAAGTGGGCGTGGTGCTGACAGAGTTGACGCCTGCGGATCGACGACAGCTCGACCTGTTTGATCCGACCGATCGCGAGAAATCCCACCGCCTCATGCAGACCCTAGATCGTCTGAATCAACGGATGGGTGCGGGGACGATCCGTTATGCCGCCGTCGGACTGGCTCCATCCTGGCATGCGAAGTTCGCGTACCGTTCGCCTGCCTACACGACGCACTGGCAGGATCTTGTTCAGGCGCGCGTCTAAGCAGACGTCCAGGGATCAGGGCTGGCCGGGTAGCTAAGGCTTTTCACCCTGTCCTTCAGACGCTGGTTTCTCCACTTTGAGCACCGTGACGTCGAAGACGAGATGTTTGCCGGCGAGCGGGTGATTCAGATCGAGCACGACGGTTTTCTCCTTCACCTCCAACACCTTCACCGGCCGGCCGTCAGCGGACTGCAACCACGTGCCAGGCTTCACGTCGGTCGGCACGTGACTTCTCTCAACCTCCACCCTGGCCCGCAGACTGTATGGGCCAAAGCCTTCCACCGCCGACACCTCCACCCGCTTGCTCTGCCCGGCCCTCATACCGACCAGCGCCTTTTCCAGTCCAGCGACGATCTGATGCGCGCCTTGGACAAACGTTAGCGGGCTTTTGCCCACGTTTGAATCGACCGCCGTCCGATCCGGCAGTGTCAGTGTATACTCCAGGGAGACCACGAGCCCGTCGGCGACGGCCAAGCCGTCTTCGGCGCGGACACAACTGTTCCCGGGGAGGACACCCAGAAAGCCGGCGACGCCGAGCACCCCCCACACCGCCCGCCTCATTCGTTCTTCTCTCCTCCAGTCGGAACGCTTGAAAGAAAACGGGGCCGCCATCCGACGCGGAAGGCGACCCCGGAGGCTGCGAGGACCGTTTCGATCAGCGTCTGCCGCCGGCGTTCGCGCCCATTCGGCCGCCGCCCGAACGCGGCTCCTGGGGGCGCGCTTCGTTGACGGTCAGGGTGCGGCCGCCCAGTTGGGTGCCGTGCAGCGCAGCAATCGCGGCCCTGGCTTCTTCGTCCGTGGCCATCTCCACGAAGCCGAAGCCCCGAGACTGACCGGTAAATTTATCGGTGATGATCCGCGCCGATTGCACGTTCCCGTGCGCAGCGAACAGCTCGCTCAACTGCTGCTCGGTCGTGGAATACGGCAACCCCCCAACATAGATCTTCGAACCCATCGGGTTCCTCCTTTGCGAAAGTGATATTGTCTTGGATGCGAGAACGAACGAAGGAAGGAACGGCCCGAAGACGCGACCACTGCGGCGACTTAGGTCTGGCTTCCAATCAGATCCCGGACACTACCAAAACAACATCGGTTCAGGCCCTCCTGCTTTCCCGCTCCGCTGCCGGGCCCATGACAACCGAGCGACCTCACTCTAACGCACGGGATGCGCAAAAGCAAGTCGGAGGCGATTTGTAACTTCAGGTTTCGGTAGGCGGCCGGGGGGAAAAACAACGGGATCGCATGAACATTGTCGAATGGCAGGGTCGACCGGCCTTGATCCCATTCCGAGCGCAGGTGCATAGTCAGATCCCGATATTCACACATCATTCTTCATTCTTACAGGCCGTCAGCCATCAGCAGGCGGTAGCAGGCCTAGCCTAGGTAGCAAGAAGGCGGACAGGAGCACATTGGGCGCGCCAAAGACGGTCACATCGGTCTACGCCTGCCGGGTTCCGGCGGAACCATCTCCCAAGTTCAGCAAGAAGAAGCTCAGCGGTGTGCTCCCCTCCACCGTTAATCGAAGTTCCAAAGTTTGAAAAGCTAGTTCTCGTCCTGTTGGGTGAGATTCTCCGCCTTTTCCTTCGGGCTCTCCGCTCGGATGACGTGCGCGAGCGGCGCGGTCACGCTTCCCACAAGCAAGGTCACCATCAAGATGATGGTCACGGCTGCGCCCCGACCGCGATACCTGGCGCCGCGTCCCGGTGCAACGCTCACTTCGTTTTTCTCCATCCCTCCCGCCATGGTCCGCACAGAATCGCCACATCCGTATCAGGTTGTGCCCCCCGGCGGCTGTAGCACGCTCCTCTCTCGATGCGACGAAAGATCTTAACCCCCCTCAAGACGGACCATCCGAACGGATCTCGCTCGTCTCGCCTTCCGCCCCGGACGCCGACCGTCGCGACGACTCCTTGATCCGAAGAATCTCCTGCTGCAGCCGATCTCGTTCTTGTCGGACCCGTCGCAGACGCTTCCAACGATCCCACGTCCACCATTTGAGCCGCTCTTTGAAGTTGACAGTGGGCGGCGGCACATTGCCGACTGGCGCCTGCTGAAACTCATACCCCTGATGCGTATCGCGCCTCTGGACGTACCGCTCATAGAGATGATCGTATAAGCCTTGCCTCGGCTCGCTCATGGCTCAGCCCCTGATTTTGCTTCCAGCAACGATCGCCACTCCGCTCACTCGGTCACCAGCCTGGAACAGATGAATCCGTGACAGGCGCAGACGGTCGGCTTGTCACGGCAACTTTGCCGGCGGCAGCCACTGGGATCCGACCCGGTCGCTCGCCTTGCGGGTACTCCAGGACGGTCAGAGTTTGGTTCGGAAGATCTCGGCAGTCACTCCGCCGCCATTGGATTACCTTGGAAGTCCGTGTCCGGCATGGTACCCTCCCGGCGCGAACCTACGCAACGGGGGAAAGGGATGAAGGTCACGCTCGTCGGTTTTGCAACCCTGTGGCTGCTGGCAGCCGGCATGGACATCGCGCCGGCCGGAGCCGAGGCCGACAGCGGCGCGCTCGCTAAAGCGCTCGATCGTGTTTCGGGTGAGCGCCTTCTGGCCGAAGTCGCCAAGCTCAGCAGCGAAGAATTCAATGGCCGACAGACCGGCTCGCCTGAAGACTTCTTGTCCGGTCTGTACCTGGCAAGCCAATTCCAGGCGATGAGTCTCGAGCCGCCGCGCGCGACCTCCGCGGCAACACAATCCGCCGAGCCCGTTCCAACCATGACCAGACCGGTCACGGTGACACAGATTGAAGACAGCCCGCTGCTCCAGTTTTCGCTCGGCGATCAGACCTTTCCACTCCGCCCCGGCTCGGACTATCTCCCCGTGTTGGATTCCCCGTCCATCGACGCCGCCGCTCCGCTGGTATTCGTCGGTTACGGCATCTCCGACCCGGATTGCGGGTACGACGACTACGCCGAGCTGGACGTCAGCAACAAGGTTGTCCTGTTTTTGCGCGGGAAACCGGAACGTTATCCCCACCACGCGACGCATGCCGACAAGGAACGGACCGCGCGGCAGAAAGGCGCGATCGCCTATCTCACAGCGACAGGCCCGATTCTGAGCGCCTATGAAGCGCGGCGCGGCCTCTCGGGAAGGCCCAGCGCCTTTTACGGAGCAACCGAGGGAGAGCAGGTGTTGCCCGGCGCGTGGATCGGCACGGAGGTGGCGGAACGGCTGGTCGCCGGCCAGGGATCGGATGGCAAGACACTGCGCGAGCTGCAGGAAGCGTTGAACCGCGATCCGACCCCTCGGTCGTTTGTGACACGCGCGCTGGTCCGCATGAAGTGGATCAGTCGGCGGGCGCCCGGCACGCTCTACAATTTTCTGTTCCTGCTGCCCGGCCACGACCCTATTCTGAAAGACGAGATCGTCATTCTCGGCGCGCATCGCGACCACTTTGGCCGGCAGGCCGGGCTGTTGTTCGCCGGCGCAGACGACAACGCATCCGGCACTGCGGTGTTGCTGGAGGTCGCGCGGGTTCTGGCCCAATCAGGATTGCAACCCAAGCGCTCGATCCTCTTCGCCTCGTTCAGCGGAGAAGAACAGGGGCTGCTCGGATCCACGCTGTACGTCAGCCGGCCGGTCTTCCCCCTGCAGCGCACCGTCGCCATGATCAACGTCGATCACGCCGGCATCGGCAATGGCCGGCTTACCGTCGGCGTCACCGGACTCGACAAGTCGGTCGTGGCCAGGGCTGGCCAGGTGGCAGGATTGACCGACCACGTGGATCTGTTCGGGTTCTTTCCGGGAGGTGATCATGTGCCGTTCAAAGAAGCCGGTATCCCAACGGTCACTGTGGTCACCGGCGGAGTCCACCCGCACTTCCATCAACCGTCCGATACGGCGGACACCATTCAGCCCGACTTGCTCCGGACGGCAACCCGGTACGTGTTGGCGCTGACTTGGGGATTGGCCAACCAAGAAAGGCTAACGGCACAAGACAAGGGGCGATAGGCGGGGGCCGGAAATTACGGAATCTCATCGAGCAGGGTGGATTGGATCGGCGGAAGTGGTGGAGGTTGCCGCGGAGGCCCCGGCAGCACGATCGGCGCCCCAACTTGGTTCGCCCCCTGAATCAGTCCGATGGAGAGCTGCGGGCCCAAGGTCGTAACGGCGCCGCTCCAGGCCTGGCCGGTCGTGGGATTGCGGAAGTTGAAGGATTGAAAGTTGTTGCCCGGATTGTAGAGATAGCCCTGGGTCCCTTGGTTATCCAGGTACAAACTCCCAGGCCCGGTCAAGGAAAACAGCACGCCCACGCCGCCATCGAAGGAACGCACGCCCGACACCGTCTGCGCCTTCGCAAGGAGCGGAAACATTGCCAGCAAAACTGCCGCCAGCCAGGTCAGGATTCCCATCGCATGTTCCCTTCGTCACCGCCTCCGTGAGCCGAGTTCACCGATGACACTTTCTTTTTAACGCATTATAGTATGGGGTCTCTTTCGAATCCAGATCAAGGAGGCTTTATGAACACACATCGCACCGAAGTGCTGATCGGAGCCATCCTGACCTGCTGGACGTTCATGCCCTTAGATGCATGGAGCACAATGCCACAACCGGCGGCGCCATCGGCGCCATCGGAACGGCGCGAAGCCGTTTCACTAGCCGATGCCGCGCTGCGGGCGTTGCAAAATAACTTGGACATCACCATCAGCCGGCAGACGAAGGAGAGCCGTCTCAGCGACATCATCATTGAGCAGGCGAAGTTCGATCCCACTTTCAGCCTGAACGGTCAATACAACCGGGTTGTCAATCCGCTGAACCGGCCGGTTTTCGGCGGCACGGGATTCTTCTTGAACGAAATCACCACCTTCGACCAACGCAGCCATTCGGTCACTGTCGACTTGACTCAAAACCTCTTAACCGGTGGAAACCTTGACCTCAATTACAGCCCGCAGCGAAGCAACGTCAACGCCAACGTCGCGACCGGCTTTCTCTTCAACCCGGCCTATACCGGCGGGCTGGCGCTCACGTTCACGCAACCGCTGCTCCGCAACGCCGGCGTGGAGGTCAACAAGACCTTC
Source organism: Nitrospira calida (assembly GCF_976986435.1). Classification (NCBI taxonomy): domain Bacteria; kingdom Pseudomonadati; phylum Nitrospirota; class Nitrospiria; order Nitrospirales; family Nitrospiraceae; genus Nitrospira; species Nitrospira calida. The sequence goes on from NZ_OZ335950.1 coordinate 2,791,693, forward strand.
ATCAAGATCGCCCAGAACAACGCAACGGTCGAGGAGCACGTCTTTCGGGATCGGGTCATGACCGTACTGGCGACCGTCGAGCAAACGTACTGGGAACTCGTCTTCGCCAATGAAAATCTCAAGGTCGCGCAGGCCGCGTTGAAGGCGGCCGAGGAACTGCTCGCAAGCAATCGCGCCAAGGCGAAAGCCGGGGTAATGTCGATCGTGGATGTCCTGCAGGCGGAAGCGGCGGTCGCGTCCCGAGTCGAACAGATCCTGATCGCCGAAAAAGCCATCCGCGATCAGGAAGATCAACTGCGCCGGCTGCTCAATCCCTCGGAAGAAGAACTGCGGCAGGACGTCCGTTTGGTGCCGGTCGACCAGCCGGTCACCACGTTGGAGCCGATCAGCCTGCAGGAGGCGATCGATGTGGCCATCGAGCGACGGCCCGAGATCGTTCAAGCGAGCAAGAACGTCGAGACCAGCGAATTGAACATCAAGTTCGCCAAGAATCAGCTTCTCCCGACCCTCTCATTCCAGGGCACGATGGGATTGGCGGGATTGGGCAACGACTATCCGGATTCCGTCAGCAAAAATTTCAGCGGCGATTTCTACAACTACGGTGCCGGCCTGGTGCTGAGTTACCCTTTGGGCAACCGCTCCGCCTGGAGCACCTACAACAAACGCCAACTTGAAGCCAGAAACGCCCAGGCGTCGCTGCAGAGCGTGCGGCAGCAGATCATCGTCGGCGTGCGCGAAGCCGTACGCCGCGTGCAGACGGACTTCAAACGGATCGAGACGACCCGCTCGGCCCGCATCATGGCGGAAAAGCAACTACAGGCCGAGTTGGAACGGTTGAAGGTCGGCTTGAGCACCACTCGCTTCGTGTTGGACTTCCAGCGGGATTTGGCCACCGCGCAGGCAAATGAATTGCGGGCGATCGTGGACTACAACAAGTCGCTGTCCAATTTGGCGCGCCACAAGGCGACGACGCTGGAACGCTATCACATCGAACTGCAGTAGCGGTCTTGTGCGGGCGACCGCCGAAAGCGCAGCTGGCGGCCAGGGCTCGGACACGTCGCCGGCCGCTGAGCGGACCGCGGCTCTGGCGCTCCTCCCCGTCATGGCTACTGCGCTGTTCTACACCCTGCCGGCGGAACTTCAACGGGACACGCGGTTTCAATTTCTTCCACAAGCCCTCGCCTACCTCGCGCTAATCGCATGGAGCTTTCGGAACACCGGCGTCGTCGAACGCCTGGGGCTGAAGATCGATCGTTTCCCGGAAGGCGTCCGTTGGGGCCTGGTCACCGGGTTGCTGCTCGGCGCCGTGAACACGCTGGTCATCCTGCGCCTGACTCCCTGGCTCGGCCAAGACATCGCGTTCCTTAAGGACACACCGCATGCCAAGGTCCCCGTCGCGCTGATGGTACCGTGGACCATTGTTCTCATCGCGGTTTTCGTCGAGCTGAACTTCCGCGGATTCGTACTGGGCCGCCTGTTGGCGCTCGGGAACACCGCGCTCGGCGCGCACGCCGACCGATTCGCTCCGGCGGCGGCGACCATGGCCAGCGCGCTGACGTTTGCCTTTGACCCCTTCCTGGTGGCAACCTTTCATTACCTCCATTGGATCGCGGTCTGGGACGGTCTCGTTTGGGGAACGATCTGGATCCGTATGCGAAATCTCTATGCGACGATCGTTGCCCATGCAACCGAGGTCCTGGTGATGTACCTCGCCGTCAGGGCAGCGCTTACGTAACAATTGCCTCGGTCGCTCATGGGCGATTGCGTCACGGTCTTTCATGGATCAATGATTCGATGATTCAATGACTCCATTCCGATGAATCCCTCGTTTTCCAGCTATCTCGTCAACGATGTTTTCGGCGACCCCGGCGTGTTCGTCGAAGTCCGCTGGTCCAAACGCGCGCTGCTCTTTGATCTCGGGGAGAACGCCGCGCTGGGGCCCACACGCCTGCTGCGAGCCAACGACATCTTCGTCTCTCACACCCATATGGACCACTTTATCGGCTTCGACAAGCTCCTGCGGGTCGCGCTGGGGCGCGGCAAGACCCTGCGGCTGTACGGTCCGCCGGGGCTTATCGCCAACGTCCACGGCAAGCTCACCGGCTATACCTGGAATTTGGTGAACGGGTCCCCTCTCTCCATCACCGTCCGAGAGTTTCACCCGTGCGAAATCAAACAAGCCGCCTTTTTCGCCACGGACGGGTTCGCCCGGCATGAAGACCCGCCACAGCCTCGTCAGACGGGGGGAACCGGCGCCTTCCCGGTGCTCGAAGACCCGATGTTCACGGTACTCGCTGTTCCGTTGAACCATCGCGTCCCCTCGTTCGGCTACGCTCTGCAAGAACAGTTTCACATCAACGTCAATAAGCAGCGCTTGCATGACGCCGGCCTGCCGGTCGGCTCCTGGTTGAAAGACGTCAAGCAATACCTCTGGCAGGGCAAACCCGACGACTTCCGATTCACCGCGACCTTGTATTTCGAGCACCATCGCCAGGACCTGGAGTTCGTGCTGGGAGAGGTGCGCGAACGGTTTCTGACCATTACACGCGGCCAGAAGATTGCCTACGTCGTGGATGCCCGGTACGATGATGAAAATGAAGCCAAGATCGTGGACTTGGCCCGCGGCGCGGACGTGTTTTATTGCGAGGCGCCTTATTTGGATCGCGACGCCGACAAAGCTTACGAGCGGTACCACCTCACCGCCCGCCAAGCGGGGCTGATGGCCAGGAAAGCCGACGTGCGGGAACTGGTCGTCTTTCATTTTTCGCCGCGTTACACGGGCATGGGCAAGGAGATTGTGCGAGAAGCGATGGAGGCGTTTAAAGGATGAGTTAGGAAAGTCACAGGTGTCAGGAGCGGGACCTGCCTCCGACCTGCCGGGCATCCCTCGCGCTTCTTCGCTTGCAACAGCTCAAGGGGCCCCTCGGATCGGCCGTATCCGCAAATGAATCAGACCGTGCTTGGACCGTTACCCTTTGAAGAAGGAGAGGAATTAAATTAGATGAGCGAACTGGCAAAATACGGACTGTATTTTGTGCTGGGCGGTTTGTTGGTGACGCTATCCACTTACCTCGGGGCGCAAGGGCGAGGCTTCTTGGCGGCCTTCGTCAGCACCTTTCCGGCCATCACCGGCGTCACGATCGTACTGATCTACCTCAACGGCGGGAACGAACCCGCGGAAATTTACGCCAAGCACCTCCTCTGGTTGGTGCCCGCCTGGCTCGTCTACGTTGGCTTTCTTATCCTCGGCATCCAACGCCTCGGCTTCTGGCCCGCCATGGCCGGCTCGCTCACCCTCTACATGTGCTGTGTCTGGCTGCTTAAGCTGGCACTGCGATGACCGATCCACGTGGAAGGAAGGGCGGTCACCTTCTCCAGACAGGCAGATCCAAGACGAACTGGGCAGAGCAAGCAAATCCCACCCGTCATCCCGGAAGTGGAGTCGGCTGATTTCTTCGAGGGCTTCCAAAAAGGTGCCGAGGGTGTGCGTCACGGAGTTGCCGGCTTCATAAAGAGAGGAGCTCCGTGGACGGCCCTGAGCCGGTCGGCCCGGCTGTTCCGCTCACATTCCGGCAAAACCGCGCAAGCGTCCGTTGCCAATGCAGGGCATCGGGCGATTCCGCCATAAGCTCCTGGCGGTCCAGAGAAAAGGGCGGGTCGAATTCATGTGCGCGATCAAGCCACATCTGTTCCATCGCCGCCAGCCGCTCCTGGCCGATGTTCAGGTGCGTGGCCCGCTCATTCAGAACCGCGAACAACCCGCCGACGACGCCTTCAATGTGACGCGCTGGAAGAGCGTCGATGCAGGCACGGACGACGAGGTATTTGTGAAACAGGAATACCTTGGCGTTGATGCAGGCTTCGCCGGCTGACGGATCATAGGACCGCGCCAGTGCCCGTAGGGCTTCAGTCGACTGCCCATCAAGGCTGGACTCCAGGAGGTCGGCTAACTGTCTGCCGAGTTGCAGATACTCACAGCCTGCAAGGGCTGGTTTAGACGTTCTCAGACAGTCTAGCCCGGCCGCGCTCAAAGAGCCAGCAGTCATTCACGAGCCTGCGGCCCGTTATTCTCACCTGATCTTTCTCGCACATCCGGCGTCGGTTGCGTCGGCTGTGGACGCTTGCTAGGATGTTGAATTCAAACAATTCGAGGGCTTTCTCTGTGTCTGAGACCCCGAATTCACATCATGCCTTTAGCGACCTGATCGTCGAAGGCGCACGGCAGAACAACCTCAAGAACATCTCGCTCCGCATCCCGCACAACGCGGTCACGGTCATTACCGGCGTGTCCGGCTCGGGCAAGTCGTCGCTTGCATTCGAGACCCTCTTCGCCGAAGGCCAGTGGCGCTATGTGGAATCGCTTTCGACCTACGCCCGCATGTTCCTGGAGAAGGTGGATCGTCCAGACGTCGATCGTCTGATCAACGTCCGCCCGGCCATCGCGATCGAGCAGAAGAACCCGGTTCGTACAGCTCGCTCGACGGTCGGCACAGCGACCGAGATTGCCGATTTGCTCCGCTTGCTATTCGCCAAGGTCGGGCGGCCGGTCTGTCCCGATTGCCACGAAGAGGCCCGCGGGTTTCATCCCGGCTCCGTCACGGACGATCTCCTCGTTCGTTTCCCCGATGCCCGGGCTATGATTCTGTTCCCGATCAATGACCTGGGGCCGGGACATGACCGTACCCTGGTGGAGTCCCTGCTGCGACGAGGCTTCACCAGGCTCAAATGGGGCGACGAGATGGTGGACCTGCTGCCGGGCGTTATGATTCCACGTCCCCCTCACTCCAACCCTCTCCCGCGCAAGGGAGAGGGTCGAAGCGAAAGGAAAGCTAACCTCCATGTCGTTCTCGACCGGCTGGTGATCAGGCCCGACAACCGCAATCGACTGATCGAAGCGATCGAGACGGCGTTTCAGGAAGGCGAGGGACTTTGTCGCGTGGACGTGATCGGGCAGGGTTCGCAGACCTATAGCACGCATTTCCGCTGCCAGCGGTGCGGCCGCACGTTCGAGCCGCTCAGGCCGGTCCTCTTTTCCTTCAACCATCCTTTGGGCGCCTGTCCGGAATGCAAGGGCTTCGGGAACATCCTCCGCTACGATGAAGATTTGGTCGTTCCGGATCGCACGCGCTCGCTGGCCGAGGGTGCCATCGAACCCTGGACGAAACCCGGCACGGACTGGTGGCAGAATCAGATGCTGCTGGCCCTGAAGCGGCGCGGCGTGAACCTGTCGACGCCCTATCACAAGCTCCCGGACGAGGTACGCAGGCTTCTATGGGAAGGCGATGACAAGCTCGAAGGCGTTCGACAGTTCTTTGAGTATCTGGAAACGAAGCGATACAAGTTGCATGTCCGGGTGTTCTTGAGCCGCTACCGCAGCCCCTTTCCGTGCCAGGCGTGTGAAGGGACCAGGCTGAAACCCGAAGCCCTGTACGTCAAAGTAGCAGGGCGGAACATCCACGAAATTTCCGAGATGACCGTGCAGGAGGCGGCTGCCTGGTTCAGCACATTGACGCTCTCGGACTTCGAAGCCCGCGTGGCGCACGACATTCTGCACCAGATCAGAGACAAACTCGGTTTTCTCTTGCGTGTCGGGCTCGGCTACCTGACTCTGTCCCGCCAGACGAAGACGCTGTCGGGCGGTGAAGCACAGCGGATCACCTTGGCGAACCAACTCGGCGCCCGTTTGGTCGGCACCCTGTACGTGCTGGACGAACCGACGATCGGCCTGCATGCCCGCGACACGGCCACGCTGGCCGGCATCCTGCGAGAGCTGGCCGCCCACGGCAATACCGTCGTGGTCGTCGAGCACGACCGGCAGATGATCCTGGCCGCCGACCACATCGTCGAACTCGGCCCCTGGTCCGGCGAGAAGGGCGGCGAGGTCGTGTGTGCCGCCCCGCACGAGGCGTTTTTGCAGGACCGCCGCTCGCTCACCGCACGATACCTGCGGGGCGAGGAATCCATTCCGATCCCTCGTACGCGCCGATCCGGGAATGGAAAGACCTTGGTGCTCGCCGGCGCCAGCGAGCACAACTTGAAAGACCTTATGGTCAAGATCCCGTTGCGGATGCTGGTCTGTGTCACTGGTGTCTCGGGATCGGGTAAAAGCACATTGGTAAAAGAGACACTCTATCGCGCGGTGGCCCGCGCGTTCCGCGTGGAGTCGCTGCCGATGGGCCGGTTCCGCGCAATCAGGGGTCTGGAATACCTCAAGGGCGTCCGGATGATCGACCAGCAACCGATCGGCCGCACCCCGCGTTCTAATCCCATCACGTACTTAAAAGCCTTCGACGAGATCCGCGCGCTCTTCGCGTCCACGCCGGACGCCCGTCGCCTGGGGCTCACCGCCGCGCATTTCTCTTTCAACACGGCTGGCGGCCGCTGCGACCGGTGCGAAGGCAACGGCTACGAGAAGCTCGAAATGTATTTCTTCGAAGACATTTATGCGACCTGTGAGGAGTGCAACGGCCGGCGGTTCAAGCCAGAGGTCCTGAGCGTTCGCTTCCGTGGGAAGACCATCCACGACGTGCTGGGCATGACCGTGAACGAGGCGCAGTCGTTCTTTTCCGGCTCGCCCAAGTTGACCGAAAAGCTCTACCTACTCTCGTCGATCGGACTGGGCTATCTGCGACTGGGCCAACCGGCCACCACCTTGTCCGGCGGCGAAGCGCAGCGGCTGAAGATCGCCGCCGAGTTGGGAGGAACCGGGGCCCGTCCGAACCGCCGGGGACAGGCATCGGCCTCAGGCCGGAGCCAGTCCCCTGATCTGCTCTACATCATGGACGAACCGACCACTGGCTTGCACTTCGAGGACGTGAAAAAGTTCCTCGCCGTCCTCCATAGACTGGTCGATGCCGGCAACACGGTCGTGGTGGTCGAGCATAACCTCGACGTGATCAAAACGGCCGATTGGATCATCGACCTAGGCCCGGAGGGAGGCGAGCAGGGCGGGCGAATCGTGGCGGAGGGCAGACCGGAACACGTTGCGCGGACAGCCGGTTCGCACACCGGCCGATTCCTCGCTCAGGTTCTTGCAGAAACGGCCTGACCTTTGTGCTGATCCGAAGAAGGGCCGACGGTGGGCAAGACCTGCAAGAGAACGAATCTCGTCCAATTGCTGGGAGCTTAATTCAAGCTGGGATCAAACGGCATATCGGCGTAATGGCGGAACGGTTCGCCGAGCGAGGCGAGGATGTCGGGCCAAATCATCGCTGGCTCCTTTTCAAAGACGATCTCGGGATCTGCCGGCAACGTAATCCAGGAGCCGGTCTCCATTTCCCGCTCGAGTTGGCCGGGTCCCCACCCGGAATAACCGAGATAGGCGCGAAAGGCCTCGCTGCCCTTCGAGCTCGTGAGGATGCGCTCCAACACCGCCAGATCTCCGCCCAAGCAAACGCCATCGAAAATATGGTGCGAATTCTCCGGCACCTGATTCAGCCGGTAAAGCAGCATGATCTGATTGGTTTGCACCGGACCGCCGGCGAACAGCACATGCTTCTGCCCTTCGAGGACCGGCACCTGCGGCAAGGCTTCCGCGATATGCACGGCGGTCGGCCGGTTCACCACTACCCCCAGCGCCCCCTCCGGCCCATGCTCGCAAAGCAGGACCACGGTCTGTCGGAAATTGGGATCACGTAAGGCCGGCGAGGCGACCAGGAAAATACCTTTGCCGAGTGGGGCCAGCATCGGAACCCTGTGTATCATCCGTTCTTCCATCTGCGTGTCTGGCTTCACTGGACGGCGCACCCCGTCACCTGGCGTAGAGGTCCGGGCGACGCCCCTGCAAAAGATCGTTGTAGGGATTGAGAGATTTCTTGCGGGCTTCGGCGGGATCGATCTCCAGCACCGTCACTTCCTCCCGATCGCGCGAAGCCCGGTGAAGAATGCGGCCGTTGGGCGCGACAATTTCGCTGCTGCCGATAAAGGTCAGTCGGTCTTTTCCTCCCCGCGCCTCGCTGCCGATCCGGTTGGCCGTGATGCTGAACACCCGGTTCTCCAGACAGCGTGTCACCATGGCGTCCGGACAATGGGGCAGCACCAAGTTGGACGGATGGCAGAGAATGTCGGCCCCTTTTAGCGCCAGGGTCCTTGCCGATTCCGGATAGAACCAGTCGAAACAGATGAGCACGCCCACCTTCGCTTCTCCGATATCCCACACCCGAAAGCCCGTATCGCCTGGGAGAAAGAACAAGGTTTCTTCGAAAAACAGATGGGTTTTCCGATAGCATCCGAGGAAGCCCGAGGGTCCGACCACTACCGCTGAATTATAACACCCGCGCTCACCGCGTTCCGCGAGACCTGCCACCACGTACATGCCCCGGCTGCGGGCCACCTCGATGAGTCGCGCGGTGGTCTCTCCGTCAGGAACCGGCTCGGACAGGCGCTCGACTTCTTCCTGTGACGCAAATTGGTAGCCCGAGGCGAAGAGTTCCGGCAGCACCATGAGGTCGCACTCGACCTCGTGCAGACGCGCAACCACCTGGTCGAGATTGCGTTTGATCTCGCCGAACACCGGATTGAACTGGTAAAAGCCAACCTTCATGGGTAAGCGTCATGAGGCCAGTGGTCGCGGCAAGGAAAAGAAAACAACAAGAGGCGAAGGAATGTGTTGTATCTCTAGCCCCTCGCCTCTTGCCGCTGGCTGGTATAGCTATTTCACTTCGGACAGATGCGTCACCGCGCTTTCCGCCGCCTTGGTGGCAACATCCGCATGGCCCGCTTTGCCGTGCTCCACCGCGTCCTTCAATCCCTTGATGCCTTCGTCAAGATGGGGGCTTTTCACTTCTTTCTGCGCGGCCTCGGCATGCTTCAACGCGCCTTCCGCGTGCTTGACCAGCGCGTCCGCGTGCCCCTGTTTCCCGTGTGACACCGCCTCCTTGGCGTGTTCGATCGCTTCAGACACATGCTTATTGCTCGCCAACGCTGGCCCACTCGTCAATGGAACGGAGATGAACACCATCATCACGCCGCCGATCATTGCTCCGCGGAAAATTGAGCTGCGCATAATCGACCTCCTCGATGGATGTGTGCGATACCCAGCCCGAACGTGAACCCCGCACTATTCGGACCTCTTGCCCACGCTTGATTCACCATACACACGGCCCTCCGCAGTGTCAAGAAGGCTTACTGGCTTCATCGTATCCGAGAATTTTCTGCAACATTTTGAAATCCTTCTCAACGGGACAGGCGAAATCCCGGCTCCATTCCCACCACGACCCGGGATAGTTGCGCACCTTGGGATATCCAGCCAGTTTGAGGATGAAATAGAGCCATGCCGACCGGACGCCGCCGGTGCAGTAGCAGACAATCTGATGACTGTCTTGCAAGCCCTTTTCTTCGAGCGACTCCCTGATCTTGACCAGATCCTTGACAGTGGCATCCGGATTGAGGAACCCGTTCCAGGGCACATGGATCGCCGACGGGATATGGCCGGGCCGAGGGATCCCGGACACCTCCTTTCCCAAATACTCTTCGAGGCTCCGAGCATCGACGATCATCGTCTCCGGATGGGGCCGGCGGACGATCTGTTTCAATTCATCCTTCATGATGATGAGCTCAGGGACCGGTTGCGCATTGAACGAGCCAAGTCGCGGTTTGACCCGTCCGTGCTCGAACGGCCGTCCTTCCTGGGTCCACTTCACCCATCCTCCGTCCAGGATTTTGAGGTTCTGATGGCCAAGATATTGCAGCATCCAGAACATCCGGCCTTCGTCCCCCCAGTTGTCAAACGGATTCGAATAGATCACCACATCGCTGTCGTTGTCGATACCCAACGCACGGAGTTTCTGCTCGATCCGGGACAGATCGGGGTCCAGCAGCCCCTTGGCGACCGCGTTGGGATCGCTATACTCGTGCCACGTGGAATGGACCGCACCAGGGATGTGGCCGCCGAATTCGTAAGCCGCCCGGCCGCGCACGTCGATGATGACAAGTCCGGAACGGCCCAGGTTCTGGTAGAGGGTTTCCGTGTCGATCAACCAAGGATGCGTCATACTTGTTCCTCGTGAGTCTCTTCGATCCTCGTTAGCCTTGAGCATTCAGGAGACAGCTCTTTGACTGAGACTGACGAACGAAAGCTGACAACTGACGGCTCTCATGGCTCAGCACCGCTGCCAAGTTTCCTGAAAGCGGGAAGTCACGCTCATAAATGGTAAACGCATACGGGTCATCTGCCGTCAACCCGTATTTTTTCCGCAACATCTCGTGTTGCCCGTCCGTCAGAATGTGGTACCGCACTCGGGTTTTCAGCGTCAGCCGCTCGGATCCGGCGGGAACCCGATATTCATAGGTATAGTCCCGACCGGCCAGGGGCAGGAGCCGATTATCGTACACCTCGATGATCACAGGCTGCCAGAGAATCCACCGGCCCATGGTCGTCACCTGCCGGTCCAGCACTTGCCCCGTGCCGTTTTCGACTAGAAATTCAACGGTAAAGTGGCGGTCCGGGTCGCCGGTAGGAATCTTATGGCCGGCTCCGGCGTTGATCAACGTCAACGTGAAACGGACGCGATCACCAGGTTTAGGGGAGGGCGGATCGGCCTTGACCTGAATCGCCACCGCCCGCCTGATCATGTCCGGATCATGCCCCCCGCGCCACAGGTGCCGACGCCCACGCCGGATCGGCCCTCCGTCCGCCGCCGGCCGGTCTACTTCTGGCATGTGACAGCTCTGGCAGATGAACCCCCGTTCCTGCATGAAATACTTTCCCTCATATTCCGCATACGTCCCGCAGGGACCGACACGATAGAACTGCGCCGGTCCCGACACGACGTTATGGCACCGATAGCAGACCTGCGCGGTGCGAAAGTTCGGATCGAATTGCGTCGGATGCGGTGCGACGGAATCGTCGAACGGGCCCAGGATGACACCGTTCCGGACATGACAGGCAGCGCACGTGACAGCTTCCTGTTGATATTCGGGATCGTACCGAGGGTTCGGCTCTTGGACCGCCTTCTCCACCCGCCCGCGCGGGATCTCTTTGATCAACATCGGCTGCTGATTCTCTAACGGCGTATGGCAGTTCAGACAGATCCAGATGTTGCCATCTTTCTTCCAGTAGGCCTGAAAAAACGGGTCCCGATAGGCATAGGCGTGAATGCTCGTTTTCCATTCCTCGTAGATTTCGCGGTGGCAGGTCCCGCAGGATTCCGCTTGCAGGCTCTCAAGGCCCTCGGGGACCTTCTGGTAAGGAATCGCCCGCGCATAGTCCGATCGCAGCCCGAAGATCACCACCGGTTTCACTTCGGTGTAATAAACATAAATCAGCGCGGCGGCGCCGACCACGGTCAGGACGATCGTTTTGGCGTTCTTCATACCTCCAACAGCGTGAGCAGATGACGTTCGACCGAGGCGGAAAGCGCGGCGAGATTGTACCCGCCTTCGAGGCAGGAGAGAATCCGTTTGCGGCTGTGGCGGCGCGCGATCGCGGCAACGATTCTGGTCAATCCGGCGTACCCCTCCTCGGTCAAGCCCATACCGGCGAGCGGATCATCCTTGTGTGCATCGAACCCGGCCGAGATGAGGACGAAGTCCGGCCTGAACGCGTCGGCCGCGGGAACCAGTACCCGCTGAAACACATCGAAATATTCCTGATCGCCTTCCCCAGCCGCCAGGGGCACGTTGATGGTAAAGCCTTCCCCCGGTCCCTTCCCTCGCTCCGTCGCGCGGCCGGTGCCAGGATAATGGGGAAATTGATGGGTACTAAAGAACAGCACCGACGGATCGTCGTAAAAACTGTGCTGCGTTCCGTTGCCGTGATGCACATCCCAATCGACAATCAGTACGCGACCGAGACCGTGTTTACGCTGGAGGTAGCGAGCGGCGATCGCCACATTGTTGAACAGGCAGAACCCCATCGCCCGATTGCTTTCCGCATGGTGGCCCGGCGGCCTGACGGCGCAAAAGGCGTGCTCCACCTGCCCAGCCATGATCGCATCGGCCGCAGCGAGCGCACCTCCCGCCGCCAGATAGGCGGCGGCCAGCGAACCCGGCGACATCGAAGTGTCCGGGTCGAGAGACACCCGGCCGCTCGTGGGCGCTCGTGATTTCAGATCCGCCACGTAGTCGGCCGTATGGACCTGCAAGATCCATTCATCGGGGGCAGTGACCGGTTCGATGCGGACCAGTTTCCTCATCGTGCCGGTGGATTCGAGCCTCTCTACGATGGTCCTGAGGCGCTCCGGACTTTCCGGGTGTCCCGGTCCCATATCGTGGTTCAGGTAAGCCGGATGATAGATGAAGCCGGTACGTCCCATAAGATACGCGTAACTCGATCACGATCGTAACACGCCGGAAATACGATAGACAACGAGGGCAAAGGCGTGATACGGTCGTTGCCGCTTCTCGCGGGTCGCGATAAGTAAGAAAGGGACAGCCGATGGCCAATCCGCGCATTGAACCGCTTAAGAAAGTGCTGGCGATCGACCCAAACGACGAGGTCGCCTGGTTCGGGTTAGGAAAGGCTTACATGGAGGATCAGAACTGGGACGAAGCCGTCAAGGCGCTGGAACGTTGCCTGAAGGTGAAGCCGACGTACTCTGCCGCCTATTATGCACTAGCCCAGTCGCTCGCGAAGCTGGGACGGATCGAGGACTGCCGCAGCATCTGTGACCAGGGAATCGAGGTCTCCACTGCGAACGGCGAGGCCATGGTCACCAAGAATCTGACTCTGCTGAAGGAAAGTTTTCGCTGATCTCTGCCCATCTGCAGAATTTACAACAAGCGCGCCAAGGTCTCACGCTGGACCTCGCTCATAGGAAACCCCGCCCATGGATTGGTGATTAGCACGCGCACCCTCGGGGACATCGACTGTCGACACGACCGCTCCACCACTAGGACGTTGGCCAGCCGGATGCCGGATCGCGAGACCATCGGTTCGACTTCCCACAACGACAATAACACGGCGCTGAGCTGGGGCAGCTTGGACAGGAAAAGGGTCACGGTGCCGGCCAGCAACTTCAGATCGACTTCCTCGACCTTCTGTCGCTGCTCCCTCCGTAATTTCGCATCGCTGCGGGGAACCGACACAGCCAGAAGCACCGGCGCATGATAGTCGGCCAACTGCTTGGCCTTCTGCGCCACTCTGGCCAGAACGCGGTCGATCAGCTTCTTCCCGTCCTCATTCCCTTCTTGTCCCCTTGCAGTCTCGCGATCCTGCCGCGCAAGAGACAGGGCTGGCCGGTGTCGGAACGCGCGACCCGCCATCGCCGTCACCTCGACGAACATACGTTCTTGCCCTACCACACACTCCAGATCGGCGGTTCTAGCCTGCGACTCGGGCAAGAACGCCACTGAAGCATTGGCGCGGATCAGCAAGGTTGCCAATTCCAACTCCGCCAAGGCCGATTCCCGGACCCCGCGGTCGGCGCTTGTCAGCCGATCGATCAGTCGCGTCAATCGGGCCCGGCTGGCGAAGTCGGCGCACGACCGGTGCAAGGACGTCCAGCGGGCCTCGATCTCTTTGGGAAGCCGACCGGCCCATGTGGGACGAAACGTTCGGCCTGGCTGCCAAGCGACGTCAGCGCGTTGCGGCGGATGACCCCGGTTCCACCTCCATCGAACACGACGCATTGCGGTGTCCCCAGAAACCCTGCCGCCGGTCCTTGAGGAGCACTCTATCGCTTACGTGTCTTGAGTGCCCAACCATTCCGGATGCTCTGCGACGATCGTCTCATACAGCTCGTCCAGCCACCGGCCAGCACAGCTCAGAATTTCGCGCACCACCGGCTCGGGTTGTCCGGTCCGCTTGATCGTCCATTGACAGACATATTCTAACAAGGCTTGACGCTCGAACCGGCACGAGGTCTGCATTGCCAGCGACGACAGTTCGCTCAATCCCGTGCGGATAACTTCCGCCACGGTTTCCCGCGCATACGAGGTGCTGGCCGTCACATATTGGACAGCACGGTTGATTTCCTGCTCCGTCATGGAACAGCGGCCGTTCCCAGCCGACGATTTTAGCATCGCCGCCGACTCTGTCAATGCGGCTTCCGGCGAGGTGGTCCACCGGCGTTCATCGGCTGATTGCAGTCGAGATTTCTGGTTGCGCTTCGGCTATGATACATGTCGCCGCCTTCAACGATTGGTGAGGGAATCCTTCATGCCTCTTGCCGCCGCGCGTACGCCGACGTCAACCAAAACCAAACATTCGGGTTGGCGACAGATTCCGGATCGGTGGGACTTGTCGCACCTTGTCGAACACCCGCTTCGAGATTTCGACCGGCTCATCGCCGAGTTGGACCGCAAGGTGACTGCTTTTGAATCCTGGCGCGATCGGCTGAATCCCGCCATGTCGAACGAAGCCTTCCTCGAAGTGCTTCGTCTTGATGAGGAAATTGCTACAGACTCATCGAAGCTGGGCGCCTATGCCTATCTCTGGTTTTCCGAGGACACGAAGAACTTGACCGCCCGGTCGTTTAAGACCAAGGTGGAAGAACGGTTGGCGGCGCTCCAAAATCGCTTGCTTTTCTTCGAACTCTGGTGGCAGGGCGTGGATGAAACGAACGCCGCCCGGCTGCTGGCTAGCTCCGGAGACTATCGCTATTACCTCCAAACCATCAGACGTTTTACCCCGCACACGCTGTCAGAGCCGGAGGAGAAAATTATCAACCTGAAAAACATCACCGGCCGAAGTGCGTTGAATACTCTCTATGAGGTGGTGACCAATGGGTTCACTTTCACGTTAACCATCAAGGGCAGACGCAGGACGCTCAACCGAGAGGAGTTGATGGCCTATGTACGAAGCTCTCTCCCCCGCTTGAGGGAAGCTGCATACCGGGAGCTTTACCGTGTTTTCGCGGCCAGTCATGACCTGATCGGCGAAATCTATAAGACACTGGTGAATGATTGGAAGACCGAAAATCTGCAACTCCGCAAGTTCGCCACGCCGATCGCCAGCCGGAATCTGGGGAATGATGTGCCCGATGCTGCCGTCACCGCACTGCTGTCGGTCTGCGCCAAGAACGCCGTCGTCTTCCAAGAGTATTTCCGGCTGAAGGCCCGCATCTGCAAGATCAAGCCGATGACCCGTTACCACATTTACGCTCCGCATCGGATCCACCAGAAGCGGTATCGCTACCCCGACGCCGTCCGGATCGTACTGGACGCTTATCGCGCCTTCTCGCCAACGCTGGCCGACCTTGCCGAACGCGTGTTCCGCGATCGCCATATCGATGCGAAGACGAGGCCCGGCAAACTGAGCGGGGCATACTGCTACAGCGTGGTGCCGGGACTCACCCCCTATGTCTTGCTGAACTTTACGGGAGAAGCTCGCGATATCGCCACCATGGCCCATGAGTTAGGCCATGCGGTCCACGGGATGATGGCGTCCCGCCATTCCGCGTTGGCGTTCCATGCCACCTTGCCGCTGGCGGAAACCGCCTCAGTGTTCGGCGAACGGATTCTGTCGGATGCTCTGCTGTCGCAGGAGCGAGACAAGGCGGTCCGGCAAAGTCTGTTGTTGTCACAACTAGACGACCTCTATGCCACTGTTCTTCGACAGGCGTACTTTGTCCTGTTCGAGCAAACCGCCCACGAGATGATCGCCAAGAGCGCCACCGTCAGAGACTTGGCTGCCTCCTACCTGGAAAGCTTGCGACAACAGTTCGGCAGGGCTGTGCGTGTCCCAGCCGAATTTCGCTGGGAATGGTTGACTATTCCCCATCTGTTCGCCAGCCCCTTTTATTGCTATGCGTACAGTTTCGGCAACTTGCTGGTCTTGGCGCTCTATCGGATGTACAAGGAGCAAGGCTCCGCCTTCATCCCGCGCTACCTGGCTCTCTTAGAGGCTGGAGGATCCAGGAGTCCCCAGGATATCCTCTCGGAGGTGGGTGTCGACATGACATCTGAAGTCTTTTGGCAGGCGGGGTTTGAAACAATCAAAGAGATGATTGAGCAGCTTGCCAGAACCGCCCCATAGTTTTGACGACTGAGAGCTGAATAGCTCCGCCGTTCCCGCGTTGATCCCCGGCTCGAGCACAACTCAAGCACCCTCTTGACGGAAAGGGGAAAAGGTTGTAAAGTTTGATTGGTTGATAACGGTTATCATAATCGTTTTTCTATCGGTGCTTTACCTGTCGTGAGGCTCACATCGATGTATGTCTGTCTCTGCAAAGGGCTTACCGAATCGGATGTACGGGCAGCCGGGCGAGCCGGCGCGGTCACACCCTGCCAGTTAATCGAAACCTTTGGCCTGAAGAAGAACGGCTGCTGCGGTCGCTGCGCCAAGAACATCCACGAATTCGTTTCTCTGGCAACAAGCCATCTCACCACTCCCCGTCGCAATTCGGCGACGCCGGCTTCCTAGCCCGCCGGGGAGAGAGGCAGCTTGTCGTCCACACCGGCCGCTCCACTTCACTGCGGAAACCGAGGAAAAGTCGCTGTCGTCCGCTCAGTGAGAAGACCCGGGAAACGGCCAAAGGGCCATGGGTTATTGCACCATTCCCCGTTTCACAATCGCTGCGACCTCGGCGACGCGTCGGCCGAGCACTCTTGCGTCGGCGAGTTCGTTCTGATCGATACCCGGACTTTCCCCTTCGGTCGTCGCTGAGGCGCCGAACGCCCCACCCCCGCTGACCACGATCATCTGGTTGCCCAGCATCGCAGCCAAAATGGTCAGCATCGTGACTTCCTTACCCGATGAAATCTGCCCGCCGGTTGCAAAGGCCGCCCCGATCTTGTTGCGCATCTTGAACTCCGGAAAGACGCCGAACTTCAGCTGCCAGTTGTCGAAGAACGTCTTCACCTCTCCAGCCATATTTGACCAATAGACAGGGGAACCGACGACGACGGCGTCAGAGGAAAACAGATCATCGCCAGTGACCAGTCCCACGCGTTTCAGCACGACCAGCGTTCCCGGGACACTCCTCGCTCCTTCGGCAACCGCTTCGGCCATCTTCTCTGTGTTCCCACTCAGGGAATGATATGCGATCAGCACCTTAACCGGTGATAGCGCTGTCTCCGCCGACTCGACGCGACCGCCGAGAGCGACGGCAACCATCAAGAAGACGATGAATCCGACTGTGAGGCGCATACGGACTCCTCCTCAGTAACTGCGATCGATCGAACAAGCACGGAAAACAGGAACGCGACAGGTGGGGGATGAGACAGGCACGCGCGCCGTTGGCAACCGACGGCGAGGTTGACCGCATCGACCAGGATTCGACTAATACCGGACGATTTCTTCGTCCATGTGTTCTTCGACGGAAATCTCAGTCAATGAGCCGCGGTAATCGCACTTATGGCAACGAATCCGCCACTCCTCGAGCCATTTTTCCTGGACGTAGGACTGGTTGCACTTGGGACAGACAAACACGCCTTTTTTATAGATGACCCTGCGCTTTGCCTTCATGCCGCTCCCCCTTCGTAGGAGTTATGTCAGCGTAAAAAACAACATGGCATAGGTACTGACAAGATTGCAAGAGAGGGCGCGGCGCCGGTCGTGACCTTGACAGTCGAAAGACGCGCCGACTACGATGCGTCCATGCGTATCCCTCATTCCAGTTCGCTGAGTCGCCACCGTCAGGGCATTCTCGCGTTGAACCTGGCCATCTTTCCCTTCTTGGCAATCGCCAGCGTCGCCGCATGGGCTGTTCTCTCCCGAGTTTCCGCGGAAGAAGGTCTCATTCCTGTGAAAACGCCGGTCGGCGTCGTCATCTATGCGGAGCTCGCCGATACGACCGAGAAGCGAGCGCGTGGACTGATGTTTCGAAACAGCCTAGCCAAAGATCGGGGTATGCTGTTTACGTTCACTGAGCCAAAGCCGTGGACCTTCTGGATGAAGAACACCAAGATCCCGCTGGATATCATTTGGCTGGACAGCAAAAAACGCATCGTTCACATCGAGCGGAACGTACCCATCTGCACGCGCACCGACGACGCCTGCCCCCAGTACCAACCGACCGAAGACGCGATGTATGTACTGGAAATCGCCGGCGGGATGGCCGATGTCTTGAAGCTGCAGCGTGGCGCCACGCTACAGTTCCCTTGAAGGGACAGGCCGGCGGATTACGCGGGCGTTCCACCCCACAGAAACCGCCGAATGCGCTCGGTGAGCGAGCGCGTCTGATTCACCACCGCGATGGTGACGCCTTCCTTGGCAAGTTGTTCTTTGGCAACGGCGGTTGCCAGTTGGCGGCGCGCAACCACTTCGCCGATCAGATCGATCACTCGACCATCTTCCTGCGCTACCCGACTCAATCCTTGTTTGCCGACGGCCACGACCCGTAGCGGCGTCCTCGCCACGACGGTCGCCGTACGGGGTTCGCCGGTCAACAACGACATTTCTCCGAAAAACTGACCCTTCTGCAGCGTGGCTACCGTCAGGCTTCGGCCGTCTTGTCGGATGCGAACGTCGGCAGTTCCCTCCAAAATGACGTAGAGTTCCTGGCCGGCTTCACCCTGCCGAACTACACACTCGCCGGGCAAATATCTCTGGATCGTTGCGTCTCGGGCGAGAACCTCAATTTGTTCGGGAGCCAACACTGCCAGAAAATCCACCGCGGCGAGGTGGCTGACAATCTGGTCCGACTGCCGTGACATTTGTTCGGGCGCGGTTCCGGTCTGAGTGTGAACCACCCGCTGGGGAAATGGAATCTCGATGCCGTTCCGTTGAAACGCGTTCCATACATAGGCCCGCACCTGACTCTCGATCGACTGGTGCAGGGAATAATCGTTGACCGCAAATCGCACACGATATTGTACGCCGGAATCGTTGAACGAGGATACCAACGCGACTGGCCTGGGTTCGGACAAGACTCCCTCCACCGCCAAGACCGTTTCGACCAGCACGGCACACACCTGGCTGGGAGGTGTTCGATAGGCGGCTTCGACCGTGACGGAGCAGATGTGCACCGTCGTGGGACGACTGTAATTAATCAGCCCGGCTTGAATCACCGTGTTGTTGGGCAACGCGACATAATCCTGCTCTCGCGTCAGTAGTGTGACATGGCCGAATCCGATGTCCGTCACCAGTCCTTCCCGATCGAGCACGGAAATCCAATCGCCCACCCGCACCATCTTGCCCAACGCGATCCCAGAAAAAAACCGCACCAGCGTGTCCCGGAGCGCGACACCCACTACCGCGGTGGCGACCGTAGGCAGGGCCACCAGCGCGATGACGTTGATGTTCATCACTAACCGTAGGATGACCAGTGTGGCGGCCGTCAGCCCCGTGAAGAGAATCAGCGTCCGCACGACATCGGGAATGTAGGTCCCCTTCCGACCAATCAGGTAATCCCCGATGATGAACACATCGATCGCTTTCAACAACAGAAACGAGGCGCCGCAGTAAGCCCCCACTTCTATCCAGTTGAGAACGGCCTCCGGAGGCGAAGGTGCAACACCGCTGGTGAACACCAGCGCCGCATCAGCCAGGACGGCCGTGATGCCGGCACCGATAAAGACCGCCGGGGGAAGCCTCTTCTCCCGCCTGCGTGCGAGGTAGGCAAGACCAACGACGACTGCGATCAGGCCGGCAGTTGTGAGCACGATTTTGACGAGGAGAAAGCCGAGGTTCATGGTTGCCTCAGCCCAACGGGTTCCGATCAGGAATCAAACCCAAGGTTAACTGGCGCAGGTCACCGCTCCTGCCAAGCTCGGACGCGTCTGGCAGTAATGACACCGTCCACTCGCTCGATGGCTTTCAGCACCCGACCGAGATGGGCGGTATCGCTGACCTCGATCACGAAATCCAGCACTGCCTTCCGATCTTCGCGGGTCGTGATTTCGGCTCGGCTGATGTTGGCCTGGCATTCCGCAATCGAGGAAGAGACATTGGCCAATACGCCGGTTTTGTCCACAGCGATGACGGAAACCTTGACCGCATGCGTGCCGGTCGCGGCGGTATCCCACTCCACTTCCACCAACCGGTCCCTATCGTAATCCAGCGCTTCGAGATTAGGACAATCGACCGTATGGATCGTCAATCCTCGGCCGCGGGTAATGTAGCCGAGAATGCGGTCGCCGGGAACCGGGTTGCAGCAGCGGGAAAGCTGCATAAGTAGATCCCGTGCGCCCTTGACCTTGACCCCCTTCTCCTCTGTTTTCCCGACGACCGTCTTTGGCGCCGCTGACACTCCCGGCAGCGCGGGGACCTCGGTCTCCGTGGGAACCGGAAGCAGCTTGCTGACGACCTGGGCGGTCGCCAGGCGGCCGTATCCAATCGCAGCAGCTAGCTCATCCGTCGTTTCAAACCCCGCTTGCCGGGCCACTTCCGACAACTGTTCCGACTTGAGCATCTGAGCCGGCGCCAAACCGTGCCGACGGAACTCCGCCTCCAGCAGCCGCCGGCCGATCTCGATGCTGCGCTTTTGTTCTTCGGCTTTGAGCCAATGCTTGATCTTCGTCTTAGCACGCGACGTGCGGACAAACTTGAGCCAATCTTTGTGGGGTGTTTGATTGGGCGAGGTGAGGATCTCGACGGTGTCTCCGCTGGTCAACTGATGTTTGAGCGGAACAATTTTGCCGTTGACTTTGGCGCCGACGCAGTGATCTCCGATTTCCGTATGGATGGCATAGGCGAAGTCGACGGGCGTCGAACCTTTCGGCAGCTCCTTCACCATGCCTTTCGGGGTAAAGACATATACGACATCGTGGAACAGGTCCAGCTTGACGGAGTCCATAAACTGCCGATTGTCCGGCAGATCCTGATGCCATTCCACGAACTGCCGCAACCAACTAAAAACCTTGCTGTCGCGCTCGTCGATCCGACCCTGTTCCTTGTATCGCCAATGCGCTGCAATCCCGTACTCCGCCACGCGATGCATTTCTTCGGTGCGGATCTGAAATTCCACGTGCTCCCCCTTCGGTCCGACCACCGTTGTATGGAGTGACTGGTACAGGTTGGATTTCGGGATCGCGATGTAGTCTTTGAACCGGCCCGGAACGGGACGCCAGAGCGAGTGGATCACGCCCAACAGCGCATAACAGTTCATTTTGGTATCGGTGATGATGCGGAGCGCCGTCAGATCGTAGACTTCCTCAAACGAGATCGATTGTTTCTCCATCTTCTGATAGATGCCGTAGAGGTGTTTCGGCCTGCCGTAGACCTCGCCTGGCAGGCCGGCGTCCGCCATGGCCTTCTTCACGAGCCGGATGACTTCGTCGATGTATTGCTGGCGATCCTCATCGCGTTTGGCCACCCGTACCCGGAGCATCTCGTACACATCGGGTTTGAGGTGTTTGAGACACAGGTCTTCCAGTTCGTTCTTGATCCAGCCGATTCCGAGCCGGTTGGCCAAGGGTGCGTAGATCTCCAATGTCTCCTGAGCGATCTGCCGACGTTTGGACTCGCTTAAGTATTCCAGCGTCCGCATGTTATGAAGCCGATCCGCAAGCTTGATCAGGACGACGCGGATGTCGTCCGCCATCGAAAGCACCATCTTGCGAAAGTTTTCGGCCTGTTTCTCTTCATAGTTTCGGAAGGAAATCTTTCCGATCTTGGTCACACCGTCGACCAGATGGACCACTTCCTTGCCGAATTCCCGCTCCAATTCTTCGGGAGTCGCCAAAGTATCTTCGAGCGTGTCATGAAGCAGGCCGGCAACCACGGCAGCCACGTCAGTCTTGAGCGAGGTCAGCACCCCAGCCACGGCCAGCGGGTGATGGAGATACGGCTCGCCGGATCGCCGTGTTTGGCCTTCGTGTGCTTTCGCGGAAAACTCGTAGGCCCTCCGAACGAGCGACAAATCCACGTCGGCGTGATATCCTTTCAGCCGTTCGATCAACTGTTCGATATCGGTAATTGTCTCAAACGGCATTGTTTCGCTCACATCGTCTGACTGGCCCTGAGATCCCTGATCCGCAACTGAATGCGGTCCAGCCCGTTCCATCGATTGAGCTCTGGCACAAAGGCCAAATCGACAGGCTGTCGAGGTGAAAGACCGAGATCGGCCAGTGACCCCATGCGGAATCCGATGCTGTCGAAGGGAAAGGACGTCCCTTGACGAACGGTTAGCTTGAGATGCCCCTCACCCACGACCCGCGCGTCCAGAATCGCCAAGTTCCGCACGGCCAGCGTCGGCTCCGGATTTCCCGCACCGAACGGATGGAGCGAGCCTAACTCCCGCACCAGTCGCACATCGACGTCATTCAGCTGAACCTCGGCATCCACATGGAGAGCCGGGTGCTGCGGCTCGTTTCCCAACCAGTCGGCCACAAGCTCGCAGAATCGTTCACGGAAGGCAGAAAGATGCGCTTCTCTGATGGTCAACCCGGCTGCGCTCGGATGGCCGCCGAATCCGTCCAGCAGATCGCGACACGCGGCGAGCGCCTGATAGAGATCGAAGCCCGGCACCGTTCTGGCGGACCCTTTGCCCACACCCCGCCTGTCCATGGCGATCACGATCGCGGGACGATGGAAACGCTCAACCAAACGGGCTGCGACGATCCCGACCACGCCGAGGTGCCAGTTCGGTGAGGCGAGCACCAGGGCCGGCCTATCGGTTGTTTCATCGACCAAAGCCATTGCCTCGGCCATCATGCGTTCTTCAATCTGTTGGCGTTCCCGGTTGAGCCGTTCAAGCTCCTCGGCCAATTGCTTCGCTTCAAGTTCAGATTGCGTCGTCAATAACCGGACGCTCGTAAGCGCATGGGCCAACCTTCCTGCCGCGTTGACACGAGGCGCAAGCCGAAAGGCGACGATATCGGCGGTACAATCCCGATCGATACCGGCCACCAGCTTGAGCGCTCTGATACCGCAGCGAGCGCCGCGCGTCATTTGAGCCAGCCCTTCCCGGACAAACCCGCGGTTTTCGTCTTGCAACGGCACGACGTCCGCCACGGTCGAGAGGGCCACCAGGTCCATCATGGACTCAAGCGCCGTATCGCTGCCGCCGTATTTCCACCCATAGGCCTGCGCGACCTTCCAAGCAAGCGCCCCGGAACATAATCCTTTGAAGGGATAGCATGAATCGTTCCGATGAGGATTAAGGACGGCCAGCGCCGGCGGCATCGCTCCATCGGTTTGATGGTGGTCGGTTACGATGATGTCCAACCCCAACGCCCGGGCTGTTGCAATTTCACGATGCGCAGTGGTTCCACAGTCCGACGTCACCACCAGCCCTATGCCCTCCTGCCGGAGTCGGTGCAGCGCTGGCTCGTTGAGTCCATAGCCTTCTCGAAGACGGTGGGGAATGTAAACCAGCGCGGCCCCGCCAAGCGACTGAAAAAAGGTCAGATACAGACTTGTGGCCACGATACCATCGACATCATAGTCGCCGTAAAAACAGACCCTTTCGCCGTTCACCGCTGCCCGATGCAGCCGATCCACCACCCGTTCCATATCGGGCAGGAGAAAAGGATCGTGAGGCGCCTGCACTCTGGATGAGAGCCAACGGCTGGCCTCTTGAGGCGTTGTCACGCCACGAGCGAGAAGCACGGATGCAGTCACGGGAGAGATCGAGAGTGCGTGGGCCAACGCGGCCCGCTGTGTCTGGCAGACGTCTCTGACCACCCACCGCTTCTGCCGCATCGCGCACCTCCCAAAGCGAACCGGTTTCCCTTTCGCAACCCTCTGAGAACTAAAGAGAATAGCACAGGAATAGTATAGAGACCCGGACACTTTGTCAAACCGACTTGCAGCGCAAACTAGGGGAAGTCTCCGGTCTACTGCGTATCCATACATCGGGGATACCCGACGCGCGGCAATCACTCCAAAGAACGGAACGGTCGGCCAGAATGAGGTCGGATCAAGTGGGCGGATAGCGGAAAGCGACGGCAGGGCGTTGTCTAGAGCGGGCGGGTTATTCCCCTCCTTTCTGGACGTAGTTCTTCACGAACTCCTCCGCGTTTTCCTCAAGCACGTCGTCAATCTCATCCACTAGTTTGTCGATATCTTCTTTGAGTTTCTTGCCGGCCTCGACGACTTTAGGATTGGGTTTGACTTCGTCCTTGGCCTGCGGTTCCCTTTTGGTGGATTCCGGCCTCCTCTCTTGTTTCTCCATAGGAGCACCTCCCGCATTTCCGCGGAACGGCGCCGGACGCCGTTCCGGGCAAGATACATGCTAGAACCCACCATACTCCAGCGTTGTTCAATCCGTCAAGCCGCTCCCTGCCTCTCAACGTGTTCGTCTCGTTTCCATCAGTGCACGAGCAGAGCCACGATCAACAACGCCACGATGTTGATGACTTTGATCATTGGATTGATCGCCGGTCCGGCCGTATCTTTGTAAGGATCACCCACTGTGTCGCCGGTCACCGCGGCCTTGTGCGTTTCGCTGCCTTTCTTGCCTTGTTCTTCTATGTACTTCTTTGCGTTATCCCAGGCTCCGCCGCCGCTCGTCATCGAAATGGCGACAAACAGTCCGGTGACGATGCTGCCGACCAAGACCCCGCCAAGCGCCTGAGGGCCCAGGATCGCACCGACCAGAATCGGGGAAATCACAGGAATCAGACCGGGCACCATCATCTTGCGGATCGCGGCTTGGGTGACGATATCGACGCATGTACCGTATTCGGGCTTGGCTGTCCCTTCCATAATGCCTTTGATCGTCCGGAATTGTCGGCGCACCTCCTCGACCACCAGACCGCCGGCCTGTCCGACCGCTTTCATACACAACGCACCGAAGAGGAACGGCAACATGCCGCCCAGAAACAACCCGACCAAGACGGATGGATTCGAAAGATCGAAGCTACTGGTGGACTGGCTGCCTGCCTCCACTGCTCGGGCGTACTCCGCGAAGAGCACCACCGCCGCCAAACCAGCCGACCCGATGGCATACCCCTTGGTCACTGCCTTGGTGGTGTTCCCCACCGCATCGAGCGGATCGGTAATGTTGCGCACCTCCTTGCCGAGATGGGCCATTTCCGCAATGCCGCCCGCATTGTCGGTGATCGGCCCAAACGCGTCGATCGCGACCACGATCCCCGCCATTGATAGCATGGACACTGCCGCGATGGCCACGCCGTACAGTCCGCCGGCTGCCTGGCCGCCGCAGACCCAGTAGCTCGCCAAAATCGCGGTGGCGATGACGACAACCGGCCAGGCCGTCGCTTGCATGCCGATCGCCAGACCGGCGATGATGTTGGTCGCGTGGCCTGTTTCGCTGGCTTTGGCGATTTCCTGAACCGGTGAGAAGCTTTTGGATGTGTAGTAGTCGGTGATGAAGACCATCGCTAGGGTGACCACGAGCCCCAACAACGCCGCCACATAGTAGCTTGCCCCGCTCACCCCGCTCACCCCGTCCATCAGCTTGACGGTGATCGGATAAAACGCGATTGCCGCGATCCCACCGGCTACGAACAATCCCTTATACAGCGCCGACATAATGCCGCCTCCTGGGCCGACTCTGACGAAAAGGATCCCGATGATCGTCGCTAAAATCGTCATCGCGCCCAGCGCAAGCGGATAGAGGATCGGCTCGGTCTGTCC
Source organism: Nitrospira calida (assembly GCF_976986435.1). Taxonomy (NCBI): domain Bacteria; kingdom Pseudomonadati; phylum Nitrospirota; class Nitrospiria; order Nitrospirales; family Nitrospiraceae; genus Nitrospira; species Nitrospira calida. The sequence continues at coordinate 2,817,059 of NZ_OZ335950.1, forward strand.
CTTGAACATGGTGAACGCCAGCGCCATGGCTGCCACCGTCGTCACAGCATAAGTCTCAAAGAGATCCGCCGCCATACCCGCGCAGTCGCCTACATTGTCACCCACATTGTCGGCGATGACCGCCGGATTACGTGGATCGTCTTCAGGAATGCCCGCTTCAACTTTCCCGACGAGATCCGCACCCACGTCTGCTGCCTTGGTGTAAATTCCTCCGCCAACCCTGGCAAAGACGGAAATAAGACTTCCGCCGAAGCCGAGGCTCAGCAGCGCGTGCACCGCTTTTTCCTGCCCGGCGATCCCTGACGCGATCGCGTAGAAACCAGTCACAGCCAGCAAGCCCAATCCGATCAACAGCAATCCCGTGACTGCCCCGCCGCGAAACGCAACGGTTAAGGCGGCATTCAGGCCGCTATGGGCTGCCTGTGCCGTTCGCACGTTCGCTCGGACCGCAATGTTCATCCCCACATAGCCGGCCGTCGCCGACGCCGCCGCGCCGATCAGAAAGCCGATCGCCGTGAGGAGGCCAAACTTGTCGGACCAGGATCCGGCTGCCCATAATACGATGAACAACGCCGCCGCAACCATACCGACCGTACGATATTGCCGATTCAGATATGCCGCAGCGCCTTCTTGAATAGCCTGCGCGATCCGCTGCATCTCGGCATTACCCGCTGGGAGTCTGAACACCCAAATTGTCAAATAGAGCCCGTAAGCGATTCCGGCCGCCGCGGCGGCGATGGCGAAGATCACGACTGCCGATGCACTGTCCACCGAATGTTCCTCCTGGTTTTGGGGTCATGAGATTCCCGCTCCAATCCGCGTCGTCGACGGAGAGCATTCACCGCTGAGGATACGCTGCCGATTCGGACGGGGGCGATTGTCCGTCGAAGGAAGTACGAAAAAGCGGCGTCATTCTATACAGAGCGCGTCAAATGATCAAGAACAACGGGGAAAACCCGACCGTTTGCGAGACGAAGAGAAAGTCTGTTATAGTGCGCGTTTCGGAGGGGCCATTCGATGGGAATCGAGCCGAATTATATCGTCGTGGAGGGACAGACCTTCAAGCAGCACAAGCTGTCGCTCGACAACCATGTGTTCAAGAACTGCACGCTGGACGACTGTGAGATTTACTACAGTGGAGGGCCCTACGAACTGATCGATACTCACATCACCAATTCGCGCTTGATCCTCAACCAACCCGCCAAGAACATTTACTCGGCTATTCAGATTTTTAAAATGAAATCGCCCGGATCGTCGATCGTCGCCGACTGAATGCCTGCTCAGTCGATTTTCACCAGCGGGATGTTCCGCGTCAACCTAACGATCGGGATCGGTTGGAAGACCGGGTCCTGAGCGCCCTTGGGCGATTCCGCCTCAATTCGCTGCAAGAACTCCGGTGGGCCGGTCACCGGCGCGTAGCTCAGCGCGACCTCGATGTCGAAGCTTTTGGTGTCCTTAGGCGTCGGGAAGGTAAACGTTTCCACGCGGGTCTCTTCCGGTTTCAGAACCGTGTCTTCCAACACCTTGACCGCCTTGAAATCGAACACCGTTTTCTCGCCTTTGGCATCCGCATACGTCCGTCCATAAACCCGCTGATCGCTAAAGACGGTTTTGAGATTCTTGCCTTTGATCACAAAATCGAGCACCACGCTTGCCCAGGCGGGGTGGGTCGTCGGCAGATTGTGTGGCACGAGGCTCTGCACGGTCACCTTGACGACAGTCTTGTCGCCCTTGACATCCGCAGACACGTCAAGTTTGGCGGCCTCTTGACGGAGTTTCCCGATCCGGCCCGGAAAGGTGTGATTGGCAACCTTTCGCTTGCTCTCGCCGTTGGCGGATTCGCCGATCTGCTCCGGCATATGGCAGGTTTGGCATTCCTTTCCCGATTTGACCGCCTTGCTCTGATCCCAGTTGCCCAGTAGGTCGTTACTCTTGCCGAGGTTCGCCGCGGTGGGAACAGCCTGATGGCAGTTCAGGCAGAGATCGGATTTGCGGAACAAATCCAATTCCATGGATTGGTGCGCCAGATTTTGAACGAAATCCTTGTAGGGTCCATAAAGCGTTTTCCCCGGTTCGTACTTAGGGAATGGCAGAGGGCTGCTCCGATCGACCTGTTTGATCAGATGGCATTGGGCGCAGCCGACCCCGTCGATGGTCGGATCTCCGGATTGCACCTGCGTGATGAACATCTGCGCCGCATCCGCAAACTCCCGCACGTGCGGGGCGTGGCAACGGAAGCACAGTGCTTTGTCCTTGCCTCCGGAGAATTTGAGGTATTCGTCCAGTGCCGCCCGGAAGGCCGGAGAATGGATGGAGCGTGAGAGTGGAGACGTCTCCCACTCCTCAAAGACTCGCTCGTGGCAGCGTTTGCACTTGTTGGAATGGGGGAACACCTTCTCGATGGCCGCCTGTGCTTTGACGGAATCCTGCGCCACACTCACATCGGGCGCATTGCTGGCCACGATGACGCTCAGTAACACCGCGCCGGCGGCACCCAGCCGCCCTGCGCTTCTGGTTGGACTCACCGTGATCCCCCTTTCCTGCTCGGGAAGCTCGTGGGACTTCTCTTCCAGCCGTGCCGGACGCAACGCGAACTAAAGTGACTTTGTCCGGAACGTCAGCACGCGAGGCTGCGTGTATTCCTCGATGATTTTGACGGCCGTCGCCCGGTCCTGGTCGTTGGTCAAGGTCGCGAGGTAGCGCTCTTTCAGCGCGGGCGTCGGCTCGGGAATCAGCGCGTAGGTCAACACCGCTTCCACGCTGGCCGGCGCCGACCCGCCTTGAATCGTCAGCGAAAACGGCACCCGCCTGGTCGTGCCTCCCTTGACGAAAGGATCGGGAATCGGCCCACGTAATATCTGCTCATAAGGCAATCCGAATTTCTTGACCCCCTCAGCTAACACTAGCCCTTTGGCATCCTTGACGGTGATCGTCAAAAAGAATTGCTTCAGGACCGGGTCTCCATCCGGAAAACTGTGCGGCAGGCTTCCGACCCTCACCAGAACCGTTCCTTCTACGGCTGTCGAGGACTTGGTGGCTTCGATATCCACCCGGGGCATCCATTCGGCCTGTAAGTTCCGGTTCTTAAGCAGGATGCCGGGAATCACCACGCCTCTGAACCAGTGGCGGCCGATCGCCCTCGTCATGGCGCCACGCTTGGAGGTCGAGCTGCCGGTGGATGGTTCCATATGGCAATCCTGACAAATGGTGCCTTGAAGAATTTCGCCAGGAAGATCGCGCCGTGTCACGTCCTTGACTTTGTCGAAATGGCAGGCGGCGCAGTAATTGGCCCCTCTGTAGAGATCGGATTGACTGGCCGGGTGGACCAGGTTCTCTTCCGGATCCGCATACGGCCCGTAGAGCACTTTCCCCGGTTGAACCTTGAACGTCGGCGGCGAACCTGGGTTCTTCTCCGTCGAATTGATCAAATGGCACGAGGCGCATCCGATGCCTTCCACTTCCACCTTGCCCGAGAGAATCTGGTTGACGATCTTGTCGGCGTGTTGTGGAAACACCGTGACTGCAGGCGCATGACATGACAGACACCGGGCGCGCTCCTCAGCCGTCGGGTTAGTCTGCATCCACAGCCCCAACACCGTTCTGAACACCGGCGACTCAAACGAGGTGCCGTGTAACAGCGCCGCATCAACTCGTCCGAATGTTTTCAGATCAGGCGTCTGCTCGCGCATGCCCTTCCATTCCTCGAAATGCCGGTCATGACATTGCTTGCAATCTTCTGAACGGATGAAAATCTTCTCGATCTCGGCCACCCAGTCGCTAGACGCTTCGGGAGCCTGTCCATCGACTTTCTGCGCCACAGCCTTTCCGTGGTAGAATGCGTTCACTCCGAGGACAAGCGCTAGCAGAATACCCACCACCAACTTCTGCATCAGTCGCATGCCGCACTCTCCGACCGCCGATCGCTGTCCGGCGTCAATCCCGCTTGCAGCCAACAAAATGAAAATTGAGAATGCCCCCGACGCCTTGGTTATCGGGATCGGCTGGTTCGTAGGTGCCGACCGTGAAGTTGCAGGTTGGAATGGCGCGCTTGAGGGCAAGACCAAAATCCTTCAAGGTCCGGACCTCCACCTTATCGATTTCCTTGATGACCGCCCGCACTTTGATACCGGCCAGATCCGCTGGAGTCCCGCCGATCACTTCAAAGACCACCACTCCTTCGGGTTTCTGCAATTTCAATTCCTTTTGAATCTCCTCGTCGACCTGTCCGACCACGACGCCGAATTCTTCGCCGATTTTAAGCGCTTCTTCCTCGGTCATCTCTCCATCGGTCGCAGCATTCAGCAGAGGGGAAGTAAAACTGGCACCCAACCAAGCTGCGACCAAGCAGATGAACATAAAAAAAGCCCTGCCGCGGAGGAGGGCTCTTTGTCCAGCCGACCGATTGGTGGTCCCGCCAACCTCCAAGTTGTTCACTCCAATGCTTATGCGCGATTCCGGAAACGTGACGGTAATCCGTTCATCGGTTCTGTCGTTTGAGGACCGACCCCAAGGATGGCTATAGCTTCACCGGATCAATCGACAACTGAAACCATGGAGCCACTGCTTTTTGCCCGTTCCGCTCCTTGTTCTCCCCATTCCAAACAGCAAACGCAATGGCTTGCATCCGGCCAGGAATCAGCTTAGCTTCGTTTTCCTGCTCTTCCGTCGAAAGCGGACGGAAGATCACGACATGCCATACCCCGTCCTTCCATGTCGCCTTTCCTTGGACACGCCCTTGCTTCTCCTTGGTTGTCAAAGTACTGAATCCGCCGCCGATCAGGTCCTCCACTGACGATACCCGTCTCGGAATGACTTCAAACCGTCGCACTTCGCCACTTTGTTTCTCCGCGGCCCTAGCGGCCCGGCGATCGATATCGCTCTGCCAGTCAGCTTTCCAATGCCAGATATTGATGTAATGATCCAATTGGCCCATGCAGAAGAAAGCTGGGGCGTCTCCAAGCGGCAACCCGACCGCAACCCCGTCTCGGAACGTGCCAGGCGTGAGTCGGTCGTTCTTAGTGTTGTCCTGCCACTCCAACAAAAAGGCGATATCCTTTCCATTATGCACCGAGCGCACCACCAGCGCCCTCGCGGTCGGCTCGGGCCATACCGGCCGCGTAATGATCTGGCCGCTGAGCGGCAACGTCATCGGCGGTATCTTGTTCCACGTCGGATCTTCCGGGGTGGTGGGAATCTCGCCGTCAATCAAATGGGAGCGGATAATCATCCCCTCGGAACTCACGATAGGAATGCCCAGGCCACCTAGCACAAACGCGCTTATCAGGATCAGACACAGGAAAAACAATCCGAAAGGTCGGGCGGTCCGCAATCTGGCCATGTGCGCCATTGTTCCGTCTCGCAACCGTAAATGAACGGCTCGGGATAGACGACCGAAACCGTCGCTCCCGAGGAACCTACCCGTTTGAACTCTACCACAATCGCATACGCCGGATCTTGTTCTCGCCTCGCTCACAGATGTACAAGTAACCCTGAGAATCGAGCGCCAAGCCGACGGGAGAATTCACGACTGCATCGATGGCCAGTAGCCCGTCCCCGTGCTTGAGCGCACCCGCCGCTTCTTTTGCCACGAACCGAGCCGCGCCGCATCCGCCCATGTTCTTGTCTTCATAGCCGCTGTCACCGTTGCCTGCGACCGTGGTCAGGATCCCGGTTTTCGCATCTACTCTGCGAACGCGATGATTCATCGTATCGGAGATATACATATTGCCCCAGAGATCGAACACCACTGCTTCAGGAGCATGCAACATCGATCTGTTTGCCGGCTTGCCGTCCCCATCGAAGCCGTAGCGGCATACTCCGGCGACCGTGGAGATGACGCCCGTGTATCGGTCAATCTTGCGCACCCGATTGCTTCCCTTATCCACTATATAGACATGCCCCTCACCGTCCACGGCAATTCCGACAATGTCGTACAACTTCGCTTCAAGGGCCGGTTTCCCGTCGTCCAAATAAGGCGAAAGGTCCAGACCGTCCGAACAGACCGGCATCAACCAGCCGTGATCATCACTAAAATCAATCCCGATGGCATCGCCGGAAAGGACAACAAGGTTCTTGGCGACAAGCGGTTGTTCTCGTGCGTCATCTTCGGCCGACCAGGTACCGGCAATGGTCGTCACCATTCCGGTCCGGGGATCATATCGACGGATACGGTGAGCCTGCGTATCCGCAATATACATCACATCATCCGCGTCGAACGCGATAGCGGCAGGCCAGGTCAGATTGACCTCCAGAGCCGGACCGTCTCCGTTGAACCCGTGCTGGCCAGTGCCGACCACGGTCGTAATGATTCCGCTTTCATGGTCGACTTTTCGAATCCGGTTGCTGCCGGAGTCGCAGATGTACAGATCGTTTCGGGAATCAAACGCCACATCAAGCGGCAGATAAAGGCCGGCTTCGCTGCAGGGACCTGAATCGCCGCTGTAGCAGGTTTCGCCAATGCCTGCATAGTTGTGCACCGTGCCTTCGAGCAAATTGATGCGCCGGACACGATCCGAACCGGATTCGGCAAAGTACAGCCACTTCTCTTCTTTATCCAACGCGGCGTGGTGAGGAAGAGGAATCCCGGCCTTCACGGCTTTCTTGCCGTCTCCAGTGCTACGCGCCTTGCCGTTTCCGGCAAACGTTTCGATGTATCCAACGGCCAATTGGTGAACGTCAGTTTCCATCACACGTCCTACCAGTACGCCTTCCCAGCCTCGCTGTTTTACTGCCTACGCATGAGACGGAGGCGTGACGGTTGCGGCAGGCTGTTCGGCCACCGGAGCGTCGGCAGCGGGCTGAGCCGGCTGCGGAGCCGGTTGGGACTGCAGAACAGCAGCCTGCTGAGCCTGCGCCTGCGCTTCGGCTTCAATTTGGTCAGCTTCGTGAACGGATTTCTTGAAGCCCTTGATCGCCTTCCCCAGCCCCTCGCCCAGTTGAGGCAATTTCCCAGCCCCGAAAATAATCAACACGATGAACAGGATCAGAATTAGTTCCGTGAACCCGATGCTTCCAAACATGATGGAGGTCTCCTTCGTGAGGATTCATTCACGCTGTCGTCGTGTCCTTCGACCGCTTTGCAAACCGTTCCTTCAACCGCTGCCTAGCCTGCTCCGCCTGTTCGAACATCTTACACTTGTCGTAGACGCTGATCAGATTGTAATAGGCGAGCGGCTCGTCCGGATTATGCTCGACCGCGCTTTCCATGACCTTGATCGCCAGGTCGGTTTTCTTGTGATTCAGCGCGATTTCCATGAGCTTGAAGCTCGATTCGAGATGTTTCGGATCGAGCTCCAATACGCGGAGATAGCACTGCATCGCCATGTCCATCGTGTTGTAATCCGAAATCTGGGGGTTATCAAGTTCCACGTACACTCCCGCAAGGTTGTACCACGCAATCGGATCGTCGGGTGTGATTTCCACCAATTTCTCGAAATACTTCTTGGCCTCCATGTACTGCCGCTTTTCGGCGTAAACGCGACCGAGATTGAAGAGAGCAAGCACATCACTGCCATGAATTTCGAGCGCCTGCTTGAATTGTGTTTCGGCTTCTTCCATCATGCCTTTGGTGGCATAGATTGTTCCAAGATTAGAGTAATACATGGCCAACGATCGGTTCATCTCGGCCCGCAAACCTTCAGCCATCTCGATGGATTTCTTCACCTCGGTGAGCGCGTCGTCCAACCGCCCCTTGCTGAAGTACAACTCTCCCAGCCGACAACGCGCTTGAAAGTCGTCGGGCTCGGTCGCCAACAGCTTTTCAAGTTCCGCGATTTCCTCATCCGGCGTTAGCGGACGCTCACCCTCTTCGACCGTCGCTCCTCCCGGATCCGGCGTAGGCATCGTTTTCTGTTCATCCATAGGTATTCACCAGGCTTTCTTCATTTAAGTCCGTCCGCTGACAAGTGCCGGGGGAGCAGTGGCCAGCCGGGACTCGGTAGCAGGATTCTCGTCCATGGCAACCACCCGTCGCTTGTCCAGATTAAGAAGCATCAGGCCTAAAATCACCATCAAAGTTAGGTGTGAAAGCTGCAGCGCGTAGCCGGCAATGAACAAAAACCCCAACCCATAGCCGGCCATGCGACCCATGAAAAGCAATTTGATCACAGCGTATGACCAACACAGCAAGCCGGTTACATAGAAAGCAAAGGGCAAATAAAATGTATAGCCCATGCCCATCTGGAAAATCCAACTGATGCCCTCACCGGCCTTCCTCACAGTTTCCGCCACCGCTGGATTGTATAGGCTGAGCGCGTAATCCATAAATAACAACGCGGCAAAGAGCGTGCAAGCAACACTCCAGAACCACAGTGCTCGCCGACGCAGGCGGCGGTTTTTTGTGTGGAAGGACACGCCACCTCCATAGGCCCAAAAGACAAGAATGCTGGCCAACACCATAAGCGCCTCACCGGCCCGGTTGATCTCGTGAACGAGCGGAGGCGGTGTCAAGATGCCAAGCCAGCCAAAGCCGGTCGAGAGGGTCTGATAATAGAACCAACCGGAGATCCCGAGAAAGAAACAGAGGCCGAACGCCAACCGGGACGGAGACTGATGTGAAAGAAGGTACTCCGCCGTCAACAATGTAATCACCGCAAATGCAACCAAATTGTACACCACCGACCCGAACATCGCTGGCGGTACGATGAGGAATCCGATCGTCAAAAGTAGCACAAGCATGACCGCCGGGACCGTGAATTTATCGATCCCAGCAACCCAGCGCTTACCGGCGATTTTGTTCGCAAGCAGAACCAGGAGAGCCAGAAACACGAGCAACGACACCGTGTTCAACAGGGCAAATCCGATCGAGGAAAGGGCTTTAAAAATGAGCCGAACCGACTCGTGTTGAGCAAACACCTTACTCAAGTGCATGCCGAGGCGAGAAACCAACCGATACAACACCAGTTCGAGCAGACCGGCCAGCAACGCCAGACGGATCGTGTATTCGAAAAGCAGACCTTGCTCCTCAATCCGTCCGCTTTTCTCAACAGCCGTTTCTCCGACCATAGCTAAAACCGGACCTCCTGCTCTTGCGCCGACCGTCCCGTCGGAAGAAAAACGATTATAGCCGGATGGGGAAAATAGCGTCAATTACCGCAATTTAGGCTCAAGAGCCAGCCGGCTGAGGAACTCGGTCTGCTTGAGCCTTCGCGCGAGCGATGTACAGAAGTCCATCGGCCATTGAATAGTTAAATGGTAATTCGCACACCACCTCGCTGATTTTTTCATAGATGTATTGGTACACTCGCTCCGCCTGATCGGGGGTCATTCCTTCCTGAACTTCATAGAAGAATCCCAAGCTCAAATCTTCAGCGGCCGGGCGCATGATTCGCCTGATCCCGTAGCTGCCCGGATCACTCATGATCGGCGCTTCCTTCTCCAAATCGAACAAGCACGGCTGGCATGAAAAACCGAACGAACTATGCAGCTTTTTGTTTTCCACAATGAAATTCATGGTTTCCAGCGCCTCTTCTTCGCGCTCGGTCGGGAAGCCCACGATGATGTAGCAGTGGACGGCAATGCCCAAGTCCACGCAGTCGTTAGTAATGCGCCGGACACTCTCTTGCTTGATCCCTTTTTTCATGAAATCCATGACTCGTTGATTGAAGGATTCCAGTCCAAACACGATTTTCAAACAGCCGGCGTCCCGCATCAGTATGAGGAGATCGCGTGAGAGATTCTTTTCGAACCTCATCTCACAAGTCCACTGAACGTTAAGATTTCGATCGATCATCTGTTGGCACAACCGTTTCGTAGGCGACAGCGCAAAGCACTCGTCCGTGAAGAAGAAAAAGCCTGCGCCATACCGCTGTTTGAGCCAAGCCAGCTCATCGACCGTTTTGCCAGGATCTTTCTGCCTGAAGTTCTGGTGATCCAGAGTCAGCGCGCAAAACGCACAATCCTTATAGTAGCATCCGCGGGAGAACTGGACCGGCAGCACCGGTTCCGGCGATAGATAGCGGCCGAGTGGGAACCCGTCGTAATTAGGCGCTGGCAACCGGTTGATGTTTTCTGAATAAAAAGGCTGGTTGACCGTGATCTTGCCGTTTTGGCGGTAAATCAAATTGGGCACCTTGCTGAAATCGCGCTTGCCCTCCATCTGATTAACCAATTCAAGGAGAGCCGTTTCACCTTCGAACACCACGAAGTCGTCGGTGAGATCGAAAAGCCCTGGACATCGCCGCAGGTTGTCGACCAGGCGCGTAAAGATGCTGCCTCCGATTGTCAGATGAATATCTGGATTGGCCTCTTTGATCAGTCGACAAAGAGTCAGACCGGGCACGATTTGAGACGTAGCCGTGATGGACACTCCGACCAGCTCCGGCTGGCCAGCAAGAATCGACGGTAGGCACTTCTCGCGAAACAGGCTGATGTAAGGATTCTGCTCCTCGTCACGAATCACTTTCAGCAAATCTTTTGATGAATAGATTGAATAGGAGCTAAATTGGTTGTCCACGACGGTGATACGGGTGGGAAAGTAGAGTGACGAGACCAACTCGAGCCATTTATCGATCAGGAAAAGACTGTCTCGGTACTGATCGAGATCGTAAAATCCTTCTCCTCGCAACGTTTCCTTGGCGAGCTCGATCCGATCGATCAAATACGGGAAGCGGTCGAGCGATTCGACAAGCCGTGCATAATGCTCCGTGCTCGACGCACCGGTTTCTCCTTCTCGTTTTCGCTCAAGATCTCTGACCTTCTCTATCAAGCGTCGGTAAATTTCCTCGCCGTACGCCCGCGTCAGCATGATATCAAGCAGTTCGATACCTAGGTCGCGCTGCGAGACGTTCCGAACCCCTGCCTGTGCAAGAAATCCCGTGAGGGATGGCAGACTCAAGTAAGGCTGGGAGGGATGCCAGGTCGGCGGGAACAGTAACAAGATCTTCATGAGCGGCCTTTCTTGCCGATCCGAATTCTACAGAAGATTCCGAGAATTAGCGGTGCGCCTCAGTGATTCATCAAATTTTATACACCCCGTGATTTAGCAAAAGCAACCCTGTAGGACTATGTCCCTTTATTCAAGCCTTACACCAAATAATAGTCTTTGTTGATCCGAAAGGGAAAAACGTAACCACAAGGCTGGAAAAACAGAAAAGCCCTGAGCCGCCACGTCAGACAAGTGATGGAAGGCGGACTCCGGGCTTTTCTTAAACCAATTAGTTTGAGGCGATAACCGGTCCAGCCCGGACAACGCCTCAATCATGCACCCGATCGATCACGGGAGCTTTAGCGTGAACCAAGTGGAGATGCCCTTCATACCGTTTCTCTCCACATTGGCGCCGTCCCAAACTGCAAAAGCCACAGGGACAGACATGCCAGGCTTGAACTGCACATCATTGGGATCACTGGTCTCCAGGGCCCGCTTAACAACAATACGCCACGTCGGACCCGTGCAGCATCCACCCTTTACCGAACCGGCCGGTTCCCACACGCCATTACCGATCACATCCTGATGCGCCTGCGTAGTCAGCGTGCTGAATCCGTTGGCATTGAGATCTTCCACGGAACTCACGCGCAACGTCGGATCCGACATGATATTCCCCGACCAGATGCCCGGATTGAAGGGCCCGAGGCTTCGACCGATCCGGTCCGGGTAGGTGACACCGCCGGCTGGTTCTTCAAAATAGTAATCCCAGAAAATCCCGGGATATTGATCGTCCACGTCCCAAATCCCGGCGCTATCCTTACCCAAGTCCTTCTGCCACTCAGCATTCCACCGCCAGATGTTCACAGTGCCTCCCGACTGCCCCATGCACTGGAACGGAGGCGCACCAGAAGGATTCACCGGGAATTGAATCGCCGCCTGATCTCTGAAGTCTTGGGGGCCGATCGTGGTATCGTTCTTGGTCTGGTCAGCCCAATCGAGGCGGAAACCGATTTCCTTACCGTTAGTGACAGCCTTGACGAACACCGACTTGACCGAGATATTCGGATGCATCGGGGTGGTGATCGTCTGCCCACTCAAAGGCACGACAACACCCGGCACACCTTCCCAGATCGGATTGGCACCGTCCATAGGGATAGGGCCCTTAATGGCCTTCACTGGGATCGTGACCGGTTGGCTGACCGCCAGCGGCACTTGCCCAATCGTCAGCATCGCGCCAACGACCAGAGCAGAGAGAAGAATGCCAAACACCAAACGCTTGTTGCGTGTCTGCACCAGTCTCATATGAATATGCCCTCCTCTCATTAAAAGATTAAAAAAACGACGGCGCATTACTGCTCGACCGGCTCAATCTTAACAAGTAAAGACTGCGAGGCCCCTATGCTGTTCCAACCGGCCCACTCTCCTCCTTTTTCTCTTCCTTTTCCAAAAATGTCTGGGCGCCAACTTCGTTAAGTAACATGCTCAACTCGTTCCCCTGATCCTGCGCGCCGCACTCGTATGTTTGACCTTCGGGAGCACTGAACGTCGCAGGACGGTAATCGGTTTCAGAGTAGGGTTGCGGATTCACGCCGAGAAAAGCTACTTCGAAATCCATCCAGTCGGTCGTGACATCTGCCATCAACTTGAAGAATCCCGAATCAGCCTTCCTGGCTAACATCCGGCAGAAGAGGGGCACCCAACGACCAATATGATTCTTCACAAACTTCTTCTGGGCGTCGACGACAATCTGGGTTTTATCCGCGCCGTCGTGGCAGCGGGAGTAACTCTCCTTGTACGCCAAAAAGTGCATGAACTCGAGTTCCACGCTCAGATGGTCAAGTCGCTCGTGGATATCTCTCGAAAGCTCGACGCCGAAGGCTTTATAAAAGCCGGCGATATCCCCCATGACATGAGACTGTGCAAACACGTGATCATTTCCAAAGAGGGTCTCATAGGGAGGACAATCGAGGGTGATGACATTGCTGAATACCCGACGATGCTCGCCCTGCAGATCGCTGAGTTGCCAGTTGATGCACTCCGCCGCAATCCATTTTTCGATCGAGTCGAAATGCTTGAGCAATGCCGCAATCTTCTGCTTCGCACGCTCTCCACCGTTACCGTCAAGTGCCGAACGAAGGCTCTCCAAGGCCAAGCGGCCGTCTTCCACGAACTCCCCGCTCTGGAGATAATCGAGAAACTCATCGTCTTCCGGATACAACATACTCCAGGAGATCAGGAGGTAGATCTTGCTGCGGTTCAAAGCCCGTTCGACCGCTGGAGTATCTTTTACGACTTCTGTTCTGGGAATGACCGCCGTAGAGCTTTCTGGCTGTTTCATTTGAGATTGCTTAGCCGTCATCACTACCCCTCCTCAGTCCGATGCTTCAAACCGTCGTATGAGCCGAAACTTTTCGGTTTAAAACTTCGAACTTCTGGCACAGGCTGGCGTATCATAGGTAAAGGCCAATGCGAAGTCAAGCGTGATCTCGGCCATCCCCCTCGCTACCTGACTGCCTGTTTTTAACGTTTCTCTGTGCTAGCCACGAGCTCTGATCTCCCCTCTCGCAGCTAACCGGGCACCTTATAACCCCGCGTGAGAACAGCCTTTTGTCAGCCATCGCGCGGGAGAAACCTTGATGGCGATCCTGTCGTTGACGGTCTTACACACGGATTCGCAAATCCCACAACCGACACACCGGTCGCTTGAGACCACGAGACGCATCGACTTGAAATCCATTTGCAACGCATCCATCGGACACTTTGAAACGCAAGCATGACATCCTTGTCCGGCCGTGCAATCACCGTGCGCCACCACGGCCTGCCCCATTTTGACATATTCTCGCCCTGCGAGAGGTAGCAAGGCATCCGTTGAGCAGGCAGTGATACAGGGAAAATCCTCGCACAGATAACAAGGGATTTGATCAGGAAATACGACGGGTGTGCCGTTCTGTCGGTCGAATTCGATGCTTCCATAAGGGCAGGCTTTCGCGCAGTCGCCACAGCGCGTACAGCGCTCAAGGAAGATGGCCTCCTCGATCGCTCCCGGCGGTCTGAGCCAATCCATCCGGGGAGGAGGCTCGCCCTTCTCCCGAGGCGCGTCCTTGTGCTTAACGAACTCATGAGCAGCCCTAGCTACGGAAATGAGGGAGTCTTTCAGAAACTGCCGTCGACCGTACTGTGGTTCTGAGGCCATCGGCTGAACATCCTCCAATGAATGATTGATTATCCCGATTGATTATCCCATCACCCCATCGGCGCGAAGCTTGTAGACTTCGACACAGCGGTCGCAAGCGCCGAATTCCGTATCCCAACCGGGATGATTCTCTCGAATATAGTCCAAGACATACTTCTCAACCTTATTCTCCAAGTCCTCGACCCAGGAGTACGTTGGAAAGCGGCATAGCGGGCATGGAAAGCCAGGCATCAGCATGATTTTGTTCTGCGTTTCGGGCACCTCGCCGCCCTCGACTTCGACCGCTCGGTCCATGACCCGCAGCGTATCTGTTGCCATTTCCACCAACTCGGAGTGGGTAAAGAACTGCGTCTGCCACAGGCCTTCGAATACCGATTTGAGCTGGGCGGGCGGAATCTTCCGGTACCACGAACGGAACTCCTTATACCGGTCTTCTTTGGTAAGCATCGGCTCTTTGCCCGCAGCCTCGAGGCGGCTGTCAATGCTTAAACACCACAGAACCCGGTAGCGATGAAGAATCAGCGCTTCCTCGCCGGGATTCTGCCCGACCTTGGTATCCGGATCATAGTTGAACGCCGGGTCCAGCATGTCGGAGATGTGGGTCAATTCATGTCGGCAATAACGGGTCAACGCGGGATCGTAGAATCGACGCGGAATGAGTTTGATACCGACGCCTTTTAGGCCCTTCTCCTCAAACTGCTTGGCCAATTCATGCTCGACGGAACCCCACTTTCTCAGGATGTCGACTCCTTCCTGATCCTCCTTCAACACCCCCTTGACCAGGACAATGCCGATTTTTTTCTTCAACTCAGGGAACTCGTCGAACGCGTCGCGAATTATGTCCGAGAACCCCCAAACACCGAAAAGATATTGATAAAGTTTCTTGAACTCCGGTTCCCGATCATCGAGCGAGAATTTCTCATAGATCGGGTCGGCAAGCTCGTGGAACTCCTTATAATAGGTGGGATCGCCTTCTCGTTCGGTCTTTTCGATGAATGAATCGATCACTTCCTGGAGCAGGGCGGGTTGAAATCGGATTTCCATCGGATACCTCGACGGCTAGAGCTAGAGTTGGGACCGCGAACCACGTAATTCGGGAAGACCGAATATTCTCACAATCAATGCCACCGGCTCCCTTGACTTGTCCGCATGGCATCTCTTACCATTTATTTTTAACTGGATTTAAAATTATACTCGCCCGGAAAACCCTTTTGCAATTTGCGCGTAGGTAACCCAGAGCCAGCAAGGAGTGAAAACAGTACCCATGCCTGATCAAGCTCTGCATGCCCAGATGTCACAAGCAGGTCTCGCATCTGAACAAGCCGAAGGTCAACAGCCGAAAGTCGACCTGCTTGAGTATTGGAAAGCAGGCGCGCGCGAAGTCCGAACCTTTCGCGGGCATTCCCACGGAGTCTGGACAGTTGCCTTCTCGCCTGATGGCCAGACCTTGGCTTCCGGTGGAGTCGACCGCATGGTGCGTATCTGGGATATCGAAACCGGACGACTGCTCCGGTCGTTGCGCGGCCATACCCATGACATCAGAGCGGCGGTATTTACGCCAGACGGTCAAATTCTCGCCACCGGCAGCGATGACCGAACGATCCGCCTGTGGAATCCCAGGACCGGCGAACCTTTGAAGCTCCTCTTCACCCGCTACGACCACAACGTCTGCAGCCTCTCCCTCTCTCCGGACGGCCTGATGCTAGCCCGCGGAAGTCATAACAAGGACATCAAGATCTGGGAAGTCACGACCGGCACCGAGTTGATGACGCTCCTGGGGAAGGATCCGTATGACCACCATTGGTCAGTTTGCGTCGCTTTCTCGCCTGACGGTGTTCATTTGGCCAGCGGCAGCGATATCGGCAAGATCAAGGTCTGGGAGGTCTTGCCAAGCGGGGAGGAAAAAATCGTTCACAACGGCCACTGGAGGGAAGATGAAGAAGACTCTCCGGAAGCACGCGGGTATTTTTTCGAGGACGACGGCGGCTTCCAAAAGCCGATGGACTATTGGATCGGTGCCATGACCTTCACGCCGGATGGGAAGACCCTCATCACCGGCAGCCGGGATACGACCATCAAATTCTTCGCCATGCCGCAAGTGACTGAACTGAGAACACTGAAAGGTCACAGTGGCTGGGTTCGGTCGCTGGCCGTCTCGCCGGACGGGAAAGTGTTGGCGAGCGCAAGTGATGACCATACCATCAAGCTGTGGGATATCGCCTCGGGGCGGCACTTCAAGACGCTGAAAGGGCATACCGGCTACGTCCGGTCCGTATGCTTTTCTGTCGATGGATTGCGCCTCGCCAGTGCTTCCTGGGACCGGACTGTCAAACTGTGGGAAGGGGGTCCAGAACCGACGGAATAAGCTCAGTCCTCGTCGGACTCCGGTTCTGCACCGTTCCTCCCCGAGGGTATGCCGTACCGTTTGCATTTCTCCCACAGCGCCTTCCGCGAAAGCCCTAGAATTTTGGCAGCTTCGGTTCTGCTCCCCCCAACCCGATCCAGCACGGAGACGATGTATTCCCGTTCGAACCGTTCTCTCGCCATCGACAAAGAGCAAGTCGGTGCTTCTTTCCGCGCTGCCCCTGTCAGACCTTCACTGCAAAAACCGCATGAGTCCTGGGGCGACCCGCCAAGGTAGGGACAAGATTGGAAGCCACAAAGATCCCATGGCTGAATCTCCTCCTGCGCGCGCCCCAACGCAACGGCTCGTTCGACCATGTTCTCCAATTCGCGCACATTGCCAGGATAGGAATAGCGCAAGAGCAGTTCGCGGGCCGCCTGTGAAAATCCCTTGAGGTCCTTGTTCATATGGGCGGACCTCGTGTGGAGCACATGTTCGGCGATCAACAGAATGTCTTCCTGACGCTCCCGCAACGGAGGCAAAACCACTTGCACGACATTCAGCCGATAAAACAAGTCCTCGCGAAAACGGCCGGCCGCAACTTCCTTCTTCAAATCCTTTTGTGTCGCGCACACCAGACGGACGTCCACTTCAATCGTCTCGTTCCCCCCCACCCTCTCGAATTGCCGCTCCTGCAGGACCCGCAGCAATTTGACCTGTACCACCGGAGAAATCTCGCCAATCTCGTCCAGGAACAAGGTTCCTTTGTTGGCCAGCTCGAACCGCCCGCGACGTTGTCGGAGCGCTCCGGTGAAGGCTCCCTTCTCATGGCCGAATAATTCCGCTTCCAGCAGGGTCTCCGGCAGAGCCGCGCAACTGACCTTGATCAGGGCATGATCTTTTCGCGGACTAATGTGGTGGATCGCATTGGCAACCAATTCTTTGCCGGTCCCGCTTTCACCGACGATCAAGACGGTGGAATCCGTTCCGGCCACCAATTTGATCTTTTCCAACACCGCGCGCATCCGCTCGTTCTTGCCCAGGATCCCCTGGAAACTGAACTTGCCGGCCAACTCCTCTTTTAACTGCAGATTCTCCTGACGAAGCGCCAGCACCTTGGCCAGTCGATCGACGATGAGCAGCAACTCGTCCATCTGAAAGGGCTTGGTGATGTAGTCGTACGCCCCCAATTTCATCGCGCCGACCGCCGTTTCGACCGAACTATGTGCAGTGATCACGACAACTTCCGTTCGGGGCGAAACCTGCTTACATGTCTGCAACAGCGTCAAACCGTCCGTGCCAGGCAAGCGCAAATCGGTAATGACGATGTCGAACTGCCGTTTCTGGACGGCCTCGACGCCCTCGGTCCCGCTGGACGCCGCCTGAACATCGTATCCAACGGCCTTCAAGGCGTCGCTCATGGAAAGCCGCATCAGCGGTTCGTCATCCACGATGAGTAGGCTAAGAGGCTTCACAACGGTCTCCCGATTGCCACCCGCTCCCTCGCAACAGGCAAGCAAAGGGTAAAGGTCGTGCCTTTTCCGACCTCACTCTCGACAAGAATCTTCCCTCCATGTCGCTCGACGATGCCGAGGCTGACGGACAGCCCCAGGCCGGTTCCTTCCCCTTCTCCCTTCGTGGTGAAGAAGGGGTCGAAAATCTTGGGCAACACAGACCCAGGAATACCGCACCCAGTGTCCTTGATCTCGATCAGGCAGAGTCCCTCATCAATGCGCGTTCGGATCGTGAGCACCCCGCCGCCTTTCATGGCCTGCACCGCGTTCAGGATCAGATTCATCAGCACTTGTTCAATCATATGGCGGTCGACCATGAGGTCCGGCAGGTTACGACCGAGGTCCGTTTCCAACACAATGCGATTTGTGACGAAGGTGTGATTGGTGAGCACGAGCACCCGCTCGATGACTTGATTGATATCGGTCCGGGACAGTTCCGGCTCATGCTGCTGCGAGAAATCCAACAGTTGTCTGACGATTTTCTGCACGCGGCGCAACCCGTCCTCCATCGAAGCCAGATACTCCTCCTGCCTGGCCGGGGGTAAGTTCCCTTTCCGAAGGTTGTACAAACAGTTCAGGATACCTCCCAGCGGGTTGTTGATTTCGTGCGCGACACCGGCCGCCAGCTTGCCCACCGATGCCAGCTTCTCGGAGCTGAGGATCTGCCGTTCAAGCTTCTTCGTCTCTGTCATATCGCGCGCGATGCCCAGGACACCCAGAATGCCGCCGTCCGAATCGTAGAGAGGCGATACACTGACCATCACTGTCCGAGTGTCTCCCGTCCGGGTAAGGACTTCGACTTCATAGACCTGCTTGGTGCCGATATCCAGCGTGCTTTTGAGTCGGCGTCCCCGGTGCCGTTTGGACAGCAAGGACAGGTACGGCCGACCGATGAGATCTTCTTTCCGATACCCCCACGCTTCGACCTTGCTGTTAACGTAAGTGAACCGCTGCTCCGAATCCAGGGTATAGATGACATCATTCGCGTTCTCGAGGAGGTTTTCCAGATACTGCTTGGTCTCTTCGATCTCCCGTGTCCGCTCGCGCACTTTGAGTTCAAGTTCCTCTCGATACTCTTCCAACTGTCGTTCTAGTCGCTTTCGATCGGTGATATCGCGAAGCTGAACCATGACCAATGGCTCCGCATCACCTTCCACCCGCATCAGATCCATCTCGACCGGTGTCGCGCGACGAGAATGGTCGAAGACGGCGATCTCCTGCGTCGGCACGCGTCGCTGGCCGGCCACGATCTTGTCAATCAACTTCCGCATTTCCTCGTGATGAGCCGGAAGCACAATTTCCAAAATGTTCCGGCCCACAACCGCTTCCTCCGTATATCCCAACGCCTGCTCCTCCCGTTTGTTCACCGCGACGATACATCCAGTGGGATCGACCATGAACACGGAATCCGCCACCAGATCGAACAGCGCTTTATAGCGGGCCTGGGACGCGGAAAGCTGGCGGGTGCGCTCAGCGACTTCCTGCTCCAATTGCGTCGTGTACCGCTGGACCTGTTGCTCTAACTGTCGGCGCTCGGTGACGTCGCGGACGAAGGCCCGCGAGTGGATGAGCCCGCCGCTCTCGGTGTCGAACAACGCCGTCGCATGGATCTCCACATCGATAGGCCGCCCGTCCCTTGCCAGGAACACCGTCTCAATCGAGCCGCGACCCTGGGCCATCAGGCGTTCGAGATACCCCAGGATTTCTGATTCCCGCCCTCGGGGCACCAAATCCCACAGCCGCATGGTCAACATCTCATCCAGGGTATACCCAAGCTTTTCAAGGCCGGTCTTGTTCACATGCACGAATTGGCCAACCTTGTTCAATTGACAGATCATTTCCGGCGAGTTCTCAATCAGATCGCGATATTTCTCTTCGAGCTGTCTGACTTCCGCCATTCGCTGCTCAATCTGGTTGAACGAATGCTGCAGGTTGGCGGCCATCGCGTTGAAGGCCTCCGCCAAGTCCTGAATTTCGTCCCTTGTCCTGAGATTCAGTCGCTGATCCAGCCGGCCGCTGCCGATCTCCTGCACGCCTTCGTGCAAGATTCGAATGGGCTTCGAGATCCGTCGCGCGACTGTGACGCCAGTCGCCAACAACACAGCCAGCACGAAGAATCCGTAAAGCGTGACCTTCATCAAAAGCTCGTCGAGCGGAGCATAGGTTTCCTCGGGATCTTGCCGCACGAACGTGATCCAGCGTTTGCCACCCAGGCTATCCGGCGCAAGGCTCTCACCTAGCCGGATTGGCGCGAAGCCGACCAACGAATTGCGACCGCCGTGTGAATCATCGCGCGCAATGGCCCATCCGGCTTTTCCTCGCCCGATCGCGGCGACCAGCTCAGGTGTCACCGTATGCTCCTCCGGAGCGAGAACCGGGCAGATTAGTGGGGTCCCTTCAGAACTCATCAACATCGCGTGGCCCGTCGACCCGACGGTCACCTCGGAGATGGCATGAAACAACGTGTCCCGCCGCAAAAGGACCGTCACGGCCCCGATGGTTTCGTGCTGTTCATCATCCAAAATCGGCGCCGACACATTGAGCACATGGGTTCCGAAGGAAGGATCGAAATACATGTCACTGACGTAGACCCGGCCTTGCCCCTTTTTGACGACAGCCTGCCACCACAGGCTTTTCCCATAGTAGTACTCCACCTGCGGAATGGAGCTGATCACCAGTGCACCACGGTTGTCCGTGACAAAAATGCCCACATAGTCTGCTTTTCGGATGTCGTGCCAACGGATCAAATAATTGGTCACAATGCGGTTGATGAAGATCGGAAACTCGCTGCGCCGGTCGCGCGCGCGCCACCGTTGCTGCCAGTCGCGGATCATCGACTGGACAGTGCGCTCGTCCTTGCCCGCATAGGTCCGATTGGACTCCGTCACCGCCGTCCGGAGAAACGGCGTAGTGGCCAACTGTTGAGCTTCGTTGATCCCGCGGGTGATTTGGAGCTCGATCCGACGGGCCGCTTCCACGGCCAGTTCTTTGAAATTCGCGCCGATCGCCTCGCGAAGCGCACGTCGCTCCTCAATGTATGTCAGGGCAAGGGATAAGGAAAGGGGGAGAAGGCCGACCATCACGATGGCCGCGATGATCTTCCGTTGGAGACTCCGTGACCGACCCCAGAACTCCATGTGAACCTAGGGGGGCTAATCAGGCGACAGAGGCATGTCAATCTACCATTCCGGAAACGCGCAAAACGAGTCCCCCCATGTGGGCGGCGGCTCAAGCCCGCTTCAACAGCCGACCTGGGCCTCCGGGCCAAATCAGAAGCAGCGGGCTAGCCACAAACACCGACGAGTAGGTCCCGAAGATCACGCCCCATAATAATGCGAGAGAAAAGTCGTGAAGCACCTCGCCGCCCGTCAGAACCAGAGGAATTAACACCAATACCACCGTCAGGCTGGTCACAATGGTCCGGCTCAACACCTGATTGATCCCGTTGTTGATGACCGTCGCGATGTCGTCGCGACGGCGAAACCGGAGGTTTTCCCTGATGCGGTCAAATACGACGACGGTATCGGTAAGTGAATAGCCGGCCAGCGTGAGCAATGCCGTCACGACGAGCAACGTGATTTCTTTGTCGAGCACATAAAATGCGCCCAGCACCGCCAGCACGTCGTGGAAAGTCGCCAAGGCTGCGGCGACGCCGAACCGCAACTCAAACCGTGCCGCGATATACATAACGATTCCGGCAAAGGAGATAAGGATCGCGATCAACGCGTCCTGCTGCAGTTTCTTCCCGACCGTTGGCCCGATCTCCGTGCTAGAGTCCACAACGAAGCGGTTCGCCGGGAATTCCTGGCTGAACACCGTCATAACCCGTTCAGCGACTTTCTCCTCAATCGTCGTGGAAGTCTTCACTCGGATCAACAGCTTGTTTTCCTGGACGAACTCCTGCAACTCGGCGTCGCCCAACCCATGGGCCTCCAGCGCTTTCCTTGCTTGGTCGATCCGGATTGGCTGGTCGAATTTCAATTGCACCGCCGTTCCGCCGGCGAAATCGATCCCCAGATTCGCAGCTCCCCGGCCGATCTGGATGACCGCCACCAGCCCCAAGAGCACCATGATACCGGAAAACATGAAGGCGATCCGTCGCTTGCCCATGAAGTCGATATTCGTCTTGCCCAAAATTTCAAACATGCCGGCTCCTTCTCAAACTAAATGCTAAGGTGCTCGACTTTCCGACGCTGATTGATGATATCGAAGATCACTTTAGTTCCGACCAATGCGGTAAACAGATTGATCGCGATGCCCAAACACAACGTGACGGCAAAGCCCTTGATCGGTCCGGTGCCGAACAAAAAGAGCGCAAACCCGGTGATCAAGGTGGTTACGTGCGAGTCAATGATTGTCAGCAACGCCTTGTCGTATCCGCCGTCAACAGCCAGCCGCACCGGTTTACCCTGCCGCAGTTCCTCGCGGATACGCTCAAAGATGAGCACGTTGGAGTCAACACCCATGCCGATCGTCAGGATAATCCCGGCGATGCCCGGCAGGGTCAAGGTCGCATTGAGCGCCGCCAGAGCTCCAATCAAGCAAATGAGATTGAGCGCCAGGGCGAAATCGGCGATGACGCCCGAAAGCCGGTAATACACCATCATAAACAGCACCACCATCGTGCCGGCCAACAGCGTAGACTTAATGCCCTTGTCGATGGAATCCTGTCCCAATGAGGGCCCCACCGTCAGATCCTGAATGATCTTCAGCGGCGCGGGCAATGCCCCGGCTCTGAGCACGATCGCCAGATCATTTGCCTCCTGCATGGTGAACGCCCCCGTGATCTGGGCCCGCCCGCCGCTGATCCGCTCCTGGATGACGGGAGCAGAATAGACGGTGTTATCCAGCACGATCGCCATGCGTTTCTTGACGTTCTCCGCGGTGATCCGTTCGAATTCCCGGGCGCCCTTGGCGTCAAAGGTCACGGACACGTAAGGATCGTTGAATTGGCCGATCGAGACTCGCGCGTCGCTCAGCACGTCTCCAGCGAGCATCACCCGTTTCTTCACCAGGTACGGAATGCGATATTCTCGCCCACTGTCCTTATCCACAACGCGCTCGAACAGAATCTCATCGCCTTCCGGAATCTTGCCTGCGAACTGTTTTAAAACTTCCTCCTCCTTGCCCTTGGGAATGCGCTGCGGTAGATCAAGAGCCAATTTGCTGTCCTCGTCCAGCAGTTTGAATTCCAGAAGCGCGGTTTCCTTGATCAAGTCTTTCGCTCGTTTCGGCTCCTTAATCCCCGGCAACTGCACAACGATCTGGTTCAAGCCTTGTCGTTGAATCAGCGGCTCCGCCACACCGAACTGGTCGATTCGATTACGGATCGTCTCTAAGGCTTGGTTGATGGCGGAATCCTTGATACGCTTGATTTCTCCCTCGCGTAGCTCCCAGACCACCGTGTGGGCGTCGCCCACGCTTTCCACTTCATAAAATGCCGGAAAATCGTCGAGCAGTTTCTGAATCTGTTCCTTTAACTCCGTATTTTGGAACGAAAACGAGAGACGAGCAAAGCCGGTCCGCTTGACCGACTCCACGGGGATCTTCTTTTCGACCAGCAGATCCTGGATAGCCACGACCGATCGATCAACGGCGATCTCCACCGCCCGGTCTTCCTCGACCTCGAGCACTAGGTGGATACCTCCCTGCAGATCGAGCCCTAGCGTGATCCCCTTGTTCGGAAGCACGGTTTTCAACCAATCGGGTAATTGCCGGTACAAGGGTTGATAGGAGGGGAGAAAAAAAATAAACGACATCACCAGCACAAACGCCAACAACGCCAACCGTCCGCTGACTTTTTTCATCCTCGTTCTGACCTCGCACGTGGCATGGGCCGCTCCTCAGTCTTCGTCTTCGGTCCGCAACCTGGCAATGAATTCCTTCTGAATCTTGATTTTGGTATTGTCGGAAATCTGAAGCGTCACGGTGTCTTTCCCCAAATTCGTCACCGTCCCCCAGATACCCGACGCGGTGACGACTTTGTCGCCTTTCTTGAGGGAATCCAGCATCGCTTTCAGCTTTTTCTGCTTCCGCTGTTGCGGAAGGATAAGCAGGAAATAGAAGATCACGAAGATCAGCACAAATGGGACGAGCGACAATAGCCCGCTCACGGCGGAATTACCCGCGGAAGTCCCCTGCGCCCATGCCATCGGTGTCATCGTCTGCGGTTCTCCTTATAGACCTGGACCGAGCACGCCGTCTTGGCGCCGCGGGCCTCGACCGTTTCGTCGACCTGTTCCTCGCCCGGCCACTGGTCGCGGCGGGCGAGGAACTCCGTCCGGAAGGCTGCGAAGCGGCCTTGTTCGATGGCGAGACGGATCTGGCGCATAAGCTCGGCGAAATAGAACAAGTTATGGATGGTGTTGAGTCGAGCGCCCAGCATCTCTTTGACATTGAAGAGATGATGCAGATAGGCCCGCGAGTACTTGGTGCAGACCGGGCATCGGCAGATTGGATCGATCGGTCGCTCATCGCGCGCATAGTGCGCCTGTTTGATCACCACGCGTCCGAAAGATGTGAACAACCAGCCGGTCCGACCATGTCTGGACGGCACCACACAATCGAACAGGTCGATGCCACGCGCGACGCCCTCGACCAAATCTTCCGGCATGCCAACTCCCATCAGGTACCGGGGCTTCATGGCAGGTAATTCGGGCGTCGTCACGTTGAGCACGTCGTACATAGCAGCTTTTTCTTCGCCGACCGACAACCCTCCCACTGCATACCCATCGAACCCTAGAGCTACAAGATCTCGCGCGGATTGAACCCGCAGCGCGGAATCTGTCCCTCCCTGGATGATTCCGAACAGCGCCTGATCGGTGCGTCGTCTGGCTGCTTGACAGCGACGGGCCCACAAGCTGGTGCGACGGACGGCTTCCTGAACCAGCTCAACGCTGGACGGCAGTCCGACGCATTCGTCGAGCGCCATGATAATGTCGGCTCCTAAAGCCTCCTGGATGCGGACTGCCGTCTCCGGGGTGATATGGTGCAGCGAGCCGTCAATGTGCGATTGGAACGTGACGCCTTCATCGGTGACCTTGCGAAGTTTCGCCAGGCTAAAAATTTGAAACCCGCCGCTGTCCGTCAGAATGGCACCAGACCATCCGGTGAAAGCATGCAGTCCACCCATATCCGCGACAACCTGGTGGCCCGGTCGGAGGTAAAGGTGGTATGCGTTGTTCAGGATGAGCCCAAAACCCAGACGGCGCAGGTCATCCGGGTCCACCCCTTTGACGGTGCCCAGTGACCCCACCGGCATAAAGGCGGGCGTCGCCACAGTTCCTCGGCTCGTCGTCAACCTACCGAGTCTGGCCTTGCCGCCCATGTCCGTGCGGATTACCGCAAAGTCGATCATACCATCAGGTGCTCGAGCAGAAGGGGATCACATCTGGTCCGGCGCCGATATGCCCAAAAGCTGCAGTCCGTTGCGCAGCACTTGCTGGACAGCTTGCATAAGCACTAATCGGGCAGCCGTCAGTTCCGGCGTCACCCGCTCACGCTGTCGCGACGCTGAATCGCTGTCACATTTCGCTCCATCATCCTGCGCTTCGCCCTCATCCGAGGAAGCGAGGATACGGTGCTTGTAGTAAAAGTTGTGTAGGAGACCGGCCAGTTCTTGCAGATAGAACGTGAGACGATGAGGCTCCAAGGCCACCGCGCTGCCCTGAACAACGGACGGATAGGCCGACAGCTTACGGATCAAACCCAATTCGTCCGAGTCGCGTAAGAGTCCCAATTCCGCCCGGCTCGGATGCGGTATTGGAACGCCCCGCGAAGTGGCCACCCGAAACAGACTTGCGATCCTGGCGTGGGCATACTGCACATAGTACACGGGATTATCCGCGGTTTGCTGCTTCGCCAGTTCCAGATCGAAATCCAGATGCGTATCGGGCCGGCGCATCAGAAAATAAAACTTTGCGGCATCCGCCCCAACCTCGTCAATCACCTCGCGCAGGGTGATGAACTCGCCGGCGCGCTTTGACATTTCCACCTTGCGCCCGCCTCTCAGGAGGTTTACCATCTGCACGAGGACAACCCGTAGGCGATCCTTCGGATAGCCAAAGGCTTCGAGGACGGCCTGCATACGTGGAATATAGCCGTGATGATCGGCGCCCCATACGTCGACCAGCAGGTCGTATCCCCGAGCGAGCTTGTCACGATGATACGCCATGTCTGCGGCTAGGTACGTATATTCTCCGTCCTGTTTTCTGACCACCCGGTCCTTTTCGTCGCCAAATTTGGATGAACGGAACCACCAAGCCCCGTCCTTCTCGAAGAGCAGATCTCTCTCTCGCAGTTCTTGCAGGACCTTTTCCACTGCGCCGGCCGACAACAACGCAGCTTCGCTAAACCACGACTCAAAGGCGATTCCAAACGCCTCAAGATCTTTTCGAATCCAGCCTAAGAGTTCACGATAGGCCAAGTCCTTGATTCGCTCTTCGGCGAGGTCGGCCGGCAGATCGAGCAAGGTCGTTCCAATTTGTTCCTTCACATGGGTTGCTACCGTTTGGATGTAGGCTCCTTGGTAGCCGTCCTCGGGAAATCTCATGATCCGGCCGCACAGTTCTCCATAGCGGGCATAAACCGAGGCTCCTAGCAGTTTCATCTGCCGTCCTGCGTCATTGATGTAGTATTCGCTCACGACGCGATGACCTGTCGCCCGCAAAAGATTCACAATCGCCTGTCCGATTGCTGCTCCTCGACCATGACCGACATGCAGCGGTCCCGTCGGATTGGCACTGACATACTCGACAAGCACCTGGCGTCCTTGACCCAGATCGGTGGAACCATAGGCCTCTCCTTGTTCTTCGATCTCCGCCAGCACTTGCAGCCACACGTCCCGCTTGACAGTGAGATTGAGAAACCCCGGACGGACAACGTCAATCCGTTCAAAGAGAGCTTCACGTTGCGGGATATTGTCGACGATAATTTGGGCGATATCTTGTGGCATGCGCTGCTCGGATGCGGCGAGCGTCATGGCGACAGTCGATGCCAAATCCCCCCACTCGGGTCGCTTTGGCGCCTCAAGCGTAATGGCTGGGAAAGAGTCTCCTTTCAGCAGTCCTTTGCGTTTCGCTTCAAAGAGCGCATCGCTAAGCGCCCTCTGTACCTTCCGTCTGACAATATCAAGGGGCACGTCGGAATCCTCTAACCCGGCAAGAATCAAGGAAAAACCAAACTGGCAATCTAGCACACCTTACAAGACGTGACAAGGCAGCGGCGCAGGCTTAGTCGTCGAGGGAAGACCGCTCAAGAGGTCCATGCACGTCGCAATAACCCGCTCCGCAGAAATCTCAAGACAGGGTTTACGCGTGCACTGTTGAACGGTTTCCCATGTTCGACACTGACAGGCATTGCCGGTAATGACTTTTACATTGGATCCTCGAGGCGCCCACCGCTGTCTGTCCGTCGGACCGAACAGCGCAACGGTCGGAGCACCAAGAGCGGCAGCCAAGTGGGTGATGCCGGAATCATGACCGATATAAAGAACGGCCTGTGCAAGAATTCCGGCAACCGTGAGCAGATCAAGGTTCCGGATAACCTCAAGCGGTTTTGAAACTTGATTGCACACTAACCTGACCATGTCCGCATCCGCCGGTCCCTGGATCAAGATCGGAACCTTCGCATCCGCTGCTAATAAATCCACGATCTTTGCAAGTACGGCCGGCTGGCAGCATTTATGTCGGCTGCCGCTCCCGGGATGAACCGCGACGACCGGATGACCGTCGCGAACGCCCGCCTCTTTGAGCCATTTACGTGCGCCTTCAATGACATCATGGGGAAGATTCAATTTCCTGTCATTTCTTTCCCCGGCAACACCTTCCACAAAATCCAACCGAATGGCGCGGAGTAATCGATCACTCTGGTGCATCGGCGGATGATCGGATACTCGAGGAGACTGAACGATCACACGGCGAACGCCGAAAGCCTGGAGCGTAGACCTGACACAGCCGGTCGTATCGCTCATCCAACACACCGCCTCGTCACATCGGACCAACCAGTCTTGAAAATCCGGAGTGACGAATTCCGGTCCGGCGAACAGCTGTGCCAAGAAACTCGATTCAAGCGAGAAACTCCGGTCGACCTCGCCAGCCCGACAGTACAGATTTCCCACCTCGCGGCAGGTCAGCATTCCGCATGCATGCCCCGGGTAAGCCCTCCTCAAGGCACGAATGGCGGGCAAAGCCAGAATCACATCTCCGAGCCCCCCAGGATGCACCAAAAGAATTGTCCGAAGCACGGGCGAACCTTGTGTTTAGCTTTGTCCGGATTGCCTGAGTTGACGTTCCGTGAAGAGCGCCCTTGCAGCTTCCAGGTCAGCTGGCGTGTTGACGTTCTGAAACGACAACAAGTGTGGATCGAGCCCAATGAGTTCGTCCTCTTGAACCAGCCGCACGTTCAGCTCTGTTAAGGAGACCAGGCTTTGCATTTTCAGATTGCCTGCACGGGCCATTGCCTCGAGCGGACCAAGACAACGCTTCGAGTACAGCGCATGCATGGGTTGAAGTCCCGTCGTCAGGCGAGCCATGACGACGTCCGCACCCTCATTCAAGGCCGCCATATAACGAATTACCTTGTCGTTAAGAAACGGCATATCGCAAGCAGCAGCGAACACACGGGGATAGGTCGCACAATATAGCCCTGTGTAAAGCCCGCCCAGGCTTCCGGATTGCGGAATCAAGTCGGTCACCGTGCGCCAACGCAACCGCTTCAAAACCGGCGTTTCCTCCGAAAGTACAAGGATAATCTCGGCAAAGAGCGCTCCCATGGTCTCCAAAACATGGTCAAGCAGGGTTTTCCCGCCGACCTCGAGGAATCGCTTGTCGCATCCCATGCGTCGGCTTTTCCCTCCGGCTATGACAATACCGGATACGCCCTGCACACTTGAAGAAGACGAACCATATTTCATAGACCAATGCCGCTTTATAAAAATGGCTCTTCAGGCTTTCGTGCGGGTTGGATAGAGATCCAGTCCTCCACAAGGGAAGTCGATTGCGGTCTTGAAGTGCTCGACGTGGCGGAAGCCGTGGGCAGTCTTCTTGACCCACTGGATCGTGGCATTGACCGCTTCCTGCCCCGCGTTCGTGAGCCGATGCGTCAGGTACGTCAACACGTTCGGAAGATGCCGTCGGATCAGCTTGGCGACCTCGGCCATCGGCCGGAGCCGGCTGTGCGTAGTGCGCCAGAACCAGCGCGCAAAGAAGTGCTGGGCGGTCCCCTGGTAGGCACAGTCCCAGAACTGGCGGAAGCGCTCCTTGAGGGTCCAAGCCCGTGCCACCTTGAGATCGCTGCGCTGCAAGGTGCGAAACGTGGCCCGCTGCTCGGACGTCATGTCCTTGGGGCGCATGAGCCAGAGACACTTGGTCCCTGTCAGCCGGTGATCCCCCGTCTGCTTCAAAGCCCGATGCTCCGTGCGGCGGACCCGGTCCACGGCCACGTGCAGGTGTTTGGCCACGTGGAACTTGTCGAAGATGATCTTAGCCGCTGCCCCATCGAGGGGGGCCTGGGTCGACTGGATATAGGGCCCCCACATGTCCATCGCGATGGCTTCAATCCCTCCTCGTTGCTCCGGCGTCAGCGTGCCCCAGAAGCCATCTAGACTCTCTTGCTTCCGGTCTTCGGCCAGATAGAGCACCCAACTGCGCTCAAGATCGGCCACGACGGTGAGGTACCGATGCTGCTTCGCGGTGGCCTTCTCATCGACACAGAGGTGCGTGACGACGTCCTGGGTGCGGCGGCTGAGCCCGCGGGCGACGGCCCGCTCCTTGATACCCCAGGCCTCATCCCAGGTGATGCGCAGCAGCCCTGCAGCCCCATTCACTGAACACTCCCGCAGCCAGTCAATGGCCAGACGCTCGAACCAGGCGGTGAACTGACGGCCGGGCTCCGCTCAAGGCACAGCGATCTGTTTGATTCCATGGGTCGGACAGCTCACGCGGGGGAAGTCCGACGGGATCTCCGTCATGAACTGACAGGTATCCACATGCCGCTACCGGCGGCGCTTGCGATCATAGCCCGGGACCGGTTCCTGACACTAGGGGCACGGATAAGGCCCCGGTCCGGCCTCGACGGTCACGGTTACCTGCTGCCCCCTTCACATCCAACTCCACGTTGACCACGGTCCACGAGGCCCGCAGGCCCAGCACCGCTTGATAGAGTTGAAAGTCGCGCATCGCTCGGGTCCTCCTTTCGAGGGTCCAAGCATCGCGCAAGTTGAGTCAGTTACCCGCACGATTTCCCGACGAGCCATAAAAAATAAACAAAGAGGGGGTGGGATTCCACCCCACCCCCTCTTTACCACAGCTTAGATTTCCTTACTGCTCGGAGAAGACTTAGATCGTCTTCCCTTTCCTCTTGTTTGCCCGGCGGGCGAGAACCCAGCCCTCAAGAATCACAATACCCACCGCGATCAAGGTTGGGTAAATGTACACCTCTTTTGGAATAGGAGGCTCCAGGAAAGTATAGTAGAAAGCGGACACGGACATTTTCCTACCGGCATCGCCGTTATGGCCATCCCAAACGAAAAACACGGTGGGGATATATTTGCCTACGTCGAATTGAGTGTCCTCTTCGTAATCACCCTTGAGCGGACGCGACACCATCAGCGTCCATTGACCGTTCTTCCATTCGGCCTTTCGTACCTTGATCTTTTCCTCAAAATCGTCCCGTTCCTCAAAGTCCTGATCCCAGCCGGTTCCTTTGAACGCACGAAGAGAACCGTCCGCTTCCCATTTGATGATGTCAACAGCAAACTTCTGATCACCCCATAAATATCTCGGCTTAAACGGCGGGGGAATCTCCTGCCACTTGATCGGAAACTGAAATGCAAGCGCGTCGTTGTAGACCGTGTACTTGTTTTGATTCGCAGCAATTGATCCAGCCTCACCCGTCTTCGGGGGCTGCTCCAGCACTCCGTACTGCTCCACGTTCACTTCAGTCGGTTGCCAGGGTGGAGGTTCGGCTGCCACGCTCTTCGAGCGGTCGTCCCACTGGAACAAGAACACGATCTCTTTGTCGTTGTATAGCGACTTGACCCAAACGTCGTCAATCCGGGTCACGAAATTCCTGGGCTTGTGTGTAATCTGCCCGCCCAGCGCGACATAGCGCCGAACCTGTTTCTTCCACATTTCGCTTTCAGGATCATCTGAAATTTCTCCTTCAACAGGACCGGAAGGAATAACAAAGTTGATCTTCGGCTTATCCGTCAACGGATCGATCGGAAGGGGGTTTCCATCCTGATCTCGCTCACACAGCGAATTCACAAAATTCGCGATGTGCCAACGCTCTTCAATTGTTGTGTTGTCTGCAAAAGACGGCATCGGTGTGCCATTGATCCCAGTCGAGAACGTCCGGAATATATTCTTCACGTTGTAAGGATCTTGCCGGCTTCCTCTGAAGTTCCAACACTTATGCCAATCCGCCGGCTGAATGGGGAATCCCCAGTCGTCCTTTAAGTTAAAGGCATTGCCGTCTCCCCGCCCCTCAACTCCGTGACATTCAATACATTTTTTGTCAACAACCAACTGCGCACCCTTTTCAATGCTCTCCTTGCTGGGCGGAATCGGCTTGATACTGTCAAGTTGGAGGACCGTCAGGGTTTCTGTATCCTTGTCAGTAAACTTACGGTCCTTGACCAACTGCGTTGTCACAAACGAGAGTACCTGCAAGCGCTGTTCTTCCGTCAAAATGCCTTCCCACGGCGGCATAGCGGAGCCGGTCAAGCCGTGCGTGACAGTTTCAAACAGATCGTTTTGTCCTTTGATCGGCTTTCGATAATCAAATAACGGGAGCTCACCGCTGGCTGTGTGACGAATCTTGAACGTGCCTTGGTTAAAGTTTCTTGGTCTAGGCCAAAGCCGGTCCGCTGCCGGACCATCGCCAGCCCCATCCACACCGTGACACCACACGCATTTCGTAAAGTAGACGCGTTTGCCCGCTTCAATCATCTCAGCAGGAGGTTCCGGAGGAAGTTCGACTCTCTTAAAGCCCTCCGGCAACCCACCGCCTTCTTGTGCAAAAGTCGACACTCCGGCACTGCCTGAGACCATCACAAATCCTACGGCAGCGAGCAGCACCAGAGTTGGTGTACCTTTTAAGCCCTGCTTCCTCATCGGTAACCTCGCATCGTTCATCACGTTCGTACACTCTTGATGAAGTCAGACCGCACCCTAGACCGACGTTAATCCCAAGTCCGAGGATAATAACCTGTATGCCAATACTCAAAGAGAAT
The DNA here is from genome assembly GCF_976986435.1 of Nitrospira calida. Taxonomy (NCBI): domain Bacteria; kingdom Pseudomonadati; phylum Nitrospirota; class Nitrospiria; order Nitrospirales; family Nitrospiraceae; genus Nitrospira; species Nitrospira calida. The sequence continues at coordinate 2,849,207 of NZ_OZ335950.1, forward strand.
GACCTTCCAAATCTCATCCGTCGTGAGATGTTGCTCCCAGGGTGGCATCACAGACGCCCATGGAAAGCCTTCATTAGGCAACCCAATCCCACCCTTCGAAACCCTCCAGAAAATGAAGGTCTCTTGAAGCTGGGCGATCGTTCCGGGATCGGTGAAGTTGGCTGGAATGGGATTAAAGGCAAATGCGTGGATACCGCGGCCGTTTAAGTTGTCACCGTGACAGAAGTGGCAATTCTGGAAGAAAATTTCTCCGCCTTCCCGAACATACTTCAGATATCCCTCCGCTTTAGGATCCCAAGGATTAGCGTTTGGCTTCATCAAGCGCCCCATCGACTGCTCGACGATAAGACTGTTGGTGAACTCTTGATCATACTTACCCTCAAGATTCACGCGATAAGGGTTCTGTGCAGTCTGGAGCACGTAGCTCTTTCCATGGACCTTGGTGCTCGCCGGAGGAGCAGGATGCACGGTTCTCAGCTCAATGGGCTCTTCTGTCGTCGGCTTCATCGACATGTACGAAAACCCACCGATGAGAATGGGCAGAAGAACCAAATACACATAGCGCAACACTTTATTGAATCCGCTTTGGGCATCGAGCACATTCAGGATGGGCTGTTTGAATTTCTTCCAATCTTCTTCGTTGCTCGACATCCACATGAATACGGCGATCAGCGAAACCGTGCCGTACATGGCCCGAACGCTGAATGGAATGGGTGGATAGACCCGGTACTTCAGATAAAGCAAGATAAACGCCCAGAAGAGAATCCCCTGCCAGAACCGGGGGATAGCCATTCCCATCGAGTTCAGGAAGTAGCTGAGCCCTGCAAATCCCGCCACAAACAAGGCAAGCTCGAAGAGCATTTGCATGGGCATATAACCTTCGACCAAGCGCACGGTGTTCGAAGGGATGATTCCCAAGACCATGCCGGTCAAGAGGAATAACCCAATCACTCCCACCACTGCCCCGATTGCCATTAATGCTTTCATCGGTTCACTCCCTGTGCTTCAACCGTGAAACGCCTCGCGCGTGTCATGAAATCTTCGGGGGCTCCTTACCCTCTTTGAGCTGCGAGAGATAATCAACAATCTTCTTCAACGCCCCCGCGCTTAACTTCTGTCCGAACACCTTGGGCATCGTGTTGTCAGGAAATCCTTTCACCACATAGGTGCTCGGTGAAATCACCGATTCCATAATATATTCTGGGGTAGATTTAGCCGTCCCTTTGTACTCCGGATCTTTAAGGCGTAACGGCGCATTCGTCCCCTCGACCAACTTGGGACCGATGGTCCCGACAGCGCCTGGAATACCCGGAATCGTATGGCAGGCCACACACTGTGCCTTGGCGAAAATTTGGTCTACCGGTTCGGAGCCGTCTGCCAACAGAGCTCCCCCACCGCCCTTGGCTTTTTCGTCCTCCGCTTGCTGCTTGGGTCGATCAGACTCCGGAATGAATTTCTCGTAGGCCTTGATGATTTCCTCGTACGAAGGGGGTTCCTTCCCCTCACGAACAAACAGCCAGGTGTCCACTGCCGCCAATTCAGGCAGGCTCAAAGAAATAGGCGGCTTGTGAATTTTCGGCATCGGGCTTTCTCGATCGTTCGAGCCCTTAACTCCGTAACCGGCGACTACGTAACAACTCGGACAGGCATGGGACTCTGCGATGTATTCGATCGCGCTTTCCGCCGTACCGGCCCCAGGGAACGATTCCTTCTCAACAGTATCCCGCTCCTGCGGCTTACCTTTGTGATACCGCGGGTCCTCCAGCCGCTCCTTTCCAGCCCGATCCGGAATTCCCAGCAAGTTCGGCGCACGTTCCCCCAACATCCCCTCATGAAACGCATGACACAGCGGGCACTGCCCCTTTCCTATTGCTCCCTGCACCTTGTTTTGGCCGATTCCACCAAAGATGATTTTCTCTCCTTCATCGGCCAGCTGTTGCGGAGTCATAGCGCTGAAATCAAGCTTCTCTTCTTTCGGAGGGAATCCGCCTTCCACCTGAGGTAGCCAATTACCGTATCCGGAAAGCGCGGCGGCTACCAAGAACATGAATCCTCCGATTTTCAGAAGAGCGCTGATATTAGCGAAATACAGTCCCATCATGAAGCTGAGAGCGGTGATCATCGCGAGCGAAACGGGCAGCAACCGCGATTCGCCAAAGAAATTCATCTTATAGTTAGCAATCGCGATGAATAACATGATGGCCGCAAGAATGCCGATAAACGTCTTAAAGACCGCTCGACGGTTGGCCTCGGGATCCTTGATCGAAACCTTGAAATAAATCATTAGGCCGACCAGCAAGGCAAAAGCCGGCCAGCCTATTGCGAACGCTTCCGTAAGCAGCTCAACCACGGTTCAAACCTCCCACGAGAGGGGAGAGGCGCCGGACAATCGACACCCCTCCCCAATAATGCCACAAGCCACAAGAGCGGTCGGGACTTTCAGTGACCGACAACCGGCTCCGGCGCTCGACCAGGTACCGGAACTTTGGCCTCGACAGGAACCTTTTTGACGCCGAGGGTTCCAAGCCAGAAGACAAACAGGATACTGATCCAGAAGAACAGGACGTTGAACGAGATCATATTGGCTGCAAACCCGATGGTATGGGTATAGGCCCAGGGCGAGTTATCCCGCATGATCTCGTTGACATGCCAGAACAAGCGCACAGACGAACGGATATACCCCATCAACCCCATCATCCAGGTAAAGGCCGTCGCCAACATAATGAGAGCATATTGAGAACGGGCCGAGATCTTACCCCACTCAATCGGGCCCGTCTGCTTAGCTCCTTTCATCATGACAGCATTCAAGGCTGTCATAAAGAAGAGACAGGATAACGTGGTCGCCACCTGTGGAACAGAGAGCCCGATGCGCACATTGGCCGGAATATAGTAGCCGTAAATGGCAAGCCAAATAATGTTGACGTATGCCCAGAAAAAGAAGGTGCCCATGAAGATATTGCCGAACTTCGCCCAAGACACCGTGGACACCTTATTCCCTCGCATGTACCAGATAAAGCTCAACACAGTAGTCGTGATGATTACGTTGATTCCGCCGTTTTTGGCGGACATCACGCCGTAATTCCCCAGCACGGGATGCTGCTGCCCGCCCATGGCTTTGAGCTCAGCAGGCGTCATCACCATCGTGTGCGGCGTAATGAAGATGAGGAATCCGCACACCAGGATAAACACCAGGTACTTAATGTACTTCTGGTATTTTTCGGCGCCTCGCATCCGACCCAGAGCTTGCCACAGATAATAGTTGCTGCTCAGAAAGAGAATTCCAATCATGGTCGCCTGGATGATGAAGAGCCAAGCCAGCAACCCTCCCATAAGGGTAATACCCATTTGCTGACGATAGGCATACACTTCTCTCATCAACCAATACCCGGCGAATGGCAATGGGATCAGGAACGCCACCCCAATCGCCATGGCGATGTAACCCATCCAATCGTAGTGAGCACGCTCCTCATCGGTTTTAGCGGACAAGAATCGATACGCCGCATAGGCTGCCACGACGCCGCCGCCGAACGCCATGTTTCCAAGAATACGATGGACGTTCAGAGGATTCCACAAGGCAGTGTGAATGACATGCCAGATGTTGCCCAAGTAGCGCCCCTGCTCATCAACTCCGGCCGGCGACATCATGAACCCGATCCAGGAGTTTGCAAGAAACATCAACACCGTACCAATAACGTTCAGGATGACCGACATGCTCAAGTGAATCCACTTGAGGAATCCCTCCTTCATCTTGTCCCAACCGTAGTAGTAGATGTAGAGGGTTCCGCTCTCGGCCACGAACATCAGCGCGTAAATGTGCATCACCGGGCGGAAAATGCTCGAGAGGTACCCAAAGAACGAAGGGTAGAGCGTCAAAAACGTAAAGATCAGAATACCGCCCAAAATCGCGGTCAAAGAATACGCGGTCAGACTGATCTTGATGAAGTCATAGGCCAACTGATCATACTTCTTGCCCATGGCCCTGTCTTTTGACACAACCCCCATGAACTCAATGATCATGCAAAAAATCGGAACCGCCAGCACGAAGCTTCCGTAGTACAGATGCTGCTGGTTGGCAAACCAGAGGAGTACCCGGCTTTCGAAATTGTACCGGGGATAGTCCTTCGGACTGTCCGTTGTCTTCGGAGCTGGGGCACCAACAACGATCCCCTCGGTCTTGTAATAGACATCCCGACCCTTCTCGACTTTCTTCTCAGCTTCGCCACTTCCCGCCTGGGTCGAATCAGGCGGCGGACCGCCCGCAGGGGCTTCACCACCAGCGAACACAGGAACTGAGAGAAGAATAGGCAGAAGGAGGAGGCCAACCATTGCGCTGAGCGCCATGATTGACATAATCTTCTTCCGGGTTACGCTACCCATGGCTTACCTCCTTGATCCGTCACACTCGCGCTGATTATGTCACGCTTCTTGAAAGCCACTCTACAAATGAAAAAACTCAACTGACCATCTGTTTGCAGTTCTGGACGCCAATCTAACCGTGACAGCGCCGGCTGTCACGGTTGAACGCGCTTCCGCTCCTACTTCCGAAACAGATACCAATAGTCCAAGCCCTGCATATCCATTAAGAAATGATCAACGGCGGTGAAATAGATCAAGCAAATCACCGTTGAAATCAAAATATAGAAAATCGTCTGTCCCATTCTGACCCCTCTCTCGCCAAAATTGTCATACGTGAAATCTGATGACTAGCTTGTCCCATGAGCTCGACAAGCAAAAAAGCCCGTGCTCTCAGCACGGGCATTGTATCCCGGCAAACCAATAGAAGAACCACAGGCTTACTGCACACGTGATATAAAAAATCATCTTGCCGATTTTGATCTTCAACTCCGAATCCTGGCGAACTGCTTCAGCCATGCTCTTCTCCTCTGATCTTGAAAGGGGCGATTTGGTTCAGTGAAAACCAAGCCGGTTTCTTGACACGCTATACGGGCTATGTTAATGAAATTCCCTCACTTCTAACGGCGCGGAGCGAGAGAACAATGACGAAAAATTCAAAATTGTTCGACATTATAGTTTTGGCCGGTATGGTTGTCAACATAATTTTGGCCGTATTTCTTATTCTCTATTACTTTGATTTTCTGTAAGTTTTACCTCTTTTATGTTCTGTACTTCCGGCTTGTTTTTACTGACTGAAACGGCACACCGAAAGCCGATTGTTTCATCTCGAAAGTCCGGGACCATTTTGCTCCGGCTGGTGATTCGGAGATCCGAGCCTGTGCTTGTATATCCCCCACCTCGCAGGACCTTAAAGACCCCAAACTCCGGGCCCTGAGGGTTCCTGTGGTCTGATTCCCTGTAGGCATTTTCCTGATACCAATCAGCCACCCATTCCATCACGTTTCCAGCTCCATCCATAACACCGTACGGACTTCGATCTCCGTGAAACGTTCCTACGGGAGCGGTCACTTCATATCCATCGTTGAGACGTGCCCAGTTCGACACCGTCAGATCCATGACATTTCCCCAAGGCCAAAGGCGGCCGTCGGTGCCGCGCATTGCTTTTTCCCACTCGGCCTCCGTCGGCAAGCGCTTCCCTTTCCAGCGACAATAGGCGTCGGCGTCCTCCCACGATACATACACAACCGGCTGGTTTGGTCCGCGCATACGTTCCATATTTTTGGCGTAGCGAGAGGGTGGACCCGGCTTTCGATGTCCAGTTGCGGCGACAAACTCTGCGTAGTGATGATTTGTCACCTCAAAGCGATCGATCAGATAAGCGTCCAGATAAATATTGCGTTCAGGCTGCTCATCAAAACCACCGCTTCCGCTCCCTCGGATAAACGGTCCGGCAGGAATCAGTACCATCTCTTCTTCGATCGGCTTTTCGTCCCTTCCCGCTACCATCGTCGTTTCGGAAACGGCGGCAGGGAACGGATTGTCTTCTTCGACCGGCGGCAGCGTAGTTCCGCGAAGAATGCCCATGATCGGAAGGCTCGCCGCGGCAAGCACGGCCAGAAGGAGCGCCACTTTGAATTTTGTTTCCAACATGGGCGATACAGTCGGTGCGGGAAGGTGTTTTCAGGCTTAACGGGAAGGTCGTGTTTGCTATGAAGCGCTGGCGGCTTCACCCCCATCTTTCGCGCAGCGAAAACCGATGGTGCTGTCCGTTCGCCACATTCTTGCCTGGAACCGCTTGGAAACCCTGGCTCCCTGCGGTGTTTCTCGCCAAGACCCTCCTCGGATCACCTTATATTCTCCTTCTTCAGGGCCCTTAGGATCGCGGTAGGGGGTTTTTTGATAATAGTGTTCGTCGTAGTTATCGGCTACCCATTCAGCGACGTTCCCGGCCATGTCATATACCCCGTAAGGACTACGGCCGCTCTCGAACGAACCGGGAGGTGCAAGATACTTAAACCCATCTTCTTCACCATCGACATTCGCATGACCAACGCCGAAGTCGTCACCCCAGGGATATCGACGACGCCCCTCGCCGCGCGCAGCCTTTTCCCACTCGGCTTCGGTCGGTAGCCGCTTGCCGGCCCACTTACAATAAGCCACCGCATCGTTCCATGACATTCCGATGGCCGGCAATTCCGGCTTTTTGATCTTCGCAATATCATCTTCGAACACGGGAATGAATGGTTTCCCGCGTTTGGTCATCTTTACGAATCGCTCATATTCGGCCTGCGTCACTTCTTTTAGATCGATATAATACGTTCCCAAATAGACCTGATGCTCGGGCGCCTCGTCAGGATCGCCTTCGGCACTTCCCATTCTGAACGGTCCTTCAGGGACCTGAACCATTTCACGGCCATCATCCCCCACAATGATCTTGTACATCGAATAATCTTGCTTCGCGACAGCCGTAGCTTGACGACTCTCCGTCCTGATCGTGGCCGCCAGTTCTCTCATTCGTTTGGACTTGTACGACTCGTACACCAATCCGACGATCATCAGGATGAACGAGGCGAACACAAACACAATGGAGCTAATAAGGACCGCCCTATTTTCCATGGCTCTCCATAGTCAATTCAGCCTCTTGAGAGAAGGGGCCCAGAAGAATGATAGGATCAACTTTCCTTAGCGATTTTCGATCTTCATGCCGGCGGATCTACTGGTTTCGACGCCTGCTTGCGGGCCGCACGCAGGTCAAGCAGCATTGACGCCTGAACTCCCAGGAAACCTCCCATCGCAGCCCCTGCACCGGCTCCAACCGAGATCTTCTCCGCACCGGCTAGAAGCCAAGCGAGCCCACCGCCTAACACCGTTCCAAGCAGAATGCTTGACAGGAACCGCCGGCCTCCGAGAAATCCCACCACGGTGCCAAGAACCAAACCGACCCCGGCAGCCACCGGTGCTGAAGCCCCTCCCATAATCATCCCGATCATGACCCCTACCGTCCCCATAACGATGGCACCGAACACCATGTCGAAGATCTTTTTAGCCGGAAACTGACTCGCTCCCGAAGGGTTACTCATCTGAATCAACCAGGCTGCGCCTCCCCTGTGCTTTTTCCTTCTTTTTCCTTATCGAGCTGTCATTGCGGCTATCGGGCCGATGTCTACGTCCACACCGGGACCGGCGAAAATCGAAATACCCCAGGCCTTGTCGGCCGGCTCATGATGATGAATGCGTTTGAAGTCCTCGTACACATTGACTCGTTCTTCCACCCACTGACCGACGGCACTCATCCCGCTTTGCACGACGATCTCCGACCCGCTGAACATGCCGCCCTCGGTCAATGTCCCCTCTGCCTTGCTGGTGCTCCACACATATTTCGTGAAGACCGGGATAAAAAGCAGGTCGGTGTCCAACGAGGCGTACACCGCTACGATCGGTTCAACCCCATTGGGGGCCTTGTGCAGGCGCCATTTCCAAACAAGGATCGGATAGGCTTTGGGATCCCAATCGATGTTTTTCTTTTTTATGCGTTGGCCAGCATCTCTCACCGCCAGATAATTGAAGCCGGCATCAGCCTGAACCTTGTATGCTGCTCGCCCCTTGGACCGACTGCGCTGACTCTCATGCTCCCACTGCGCTGGAAATCCATCAGCTTCCTTGGCCTGAAAGTCCTCCAACATAATCTGCGAAGGAGCTTGAACCGAGGAAGGCAACACTACCGCGCTCCAGACTCCCATCGCCCCCAACACGAGCGACACAACGGTCTTCGCAGTGCGCATACCGAACCCAATCACTCGCTCTTCTCAAGCTTCACGGGAGGCGGACGGCAGAAACCCGGCTTCTCTTTCGGCATCCAATTCCACACTCATCGCTGCCTGTTGACCCCGTTGGCACACCCAAAAAAGGCCCAGCACTGCCACCCAGAATACCACCATATTGAGCGTGACCATCTTCGCCGCAAAACTTAACGGAGGCGTGAAGGCCCAGGGCGACAGATCCGCCATCAATTCATTCACATGCCACGAGAGGCGCCCGGAGGATCGAATGTATCCCATCAGTCCCATCACCCAGGAAAACGCCGCAGCCAGGCCGAGCAGTCCGACCATTCCGCGAAGGGATATCTTACCCCATTCGATTGGACCATGAACCTTGGCGCCGCGCAGCATGGCCTGGTTGATAGCCACACCGCCGATAAGCACCGTCAATGTCGTAAACGCCTGCGGCCAAGACAACCCGACTCGGATGCTCGCCGGCAGATAAAACCCATAGACGGACAGCCACAGAATATTAAGGATTCCGACCGTGAACAGCACAGCCAACACGCCGTTACCGGTTCGGATCCACGAAATGGTCATCGTCCGGTTCGCCCTCCGATAGAAGATGTAGCTGAGCACGGTGAGACAGATCATGACGTTGACAGCACCGTTTTTTGCCGACATGACGCCGTAATTCCCAACGACCGGATGTTGTGCTCCGCCCATCGCCTTGAGTTCGCTGCCCGTCATCATCACGGTATGCGGGGTCAACCACACGAAAAGACAACCCATGAGAGCCCAGACCAAGTATTGGAAATACGGCTGATACCGCTCCCCGCCGCGAATTCTTCCCATGCTTTGCCAGAGATAGTAATTGATCCCGAGAAACAACGCGCCGATCAGCAGCGCTTGCACGACAAACAGCCATGTCAGCAACCCGCCCATCATCGTCATGCCCATGCTTTGCCGGAACGCGTAAACCGAGCGCATGAGCCAGTAGCCCGCGAACGGCATCGGCAAGAGCGCGCAGACTGTTACAAACAAAAAAACATAACCCACCCAGTCGTAGTATGCGCGTTCCTCGTCACTCTTGCTGGTGAAAAAGCGGAAGCAGGCGTAAGCCAGCACAACCGCTCCGCCGGACATGATATCCGCTAGAAACCGGTGCACATTGAGTGGGTTCCAAAGCGCCGAGTGGAGCAGATGCCAGACATTCCCGAGATACCGTCCGTCAGCATCCACGCCGGCCGGCGCCATCATAAAGGCCGCCCAGGCATTGGCCAGCAATAACAAGGCGGTACCGAAGGCGTTGGCTATCACCCCGATCGCGGCATGGCCCCATTTCGCGGCGGGAGAGGCTAAACGATCCCAACTGTAGTAATAGATGATTAGCAACAGCGATTCGCCCACGAAGACGAGCGCATAGGCCGGCATCATGGCCTTGAACGTCCCGCCCATGTACCGCATGAAGCTCGGATAGAGCGCAATGAACAGCCAAAGCATCACGCTGCCGACGACCGCGGTAATGGAGAGGGCGAGCAGAGCGACCTTTAACAAATCCCGCGCGAGTCCTTCATACCGAGCCGCATGCACCCGATTGCGTGACACCAAGCCCAGGAACTCCAGGAGCACGCAGAAGATCGGGAGGGCCAGCACGAAACCGCCGAAATAGGTGTGCTGCTGCGTCACAAACCAAATGAGGATCCTGTTGTCCAGCGACCCATACCGAGGATAGACCGTTTCATTCGGAGAGGGGGCAGGGGGGCCCACCGGCGTGCCCGCGGTCTTATAATAAATATCTTCGGATATGCGAAGCATGCTTGAGTCCCGCTTGATCTCGAAACCTGAAACCCAGGCCGGTCCGAACAGCAGAACACTGCCGAGCAAGATTCCTGCCGCTTGTTTTCGATAGTTCCTGCGCATGACGCCTACAATTCCAATGATTTTCCTCTCGACTCACCGGATGCCAGATCGGCTGACCGGAGTTCTCGTGACGACCTGGATAAAATGCCCATGACGAACGGGCAGCGCAAGAGCGATGCGGGAACGGTCTGAGCCAAACGATCCTCGACCGATCGACGGTATCCGAGGTAATACCCATACAGACTCATCAGACCACCCACTCCGCCGGCCATGAGGCCCAGAGTCGGCCGGCCGATCGTTTCCAATCGCAAGAGATAGATCCCGACCCCGATCACTGCGAGATAATACGTCGCCGCGAAAGTCAACCCTGGCCACCACCAAAACTTGAACAACTCATTCCATGCTGTCTCGCTGAGAGATTGCAGCCACCCGCCAGACCGCTGTTGCCCCCCGAAGTAGGCAACGACGGCCAGCGACCCAGCGGCGGCTGTGACCAGAATCAACTGCCAGAGCAGCGTTCGCTCCGCATCGACGACGCCCGCGCCGGCAAGTGCGAGCACGGTACAGGCAAACGCGCCGACAACTGTCCACCAGCCAACCCGTTCCGCGTTTTCCCGGATGAGCAATCGGAGCTGCGTTCCATCAGGGAATGTGGGAAAGGGTTTTCCGTTCTGTTCCAGCCGGCGAACATGCCCGATCTCAAAGGCGTCACGGGCTACGGAAGTACAGGCAATGATAATCGCCATCATGGCAGGCCCATCAGGATGGGCAAAGAAATCATAACCGACCACTATGCGCAGGAGCGCCAAGACCAGAAGAGAAAGCTGAACGCCGTACACAAACCCGACCCAGCCGAGCAGCCAGGTCGCCCGTCTTACGCCATCTTCCCGCCAAGCTCGGGTTGCAACCTCCCCTCTCCCGACCCGGTATGCCCAGGCCGCAGTCACCGTGGAGATGAATCCGCTGACGCCGAGCATCACCAAAGGATGGTCCAGCGGGACCACGGGTTTTAATGCCCGATAGACGCCGAACGCCACAAGTCCCGAAAACAACATTGTTTGCCGTTTTCGTTTCCGAACTTCGTCCGCGGTGACGGTCAGAGTCAAACTGGGAAGAACCCTCAGTGCCAGCCGGTGCAGCATACGATTACCATGTTTCATGAAGCATTGTATCTGAAGCGTCTGAATTATCGGATCGGATAGGCTTCACGTTCCACGCCTTACATTGCTGAGACCGAAATACCTGGCCTTGACTTCCTCCATGAGATCGACTGTGACTCGGAGCAGTCCCCGTTCCATTGCCGTCCGCTCCAATTCGACACGAGCCATCGCACGGACGGGCGTCGGCACATTGCTCAAACGCCGTTCCGCCTCAGGATCCCAGGCAACAGCCTCTCCCTGCTGGGCTCGGGCGATCAGCTCATAGGTGACGACGCGATGATTGCGGGCTTTGGCGTAACACTCGACCTCTTCCTTCACCAACGGCGCCAGATAGGGCGGCATCCGATCCAGACGATGCCGCGCGTCATCGGTCCACATGAATCGGTCGACGAAAGCGATAGCACGATCGGCCGGCAGGTCGATCCCCACGCGGAACCCGCATCCGCAGCATTTCGACCGCACAAACCAGCGCTCGATCCCAGTTGCATCGATGTGCTCTTCGATGCCCTCCGTATGCATCCATCTCCCGCAGCCGCAGACCAGAAATGCAACGCTGAACGCAGAACGCTGGTTGATAAACGGAAGAGCCATTTTCGCTTCAGCATTCATCCGTTCCCCTGCATCGTTATTTCGCCGTCATCCGATGTCATCCGATTTTCCCGGGAAATAGGATGTAAAGCATTGTGTAGGTCGTGCTGCCGGTCACAAACAAGATACAGTAAATGATCATCGTGAAGCGGCCCAAGGCGCGATGTCGATCGGCGCCGTTCGGCCAGATGCGCTGGATCGTCGTTTCGATCCCCAGTACGAGACCGACAAGGGCCACGAATCCGAGATACACTTCCAGCTTGCGCATCGAGAAACCGGCGGTCGCCGCGCGGAATAGGAACAGCATAACGGCCAGTCCGGTGAGACCGCCCAAAATCATCCCGATCTTTTTCCCAGAAGTTTGCAAGTGCGCGTCCTTCAGCAACCTCCGGCCCTGAACAATGGCTTGGGTACGGAATCCGAGCACGATCATATAGATCGCCATGACAAGCCCGATAATGACGAGAATGATGTGCACGGTGAGCAGAGGAATGAAGACATAGTCGTAGAGCTCCTGAGGCCCGCCAAACCCCTCTTTGCCCTCAACCGCCAACACGCCCAATTGCCGGAACAGATAATAGCTCGTGAAGAAGGCGAGCATGGCGACCATGCCGCCTAGCATCAACCAATGGTGCGCGTGACCTTGCCCACGCCGGGCTTGAAACCAGCCGACCAGAAAGAGTCCCGTAAACAATGTCGCCATCAATTGGCTTAGATCCGCTCCAAGTGTGGCGTGGGTTCCGAAGAAACCGGGTTGCTTCAGCCAATCGGTCATAAGTACGCTTTAGGACACTTTGTTAATGTCGCGATTCCGTGAAGTTCTCATCGATTTCGTCAAACACTGGATCACGCTTCATCCTTGTTTCACTCCCTCCACCACCGCCGTCGGTTCCAACTCACGGACCGATTCAAAACCGGCCTCCGTCATCCATTTGAGTGCATCTGCGGTCGTGTAGCAGGCCCCTCGCTCCGTATTCACGAGAATGTGCACGGCAAACGCGGTCGTCCAGGCCGGGCTGGTGCCGGACTGATCGAGAAACCGGTCTTTCACGATCAACCTCCCCCCGGGCAGCAGATGCGCGAACACCTTTTTCACCAGTGCCGCATTCGTGGAAGAATCTTGGTAGTGGAGAATATCGGACATCAACACTGTGTCGTAGGAGCCGCCCAACGGATCGCGGTTGAAATCTCCTGGCAACAGCTTGATGCGATTCTCCAACCCGGCTTCTTTGATCGTGCGTTCGGTCAGGCGGAGCGTTGCCGGCAGATCGAAGACCGTCGCGGTCAGGTTCGGATAGGTCTGGCAAAAGGCGATGGCATTGGTTCCAGCTCCGCCGCCGAGGTCAAGCAACGTGCGCGCGCCGTCCAGTTTGAGTCGTTTGGCCAACTCCGGTCCGCTCTGTTGTCCGATCCGGTGCAAGACAGAGAGAACATTGCTGCCCAACTCAGGATCCGTTTCGAACACATGCCGGCTGACCGGCGATCGCCCGGTTCGGACCGCTTCTTCCAATTTCCCCCAGTTGTTCCATTCGGCATCATGCAACAACAAAAGATGGCCGACATACTGAGGTGCGCGTCTGACCAAATAACGCCGCGCGGTCTCCGTATTGGCGAACCGGTCTCCCTCCTTTGTCAAGACACGCATGGCGACCAAGGCATTCAACAGCAATGTCAGGGCCCGCCTGTCCGCTCCGATCCGCTCCGCGACTTCATCTGCGCTCTTCGCTCGACCCTCCAATTCGGAAAACACTTCCAGTTTTACGGCTGTAAGCAGGATCTTGGTCTCCCAATAGTATCCGAGTTGGAAAATTTCGGCGAGGGACAATTCCCGCGACACACTCAACCCTCCCAACCGGAGAAGCTCGAAGGAATGCCGAAAGTTTTCTATGTTACCCGTCCAAGAAAGGCAAAGGCAAGAACCAGAGAGCCTGGCAGGATACAAAAACAAAGGGCAGCGATCTACTCAGACCGCTGCCCTCGTGCGGCAGTCATTGCGTGGCGGCGAGGCGCTTACTTCTTTATCTCGGCCTTAACCTCGGCTTTCCCGCCTTCCGGCACATCGACGTCGATCTCAACTTTTCCCGCAAAGGGATGCCAGGCGACCAGCTTGTGCTTGCCCGCAGGCACGTCCTTGAGCTCGAACGTCCCGTCGTCATTCACCACCGCGTAATGCGGATTGGTGACCGGGAGAAAGAAAGACTGCATGAACTCGTGCTGGTCGCATTGCAAACGGAATATGGCGCCTTTCTTCCGCAACACCACGGGCTTGTCAAGTTTGGAACCCTTTTCGGCCAGACCGATGTTGAACACCGTGGTCGAACTTGAACCGAGCACCTCAAAGGAATGCGGGTTGTGCAGGACGCCTTTCACCGATTTCGGATCATCAGGGTCCGCGTCATGGTTCTCGACGTGGAAATTCTTCTGTCTGACCACCACACCGGTATAGGGCTGGAATTCGCAGAACTCAGCCACCACATCCGTACCCTTGTAGCCGTCCATGAAAGCCTTGTCCTCAATATCTGCGACAGCCACGACCGCGGCCTTCAACCCGCCGTCTTTCGCCACTTCGATGGTCTTCAGGATGCGTTTATCGCCTTTGGCTAAATCCGGCTTTTTCCCCTCCGTGCCGATCTTCGGGCAGAATTTTGGATTGGGAAATTTGGAAAAAAGAAACTCCTTCTCCTCGGATTTTCCATTGTACGTCACCTTGCCGGTAATCGTACCCCCGGCAAGCGCGGTGAGGGGCACGGCCAAAAAGGCCGCGAGCGCCGCACCAGAGACCACTGTCCACACACCCTTCTTCATAAGATTGCCTCCTTGTGAATGAATAACGATCGTCGAACGCCCTCGCGTGAACCCCGCGCTGTGACACGAGCTACCTGCAGCGAGGAGCACACGCACCGCTCTTCGCTTGCAAAAAACTGCTCTGGCTGTCTTCCTAGCACTGTAGAGAACGTGCGGCGAGATGGTAGACATACGTGTATACAGTAAATTCAGAGTGAGTGTCAACCAGAAAAGTGAGGACAAAGAGCGACCGCCAGTTTTTCAAGGGATTCGACCTTCCATCAGCGGGAAGTAAGGATTCGCGCCAGGGCTCCACCCGCAGTCGCGCGGACGGCCTCATCCTGGTCTTTCAACGCCGCCTTGAGAATAGGAACAGCCTCTCGAGTTCCGATATGCCCCAACGAGCGGGCGGCAACCATGCGCGGAAGCGGCAAAGCGTCCACTAACAGGGTACGGAGAGCCTCCACCGCTTCTCTCGCATTCGCACCGGCGGCGCTCCCCAACGCCTTTGCGCTTTCTGCTCGCACCCCGGGGTCGTTTTGCTGAGTCAGTTTACGAATGACCGGCGCGACCGACTCGTATGGTTCGTTCAAACGAAGCAAGGCCGCCGCCGCCTTCGCCTGCACCATTGGACTCGAATCGGCCAGAACCTGTCTGAGCGCTGAAACCGATTCTTTCGAGCCCAGTTCCGCCAGGCTCAAGGCCGCGGTTGCCCGTACGGCCGGAACAGGGTCCTGCAGCGACTTTCGCAGCGACGCAGCGGCTTCCGGCTTGGCCAGCATTCCCAGCGCCTGGGCCGCGGCACCCCGGACGGACGGCTGCTGATAGGTCATCGCCTCGAGCAGAACCGGATAGGCCCGGGCCTCCTTCAATTCCCCCATCACGCGCAAGGCCGCTGCGCGTTCCTCCGGATTCAACGCTTCCGCCGCCCGCAGGAGCCGATCCCAAGCCTCTTTTCTGCCCATTCGGAACAACGCCCCTAAGGCGGCGACGCGAACGATCGGCAGTTCATCGCTCTGAGCCCGTTCGAGCGCCGGAATGACTGAGCGATCGCCCGTCCGTCCCAATGCCTTGATCGCCGCGGCCTTCACCAATCCTGCCTGATCCTCCAAAGCCTTTCGCAAACGGGGAGAGCGGCGCCCTGCTTCCCGGCGGCCCAAGCCCTCTGCAGCTAAGGCTCTCACCAAACCAGATCCATCGCTGAGTCCGTCTTCAAAATACGGGATCGCTTCGTCCGAGTCCAACTCTTTGAGGGCCGTGTAGGCGGCGCCACGCATCTGCTCCCGCATGTCTTTCAACAAAGGCGTGATGAACCCGATCGCGATCTCGCGCAAAAGCGGCTCATTATCCCGCTTGAGCTGATGTTCAAGACGTTCGTATTCGGTGAGCGCATCCACCGGCCGCCCGAGTTTCAGCAACGTTCTGATTTTAAGCGTGCTGACATCGGGGAATGCAATTCCTTCGTGAGCGAGTCGGTCGAGCAATTCAAGCGTCTGCACATACTGCTGTTTCTTGAACGCCGCCAGCGCATCGGACAGCGAAATCGGCGAGCGGGCAGATTCTCCAGCAAAGGCAAAAGAGACGAACGGTAGAGCGCCGATAAGCAGAACCGGGAAAGCCACGGCCCCTATCTGACGAATCTGACGAAGGGTTGTCGAACGGTCTCTCATCGACGCGATGTCACAGTGCGACAAAGACGGGAGCAATCACGGGGGACCTGCCGAGTTGAAAGGAAGTCAAGGAGTTCCAGCCCAACGCCGCTGCGAGAGAAAAACGGCGACATGGGGTTAGTGCTGATGTTCGACCAACGGCACGATCTCCACCGGATACCCAAGGGATTCCGGGCCGAAACGGGGGTTGTCCATAACCTGAAACGCCGTCCGGCGCCCTTTGGGAGCCTGGAGCGAGAAATTCTCGACCGCCGTCCCGTTCGCCGTCACGGTTACCGACCGCATCTGCATTGGTCCGGTTTGAGGATGCCAGACGATCAATTGATAAGTCCCCGGAGGGACATCCTCGATGCGATAGGAACCGGTCGGATCAGTCACCGCGTAATACGGACTGGTCACCGCGATCGCCCAACTTTCCATATAAGCATGAAATCCGCACTGCATATAAAATGTCCGACGGCCCTTGCTGAGCGACACTGGTTCGATCATGGATTTGCCCGGCAAGTGTTCGTGGGTCGCATGAAGATCGCCGCGCCGGTGGTTGGGATTCATCGGCAACGGCGAGTTGAACAGCACCCGCGTCCCGAGTTCCAGCGAGGTCTCGTACGCCTGAATGTCATGCATAACCGGATCCATGTTCACCACTTCCACCGCATGTCCATTACGGACAACGGTGACAAAGGGATTAAACTGGCAGTCCCGTGCCTCGATCCGAGGCACCGATAACTCGAATGGCTTACCCGCTGCGACACCTTCCAGCACCACCACGGCGTCTTTCAATCCGCCCTCGGAATCCACGACGAAATCCCTGAGTAACCGCCAGCCTCGACCGTTGGAAATACGGCCGCAATAAACCGGGTCGGGAAACGTGATCAGATTAAAGCCTTTCGGGGTCGGCACTTCCCCGTCCAGAGTCACCTTGCCGGTAACGGTTCCGCCATGTGTCACCTCGATCACCTCGTAGGACCAGACATCGGACGGACCGGCTGACGCAACGGTCAACAGAATGCCGGCCGCGAGGACCGTTCGGAACAGACCCGCTTCGCTTGCAGGCCGAGTATGCACCTTCATGTTCCCTCCAGCCATGTTCAAGGCTTTTGCAACAAGAGAGTCGGTCTGATCTCCAGCGACTTCCCTAGCACTTCCAGACCGAAATGGGGGTTCTCGACGATTTCATGAGCGCTCCGTCGTCCGGTCGGGGCTTTAAATTGGAAAGATGTGACAACCGTTTGCTTAGGCCCGACTGTGACCTTCTGCTCCGCCATCGGCCCGGTCTGTGGATGCCAGGCGACAAGGGTATATTCTCCCGGCGGCACATCGGTGAGCGTAAACGAGCCGTTGCTATCCGTGATCGCATAATAGGGATTTTCCACCGCCATCCCCCAGCTTTCCATATAGGCGTGGAATCCGCATTGCATGACAAAGATCCGACGCCCCTTCGTCATGTTGATCGTCTGCTTCATCGGCTGGCCGGGAAGGTGTTCGTGGCTCTCGGCGCCGACGTCGCGGCGGTGATGCGGATTCATCGGCAGCGGGGTATTGAACAGCACCCGGGGGCCGAGATGCGAGGTCTCGTAGGCCTGAATGTCGTGCATAACCGGATCCATGTTGACCACAGTCACTTCCGTCTTGTCGCGCACGACGGTCACGAACGGCAGAAACCGGCAATCGCGTGCCTCGATAGTCGGCGGCTCAAACGTGAAAGGTTTTCCCTTTGCTACATCGGTCAGCATGACGACCACGTCTTTGAGTCCACCGTCCGGCGCGATCGTGAACTCATCGAGAATTCGCCAACCCGTCCCAGTCGAAATCCGTCCGCAGTAAACAGGATCAGGGAACGTAACCAGATTAAACCCCTTGGGTACCGGCTTGCCCCCCGTCATCGTCACCTTGCCGGTGATTGCTCCACCGTCCATCACCGCGATCTCGTCATAGCTCCACGATGGCGACACATCGGCCTCGACCAGCAACAATGCCATTACGACTATCAGCAGCCACATGAAACCCTCCCTCATGTTCTTTTCTGTCCCAACAAGCTCGCTTCACAAACAGCAGCAGAATAAGACTCGCTCATCTTACACAACGGCAAGCCGTAAGAAAAAGGGGGAGCCGCCTTGGCTCCCCCTTTTTGGTTCGGACATCGCTTACGCGAGCGGCTTCGATTTACTTGGAAGCCACCGGAACCGCCTGAGCGGGTGTTTCCGTCTCGGCTTTCTTCACGCCTGGCGCGGCGCCAGCCAGCGGCAGCAGACGCTGATCCCCCGCCGGCAGTACACGGAAATAGCCCCACTGTCCCGACTGCGAGTACGGCAGGCGCTGGTTGCTGTACACATAATCGCCGGCCAGACGATACGGGCCACCCGCCGACGGGATGAACGCATCAAGGACCTCTGAGCCGGAGAACTCGACTACGCTGATCATGTCAGCTCCCCGCATGTACGGCTCGATCGGCCATTCGTGCTTCTCCACGCTAAACATCCCGTTCTGTTCGTTGCTTGCCCCGATAATGTGAATCCGGACCGGATCGCCGGCATGCGCTTCGATGATCGGCGTCGCCGGATCCTCAGGTTTGTCGGCCGTGCAAGGCTGGAAAATGCGGCCCAAGGAGCACCCGGCCTCCTCCCGATACTTGTACGGTTCAGACCGGTAGTTGACCCCGACCAACCCTGCCACGTTTTGCACGTAAGGCATGAAGCTGGTTCCGATGATGTTGTCTTCATCCTGGAAGAAAAGCGCTACATCCCGGTAATTCGGACGAGTCTCGTTCCCAGGGATCGTTCGATCGATGATCACGTCCGCCGCCCAGGCGTTTTTGAGCGAGAGATCGGCGCCGGTCTTGGGATCGCGGTACTTTGATCCCTTGGGTCCGACGATGATCGCCCCGAACAACCCGTTGCGTGGGTTCAGCATCACGTTACCCCAGTCCCACACCAACGATGTCGTCTCCCCAATGAACGGGTCCGCATAGTACGTGTACGTACGGGCCTCGCCCGGCGCGATTGTCTGATCGCCAGGGTTGTTGCCCACATTTGCACCCAGCGAGTCCTTGGGGTCGAAGGCCAATCCGATCGCCGAGAACGACGCGCGGCTCGCCTTCAGCTTGTTCTTCAGGTTGATCTTCACGCAATCCCCGACATTCACCCGAAGGGTCAACGGCATGGGTTGCAAGCCCTCGGCGACCTTGGAGACATCCTCTTCGAGCGCATAAATTTTCGCGTCAGGGTTGGTGATCAGAATCTTCCGTTCGAAGTCCACCTCGATGGCCTCGGGCGCCTTCGGGTTGAACTTCATCGACGGGTAATCCATCGCCACTACATTGAAGGTCTTCACCGGCGCATCGGCCGGGCAGACCGGCAGTGGCTTCGGAATCTCATTCTTGCCTGAATATCCGGCCGGCAGTTTCTTCAAATCCGGCTGTTCCTTGTCGTACACGCGAAGGATGCCCCAGGCTCCTTCGGAGAATTTGGAAGAACGGCCGTTGAAGTGAATGTAATCACCTGGCTGCAATCTTGGCCCGCCGGCCTGCGGCACAACTAGGTCGTACCGCTCAGCAATCCCTATATGAATCGAGTTTTTTCGATTCGCATCTCCGGCATACCGCTCGGTCAGGAAGGTGTGTCCCGACAACGTCCACGTCATGGTCTCATTCATGAGCGTGTGCAAGAGCCGGAAGACCAGCGTATCCCCGACATACGCCCGCAGCAGCGGCGTGTACGGATCGCCATGGATTGCGCTGTTGAAGATCTGGGACGGTTCCGGATTGCTGGCCAATCGCTGCGCGATGGGGCCGGCTCGGAAATTGAGACCGCTCCCGGTGGTATGGGTCCCGCCGTTCAGAAACGGCATCGGCGTCATATAGATCTTCTCCGGCATCATGAACGACACGGTCTTACCCGCTTCAAGCGCTACTTCGACGGGTTGCCCGGGGGGATTACCGGCTGTCACGATGTTCACGGTATGAGGCACTGTGTCATGCACCTGCACCATCAGTTCCCGGAAACTGCCGTTCACGCCGTGACCGACCGGCTCGATCGTGTGAATGTCGGCGACGGGTCCGCTTCGGATTTCTTTGCCGGTCTTCGGATCGTGATAGGTGGATCCGACCGGCTCGGCGATGAAGGTGCCGAATCCGCCATGCGGCCACGTCGTGGCGCCAAATGCATGGTCGTGCCAGAAGACCGTGCCCACATCGGCATCCACCCAGAACCGCTGCCGCACGAACTCCACCGTGATGATGTCGTTCGCCGGATGGTCGTGCTTCAGCCCTTTGGTCAGGGTGATGGTATTCCCCTTGATCTCCTTGATACGGGCAACTTCATTCCCCTTTACATTGTCCGCGCCAACGAGAATCAGAATGTTCGGATGGTACTGCGCCGCATTCTTCACCGTGATGGTCTTGGCACCCTTCTTCGCCGGCGCCGTCAACACGGTGTTCATCGGTGCGGGCAGCCCCTTTTTATTCTTCTTTTCCAGCATCGTGAACGGCCGAACCGACTGCTCGTAAGAAAAGCCGGTGATTACGCCGTCCGACGCCTGGTTGTCGAACTGCAGGAAGTGCCAGTGCGTGTTGATCTTGGACGACTGGAAGTTCGTGTAATCGTCATCCTCCCACTCGCTGGTAAGCATCCAGTCGACACAATCATAAATGTTGCCGCGCACCACCAACGGGTACTTCAGGTCGTCATTGGCCCGAATCGCAGCCTCCTCTTCGTGCAGAACGTAAATCAAGCCGTTCGGATCAACCACCGGCGGCTCCTTGCCCTGCGCTTTGGCGATCTTGATCGGCAGTTTGATGAAGTGGACATTGTAGTACTTGCGGCCGGCGTTCTCCGGACACAAGCTCCACCGTCCATTTTCTCCCGGGAGCGCCTGATCCAGACTCTCCTCGCCGTCGGCATCCCGGCGGATCATTTCCAGCCAGGGCGCCCCAACGTGATTCGGGGAAAACATCACCCGCTTGCCGAAATGCGGCGTCAGATGAGGCCAGGCGATTTTTCCGGTCCGCGGCTCGAACAGAATCGGGTGCCGCTTCCCCGGATGCGTGGACTTATACTTGGGATTGTCGATCGTGCTTTCCTTCTCACTCATTGCACGATTGCCTTCCCAGACCCAGTCCAACACCGTGGCGTCATAGGATTTGATCTGTCCGATTTCATCGTCCTTGTGACCGGGCTTGCCCTGCGGCGGCAACTGCATCGCCACCCAGTCCTTGATATTGATCACGGCCGGATTGGATTTCCAATCGCTCTTACCCTTCTCAACGATCTTGAATTGTTTCCCGTACCAATCGACCGTCGTCCCGATCAGCTTGTCCGACGGCACGCCAACCAGCATGCGGCCCTTGCGGTCTGGCAACTCCCGAAGATCCGGAAGGGTGTCATTCCGGTACTCGCCCACCTGCAAGGTGTTGTAGACCCGCCAATACCCCCACATCCCGGCCACGTAGTGATGTGCCACGTGGCAGTGGAACAGAAAATCGCCCGCCAACTGCTGACACAGACCGGATCCGCACTCCGTCTCGAGGTCCAGCGCCTCGGAGGGACCGATCACTTCAACATCCACGCGATCCGTTTTGTGCCGGATCACCGGATACTTCACCGGGCCGTTCACCGCCGTGGCCCACAGGGGCATGTCGTCGATCGCCCGCGGGCTCCTCGGCCACCGAATGGATCCACCGTGCGGGTGATGGGAGTGGAACACTTCGGACCCTCCGTGCACGAGCCGGAACTTGGCCGGATCTCCCAGGTAAGACCGTGGAATCGTGGGGGCCGCGTCGCCGAAGGTATAGGAACTGTACCCCATCGACTCGTCCTCGAACCCGAAGTACTCGTGCTGCACATGCATGTTGTTGATACCGAACGGCTCGCTGCGATAGTTGATCGCGCGGCCGCCCGGCCGATAGGCATCCGTCAACGGATCACGCTGAGGCAGGAAGTCGCCTTTCTTATTGACCGGACGGAACGCCTCATCACCGACCTCGTGGTAGATCAGTACGAACTCGCGGAAGTCCGGCCCCGTACCGTTCTTAATCATGACCTGCCAACCGCTCTTGGCCGGCGTAGGATCGCCCGTTCCAAGCGGTTCGAGATATTCGGATCCCTTGGGCTCCACGACAAACACGCCGAACAGGCCCATCACCGTCAATTCGCGATCGTTGGCGTAGGTATGGAACTGCCGTCCGCCTTCCTGCGTGCTCGGATGGATGTACCATTCAAAGTCCTGGCTCTTGCCTTCGGGGACGATAGAGTCCGGATTGGTCGTGGTCGCCGGCTTGCCGGTGGCGCTGACGACCATGCTAGAGCCGTGGATGTGCAGGCTCACGTCCTCGCCGCCTTCCAACTTGTTCTGCAGTTTGATTTTGACGCAGTCGCCCTGGTTGGCGCGGATCACGAGCGGCTGGATCCACTGAGCTTGAACGCCCGGCAGGACCGCGCCGGGATCATAGCCCTCTTTCTCCCGTGCTTCTTTGTTCTTGGCCTCTTCCTCACGGACCTTGTCGATGTTCTCGGTCAACACGTACATGTAGCCAGGATAATAATCCAGCCACTGGTTGAGCGTGATTTCGACGTTGATGGCGGAGATATCGTAGAACTTCACCGGCGCGGTGGCAGGGCATTTGCCGTTCGTCGTGGCCGAAACCGGCTCGACGCGCGGGTCCGACATCAGCATCAGATCCTGTCCGCCAGCGCCGTATTGGTGCATCATCGACATGTTGTTGTACATGCCAGTATTGACCTGTTGCAGTTGCGGATCATGAGCCATGTGCTCCATGATGCGCTGGTGCTGTTGCTCCACCATCGCGGCACGCTCGGGCCTGCCAGCGATCGTATCCTCAACGATGGTTTGCCCCTTTAGCTTCTCGGCCCAAGCCGGCACCTGGTGAGCCATGGCGGTGTGCTGCGCCGCGGCGTGTCCTCCGCGGGACGAGACCTCAGCCGATACGATCGTCGGGAGCCACAGCAATACCCCCACCGCGAGCGCGCTAAGCGCTCGGATTGAGCAATGAATTCCTGCGTTGTGATGGTACATGGACCGGCCTCCTTCGAAGATAGAATTACAACGAACGACGATGGTTACACGATGACATCGCTTAGACTGGCGGGCTGCAGAAACTCATACCTGACACCCTATCCGTGCATCATACTCAAGCCGGGAGGATGTTTAAGATACTCGGGTCGATTTGTGGTGTCAACACTGGGAAAATCCGGTGGTGCATTTTTTGTCACGGACGCCACGTGGCGAAGACGGGTGTCGTGGCGATGAGGCAGATGAGGATAGCGGCCGCGACGGCTGTTCAGTTCAACTGATGAGCAAAAGAAAGGGGGCATAGGAGAATCACCCGCTCCCTGCCCCCAGTCTTTGTCGCGGAAAGGTCCCTCTCGAGAGGGACCTTTCCTCAGTGTTGGCTTCACAACCCGGCGTGGGGTTACAGCCAGTTCACGCGCTCAGCCGGGCGGATGTAGATCGGCTCCTCCACCTGCTGCCGCACGACCTCCTTGCCCGACTTGTTGAAGCCCAGCACGGTGTCGTTGTACATCTCGAACCGCTTGCCGTGGATCTGGGTCTCAAACACCTTCGGGCCCGGAATGACGTCGTAGCGGAAGATGATCTGCTGGCTGGCCCGCCACAGTTGCAGCACCGCCAACAGTTCCCGGCTCGGCACCAGGTACTTCTCGATCGCGTTGTCCACCCCTGGCCCGAACATCTGCCGCGTGTAGCCCCGCGGCGCATGGCGGGGTGGGATATAGAACCCATTGGGCTCGGTGCCCCACTGCGGGTACAGGGGCAGGGCCACCTGCTCCACGCGGATGGCGAAATACAAGGGGTGCCAGCGGTCCTCCGCCCACAGGCCGTCCTCGCCGATGCGCACCAGGCTCTGCAGGCGGATCTTGCCCACGCAGGCCGCCATGCAGCGGGTCTCCATCGGCTCGCCACCCGTCAGCGGGTCCTTGCCCTCGATGCGCGGATAGCAGGCGATGCACTTCTCACTCACCCGCGTCGTGCCCCGGTACATCGGCTTCTTGTAGGGGCACTGCTCCACGCACTTCTTGTAGCCCCGGCAGCGGTTCTGGTCGATCAACACGATGCCGTCCTCCGGCCGCTTGTAGATGGCCTTGCGCGGGCAGGCCGCCAAACAGCCCGGATACGTGCAGTGGTTGCAGATCCGCTGCAGGTAGAAGAAGAAGGTCTCATGCTCCGGCAGGCTGCTGCCGGTCAGCTTCCACGGTTCGTCCCGCGAGAACCCCGACTTGTCGATGCCTTCCACGATGGCCCGCATCGAGGTGGCCGTGTCCTCATAGATGTTGACGAACCGCCACTCCTGGTCCGTCGGGATGTAACCGATGGCCGCCTGGCCCACCTTGGCCCCGGCGTCGAAGATCGTCATCCCTTCGAACACCCCGTAGGGCGCATGGTGCTTGCGGCCCACCCGCACGTTCCACACCTGGCCCCCCGGGTTGACCTGCTCGATCAGTTGCGTGATCTTCACGTCGTAGAACTGGGGATACCCGCCGTAGGGCTTGGTCTCCACGTTGTTCCACCACATGTACTCCTGCCCCTTGCTGAACAGCCAGGTGCTCTTGTCCGCCATCGAGCAGGTCTGGCAGGCCAGACAGCGATTGATGTTGAACACAAAGGCAAACTGCCACTTCGGATGCCGCTCCTCGTAGGGATAGAGCATCTTGCGGCCCAGTTGCCAGTTATAGACTTCCGGCATAGTGTCCTCCGTTTTCCGTGATCCGTGATCCGTCCTCCGCCACCCGGTCCCGGCTCCGGGGCCCCGTCCCCTTGCGGGCGACAGGGCCCGGAACTCGGGTCATGGGCCTACACCTTGATCTTGATATGCTCCCCCTTGAGCCACTTGATCATGAACTCGTTCTCCTGGCCCGGGGTGAAGCCCGTGCGCACCGGCTCCCACGGCCCTCGGGCGCCGATGCCGCCGTCCTCCGCCTTGGTGATGCGGATGAGGCACTCCTTCGGCGTCGTGTTGACCGCATGGTGGTCGATCGCATAGCCCCACTTGAACTTCCAGGCGATGGCGTGCTTGCCCGGCAGGCTGTCCGTCTGGTGCATCGGCATCAGCCACGACCGGGTGAACGACTGCTGGGCGCCGTAGCGGAAGTTCGACTGATAGCCGGTATCCACCGCGATCGCCCGGCCGTCCGGCCGCGTCTCGTGCCCCTTCACCGACTTCGCCGTCGCCACGTACGGCGCGTGTTTCGCCATCGTCACGTGGTACGGGAAGGCTGGGTTGTACTTGCAGCGGATCATCAAGCGGGCGACCTTGTAGTAGGGATCCGAGGGCTTCCAGCCGCGATAGGGCCGGTCCACCGGGTTGCCGTCCACGTACACGTAGTCGCCGTCGTTGATGCCGCGGTCCTTGGCCGCCTGCGGGTTGATGTGCAACTGGTGCTCGCCGACCCCCGGCGTCCGCTTGTCCATGCGGTAGGGATCGCCGAAGTTCGACTCGTACATCTGCACCCAGTCGTTGACCGACCACTGGCTGTGCACCCGATGCCGGGTCTTGGGGGTGACGCAGTAGAACTGATACCCCTTCTCCCACAACGGGTTGGCATGCCGCTTGATCTCCTGCCACGGCAGCCGCAGGTTGCGGACATGCTTGTCGTCATGGTGCTGGGCGGTGATCGGAATGCCGTAGTCGTCCGGCCGGATGAACGGGTTGGTGCTGAAGATCGCGTTCGGGAGATAGGGCGTGGCCTCGGTGCCTTCGCGGTGCACGACGAAGTTTTCGCCGTACTCGATGGCCTCCGGCTCCACCCGGTAGGTTTCGATCCGCCCCGACCGCGTCCACTGGGGCTTCGACTCGTTCGTCTCCTCCCAGAGCGGATGCCGCGGATAAGTGCGGGTCATCACCATCCAGCCCTTCTCCGACTTCAGCATCACGTCCGCGTTGTAGCCGTACGCGGTACAACTGGCGTCCAGTAGCCGTTGTACGTACACGTCTACGCGGTTCATGTAGACGAAGTGGAAGACCTGGCGCATCCGTGGATCGCCGGTCATCTCCGTCAGCTTCGCCGCCACGCCCGCAAACGTGTCCGCGTCGTTGCGCGTGTCGTACAGCGGCCGGATCCCCCCCTTCCAGATCTGGAACCACGGGTTGCTCACCGTGGCCGTCATCTCCGGATAGGTGAACTCCATCCAACTGTTACACGCAAACGCCACGTCCGCATGGTTCACGTCGGAGGTCATCTCGATGTCCTGGGTCACGATCATCTCGATGTTCGGATCGACGTTCTTGACCATGTCGTAGTGGTGCTTGGAGTTGTTCAGAATGTTCACGTTGGTGACCCACCGTACCTTCGAGGGGCTGGGCATGTGGGTCTTGCCGGTGAACACCTTGCGGCCGTACTTGGGCGTGTTGACGATCAAGGCCGTGTCGCCATGGTTCCAGTAGCCGACTTCCTCGCCATAGTAGTACGACTTGGTCTTGATCTCCTTGCCGTGGGCGTTGGGGTCGAGGGTCTGATTGAAGGGGTCCTCGCCCGTATGCACCGCCAACCCGGCGCCAGACCAGGGCGTGGCGTTCCAGATGCCCGCCTTGTAGTTGCCCGACCAGGTGTGGCAGCCCGCCCCGAACTTGCCGATGTTGCCTGTCAGGGTCAGCACCAGCGCCGCCGCGCGACCCATCTCCGTGCAGTGGAAGTAGTGGCAGACGCCTTCGCCGTTGTGCATGGCCGCCGGCTTCACCGTCCCGCTGTCCCGCGCCCACCGCACGATCAGGTCCTTGGGCGACCGGGTAATCTGATGCACCGTATCCAGGTCATAGTCCTGGAGGTGTACCTGATACAGCTGGTAGATCGGCATCACGTCCACTTCGCGGCCGTTGAGCAGCTTCACCCGGTAGGTGCCGGTGAGGGCCGCCTCAATGCCGCTCTTGAAATAGTGCCAGCCAACCTGCTCCCGGTGCAGGGGGACCGCCTGGTTCTTGTTCAGATCCCACACCATGAAGCCGCCGAGCCGCTCGATCTGCTCCGGCTTGAGCGACTGCACCCGGCCCGAGTAACTTCGGGAGAAATCCGGGAACTGGTAGTTCTCGATCACGTCCCGCGGGTCGAGGTACTGCAACGTGTCCGTGCGGACCAGCAAGGGCATATCGGTCTGGCTCTTGATATAGTCGATGTCCTGCATGTTCTCATCGAGGATGATCTTGCAGGCGCCCAGGAAGTTCGCCGCGTCGGTCTGCGGCCGAAGCGGAATCCAGTAATCCGCCCGGTAAGCCACGGGGTTGTACTCCGGCGTGATCACGACGATCCGGCAACCGCGCTCGATGGATTCCAGCTTCCAGTGGGCTTCCGGCATCTTGTTCTCGACGAAGTTCTTGCCCCAGCTCGTGTTCAGCTTGCTGAAGCGCATATCGCTGAGGTCGACATCGCAGTTCTGGGTCCCGTTCCACCAGGGCTGGCTGGGGTCCTGGTCGCCGTGCCAGGTGTAGTTCGAGTAATACTTGCCCCCCTGCGCCCGGTCCGGCCCCACTTTCCGGATCCAACTATCCACCAGCGGCAATACCCCGCCGTTGAAGCGCGTGTTCATCATCTTGCCGATGATGCCGAGCACTGGCATGCCCGCCCGATGCTTGAAGCAGCGGACCCCCGCGCCCTTCATCATCTCGATCATCTCCGGCGGATAGCCCTGCTCGCGCAGCCGCCGCGCTCCCGCCTCGCCGCTGTAGCGCTGGGCGATCAGGATGACGGCCTTGGCGACATACGTGAAGGCCGTGTCCCAGGACACCCGCAGCATGTCGTCCAGGTAGCGGGCGTCGAACTTGTACTTGCTCTTCACCTGTGGCGTGAGTTCCGGTGCCCCGGCGTCCATCCATTCCTTCCACCCCTTGCGCATCAGGGGCCCTTTCAGCCGATAGGGGCCGTACACCCGCCGGTGGAAGGTATAGCCCTTCAAGCACATCCGAGGGTTATGGGCGAAGGTGCCGCGGTTGCCGTAGAGGTCCTCGTAGGTCTGGTGGTCGTAGTTCTGCTCTACCCGCATGACGACGCCGTTGCGGACGAAGGCGCGCACACGGCAGCCGTGGGTGTCGTTGGGGGAGCAGCACCAGGTGAACGAGGAGTCATAGCGGTACTGGTCGTGATAGACCCGCTCCCAGGACCGATCGGGATACTCGCCCAGGGGGTTGCCGACCTCGATGACCGGCTGCAGGGCCGTCAAGGCCAAGGCCTTGTCGGCCAGGGCCGCCGCGGCGACCGTCCCCGCCGAGACTTTGAGAAATTGCCTTCTTGAGAGAAACATCGTGAATACCTCCTGCTTTAAAGACCATGACTCATGCTCTCACGGACGTGCTTTCCTTCTCGCCCCAGTCCATCACCTCCTTTTTTCGTTCCCGAATCAGCACACAACAAAGGCATCATCCCATGGAGCAAGGTTGTTGCCACTCCAAGCTGGTTTCCTGTCGCTTTGCCGAGGAAACTCCTAAGCGGTTGACATACCAAATATTTTTCTCAATACCTGGCGCTGGTGACACGGCCGGTTTGCAGAGCATCTCGTCCTGCCGCGCATATGCATTTATGCCTCCATTGCCTCCGCGATCAAAACGCTCTTACAGTTGAAGCACTTAGACAACGCATATTTTCGTATTCGTCATTGGCCGACGGCGCATCAGGCAAGAAAATGTTTGGGAAATGGCTAGACGCGCGGGAGCAACGTCACGCGAGAGAAACACGTTCCGGCGACATAGAAGCTATACGAACGGATTTTAACACCGTGCATGTCACCGAACCGAACTCGGATTGGGAACACGGAGGAAAGGGAAAAGTCAGCCGTTTTGTCCGCCGGACTCGGATAACCCCAAATACTGTTTCATGAGGAGGGAAAAATGCTGGCGAGGAATCCCGCTGCTCTCAGCGGCCTTGGTAATGAGTCCCGCATGCATCGCTAGCTTGGCCTTGAGATAGCTCCTGGTGAAATCCGCAATGGCTTTTCTCTTGGCCTCCATGTACGGCAACGCGATATAGGGCGAACCCTGACCGACGGCTGGATCGGGTTTGGTCGAGGGCAGGAGCGCGTTGATCTGGCTTCCAGTGATGACGTCCTCCGTGGTCAGCATGACCGCTCGTTCGACGACATTGCGGAGCTCACGCACATTCCCAGGCCAAGGATAGGCGGTCAGCGCGTCGATCGCAGAGGCATCGAAGTAGCACCGCGGCTTGCCCATTTCCCGTCCGAGTTGCGCCAGCAGATGCCGGGCAATCACAGCGATATCCTCGACACGTTCCCGGAGGGGAGGCACACGGATCAGCACGACAGCCAGCCGATAATAGAGGTCGGCACGGAAGGCACCGCGTTTCACTTTCTCTTCGAGATCCTGGTTTGTCGCCGCGATGAACCGCATGTCGACCCGCTTCACCGCCGTTCCACCCACCGGACGAACTTCGTTGTCTTCCAACACCCTCAGCAGTTTGGCCTGCAGCGACAACGGCAGTTCGCCAATTTCATCCAAAAACACGCTGCCGCCGTTTGCCAGCTCGATCAGACCGGGCTTGTTGGAGACGGCGCCGGTAAAGGCGCCGCGCACGTGGCCGAACAGTTCGCTTTCCATGATACCTTCCGGCACGGTCGTACAGTCGATCACCTGGTAGGGTTTGTCGCGCTCCCGACTGTGTTCGTGGACCGCCCGGGCGATCAACCCCTTGCCGGTGCCGGTTTCTCCGGTGATCAGTACGGTCGAACGGACCTGTGCAGCTTCCCGCACGCGTCGCATGATCCCCTGGAAAGCCGGACTCACGCCGACCAGACTGCCGGCCTGCAACTCTCGCTGCGCGAGGCGCTCGTACATGGAATTGCGCCGCAGGATCTCGGAAATCCGGATGGCCCGATGCAAGCGCATGCCGAGGTCTTCAGGATTGACCGGCTTTACGAGATAGTCATAGGCACCACGCCGCATGGCATCGACGGCCTGCGACACACCATTCATCCTCGTCACCACGAGCACCGGCAGGTTGCGGTCGATGTCCTGGATTTTGGACACCAAGTCCAACCCGTCCATGCCTGGCAACACCATGTCGGTCAGTACGAGATCCACCGCTCGCTCCTCCAACAGCTTCAGAGCCCCTTCGGCTGTCGCCCGCACTTCGATTTCCAGATCTCCCTCGACCGCCTTCAGCTCAGCCTGTTCCAGGGCGTGCAGGATCAATTCGGTGTCCGACGGATCATCTTCGACGACCAGGATCGTGAAAGGCGCATGCCCTTTCTGATGCGCGACCGCTCGTCGTTCGCTGGTGATGCTTGCCATCGTGTCTCCCCCCCAAAACCTGTGCGGACCTGTTGCCGGCACGGTCAGTCGCCCGACCGTGGCCGTTTCTCCACCGACGAAAGCGAACCGGAGACGACGGACTCGATTTCGCCCAACACCGGCAGCGTAAATTTGACCGTGCACCCCGGCCCTTCGTTCGACTCGATCCAGACTGTTCCCCCATAGAGTTCGACGATCCGTTTGACGATCGTCAACCCGATGCCGCTACCTTTCGCGCCCTCGGCCTGCAGACGCACGAAGGGCTCGAAGACCTTGTCGCGCTTGTCGACGGGAATACCGACCCCGCGGTCGCGGACTGCAAAGCAGACCATATGTCCCTCGCGCACGGCCGTGATAGCAATGTCCGGCGCAGCATCGTCGGGAGTGAACTTCAACGAGTTGGAAATGACGTTGTCGAACACTTGGCGGAGATATGCGCGGTGGCAGGCAACCAGCGGAAGATCTTTTTGCACCTCGATCCGTGCACAGCGTTGTTCCAGTTCCCAGGCTCTCGTTTTCAAGACCTCGCCGATCGCGTGCGCCGGATCGACCGCCGCGACCGCCTCTTGACGGGCGCCGACCCGCGCCACTGCCAGAAGCCCCTCGACGCGCGACACCAATTCCCGCCCGTTTTGCTCGATCAAGGCAAGCCAGCGGGCGCCGCGTTCATCCAGCCGCTCCCGATATTCCTTCGCCAGCAAGGCCGCCAGGCCCTCCATCCGCTCCCCCGGTCCTTTCAGATCATGCGCCAACGTTTCGGCCAGATGCTCCAGATGCCGCAGCCGAGCCATAAGGTCCTTCTGCCTTTGATAGGCCGCCTCGTACAGGCGCACGTTCGAGATCGCTAGCGCCGCTTCGGCGGCGAGCCCGCGAGCCAAGTGCAGGTTCCACGCGCCCCGCGTGTCCTTGTGCTCTCGAATCAGGGCCAGCACTCCGAACGGCCCTCCGGGCGCAAGCAAGGGGATCGAGAGTTCGCTGTCCCCGATCAGATTCCGGCGGATCACTTCCGGTCGATCGTCACCGCGAAGCCCCTCCCCGACCGCGGGCCGCTGAGTTTCGAAGGCCCGCACGGATGTGGGAAATTCTTCCCACAGCATAACCGACTTGTGCAGTCGATCATTCCAATCTCCGGAGGCGGCTTCCACCACCCAGCATTGCATCCGTTCGTTTCGCAGCATCACTAGGCAGACATCCGCGTCGATCAATTCCAGGGCGCGATCCGCGATCCGCTTCAGGGCGCCGTCGAGCCCGTCCGGTCTGATGGTGTTGATTTCGTTTCCAATCGTGCCGAGGGTCTCCAATTCGCGGATATGGCGCCTGATGCGTTCGGCCATCTCCTCGTACGCGCGCGCCAATTCGCCGATCTCATCGGAAGACCGGATCGAGATCGGAGGAGCACATCGTCCTGAATCCACATCCCGGCCGAACGCGCCCACCGACGCCCGCAGCCGCGCCAGCGGCCTCGTGATCGAATTCGCCAGCAGGCGCGCGCCGAGGGCGCCGATCACCAGTCCGCCGATCACCGCTTGGATCAGCCCCCAGAACGTCCGGCGGGACAGGCCTGATGAACGCGCAGCGAGTCTCTGAAGCTCGCGGGTGAGCCGATCTTCTATGGCCCTCAAATCGAGACGCACTTCCTCGGAGAGAACGAGGCCTCGGCCCGATCGGATGTGGGTCATGGCGAAGTCATCACGCCCTTCTTGAAGCTGCTCGACAAGCGGACGCCTGGCCGCCATGAACCGGGCCAGTCGCTCCTGAACCGCCCGCAGTTCGCCTTTGAATCCCGGTGCATCTACGGCGAGCGCGAGGCTTTTATCGAGAACAGACTTGAGCTTGGCGTTGGTCTCGTTGAAGCGGGTCAAATAGGCAGGCTGTCGTGTGAGCGCATAGCCGTGGAAGGCTTCGTCCAAATCAGAGATCAACCGCTGAACCACCTGCACATGTTGATTCGCGAGCAGCACCTGCTCGCGCTGCTGTTGAACGGACAGGAGCTGGTTAATGAGATAGATATGAACTTCGAGGGCTGACAGAAGCGGGATCAAAAGCCCCAGCAACACGACCCAGATCTTCTGTTGGACCCGAAGCCGGTCCCACCACCCGCGAATCCGACCGGTCATAGCGTAACGCTCTCGGCGATTGACGGTCTGCTGTGTGCGCGATCACGCTCCATCCTAACGAGAGAGGAAACAGTCTCACGGGCAGTGGGAAATCCTAAGACCCGCTTGGGGACGTGTCAAGGTTCGCCCCGTCCCGCCGTCCCTGATCTGCCGCGACCGCGGAAAGCCTCTGCCAACTGGCGTCCCATTCGTGCGATAATGGCGGTATGCTGCTCAAGCGTGTGTTGGTCGGCCTGCCGCTCAAGACAACGCAGGCCGTTCATGAACGGCTTTCCAACCCTCTCGCGCTGGCTGTTTTTTCCTCCGACGCCCTCTCCTCCGTCGCCTATGCGACCGAAGAAATCCTGCTCGTTTTGATCTTGGCCGGATCCGCCGCGGTTTCCTGGTCGATTCCGATCAGTCTGACCATCGTATTGCTCTTGGGCCTCCTCACCATCTCCTACCGTCAAATTATCTTTGAATACCCTGAAGGAGGCGGGGCTTACATCGTGGCCAAGTCGAACCTGGGCGAGTGGCCTGGTCTGACAGCCGCCGCCGCCCTCATGATCGACTATGTTTTGACCGTCGCGGTGAGCGTGGCGGCGGGCATCGCGGCGGTCACGTCCGCTGTTCCATCACTCTTTCCGCATCGTGAAGCCTTATGCCTCCTGGCAATCCTGGTCGTGCTGATTATCAACCTCCGTGGGGTCCGCGAATCCGGCCGGATTTTCGCCGTCCCGACTTATTTATTCATCGGTGCGATTTTTCTCATGCTGGCTGCCGGAAGTTTCCAGATCCTGTTCGGTCAGGCCGTCCGTGTGTTTCCGGAGCGTGGGGCCGGGTCGGTCATCGAAGGCTTGTCGCTCTTTCTCCTGCTACGGGCGTTCTCATCCGGCTGCGCCGCTCTCACCGGCATCGAAGTGATCTCAAACGGCGTTCCGGCGTTCAAACGGCCGGAGTCGAAGAACGCGGCGATCACCATGGCCGCGATGGCCGCGATTCTGGGCACCATGTTCATCGGCATCAGCGCGCTGGCGTACTCCTTCGGCGTGCTCCCTAAAGAGAATGAAACGGTAGTCTCCCAGATTGCCCGCGCGACATTCGGCACCAGTCCGCTCTATTACCTTGTTCAAGCTTCCACCATGCTCATCTTGATCTTAGCCGCCAACAGCAGTTTCAACGGATTCCCTCGTCTGGCCTCCCTTCTAGCCCGCGACGGATACATGCCGCACCAGATGGCCCTCATGGGTGACCGGCTTGTCTTTTCCAACGGGATCATCATCCTGGGCTTCTTCTCCTGCCTGCTGATCATCCTCTTCAAAGGCGAAACCCATGCGCTGATCCCGCTCTATGCCGTCGGAGTGTTTTTGTCCTTTACCCTTTCGCAGGCCGGGATGGTTCGCCGCTGGCTTGTGAAAAAAGGCCCTCATTGGCG
Source organism: Nitrospira calida (assembly GCF_976986435.1). NCBI lineage: Bacteria > Pseudomonadati > Nitrospirota > Nitrospiria > Nitrospirales > Nitrospiraceae > Nitrospira > Nitrospira calida. The sequence goes on from NZ_OZ335950.1 coordinate 2,883,177, forward strand.
TAAGAAACTGCTCGTCAACGGAGTCGGCGCTGTGGCCACGGGCCTAGCCACTCTCATCATCGCCAGCACCAAGTTTCTGCACGGCGCTTGGATCGTCATTGTGTTATTGCCCGTGTTGATCGCCTGGTTCCGGTCCGTGCATGCTCACTACAAAGCCGTTGCGGAGCAAGTCAGCCTGGGTCGTGATCATCGGCCCCCGCAGCCACGGCGTAATACGGTGATCATCCCGATCAGCGGGGTGAATCGAGCCGTGGTGCGGGCCTTGGACTATGCGCGAAGCCGAGGAGGCGACATCCGGGCCGTCCTGGTGGACGTGGACAAGGAAGAGACCGCCAAAGTGGAGATCCAATGGGCACAGTGGGGCTGTGGCATTCCGTTGGTCGTGCTTCCGTCGCCGTACCGTTCGATTCTCAAGCCGCTGTTGGACTACATCGAGGAACTGTTGCAGAAAGATCCCGAAGGGTGGGTCACTGTCGTGATCCCGGAGATCTTGCCGGCGCGGTGGTGGCAGAATATCCTGCACAATCAACGGGCGTTGATGCTGAAGGCCGCACTGCTGTTCAAGGAACGCGTCATCTTGACCGACGTCCCGTTCCACCTGGAACGATGAAATAAGGAGAACAACCATGACCAGACTCATCGGCGGCCCCGGAGCCATCGCGACGGCTGTCGCCTTGCAGGTCGTGATCGCTTCGCCGGTGTGGGCCTTCAAGATCGTGGAGCCGAAGGAAAACAGCACCCTGAAATCCGGGCAGACGGTGACCGCCAAAGTCGACGTCGGCTCGGACCCCGGGATTGTGAAGGTCCGATACTTTTGGTATCGCGAGAACGACGAAACTCTGGTGCAACAGGACGAAGTCGAGCGATCGGGCCCGCCCACCCAAGAGAAGATCGCCGACGATCGGTTCTTCCAAAAAGAAAGCGTGTTCGCCAACGTGGTCGCGGTGGCCACGTTGACCTCCACTGCCGACAGCACCCCCCCATTCGGCGGCGCCCTGAAAGTCCCTCCGGAGGCCATCGGCCCCATGCGACTCCTCGCCGTTGCCGAAGTGTCGCGCGGGCGGCTCGGCACCCGTACCGTCTTCGATGAGATCATTGTCAACGTCGAGCCCGAGGCTGAGCTGAAAGCCATTGATTTCGAAACCGAGAAGCCGTTGATCCTTGGTCGAAAGGGGCAGGTCGTCACCTACGGACAGGTGGATGTGCCGGGAAAGATTTTCGAACTGCCGGTGGTCGGCGAATTCGCCGACGGGGTGACGAGACCACTCACGTCCCCCGCCACCGGGACGACCTATCATTCGTCGAATGAGAAGGTCATCCAAGTCTTGCAGGACGGATTGCTCAAGATCGTGGGAAACGGTAAGACGACCATCACGGTGACGAACCGCGGGAAGCAGGCCTCCTTGGATGTTTCCGTCGAAGTCGGCGAGGAACCGAATGAACCGCCGATCGCAATTCCGGGACCGAACCGGCGGGTCAAATCCGGCACCAAGGTGGAGCTGAACGGACTCAACAGCCGAGACCCGGAAGGCGAAGCCCTCTTCTACACCTGGAGCCAAGTCCGCGGGAGCAAGGTCCCGCTCCTGGACCTTAACATGCCCAAAGCCTCGTTCGTCGCTCCGTTAGTCTCCGAACCCAAACTGTTCCGTTTCCGGCTGAAGGTCACGGACAAGAAAGGCGCGGACAGTCTGCCAGCGTATGTAGATGTGATTGTGGAACCGTAAAATCGCATGAAGGATCCCGCCTTTCTCAAGGCAATGGTCCAGAAAATCCGTGCCCGCCGCGTGCTGGAAATCGGCACAGGGGACGGCACTAGCGCGCTGGCGATGGCGGAAATGCTGCCGGATGACGGCACGGTCCTGACTTGCGAGATCAACGCCGGCTTCGCCATGCTCGCCCGCAAGCGCCTGGGGCGAAGCCCGCACGGGCGGAAGGTCGAGGTGCTGGTAGGCCCGGCCTTGGAGACGCTGCGCAACGTGACCGGTCCGTTCGACCTGATTTTCATCGACGCGGACACGCGGAACTACGTGCGCTACTATCACCGGGCCTTAGAACTGCTCGCCCCGAACGGAATACTGCTCATGGACAACACCCAAGGCATGGCCTTGGGACCCGTCGATCCGGGGCAGGACCCTGCGATCGCCGCGATTCAGGAACTTGCCCGTCTCACCGAATCCGACCCTCGGATCAGCGCCGAGTTGATGAGAGTCCGCGACGGCGTCCTGGTCGTGAACCGGATGGGCGAAGCGGCGGGATGACGACAACCGGACGGCAACCTATTCGGATCAGCCGTTACACCTCGCGCAATCGAACGGGCCCGTAAGTTTTGCGGGCGCGACGCAATTCCTTCACATGGCGGCGAAGCGCGGGGCCGTACTTCGAGCGAAGCACGGCTTGTTTATAGGGCATCATCTTCCGCTCGACCTTGCTGATTTCCGCCGCCAGCATCGCGACCAAACGCTTGCCCGAACCGGTGAGCCAGCCCAGACGCCGGGCAGCATATTCCAGGTCCTGGATCGAATACCGGACTGACTCAATTTCCTCCAGGCAGCGAAAGCGGGCACGGAGAACGTCCCTAGCGCTCAATCCAACTCGCCGTAGCGCTTGATTGTCGACACCGGAGGCCCATGACGACAGCCGTTCGAACAGCATCGCGCCCATTGTGAAGGTAAAGGCGGCGTGCAGGATACCGCGGATCGGCCGGAGACTTCTCCGCCAGGGTGAGTAAAACATTTCTAGATTGCGGTCGCCGCGGTAGAGCACATACTTCCGCAACAACAAATTGAGATGATGGTGGCTGTTCTCATGGATCAGATCGTCGATCAGATCGAGATCGTCGCGATCGAAGCAGTTGATGAATGACAGACCGGGTCGATGGCGATAGCTGAAACTGACGACCCCACGCGCTCGAAGCGGAACGAGACGGGAGGTCAGCGCCGCAAAAAGCCCGGCTCCTTCGGGCCAAGCTTGTTCCAAAATCGCGAGCGCCTGCTGGACGCGCGGCGGGAAATCGGCCGGCGTGGCACCGATCCGAATCGGAACCTTGTCCTTGCTGTAGATCAGCGACGGCCCGATGGTGAGTTTCCCGGTTCGAGCGCCCGAAACGGGTTCAGGAGGATGGTACGTCCATCTCCATCGGAGGGACGATCCATAGTCAAGAACCGGAAACTCGTCGCGGCCGATTTGCAGACAGATGCCGGACGGCCTGACCCACCACATGGCCTTGCGCCAAGGACCTAAAAGCGGGCGTGGCAGCAATCTCGGAAGCTGACAGAAGGCACCATCGAGACCGACGGACAGGCATCCTCTTCCCACACCCTGCTCAAAGTCCGGACTCAGGTCGCAGGGCACCCGCCACACCCGCCGGCCCGTGCGGCGAAGCCAGGCACAGGGCAAGCCCGGTACCAGGAAAAGGGCCTCTTGGGTCACGTGCTGCGCTAGTTTTGTACAGAGCCTGGAGAGTCGGCTGGAAAAGCCTCGAGCTTGCGGGAGGCCGGTCGGGAACAACTCGTCCTTGTAACTGTTCTCGTAGAACTGCTCTTCGCACTCCGCGAAAAAGGCCTCGGCGAACCCGCGGGGATCCTGCTCACGTTCAAGCTGTTCTTGGAGATCGATGAAGTAGACCAAGTCATTGAGTTCCTCGATCCAGCCCACAACCTTCCAGCCGGAAAAACTCTCCTGCGGCAGCGAGGCGCCGACCAACCTGAAGTAGCCGACCGGCAGGCCCAGCGAGGCCGTCGCTCGCACATAATGCTGTTCCAGATCATCGCACAGATCGCCCAGAAGCTTCCGCATGGTCTCGCGGAATTCTCGAAGGAGTGCGTCTAAGAACCGCTGATCGAACAGTTCCATGAACCATACGGGCTCTGACGGCGAACGCCCGACCGTCTCTGGCGCGAAATGACCGGACTCTACCGGAGACTTTGGCGAGGGGCAAGAGCCGACAACGACAAGCTCAGGAGAACGACCGATAACGAAGAAGCACGATCTTGCCGGAGGGGATCAGGAATCGGGTCTTTTGCGGGTTGCCCAGAGGTCATCGAGTCCCAATTCATCCGCGTGGGCCATGAAATGCGTGGCGAGACGCCCTCGCACCGCCTCTTCCAGTGGAGGTTTCGCGCCTTTGACGACGGTGAAGGGCAACTCGTCTTTCCAGACCAGCGCACCTTGAGCGTCGGTCAGATAGAGGTACAATCGCTTCTCTTCGCGTTCGCTCCATCCCCAATCGCTGGGATGAAGCGGCCGGACGGTTTGGACATGGCCGAACAGCACGCCCTCCACCTGTAACTCCCGGCTAATCGCGCGCGCTGCCTCGCGTGCCCGCTCCTCTTCGAATGCCCAGGCGCTAGGTTCCCGATGGTAGTCAGCCACTTGAGTCGGACCGATGACTGTAAGCCCGGCCTGTATTTCGAGCACGCTGGAGAACCGGCTCGCCATCTCGCGGTCCCCATCAAAGGGCACCACTGCGATGCTGGTCACCGGTCTCGGCGCCGACTGCGACGCATCGTGGGAAGCCATCCAGGAATGCTCGAAGGGCAGGAATTCCACATCACCGCTTCTTGCCACATCAACTCCCACCATCACAACCCAGGCGGCTGGCAAGCACCCTTGTAAGCAGACATAGACACCCAACGCTGCAATAGGCATCGGTATCTTGTTGGCCCAGACTCTCATTGTCTCGTCTTCCATTTCTAAACATGAGCAAGTCGGGTGCCGGTAAGATCGCGTTTCCGGTCTTCATGCCTAACCCCCCTCATTTCCTGGGTGAAAGCTCCGCCGGCATGGCAGGAACCTGACAACGAAAGGGCCTTGACAGGACCTAGAACGCACAGCGATGAACGATCTTTGAACACTCCCGCCCCTTTTGCGCAAGGCGTCGAGTACGATAAGATCACTGCCGTCGTCTGTTGGAAGTCGATCACGAAGGAGGTGCTCGATAATGCGGGGCAAACACCAGAACATGAGGAGATGGATCGCTGGGCTTGCGGGGCTATTCGCACTCGGATTGGCGGAGTTCTCGGTCCTTGGCGCCGATCCACATAAGGTCACGTTGATGCTGGGAGGCAAGTTCTGCGATTTGTATAAGGGCGAGGTCGAATCAGCGTTGAGGAAGATCGCGGGTGTGACGGCAGTCGATCTCAAAAGCATGAAGGGTCACGCGATCGTCACCGCCGACCTAGGCAAGGTGAAACCCGAGCAACTCACCGCTGCCGTCAACGCGCTGAAAGGCGACGGGTGGCATTGCAAAGCTGAGGTGATGAAGTAGGAGTCCGTCACCCGGCGACGGCCATACGAACGGACGCCGACAGGACGCTTGGATCGCGCGGTATTGAGCGATGACGCGATCGACCAGATTTCCGTAGTTCACGCAACGCCAGCCCCGCCGCCACGTCGAACCACTCCCGTCCGTCATATCGATGAAGTCCTCCGTAACCATAATCCCTGGCAGCGAACACAGTGCATCGAGCGACTCCTTTCGGTATCCGGACTATCCACTCGAGCTTCGGCTTTGCCCTCGACGAAGGCCTGGCCGGCCAGAAGCTCGTGCCTTCGTGGACGAGAACCAAGCAATGCCGGTGTCAATATCCAGGTCGGTGGAATCCACGTATGGACACCGACTCGCCATGTGTACAGCAAGACGGTGCACAGACCAAAAAGACAGCAGGAGGCGGCCGAATAGATCCCAGGGATTCGGAATGGTGCGCGCGACAGTGAACAGGGGCAGCGCCACCTCGCCCATTTACGTAAGGCGGCGGGACGACACCCCCGAACAAGGGAGCCTCGAAGCCAACACATGTCGTTGACGGCGACAGAAATCGGCGCGGTTGTCGATGAACTCGCGTCCGCGTTGACCGGCGGATGGATTCAAAAGATCCATCAACCCCTGCCCCGCGTCGTCACGCTGACCATCCGAACTCCGGGGGCAACCCATACGGTCCTGCTGTCGGTCCATCCGGAGACCGCCCGGCTTCACCTGACCACCCGTCGGCTGCAGAATCCCCCGGCTCCGCCGCCTTTCTGCCAATTCCTCAGGGCTCGCATCGAGGGAGCGCGTATCGAGGCGATCGAGCAACTGCACGGCGATCGCATCGTCCAGATTCGGCTCACGGCGCGCAGGGGACCCTGCGCGATCATGGCCGAACTGATCGGTCGAAACGCGGATGTGTTGCTGCTCGACGAATCGGGGACAGTTCTGGCCGATCTAAATCACGACCGCAATCGGATTGGTCGGCCCTATCGTCTTCCGTCAGCTTCTGGCCGGAAAACACTCGACACGGTCATTGAATTCCCCCATGCCGCCGACGTTGCTCCTCCGGCATTTCCCGTGTCTGCCGAGATCGACGCACGTTATGGGCGGCGCGAAGCAGACCTGACTGTGGAATGGGAGCGGCAGGCCCGCTTGGCCGACATTCGTAAGCACCTCAGACAGACCGTCCGGCGGATCGAGGCGTTGCAGGCGGACTTGAACAAGGCCGAGCGTTACCGCAACTACAGTCGCTACGGCGAGCTCCTCAAGGCCAACCTCAGCAAGATCGTCACGGGTCAGGACTGTGTCACGGTGATCGATTACTTCGACGAGCGGCTGCCCGAAATCACGATCCCGCTCGATCCGAGGAAAGGTCCGCGGGGCAACATGGACGACTATTTCAAGAAGCACCGGAAATACTTGGCGGCCGAGCGAGAGATTCGCCCCCGTCTGGAAACGGCGCAGCATGAACTGGAGAGGCTGCGCGCGGAGTTGGAGGCGCTTCAACGAGGCACCTGGCGCCCAACCTCTGCGCAGGGTGGACCTTATCCAGCTACGGGGGGGAAACCCTCTGCTCGCCGTCAACGATTCTCGGCAATCGGCGGTCAGCCTTTGGGCAGAACCGGCCCGTTCCGCCGGTTTATTTCGTCCGATGGCTTGCCCATCTATGTCGGGCGCAACGCGCGCGAGAACGAGGAACTGACGTTCGGTCTGGCCAAGGGCGACGATCTTTGGCTCCATGCTCGAGGCGCACCGGGCTCCCATGTCGTCGTCCGGCTGGAAAAAGGCGCAACCCCGCCGCCTGAAACGTTGAAGGACGCCGCGGCCCTTGCCTTGCTGTATAGCGATCTCAAAAAGAGTGGCAAGGGAGAAGTGATGTACACCCGACGGAAGTGGGTCAGAAAAGTCAACGGTCAACCGCCAGGTACGGTGACGGTGACGCAGGAACAATCCCTGTTCGTCAGTTTGGACAACACCCGCCTCGACGCCTTAAGGCAGCGATCCTCGTCGAAGCGGAAGGAGTGAAGGACCGAACGCAGCCGGACGGATGGCCGTTTGCGGAACCAGGATCCTAATTGGTCAGCGCTGCGTAGGCCTGCTTGACGGAACCGACGGGAGAGACCTGTAACAGAAACGGCGTTCGCCAGTCTGGGTCGGAGATATCCAGCTCTTCGGGCACGATCACCCGGTGTAAGTGCGCCTCATAGGCCGCTTCGACCTTCAGCGGGACAGCGGTAACAGCTCCAATGTGACCATCCGGTCTGACCGTTCCGGTCATGACACGATCGGGCGCAATGAACTTTCCGTTCGCCATCGCGGCCACGCTCAGCGCCACCATCGCCGACAAGCTGTCTCCGTACACCGTGATGCCTTCATAAGGAACCGTCAACACAACGGTCCATGAGTCCGTGGACAGGTTCAAGTGTTGGGCGACGCGATAAACCGCCTGTTCAACGGCGGTCTGCGCCATGCGCGAAAATCGACCGGGCTTGTTCATGAACCGCATCACCAGGCCATTCCGATCCGGCCGCTCTTCAAACGACAGGTGCAAGTACGCGACCGTTCCTTCTGGCGTATTCCCCATCGTCACTCCAAGAATCGGAATCAGTTGCTCGCGCGAACCCGTTACGGCACCAGCTTCCGAGGCCGGCGCTGTAAGCAAAAGGGTTGCCGCGACAGCGGCCAAGATCCGACCAAGACACCAATGTTTCAAATGTTTCAAACGAATTGCCATAGGGGATCGGTATAATCAGCGTTTTTAGTGTCTCTCCCAGTGCCTTTAATTTCACCCAGTGTGAAATCCTCGGCAGTCTATTTATGCAAATAATATACCAAATGCGCAATTGGTTTTCTAGTTTCTGCAAGCGTCAGAATACAGTAACTATGGAAAGGATGGTTTACCAGGGCATAGCCGTGGGTGACAGCTGTAAGCGGCTTGCCCTGCTAGACAATCAGCGAGTAAAGCGGTGGGCACCGATCTGGATACGTCTTGACCGATACTCCAGAAAGCAAGGGGTGCCTACTTGTCAGCAAGAGGTCCTGTCTTTTCAGAAGGACAGGATGCATCTGAACTGTGGCAAACTGCCCCAGAGCCGTTCAGCAGATTGGACTCTCACCTTTCCTCTTGCACCCATTCGTTGAGCCAACGTACATACCACGGCGCCAAGAGCACAGGAATGACAAACAACACGATCAGACTCATGGCAACGTCAGGTGGAGCGTCCAACACCCGAGTTACCCAAGCGCAGATAACCTCGTACCAGGCCAACCCCAACCCCAGCATGATCAGGCAACTACACCGCGCTCTGTCCGGGATATGCCGCGACGATCCCGCTTACTCGCGGCGTGACCGTCAACGTATAAGCCGCCGTCAATCCTAGGTCCTGCATCATGCCTCGGGCGAAGTCGTGCCATGGCACCAGGCGAGAGAGCTGATGGCCGAAAACCACAACGGCCAACCAATCATAGACCAGCAATGCGAAACAACAGGGAACCGCGATCAGCAAAGCATCGACGCTCCAACGCCGCATGACCGGATATTATCGCGCAAACAGGCGGCGCTAGAAACGCGGGTCCCGCCGAAGAGCGGGAAGGGAACAGCCAGCCGCCCTGCCGTGAGAAGCTGAAGGCCAAGCGAATATTCACGCGCTCTCTTGAGCCCGATCACGCTGAAACAGAAAGTACGGGCACGGCCCGAAGGTCAGCTTGCAACCCACAAGATACCCGTCGATATCGTTTCCATTCCAGATCGGACGGGTCCACCGCACTTCGAACAGCATTAACGCTCGGCGCCGCTTGGAAATCGGCGTATGAATTTCGAGCAACTGCCGCACGCGGGGGGCCTGATCCATCATCAGCAGCATTCCCCCTGAACTGATGTTCAGCGAGCAGGCCTCGCCGTAATGAATGACGACGGCGCGCTCATCCAGTCCCTCGATCATCTCATAGGCGCAAGGCTGCGTGAAATCCAGGCGTTCTTCACAGCGCAATTCCTGCACGGGCGGCGGCTGGCGCTGCAGATCGCCCGATTGATAGACCCTCCATTCTCGGCGTCCGGCTTTCGGCTGTCCGAGCCCAGCACAGAAGGACATAACCTTCTGAAGAAGGTGAGGTTTCATAGTGACGCCCTCCCTTTGTCCGAGTAAGCGGGGTTCACACTCGGTGGCGGGAGCAAAGGAAATGCCGCGACGCGAACAACACGTCGAATGACCGAGAACCGTTGAAATTACGTATGAGATCGGCAAATCCGGTGAGGGAGGACTCGCATCGAGGCATGGGGCAAGGGAGGGAAACGAGTTCATCCTTCCGGATGCAAGAGACCTAGGTGCTTGATTTCTCTCGATCTTGCTCTGTACTGAAGCGCCTACAAATCTTTCATGCGCAGGAAACAATTTCAGCTCCTCCGGCGCGCCGTTTCCTCGAACGGCACGCTCGCCGGAAGTGCGCTAACTGGCCGCTCAGACTCGGAGTCGCAGCTCAACCCGCCTTGCGCAGCTCTTCCCGCTCGGACGTCTCGCCCCCCCAATCAGGTTCGCTCTCGCCGATCAAGGTCGTATCGCCTTCCTGCGTGACGGACGCCCAGACCGCCAAGACGAGAACCAGGACCGTGATGACACCAAGAACAACCGCCGGCATGGGAAACCTCCTTTGGTTGGCGGTGACACTCGACAAATCATACTCCGATTGCGGAACCTTTCGCCAGGAGACAAGCGGGCGACGGCCCGCCTACTCGCCGACCCTGACCAACAGCCCCCGTTCCTTGCAGACACTGAACGTGTGGTGGAACCAGGCAATCATCACGACGAGGTAGAAAAGATTAAGCCCGGTCGCCCAGGCAAGAGGGGAGAGCGGAGGCACGACATGGTTCAACACGCCGCGCATGCCTTCAAAGACGTGCGCCGCCGGATTTAACCAGGCCAAAGCCTTCAGCCAACCCGGAAGGACATCCATCGGATAGAACACGCATGAAATGGGCTGGAACAAAAACACCATGCCCCAGGCGAGCACCTCCGCTTCCTGGCCGAATCGCATGATGAGCGACGTCGTCAGCACGCCGATGACCCATCCCGTCACAATGAGGTTGAGGACGAAGGGAAGCAGCCACAGCCCGATGACAAACAGGTTGTACGAATAGAACAGCAACGCACAGACAATCATCACGCAGGAGACCGCTGTGACCTTAAAGACGCTCATCGCCATGGTTGCCGCCAGAAACTCGCCGGGTTTGAGCGGGCTGGCGAATAGATTCATGAGATTTCTGGCCCAAATTTCTTCGAGAAACGAGATGGTGATGCCCTGCTGCGAACGGAACAAGACGTCCCAGAGAATCAGGGCGCCCAGGAAGAACGTGACGACGCCGGGCAACTGACCTTGAAACCGCGTGAGATAGACCGTGATAAAGCCCCACACCACGAGGTCGAGAAAGGGCCAGTAAAAGATCTCCATCAATCGCGGCAGGCTGCGACGGTATAGGTATAAGTGCCGGGTGATCAGAGCGGCGATACGATGAACCTTCATGGCTTCGTGAAGCGTTAGGGGTGCCGCCAACAAACATTCGGTCTTCTCCCCTCACGGCTTCTCCCTAACCCACTGACTATTGTTCCCGCGCCAGCTTCAAGAACACTTCCTCCAAGTCCGACTGGCCGAAGCGGGTTACGATCTCCTGTGCAGTGCCTTCAGCGACGATCTTTCCGCGTTGAAGGAAAATGATCCGATCAGACATCTCTTCCATCTCCCGCATATTGTGGGACGTATAGAGCATGGTTAGGCTGGTCGCGGCACGGACTTCCTTCAACAGGCTGCGGGTCTTGTGGGCGATATCGGGATCCAAGCTGGCCGTCGGCTCATCGAGGAAGAGGATCTTCGGTTCAGTCAGGATCGCCTTGGCGAGCGTGAGGCGGGTCATCTGGCCTGAAGAGAGACGCCGCGTCAACTTGCTGCGAAAGCTGTCCATCTCCAGTTTCTTGACCACGTCGTCGATGCGGCGATCGATGTTTGACAGACCATACAGTCTGGCGACCACGCGGAGGTTCTCCTCCACCGTGAGCGAGAACGGCATAGAGATATAGGTCGAGGAAAAGTTGACTTGCTGGAGGATCTCCTCCCGGTGCGTGGCGAGATCCAAACCGAACATGTGAATTGAGCCCGCCGTGGGAGTAATCAACCCCAGCAGCATCTGGATCGTGGTGGTCTTGCCCGCTCCGTTGGGTCCCAATAGTCCGAGAATCTCGCCCTGGTGAATATCGAACGAGATTCCGTCCACCGCGGTAAAATCGCCGAACTGCTTGGTGAGATTTCTGACCTGAACGATGGGTGGCATGGGAACATGCGTATCGACCGTCGGCTATCGACGGTCGGTTTTCCGGATTGAGGGATCAACACCAAAAGCCGGAGGTGGCTCACCAAGGGCTTCCAGTCCAGACGATCACGTCAATTAAACAGTAATTCTCCGACCTTCTCTGGAATATGGCAGGTCTCGCACTTTTGGCTGAGGATCTTGCCTTCATACTCGGTCTTCCCGTCATGACATCGGAAACAATCCGCGAGCGCCCGCTCGCGCAGATAGGAACCCTCGGGATGATCGGGGTACCATGGCCTGGTGTCGGCTTTCACGTGCCCACGAGGGATTACAATGGGATAGCCTTTGATCGGCTTCTCATGCACGACCCCCGAATGGCAAGTGTTGCAACCCTCTCCCATGCCCCGTTTGGCGAAGGCCTCCATGTGCTTTCGATGGCTCATCACGAGTCCGACATCCTTCACCGGCGGTGGAAGATCGCGCGGCGCCACTTCGGACACGCGCAAGATGTGCCGGTGGCACCCGATGCAGACATCGGAATCGACCTTGGCCTGAAGATTATGGGAGTCGGTCGGCGTCCCGAAGAGATAAATGGCGACATCTTTGGTTCCCGCCCAGGCTTTGTCCTGCAGCCAGCCCTTGACCCCGGGGCGCACATGACAATCCACGCAGGTGACGTCCTTATGGGATGACTGGACCCAGCTGTCGTAGGAAGGTTTAATCGTGTGGCAGCTCGCGCAGAACTTCGGATGGTTGGTCAGCGGGATCGCCACTCCGCCCAAGGCCACTGCGCCGACGCCGATCGCCACGCTCACAATAGCCCGGGACTTACGTCTCATGCGACTCGCGTTTGGGGAACCGTCGAACAATGAGTGCCGCGACACCAGCGACGTCGTCGGGATCAAACACGGGAATCGCCCCCGGCGGGTCCACCGGTTTATTCGATACCACCGCCAGAAGCCCTTCCGGCGAGACCGGCACCTCCCCCAGTTGATCCCGCACGACGACGATTTTCGGATAGCCCTCGCTCTTCCATCCTTCGGCAATGACGAGGTCGATGGCCTGATCAAGGAAGCGGTCCCGGATCTCCTCGACCCCGATCTGGTCGGAGACGTCCGCAAACATCGCGAGGCTGCCCTTGGACAGCACGATCACGGCGCTTGCGCCGGCCCGTTTATGCCGCCAACTGTCCTTACCCTCCGTGTCCAGATCAAACCCGTGGCCGGCATGTTTGATGGTCGCCACCCGATACCCGACGCGGACCAATTCGGGGATGACCCGCTCAATCAGGGTGGTCTTGCCGCTGTTCGACCGGCCGACGAAGCAGAGAATCGGAATGGACATTCAGCCTCGACCAGGTTAGGCGGTCAACAACATGACGGTCGGCCGCTGGTTGTGGTTTGCGGGACGTCTTCCTCACGCAGCCACATCTCTCCGCTCAAGAGTTGCACCGAGACGGTGTCGCCGGGATTGAGCCGCTCGACTTCCGCCGGCACATCGATCAAGCAATTCGCCTTCACCATCGAGGTGAGGATGCCGGAACCTTGGTCGCCGGTGGTCCGCACCTTAAACACGCCGTCTTCCCGGGTGAGGATGCCGCGCAGGAAATGCCGCCGGTCCGGTTTCTTGGAGAACTTTTCCTGAAAGATGGCCTGCACGATCGGCCGGCCATAGCTACGGTGGCCACCCATTTTCAAGATGGCCGGCCTCACCAGTTGTTCGAAAGTCACCATGGAGGAGACGGGATTGCCTGGCAAGCCGAAGGCCAGTTTGCCCTGGATCTTCCCGAAAGCCAACGGCTGACCGGGCCGGATCGCTAGCTTCCAAAAATTCATCTCCGCGCCCAGATCCTTGAAGACGGCCTTGGTGAAATCGTAGTCCCCCATCGACACGCCGCCGGACAGCACCAGGATGTCGGCGTTCAGGCCGTGCGAAATCTTTTCTTTCAAGGCCGCCGGCTGATCTTTCGCAATACCGAGCAGGATCGGAACGCCGCCGGCCTCCTGCACCGCCGCGGCCAAACCGTAGCTGTTCGAGTTGATGATCTTGTCTTCGCTGAATCGTTCGTCGAGATCAGCCAATTCGTCGCCTGTGGAGAGGATCGCCACGCGCGGTCGTTGATAGACGAACACGAAGGACTTGGCGAGAATCGCGAGCATGCCCGCTTCCGCCGGCCGGATTCGGGTCCCCGTGGCGATGATGCAGTCGCCCTTCTTCACGTCCTCGCCCTGTGGACGAATGTTGGCTCCGCGCGCCTCAGGCTTGAAAATCTTCACCGAGTCCCGCGTATGCTCCGTGTCCTCCACCTTGATGACCGTGTCGGCTCCCTTTGGAATCGGCGCGCCCGTCATGATGCGGATCGCCTGCCCTGGCCCGACGGTCTGGGTCGGCGTCTTGCCCGCCGGCACGTCTTCGATCACTTTCAGTGTAACGGGCTTGGCGATGGCGTGCTCCTGCTTGATATCTTCCCATCGCACCGCAAAGCCGTCCATCGCCGAGTTATCCCACGGCGGATTGTCGCGCTCCGCGACAATGTCTTCGCCGAGCACGCGGCCCAGCGCATCCAGGATGGGAATCTTCTCCAGACCAAGGGGCGTGGTCGCTTCAAGGACGACCTTCCGCGCCTCATCCAACGGCGTCAACCCTTGCATGGCGACTCCATCGAACACGCGGCGAATTGCGAACAGTTCAGAGCACGCACGGTTCGTTCTGACATTCTTGGCTTTTTGCTGTTCACGGTCAGCTTCGTCTCGGCGCGACTTTCACCAACGAGCCGCTCTTCTTGCAGAACGCTTCAACCTTGTTCGCGATCTCGTGATAGGCCTCCGCCGTCGGTGTGTCCGAGTAGAACATGGCGAACGGCTCGCCCGCGTCGCACTGCGTGACCACGTCAGGATCAAGCGGAATCCTCCCCAGGAACGGGACACCCATGTCGTGGGCGGAAGCCTCGCCTCCGCCCTTGCGAAACACTTCGATGTGCTTGTGGCAATACGGGCAGTCAAGCCCGCTCATATTTTCCACAATCCCGATGATCGGCACCTCGCTGTCTTTGCAGAACGTGACGGACTTGCGCGAATCCAGCAGCGCGACTTCCTGCGGCGTAGTCACGATGACGGCGCCGCTCACGGTGCCGAGCAAATCGATCGTCGTCACCGACTCATTGCCCGTCCCGGGCGGCAAGTCGATCAGCAGGAAATTCAAATCCTGCCATTCCACCCCGCCGAGCAACTGGTTGATGAATTCGTACTTGTAGGCGTCACGCCAGATGATCGGGTCATCGGAGTTCTGCAGCAAGAAGGACATGGAAGCGATTTTCAGATTGTAGGTTTGATACGGGATGATACCGCCGGACGTGCTGATCTTCAGCTTTTGCCCTTCGGCCCCGAGCATCTTCGGAATGTTCGGCCCGTGAATATCCATGTCGCAAATGCCGACGTGCCAACCTTTGAGCGCCAGGCTGACGGCAAGGTTGGTGGTGACGGTGCTCTTGCCCACCCCACCTTTGTTGCTCATCACGAGCACCTTGTGCTCGATCCGCTCCATCCGCTTCGCGACAAGCCACCGGCTGTGCCCTTCCTTGTCTTTTTGACAGGTCTCGTTCTCGTCGCAGATAGCGCAGGCCCACATGTATGTGCAGGCGTCGCCGTTGCCCGACCCTCGAGGCTGGATGACGTTTAATTCGCGCGGCATGCTTTCTCCTTCAAAGACTGTGAGGCGTAGAAAAATCGGCTATGTTCCACCCTTGACTCCCTGCCCTCGCGCTTCACATCTGTGGTGACTTTCTCCGTCAGGCGGTCCAGGTCGACGGCGTGGCGGCGAAGCCGTCCTCGGCTCCCTTCATGTCCCGTATCCGCCTCCTATTCGGACACCACCCGACTGATCATGAACAGGACCGCGACAAGGATGGCACCTCGCCATCAACGCCGGCGCCCCGACGAAGGGACTCCTACATACTCGCCCTCCGCCGCCATCACCGGGTTCGGCACCGGCGCAACCGGTTTCGCTCCCGCCGCGGGCACGCCCGCTCCGGCCTGCGCGTCCGAAACCGGACGCTTTTTGCCGAACACACCCGCGCTCACGATGCCGACCTCATAAAAAAAATACATCGGCAGCGCCATGATGCACTGGTTGAACGGGTCGGGCGTCGGAGTCAGGATCGCGGCGACAAGAAACGCTCCCAAGAAGGCCCACTTCCGGTAGCGTTTGAGAAACGGCGCATCGACCCAACCCAGCTTGGCCATCAACGTAATGGCCAACGGCACTTCGAAAATCACCCCGAAGACCATCAGGAACCACAGGGCGAATCCCACGTATTGGGCGATCGAGAGTTGTGGAATGAACCCCGCGTTGACGCCGTAGGAAATGAGAAAGTTCAGCGCGAACGGCAGGACGAAGAAAAAAGAGAACAACACGCCGGCATAGAACGCGACGGTACTGAGCAGCACGAACGGTCCGACAAATCGCCGCTCATGAACGTGCAATCCCGGCACGACGAACTGCCAAATTTCCCAGAGAATATACGGCGTGGCCAGCACGACCGCGAAGAGACCGGCGACCTTGACATTTTGCCACAGCGCTTCAGCCGGAGCGAGGAACACAAACGGCACGGTCGGCAGATCGGTCGGGACCCAGGTCAGAGATCCCGGCACGAACATATTCTGAAGGGGAATCCGCAGCCACTGCACCAAGGTGTCAGCATAGAAAAACGTGACGACGAAGACGATCCCCGTGGCGATAACCGCCCGGGTTAGCCGGACCTGGAGTTCGACCAGGTGCTCCATGACCGGCATCTTCTTGTCTTCGAGCGGCTTGAAGACGGAGTCGTGCAACCACTTTTCGAACTTTTTCAGGCCCTCAGCCATACGCCACAGCTATCCGATGCCAGCGTGCAGCCATCAGCGCAGAAATCCTGTCGCTGACCGCCGTCGGCTGTTCGCCGATTACTTCGGATTCACCGCCACAAAGAGGTTGTTCCCCTGCCGGCTGAGCAGCAGCACGACCATTTCCTCTTTTTTAATCTTGGCCGACGCCTTCTGGTAATCCTCCATGCTCTTGATGACTTCATGGTTGATTTCCTGAATGACGTCTCCCCGTTGCAAACCGGCCGCTTCCGCCGCACTCCCGGCTTCCACCTGGTTGATCACCACGCCCGTCGTTTTGGCGGGCAGGTTTAATTGACCCATCATCGCCGGATCGAGCGGTTGCACTCGGATCGCGGCCAGCACGTTGTCCGGCGGTTTTACGGTTTCAGCCGGAGGCGGAGGCGGTTCTCTCCGCGCCAATACCTCGTCGGGCGGCCGCTCGGCGACTTTGACCTTGATCGTATGCTCCTTGCCGTCACGCAGAATCTTCACCTCTGCGTCCTTTCCGACGACGGTGCGCGCGACCATATTGCGCAGATGGCTTACGCTCTGCACTTCCTTGCCGTTGAACGCGATGACCACGTCTCCGCGCTTGATCCCCGCCGCGGCGGACGGTCCGTTCTCGTTCACGTCGCTGATCAATACGCCCTTCCGCTGTTCGGGAATCTTGAACGACTTGGCCAACGCCGGCGTGATCTCCTGGATCGCCACACCCATCCACCCGCGTACGACTTTACCCGTTTTGGTCAGGCTGTCGACGATGTCCACAGCGATGCTGCTGGGAATGGCGAAGCCGATGCCTTCCGATCCGCCTGTCCGCGAAAAGATCGCAGTGTTGATTCCGATCAACTCGCCGTTCATGTTTACCAACGCCCCGCCGGAGTTGCCGGGATTGATCGCCGCATCCGTCTGGATGAAGTCCTCATAATCCGCGATCCCGACATTGCCGCGGCCGAGCGCACTGATAATGCCCAGCGTTACCGTCGAGCTCAGCCCGAACGGGCTCCCGACCGCCAGCACCAGATCGCCCACCTGCAGTTTTTCGTAGTCCGCCCACTTGAGATAGGGCAGATCTTTCGCGTCGATTTTGATCACTGCCAGATCGGTTTTCGGATCGGTCCCGATGATTTTCGCGGTGAATTCCCGTCGGTCGCTCAAGGTCACCGTGATCTGGGAAGCGTTTTCGACCACATGATTGTTGGTCACGATATAGCCGTTAGGGTCCAGAATGACCCCGGAACCTGCGCTCTGATCTGGATGACGAGGACCCGGAGGAAACGGTGGAGGGCCGGGTGGCTCAGCTCCTGGCGGTTCTTCGCCCGGAGGTCCTCCAAATGGACCGGGCGGTAAGGGACGGCGGCCTTCGCGGCGCCCTTCTCCACCACCGGTCACGGCGATGTTGACCACCGCCGGGGTCACCCGCTTCACAATTTCCGAAAAGCCCTGAGCAAACGCCGGCGGCACGCCTGCCGCGTCAGCCGTGGTCACGTGCTGAAGGGCGATCCCTGCTGCAACCACCACGCCCAAGAACAAAGCTGAGCCCGCAGCGAGAGCTCGTTGACTGCAATGTCTCATAACGGATTCCTCCGCATTGCTGATGGACTTCATACCGATTTCCTCGATCCAATTCACCTGTTCCAGGCAAGAGCACCGGGACCGCGGAAACAGGCGCTCTTGTCCGCGTCTACTTCACCTTGTCCGGTTGTGTCCGCTCCGCAAAGCGTGATTGTACACCATTCGCGGAACCGCCTTCAAAGACTAAAAGCCCCCTTCTGACGAGGCAGGACTTCGCCGGGAAGGGACCATCCTTCACCGATTAACCCAACGAGTAGCCATGGCACACAGCGCACAGAGCCATGTTGTTCGCTGCCCGCCGTTCGCTCTCATCATGATGGAGGGTAGCCCCAGAGGCCAGGCTGTGTGGTTCATCCCTGGGCCGGATTCATTTCCGTCCGTAGTTTGTGGAGCCAGGCGTCCTGGAGACTTAAGATGAGACGTTTGGCGGCTTGGTTCATGGAGACGACGCGCAGGGTGTTCGGGGCGCCTTCGAAGGTCGGCGGCCAGAAGCGCCGCTCGGGATCCTGCGGCCGGAGGTACACCACGGGATACCACTGGTTGATCCCGGGAGCTGACGGACTGTCGAGCGTCGCCCATGCGCGTCCCTCCGCACGCAGCAGAGCCCGGCCGGCGTTGACATCGATCAACGCGACCTCGATCAACGACCAGTTATCGCGCCGGAACCCCGGCTGCATATGTGCCGTCCATCCAAGAAACACGTAGATCGGATATTCTTGCTCGGTACTGGAGAGCACCGCGACAGCCAAATAGTCCACGCCGTACCGCTTGCCCAACTCGCGGAACGAGGCGATGTCTCCTGCGGGCTTGAGGCCATCGGCCGGAAGAATCTTGTCGATGACGATCGGAAGATGTTGACCGATCTGTTCCTTCAGAGTCTGTGCCAGCCGGTTCACCGCTTCGTCCGGCGGAGGCGGGGCTGCATCCGGAGCCGACGCATCGGCGATCACGACGAGCCCGGCGTGAATGGGTCGCTCCGTGGGCAAATGCAAGACCGACGGTTCCGTGATCGCCTGCGGGCCGAGATAGTCTGCCATCCGGCTCGGAGGAACCGCAGAGGCGCAGGCGGTCAGCGAGAGCAGTCCTAACGCCAGCCAGATGGATCTGACCTGGATTCGCATATCCCACCCCTCTTATCTTCCGTCGCTCAGCCTGCTTCCGGACTTTTTCATACGTTCGCTCCCGTTCGGCGGATCTGTCAAGCCCCCGGACCTTGCAATCGACTTCAGACTCGGCTAGGGTATGGCGGCTCAACCGCCTCCGACCGTCTCCGGATGGAAAAATGGAAAAGCGGCAGGGAGGCGCCCCCCGGAGCATCCGATGTCCGTGCGACATCTTTCGTTCCTCCCGGATCTTTCGGTTGTTGTTCCGGCTTACAACGAAGCGGCGCGCATTCTTCCTCCCCTCCATCGTCTCGCGCGCTACCTCGACAGCCATGGTGCGCCTTACGAGATCCTCGTAGTGGACGACGGCAGTCGCGATGGCACCGCCGCGGCGGTCGAGCGTTTCCGCGCCGGGTGCCCGGCGGTCCGACTGATCCGACTGCCGGCGAATCAAGGGAAGGGTGCCGCCGTGCGCAAGGGCATGTTGGAGGCCAACGGCCGACTGCAACTGTTCACCGATGCGGACGGGGCGACCCCGATCGAAGAACTCTGGCGATTGGAACAGGCCGTGATCGACGGAGCCGATTTGGCCATCGGGTCCCGCACACTCGCCTCGCGCGATCCGCGTTACACGGTTCGCGCGCGATGGCATCGCAGCGTGTTGGGCGCGCTGTTCAACATGCTGGTCCGGCGCGCGGGCATCGCCGGCATCGCCGACACTCAGTGTGGGTTCAAGCTGTTTCGAAGATCCGTCGCCCGCGACCTGTTCTCGGTCGCCAGCATCGACGGATATGGTTTTGACCTCGAACTGCTCTACGTCGCTCAACGCCGCGGCTATCGCATCGCGGAGGTTCCGGTCAACTGGGCCGATCAACCGGGCTCGAAGGTCCGGGTCCTTCGCGACGGCCTTCGCATGGTGCGCGACCTCTTTGCCATCCGACGCAATGACGCGCAGGGACGGTACGCTCCCACCGAGTCGTTGCCGCACGCCGCCGAGGTGGTGTTGAGCCATCCCGGCTCCCCGCCTTCCTGAGTTCGTTCCTCAGCGTCTCACGTAAATGACGGCCTTGGCGTCTTCGTAGACGGGGCGCCAACCGGCTTCCCGCCGAAGGGCTTGGTCCAGCGGGCTTCCGCGGCGAACGAGCGCCCAATCGACCCCGTACTTATCGAGCACGCCCAGCGCCGGAGGATCCCAGTTGGTCAACGCGACGTAGTCATAAAAGATCCATCGATCGCCGATCCGCCAGGCCGGCATGCGGCCGTCGATAAAAATTTTCTCTTCCGGGAGCCACCAGAGCAGAAATCCTCCATAGCCGTAATCGTTATACAACCTGGTCCCTACCTGGTCGCGATGCGTGTGCACCCACTGCACCGCTTCGATGGGATAGTCGGTCTGGCGGAAGAATTCGCCGGGATCGAGTCCCGAGAGCGCCACCCGCTGGAGATGATCCGGTCCGGCCAACCCCATCATGAGACCCATCGCCGCCGTCGCAGCCAACAGCCAAGCTTTGGGCCGGAAACCCGCCGTGAGCACGAGTCGTGTCGCCTGCTCCATCGCCGCCGCCACCAGTTCCGCGCACCACGGCAGGCTGACGACGAGCAACAGCGGCACATTCCGCCAATGTCGCAGGGAAAGGACGAGGAAGACGAGGAGGACCGTCCAGCGAACCGGTTCGACTCGGCGATAGCAGTAGAACCCGGTCAAGCTGAATCCCAGGACATAGGTAACATAGACAAGACCGGCGCGGCCTTGGAGAGAGACCGGCTGCCACTCGTGCAACACGTCGATCATGAAGCGGTCGCTCAGCGACGCATAGATTTCCGCATACAGCCGCCAGCCGTAGGGATTGATCAGTGTCACCAATGCCGATGCGGCCAGAGCGACGGCGAACCGTCCGATCTCGCGCCCAGGCATAACCGGTTCGTCGAGACGATCGGCCAGCCCTGGCCGACGGGAAACGATCCATCGCATCACCACGGAGGCCACCAAAGTCAATCCCAGCAGGAACAGTCCGGCCGTAAACCCGCCATGGAGATTGGCCCAGAGCAGGAATAACGGAGGCAACACCCACCAGCGGCCCCGTCCGGTGGAGCAGGCATGGCGAACGACTCGGAGCGTGAGCGCCATTCCCAGGAGCGTCACCAGTTGCGTCCTGGCCCCCAGGAACGGCAAGGCCACCCAGAGGACGGCGGCGACAGCGAGGAGTTTCTGGGTCCGCCCGGCCGCCGCTGGTTCCACCGCCACCCAGCAGGCGCCGAGCGTCACCGTGGCGAACAATAGGATGACCCCCAACGGGCCGACCGGACCCAATCCTTGATAGATGGCGGCGATGAGCCCGTCCGTCAGCCACGCATGCTCTACCCAGGACCAATCGGGCATGGTGTGGGAATACGGATCGACAGCCGGTAAGCGCCATCCCTGACGGATCAGATCAAGCCCCGCCCTCAAGTGCCAGCCGAAGTCGGGCTCGACAAGGGGTTGGAGGCTCAGGTTCACAACGAAGAACAAAAGCAGCGCATCGAGGGCGGGAAACCCCGCAGCCGGATTCTTCGTTCCGCGTGAATCGTGGGTCGTCACGGACCGCGCCTGAGCCAAGCCGTCGCGGTCATTGCGATGCGGCGACCGGCCGCCCGACCAACAGATCACCCAACACCAGCCAGTCGACGTCCGTGCGGAGGAAACAATGGACCGCGTCGTCCGGTGTGCACACGATTGGCTCGTTCACGTTAAAGGAGGTGTTGAGTAAGACCGGTACCCCGGTCCGACGCTCGAAGGCTTCCAGCAATTTCCGGAAGCGCGGATTGGACTCGCGATCGACAGTATGCACCCGGGCGGTCCCGTCCACATGGGTGACCGCAGGGATGAGACCTTTCGCGGCCGGCAACACCCGCGCGGTGAAAAGCATGAAGGGCGATGGCGACGGTGGATCGAAATAGTCTCCAGCACGTTCTTCCAAGACCGACGGCGCGAACGGACGAAACCATTCCCGCAACTTCACCCTGGCATTGATCAGTTCGCGCATGTCTTCGCGCCGCGGATCGGCTAAAAGGCTGCGGTTGCCTAACGCGCGCGGCCCCCACTCCATCCGGCCTTGGAACCAGAACACCAGACGGCCCCTCGCCAGTTCTTCCGCCGCGCGCGCACAGAGTTCCTCCTCCGGCAAGGCGGCGGCGACCAAGCCGGCCCTATCCAGCGCGCGCCGGCACTCCTGCTCGTCAAAGGCGGGCCCTAAGTATGCCGACCGCAGCACCTCCCGGTCGGGCATCCCACCGCAACGGGACGCCCACCACAGCGCGGCGCCCAAGGCCGCACCCGAATCCCCCGCCGCCGGCTGGACATAGATTCGTCTGAACCCCGCTTCCCGGAGCAACCGGCTGTTCGCTACGCAGTTATAAGCGACGCCTCCGGCCAGGCAGAGAGATTCGGCACGGGTGCGCGCGTGCAGCGATCGAGCCAAATGCAGCAACGTGTCTTCCAACACCCGTTGCGCGCTGGCCGCGATGTCACGGTGACGCTGAGTGATCTCGTCGCCGGGTTGCCGATTCGGCCCCAGCAAGCGGATCAACTCGGGTGAAAAGATCCGCACCCGCGCCAGGTGAAAATCCAGCAACTCGGTGTTCAGCCGAAATTCGCCGTCCGGTCGCAGAGGCAGCACATGTGTGCGAAGCGCGGACGCGAATGTTGGCTCCCCATAGGCGGCAAGCCCCATGACGATGTACTCGTCGGAGTCCGGACGGAATCCCAAAAACGACGTGACGGCGGCATAGAATTGCCCAAGGGAATGCGGCAATGGGATCCGCTTCAGCACACGGATGTCCCGGCCTTCTCCCACTGCCAGCAATGCCGTATGCGCTTCGGACGCCCCATCGACCACCAGAATCGCCGCCCGCTCGAAGGGCGACACCAGAAACGCGCTCGCGGCATGGCAGAGATGGTGATCCAGAAACACCGGACGGCGGTGGATGGCGCCGAAATCTCGACCCAACCGGCTTCTCAGGAACGCCAGCTCCGCCCATTCCTGACCGAGCCGTTCGAGGCTCCGCCGGCCCTTCACCCGGAAGAGTTGCGGGGATCGCAGCATCGCCCCGAGCGCCAGCACCGCCCGGCGTCCCAGCACCCAGTACTTCCACGGGACGGCGATCGCGTCCACCTCGTCGAGCCGCACCCCGGCCTCGCGCAGGCAATAGCGAATTGCGTGGAGGGGCAAGGCGGTCACATGTTTGATGCGGACGAAGCGCTCCTCTTCGGCCGCCGCCACAATCCGCCCACCCTGGACGAGCGCGGCAGCCGCATCCCGCATATTCGAGAACCCCAGAACCAACACAGACTACCTCCGCAGCCCGGCCCTCGTACCGCCTCTCCCGGCGGCGTAAGGATAAACGAGCGCTCCTCCACTGGCAAGGCGCGATCCTCCTAAAGGGACGTGTTGCAATCGTCCGCCAGTTTCTGTACGGTGAGCACGCTGTCTCCTTTCCTGTTGCCGATGAGGTGATGAGGTGTCGATGCTTGGTCGCGGCGGTGTTCGTTCAATCGATCCTCGGTCGCCGGCGAACCCCGCCGTGCGAACCTGGATCCTTATGGCACTGGGGCTTCTCGCGCTGGAGCTGACGGCCTGTGACAAACTCGCCGGCCTGGTTCGACGCACACCCTTGCCGGACATGGGTCCTCGCCTTCCAGTCACCGTGAGGTTGACATTCGATCCGTCGCTGACCAACGCCCGGGTGCAGTACATCGACGCCTGCAATAGCCCATATGACATCCCGCTCGGCGCCGAACTGGAGTCGGTGTTACTCGACGCGGCCGCGCAAAATTTCCAGTCGGTTTTGGCCTCCGGAGCGAACCCCCAGCCGACTTCGCCGACCCACGAAATACACCTCGACTTGCAGCGGTCGGGGCTCAAGCTGCTCACAGACAATATTTATGATCGCGTGCCTGCCGAACTGGTCTTGGAAGCCGTCGCGACCTTCAAAGATGCGTCCGGGAGTGTCCTGTCGCAACAAGCCCTCTCTGTCCAGCACAAGCAGCGATTGATCCTGGAACCGACGCAGCGTCGATGTAACTACGGCAACATGGACGAATTCATCTACGAGGCGGCCGTTGCGCTGTCAACCCAGTTCATCCGGGCCGCCCGAGCCCAATATGAGTCCGGCGCCCGGGAGGCGTTGCCTACGCCTTCGGCCACTGTGACCCAGCCGGCGGGTCCGCCGTCGGGATCCGCCGCGGCGAGAACGCCAGTCTCCGCCGTCTCGTTCAAAGCGACATTGGTGGATGAGAACGGCGATCTGCTGCTGGAAGGAGGCGAACGCGTTCGGATTCGTATCGACCTGGCTAACGGCGGCGGGCAGGCTGTTCACGGCGTGTCCGCATCGATAACGGGCACGCCGGCGGTGGTGTCGCAATTTCCGGCCACCGCGCTGCCGGTCGGCACACTTCAACCCGGGGAGTCCCGCTCGATTGAATTCGTCGCGACGCTTCCGTCGTCGATCCAGCCGCAACGCGCCGAATTGCAGGTGGCCCTTTCGGATGCGACCGGCGCGCCGGTCGCGCCGGTTCAGACCCTGACCGCATCCATCCGTTCAAGGGGCTCGAAACCGGAATCAGCCGAGGCAGCGACCGCTGCTCCGAACGCGTTCCACCGTCTCGAAACCTACCTTGTCGCGATCGGACTCAGCGTCTATCGCGATCAACAGATCCCAGGGCGCAAATACGCGGCGGAGGATGCCGAGCACGTGGCCGCCTCGTTCCGATCGCTGGGCGGCGTGCCCGACGCCAACATACGAATCCTCCAAGATGTCAAGGCCCTGCGGCCGGACATCGAGGAAGCGTTGCTCGACTGGTTACCCACCCGCGTCCACGGCGATGCCCTTGTCGTCGTCTATTTTGCCGGACAGGCCTTCGCAACACCAACCGGCGAAACCTTTCTCGTTCCCTACGACGGCGGCAGCGCCTCCACTTCGCGACTCTACCCGGTGAAAGAGTTGGAGGCGGCGTTAGGGAAGCTCAAGGCCGCACAGACACTCTTTATCTTCGACGGAGGGATCGCCAGGCTGGGCGGAGACGCCCGCATGAAAAGCAAGGCTCCCCGCTGGGACACTGCCGGCCACGGAGTCGTTCGGCTTATCGGGCTCGACGGATTCGGCAAGGGACTAGAGTCCGATAAGTTCCGGCACGGCCTGTTCACGCATTACTTGCTCCGCGGCTTGCAAGGCGACGCCGACGCCAACCATGACGGAGCGGTAACGCTGGGTGAATTGAGCAGTTTCCTGGATCAGAAGGTGCCGGCCGCCGCCAAATCTGGCTTCAGCCAGGAGCAACGTCCGCTTATCGTCCCGCCTCTGCGGTCAATGGATACGGCGGCGGGCGTGATTCTGACCCAACCCGGGCTTACGGGGGCGCTGTCGGAGGTTCGGTAAGTCGGCGGACGTGTGAGAAAGCCGCCCGGGCTTTCAACAACTACAAAAAGGCGGCGGGGGGACTTGAGCCCCTCGCCGCCTTTCGTGCGCAGACGTCCGAACTGCTTATTCGGTGCCTTCCTTGCAGAAGCTCCGCTCGTAGTTGATGATCGTCCAGGCTTCTTCTTCCGTAATGGCGGCAGGGATCAAAGACACCATGCCTGTACCCGGGCTACCGTTCTTGATGACCCAGAACAGCTCTCCGTCCTTCCGCTTCTTATGGAACTTGCAATTCGTGAAATTGCGCGGGCTGGGGTTCAGGATCTGCCCGGCAGGCCCGTCACCTTTCCCTTCTTTACCATGGCAGTTGAAGCAGGTGCCCTTTCCTTCAAACAGGGCCTTGCCTTTGGCCAAGTTTTCCGGTGTCTTGGGGATCGGGTTCTTCAGCGCCTTGGCCTCAGCAATCTGATCCGGCGGAACCCGGGGTTTGAGTGGATCGCGTTCTTCCGCAACAGCCATAGTGGCCGTCACGAATATGAGCGCGGTCAAGATACCAAGCGATCTCGAAAGATACCCCATCACGACGCCTCCTTTTTAGAGAATAACCACTCCGTGGTTAATGTTGCGCCCTGAAGAAAACAGATAAAGCGGATGAGTGGACAGCGATCATCCCAGCCGCTGAAGCGGCGGCACTATAGCAACGAGTGCGCGTCTTGTCAAGAATTTGATGCCGCGTCAAGCCCTCCGCCGCGCGGGCTTTTCCGGTTTCCGCTCGCACCTCCTCAGGTATCACCCACTGACCCTCTCGGCCGTTCCGAACACAAGGACTATGCCACAAGGTAACGCCGAAAGAAGCGTCTCATGCCAACCGCCTAGCGAAGAGACGCGCCTCGGACGGCGCTCGCAATTCGGATACATGTGGCGCCTTTGCGCCTCAGCTTTCATGTCCCTCCTACCGGCAAAGGGATTTCCATCTGGAGCGTGGCGGAGAAGGATAACAGAGGGGCAGGAAACCAGGCTCAGCGCTTCAGCACGATATCCCGTACGACCTTGCCGCTGGGGCCGAAGGGTTTTTGCGGTTTCCCGTTCAGTTCAGCTCGAACGCCGCCAGCGTTCCCCAGCGTCAGCGTGAATTGGCCCTGAGCCTTCCAGCGGGCTTTTTCGCCTGGCCTGAGGAGGGCTTCTTGCGGACTGCCGCCGTCGACTTGTACGACCACCCAGCTTAACTCCGTGGCTTCGAGATCCAGAACCAACGGCTCGTCTCCCGAGCCCGGTCCGTCGAGCGCCAACCCGGCCAAAGGACCGTCCGAACCCGCTGACGGAAGGCTCGACGGCTCCGGCTCGGCCACTGAGACGGTCGCCGACTGAGACGCCGACTCGGACGGCCGGCCTTCCGCTCTGCCAGTCGAGCCTTCGCCAGCCGTGGAGAGGCCGCTCGTCTCAGCCGGCTCCTGCATCTGTCGTTGTGCGGTTTCGCGCGTGTCCTTCGGCGCAAGCGCGGCTTTCTTCGACACAACGACGGAAGGTTCCGGAACGGAACGCTGGATCATCGAGGATTGTTCTCGACTCAGGAGAAGGACGAGGGCCAACACGGCGACGCCGATCGCGATGCCGACCGCCTTACGGTTCGCTTTTCGGCGTCGCTCTTCTTCCGCCTGACGTATCCGCAACCGTTCCCGTTCCTCCTGTTTTTCATAGAAGGCGCCGGCCGACTGGACGAACCGGTGAATCGCATCCTCCTCGTCCAGCCCCAGCGAGCGGGCATAGGATCGGACGAATCCTCTCGCAAACACCTGATCGGGCAACTTGGCGAAGTTGCCTTCTTCCAGCGCCTTGACAAAGTCGGAGCGGATGCGGGTCTTGGACGCCACTTCGTCGATTGTCAGACCTTTGGTCTCCCGCACTTGCCTAAAAAATTCGCCGATCGATTCCATGCGAGGCCCTACCGTTTCAGCCGCTCCAGGAGTTGTTCGGCGACGGCGGTATACTCACCCCCTTTGTCGAAGGTCGAGACTTTCGCCAAGATTTCGCGCGCCTTGCTGTCGTAACCCAATTTATAGTAGGCGCGGCCCAACTCCAGATGGAGCATGGCTGGCGGCACGCTCGGAGGATTGACTAGCAACGCGTCTTCGAACGCCTCCACGGCCGCCTGCATATCGCCTTCATGCGCCAAGGCGCGCCCCAAGTGGTAGCGCGCCAGATCGGGCGTGGCGTAGAGCGGATTACTCAACGCCCGCTTATACGACTTGATCGCATCGGTCCACCGGCCCTGCTGAGCCAACACCTGTCCGAGATACGTGTGGGCTTCTGAATAGTCGTCATCGAGACGGATCGCCTCACGGAACGCCTCTTCCGCCTCTTTGAATTTGCCCTGCAAGGCGTAAATGTGGCCAAGCCCGTAATGGGCTTGCTTGTTGTCGGGATTCAGTTGAATCGCTTTCTGGAAGGACACGAACGCTTTTTGGCGATCGACGCTCAGGTTGGCGACTCCCTCCTGATAGTAGCCGTTGGACTTTTTGATGATCTCTTCCGTCGCGCATCCAGCAAGCATCCAAGGCTGAAGCGCCGCGAACGCCAGCAGCCAAAAGCACAGAGTGCGGCGGTCATGTCTCCCGAAGACGAAACGGCTGTTGGCTCCGACCGTCACGGCACGTCCTCGAAATGCGTCAACCGCTTGAACTCGCGGAATCGGCGCTCGATCTCTTTGTAATCCAGGACGCGCAAGCGGTCAAGGCTAAAGGCTTCAACGGTAAAGGAGGCCATCACGCTGCCGAAGATGACCGCCTGACGGATAGCCTCGGGAGACCGGTTCCCCGTCGCCGCCAGATAGCCCAGGAACCCGCCGGCGAATGTGTCGCCCGCTCCGGTCGGATCGCGGACTTCCTCCAACGGAAACGCCGGGGCGCCGAACATCTGCTTTTCGTTGAACATCAGAACCCCGTATTCCCCGCGCTTAATGATCAGATGCTTCGGCCCTCTCGCCAAAATGGTTTTAGCCACCCGAACGAGATTGGGATGATCACCGAGAGCCCTGGCCTCGGCATCGTTGACGATCAGCATGTCGACGTGATCGAGAACCCGCCAGAGAGCCTCGCGCTTGCCCGTGATCCAGAAATTCATCGTGTCGCAAGCGATCAGCGACGGTCGCTCCACCTGCCGCAGCACGTCCAACTGCAGATCCGGATCGATATTGCCGAGGAACAGCACGTCGGGCGTTCGATAGTGCGCGGGAATCTTCGGCCGGAAAGACTCGAAGACATTCAGCCGCGTGTCCAACGTATGGGCCTCATTGAGCTGATGAGTGTATTCGCCTTTCCACCGAAAGGTCGCCCCCGGCCGCCGTTCCAGACCCGCCAGATCGATTCCGCGGCTTTTGAGAAACTTGACATGGTGTTCCGGGAAATCCTCCCCGACGACGGCGATCAGATCGACGCTGGTGAAGTAGCTCGCGGCGGTGGCGAAGTAGGTCGCCGACCCTCCCAGCACTTCGGCCGCCTCGCCGAACGGCGTTCTGACCGTATCGAGCGCCACCGACCCGACAACTAGCAATTTCCCCATCTTCTCTTCACCTTCGTTTTCCCGACCTGTTTTTCACGGTCCGCTTCGCGCATGACGCTTCGCGTTCAAATACCGGCCGATCAAGAGATCCAGCCGTCTCCGCATCGCCTGGGAAATCATCCGCGGATCTGTCACGATGGCATCTTTCAGCGCCTGGCCGCACCCGCAATTGGCCGGTTCGACGGCCGTCGGCAGCGCCTTCCGCAACAGGCGTTTGGCCAGCGCAACATTGTTGCGCAAGGTCGTGAGTATGGCTTCGACCGTGACCGCCTCTTCGGTCTCGTGCCAGCAATCGTAATCCGTCACGAGGGCGACCGTGGCATAGCACAGCTCGGCTTCCCGCGCCAGCTTGGCTTCCGGCATGTTGGTCATTCCGATCACATCCACACCCCACTTGCGGTAGAGCAGGGATTCTCCGCGGGATGAAAACTGCGGGCCTTCGATGCAGAGATACACGCCGCCCTCGTGCACGGTGGCGCCCGCTTCATGGGCCGCTTTGGACAAGGAGCGGGCCAACGACCGGCATACGGGATCGCCGAAGGCCACATGCGCGACGAGCCCGCCCTCGAAGAAGGTGGACGCGCGCCGTCTGGTCAGGTCGATGAATTGGTCCGGCAGGACGACCTCGCCCGGCTTGATCGCCTCCTTCATGCTCCCAACCGCGCTGATTGAAATGACGCGGCGCACGCCGAGCGACTTCAGCGCATAGATATTGGCGCGATAGTTGATCTCGCTGGGGTTGGACCGATGACCGCGGCCGTGACGGGAGAGGAAGGCCACCCGCACTCCATCGAGCGTCCCGAGCACGACGTCATCCGACGGCCGCCCGAACGGAGTCCGCACGGTCGCGCGGCGGACCTGGCTCAGACCGTCCATTTCATAGAGACCACTCCCCCCGATAATTCCCAGCAGTGCTTGAACCTTGTCTGTTGCCGTCTTCATCCCGCCGTGACTCCCGCTGCAACCGTGCGTCCGCTCAGCGTGTCCACCTGCGCTTGCCGACCCAAACCGGCGAGGAACTGCTCGATCATCGTCATCACTTTGTCGACGATTCGCTCCTCCGATTCGTCTTCCGCGAGCGACAACCAGAGAATGCCAGGCTCCTTCCGGAACCAGGTGAGTTGCCGCTTGGCGAAACGCCGTGTATCCCGCTTCAACAACCGAACGGCTTCCGCATATCCGCAGTCCCCGTCGAGATACGCGGCGATCTGCCGATACCCGAGCCCCTTCAGCGAGCTCAACCGCCGATCATAGCCTTTCGTCAACAGACCCCGAACTTCGTCCACCAACCCTCGGGCTAATTGCGCGTCCACCCGCTCTTCGATGCGGCGGTACAGCGCTTCCCGTTCTCTCGTGAGGCCGATCAGAAGCGGTGTAAACGGCCTCTCGCCGAACCCATGGCTTTGATGGATCGAAGAGAGCGGTCGTCCCAGCAGATGATAGACTTCCAACGCCCGCACGACTTTGACCCGGTCATGCGGATGGAGCCGGGCGGCCGATTCCGGATCGACACGAGTCAGCTCACGATGCAGAGCCTCTGGCCCTCGTCGTCTTGCTTCCTCTTCGAGTTGGGCTCGGAACATCGGGTCAGCCTTCGGCCCCTCGCACAGTCCACGAAGCAGGGTGCGGACATAGAGCCCCGTGCCTCCCACGACCAGCGGCAGACGGCCTTCACCGTGCAGTCGCTCGATCTCCGGCAACGCCGCTCGCCGGTACATTCCCGCATTGAATGTTTCGTCGGGGTCAACCAAGTCAATCAGCCGGTGCGGCACGCCGGCCCGCTCTTCTGGAGTCGGCTTGTCCGTCCCGATATCCATCCCTCGATAGACCTGTCTGGAATCCGCGGCCAGGACTTCGGTCTGGAGACGCTTGGCCAGTCTGACGGCGAGCCGGCTTTTGCCGACGGCGGTCGGGCCGACTACGACCACAACCGGCTTGAACCCGATGACGTCCTCGCTGCCGCTCATGGGAAAACCGCGCGACAACAGCCTCACCACCCTCAGACCCGACCGAATATCTTCGCCAGTTCCTCGGCCGGCAGGCGCAAGGCGACTCGGCGACCATGCGGACAGGTCATGATCAGCCCTTCCGTGACCCAGTCTTCGATCAGCTGCTTTACCTCCGGCAGATTCATCACGCGCCCCGCTCGAACCGCCCCGTGACAAGCCAGAGTGGCGATGATGGGGCGCATCTTCGCTTCTAGCGACGACAGCGACTCCCATTGAGTCAGTTCGTCGATCAGGTCCTGGATCAGGGACGCCGCATCAAGACGGCCCAACAACGCGGGAACCGCTCGAACGATGAACGTTCCCGTGCCAAAGGGCTCGATCGCCAATCCCAGTCGTTCGAAATCGTCCAAACGTCGTTCCAACAGAATCGCCTTATCGGGCGGTACGTCAATCGGCTCCGGAAGCAGCAGCGGTTGCGACTGAACGGCTCGGCTCTGCCAGGCCCGCCACAACCGTTCAAACAAGACCCGCTCATGAGCCGTGTGCTGATCGACGACTTGGAGTTCCGACCCGACCTGCGCGACGAGAAAGGTCCGCTTGATCTGTCCAAGCGGGAGGACCTCCAGTTCCGCCGCTTCATAGGGTTGCCCCGGTTCATGAACAAATGAGGTTTGAAGGGTCTCGCCGTCTGAGACGTCCCGGATCGCCGTCCTTGGAGTCGCCACCGCCATCCCGGATCGCGGACCGGACCAGACATCCGGCGGGCGCAACATGGACTGGTCGGAGCCTGCGGCGGTGGATTCCCTCGGCCCAGATCCGCCCCTGCCCCAGCCCGCGAATCGGACATCCGCCACTGAAACGAAGCGCGGCGTGGCGCCCAGGGCCTCCCGTACCGCCTGTCGGACGGCGTGGTGCACGGTCTCCTGGTCGACGAAACGGATCTCGCGCTTGGTCGGATGGACGTTGACATCCACCCGGCTCGCATCCACGTCCAAAAACAGCACGAACACTGGATAACGGCCCTTTGCGAGAAAGGACGCATAGCCGTCGGCGATCGCATGGAAGACCGTGGCATTGCGGACCGGCCGCCGATTGACGAACAGATCCTGCGGTGTCCTGGACGCGCGCGCGTGAATTGGCTGGATCGCAAAGCCGCCGATTTTGAGGCCGGGCCACTGTCCGCTCACTTCGACCGTCCGGTCGAGAAAGGGGAGGCGATAGATCTGCAGGACCCGGTCGCGCACCGAAGAGACAGCCGGGAGATTGAGCACCTCACGGCCGTTGTGGAAGAGTCGGAAATGGACGGACGGCCACGCCAGGCCGGCTTGCTGAACCGTCTGGCTGATATGGGCGAATTCAGTGGTCGGACTCTTGAGAAATTTCTTGCGCGCCGGCGTATTGTAGAACAGATCGGTGACCTCCACGCGGGTGCCACGCGTCGCCGCGGCGTCTTCAATCTCAATCACCGACCCTCCGACAACGGACACCTGCGTGCCCACCGGCTCATCCCGACTGCTCGTCAGCAGCCGGACTTTCGAAACGGCGGCGATGCTGGGCAGGGCTTCACCGCGAAACCCCATCGTCCGCACGGACCAGAGGTCTTGATCCGAGCGCAGCTTGCTCGTGGCGTGGCGTTGGAAGGCGAGGGGCGCATCCGCGCGGCTCATGCCTTCGCCGTCGTCGGTCACGCGGATGAGCCCCAATCCTCCGTCTCTGACTTCGACCGTAATCGTGGAGCTTCCGGCATCCAGACTGTTGTCGAGCAACTCTTTCACGACGGCCGCCGGTCGCTCGATGACCTCACCGGCGGCGATGCGGCCGACGACTTCGACGGGCAGCACACGGATTTTTCCGACGCCGCCGTCGGGACTCATCGATCACGCTCCAGGAGAAGCGGAGGGAACAACATGGGCGAACGGAAACTGTCGCGGCGAGCCTGCGGTCATCGGATTTCGGCCAACTTGGCTTTGGCCAGCTTCGCTTCGTCGGAGGAAGAAAACTCTTCGATCACCCGCTTCAAGTACTTACGGGATTTAGCGATATCGCCGGTCTCGGCGGTCGACAACCCCAATTTGAACAAGGCCGACGGCACCTTCTCGTTCCCAGGATACTCGTTCACGACGTGCTCGAACGACTGGATCGCCCGCACGTAATCCTTCATGTTGTAGTAGGATTCGCCAAGCCAATAATACGCGTTGGGCGTCAGCGAGGTGGCGGGAAAGTCTTTGATGAACCGCTGGAACCCCGTCACGGCCAACTCGTACCGGCCGTTCAGGTAGTCGTTGTACGCCAGGTTGAAAGCCGAGGTCGGCGTGATCGCCGGCATGCCGGGCAGCACCGGCGAGAGATCCGGCGCAACCGGTGATTTCGGTGGCTTGGAGGGACGGGAGGATTCCGCCACCGCGGCATCCGCTTTGGAAGCGGCCGCCTGGCTGATCTGTCCTTCTTCCAACTTGGCCAAGCGCGTTTCCAGTTTCTGCAGTCGGGCGGCGACGTCTTCAAGCCGCTGTTTGAAGCCGTCGGCATCGCGGCTCTTTTCCAAAGACTCCAGCCGCCGTTGCATGGCTTCCTGCCGCTTCAGCTCCTGCTCCTGCGTTTTGGCGACGGTGCGCAGCTCCTCCCGCAGATCGACGAAATCCGCGTGCTTGGCGCAGCCGAGGGCGGTTAACGACAACGTTAACAATCCGGAAAGCATCTGAGCGCGACGGGACATGAGGGACGCCTTCCCGCCTAGCGGGAATCCTTCAGTTGATTAAGTTTGTCGAGCGCCTTTCCAGCCTCGGGCGTTCGGGGATACAGCTCGATGACCTGCTTCAGCGTCGTGGACGCACGCTTCCGATCCTTCAAGGCCAGATAGGCATAGCCTTTTTTGAGCAGCGCAGCCGGCACTTTTTCGCTGTTCGGATAATCCAATTGTACTTGATCGTATGCTTCGATCGCCCGCTTGAAATCCTTCTTGCCGTAATAGGTCTCCCCCAACCAAAACCGCGCGTTCGGCGCGAGGTCCGAATTGGGATATTCGGCCAGAAAGGCAGCGAACCCCTGACGGGCTCCCTCCAGATCGCCCGCCTTGAACTTGTTGAGCACGCGCTCGTACACCTCGCGGGGATTGGCGTCCGCGGCGTCGGATTCGATCCTGGACGTCGCCTCGACGGGACCGGCGGCATCCCCCTGCACGGACGACGAAGTCGCCCCACCCGGCTCCTCGGTGGGCGCCTTGGGCTGTTCGACCATTTGGTTGAGCGTCGAGCGTTGAGCCGGCCGTTGGCTCGGCTGCCGCTGGACCACACCAGGCTGAGAACGAACCTGCGCCACCTCGCTCACCGCCCTGGAGATTTCATCCAGACGACGATCCTGCTCGTCCAACCGCGCGGCGAATTTCTCGCCTGCAGTTTCGAGCGCCTTGGCGACGGACGAAACGCTCCGGTTGACCTCGTTGAGATGACCGGTCATGATCCGGTTCACTTCGTTGATGTGGTTGGTCGCAGCCTTGGTGTCCGCCTCCACCTTCGCCGCCAGGGCGTCAGTCCGCTTCGAGAGTGCAGCATTCTGCTGCTCGAAAGACGCCGACAGTTGTTTGACGGCTTGCTCCTGGTGCTTCACTTCTTCGCCCAACCTGACCAGGCCTTGCTTAAAATCGCTCAGCGCGTGACTGAACTTCGCCGCCTGTTCGCTCGATGCCTTGCTTTGCGCATCCAGTTGCTGGGCCAATGCGACGGCCCTGGCGTCGACGGCAGCGATCGACTTCTGCTGCTCGTCGAGCCGCGCGTCGATCGCTTTGGTCAACGCGGTAATGGTCTTGTGCACGGCGTCCAAGCGGGCTGCCACGTCATCCAGACGGGCCGATGTCCTAGTAGATTCCGTCCCCCACTCCTGCTTCAAGGCCGCAGCGTGCTCGCGCAGGTCTTTGTCGAACTTGCTTTCCAAAGACGCGAGCCGGGCTTTCTGCTCGTTCTCCAGCTTGTGCACAACCTGCTCCAGCCTGGCGAGCTTGTCCTCTTGAGACCGGACCAACTGCATGGCCTGATGCGCCGTCACCTGGATGTCTCCTCGAAGGCTGGGCAACTGCTCCTCCTTCACGCTCCGAATCTCTTCGGCCAGGCGCGCACGCGTTTCCCCCACCATCCGATCGATTTCCTCTTTGGCCTTCTGGATCTTGTGCTGCAACTCCTGATGAGTCTTCTGCAACTCCCGGTTGGTCTGTCGCAAATCCGCCTGCTGGGCCAAGCACCCGGAGATGACGAGCCCTCCCACCAAGCCGAAGATCGGCAGACCATACCTATACGACCCGACTGTGTTTGTCATAGGTTTGCTCATGGAGGCGCCGTCACGACCGCTCATCGGGCGGTTAGTCATCGCGCCGCTTCACGCCTTCACTTCGTGCGAAGCACGAGGTGGCCTCGACGGTTCTGCTGGTAACAGGACTCCGTCTGCTCCCTGCAGAACGGTCGCTCCTTTCCGTACGACACGACTGCCAGCCGATTGGCGCTCACGCCAAGCTCGACCAAATAATTCCGGACAGCCTTGGCGCGCTTCTCACCCAACACCAAATTGTACGCCAACGTGCCGCGCTCATCACAGTGCCCTTCGATCTTGATCAGTGAACCGGGGTTGGCTTTGATCCACTCGGCGTCGTGGGCCAAGGCCATTCGTCCCTCTTCCGTAATCGTCCAACTGTCGAAGGCGAAGAACACGTCTCGAAGCCCGGCCGCAGCGGCTGCGGCTTGCTCACGACGCATCTCCTCAATCTGCCTGGAGGCGCTGTCCGAAGGCTGGACCTTCGCCATCAAGGTCCCGCCTCCGACCCGCTCCTCGGTGGCACCTTTGCCCGGCCCGACTGGCTCCAGCCCCCTCAAGCCCCCGCCTTCGGACCCGGCACTTGCCGCATCTGTCCCTCGGCCTGAGACGGTCAGGTCGGGGAAACTGGAGCTCGCCCCCGCGCCTTGTCCGATATCGCCGGCTCCGCCTGACATGCCCAGGGACCCTTCGTTCAAGCTTTCTCCAGGCGTCACGGATCCGCTCCGGGATTTCGCCAATCTTTCCTCCGAGGACTTCGAACCCGAGCCGGCCTGCACGGATTTTTTGGAGCAACCGGCCCCGGTCACCATCATCACCCCCAGCATGACGACAAGGCAGGCTGTGAAGGATCGTGCTTTCATGGGTTGCTCTCCTCTTCTGTGTGAAATGGACCGCCCGCTCACTCTCTCTCACCGAAGCCTTCTGACGGCGGTTGGCTTATAGGGCCGGCGACCATGCGGGCGAACTGTAGTGGGTCCCCCCGTAGGTCAGCCGTTCCAAATCTTTGCCGTCGGCATTGATCATGTAGAGATGGCTTTTCCCGTCGGCCGTCGAGCTGAACACCAAATGCCGGCCGTCCGGAGACCACGATGGCGAGTCGTCCACGCCGGGCCCGGTCGTGATCTGGACCCGCTTCTGCCCGTCCGGACTGATGAGGCACAGTTTGTATTCCTTGCGAGGAGTCCGGCAGACATGTGCGATCCAGTTTCCGCGAGGAGACCATGCGGGCGCGGCGTTGTAGTCGCCTTCAAAGGTGAGTCGCCGGACATTCGACCCGTCTGCGCTCATCAAGTAAATCTGAGGCCCGCCGCCCCGATCGGAGGTGAAAGCAATCTCCCGGCCGGAAGGTGACCAGGACGGCGAAAGATCCGCAGCCGG
This sequence comes from Nitrospira calida, assembly GCF_976986435.1. NCBI lineage: Bacteria > Pseudomonadati > Nitrospirota > Nitrospiria > Nitrospirales > Nitrospiraceae > Nitrospira > Nitrospira calida. The sequence continues at coordinate 2,919,839 of NZ_OZ335950.1, forward strand.
GTTGACGGTAAGCCGCTGCAGCGCCTTCGTTCGCGTATCGAGTCGGTAGATTTCCGCATTGCCGTCCTGGCTCGTCGTGAACGCCAGATAATTGCCGTCCGGAGAGAGCGCCGGCGTGATGTTCAATCCTCCCAGCGACACAAGCGTCCACCGTTTCCCCGTCGCCAGTTCGATCAAATCAATGTCCTGGGTATTTCGGCTCCGGTACGCCGTGAACACGAGAAACCGCCGATCGGGTGACCATCGCGGCATCAAATTCAGAAAGCCGTCGGCCGTGATTTGCCGAGGCTCGTATCCGTCGTAATCCATCACGAACAGCTCACGCGCACCGCCGACCTCCGACACGAACGCGATTTTCGTCCTCGCGATGCCCGGCTCACCCGTATAGCGGTAGACCAGTTCGTCGGCAAATCGGTGCGCCATCAGCCTGACGACGGAGGTCGAGCCGACGTATCGCTTCCCTCCCACTATCTCGTCGCTGCCGCCGTCATAGACGTAACCATCGACGACGACATCGGCTTCTTTGCCGTTTTCTTTGAGCCCCGCCCTCCCCCATACCAGCACGGCGACGCCATTATCCGTCGCCTGCTTGAAGATAGCCTTTTCGGCATTTCCGACATCCCGCACCTTGATGCCGAGGCTGGGCAAGTCGACCAAGGTAAACACCAACGAGCGCCGAAGATCGGCCTTGAGCACCTCCTCCACCCGCCCGCCGAGCCACTCGGGCCCGCCACCGTTTTGGAAGCCCAACACCCCGATGGGAATTTTCTCGAAGTCCGGACGGGTCGCCTCGAGAAAGACATCCGTTGCCTTGGATTCCAGGATTCCCACCAACCCCGCCCCAAGGGCGAGGGCCAAAATCAACATGCTCAAACCTTTCATGTGATACTCAACCGACCTGCTCTCCGACCGTAAAACTGAAGTGAGCGTCCAGATACGAATCAGTCATCTCCGGAGGAAATGCGGGTAGAGGATTGGCGCTCAAGACCGCGCGTTTTCCGGCAAGATCGTAATAGTCGTTGCCGGACGACTGTTCAATGATCACATTGCTAACTGACCCGCTGCGGTGCAGCCTAAACTTTACCACGACGGTGAGCGCCTTCTCCGGGACATCGACCGGAGGAGCCGTCCAGAGGCTGCTGATCTTCTGTTGCACTCGAGCGAGGTAGCGATTGGAGCCGGGCCCTGTCGAGGAGACCCTCATGGATGTTTCAGGGCTCCGGACGGTCGGTACCTTGGCCACAGCCCCCGGGACCTGTTTGATCGACGGTTCCGGCACCGGTTTCGCCTCTTGCGGCGGCTCGACCGGCTTGACGGAACGCGGCATGGGCTGGAGCTTCTTGAGCTCGTCCTCCAACTCCTGGTCGAACTGCTCGGCCAACGACGGCTGGCGAGGTTGCGCTTGCGTCGTCTTGACCGGCTCTCTGGGAACCACCGGCGTCATGGGCGTCACGTCGGGAACTTTCAACTTGCCTAACAGCGTATCGATTTCACTGCTGATTTTTTCGGGGGTGCGGTCGGTCCGCGGCACATCCACCCGCTGCGACAGCGTCACAGGTTTAGCCGGGCTCAGTTCGCCGAATTTCGGCGCATCGGGCGGCAACTCGATACCTTTCAAGACATCGCGCATCACGTCCCCTGAAGACCGTCGGGCACCGGGCGCGTCGCTCCGCACCGGCGGCGCGATCGGCGTAGAGGCGACCGGTTTGGCCACCGCGATCGGGGGCAACGGCGCCGGTTTGACCGGCGGCGGAACGGCCGGCTGGACAACCTTGTGCGGTTTCATCACATCGGCTTGCCGCGCGGCAGGCGTTTCGGTCGACCGGACAGGGGGCGACATCGTCACCAAAGAGACCTGCACCGACGCCAGAGGCCGTTCACTGTGTTGCATCAAGCGCACCCCTGAAATCGCAAGCAGCACGCACACGTGTAACATCAGCGAGGCGATCACGGTCCATTTGAACCGCACGCCCAACGCCTCGCGCTGGTCCGCGTCAAGGGTGAGGAGCAACAGCCTGGGAAGCGTATGCGTCACCATAAGGATCTATGGGTCAAAGCGGACTGTGACGGCGATCCGCCGGCGCGACCTGTTGTTCCATCACCCGCTCGCCGGTGACCGGATCGGTCACCATCCCAAGTTTTTCGATCCCCGCCCGCTTCACACCGTCCATGACCTGCACAACGATCCCGTACGGCACCTCGCGATCGGCCCGCAGGTACACCGACACCTCCGCGTTCTGTTCCTTCAGCGACTTAAGACGACGTTCAAGCTGCGCGACGCTCACCGCATCCTTGTCCAGATAGAGTCGTTGATCCTTCTCGATCGTTAAGACGACGCGCGCCTCCGGCTTGATCGTATTGGTGGCCGAAGTCGGGAGCTTGATGTCGATGCCGCGATATAGCATGGGCGCCGTCACCATAAAGATCACCAACAGAACCAGAACAACATCGACCAGCGGAATGACATTGATTTCGGCGAGGAAGCGCCGATGCCTGGTCTCAAAGATCGTCATCGGACCCCCACGCTGGCCTGTTTCCTCTGGGTCTGGACCGAGTTCAGCAAATCGACACTAAACGTTTCGAGACGGAATGCCGTCCGGCGAATGCGCGCCAAATAATAATTATACGCAATCACCGCGGGAATAGCTGTGAACAGTCCGGCCGCCGTGGCGACCAGCGCCTCCGCCACCCCCGGCGCCACGGCGGCGATGCTGGCGGTTCCCTGGAGCCCGATTTCCCTGAACGAATCAATAATCCCCAAGACGGTGCCGAGCAAGCCGATGAACGGCGTAATGTTTCCCGTCGTGGCCAAAAACGGCAAGTACGCCTCCAACTGAGCGATCTGGTTCTGCACGATATATGCCACAGTCCGCTCGATGTATTGCCGATCCAAGCTGGCCGGACCATCTCCGCTTTCCTGGCCTCGCAGATGAGAAAGTCGGTCGCCGGATTCCTCTCCCTGTCCGGCATCCAACCGATCCATTAACCCCATGAAAACACTGGCGCTCGGACTCCCGATCGTTCGACGCGCCTGCCGCCGTAGTTCATCCGCATCTTTACTCTTGGCAAAGGCGGTCAGAAAGCGGTGGTCTTCGCGATCGACTGTGCGGAAAACGCGCCACTTGTACAGAATCACAGCCCAGGAAATAACGGAGAAGAGAAAGAGCAGGAGCAAAATGACCTTCGAGACGAGTCCGAGAGAACCGATGAAGCCCGTCAGGCCTGATTGAAACATCATTACGTTAGAACTTCTCCTCCTCTGTCAAAAGCATGAACGACTCACACGCACGCATTTGCTCGCAGGGGAAAGATGGCGGGGCCGACGGGATTTGAACCCGCGACCTCCAGATTGACAATCTGGCGTCCTAAACCAAGCTGAACGACGGCCCCGTGCAGATCAGAGGTGGAGACGAAACAGGCTATCTTCAAAATTCGACCGGTTCTCGATACAACTCCGGAGCGGTCGACTTGCAACGTCCAGGGAGTTTCGACTGCGCTGAAGTCTTTCAGGCTCCGCCCCTACCACTGAGGCTCTCTCCACCTAGCTGGTAGGCGGAACAGGGATTGAACCTGTGACCTCTGCCTTGTAAGGGCAGCGCTCTCCCGACTGAGCTATCCGCCTAATTTGCTCGATAGCCCGGATAGTTGCGGATGCTATCAAGTCCTAGATACCTTGTCAACCGAATCACGCACCTTTCTTGCAAAACCTCTTCTCGTGTCGAATCGACCAGGCTGTTTTATCTTGGTCATGCCGTCGGCCCCACTGTTCGGCGTCGCCGCTTGCGGGGAAAATATTGGGCGTGCAGACGCTTCAACCGCTCGCGTTCGACATGCGTGTAGATCTGCGTCGTCGCAATATTCGCATGACCCAACATCGCCTGGACCGAGCGAAGATCAGCGCCGCGATCCAACAGGTGCGTGGCGAACGAGTGCCGCAACATGTGCGGCGAAATCGTTTTCGCGATGCCCGCGGCGGCGGCACGGAGACGCAACAACTTCCAAAACCCTTGCCGGGTCAGCGGCCGGCCCCGGCGCGTGATAAAGACGTAGGCCGACTCCCGGTTCTTGAGCAACTCGGCTCGCCCGTTCCGCAAATAGCGCATGATCTTCCATTTAGCAACTTCCCCCATCGGCACCAACCGTTGTTTGGAACCTTTTCCGGTCGCCAGCACATAACCCGCATCCAGGTTCAGGTCGGTCATCCGGAGACCAACCAATTCCGAAACCCGCATACCCGTCGCGTACAACAACTCAATCATCGCGGCATCACGTACATCCTCCGGTCCTAACTTGCCCCCCCAATCCAGCAACGCGGTCACTTCGCGCGGCGCCAGCACGGCCGGCAAGCGCATCCCCTGGCGCGGACTGTTCAGCCCAACCGTGGGGTTTTCCCGTACCAACCCTTCCCGCACGAGAAACCGAAAAAACCCCCGCAGCGCAGCCAAGCAACGAGCCGCCGAGGCCGGAGCCATCCGCAGCCGCTTCAGATGGACGAAAAAATCCGCCATCGTGTGTCGCGTGACGTCCGCCGGGCGATGGATCTCTCGAGCGAGTAGAAAGGACATAAACTTTTCCAAGTCCCGTCGATAGGCCTCCAGCGTCTGTGTCGAGAGGCCGCCTTCAATCCGAAGATAGCTGAGATACCGCCCGATTAGGCCGGCCAGCACCGTATCCGGCGGAACCTCAACGCCTATCGACGGCTTCCCGCCTCGGCCCATTCCGCTCATCCTGGCTCCTCCTGCGCGGTGAAGTCCCTCTGTCACGCGGTTCGACGGCGACTATAGCCAAGCTCCGATCGGAACACAATGTCGCCGGGAACCTGACCTTGACACCCCTCCGAGCCTTGCCTATAGTAGCTGCATTGCGGTGTGAGTGTCCGCCATGATGACCATTGAAAACGATGCCCAGCGCGCCTTGTTTTCGCCTCCCCGCCGGACCAATGTTCGTTTCTCTGTTTGCCGTCCTCTTGTCTTCGTTCGCTCTTTGTGACGCCTCCGTGGCGCTCGCCGCAACGGAGCCCTCACCCCAGACGTCGCGCGCTGAACAGGGTAGATCACTGGGAAGCCAGTCCATTCCCGTCGTCCTGGACCAAGCTAAACGACTCATTGAAACTCAACGGGCCGACGCGGCCGTACCGCTGCTCAAGAGTTTCATCGGCACCTCGCCGAAACCCGAACACGTGGACGACGCGTATTTCCTGCTTGGTGCCGCGTTGTACCACACGAAGGAGTATGGCGAAGCGGTCAGATATTTGAACCAGCTTCTCGGCGAGTTTCCGACGTCCGAGCTGACCGACCGTGCGCGCCTGATGCTGGCGCGTGTTCAGGCGGCCTCGGGCAATCTCGATCTCGCGTTGCCTGTGTTGGCCGAAATCCGGAGTCTCTCCCCCGATCTCGAGACGAAACGCGAAGCGCTCCGGCTGACGGGCGAGCTGCAGCTTCAAAAAAAAGATCACCTGCGCGCCATTCAAGCTTGGCTGGAAGAAATCGAGCTGAGCCCGGAAGAGCAGGCGGATGACATCAAGAACCGCATCCAAGAATTGATCAGGGAGCAGCTCGATAGAAAAACCCTCATTCGCCTGCGCGACGCCTACCCGAAGTCGTTTCCCGGCGACATCGCGTTGATCCGGCTCATCGAACTGCACACGGCGAAGGGCGAAGACCATCTGGCCGAACGGAATATCCGGCTCTTCGTACGCCGTTTTCCGAACCACGAGTTTGCGGCCAAGGCGTCCGATCTGCTCGCCTCCTTCAAAGCCAAGCTCAAATCGTATCAACACCTGATCGCCGCGGTGCTTCCGCTCTCCGGCAAGCTCGCGCCGTTCGGCACCGAAGTGCTCAACGGGATTCAACTGGCGTTGGAGAAAGGCAAGGACGGTTTAGGGCTCGCCTCGGTCGGACTGATCGTCAAGGACAGCGAAGCCGATCGCGCGACGTTTCTCAACGACCTCACCGATCTGTTGTTCGAAGACCGGCCGTTGGCTGTCATCGGGCCGTTGCTCTCGAAGAATCTTCCGGTGATGGCGGAGTTGGCCGAGCGGACCAAAATCCCGGTCATCACGCCGGCCGCCACCTTTCCGAACGTCCGTCGCTTGGGCGCCTACGTGTTCAGCACGGCGCTGACCTATCCGCTCCAAGCGAAGCGCATCGCCGACTACGCAACCGGAGAGCCGGGATACCGCCGGTTCTGCATCCTTCATCCCGACACGGTCTACGGCCGCGAGCTGGCCCGGCTGTTCGCGCAGGAGGTGCGCCGGCATAGCGGAGAGATCATCGCGGTCGAATCCTACAAAGAAGGCGAAACGGACTTCGGCCCGCAGATCAAACGCCTCAAAGCGGAAGACTTGAAGAAGTATGGGATCGCCGTTCCAGTGGAAAACGGTAAGACGGTGAAAGGCGCCAAGCGCATCGTGTATACGCCGGGGTTTGACGCCGTGTTTGTTCCCGGTCGTTCCATCGAAGTGGCGCTGATCGCGGCGCAGCTTGTGTTTCACGACATCAAGGTTCCGTTGCTGGGGGCGAACGGCTGGAACTCGCCCGACTTTCCTCGCCTGGCCGACCGCACGGTCGACGGCAGCGTCTTTGTCGACGGATTCTTTGTTGACAGTCCTCTCGCAAACGTGCAGGATTTCGTCGAACGCTATCAGCGGCGGTTCCAGACCAGTCCTACGCTGTTCGCGGCACAAGCCTACGAAGCCGCGCGCCTCGTGTTGGAAGCCGTTCGGAAAGGGGCGACGACGGGCGAAACCGTGCGCGAGTATCTGGCGATGCACGAGGATCTGCCGGCGTTGGCCGGACCGGCCGGATTCGATGCGGGAGGGACGCTCAACCGGCGCATGTTCGTGATCCAGGTGAAGCAAGGTCGGTTCGTGCAAGTGGAATAACTTCGATCGGGCGAAGGTTCATGAACGCGCTCCCCCAGATTCTTCATACCCTTTCCTACATGGCCCTTCCGTTGTTGCTGGCCATGGTGCTGCATGAGTACGCGCACGGTTGGGTGGCCGACCGTTACGGCGACCCCACCGCCAAGCTGGCGGGGCGGCTAACCATCAATCCGCTCGCCCACATCGATCCCTTCGGCACCGTCATTCTGCCGCTCCTGTGCCTGCTGCTGCCAGGAGGGATCTTCCTCGGTTGGGCGAAGCCAGTGCCCATCGACTCGAGACGACTCCGCCGGCCTCGCCGCGACATGGCGCTGGTCGCGGCAGCCGGACCGGGGATGAATCTCGCGCTGGCGATCGCCAGCGCCGTCTTGTTGAGCGTCCTGATCACAATCGATCCGACGCTTATGGCATCCTGGCCGCCGCAACCGGGCCAAGAACCGCGGCGCGACTGGCTCGGCATGCTGTTGCTGCCGGTCGCGGCAATGGCGCTGTATTCCGTGTTCATCAACATCCTGTTGATGGTCTTCAATCTCATCCCGATTCCTCCGCTCGACGGCGGGCGCGTCCTGACGAGCCTGCTGCCTGCTCGTCCCGCGTCGGCCCTAGCCAGGCTGGAACCCTACGGGATGTTGATCATCGTCGCGCTGATCGTATTCGACCCGCAGATGCGCGTCATTCGGACGATCACCGGCACACTGGTCAACGTGATGGCCGGCACATTGCTCACCGCCGTGCTGAGTGGAGCATGACCACCTCGCGAAAGCGCGTTCTCAGCGGCATGCAGCCCAGCGGGCTGTTGCATTTGGGGAACCTGTTGGGCGCCCTCGACAACTGGAAGGCGTTGCAAGAGCAGTATGAATGCTATTTTTTCGTCGCCGATTGGCACGCGCTGTCCACCAACTATGCCGACACCAGCCGGATTCGGGAATTCGTCCGCGAACTCCTGATCGACTGGCTAGCGGCCGGCATCGATCCGAAACGATCCACGGTCTTCATCCAATCCCATGTGCCGGAGCACGCCATCCTGCATCTCCTGTTCTCGATGATCATTCCGATTTCGTGGTTGGAACGCAACCCGACTTACAAAGAAAAACAAGAGGAGATCAAGGAGCGCGACCTGAGCACCTACGGTTTCCTCGGCTACCCGGTGCTCCAGGCGGCGGATATTCTCCTGTACAAACCCGACTACGTCCCGGTCGGCAAGGATCAGTTGCCCCACTTGGAACTCACCCGCGAACTGGCGCGGCGGTTCAACAGCCTGTACAAGCCAGTCTTCCCGGAGCCGATGGAGCATCTCACCCGGTTTCCGAAGGTCCTCGGTACCGACGGCCGCAAAATGAGCAAGAGCTACGGGAATACGATCAACCTGTCGGATCCCGAGCCGGTAGTCCGCCAGAAACTCAAGACGATGGTCACGGATCCGGCCAGGGTCCGCCGCCACGATCCCGGCAACCCGGACGTCTGCCCGGTCTTCGATTTCCACAAAATTTTCTCGCCGCCGCCGGTCATCGACCAAGTCAACCGCGAATGTCGCACTGCGGCGATCGGCTGCATCGACTGCAAGAAACTGGTGGCGGATCGGATCGTCGAGCGCATGGCGCCCATCTGGGAAGCGCGCCGGACACTGATCGACCGTCCGAACCAGCTCGACGAGATCGTGCAGGACGGCAGCCGCCGTGCAGCGGACGTTGCGCATCAGACGCTGGAAGAAGTCAAGGAGGCCATGAAGATATGATGAGGAACGTTTCGCTACGGCTGCCCCTTCTTGGCCTGGCCGGGATCATGCTCGCGCTGTTGGGCTGCGCCACGAGCATCAACTCTGACCGTCAGTCTGTGACGATCTTCACCGATCCGCCGGAAGCCACCGTCGTCATCGACGATTATCTGCACGTCATCGCGCCGGGGACGGTTTCTTTGAACCGCAAATCCGACCATGTGGCGATTGTGGAGAAAGACGGGTATGAACCGGCGACGGTCAAAATCGAGCGCGGCATGTCCTGGTGGGTGATGGGCAATGTGGTCTGTCTCGTCTTCATCGTCAACTGCATCCAGAAAGATCGCCGCGATGGCGGGTACTATGCTTTCGACGACGAGATCCGCGTCACGCTGGCCAAACGGGCGTCGGAAGACTCGCCCACGCCGCAATTGCCTTAAGTCGGCATCCGCGGTCGTTCACCCGCTATCCGATCCCCAAGCGGGCGCGGCGCACGGCGATCCGAAAGAAACCGAACAATCAAGGTGCGGTGGAAGTCGCGCGGTTCGAATTGCGCAGCAGAAACGCCGGGAAGAGGGGAAGATCTGGACGCAGCACCACCAGCCGGAACACGTCGTCTTCCTCAAGTCGGCGGTCGAACAACGTCTCCGCCCATCTGGTGAGCCGCCGGCACAAGAGTCCGTATCACAACGTCTGCGCCTTGGTCTCGGGCGTCAACACCTTGCCCGCCGAATCCAACAGCTCTCGGCTGACGATAATCGGCGCTTTGAAGTGAATAGCCAGCGCGATCGAATCGGAGGATCGGCTGTCGAACACCTTCACCTGATCCTTGAACGCCACCGTGAGCGCCCCGTAATAGGTGCCGCCTTTCAACGTAATCACGGTTTGGGTTACTTTCCCGCCGAAGGCCTCGAGAATCGAGTGCATCAGGTCGTGCGACATGGGCCTCGGCATTTTCTCGCCCGTGAGCGCGCCGTAGATGGAGCTGGCGACCGTCATATCCACGAAGATGGGAATGGTCTTGCCTTCCGCCTTCAGAAGGACGACCGGTCCGTGATCCGAAAGCCGGACTTGCACGTCGGAGATCGTCACCTGCGAAGAAGGCGGAGGACCTGGCGACTCGGTTTGCGCGCGGGACACCGCCCCCGGCAAACCGATAACAACACTGAAGACCAGCCACATCTGCATCAACCGACCGAGATGTTTCATGGTTCCCTCCTTCGGCTGAAGTCGCACATGACGCGGAAAGGATTCCCGCTTACGCCCGGACAAAGGGGTTGGACTCCCGTTCCAGACCGATCTCCGTCTCCGGCCCGTGACCGGTAATCACACGGGTTGATTCGTCCAGCGTATAGAGCCGCTCCCGAATGGACCGTTCGATCGCCTTGAAGTCTCCGCCCCACAAGTCCGTCCGCCCAATTCCTCCTCGAAACAGCGTGTCGCCGGCGAGCAGCAGTTTTTCCGCGGGAAAATGAAAGCTCATCGAGCCGGGCGTGTGGCCGGGCGTATGCAGCGCCAGGCCTTCGACCCCACCCACGATGATCTTTTCCTCATCCTGCATCCAGTAATCCGGCGGCGGCGCCGGCACATAAGGCACGCCGAACATGCGGCACTGAACCTCGAGCATCCCCCACAACTCTCGATCGTCGGGGTGCAGACAAAGGATTGCCCCGGTCGCCCTCTTGATCTCGCCTGATGCGAGGAAATGGTCGAAATGGGCATGGGTATGGAGAACGCTCACGACAGTCAATCCCAGATCCTGCGCCTCCCGGAGAATCCGTTCGGGTGCGCCTCCCGGATCGACCACGACTGCCCGCTTGGTGACCGGATCGCCGATGAGAGAACAGTTGCAACCCAGCGGAGGAACGGCGAAGGTCCTGCGGATCATCCCGGCCATCGTTCAGCGCCCCTCCCTAATTCCGCCTGCTCACCTCGCCTGCTCCTTATTCCGCTTGATGCTATCGCTCATCCGTGTCGAATCTCAAGTCAGCGTTCTCCCTGAGGCGGCCCGTCAACCTGCGCAATCCACAGCACTTCGCTGTCGTGGAGCTCCCATGACCCGACGGATCTATGCAGCCAGAAGAGGAAGCCCGCGCCCGAACCGTCGGGACGGTTGTTGGCCACATAGACGAGGGCCTGATCCCGGCGTGACGTGAACGCCACGCGCGAGAACGCCAGTCGGTCGATCACCGGGGGAGGCCCCTCCTGCACAAGAGACCGGCGCGGGAACGCCACAGGGAGCGGTGCGAGCGAGACCTCCTGCTCCTCAGCTCCGTCAGCGGACAGGAACCGGTAAGGCACACCGAAGTCGAACCGTGGCTCCAGTTTGAAGGGACGGCTGTTTTTCGCCACAAAATCTTGCTTCAGCTCCGCAGGAAGCCGCCCCTCGAAATAGCCGTGTTGCTCGAAGAACGTGCGGGTCGTCGGTTGGTCCTGCGCCGGATACAGCCTCGTGGCCGTCAACCGCTCGACGATCACGAGTTGCGTCGCAGACGTCAGGAACTTGGAGCGCACGACGACATCGTAGATCGGATACTCCTCGGCGGGAACCGGCAGGGGGGATTCCGCTGGCCGGTCGGAAGCAGGCCCCGGCGCCGGCGCGATCAGCCATTCTAAACCGGCCAACACGAACGGCAGCAGCGTTCTTGCCCGCATGGCGGCAGCATAGCGCGCACGGCGCCGACGGTCAAACCGCCACACACCATGATAGACAAGCGACGCCGAAGCATGGATAATCGGGTCAGCATGGCGCAACAAAGGAGCATTGTCATCGAGCCATCCCGGCGATCGTCCCGCGTGCTTTCCGCAGCGCTCCTGCTCATCATCGGCAGCTTGATCGCCGATTGCACACCGGACGACTCCCCGCTCAGGGCCGAGAACGAGAACTTGCGCAAGCAGGTGGCGAAACAAGAGTCGGTGGTCGCCTCGTTACAGGACGGCAACAAGGTCATGCAGCAACAGATCGACCTCCTCAATCGGGAACTGCGCGACGCCAAGAAAGAAGCGGAACGAGCCGAAGCCGAGGTGAAGGCCTTGACGGCCAAGCTGGAGGCCCAGGCGGCGGAAGCGCGGAAGCTCGCCGCGCAGGTCCAGCGGACCGCCGCGACCAACGCGCAGATAGCGCAAAATCTCCGGGTGGACGAGAAAGGCGCGCAGGTGGAAGAGCTGCCGCGCCCCCTGGCGGCGGTCGTTCAGGCCGCCGAAGAGGCGTTGGCGCGCAACGGCTACACCGTCAAGGTGAGCGTCAAGACCGACCAGAAAGCCGTTTACATGACGGAGCGAAAGGTCTCGGCACCCGCATCGTTGGAAGTTTCCGGATTTCGGAACCAGTATCTCGTCTCACTGCAAGCCCTTCCTTCCAACGTGACCCGTCTGAGCGTGAAGGCGGAGTTCGAAAAGGTGGCGCAGGGCGGACGGGTGTTGGCCGTCAGCGCCGAGGAGACCGCAGAGATCGAGCGGCGGTTGATCGTGGAAATTTCCAAAGCCCTTTCCTCGCCACACAGGCTGTGAACCTCGTCCTCCCCCCTGAGCCTCTCCGAGAGACGGCCGGGCGTTGGCTGGCTTCTCTCCTGCTGGCAACCGCCGCCTTGCTGCCGGCACCGATACTGGCCGCCGGACTGGAGATGAAGACCGAGTTGCCTCAACACCTGGACGCGATCGCCGCAGCGGCACAGCCTTCCCCGACGGTCATTATCCCAGCAGGATGGTTCCTCATGGGGACCAATCGCAAGGACGACGACCCCTACGGACTGGAAACCCAGTTCGACGACACCGAACTGCCGCAGCGGCGCATCTGGTTGGACGCCTATGCGATGGACCGCGACGAAGTCAGCCTGGCCGAATATCTCGCCGACCTTCAGTCGCGGCGCCGGCCCATCCCCGAGGAACTGCAACGGCTGATCTGGCACGTGATCACGGTCCACGCCATGCCCGATGATGTCCTGGCCCGCTGGCCAGCGATGTACGTCACGTGGACGGAGGCCGATCAGTTCTGCCGCCAACGGGGCAAACGGCTGCCGACCGAAGCGGAATGGGAAAAGGCCGCCCGCGGCAGCGAGGGCAATCTGTTCCCTTGGGGATCCAAGGCCCCGGAACCGGGACTGGCAGTGTTCGGGCAGTACCACGTGCACGAGATTCCGCTCGTCGCAGCGGTGGACAGCGGAGAAGACGGACAAAGTCCCTATGGGCTCCGGCACATGGCGGGCAATGTGGCTGAGTGGGTCCAGGATTGGTTCGGATTCGACTACTATGCCATTATGCCGGAACGCAATCCGCCCGGCCCCTCTGCGAGCCGCTACAAGAGCGTGCGCGGCGGGTCGTGGAAAAGCAAACCGCACATGCTGCGCACGGCCACTCGCGGCGGGGCGCCCCCGGATCATCGTTCCGCTACGATCGGCTTCCGCTGCGCGAAGCCGCTTGGCTCACGCTCACCCACGGCTTCCGGAGAAATTCCTTCTCGTCGAAGGAGTATAATTTCGTGTATGATTTGCCCCATCTGTCGAAAAACGACCAGCTGGGAAGGAAATCCCTGGCGGCCGTTCTGCTCCGAGCGCTGTCAACTGATCGATCTGGGCGCGTGGGCCGCCGAGCGCTACCGGGTCCCCGGCCCCGAAGTCCCGACCGAACCCTCCGAACCGGAAAGCGAATAGGTCCAAACACGGCGCATGCCGGGTCCGGTGCCGGCCTCCTCTCAACCGGCCCTAAACCTGGAGTTCCATCCCGGAGGACCACCGCGAGATTGATGACGGCATTGAGATCAGGAGTGCCGATGCGTGAGGGTGTAGCGGTGCAGCCATGCGGGATCGAGTTGCACGTCGGCTCTGATCGGGCAGAAACTCGGTCCCGACTGAGTATTGCTCTCTACCCGAGCCTTGAGCGTACCGCTCTCTACTTCCATGACCGCAAGGTGCTCGTAGATCTCCACCATGCAGCTTGTTTGGGGCGCAGTGCGCCCGGCTGGAATCAGACGAGCAACCACCGGCGCTTCCAGCGTGATGAGATCGCCGGGGTGAAAGGCCGGGGGCTTGGCCGCCTCCTCATAGCTCCACAGCCCCAGACCGACGGCCGCGAGCCCGAGCGCCGTCAGGATCGGCCGGAAGTGCCGAGGATAGGAAAGCTTGAGCCACCGAACAAAGCTGACCGCCCCCATCGCCAGCAGCAGCCCGATGAAGCCCAGGACCAGAAAGATCAAGACCGCGCGCAGATTCACCGGAGGCGCTCTCCTGTCCGGCCGTAGCAGGACGACGGCCCGGATGCGCCGGCGGCCGATCGGAGACCAGCCGAATTTGTGGAAAGCAGGTCTGGCCCTGCTCCGGACCGGCGCGAAGCGGCGTTTATCCGATGCGCAGCCACAAGTAGGCACCTGAGATCGCCATCGTCGCCAGCGTAACCGGCACGCCGACGCGGGCGTGCCGCCGCCAGTCGATGCAGACGTCGCGCCGCTCGGCCGCATCCACCACGATGATGTTCGCGATGCTGCCGACGATCAGGAGATTGCCCGCCAGCGTGCTGGCCAGCGCCAGCAGGGTCCCGGCCAGGGGATGGCTCGCGAGCGGAAGCAGGAGCATCACCGCCGGCACATTGGAGACCACGTTGCTCAGCACGAAGGTCGCCAAGAACAAGAGCCATGGCTGATCAAGGCGCAGCCCGGCGTCCGCCAGCGCCCGCACGGCGTCCGCCATCACGCCTGTCTCCTGGAAGGCGCGGTTGACGACGAAGAGGCCGATGAACAGGACCAACAATTCCCAGTCGACCAGCCCGAGCATATGGCGCGAGTGCAACCGGCGGCTCAACAACAGCACGCCGGCGCCCGCGAGGGCTGCCAGTTCGCGCGGCCAGGAGGTGGCGAGAAAGACTGCGACGAGCACGGCCGCCACCGTCAGCCCTTTCGCCGTCTGCCACCGGTCGAACTGGGGATACCCTTCCGCGCGCCGCTCGGGCTCCGGTCGCGTGGCGACGGGAGGCGTACGCGTCCACCGCCCACGGACCTGCAACACGATCACCCCCCATGTGGTCATGAGTCCCAGCAGCACAGGCACGGTGACATCGCGGACATAACCTGCGAACGAGAGACGGAGCGACTCGCCGATCAGCATGTTCTGCGGGTTTCCGATAAGGGTCAGCGCCGAGCCGATGTTGGCCGCGCAGGCCAGCGCGAGCAGATAGGGCACGGGATCAAGCTGTCGCTTCAGACACGCATCGACGAGCACCGGCGCCATCGCGAGACAGACGATGTCGTTGCTGAACACGGCGGACAACCCGCCCACCGCCAGGATCAACGCGCCGAGCAACTGCGGTGGCGCAAGCGGCAGCGACGCCAGCCAAAGTGTCACAACGGTATAGAAGCCGCCCAACCGCAATTGGGCCGACAATACCATGAAGGCGAAAAGCAACAGCAAGGTCGGCGCGTGGATCGAGCGGCCCGCTTCCTCGAGGCTCACATCCCCCGTCGCCACCAGCGCGATCGCCCCCAGCACCGCCACTCCGGTCCGGTCGAGCTGGAAAAACGGGAGGCCCCCGAGAATCATCCCGAGGTAGACGAGGACGAAGACGATGACGACAGTGGTGGTCACACGAGGCGAGGTTGTATCGCGCTGCCGACCGAGCCGTCAAGCCAAGCCATGCTCCCGTGGAAAGATCCATCGCACGAGTGCCACGCACTCCAGGCCGAACGGGAGATAGCCCGCGTAGCCGAGGATCGGCATCTGGAAAATCTGAAACCGCTGCACGAACGGGATCGTGTATTCCCAGTGGGCGAAACTGTTGACATTCCACATCTCCCAAAAAAAGCCGCACAGCAGCGCGGCAAGGGCGGGCAGCCAGATCGGCCGCCAATCGCCCTGGGAGAGGGGTGAGAAGATGGTCTCCTCGCCCGATACCGCCTGCAACGCAGTGATCAGCAGCAGCGGCGCGACCCAGACCAGCGGGAATAGATAGTTCGGCCAGAGACCGATCCCGATCAGCCCACCGGATCCTAAGACCAACACCAACCAGCCAACTAACTTCGCGTTGGCCATCCGGATCGGCCGCCACTTGTCCAACCCGGCACTGAGTCGAGGATAGGACGCCAGCAACTCGGTCGTACCGAGCACGGCCGGCAGCACCGTGGCGAACGGGATCGTTCCGTGGACGAAGTACTCGAGCGGCGTGAACTCCTGGACTCCCACATAGTACCAGTTCTGGACGAAGCGATTGAGATACTCGAAGAACCACCAGAACGCCGAACTGAGCGGAAAGAGCGAAAGGAAATACCGGGGCCGGTCGAGCATCATACAGCGGCCGGTCCGGGCGAACGTCCACGCGTTGACCACCAGGATGTAGCCCAGCCAGAGCGGCGTAAAGGTGAACGGTTGGAACACGTCGAACCACGGGAAGCGGGTCCAGGCCAAGACCCAGGCGACAGCCGTCAACCCGACTCCTAGCCAGCCCCACCAGGGGAAAACGTGACGCGCCACTCGTGAAGCGTGAAGCGTCACCGAGGACCGACGAGATCCGAGATCCGAGATCCGCGCGAGGGACGAGGCGATCCGAACGACGAACGGAGAGACCGTGCCGAGGATGGCAATCGCCAGCACCACGAACACTGACCAAGAGAACGGCTCGTGTTCGACGTAGCGGGTGCGCGGGGGGAATTCCAGATAGCGCTCGAGCGCCTCGCCGGCGAGGATCACGCCCAGCAGCGGCAAGCCGAGGAGCAGCGCCACCACAAGCGCGATTCTGGCAACCCTTCGCATCACCTGGTTTGTCGTCCTTCGGCGAGGGTTCGCAGCGTTCGCGCGTTGGCCACGGCGTGGCCTTCCGCATCATTATTGAAATACGCATACACGTCGAGCCCGTCGCGCAGGTACCGCTTGATCTTCTTCGCCTCTTCAGCCAGCTCTTTCTTCGTATAGCAGGATGCAAACAACTTCGTCCGCCCGTGAAACCGGAGATAGGTGAACCCGGCGGTCAGCACGTCCTTCCGTGGGTAGCGGGGCGAATCCGCGATGCACAGGGCCGCCTCGTGGCGGCTCAGCAGGCGATAGACGTCGTCCGTGAACCAAGAGTCATGGCGGAACTCGAAGACGAGGCGCAAGGGATGAGATTTAGACGCCACCCGTGTGGCCATTTTCAGAAAGCCCTCCAGGCGGGAACGGTCGCAGCGAAGGGACGGCGGGAACTGAAACAGAATCGGTCCCAAGTGCGGGCCGAGCGAGCGAGCGTTCTGCATGAAGACGCGCCAGGGTTCTTCGACATCGACCAGCCGCTTGGTATGGGTGATCAGCCGACTGGCCTTGACCGCGAAGACAAACTCCTCCGGCACCTGGGCTGCCCATTTTTCATAGGTCGCCGGTCGAGGCAGGTGATAGAAGGAGTAGTTCACCTCGGTGGTGGAAAACTCCTTGGCGTAGAACTCCAGGAATCGAGCGCTGGGCAGGTCCTCAGGATAGAACTTTCCCTTCCAACTCGGATAGGTCCACCCGGACGTGCCGATGAGAATGCGGGGCATGGTCACTCAGCATTTTACCCAAACCTCGGCACTGGGAGAATCTCGGAAAGGACGCTAGATTCCGAAGACTCCGACCGTTACGCACTGCCGGACCACTCTAACCGCATCGCCACCGTCATGGTTGCCTCATGAGAGCTCAACAAGTTATAAAACTGAAACATCCCTTAGGCGTGAAGCTCACAGACGTCCCTTCAATTTGCCAGCCGTTGATCGGTGCAAAAATCACGTATCTTCGCTCGTTCTCGTTTCACGTCGTATTGCGCTTCAACTTCTTCCAGTAGCGGTGTCTGTTCCAGCAACTGGCAACACCGTTCCATAGGTATGTGGCCGTTCAGGGCCCTGTGCGGCCGATGCCAATTTTGTAGAAGAACTGCCACAAAACTCGGCACCCCGATCCGTTTGAATGCGCTGGATCGGGAATGGAAATTCCTCCAGCATCCGGTTCTCCAGAAAGTGGACCGCATTGCTCGCCGTACGCCGAGGGAAAGGCCAAGCACGCGCAGGCGTGTACAATCATCAAGGGCGGCGTACTAGAAGCGAGCCTCGGTGATCTTCATCGTATCCACTTGAACGCGATCTCCAGGCAGCGGCCGGCTGTACCGTCGAGGAGTTTCCGGCGGCCGTTTCCGCACCAGCGGTGCTCGCTCATGAGCATGAAGAACCTTCTAAATCGTTGCAGTGAACAAGCGAAGATCATGGTGCCGCAGTAATTCGGCCTGGATACGTTTGGGGCCAAGCTTGCGCTCATCGCGCAGGACTAAAATCAGATCGAGGCGAGGGAACGGAAAAGAACGAAAAAGGAGAACGAAAAAGGGGTCGGGAGTCTTTCCTCAGGAACTCCTGGCCCGCATGACCTTTCTCCCCGAATCACATCGCGACCCCTTACCACCGCCCTGCCTTCGACTCCGTCGTCGCATGCGAACAGGGCAGAGTCTGTCACGACAAGACTCTCGACCCTTTTCTCCACCGCGCCGTCACCGGGGCATGCGTTTCCGGCCGGCGCGGTCTCATCCAGCTCTCTGCTACTTCTTCTTTCGGCTCTTTGCCTTACGCATCGTCGGCTTGCGACGAACGCGGCTCTTCAACAACGGCGCAATGTCCGCCCAAATTTCGGGCTTGTCGAGAGCCCTGGCAAACTCCTGCACGTGGGTCCGCACTCGACGTACGTCCAACCGGGGATTGGCACGAGTCACAGCATGAATGTCTTGGAGGTCCTGAGGGCGGTGGGCGACCGCTTTCATGATAATGAGGTCTTCCGGAGCGACCACGGAAAATCGGAGATCGCCGATTGCAACCGGCCTAGCGCGGTCGATCGCATCGGAATCAAAGGCCATCCGGCTTATCGTAAGATCCACTCCGACTCGACTCGCCTCATGTTCGAGGAGAAGCACCGCCGAGCGCCGCGCAAAGGGAATGGCATCGGGAATCCGGGGACGAAACCCTTCGGCCTTTGCCATTTCCAGGAAGCGATCAAGAGCGTTTTCGTCGAGGCGAACGAGGACATCCACGTCTTCGGTCGTCCTCGCTTGCCCTTGTAAGCTGGCGGCGACGCCTCCAATGATGGCTCCAGGGACTTGGGACACTCTCAGGAGATTAGCGAGCGCGCGGATGGCAGGAACAAGCGACGGGAGGAAGGAACCGGTTACGGATGGATTCTCTGCAGTCGAAGCCACCGTTGCCGAACCTCATCCACCGTTTCTTGCTTCGATCTTCGCAGTCTTGTCAGGAAGCCCACCGCAACTGCCATCCGGTAGGCTGCATCCATCTTTTCAAACTTCGTTTCTATAGTGGTTCGGCGCAGTTCCTCATCGAGCACCTGATTCACCAACCGCCAGCGCTTGATATACTCGCGGACTTCTTTCTTGGTGATCTTCCTCATTTCACGGCAGCCTTCGCGCTTCGGCCCGCCCGCAGATACTTGTCCACACCGGCAGCCATCTTGCGGCCCTCGGCGATGGCCCAAACGATGAGCGAGGCGCCGCGCTTGACGTCGCCGCCGGCGAAGACGCCCTCGACCGACGTCATGAAATTCTCGTCCACGGCCACGTTGCCCCGTGCATCGTACTTCACACCGAGGCTGTCGAGCAGCCCGTTCTTCACCGGCCCGGTAAAGCCCATGGCTAAGAGCACAAGATCAACCTCCATCTCGAATTCGGTGTTGGGGATCGGCACGAACTGGCCGTTCTCGAAGGCGACCCGGTGGGCATGCAGCTTGGTCACGTGCCCGTTGCGGCCGGAGAACTTCGTCGTCGAGACGCTCCACTGGCGGTCACAGCCTTCTTCATGCGCGTGCGAGGTGCGGAGTTGCATCGGCCAGAGCGGCCAGGGAGTGGACGGCGCCCGCTGCGGCGGAGGCTCCGGCAGCAATTCGAACTGATGCACTTCCGTACAGCCCTGCCGGTGCGCGGTGCCTAAACAGTCCGACCCGGTGTCGCCGCCGCCGATGATCACCACGCGCTTGCCCTTCGCGGTGATCGGCTCGTCCGCGATCACGTCGCCGGCGTTCCGCTTGTTCTGCTGGACCAAGTACTCCATGGCGAAATGGATGCCCTTGAGCTCACGGCCGGGGACCGGCAGGTCTCGCGCCTGTTCCGCGCCCACGGCCAGACACACCGCATCGAACCGCCGGCGCAGGTCCTCTCCGCTGATGTCCTTGCCAACATGGACGCCAGTGTTGAACACAACGCCTTCGGCCTTCAGTTGCTCCAACCGTCGGTCAAGCACCCATTTTTCCATCTTGAAATCGGGAATCCCATAGCGCAGCAACCCGCCGATCCGATCGGCCTTCTCGAACACGGTGACGCTGTGACCGGCCCGCGCCAGTTGCTGCGCGGCGGCCAGACCAGCCGGGCCGGAACCCACGATGGCCACGGTTTTGCCGGTGCGGCTCGTCGGGAGAACCGGCTGCACCCACCCCTCGTCGAACCCCTTGTCGATGATGTTCCACTCGATGATGCGGATCGACACCGGATCGCTGTTGATCCCCAGCACGCAGGCCGATTCGCAGGGAGCGGGACACAACCGGCCGGTGAATTCCGGGAAGTTGTTCGTGGTGTGGAGCGCCTTGAGCGCGTCTTTCCAGCGCCCGCGATGGACCAAGTCGTTCCACTCCGGGATGAGGTTGACAACCGGACAGCCGTTGGAGCTCTGGCAAAACGGCACGCCGCAGTCCATGCAGCGCGCGCCCTGGATCTGAAGTTTCTCCTCCGGCATCGGCTCGTAAAATTCCTTCCAGTCCAGCACGCGTAGCTCGACCGGCCGGCGCTTGGGACCCTCGCGGGGGTATTTCAGGAAGCCTCTGGGGTCAGCCATTTACCACTCGTATCTCGTCGTTCGTATCTCGTATCTCGTCGCATGTCTCACGCACGCTTCACGCGATACGCGTCACGCATCACGTCTTCTAATGCGCCACCATCTCTTTCTCGCGATGCGCCTGTTCCTTAGCGGCGGCCGCCTTCCGTTCAGCCAGCACCCGCTTGTAGTCAATCGGCATAACCTTCACGAACTTCGGCAG
Source organism: Nitrospira calida (assembly GCF_976986435.1). Taxonomy (NCBI): domain Bacteria; kingdom Pseudomonadati; phylum Nitrospirota; class Nitrospiria; order Nitrospirales; family Nitrospiraceae; genus Nitrospira; species Nitrospira calida. The sequence goes on from NZ_OZ335950.1 coordinate 2,940,438, forward strand.
CATCGCTTCCCAGGTGTCGAGCACCCGCTTGGCCTTGCGGCTCCCCGTGTACTGGAAGTGTGCTTCGATCATGCCGCGCAACAACTGCTTGTCCTCGGCGGCGACGACCTTCTCCAGCTCCACCATGCCCATATTGCAGCGGGATTCGAACTTACCGTCCTCGTTCAAGACAAAGGCGATGCCGCCAGACATCCCGGCCGCGAAGTTGCGCCCGGTCTTCCCTAGGACCACGACCACCCCGCCGGTCATGTATTCGCACCCGTGATCGCCGGTCCCTTCAATCACCGCCCGGACCCCGCTGTTTCTGACAGCAAACCGCTCGCCCGCGGTCCCATAGAAGTAGCATTCGCCCTGGGTGGCGCCATAGAGCGAGGTGTTGCCGATCAGGATCGTCTCTTCCGGCACATAAGTGCACCCTCTGGGCGGGTACACGATGATCTTGCCGCCGGACAGTCCCTTGCCCAAATAGTCGTTGGACTCGCCCTCCAGGATCAAGGTGATGCCGCGGGAGAGGAACGCGCCGAAGGACTGCCCCGCCGAGCCGGTGAACTTGATCGTGATCGTATCGGGCGGCAGTCCCTCCAACCCGTACTTCTTGGCGATCCGGCTGGACAGCATGGTGCCAGTTGTCCGGTTGACGTTCCGGATCGGCAGATCGAGCGTGACCTTCTCGCCCCGCTCGATCGCCGGCGCGCACAGCTCGATCAACTGCTTATCCAGCACATGCTCGATGCCGTGATCCTGCTTCTGGACACAGTACCGGGCGACTTCCGGCCCTACTTCAGGCATCGTGAGCAGCGGCGTCAGATCCAGCCCCTTGGCCTTCCAGTGATCGACGGCTTTCTGCGCTTTGAGCTTGTCGACGCGGCCGACCATCTCGTCCATCTTGCGGAAGCCCAACTTGGCCATGAGCTGCCGCACTTCCTCGGCCACAAAGAAGAAGTAGTTGATAACGTGTTCCGGCTGGCCCGTGAATTTCTTGCGGAGCACCGGGTCCTGCGTCGCAATCCCGACCGGACAGGTGTTCAGGTGGCACTTGCGCATCATGATGCAGCCTTCCACGATCAAGGGCGCCGTCGAAAAGCCGAACTCCTCCGCACCTAGCAGGGCCGCGATCACGACATCCCGCCCGGTCTTCAACTGGCCGTCGGTTTCGACCCGGATCCGTCCGCGCAGATCGTTGAGCACCAACGTTTGATGCGTCTCGGCCAGTCCCAGTTCCCACGGGATACCGGCATATTTAATGGAAGAGAGCGGCGAAGCGCCCGTCCCGCCGGAATCGCCGCTGATCAGCACCTTGTCGGCATGGGCTTTGGCCACCCCGGCCGCGACCGTGCCGACCCCGACTTCCGCCACCAGCTTCACAGACACATCCGCTTCCGGATTGGCGTTTTTCAGATCGAAGATCAACTGCGCCAGATCCTCGATCGAATAAATGTCGTGGTGCGGGGGCGGGGAGATCAACTGGACGCCCGGTGTGGAATACCGCAGCTTGGCGATGGTCTCGTCCACCTTGTGGCCGGGCAACTGTCCACCTTCGCCGGGCTTGGCCCCCTGCGCCATCTTGATCTGCAGTTCCTTGGCGTTGACGAGATAGTGGGACGTCACGCCGAAGCGCGCCGACGCCACTTGCTTGATCGAGGAGTTCTTGGAGTCGCCGTTCGGAAGCGGGATGAAACGTTCGGGGTCTTCGCCGCCCTCGCCGGTGTTGCTCTTGGCGCCGATCCGGTTCATAGCGATGGCCAGGGTTTCGTGCGCTTCCTTGCTGATGGCGCCGAACGACATGGCCCCGGTCGTGAACCGCTTGACGATTTCCTGGGCCGGCTCCACTTCCTCCAGCGGGATCGGCTCCGGCAGGAATTTGAAATCCAGCAGCCCGCGCAAGTTCGAACGCCGCTTGCTCTCGTCGTTCACCAGCGCAGCGAACTCGGCGTAGGTCTGGGGGTCGTTGGCGCGCGTGGCGTGCTGCAGTTTGTAAATGGTCTCCGGATTCCAGTTGTGATGCTCGCCCTGCACCCGGTAGTGAATCTCCCCGCCGAAGTCGAGCTGGCGGATCGGCGCCGGCTCATAGGCCAACGCATGCCGCCGCAGCGTCTCCTCTCCGACCTCGCGGAGGCCGATGCCCTCGATCCGCGAGGCCGTGCCAGTGAAATAGCGGTCGATCAGCTCGCGGTTCAGGCCAATGGCTTCGAAGATCTGCGCCCCGCAGTAGGACTGCACGGTGGAAATGCCCATCTTGGAGAAGATTTTCAGCAGTCCCTTGTTGATCGCCTTGATGAACTTACCTTCCGCCGTCTGCGCGTCCAAGCCTTCCGGTAAGTAGCCGTCGCGCTCCATGTCCACCAGCGTCTCGAACACGAGATAGGGGTTGATCGTCCCCGCGCCGTACCCGATCAGACAGGCGAAATGATGCACGTCGCGCGGTTCGCCGGTCTCGAGGATCAACCCGACCTCGGTTCTCGTGCACTCGCGCACGAGATGATGGTGCACCGCGGCAATGCCCAGCAGACTGGGAATCGGCGCCCACTCTTCGTTCACACCCCGGTCGCTCAAGATCAGGAACCGATAGCCTTCCCTGATCGCTTCGGAGGCCTGATGACACAACTCCTCCACCGCCGCGCCGAGTCCGTCCGGTCCCTCGGCCACGCGGAACAGCATACGCAACGTCTTGCTCCGGAAATTCGGATCTTCGAGTTCCCGGATCTTCTGGAGGTCCACATTGGTCAGAATCGGCTGTTTAACCCGGATCCGGCGGCAGGACTCCGGATGCTCCTCCATCAGATTGGGCTTGGGTCCGATGTTCGTCACCAGCGACATCACCAATTCCTCGCGGATCGGATCGATCGGCGGGTTGGTCACCTGGGCGAACAGCTGCTTGAAATACTTGAACAAGAGTTGCGGCCGCTCCGACAGCACGGCCAGCGGTGTGTCCGTGCCCATGGAGGAGACGGGCTCCTCGCCGGTCACCACCATCGGCGTGATGACCATTTTCAACTCCTCCACCGTGTACCCGAACGCCTGTTGGCGCTGGCGGATCGTGGGGTGATCCGGCTGCGGCACGTTCAACGGTTCCGGCAGTTCGTCGAGCGAGATGCGGTATTGCGTGACCCAGGCGCGGTAGGGCTTGCGGCCAACGATCTCGGCCTTGATCTCTTCGTCGTCGATGATCCGCCCTTGCACCGTATCGACCAGGAACATGCGGCCAGGTTGGAGGCGGCCTTTCTGACGGATCTCCTTCACGTCCGCCGGCAGCACGCCGGCCTCGGAGGCCAGCACGACCAGATCGTCGGTCATGACCTGATACCGGCACGGGCGGAGGCCGTTGCGGTCCAGCGTCGCACCGATGAGCTTCCCGTCCGTGAAGCAGACGGCCGCGGGGCCGTCCCAGGGCTCCATCATCGCCGCGTGGTATTCGTAGAAGCCCCGTCGGTCCAGGTCCATGTGCGGATTGCCGACCCAGGGCTCTGGGATGAGCATCATCATCGCGTGCGGCAGCGAACGACCGCCCAACACCAGGAACTCCAGCGCGTTGTCCAGGCAGGCCGAGTCGCTCTGGTGCTCGTACACGATGGGGAACAGCTTCGGCAGGTCGTCGCCGAACAGCTCCGACTTCAACCGGCCCTGTCTGGCCCGCATCCAGTTGACGTTGCCCTTGAGTGTGTTGATCTCGCCGTTGTGGCAGATGTAGCGGTACGGATGTGCCAAAGGCCACGTGGGGAACGTATTCGTGCTGAACCGCGAATGGACCAACGCCAGCGCGCTCACCACGCTGGAATCCGTCAGATCCTGGTAATACTGCGGGATCTGGCGGGGCAGCAGCAGGCCCTTATAGACGATCGTGTTGCTGGACAGGCTCGGGATGTAGAAGTGCTCGCGGCCCTCGATGGCCGATTCCCGGACCGCCTTCTCGACCCGTTTGCGAATGACGTAGAGCTTGCGCTCGAACTGGCCTTCGTTGAGGATGTCGCGGGCGATGAAAATCTGCCGGATCACCGGCTCCGTTCGGCGCGCCACCGTGCCGATCGTCTCGCTTTTGACCGGCACGTCCCGCCACCCGAGGAACCGCGCACGTTCCTCGGCGATCACCTTTTCGACCAGAACCTCGCATTGTTTGCGGGCGGCAGCCTCCCGCGGCAGGAACACCATCCCGACACCGTATTCGCCTGGCCCCGGGAGCCTGATCCCCACATCCGCTGCCGCTCGTTTGAGAAACTCATGCGGCACCTGGAGCAGAATGCCGGCACCGTCGCCCGTGCAGGGGTCGCACCCCTGGGCGCCGCGATGGAACAAATTCTCCAGCACTTGCAGACCCTTCTGCACGATGCTGTGAGACTTCTGCCCCTTGATGTTGACGACAAACCCGATCCCGCAGGAATCTTTTTCGAATTGCGGATCGTAGAGCCCTTGCTTCGGAGGCAATCCGGGAATCGGCATCGTATGGTCTCTCACGTCTACAGCGGAAGGGCGGGTCTTGTGCCCGTCGGGCGGACCGTTCTCGGAAGGCAAATCGCGTGTGGGTCCGTTAACGCCGCACCACTGCCACTCATCTGGTGAATTGAGTCGTCACCTTACTGGAAGGGTTCCGCTTCTGTCAAGATTCATACGCGCAGAAGCGCCCCGACTCGCTTGACTTTGTTTTCCCCCCTGCCCTACTATCCGCCGCATGTCTCACGGACCCGTGACGTCGACGATTCAGACGATGGCCGATGTGTGGGAGGCCTATCGCGAGGAACTCCAAGGTGTCGAAGATCAGGTCCGCAAGAACCTCGATTCGAAAGTCGCGCTCGTCAACACCGTCGCCGCTCACATCCTGAGCAGCGGCGGCAAGCGTATCCGGCCCCTCCTACTGCTACTCTCCGCCCGCCTCTGCGGATATGCGGACAAAGCCGATCTGTTGCTGGCGAGCCTGGTGGAGTACATCCACACCGCCACACTGCTCCACGACGACGTAGTGGACGACGCGGAACTGCGGCGTGGACGCCAGACGGCCCGCAAAGTCTGGGGCAACCAGATCAGCATCCTAGTTGGGGATTACCTCTATTCGAAAGCCATCTGCCAGATCGTCGAATTCCGCAGTCAGACGATCAACGAAGTGCTGTCGAAAGCCTGCCGAAAAATGGCGGAAGGCGAGGTCCTTCAGCTGTACTACAACGGCAATCCGGCGATGCCCGAATCGGAGTACCTGCGCATCGCCGAACATAAGACCGCCGGTCTCATGGCCGCCTCGTGCTGCATCGGCGCGATCATCGGCGGCGCGTCCGAGGAGAAACAGGAAGCTTTGTTCCGCTTCGGGCAGCACCTCGGTATCGCGTTTCAGGTGGCGGACGACACGTTGGATTATGCGGCTGACGGGGACCGGTTGGGTAAATCACTGGGGCAGGACCTGCGGCAGGGAAAGGCGACCTTGCCGCTACTGCATCTTCTCCAGCATTGTTCGGACGAAGACAAGCGGATGATCAAAGACCGCATGGAAACGCGGACCCTGACCGAACCGGATCTACTGCGCATCATCGCGCTGATGCAGGAGTACGGATCGATCGCGTACGCGATGGACCGGGCCCGCGCGTTCGTGACCGCGGCGAAGCGCGATTTGGAGTTGTTCGACGACTGCCCGCCAAGGCGAGCGCTGTCGGTCGTCGCCGATTACGTGGTGAGCCGCGACCGGTAGCCGGGGCGACAGAGACACCCGCCGTCACCGTTTCTCCATTTACGCTCATCGGCCAATCGGAGTCGTCATGGCGACCATCGTTCCGTTGCAAGGCACGCTGTACAACCCGGCCGTCGTGGGCGATATTCGCCACGTCGTCGCGCCGCCCTACGACGTGATCGACGCCGCCACGCAGCGCGCGCTCTACGAGCGGCACCCGCAGAACATCATCAGACTGGAATTGGGACTCGAGGAGCCGGGGGACGGGCCGACCGCCAACAAGTACATGCGCGCGGCCGCGTGGCTTCAGGATTGGCTGCGGACCGGGGCGCTGCGCCGCGATTCGCAACCGGCCGTGTACTACCACACCGTCGAGTATCGACTGCCGTCGGACGAACCCGGCGGTCCCGTTCGCATGCTCAAAGGTTTTCTTGCGGCGGCCGAGTTGGAAGAGTTCGGCACCGGCCGCATCTACCCGCACGAAAACACCCGCGCCGCGGCCAAGACGGACCGTCTCAACCTGTTGGAAGCCTGCCGGGCCAATTTCAGCCCGATCTGGTCGCTCTATTCAGATCCGGAGGGTTCGATCATCGACTTGTTGGAACAGGCCGTTCGGACCAACAAACCGCGGATCGAGTTTCACGACGACGCGGGCTTTCGCCAGCGCTTGTGGGCGGTCACCGACCCCGTCGTGCTCGATCGGCTCGTCGCCGCCATGAAACCGAAACCGTTGTTCATCGCGGACGGGCATCATCGGTACGAGACAGCGCTGACGTATCGGCGGCTTTGCCACGAGCGGGCCGGCGCCTCCGCGTCCCGCATCCGCCAGCCGTATGACAGCGTGCTGATGCTGTTTGCCGCCCTGGAGGATCCCGGCCTCACGATCCTGCCGACGCACCGCGTGCTGACCACCGCCGTCCCGCCGCTTCCGCGCCTTCGGAGCCTGCTGGGCGACGCGTTCGAATTCCATCCGTTCCCTGTCAGCGGCGCCGACGAACCGGCTGTCAGGCGACGCTTCCTGCAGACGCTTCGGGAGCAGGGACAATCCGCCACGGTTTTCGGTCTCGCCTGCCGGGGCGCCGATGCCTATGTCCTCCTCACACTCCGCCCGCAGCATCGGCCATCGCCTCCCGCTTCCCCGCGGGATCGGTTGGACGTTTCCATCCTCCAGCAGCACGTGATCGCCAAGCTCTGCCCGACGCCGCGCGAACAGGAAGCCGTCCTGTATACCAAGGACGACGACGAGGCGCTCGATTGGGTTCGACAAGGGACGGGAGAGGCCGCGCTTCTGCTCAATCCGACGAAGGTCGACGAAGTCCGGGCCGTCGCGGCCGCTGGAGAGCGTATGCCGCACAAGTCGACCTATTTTTTCCCCAAGCCGCTGACGGGGTTGGTGATCAATGTGTTCGAAGAAGTCAACAGCTGACGGCCGGAAGCGGAATGCTGTGCGCAGTTAGCTGTGGCCTGCGAAGATGAACGCCAAAATTCTGGTTGTCGACGACAACTCGGATATTCTCACGATGCTCACTGATCGGTTAGAGTCGCTCGGCTATCGGGTCGTCACGGCGGGAGACGGAGAGCGCGCGCTGGCGCTGCTCGACCAGGAATCTCCCAATCTCGCACTGCTCGACTTGGAATTGCCCCGCCTGTCCGGGCTGGAGGTGTTGAAGCACCTCTCGACCGCCCGCCAAGGACTGCTTGCAGAGACCCCGATCATCATGATGACCGCGTACGGCACCATCCCGACCGCGGTGGAGGCCATGAAGCTGGGCGCCTATGATTTTCTGACCAAGCCATTGGACAAGGACCACCTGCTGATCATCATCCGCAAGGCGCTTGACTGGGTGGCAGCGAAACGCCGCATCGCCGTGCTTGAGTCGGAGCTTCAGAGCAAGTACGCAAGAATCGTCGGCGACAGTCCCAAAATGCAATCGCTGCTTGAAGCGGCTCGGCGGGCGGCCAAATCGGATGCCGGCATTCTGTTGTTGGGAGAGACCGGCACCGGCAAAGAGCTCTTCGCCCGCTCCATCCATGCCTGGAGCCCGCGCCGAGCCATGCCGATGGTGGCGATCAACTGCAGCGCGCTTCCCGAAGCCCTGCTGGAAAGCGAATTGTTCGGGCACGAGAAAGGGGCGTTCACCGGCGCGGATCGGCAAAAGAAGGGGCAGATCGAGATGGCGGACGGCGGGACCGTCTTCCTCGACGAAATCGGCGACATGCCGCTGAGCCTCCAGGCCAAGCTCCTGCGCGTCTTGCAGGACCGTGAATTCCATCGCATCGGCGGCACGCGGCTCGTCTCCGTTAATATCCGTGTGATCGCGGCGACCAACCGCGACCTGAAGCAGGCTGTCAAAGCCGGCCAATTCCGCGAAGACCTGTACTTCCGGCTGAGCGTCATCAATCTCACCCTGCCGCCACTGCGCGAGCGAACCGAGGACATTCCCGCGCTCGCCGAGTTTTTCCTGGAGCGGCACATGCGGGAAACCAAACGGCCGGGCATGAAATTCAGCCCCGCCGCGATCGAGGCCATGAAGCGGTATGTTTGGCCGGGCAACATCCGCGAACTGGAGAACGCCATCCAGCGCGCCGTCGTGCTGAGCCCAACGGAGACGATCGAGCCGGACATGCTGACGCTGTCGTTCCAGGACGCAGCGACGCCCGGCGCACACCATCCGGCGCTCGCGTATGTGCGCCTTCCCTACCACGAATCCCTAGAGGCACACAGCCGTTTCATCATCCAGCAGGCGCTGCGCGAGGCGGAAGGGAATCAGACCAAAGCGGCTGAACGCCTGGGGTTGCAGCGCACGTACCTGGCGAGGCTGATCAAGCAAAAACACCTGCGGCTGGAGAACGCAACGGAAGAGTAAGCAGGGGGGGCACGACGGTGGATGCTGCTACCCGCTTCCCTTGGTCGCGGGGACGGAGGCACACCAGGACTTCCGCGCCGCCAGGTTGATCAGGCCGGCCTCCGCGTCTCGTTCGGTCTGCGCGTACCGCTCCGGCGTACCCACATCGGACCAGTACCCTTCCGCGTCGTAGCCCAGCACCGCCTCGCCGTGCTGGATCGCTGTGACATAGGCGTCGATGATGGATGAGGCTCGGCCCTTGGGTACATCCCGCAGCAACCGAGGATGCAGGATGTGTACGCCCGTGAACATGCGCGGCTCGGTCTGACCTGTATCCAGCACCCCCCGTCCGGCGATCCTGACAATCCGGTGCCCGGACCCTACTTCCACGAGCCCCCACCGTTCGGCCTCCGGGTCTTTACGCAGCACCAGCGTCGCAGCGGCGGCGTGCCGGCGGTGAAACGCGATCAGCGCGTCAAGGTCCAGTTCGAAGAGCGTGTCTCCGTTCACCACCAGGAACGGCTCGCCGGAGAAGAACGGTTCGACCTGCTTGATCCCGCCTCCGGTGCCCAACATGACCGGCTCGCGGGAGTACGAGATCCGCAGCCCGTACCGTTCTCCGTCGCCCAATGTCTGCTCGATCATCGGTCCCAGGTGATGCAGATTGATCATCACCTCGCGGAAGCCATGCCGCCTCAACAGCAGAAGATTCCAGACGATGATCGGCGTACCCGCGACGGGCAGCAGCGGTTTCGGAATCGTGTTGGTGAGGGGCCGCAAGCGGGTACCCAGCCCCGCCGCAAGAATCATGGCCTTCATACAGCCAATGAGAAAGGAGGAATGAGCAATGTGGAATGGCCGGAACATGTCTGCACACCATCATTCCTCCTTCCACATTCCCCATTTCTCATTATTTGGCTACTGGAGTTCCGGCACATACGGCGACAGGTGTTTCCGCAGCGTCGCCAACTCGGGATATTTCTCCAAATTGCGTCGCACGTAGCCTAAGACTCGAGGGACATCCGACAGGAATTTCGGGTTCTTCTTCACCTGGTCGATATAGACGAAGCGGCCCGCCGCTTTGAGATTCCGCTGAATGCTCGTCCAATCGAACAGCCGCTGAAACGCGCCGCGATCGGTCCAGATATGCTTGAGTGCCGCGAGTCGTTCCAGATAGTAGGCAATCAGGTCCTCAACGAGGTCCTCGTCCAGCGCAATGTAAGCGTCGCGCAGCAACGAGGCCAGGTCGTAGGTGGCTGGTCCCATGAGCGCGTCCTGGAAATCGATCACCCCCAGCCGCGAACGCTCGACCATCAGGTTGCGGGAATGATAATCGCGATGGGTGAAGACGCGCGGCAAGCCAGCCAACAACTCGGCGATCTTCCGGAACTCGGCCCGGATCACCTCCCGGTCGTCCGCGCACATGGGCTTCCCCCGCCGGGTTACGATCCCATACTCCAGAAAATGGTCGAATTCCCACATCAACAACGGCACATCGAAGCTGCGGTGAAACGCGAGACAGCCGGGATCGGCCGGAGAGGTGGCCTTGACCTGCATCCGCACCAGGATGTCAATCGCCTGCCGATAGAGCGCGGAGACCTCGGCCGAGGAGGCCTCGCGACACGCCTCCGTTAACGTGAGGTCGCCGAAGTCTTCCAAATACAGGAGGCCCGCCTCCCGGTCATAGTAGTACAATCCGGGCACCGGAATGCCGGCTCGTTCCAGATGGGCGTGAATATTGAGGAACGGCAGCTCTGCAATCTGGACGGTGGCCCCGCTGACCGCCTCTTCGGAGTGCTTAAACGCTTCAGGCTCGGCCAGTTGCATGAGGATCAGCGACGCCGGCGGTCCGTTGCACAAGGTGACGCGAAAGTAGCGTCGATTGGACGCATCGCCGGCGAGCGGGACGAGCGCGCCAAAGTCCGCGCTGAAGGGCAGTTTAGTCCGGACGGTGTAGGCGACATGATCGGGATCGGGCGGTGCGAGCGGGGTCTTGGGAACGACCGGATCGACCGTAGCCATCGGCGGCGCATTATACTCCGAGTCATCGCGGATTGCGATGGAAACATGCGACCCAGAGCATGGCAGAGCCATGCCCTGGTGGAGTTTCCTCGCGGCGCCTGACCCTGTAAGATGTATTTATGCAGTACGTGCACCTCGGCCGTTCAGGGGTGATCGTCAGCCGACTCTGCCTCGGCACGATGAACTTCGGACTCCACACCGATGAGCCGTCCAGCTTTCGGATCATGGACCGGGCGCTGGAAGTGGGGATCAACTTTTTCGACACGGCGAACGTGTACGGCGGCAAACGGGGCGACGGGCTGACGGAGCAGATCATTGGCCGCTGGTTCGCCCAGGGCGGTGGGCGGCGCGACAAGGTCGTGCTGGCAACCAAGGTCTACGGCCGCATGGGCGACTGGCCCAATCAATCCAAACTGTCGGCGCTGCACATTACGCGGGCCTGCGAAGAGAGTTTGCGCCGGCTGCGGACGGATTACATCGACCTGTATCAGATGCACCACGTCGATCGCGACACGCCCTGGGACGAAGTCTGGCAAGCGATGGAACGCCTCGTCCGCGACGGCAAGGTCATCTACGTCGGCAGCAGCAACTTCGCCGGCTGGCACCTCGCACAGGCTCAGGAGACGGCCAGAAGCCGCCGGTTTCTCGGCCTGGTGTCCGAGCAGAGCCTTTACAACCTGACCCAGCGGATGATCGAGCTGGAGGTGATCCCGGCTTGCGAAGCCTATGGGATCGGACTCATTCCATGGAGCCCACTAGCGGGCGGCCTCTTGGCGGGATCGCTGAGAGCGGCGCGGGTTGGACGACGCGCCGACGAAGAACTCAGAAAAAAAGCGGACACCCACCGCGCGAGGCTTGAAGCCTATGAGAAACTCTGCGCCGACCTGGGCGAGCAGCCGGCCGACGTCGCGATCGCCTGGCTGCTGCACCAGAAAGCGGTCACCGCTCCCATCATTGGCCCTCGAACGTTGGACCAATTGAACGGGTCCGTGCAGGCGTTGAACCTCAAGCTGAGCGCCGAGACCCTCGGACGCCTCGATGAAATCTTCCCCGGCCCGGGCGGTCCCGCGCCGGAAGCCTACGCCTGGTGACAAGTTCGCGAGTCGTGCCCGTCCCCGCTGGTCTGGCCTGTCCCGCGAGCCGTGCGGTTCGTCATGGCTCGCGGAAATACCGCCAGCCGACGACCCCGACCATCGTGCCGACCGTATCGGCCAGCCAATCCCATCCGCTCGCTTCCCGCAGCGGAACGAAGGCCTGATGCACCTCATCCGTTATCCCGTACACCGCGGCGGCCAGGATCGCCAGCGGCAACCTGTACCGCGCTCCCCACACTCCGGCGGCAGAGCGGAACGCCCGGTAACACAACGCGCCCAAGACTCCGTATTCCACCACGTGCAGCGTCTTGTCTCCCAGAGCCGTCAGAAACGACGGCAGCGTCGCTTCGGGATGGGAGAGCGAAGAAAACGCGAAGATCAACGCTGCATAGACCAGCGGCGGCGCCCAGTACCAGCAGAGGAGCCAGAGGCGCCCGACTCGAGACCCGTTCTGCATGCCGTTGACGTGCACGTCGCCTCCCCGATGGCCGGCCGCTCCGGTTCCACAACCGCTCCGCCAGCTCGCAATTCGCAGGACTGTTTGCAACCTATCTATCCCTATGACATACTGCGCGTGGATCTGCAAGCGCGTCCTGCGAATTCATCACTCCATGAAAACCGTCCGGCTTTGCTTTCTCTGGCACATGCACCAGCCCGCTTACATCGATCCGGTGGCTGGATGCGCCACCATGCCGTGGGTCCGCTTGCACGCCGCCAAGGCCTATTTCGACATGGCCTACCTGCTGGACCGGTTCCCGGACATCACGGCAACGTTCAATTTCACGCCCTCGTTGCTGCGCCAATTGCAGGAGATCGGCGCAGGCTCGGTGCGTGATCTGTTTTGGGAGCACGCCGAACGGCCGGCGGCCGAGCTGACGTTGGCCGAGAAGGCGTTTATCATCCGGCACTTCTTCTCCGCCAACTGGCCCACGATGGTCCGGCCCTTCCCGCGTTACCATGAGCTGTTGGTGAAGCGCGGCATGGACGTACGCGGACGCGACCTGGAACGGCTGGCCCGCCAATTTTCCACACAGGAGTTGTTGGATCTCCAGGTGTGGCACAACCTGGCGTGGTTCGGATACGGCATGGTGAGCCGATTCCCGCGCCTGGCCGAGCTCCGGGCGAAAGGCCGCGGGTTCACGGAGGAAGAGAAGCAGGAAGTGCTTGCGCTCCAACGGACCGCCGTGCGGGAGATCATCCCGATGTATCGGCGACTGGCCGATCGCCGTCAGATCGAATTGACGACGACCCCGTTCTACCACCCAATTCTGCCCCTGATCATCGATACGGACTTCGCCCGCCGCGCGCGGCCCGATCTCCCTCTGCCGTCACGGTTCCAAGCCAAGGCCGATGCGGAGACCCAGGTCCGCAGGGCCGTCGGCTTTCATACCGAGACGTTCGGGCGGCCTCCTGAGGGGCTCTGGCCGTCGGAAGGCGCGGTGTGTCCTGAGATGATCCCGTTGTTGCGCGCAGCCGGAATCCGCTGGTTCGCCACGGACGAAGGCATCCTGGCCCGATCGCTGGAAGCCCGGTCTCATCCCTGGGACCGCCGCACCGCGCTCTACAGGCCGTACCTGGTCGGGCAGCCGGGCGAGGAACTGACGATCGTCTTCCGCGACCGCGAGCTGTCCGACGCCTTCGGGTTCGTCTACCACAAGACCACCCCGGAGGCGGCAACGGAGGACGTGTTGCGCCGTCTCGGGGCGATCATCGAGGACGTGCCGGCCGATCGGGCGTTGATCGCCGTGATCCTCGACGGGGAAAACCCGTGGGAACATTACCACGACGGCGGCGAACGCTTCCTGTCGCTGTTCTACAAGGCCTTGGCCGACGGAGTCCTGAACCGCGACGGACGAGTCCAGGTGGCCACAGCCACCGTGAGCGAGGCCCTGGCCGTTTGTCCGCCGATGACGCGGCTCGAACACCTGCATTCAGGTTCCTGGATCAATCAGGATTACAAGATTTGGATCGGCCACCCAGAAGACAACCGCGCCTGGGAGCTTCTCCGACACACCCGGTCCCGGCTGGCCGAAGTTAGCGGAACCCTCGCGGCGGAACCGGCGCGCCTCGCCTGGGAAGAGCTATACGCAGCGGAAGGGAGCGATTGGTTCTGGTGGTACGGCGACGACTTCGAGACGGATTACAAAGTCGAATTCGACCGGCTCTTCCGCGCACACCTGCGGAACGTCTGGACACGGGCCGGGCTGCCGCCGCCGGAATTGCTGAACCAATCGATTCTCAGGAATGGAGTCCGGCCGGACACGGACGCGGTTCGCCAACCGACCGGTTTGCTGAATCCGGTCCTCGACGGAGCGGTGACGGATTTCTTTGAGTGGCTGGGCGCGGGCTCGATCGACCCCAACCCGCCGCTCGGCGCCATGTGGAAGTCGGAGGGTTTTTTTCAGGCCATCCGGTTCGGCTTCAGCCTCGAGCAATTGTTCGTTCGGCTGGACCCGGATGACCGCGCGCTGAAACGCCTGGCCGAGCCGGCGGCGGAGATCCACCTGGCCCACGGAGAGCGCGTGTACAAGCTCGTCGTTTCGCTCGCGCCGGCCGGTGCCGAGTCATGTACCCTACTGGCGGCCGACGGAGGACCCTACGCCGAGGTCGGAAGTTCCCCATCGATTCGCCGCCGCAAGATCATCGAACTGGCCGTGCCCTTCAAGGATTTGCGAGCCGAACCCGGGCAGGAATGGCGGCTCAGCGTCGTCGTCACGGAGCACGGCCTGGAGATCGCCCGCTATCCGTTCCACCAACCGGCCATCTTCATGGTGCCAGATCGGGACTTTGAAGCCCTGATGTGGAGGGTCTAACGACGCTGCGTGCCGAACGAGCAAGGTAGAATGAGACATGCCGACCGCATGAGGTCGCGAAAAGACATAGGGTTGCTCTTCACAATTCCGCATTCCTCATTCCACATTTCCTGGAGGGGCCATGTCTGAGTTACGACGTGATCCGATTGTCGGCCGGTGGGTCATCATTTCGACGGAACGCCGCGCCCGCCCGCAGGATTTTCTTCGCAACCAGCCGGCGCGGCCGCCGTCGACAGCCCTCTGTCCATTTTGTCCGGGACAGGAGCGCCTGACGCCCAAAGAGATTCTGGCCTACCGCCCGCAGCCCGGCGAGCCCAATACGCCGGGGTGGACGATCCGCGTCGTCCCGAACAAGTTTCCCGCGCTGCAGGTGGAAGGCGAACTGGGCCGCGAAGGGGTCGGCCTGTACGACCGCATGAACGGCATCGGCGCGCACGAAGTCATCATCGAAACGCCGAACCACAAGGACACCCTAGCCGATATGCCGACCAAGCGGATCGAGGACGTCCTATGGGCCTTTCGCGACCGGATCGTCGATCTTAAGAAAGACGGGCGGCTGCGCTATATCCTCATCTTCAAAAATCATGGCGCGGCGGCCGGGGCAACCCTGGAACACACACACTCGCAACTGATCGCCCTGCCGATCGTGCCCACCAGCGTCGTCAACGAAATCGAAGGGTGCCGGGCCCACTACCAACAAAAGGAGCGATGCATGTATTGCGACATCCTCCGTCAGGAGTTAAGCGACGGGACGCGCATCGTCGCCGAGAACCCGGAATTTCTCTGCATCACCCCCTTCGCCGCACGGTTTCCGTTCGAGATGTGGATCCTGCCGAAACGGCATGCTGGCCACTTCGAAGAAAGCCAGAAAAGCCAATTCGAATTTCTGGCACCCATTCTGTCCGAGGCCCTGCGGCGGATGGACAAGGTCCTATCACGGCCGGCGTATAATTTCGTCCTGCACAGCTCTCCCCAGCACGAGAAGACCGGTGAGTTTTACCACTGGCACCTGGAACTCATGCCCAAGCTCACGCAGGTCGCCGGCTTCGAGTGGGGCACCGGCTTCTACATCAACCCCGTCGCTCCGGAAGAATCCGCGAAGTTTCTGCGGGACGCGGAGTTGTAGAGCGGTATTGCCTCGCCTCTCTTCCTCCCCGTATCATGGTGGCATGCAGGTCCGGCTTAGTCATCCGGAACGCTCTGTCGAAATCAAAGGGCCCAAGCGCGTCCGTGAGTTGCTGCGCGAGTTGAACCTCATTGCCGAGGCGCACCTCGTGATCCGCGGCGACGACCTGGTCACCGAGGACGAGCTGCTGGCCGACACGGACAGCGTGGAAGTGCGACCCGTCATTTCGGGAGGCTGAACCGGGACGCTTCGTTTGTTGGGTTCGTTTGGTTGATCTCGTGCGCGGACTCCGCCAACTCACCAGATAAACTAAACAACCGAGTCAACTCCGAGATATGCGCTGCATCAAATGTCACACGAAAGCGGTCATCGGGCTGCCACGGCACAACGCGGCGTTCTGCAACCCCTGCTTCACCGAGTTCGTCCACGACCAGGTCGCGCGCGCGATCAAGGCCGAGCGGATGTTCGGCAAGCAGGACCGCATCCTGGTCGCCGTTTCCGGCGGGAAGGACAGTCTCGCGCTGTGGGATATCCTGCTCAAGCTCGGCTACCGCGCCGATGCGCTCTACGTCAATCTTGGGATCGGGAGTTATTCGGAGCGGTCGCAGCAAAAGGTGCAGACCTTCGCCGACACCGTCGCCGCCACGTACGGCGCGACGCTCCATATCCATAAGGTCGAACAGGAAGAAGGCGCGGGCATCCGCGAACTGGCCGATCTGGTTCATCGTCCGACGTGTTCGACGTGCGGGACGATCAAGCGCTATCAGTTCAACCGCGCGGCGATCGAGCGGGAGTATGATGTGATGGCGACCGGCCACAATCTCGACGATGAAGCCGCCCGGCTGCTCGGCAACGTCCTCCACTGGCAGGACGACTACTTAGACAAGCAGGGGCCCAGCCTGCCCGCATCGGTAGAAGGCTTTGCCAAAAAGGTGAAGCCGCTGTACCGCCTGGCTGAACGCGAGGTCGCCGCCTATGCGGTGCTGAACAAGATCGACTACATCGTCGAAGAATGCCCGATGGCCAAGGGCTCCAAAATGCTCCTCTACAAGGACGTCTTGAACCGACTGGAGACGGAATCTCCCGGCACGAAGCAGCGATTCTATTGGGGCTTTCTGGAACGGCAGGCGAAAGAGCGACCGGCGGCGTCCTCCATGACGGAAAAAGACCGGGCTTCGCTCCATCCTTGCGCCGCCTGCGGCCAGCCTACGACAGCCGAGATGTGCTCCTATTGCAAGATGATGGCGCGCGCGAAGGTCAGCCACTCGCGAACCACCGGCAGTTGATCACTGACGGTGGGCCGCAAAAAGCAAAGGGTCCGGGCTGTTCGTTGCCCGCGCTTCCTATTGGATGCGTGCCCCCACTTGAATAGAACCGCGCGACCCCGTAAGCTGCGGTTCGAAGAGCCAACTGCGAGCAGCCCAAAGCCATGGGCTATACCTCACCCTCTCTTCCCCCTTTTCCAGGGAGGGAAGGTCTCAGGCAGAGAGTAATGCCATCAATAATAATTAATGGAGTCTTCGCGTCAATGAAAGCAGACGGCGCTTCAGTCGTGGCCCAATTACGCGGGCACCCCTAATCACTCAATCACAACGTTTTCTCATCGCGCCTGAACATGGCAACGATTCAACGGGATTATTACGAAGTGCTCGGTGTGCCGCGCACGGCCACCCAAGAGGACATCAAGAAAGCCTACCGCCGGCTCGCGCGCTTGTATCATCCCGACCTGCACAGCGGCAGCCGCAAGGCGGAGATGGAAAGGAAGTTCAAAGAACTGAACGAGGCGCACGAGGTCCTTTCCGATCCGGACAAGCGCAAAAAATACGATCGGTACGGGCACAACTGGGAACAGGCGGAAGCCTACGAAAAGGCCAGACAAGAGGCGCAAGCGCGGGCCGGAGCAGGAACTGAATTCTCGTTCGGCGACGCCGAGGCGTTCAGCGACATCTTCGAGACCTTTTTCGGCCGGCGGGGACGGAGTGCGGGCACCGCGCGCGGGTTTGCGGTCCAGGGCGAGGACCTAGAAACCGACATCCATCTTTCGCTCCGCGAAGTCCTGACCGGCGTCACGCGGCGGCTGACGCTGTCCGAGACAATCCCGTGTTCCGTCTGTGGCGGAACGGGAATCATGAGGGGGCGGTCTTGTCCGACCTGTCTGGGATCCGGCGCACGCCAGGAGACGCGCACCATCGAGGTGAGAATTCCGGCCGGTGTGCAGGAAGGCACCAGAGTCCGCGTGGCGGGGAAAGGCCATCCGGGGGTGAACGGCGGCAAGCCGGGTGACCTCTATCTGCGGGTCCACATCGATGACGACGGCGTGTTTCGCCGGCAAGGCAGTGACGTGCACGTGACGCTGCCGGTGTGGCCGTGGGAAGCGGCGTTGGGGGCGGACGTGCTGGTCCCGACCCTGACGGAACCGGTCAAAGTCAAAGTTCCGCCGGGCAGCAAAGCCGGCGCCAAGCTCCGGCTCAAAGGCAAAGGCCTTCCCACCGCGTCAGGCGGCCATGGCGATCTGTTTTTGACGCTGCAGATCGTGATGCCGCCGACGCTGACGGAAGAAGAACGCAAACTGTACGAGCAACTCGGCCGATTCCCGCATCCCGATCCGCGCGCGGACCTGCTCGCGGCGGCTCGCCGAGTCTGAGAGCCGAGGGAGCCGGCGACCAGGCGCCCACCCGATCCGATGACGCTGGTCGAATACGCGTTGTTCGCATTCAGCTCGCTCTTCGTCATTGTCGATCCGATCGCGGCGGTGCCAGCTTTCCTGGCGATGACGGCGCGCGACTCCCCGGCGGAGCGGCTTCGCACCGCGCGGGTCGCCTGCACGGTCGCCGTCGGCTTGCTGGCCGGTTTCGCCTTCATCGGGCAGAGGCTGTTCACATTGCTCGGTGTCACCTTGCCGGCGTTTCAGGTAGCCGGTGCGCTGGTGCTGCTTCTGGTCGCGCTCGACATGCTCCGCGCGCAACGATCGGCGGTGCAGGAGACGGAAGTCGAGCGAGCGGCCGGGCGGGACAAGGACGACATCGCGGTCACCCCGCTGGCCATGCCCATGCTGGCCGGACCAGGCGCCATCTCCACGGTGATCTTGTTGGAATCGCAGGCGAGGAACTGGTCGCAACGAGCGGTGTTGCTGGGCTGCTTGATGCTGGTCGGAGTGACCAGCTACGCGACATTGGCGTTGGCCGGCACCGGCGCACGCCGGCTGAGCCCCATCGCTGAACGCATCATCACCCGGCTCATGGGATTGATCCTAGCGGCAGTCGCCGTGCAGTTCATGTTCAACGCGCTCAAGCACGAGGGCGGATTGCTCGGCAAATAAGATAAAATGGACGTCGGCACTTCACTGTAAAAAAAGGAGGGCGTGATGAAAAGACCCGCGGTCACTGTCTGCTCGATGAGCCTGGCAACCTTGGTTCTGGTGGCGTTCAGCTTGCAACCCGTATGGGCCGATCCACCGGCCGACCAACACAGCAGGAACGGGTATGGCAAAGACGGCTACGGCGGCCACGGCATGGGGATGGGCATGATGCTACACGGCAGCACGTCCCACCTGATCCGCCACCTGTTGAGGCACCAGAAAGACATCGGACTGACCGACGAGCAGGTCGGCAAGCTCAAGGAGTTGCAACTCAACCTGGACAAGACCCGCATCAAGAGCGAGGCGGACATTCAGATCGCCGAGCGCGAACTGCGCGCCTTGGTCGAAGACGACAAGTCCGACCTTGCCGCCATCGAGGCCAAGCTAAAGCAAAGCGAAGAGCTGCAGGTCGGGCTTCGCTTGGCCGCCATCAAGGCCCGCCGGGAGGCGCTCGCACTGTTGACGCCCGAACAACGGGAAAAACAAAAGGGGATACACGAAAAAATGATGCAAGAGCACAAGAGCGCCGGCCGCCGTCACGGAAGTCCCAAAGGAGAACCCAAGAAGGACGACGGGAAGGCCAACTGATCATCCGACAGGAGGTGTACGATGCGCAGGTATGGGATCATGGCGGTGACCGTCATAGGCTCGCTGCTGGCGTTCCACACGTCGGCTTGGAGCGATGACAAAGGTAAGGTCTCGGAACTGGTGAAAGACGCCAAAGTCAGCATCGACCAGGCGATCAAGACGGCTTCGGAGAAGGTGCAGGGCACGGTGGTCGAGGCCGAATTGGAGAAGAAGCACGGTAAGACGGTCTGGGAGGTGGAGATCGTCGGCGCCGATAACAAAGTCACCGAAGTCCATATCGACGCCGCCACGGGTGACGTGATCGATACCGAAGACAAGAAAGAAGAGCAGAAAGGCGAGAAGAAGAAAGGCAAAGAGAAGGGCAAATAACGGGAATCGCGCGACGACAGGGCTGGCGCCGCGCAAGCGGCGCCAGCCCTGTTGGCTCAGGCCGCCTTGCGGAGCCGATCACGGACGACCTTGGACACCGGCGCCCGCCTTCGCTCCTCCCAGAACGAATACGCCGCGCTGAGACAAAAGACGACCAACACCAGCCCGGCGACCACCGCGGAGAAGGCATCCGCGTCCGACGTCCACTCCGCCGCCCAGGCCCGCGCGGGGCCAAACCACGTGAAGGCCACCGGCCACGCCAGCCAACGCTGCGACACCGCTTTCCACATCGAGCGGTCCTCCAACTGCTTGTATCCATAACCCGCCTCGGACGAAAATCAAGCCATGTCTCCGACCGGAGCCGGTCTTCGTTTTTGATTTTATTTTTTATTGATGAGGAACGCACCCCCATGGCCATTCAACTATTCCAGGCCCGTGTCGAGCAAGTCCGGGACCTGACCCACGATGTGCGGGAACTGGTGCTCCGCCTGCTCGCCCCGCCCAAGATCGACTTCAAGGCGGGACAGTTTGTATCGTTCGAGGTCATCCATCCGACACTCCATCGGCCGGTAACCCGGCCATACTCCATCGTCTCCACACCGAGTCGGCCGGACCTGATCACACTGCTGTTCAACCTCGTTCCCGGCGGTCCTGGCTCCACCTACCTCTTCAGTCTCCGCCTGGGCGATGAGACGCGCTTCAAAGGTCCCGCCGGCGCGTTCTACGTGCGGGACGATCCGGCCCGGGATCTGCTCTTCGTCGCGACCGGCACCGGCATCGCGCCGATCCGATCTATGATCGAAGACCGGCTCGAACGCGGCTTCGAGCGGCGCGTCACTCTGTATTGGGGGCTGCGAAGCGAACGCGACGTGTACTACCAGGACGAACTGAGCGCCGTGGCCAAGCGCCACCCTCACTTCAGCTATGTCATCACGTTGTCCCGTCCGCAGGCGCAGTGGAGCGGTCCGGTCGGGCGCGTCACGACACTCGTTGAAGAACGGTTGACCTCGGTGAAGCATCTGGCCGTCTACCTGTGCGGCAACAGTGGCATGATCAGAGACGTCACTGCCCTCGTCAACAAGAAGGGTCTCTGCCCCATCTACCGCGAGAAGTATTACGACGACCGCGGCGAGTCTCCTGACGACTGAGTCTTTGGTCCTATTGCCCTAGTCCATCTGATCTGCTTGTCCGTCTTGGTTTCCCTTGACTTGCCGACAGGTTGCGTTATCTAACACCTCGCTTTCGTTCAGGAAAGGAGGTTGCACATGCAGAGAGTCAGCACCGTCATTCGCAGCCGAGTGTGTATCCTTGCCGTGATGATGGCGTTTCTCTTTGGCGCGTCGACATCCATTCCGAACGCAGGCGCGACCGCGTCATCGTCCGGCCACTCGACTCCTCTCAACACCGAGCCTTTTCCCCCAGTGGTTCTGTTGCCAGGCGATCGGATTCTGCAAGGAACCGTTGAGCAGGTGATCGGCGACATGATCCGCGTGAATACCGGCGAAGTCGAACCGCGGTTCCTCCCGATCAAAGAAGCGATGGAGAAGGGGATCCCGTCACTGAAGAAAGGCGACCGGCTGGAGATCGCGGTCAATGACCAAAACCTGGTCATCGATTACCATCTGCTCGGCCAGCCGACCTGGTATCGGATCGTGAAAGGGCAATTGGCCCAGCCGCTTCCGGTCGGCCACGAATGGGCGGTCATCAAGTCCGAGGATGGGACGGAGCACACCTATGAGATTCGTCCGTTGGCGCGGAGTAAGGTCGCGGCTCTTCCCCTTCATGCTCAGGCGGTGTTCCTGATCGACCAGACGAATAAACTCATCGACGCCACGTTCGGCAGCGACCAGGTCTTGCAACAGGCGGCGGCAGCGTGGCGAAAATCTCCACCCAAGGCCGCCTATCAGCGGATTGAAGGCACGATCGTGAAGCCCACGAACTGGATATCGGTTCGGACCACTCGCGGCGAGGAGAAGTTCTATGAAGTCCGGCCGTTCGTCCAGGACAAATTAAAGCAAGTCCGACCGGGCGAACAGGTCATCCTGTTACTGGACAATGAGAATAAGGTCGGCGACATCGCCATTCCCCCGCAGTCGCCGCGCGGTTGATCTCGCATCATCAACACCCTCCGATTCGGTTCGTCCAACCGATCGGGGGGTGCCCATCGTCGTTCGCCCTCCCCGATTGACCAGCGATCGTCTTCTGTGAGACATTCCCCGGACGCAGCCAGCCTGCCGCTCCGTCCTCGGTCGGATCGCGAGGACAGCATGCACCAGCTGGGCGCGTCACAAGCGAACAGGAGTCCTATGGCAGCCGAACGAACACTGAACAGTCTTGCCCTGCTCCAAGGCCCCAGCCGAGCGCCGGCCCGGGCGATGCTGAAGGCCGTGGGATTCACCGACGACGATCTGGCCCGTCCGCTGGTCGGTGTCGCCAACACCTGGATCGAAGTGATGCCGTGCAACTACCATCTGCGCCGGCTGTCCGAGCGGGTGAAAGCCGGCATCCGCGCGGCCGGCGGCACGCCGATCGAATACAACACCATCGCCATCTCCGACGGCATCGCCATGGGGACGGAGGGGATGAAGGCCTCGCTGGTCAGCCGCGAGGTCATCGCCGACTCGGTGGAATTGGTTGCGCGCGGACACCTCTTCGACGCGGTCGTGGCCCTGTCGGGCTGCGACAAGACCATCCCCGGGACCGTCATGGCGCTGGCGCGGTTGAATCTGCCGTCGCTGATGCTCTACGGCGGCTCGATCATGCCCGGCACGTTCCGGGGTCGCGCCGTGACCATTCAGGACGTGTTCGAAGCGGTCGGCCAGCATGCTGCCCATCAGATGACCGACGCCGAACTCAAAGAACTGGAAGACCACGCCTGTCCCGGCCCCGGCGCCTGCGGCGGCCAATTCACGGCCAACACGATGGCGATCGCGTTCGAGTTCCTCGGCATCTCGCCGATGGGCTGGAACGGCGTCCCCGCGATGGACCCGCGCAAGGACGACGTGGCCTTCGCCTGCGGCAAGCTGGTGATGGAATTGCTAAAACAGGACCTGCGGCCGCGCCGGCTCATCACCCGCAAATCTTTGGAGAACGCGATCGCAGCCGTCGCCACAACGGGCGGCTCGACCAATGCGGTGCTGCATCTCCTCGCCGTCGCACGGGAAGCCGGCGTGCGGCTGACGCTCGATGACTTCGACCGGATCAACCGGAAAGTGCCGCTGCTGGCCGATCTCAAGCCGGGTGGGCGGTTCATGGCCGCCGACCTCTCTGCGGCGGGCGGCACGACGCTGGTCGCCAAGCGGTTGCTGGACGCGGGCCTGCTTCACCCCGACCAGCCGACCGTGACAGGCCGGACGATCGGGGAAGAAGCCAGCCAGGCGAAGGAAACGCCGGGGCAGGAGGTGGTGCGCCCGCTGTCCGATCCGATCAAACCGACCGGCGGATTGGTCATTCTGAAAGGCAATCTGGCGCCGGAGGGCTGCGTGGTGAAAGTCGCCGGGCATTCGAGGCTGACCTTCCGCGGGCCGGCCAAGGTCTTCGATTGCGAGGAAGACGCCTTCGCCGCGGTGAAAGCCTGCCGGATCAAGGCCGGGGATGTGGTGGTAATTCGCTACGAAGGCCCGGCCGGCGGGCCAGGAATGCGCGAGATGTTGAGCGTGACCGCCGCGCTCGTCGGCGAAGGGCTCGGCGACTCCGTCGCGCTCCTGACCGACGGTCGCTTCTCCGGCGCCACCCACGGGTTGATGGCCGGCCATGTCTCGCCGGAAGCCATCAAGGGCGGGCCCATCGCCGCCGTGAAGAACGGCGACATGATCGTCTTCGACATTCCGAACCGCCGACTGGACGTCGAACTGCCGCAGAAGGAGCTGCGGGCCCGTCTGAAGAAGGTGAAACACCCGGCGCCCCGCTACACCACCGGCGTACTGGCCAAGTACGCGCGGCACGTCTCATCGGCGTCAGAAGGTGCGGTGACGAGTTGATCCTTATGGCTGGATCGCTTCGGACGCGACGCGGCCCTTGAGGCGGTCCACATAGTCGAGGAAAAAGGCGAGAAAAATACCAACGAACAGCGAGAGGACGCCGGCTAACAGGACGTTCAAGGTGACCCGGGGTCTGCTCTTCTTTTCGGCGGGCACGGCCGGGTCGAGAACTTGTACGGTCGGCGTATCACGCGCCTCCTGCAATTTGGCCTGTTCGAGCTGCGAGGTCAGGAGCGTGTACAGCGTTTCTTGCACTTTGAGCTCGCGCATGAGGCGTCCATACTCCAGGGCCAAGGTCGGCACGGTCACCATCGCCGGGTGCAGGCGATCGCCTGGCAGCATACCTTTCCCCCCCCTGCCGGATTCCAGCAGATAGAGCTGTTTGCGCAATTCCTCAAGACTGGACCGCACGCGGGCCACTTCCGGATTATCCGGTGAGAGGTAGGTGTTCATCACTTGGAGCTGGACCTCTTGCGCGGTAATTTGCCCCTGCAACGTCGCGGCGGCCTCGATCATGGCTTTCGATTGCGCTTCTACTGCCACGGTTTTGTTGTGGGTTTGAAACTCCTTGAGTGCTTCCTCCGCCCGCACCAGGTTGGTGTGAGTCTCGGCGAGCCGCTTTTCGATGAAGGCCCGGTTGTGCGAGGCTTTGCTGACATTCAAGGTGCGATTGAGATGGTCAAGGTTCGAAACATAGAAGTTCGCGACGTCTGCGGCTAGCTGCGGATCTTTCGAGGCCACGGTAATCTGGATGACCTTCTCCTTCGTGACTCTGATCGTGGTATCGCCTTCGAGGGCCTTGCGCGTCTCCTGCATGGTTTTCGTGCCGTAGTAGGTTAGGAGATCAAACCGCTGGATGACGGCATCGGCCATGACGCGCGATTTCAGCATCGCCACGAACAGATCGGTCGGCGTCGCCGGCGTGCCGGGCAAGCTAATGCCGAGACTCTGCGCGGCACCGGCCGCCTGCGACAGCGCCATCAAACTGCCGAGGCCTTCCTTGGATTCCAGCGAAGGGAGCAAGGTCGCTGTCGATTCGTAAATCTTCGGCTGGAGAAGGCTGATCACCCCTGCCGCAACGGTACACGCGAGAAACACCGACGCGATGAGCCACCGGCGTCGCCAGATCATCCGCCAGTAGTCGAGCAGGCTTACCTCCTCGTCGGCGATTGGCATGCTGGGCCGGACAGACGCTTCCGGCGTGTCCATGACTGACTCCGATTACCGACCGATCACCGCGATGCCCGCCGCGGCGAGCGCCACGCTGCCGACAATCGACGCAATGCTCTGCCAGAGGGCCAGTTGCGGCGTCTTCACCTCGAGCTTCTGGGGGACCACGATGGTGTCGCCCGGACGCACGTCCTTGATCTTGACATAGGCCGACTCCGCTAGGCCATTGGCCCGCACAATATAGAGTTCTTTCTCGTTCGCTTGTTCCGTGAGCCCGCCGGTTTGGCGAAGATAGTCGTCAACCGACAACCCAGGCCGATACACGACGCTCGTCGGATTTTTGACCGATCCCAAAATCGTGACGGTCTGAGGCGGTTGCGGAATGAGGATCCGGTCTCGATCTTCCAAAACGATGTCATCGGGACTGCCTTCGAGTTGCTCGATCGACTCCAACCGCACCACCACGCGACCCAGCTCGGCCCGGCCGGCTAGAGCTTCCAGTTGTTGCAACCGGATGGCCAAGGTCTGCTGCTCGGCGGAGGTAATCACCCCCCCGGAGCCCGATACGCCCACGGCACCGGCCGCCACCGCGGCCGATTGCGCGGTCAGCCGCTCTCGTTCGCTGGCAATAAACCGCTGCAATTCCGCTTCCTGTCGGCGCTTGACAGACTCGCGCAAGAGCACAATCCCCTGGGGAAACGCCTTGGGGGTCAACCCGCCGGCTCGCTTCAGCACCGAGCTCAGCCGCTCGCCTGTCTGCAACGTGTAGTGGCCGGGACGGACCACCTCACCTTCCACCAACACCAAGCTGGGCGGCCGAAGACGGCTGTTGATCGCAATCTGATCCCATTGTTGCAGGGGGTGGTTCTCTGCCTCACGCCCCTCAAAGAGAGCCTGGGGGCTGAAGGGGATCACGGTGGTTTCAAACGTCACCGGGTGGGTGCGCACGATCTCGGCCCGACTCCGATCGGCCTCAGGAAGCAGCAACTCAGGGACCAGCACGTCGGCGAGCCGCATCCCTGGCCGAAATTCGAAGGGACCAGGACTCTTGACCGCCCCGGCCAGACTCGCGACGTTGGTCGCCCTCGTCGGTAGTGGTGGGACCACGACAAAGTCGCCATCCTGAAGAATCAGATTGGTGCGTGGCGCCTGGTCGCCCTTCGGTCTTGCCTCGCCCGATCGCGCCTCACTGAATCCAGCCAGCGGCACGTCGATCAGCACACGCCCCCGGACCGGATCGGCCCGGAAGATGTGGCAACGCTCGCGAGTGGCGAACGGACCCAGCCCTCCGGCCAAGGTCAAGGCGTCGCTCAATGTCGTTCCGGGTTTGATCTCGTAAATGGCAGGACGCTTCACCGCCCCGCTCACGGCAACCACGGCCCCCAGCGGCGGCACGACTACTACGTCCCCCGGCCGCAGCCGCTGGTCCTGGCTGCGGTCGCCATGCAAGAGAAACTGGTAGAAGTCCAGTTCGGCCACGGTTGTGCCGTCACGGACCACGCGCACCTGCCGGAGCGATCCGGATCGAGAGGGACCACAAGCCGCGTAGAGGCTTTGGGTCACCGTGGCGAGGGTGCTTAATTCGTACGCCCCAGGGCGGACCACCTCGCCGACTACGAAGACCTTCATAGTCCGCAGCCGAGCCATGGCCACGTGCAAGTCAAAACGCTTCAGCAAGCTGGTTAATCGGGTCCGGATGGCCTGTTCGGCTTGCGAGAACGTCAGCCCTCCGACAGGAATCGCGCCAACCTGGGGAATCACAAGCGTACCGTCACGTTCCACCTGGGCGATGTAACTGCGATTGAACGTGGGATCCGGGACATTCCAAATATGGACCGCTAGAGAATCCTGAGGACCGACCACATAATCCGGCCCGACCGGCACGTCTTGCACCGGCGCGAAGGTGGTCGATTGCAGATCGAAGAAGTTGTACCCAAACTGGGTCAACCGTGATTTCACATCCTGGAGGACGGAAAACCGGGCGAAGGCTTCTTCCACCGTGAAATTGTTGTGTGGATGCACGTCGCGACGGGTTGCCGAGAAGGCCTCGCGCTCCCGTTTCTGAGCAGCCACTTCTGCCACGGCCTGCGCACCACTGGCCCCCGGCGACATCATGGGAGGCGCGGGTGCGTTTGGCGCACCTGGGGATCGCGTGTCTGGTCCACGGTCCGGTGGCTGTTTGGCCTCCCGCTCCTGGCGCATCCGCTCCTCCACAGACAAAGGGAGGACCGTGGTGGGATCGACCGGCCAGAGTTCATGAAGGGCCGGGATTTGCCCGACAGGTTCTGGCTGCGGGGTGGGTAGAGCGGGGCACGGCGATTGGGCCGGCACAATCGGCTGCAACGCGGTGGGATTCGTGAGAATAGGTTGGCCGGGAGCAGGCTGGAGCACCGCCGCGGGACTCAGCCCAAAGGGGAGCGGAGATCCGGTCTGGAGATTGCCGCTTCCTTGAGCCATCAGGTTTGGCGGGATGATCAGGAGCGCAGAAAGCAGCCAGGCCATCGCCGCACACACCGGTCTGGGTCTGGCCAGCCATTTCACTTCACCGTGGCGCATCGAGGTTCCTCCCTCACCCTTCCCTCATGCATATCTGGCGCACTGGAGCTCACCTGTCCGGATGAACGGTTTCGCGCGCCCGCAGCGGTGCCCCACGATAGCCAAATGAGGGAGCCTCGTCAATAAAAGAAGAAGCCGGTGGCCATCGTCGCTCACCATTCCCAGGTAAACACGGTCCACGCCAGATGATTGCGGGCGGTCACCCCAGGGGCGAAGGTCTCGACGAACGGCGTGAGGTTCGTGATTTGGCCGGGGTTCTTGAGGGACTGAAACGTGTAACCCAAGGTGATGGTGAGATTCCGGGAGTACCACCAGGTCAAGTCCACCGCAGATTCGCGTTTCCGTTCATGCACCGGGAGGCCGCGCGCCCGTTCTTGCCAATTCACGTTCACGCCCAGTTGGAGCCGCTCGGTGAACCAGCGGGTGGATCGGATGAAAAAATCAACCCCGTCTGTTCCCATATGATGACCCAACGGAAAGCCGCGATGGCGCATCCCGCTCACGTAGGTGCCGTTGTTGTACCACACCCCAGCCAATTCCGGATGGCGCCGGCGGCCAAGGTCGGTGTCGGCATATTCGATGCGCAGGTCCAGTGTATCGCCGGCGAAGACCTGGGGGATATAGAGCCCGGTTAAGATCGCCACCCGGCTGGGGAGGGGAACCTGTGACCATTTGTCTTCCGATCCGAGTTCCCCGTAGAGCTGGAGGCCGGCTGGGAACGGGAGTACATACGGGACCCGGGGAAGCCTCGCCCGGACGTCCAGCATCGCCTGTTCATTGACATCGAGATCACCGCCCTGATTCGGCGGCTTCAGGTAAGCATCGAGGACGGTCCGGGGGAATGGTTGGTCACGGCCCCGCCCATCGAATTGCGTCAGGCGAGTGACGCCCACCTCCAACCAATGAGCGGGCAAATAGCTCACGCGCAGGCCAAAGAGTTTGGCACGCGAAAAATCCCGGTTGCGGTCGAGTTGTGCAAGGAACGACTGCACCTTCCACTGACCAAGCCCCGTCAAGGGGCCCGGGAGGGTGAACGGCTCGTCACTTCCCAGTTTGATCATGTCGAGGGGAAAGGCATGATCGGTGAGCAGCAGCGAGCCGTGATAGCCGGGCCCCCACCAGAGGGTGCCGCGCCCGGCTTCTATCGCCACGTTGAAGGCACTGAGTTTGAGGGAGAATTCCCGGAGATAAAAGTTGTGGCTGTTATTGGTCGCGCCGATCCCGAGCAGATGGCGATTGCTGATGAACTTGGGCTGCACGGTCAGGGCAGCCCAATCCGCCACTTCCATCCAGCCCCGCACATCAGTCTGATTCTGCACGCCGTTGACGTAGTACTCACCGCCCCGATTTTCGCGAAATCGCACCGTCTGGGCCCCGCCGATGGACGACGCATCCCCCTCGACCTGGAGTCGCCCGCCAAACCGCACCACCCCACGCGATCCGGCAGACTCCGCCGCCTCGCGCGGTCGCGGGACCACAGCGCCAAGCCGCTCGAGTTCCGGGCGAAATTCCTCGATCAAGCGGGCGAGCAAGGGTTCGGCCACGTTCTCCCGTCCGTCGGCCTCGACGCGATCGGCGCGAATCCGTTCGAGGGCCCGAGCCACGGCCCGGGCGGCCTCTTTCCGGCTATAGGGCTTCGCCGTCACCATGGCCCGGTCGATCACGTGCAAATCGACCAGGCGTTCGATGGCCTCGTACGCCCAGTGGTGCAGCGGCACATTCACCGAGGCGTGGGCATAGGAGGGCAATAGTCCGGCAAGACTCGTGCAGAAGGACGCAAGCGGAAGCAGCAAGCGGAACTTCACGGCCCAGGCTATCGAGAGAAAGGGTTGTCCGATTGACTAGAGGGAGGACAGAGTCCACGCTCTTGCACTCGGAGCGGCACGCGAAGCTTCCTGAGCACCAAGGCACGGTACACCCCTCCGTAGACCGCCACAAATCCCAGAGCCGCGAGTTGAAGCTGTGGGGTCTGAGACCACCAGACACTGGCAGCCAGGATGGTCAAAAGCGGGAACCCCGCGACCGTCAGCGCCGCCGCGGCGTTGTGGAGCTCATGGTTGCGGCCGTTGCGCCGAAACAGCCGTTTGTACATCAGATGGTGCAAATGCAGTCCGTCCGCAGTCATGGCGGGTTTGTGGCGCAGCACGCGTCGGCGCCAGATCGAAAAGAGCGTTTCCCAGACGGGATAGAGGAGCGCAACGCAAGCAAACCATGGTGACACCGGGGGATTGCGCTGGACGACCGCCACGGCAAGTTCGGCCGTCAAAAATCCCAGCAGATACGCGCCACCGTCGCCGAGAAACACCCGCGCCGTCGGATAATTCAGGAGTAAAAATCCCAACGTGCCGCCGGCCACGACCAGGCTCATGGTCCCGACTTGGACATCGCCGACTGTCCAGGCCACGGCGCTTATGGCCGAAGCAATGAACAGAATCGTGATGCCGGCGAGCCCATTCAGTCCATCGATCATGTTGATCGAATGGGTAACCCCGCTGACCACGACCACCGTGAACAGGAGCGACACCCCCGGCATCGAGAACAGCCATGCGGTGCCGGGCAGATCGAGATCCTGCACGCGGAACTCGGGAAAGAGAGCATACGCCGCAACGGCGGTGACGGCGGTCCACCCCAGGCGAGTGCGGGCCAAGACCCGGTGCCCAAGGTCCTCGGCCAATCCCGCACCGAACGCGGGCAGACTCAAGGCCACCACACTCCACGCCCATATGCGGTGGGCGACAGGGAACAGGGCGCAGGCCACAACCAAGGCAATCACCAGCCCAATCCCGCCCACACGAGGCACGGGGCGAACATGGACCTTGCGCCGGGCTTGTCCAGGATCGTCCATCCCTCGGAGCTGGAACCGGCGGCCGCAGAAGCTGATGACGGCGCAGATCAGGCAGGAGGTACCCACAGCGGACAGGGCTGAGAGCCACACCGAAATCTCGTTCATTGCGAGTCGTCTCCATCAGTCCGTACATAAAAAAACAAACCTAACCCGGGGCCGTCCCGGCGCGCTGACGGTTTCTTGCAGGCATCACAGCCGGCCCGCTTCCGGATGCCGAGTAGTTGCTTGCTCTCCCATGACGTCCACGGCCGCTCCTGTGCCACAAGACGGGGACGGCTCCGGGGCGCAAAGTCCGAACTCAGCGTGAACGGGAGCAGGCGGGGCGAGTTCGACCTGGCTGGTCATCCCAGTGACGACGTGCTCAAGGACCTTGAGCATCTCCTGGGCCCGCCTCGTTCTGGAGTGCTGAGCGGCGACGGCCACGCACCGCCGTTGCATGGCCTGCAGTTCGCCGGGGGAAGAGCGCAAATGGCGAATCGCCGAGACCAGGGCAGGAACATGCTCCGGTTCGAGACACAGACCAACCCCAGTCTCGGCCACCAGCCTGGCGGCTTCACCCTCCACCCCGAGCAGCACGGGAACGCCCATCGCGAGGCTTTCGAACAGTTTCGACGGCAGCACGGTCCGAAAGACCGGAGTCTTTCGCAAAGGAATGAGGGCGAGATCGAGCACGCTCCAGTAGCGCACCACGTCGTCTTTGGACACCAGGCCCGCAAACCGGACGTTCGTGAGGCCCCACCGCTGAGCCAGCCGCTCCAGGGCCACCCGTTCCGCACCGTCGCCCACAAGGAGGAACCGCACGGGTTCTCGCTCTAACTCTCGCGCCGCCTCCAAGACGGTCTGCAGGCCGTGCGCCATCCCGATCGTGCCGATATAGCCCACGACCAGGTAGCCATCGAAACCCAGGCGATGCAGAAGCTCCCGATCCTTCGGCCGCGGGAAAAACCTGGTGCCATCCGCTCCGTTGCGCACCACGACGATCCGTGCCCGGTTCACGCCCAGCGCCAGGAGCTCGGTGCGAAAACTCTCCGTCACACAAACGACGAGGGCCGCTTGGCGATACAGGAATCGAACGACGGCATCGACGGCTTTCAGCAGGGTCGACCGCCGCACGGCTCCGACCGCCTGGATCGACGCGGGCCACAGATCGCGCAGCTCAAACACAAAGGGGCGCTGTTTCACGCGGCTCACGAGCCAGGCGGCGCAGACCGTAAAAATCTGCGGCGACGTGCCGACCACCACGTCGGGTCGTCGGATACAGAGCCCACCCAGCACGGCCATGAGGCCGAAGCTCAGATAGTCGAGGGTGCGGCGAATCCGCCCGCGGTTGGCGGCAACGAAGGTCCAGACCCGGATGACCCGAACACCCTCCATCCATTCCTGCTGCCAGAGGCGATTGCGATAGCCGGGGAACACGCGACCGGTGGGAAAGTTCGGAACGCCGGTCACCACAGTGACCTGATGGCCAGCTCGCACCCATTCTCGAGCATGCTCGAAGGTACGGCTCGCCGGGGCGTTGACCTCAGGCGGAAAATTGTCGGTCAGAAACAGGATGTGCACGCGACGATCAACTCCAGAGAAATCGCACGCGACTCCGGCCTTGAATCAGTCGCACGACCAAACAGTGGTTGGACTCCGTGACGCCGAACCGTGGATGATAACTCGACGGCTCGATCCGGGGATCTCCGTCTTCGACAATCCACTTCACCCGCCCCCCGGCCCCGGCCTGAGCCACGGCGACTCCCTCGCGCGCCGTGCCCGTCAGGGTCCACGAGGGATGCCAGTGAAACCGAGCGTCGGCTACGCCGAACTGCCCCTCCACCGTGTCGCAGACATCGAGGCTCCCAGGCTGAAACCGCCAGTGTCGCCGATGCCGCGGCCGCCCTGGCAACCATCCATACCCGGTATGCGCACAGGCAACGGAGACCTGCGTCCCCCGTTCCTCGATGGTGAGGCCGATCGGATAGGCGCGACGGGCCACACGAAAGCCTTTCCACACTTCCGACGAGTTCTCGCCGTCGATCACGACCGTATTGTGCGCGGCTGTCCCCCGTTGCCGCACCCGCTCCGCGCTTTCGCCATAACACGACGTGCCGGAATTGACGAGCACGCGCTGCCGGCCCACCGAGAGTTCGAAGGAGAGCGTATCGGCATGCGCATGGCCCAACAGGTAATCGGGTCCCAGCGGCGCGACGTCGAGCAACACGGTCGCCTGATTATGGGCGAGGCGCACATAGCCCGACACGGGGAGCGACTGCACCAACTGTCGAGGGGGGTCGGCAGGAGCGAAACCGAGGCGTGTCGCATAAGCAGCCAACTCGCGGTAGGAAGGCGCCATGCCGATGGCGGCATCGTTGAAGAACGCGATGTCGCCATCAGGATGGGTCATCGTCGCCAACCAGGCCATCATCCGGCGGACCGTCTCCTCCAGTCGAAGGCTGCCCCATCCACGGGAGCCGGCGCGGCTGGCTTGTAACACATTCTGAATATCGAGTAAATCTTCCATGACCAGTGCCTGATACATCGGACTTCTCTCAATGTGCCCTCCGTCGGCCAAAATCTGCTCAGCGACTTCCTCGCCTAACAGCCGGAGGCCAATGGTCCTCCATCGATCGGCCTCGGGGCCCTCAAGAAACGAGCCGGCGAAGATCAGGGCCTTGGCATCCGCCAGAAGATGATTGCCCAGCAAGTGGTACTCGAGCCGGCGGCGGAGCCAGCGCGCCTGCACGGCCAGACTGGCAAGACACGCCGGGGGCAACCGATGCCCGGCCAGGGCCCACTTGATCCAATTGACAATCCGCCGCGCCGTGGGATAGGACTCCCAACCCACACCTTTCCCAGGAGGATTCTCCTCAACCCAGCGAAGCAGAAGCCGTTCATGCCAGCTTGCCCGCTGGTCTGCGTCAACCGCACGGAGATCATCAAAATAGTGTTGGTGATAGCGCCAGAGGCGCGACAACGGCGGACCGTCCCAGCCCACGCGGTCCAGATCGTCGGTTTCATTGAGCAGGCGAAAGGTCGTCGGACCGATGAGACAGGGTGCCTGCGCGATGGGCGGAACCCACGTGGTCATCCGACGAAGGCCGGGAACTGGACCGGGTGCCGGTCGTGGCCGAGGCACGTGCATCCACAGGCGAGCCAGAATTTGCCGAAGCCTCAGATGGCGAACGGTATGCCAGTAGAGAGCGAGCGTGCGAAGTGACAGATCCATGTCACGAGCGATTGCCCTCGGTCAGCGCTCAAGCGGTCTGGATCAAGACCGCGGCAATCCGTTCACCGGCCCGACCATCCCACAGCGGCGGAATCTTTCCCGTCGGGCGGTGCCCGTTCAGCAGCTCTCCCACGGCAGCCACCAACCGCGCGGGATCAGCGCCAATCACCCGATTCGTGCCCATCGTCACCGTCACCGGCCGTTCGGTATTGTCGCGCAGCGTCAAACACGGGACCTGAAAGAACGTGGTTTCCTCTTGGACGCCTCCGGAATCGGTCACGACCATGGTGGCATGACGCTCCAGACGAACGAACTCGATATAGGGTAAGGGATCGCAGAAGATCAGACGCGCCCCGTCAGCTCGGTCGAGCCCCGCCCAAGCAAGCCGGGCCTTGGTGCGAGGATGCACAGGAAAGATCACGGGAATCCATTCGCTCACTTCGTGCAAAGCCGCCATGAGGCCGCGGAGCCGCTCGTCGTGATCGACATTCGACGGCCGGTGCAAGGTGACCAACAGGTAGCGAGGAGGGAGGCCGTCGGGCCGACTGGCCGTCTGTCGATCGATGCGAACCAACGAATCGATCATCACATTGCCGACTAAGTGAATGCGCGCGGGAGCGATACCCTCCTTCACCAAATTGGCATCGGCGTCTGCCGAGGGGGTGAAAAGCAGCTCGGCGAGTTGATCGGTGACCACGCGGTTGATCTCCTCGGGCATGGTCCGGTCGCCTGAACGGAGACCTGCCTCGACATGGGCCACCGGCACCAGCAGTTTGGCGCAGACCAGCGCGGCAGCCATCGTGGAATTGACATCGCCGTACACCACCACCCAGTCGGGCTTGTGTTCCTGCACCACCGGTTCCAGTCGGCTCAGAATGGCTGCGGTCTGCTGCGCGTGTGTGCCCGATCCGACTTCAAGATTGAGATCGGGAACGGGCAGCCCCAGATCGCGGAAAAAGACCGCCGACATGCCCGCATCGTAATGCTGGCCGGTATGGACCACGGTTTGCTCGACATGAGCAGAGCGACGAAGCGCCGAATACACCGGAGCGAGCTTCATAAAATTGGGCCGGGCGCCCACCACGTGAAGAAGCTTCATCGGCGCTCGACAGAGGCCGCGACGTGTGCCGCGAGGTCGATGGTGACGCGACTGACTTCGAGCAGTTCGTCAAGGGGAATGGGGGCAGGCCCGCCCTGGCGGATCGCCTCAAGAAACGCGGCCACACACGCTGCCTGTCCCTTGTCCTGTCGCCATGTGGAGAAGCGGCGGAAGTTGGGCCACCCATAGCCCCGCAGCCGGCGGAAATTGTCGAGGACTAAAACCCGACCGCCACAAAACACTTCCAGCCGCTCTTTCGGAAAGGACCGATGGCCATTGGTGAAATAATGGATCGTGCCCAGCGAGCCGTCCGCAAAGGACAGCGTCAGCGTGGCCTGGTCCTGATCCGTCGGACCAGCCGACCCAGCCAATGGCGCGGCCTGGGCGGTCCGAATGGAGGCACCGATCACGTAGCGCAGCAGGTCGACAAAGTGACATGCCTCCCCCACCACGCGGCCACCGCCGAGGACGGGGTCCAGCGTCCAGTGTGTCGCCGGCACCATCCCCGCATTGACCGTAATCACCACACTTTTTGGCGCCGAAACTGCAGCCAGCAGGGCGCGCATGCGGCGCACATGAGGCGCAAATCGCCGGTTGAACCCTACCATCAACAGCGGGGAGGAGGTAGAAGAGACACGACCTGAGGCATACACCGTTTCGATAGTCTGGAGTTCCTCGCGGGTCACACACAGCGGCTTCTCAACAAACACATGTTTGCCGGCCCGGAGCGCTTGGCAGACCAAAGCCGCATGACTGTCATGCCGGGTCGCGATGACCACCGTATTGATGGCCGGGTCGTTGATGAGCGCCTCGACATCCGTCGTCGCGCGGCGACACTGATGTCGGCGACCGGCGTGTACCGCGTGCAGGCCAGTGCGACTGGCCACCACCTCCACCCGAGCACCGGCGGCGCGAAACGCGGGCATCAATACCCCGGCTCCGTAGGTGCCCGCCCCGATGAATCCCACGACTGGTTCCTGCAGGACGACCGCGCGACCGTCGCCCGTGGGGGACTGGCTCGAGCCGGCCGTAGGAGTCTTAACGGATGAAGGCGATAGCTGAAGATAAACGGTGCGTCGGTCGCACTCCGGACCACAGGAAGAATCCTCAGGATAGGTGAAGAGGATGCCCAAAGGAGCCGGCGCCTGCGTCAACTGCTCGTAGGCGGCTGGCGCATCATGCATCGCAAACCGGTGGGAAATGAGCGGGGCAACCGTCAGACGCCGAGCAGCCAATTGGTCCAACACCGCCTCGATGTTCCGCTGGGCCGTCCACCGCACAAATCCGACCGGGTAGTCCTGGCCCCGATCTTCGTACTGGGGATCATAGCGCCCAGGACCATAGGAACAGGACACGGCAAAGCTCAATTCTTTGTCATAGAAGTCGGTACGCGAAAGTTGCATGCCGGTGACACCGACGAGCACGATGCGTCCTCGCTTGCGGCATAGGCGGGCAGCCTGATGGAGCGGCTCGCTCGAGCGGGTGGCCGCTGCCACAATCGCGGCGTCGATCCCGTGGCCTCGCGAGAGTCGCTGCGCCGCGAGGAGGGGATCCGCCCCAGCAGCAAGATCCACCGGTTCGAAGCCAAACTGACGTGCGAGGTCTAATTTCCGAGGATCCAGGTCGAGGCCTAACACGCGGCAGCCATGGGCCTGGAGCAGTTGCCCCGCGAGCAAGCCGATGACGCCAAGCCCAATCACCGCCACCACCTCGCCTAAGGTCGGCTGCGCCAACCGGAGGCTCTCGAGCGCAATAGCCCCCAGCACGGCAAAGGCGGCCTCTTCATCGGAAACAGTGTCAGGCACCTTGGCACAGAGGGTGTGGGGCACGCACACCAGCTCGGCGTGCGGACCGTTCGACACGACACGGTCTCCCGGCACAAGCCACGTGACGCCCTCGCCCACGGCCTCGACCACGCCGACGTTGCTGTACCCCAGGGCCACAGGCTGATCGAGTTTGCGCTGCACCGCTTCGATCGTGGCCAGGAGTCCGTCGGTCCGGATCTTGTCGAGGACCTGGCGGACCTTCTCCGGCTGTTGGCGAATCTTCTCAATCCAGCCGGCTCGGCCAAACTCGACGAGCATCCGTTCGGTGCCGGGGGAAATGAGCGAGCGCCTGGTGCGGATCAAGACCTTGCCGGGCGACACCGCTGGGCAGGGCACCTCGGCTACCTCGATGGCGCCGGTCTTGAGGGACTGGAGTACCTGCTTCACCCCGCTACTTCCTCGCCTCGATCACAAGAAAGAGACCCAGACGGCGGCAACAGCGCGTGAAGAACCAGCGTGGCCAGAGCCTGCGGGCGACCGAGAGGAGTGCACCCCGGTGCCGCTGTCCGACGTTCGAGGCCAAGAGGTCCCCGTGCGTGAGGATGATGCGCATCTGCACGTCGCGGAACGCAGAGAAGAGCTGGCGCACCTCCGCCACAGAGTAGGCTTTTGTCCCCGGACTTTCGAGGTAGTGTGCATAGACATACTGCAATGACCGCCACGGTCGCAGTGCCAGCACCGCGTAGCGCAGCCAGAGCATGAAGCCGACGAGGCTCCACTTATGGTACAGCATGATGCGGGCGCAGCCGCCGGGTTTCAGCACCCGCCACACCTCGGCGATCGCCCTTGGCGTGTCGGGAGTATGGTGCAGGACTCCCCACGAGTAAACGAGGTCGAACCACGCATCGGGAAAGCACAGGGCCTCAGCGTCGCCCACCGCGAGCTTGGACGTCAGGCCGAAGAGAGCCAGCCGCTGCCGAGTGTGCGCGATCGCCCGCGGGGTGAGGTCGATGCCTATAGAGTCGGCGCCGGCCTCCGCGAAGCGTTGATGATCCGCTCCGAGTCCCACGCCGATCTCCAGAATCCGTAGCCCGCGCGTCTCCTCGAACCGCGCGAACTCCCGGATATACGGCTCCAGCTCGTAGCGAGCGCGTGCCTGCGCCTCGTAATCCGCCCGATCCAGGCCGGCGAGGTAGAGTGCCTCCCCGCAGGAAGCCCGATTTCAGAACTCAGAGACGTGCCGCTTGCGGTCGCTCGTTGCGGAGTCCATGCGAAGAGCCATCAAGAAACGCGCGACACCAGAGCTCGACACACAGGAGGGCGAGCAGCGTGTACGCCGCATCGAGGCGCCCGCCCTCGTGCGCCTGGAGCAGCGCCTGCACCGCACGAGCATCGAAGAGCCCACGCCGCTTGAGGCTCTCTGGCGACAAGACGTCATAAAGGAGCGGACGCAGCTCGCGCTGGAGCCAGCGCCGCAGGGGCGCCCCGAAGCCCGTCTTGGGCCGGGAGAGGACCTCGGCCGGCAGGTCGCTGGCCATGGCGTGCTTGAGCACCCATTTGCCCGTGCGGCCGCGCTGTTTGAAGCGCAAAGGAATCTGCGCCGCAAGGTCCACCAGCTCGAGGTCTAGGAACGGCACCCGCACCTCGACTCCCGCGGCCATGGACATCTTGTCGGTGTAGAGGAGGTTGTGGTCGCCCAGGAAGAACCGTTGCTCCAGGGCAAGCATCCGTTCGAGCGGCTTGACCCCTTCGGACAGCGGCTCGAGAAAATCGAGCAGGGGCGCCCACGCCTCGGCGCCGTCGAGCGCCGCCCGCACGTCCGGCGTGTACAAACGTCTCAACTCGGCCTCCCGCAGCCAGAGAAAGTAACGCGCGATCCGCGCGTCGCCGTCGAGGCTCGCCCCGTTCAACAGCCGAGCCAGCCGCCGGAAGGCGGCCCGGCGCTGGTCCAGGTGGGCGCTCACTCGTTCGAGCCCCTGCCGCACGGCCCGCGGCAGGCCCCGCCACCAGCGTTCCGTATGAAGGGCCCAGTGCCGGCGGTATCCAGTGAAGAGATCGTCTCCCCCAGCCCCGGAGAGCAGGACTTTCATCCCGTGCTCGCGCGCCAGGCGGCTGATGTAGAGGACGTTGAGTGGTGCCGGATCCGCGAGCGGCTCGTCGAGCTGCGCCACCATCCGTTCCAGGTCGCCAGCCATCCGGCCCGCATCGACCGTTACGACCTCGAGTGCGACCCCCAGGTGACGGGCCACCGCTCGGGCATAGGGGAGGTCGTCAGCCGTGCCCTCTTCCTGGCCACCCACAAGCTCGATGGTGAAACCGCGCAGCCCAGGGTCCACCTCCCGTGCGAACGTCACCACCGTGCTCGAGTCGAGCCCGCCCGAGAGAAAGGCCCCCACCGGCACATCCGCGACCATCTGGCGCTGCACGGCCTGGCGGACGGCCTCGCGCACGCGGGCGACGGCGTCATCGGCGGTCATCTCCCGCTCGCTCAGCCCGCGAAAGACCGGCAGCCGGTACCACATCCAGCGGTGGTGGATCCGGCCGTCGCGGACGATCATCGCCTCGCCCGGGCCCAGCTTCCGCACAGCCTTTAAGGGTGTCCCTTCCCCCGGGCACCAGAGGAAGGCGAGGTACCGGTGCAACGCCTCGATGTCCAGCTCGCCCGGATCCGGCAGGAGGGGCAGGAGCGCCTTGATCTCGCTGGCGAAGGCCACGCCCATCGGCCAGGCAGCGTAGTACAGGGGTTTCACACCCAGCGCATCGCGAGCGACGAACAGCGACCGATCGCGCGCATCCCACAGAGCGAAGGCGAAGATACCGTTGAGGCGCGGCAGCATCTCCACGCCACAGGCGAGGTAGAGATGGAGCAGCACCTCGGTGTCCGACTGACTGCGGAAGGCGAACCCTCGGGCGAGCAGCTCCTGGCGGAGCTCCCGGTAGTTGTAAATCTCCCCGTTGAAGACAACCGCCACCTGCCCCGTGGCATCCCACATCGGCTGGCGCGCCGCCGGCGAAAGATCAATGATCGCGAGCCGCCGGTGGCCGAGCCCCACGCACGCCCGCTCGTCCCACCAGAGGCCCTCGTCGTCCGGCCCCCGATGGGCCAGCAGGCGCACGGCCTCGCTGAGCTTGCCCGGCTCAACCATCCCGGACCATCCGACAATGCCGCACATCCGCCTTTCTTTCGACAATATTACCAGGTGATCAAAATGGCCTATAAAAAACCAGTGGGAGGCCTCCGCAGCGCGACGAGCAACAGCACCCGGAAATCGCGCAATGCCACAAATCGATTCACCAAACGCTCATACACAGCGCCGACAGCGTACGGTAGGAAACTGAAGCGTAGGTATTCCGGGCGTCCTTCGATGAGTTCAAGCTGTTCCACCTTGAGACCGGCGGTATCCGCAAGACGCCTGATCGTAGAGGGCCGATTCGCTCGATACATAGTTGGATAAGTTTCCTCCTCGCTTCGACCACGCCTGGCGTTGAACCACCGATGAAACTTGTGCGGCGTGAGCCGGGCAGCGATGGTTACGTAATGCCAACTGTTCGGCGTCTTCGCAAGAAAATACCCTCCCGGCCGAAGAACGCGCTTCACTTCGCGAAAAACGTCTACTGGCTCCGGCAAATGTTCCAGAACGTTGTTCGCGATCACGAGATCGAACGTTGCCGCAGGATAAGGAATTTTCTCGCCACGACCAATACGAGCTTCATCCAGGTAAGGGTTCGTCAGAACCCTCGGATCCGGATCGACACCGGCAACCTACCGAACCTGACCGCGAAAGTTCATCTGCGCCAATCTCCCGGAACCTGCACCTAGATCAAGAATTTCCTGGACCTTAAGATGTCGAATGACCTCGATCACCCGCTCACGAAAAAGCCAATCGTCCCAGTGGTCGACAAACCTCGGATAAAGTGCTCGATCCACTACTTCGATTAAAGACATGTACAAGCGATGTTCCCAAATTACTCTATTTCCACTTGGTTCTCCTGAGTCAGCATGGCGGCCCCAAAAGTCGCCTTCCTAACACCCAGGTGGGTCAAAATTTAATCGACCAAGTGGTTCAGCTTTACTCCGTTGATGCTTCACAGCTAACCGCCGATCTATCGCTCGGAGACGCCTGCCTCCCTTACACTGCGCCTCGCGTTCCGAGCGACCCGCGATCGTGCCCCGTTCGCGACGCTCGCCAGGAACGCGAACGTCTCGTCGGCGCAACGCCGCCACGAGTACTGCAGTGCGCGCTCGAAAGCCATGTGTGCCTTCTCGCCCCTCAGCTCGGGCGATTCGATGAGCTCTCTGAGCGCCCGCGCGATATCTTCAGGATCCTCCGGGTCGAAGTACACTCCTGCCTCGCCCAGGACCTCGGGCATGGGACCTCGGTTCGAACAGGCGATCGGCAGCCCGGCGGCCATGCTTTCGAGCAGGATATTCGGCAGGTTCTCGCAGCTGGAGGCGAAAACGAACAGATCCGCCTCCTGATAAACGGACGGGAGCTGGTCGTACCGGACAAAACCGCGATAGTGGATACACTCCCCCGTCGGGTCGATTTGCCGGACGGTCGCTTCTAGGTGCCGAAGCGCCGGACGATAGGCCGGTCCAACCAGCTCGAGCGTGACCGGCAGGCCTTCCCGCCGAAGCCGGGCTACCGCTGCGGCGACGTGCCACTGATGCTTGTACACATCAATGATGGAAACGTAGAGGATCCGAAACGAAGGGCATTGGCTCCCGCGTATCACCAGGTGCGGCGGGCGCGGCTTGCAGAAAAAACGCTCGCTCACGCCATGGGGAATGACCACTGACGCCCCAGTCATCGTCCCGACGATCAGCCGCACCCGCTCCTCGGCATAGCGCGTCAGGAAAATCACTCCATCTGCCTGTCGGAACGAAGTTGCCTGAGCCCACCGCAGCAACAACAGCCGGAAGAACAGCCATGACATGCCGTAACGCCGCATCTCGCGCCACTCGAACGGCAACAGGTTTCGGCACATCGTCACGACAGGTCTGAACCCGGTCGGCGCGAGCCCCCCGGGGCAGAACAGCATCGTACAGCCAGCCTGGCGAGCCAGCCGCGGAAGCTGCCATCGTTGCCAGAGAACACGATACCGCAGGCTCCGATCCAGCCACGGCTCGTGCTGCTTACTGAGCCAGGGAGCTTCGGGAAGCTCGTCGAGCGTGGTTCGCTCACCCCACACCAATACCCTGTCGACACCCTGTTTCAGCGGGATTGCCGCAGCGAGCAGTTCTTTCAGATGGCTCAATCCGCCTCCGTCACGGATGTTCGACGCATCGATGCCGACGATCATGCGGGTCTACGACCTCGCCCGACGAGGTGGCCGGCTCGAGCGATCTCGATATCTTCGAAGCGTGCCTTTTCGAACCAGGCACGCAACACCGCCGCGGTCTGGGGACGATCATACCGCGGCGACAGCCAGTCGAAGGTGTCCAGCAGCGCCCATTCGTCGAGTTGCTCCGGGCCCAACGGATAGACCCCTTCGTAATTCGCTACCGGAATGAGGCGCCGCAGCGCTTTCCCGATCAAAGGGACGCGGCCCACCTGCGAACTGACCCGCCGCAGCGACGGCACGACCGCGACGAGCAAACGAAACAGGCGATCTCGGTCCAAGCGCGTCGTCAGCGGCCGTAGCCAGTACTTCGGATGGACCCACGTTTTCCACGACCTCTCATACACGTCCACACACAGCCGTCCCCCGGGGGCGACCATCTCCGCAATCGCCGCAAATGCCGTCTGGGGGTCCGGTGTATGCTGCAACACGCCCAGGCAATAGACGAACGGGAAGGCCCCGCGACGAAACGGCAGAGAGAAGCAGTCAGCTTGGATCACCGAGACCGAGCCAGCCGCTCGAAGGTTGGCATAACACGCATCGACCGCTATGCTGGCATCGATCGCCACGACCTTGGCCCCCGTCTAAAGGACGACCTCGGCAAACCGTCCGGCCCCACAGCCCACGTCGAGCACCCACTGACCCCGAAGTTCGCCGGGACTCCATGCCGTCGCTCGCCAGAACCGTTCAGCCGAGATGGGGTGCCCAGAGACACTGTCGAGCTGGGTGCTCGCAAACGTGCGCCACTGAAAGCCAAAGGTTTCAGCATAGCTCCCCGGGGGAACGAATCGAGGAATGCCCGCGACAATCGGATACCGCTGTCCCGTGTCCTCGGCGATCAAGAAGCCGGATACAATTTCCTCACCCTGTGTCTCCCGCGCCTCCACCTTCAGCCGGCTGCCGCTTGCGGGACACCGAAGCAAGTCAACGATCTCGCGCCGCACGGATCTCAGTCCCTCACAGGGTGACGCCGTACTCCCGGCGCCAGAGC
Source organism: Nitrospira calida (assembly GCF_976986435.1). Taxonomy (NCBI): domain Bacteria; kingdom Pseudomonadati; phylum Nitrospirota; class Nitrospiria; order Nitrospirales; family Nitrospiraceae; genus Nitrospira; species Nitrospira calida. The sequence goes on from NZ_OZ335950.1 coordinate 2,983,262, forward strand.
TCAAAGAGGACCAAGGCAAACAGCCGCTCGCTGTTCGAGCGCCCTCGTGCCTGGCCGTCGAGCAGTTCTTCCAGGCAACGGCGGTCGAACAGGCTGTCCTTGGTATCCAAAAGTGCCTGGCGGAAACACTCGAGCCACGGGCCCGAGCGTAGCCAGGAGGCGAGCGGGATGCTGAACCCCTGCTTGCGCTCGGTATCGAAGCCTGAAGGAAGAACACACGCCGCGAGCCGCTTGAGCAGGAGTTTGCGGCCTTGCCCATTGGCCTTGAGATGGGACGGTACCTTTCTGAAGGCAAACTCGACGATCCGGTAGTCCAGAAAGGGGGACCGGACCTCGAGCGAGTGGAGCATGCTCGCACGGTCCACCTTCACCAGGATGTCCTCGGCCAGGTAGAGGCGAAAATCCGCGCGCGTCGCGCGTTCGACCAGATCGCCCTCCGGACGGACCACCTCCCGTCGGACCTGCTCCGCGACGAGCGGCCATGTCCCCACGGCGCCATCGAGTAGCCGCGCCCGCGTCCGTCGGTCGAAATACGTCGCGATGAGGGGAACGCCGCGCTCGAAGTCGGCCCCGACCGCCTGAAGCCAGTTCCGTCCCTTGACCCCCACCGGCAGGGCGACGGTCGCCGCGGCGGCTACGGTGCGCCGGAGCAGCAGCGGCATCCAGCCGGCATACCGGTCGAGGCGCACCAGCCGAGGGTAGTGGACGTAGCCCGCGAACAGCTCATCCCCGCCATCCCCCCCGAGCGCGACGGTACAGTGCTCTCGCACCACGCGACAGAGGAGGGATGTCGGGATCATAGAGGAATCCACGACGGGCTCGTCGAACTGGCGCGCCAGCCGCGGGAGTAGCTCCGGCGTCGCCTCGGTCGCGTCGAGTTCGACGTGCTCGGTCCCGAAGTGGCGGGCCACCAAGCGGGCGTGCTCCGTCTCATCATAGGGGCCATATCCGGGGAAGCGGACGGTAAAGGTCTTGACCTTGCGATTCCCCCGAACGGCCATCGCGGCGACCAGGCTGGAATCCATCCCGCCGCTCAGCAGAACCCCCACGGGCACATCGGCGACGAGTTGCCGTCGCACTGCATCCGCCAGCAGTTCCTCCAGCTCATCCGCGAGTGCCGCGTCGTCGAGGCGCCGACCGTCCGGCTCGAACACCCGCGGCAGATCCCAATAACGCCACACGCGCGCCGTCCCGGTCTCCAGGTCGAAGACGAGCGCGTGCGCCGGCGGGAGCTTCCGCACCCCGCGCAGGATGCATCGGTCCCCCGGCACGAAACCGAACGCCAGGTAACAGTCCAGGGCCTCCGGATTCAGACGGCGCGGGAACCGCGGATCAGCCAGGAGCGCCTTGAGTTCCGACGCGAACCTCAACGCCCCATTCGCGATGGAGTAATACAGCGGCTTCTCGCCCGCCCGGTCCCGAGCCAGAAAGAGCTGCCGACGTGGAGCGTCGTAGAGGGCGAAGGCGAACATGCCATTCAGACGAGAGAGGCAATCCGTCCCCCACTCGCGATACGCCGCGAGGATAACCTCCGTATCTGTCTGCGAGCGAAAGCGGTGACCTCTCGGCTCCAGTTCGCCGCGCACTTCGCGAAAATTGTAGATCTCACCGTTAAAGACGATCTGAAGCTCCCCGGCGACATCCGCCATTGGCTGGCGGCCCGCTGGCGAGAGGTCCAGGATCGCCAGCCGCCGGTGACCCAGCCCCACTCGGCCATCCGGCGACCACCACTCCCCCGCATCGTCAGGCCCGCGGTGACGCAGGGCCTCCCGACCCGCGATGAGCCACCTACGGTCGGCAATTGGCTCTCGTGACGCGATCCCTAGGATTCCGCACATGAGGCCAGCAGCCGTTTGATCGTCGCCAGGCCGCGCTCAACCGGCCACTCCTCCGCCGTAGCGCGTGCCCGACGTCCCACTTCGATGAGCTTTCCGGGTTCTCGAAGCACTGACGGAAGTTGCGCGGCCAACTCGTCGGCGTCTCCAGCTCGGTGCAGAAACCCGTTGACTCCGTGTTCGATGCGATCGAGTGCAGCCCCACAGGCGTCCGACGCAAACACACAGAGACCAGCCGCCATGCCTTCGAGAATCGCGTTCGGGAACGGATCGTGTACGGGGGACGGGTGCAGGAGTACATGGCTTCGTTGGTAGGCAAGAATCAGATCCTGGGGCTCAACCCATCCCAAAAAATGCACGCGGTCCTCCAAGCCCAGCGACTTCACCAGCGCCTGCAGCCTACCTATATCAGGTCCGCTCCCGGCGATCTCGTACCGCCACTTCAAAGCCGGACATTCCCGTCGAACCTGGGCAAGCGCCCTAATGGCGATGTCGTGTCCTTTGACTGAATTGTCGACGCGCCCGACGGACAACAACTGAACAGGCCCGTCTGTCCCGTGCAGCTCACGCCCCGGCCGATACGCGTCCAGATCAACCCAAAAAGGAAAATCAATTAACTTGTCGACAGGCGCGCCCATCTCCTCCAGGGCTCTCAACCCAGGACGGCCTGTTCCCATGAGGGCCAGCGCTCCTTGAAACCACCAGCGCAGCGCCGCTTTTCGCGCCGCTGCCTTGAACGGATGTCGGGTCGCGGCAAGATGCGGGGTGTCCGTCCAGATCGCGTACCTCCGCTGCAACAGCCGAAGCAGCGAGAGCAGCACCCACGCGGTCGGATGATCCCACCCGGCGACAACATACAGGCTCGACGGATCCTGAAACGGCAACCCAATGACCGACCAATCGAGGCCAAAGCGCTTTCTGTAAAAGCCGGCCGGATATCCCTCACCCAGCGGTGTCTTCCATGGATGAGACGGGAGCACCCTCTCGCGAAAGTGCACGACGAGCGGTACCTCCTGCGCAATCCGACGGAACAAGAAATCGTTGTAGGGCGTTGGCTGCCAGCAGAACCAGTGGATCCGCCTCGAGTCGGCACCACGATTCGGCTTCGATAGCATGTCTACTTCGTAGCTTCCACGTACACGCTCTCATCAGCACGTTCTCGGAGATCGAGCACACCTGGATTCGGTATCCTTGTCACACCCGCGTCCAGGATCCACGCATCTCGAAACCCTGCCTTCAACACCGCTTCCCTCAGCGACTGACCGTCGTACATCCACAAATGGTGTCGGTCGCCAACGACCAACCATCTCATTCTTTCTCTCAAAGTTCGGGCACGCGGGCGCGTCAAGAGCGTTCTCGCTACAAAGCGATCCGCGTCCCTGTCAGTTATGTACTCCTCTACCAGTTTCCTCAAGTCAGGCACCACCAAGCGCAAGTACCCGCCAGGAACCAGCACGCGGTAGGCCTCCGAAAGGAAACGCTCCGCCTCTTCCCGATCGAGGTGTTCTAGCATATGCGATGCATAGACGACTTCCACGGACTCAGATGGGACTGGCAGGCACAGACCATTGCCCCAGCGAATTCCTGCACCACGCGCCACTCGGATGAAAGTCTTCTGTTCCTCACTCAGCACACCCAATACATCCAGTAACCTCCAAACGGCCCCCAATCTGCTAACTAGTACCGTGAGTGAGTTGTCCACGTTTAACCAACCTGGCACGGGCGTCCGGCCACAACCCACGTTGATTCTCAAGAGCCCCCCACCCATCAGCGTGGCACCTTGTCCCACGAATCCTCTGGATCACCGAGGCCAGTCAGCCGCCACCCGCAGAAAACGCACCGGCTTCGACGGCGTGTTGTCACTCCGAAACTTGGTGTCTGCACCTCCATCATAGAGGCACAGCCCTAAGCCTCGACCAACAACTCCACAAGTTCCCGCATACGGCTCACAACGTCGTGTCCATCTTGCCAGACGCGCCGGCGGCCGTTTTCCCGGATCCGTCTTTGTTCTACAGGGTCGGCGAGCAGTGTTCGCACGCGCTCGACAAGCTCGCTGGGAGAGGAGAAAAACACCACCTCCTCCCCGTCCTTAAACATGCCCTCCAGCTCGTGAGTCCGTTCCGAAACCAGTAGCCCTCCACACGCCGGAATCTCGAAATGCCGCCGTGTGTAGACATCGCGGTTCAGTCGAGAGAGCAGCCCCAAAGCCACCTTCGCCCCGGAGAGCGCCTTGGCATATTCGTCGCCGTAGACAGGCGTTACGGTTCCCAGCGCGTTACGGAGATCCTCTGGCGCCCACCGGTTCCAGTACTCGCCGCCGAAGACTCGCACGCGGAAGCCCGCTGCGATCAACGCCCGGATGTACTCTTCACGCCCGTCGCGCTCGTAGTGCCCGACAAAGACGACGTCGCAGTCATACTGTTGCCGCTCTCCGTCACTAAGCTCTAACGGGCGGTGAATCCAAGGGACGAAGTACGGCACGAGCACGCGCACGTTCCTCGCGCCAGCGGCCTGGGCCTCGCCGACATTGACCGGGCGATAAACCAGCGTCAGATCGGACTCCTTCAGCCCCGCAAGGTACCAGATCCACAACACGCGGTGATGCCACGGCGCGCGTCTATGCCTCCACGGCCCAAAGGGGTCGTCGTTGTTGTACGAAGCGAGCTTCGCGCCTGTTCTTTCGCGGATCGCCCGGAGCGTCAGCGGCAGGACGTGCGTGCCGCGCCAGATCAAGACACAATCGGGCCGGTGGGCCTGGACGGCCCGCAACAGCGCCCCATTCAGCCGCGCGAGCGCTGGCCCCGGGAGCATCGGAAGCGCCTCCTCCACTTTGCCGAGGTAGCGCCAGCCAGCATAGCCCTGGAAAAACGGCGCGAAGCGAAACGGGATGACGTCGACCCCCGCCCGCCGGAGCGCTTCGGCGCAGGCGGACTCGTACCAGTCGTACTGCCAGTTGCCCGCCAGGAGCAGTTTCACACAGTCACCCACCGACCGGGCAACAACCCGCGAACCCCCCACGCCGTTTTGCCAACAACCCTCACGGCCGGCGCAATCACGACCGAGCCAAGTTTCTCCCCGAGCCAGGCGCCCCACCAGCTGAAGGTACTGTTCGCGATGATGAAGTGCCGGCACTGCGCCATGAGCCCAAGCTCGGTGACCGGATCCGCATCTTTCACCACATCGCCCACGACCAGCAGCCGGTCGGGCGGAAGCCCAAGCAGCGACGTAGCAGCTCCAGGTTCATCCGAGAAGAGCACATACGCGGGGCTCTCCACGCGTCGTTCGATCTCGGCCATGGCACGCTGGTAGTAGGCGGCAGGCAGGTTGTACGCCGAAGGCCCGGCGTTCGGAAGGTCGAACCACCGCACATGGATCGCCACAGCATTCATGCCGCGGATCTGCGCCGCCAGCTGTCGCGCGGCCTCATCCTGTGGAGGGCCGATTTCCAGGTCCTTTCGAATGACGTCTTCGACCTCCTTGAAGTAGCCTTCGCTCTGCCAGAGGCCGTCCAGGTAGACCGTGCCTTTAACCTTATAGTCCAGCACACGCGCATCGAAATCCAGCCCCTCTTGCTCGAGATAGCTCCGCTCGTGGAACGGCCGCCGCCGATTGATCCACTTCGCCACCGCGCGCCGTGCGCGTTCAAAGGGCTCGAGCCGCTCGGCCGGCGTGGCCTTTCGGCACGGGATTCGAAAACCATCCAGAAGGTACGTCCGCCTGTAGAGCCGATCGCGGGCAAAGCCCGTGACGTCGTCAATCACCAGCTCCGCGTCATTGGCCAGCGCCAACCGCCGCGCTGCCGCGTAGCAGAAGAGCTGATTGCCCAGCCCCCCTTTGATCCGCGCGATGACCTTCCCCCCGTCGTCCACTGGAGCTCAACTCGCGATGGAACCACGCCCTTCGAGCGCCATAGGCACACCGAGCCGCCTCCGCCGCACAGCAAGCCGATGGAGCAACAACAAACCCCACCAGATCAGCATCGCGTTGATGAAGTACTTATCGCCATACCAAAACCAGTGCGGCGCAACCATGACAAGCGTCCCCCACAACGCCGCATGCGTGACCGACACGCCCGCAGAAGTTCTCTTGTCAACGCGCGCGACAACATAACCCCACAGTGCAAGCACCCCGACCACTCCTATCGCGCGAAAGTCCATGAACGGCACCACGAGCGCGTGGGTGCCGCCTATGCCGTAGGTCATCTCCCACGCAGGCCCATGCCATGCGTCGATCGGCCTTTGGTAGCCCAGGAAATTGGCCAAAAATCCCGGCGGCAGCGACAGCACGTAATTCAGGTAGTCTTGGCCGAGCTTCAGCGGCAGGGACCCTGCCAAGTAATCCCCGGCTACACTCAACGGCGTCAGCAACACCGCGGTCCACGTGCCGTGGATGAGGTCGTTAAGCGATAACTCTCCCGAAGCCCACATCTCGCTCGCCAAGACCACAGCGTCCTTCCAATCGGTGCCCGCCAGCGTAGACCGAATTGCGCCAATGAGATATGCCAGCACAACCATCAACACTCCACCCACGACCACCGGTTTACGAGTCCAGACCCGCGTGTTTGCCTCTCGGTGTCCACCAATTTGTTTGGACCAGCGCACGCTCATCAAAAGTGAAGCGAGCACTAGCGGAATGGACTCCCGGTCTCCTCGCAGCAACTGAAGCCAGCCGACAACCACTACCAAAGCAGAAAGAAAAACGATTTTCTTTGTTTTAGCCCGAGCGCGGTCTCCATCTTGAAGCGTATCCGCCAGGCACCATACCAGGGTGATATACGAGATCATCCAGATCGAACCGAAGTCCCAGTCCTGGCTAATAGCAACTCCTTCTGTGTAGCGCGCCTCGAATATCGTTTGGCGCGGTGCATAAAGCCATGACAAAAGCACACCGATGCCGATCCACACCAAGAATAGCGGCAGCGAGAGACTGCTCCGCGCTCTGCCGCATCCACCGCCTAGGTCGAAACGCTTGATCGATCCGAATGTTCCATTGCCGAGTCCCGCCCCAACGGCGAAGCCAATCGCCCCAAGTGCGCCGAGGAGAGCCATCAATTCGATCACAGTCTGGTCCACCATATAGGGATTTACTGGCATACCCCACATGACTTGAGGAGCTTCACGGTCGAAATCGAACCAAAGGTAGGGGATCACATGAATAAAAGGCAATGCGTAACACACGAAGAACCAAGGAACCAGGAAGCTGACTTTCTTCGCACGATTCAACGATGCTATATAGAGTGACCGCTGCAAACGCAGCCACGGACAACACAATGGGAGGATAAGTGCTTTCGTGGAAGGCTGTAATGCCAAGTACGGCCGCAGCGAGGAAACCCGGTAATGCTAGGCGCTCCGTCATCCTTCCGATCCACCCGCAGACGCGCAAGCCGCCGTGAACTCTTACGGCTTTCTTACCGTTTGGAAGCAGATCTCTCGGATCTGTCTACAACGGTCGGGGTCCACAAACAAAAAGTTGTTGTGCGTTCCCAGCGCGCTCCTGCTTCCCTTCTGGGCGGCGATGACCTCCTCTTCCCCGACCACGGCGAGCGGTGAGCGGGGGTCCAGTTTCAGCGCGACATACCCTGTGTCCCAGAATGCCTGGAATGTTGCCAGCACATTCGGATTCATGCCCAGGCCGGCCGGGAGATGCTCGGACACCGCCACCTCCACCATCCAAATCGGCCGCGGCGCCATCGACAGGTGGCGCCTCCCGCCCTTGATCACCGCGAGCTCCCCACCCTCCACGTCGACGATCACGAGCAGGCGCTGACCATCAAATCGCTTGCCCAGGACGTTGTCCAGGGAGTTGGTCGGTACGAGCGTCACGAAGTTCTCGGACGTGCCTGCCCACCCCTTCAGGAGCGACGCCCCTGTCCCCCGTACATCGTCGCAACGCCAGGACGATCCGCTAATGCAAGCGGAAAGACCTCGACGTCACACCACCCGTTCGCCCTGAGGTTCCGCAAGAGCAACCTGACATTCGCCGGCATGGGTTCGAACGCGACGACGCCTCGTTGATGCGATCTCGCCAAGCACACGTAATAGCCGATGTTCGCGCCCACGTTAATAACGACATCAACATATGGGAGCAGCGCTTGGATCACCTCGGTTTCGAATGGCTCGAATGCTCCGATCTCCATGAGTCGATTACCGCACAAGAGGAAACCGAACGGGGTCTTTTGCGGCCGCGAGTGATAGAACCGGACCACCTCCCGGAGTTCACGATAACTCGTCGCCATCAGGCCGGATCGCTCCAGAATCCGGCGGAAAACGTTACGGAAGATGTCCGTCCTCATGCTCCCGCGCGCTCAAGCCATACGGCCTTATTCGAACCGCCGCCAGCTTTCCCATACCCACTCGTATTGCCACGTCAACCTGTGCGTCCTCGCGAGAAGACTCTGAATGTTTTTCATCCGCCTCTCGGAGGAGGAATCAATCCGGTGAAATTGAACTTGTATATCCCGCACACGAGTTACTAACCCAGTCTCGATCATCCGATCGAGCAATTCATACTCGCCACCTTCGATATTGATTTTCATCAAATGAACTTCAGCGATGCCTTGTTTGCGCCACCACTCCCACATGTCCACGATGCTGACCTCTTCCAGGCGAGCAGAACGCGGTCTTCGAACTACCGAGCTTCCGGACCCCAAAATCGCGATCATTTCCATTCGCGTGTAGCCGCCAAGCCCGAAGCCGTTTACCTCGATTAGCGGGTTCCTCGCAAATCGCCGCGCGAGAGCTTCTGCGAATACCCTCACAGGCTCGAAAAGAATCATTCTGCAACAGTAACGGGAGAAAATATCGCTGGCCCACTGGCCATCATAGCTACCAACGTCCAGGACAAGCGAGTTTTCCCCAATATCATATTCATAGCGAAGCCTGTCTGCGCCGTCCGAGTACCACTTTGCGACAAGCTTTTGTTGCTTGCTCGGCCACAGCCGAGCTTGTAATCCGCGGCATATCCTCAAGAGCGTCCCTTGCACGACTGCACCTAACACAGAACACACAACGTGTATATCGTAAGGGGCACGACGCTAAATTCGATCGCCAAGATCGCCTGGAGGCGTCTCACCACTCTTGTCTACGGCATCTTGGAACGATACGGATAATGTCCGTGGAGACCTCTGCGCGATAACATCGCGAGGACCTCACCATGCGTAGGAGATCATCCAAGTAAGGATAGCCGTTTCTTCCGAGGAACAGACGCGCGTCGTCAATGAGGATCACATGGCCTGTCACTTTATGCCGAAAAATCGCGTCAACCTCGCACATCACCGGGGAATCCACAGCTCCCCGTGCCGTCTCCTCGCCGCTCCAATGGGCGTCAAGCCAGAAAAGCGCCGGCTCATCGAGCTGATCGAGCAGTCTGGGTAGGATCTCCGCGCTATCACCCTTGATAACCGTGACTCCGGGGTACCGCGCAAGCCTGCTCTGGGCTTTGTAATATAAGGCCGCGTCGAGCTCGATCGTCCAGACCCGGAAGCCCGCTCGTGCCATCCACTCCGCAGTCTCGCCAAGGTAGGTCCCCGTCTCAACAAAAAGGCGCAGGCCAAAGCTGCGGGCATAGGCCCTGCACACGTACAGCTTGACAAGACCAGGGGGGAGATGGACAGCCGGACGCAATCCAGCGGACAACCCGACGGACCTCCCGGAATTGCAATAGCGGGTACCACAGTCCGCACCTCCGGAGGGAGGACCTCAGAAGCGCTTTCACGACGATCGTCCCAGCGCGAGACGGGGCTCCGCGCGCCGCGCATACGCGAGCATAGCCGCTACATACACGACCGACCACAAGGCGCTCGCCACCACCACGCCGACGACGCCGTACAGCGCGGCGCCGATCAGGTTCAGCACGACGCCGAGGATCGCCGTGACGATCTTTGGCGTCACCAGAGATCGAGTGTTGACGCTCGTCATGTACTCGAGGCTCAGTACCTGCCCCGCCGCAAACGTTCCACCGGCTAGCACCATCCAAGGCAGCAGGCCACTGATACCCCTGTAGGGCTCGGCCACCATTAGAGAGAAAATCGGCCTGTGGATGAGAAAAAGCAGCCCAAAGAGCACCAGGGTCACGATCCCGGTCCAGAAAGCAAGCGAGCGGATCGAATCGTTGCTTGCGCGAAGGCGGTCGAGATCGCGGCCCGTTCCGGCTCGCTGGAAAAGCACAGGGCCCACGAGTTGCAGGACCATGCCCGAGGCAAGCATCATGGGATAGTAGCCAAGCTGGTAGAGTACCGCATACTGGCCGACCTCGTCGGTTGTGCGCAGGAATCCAAGCGCCCACCGATCGGAAGCCTGCTGCGCCCACGTGAGCCAACCCCACGCAGCAAAGGGCCACGAGTACGCAAACACCTGGTCGCGCCAACCTTCCATGGTAGCTTTTCCGATTGGGAAGTCACGAGGAGATGCCTTCATTAGGCGAAGCGAAAACCACCCTTGCGATACAAGCGCGAGCGTGAGCGCCGTGGCAAACCCGACCAGCGCCACCGTGCTGCTTGAGCCAAGCAACACGATCAGCCCAGCCGCCACGAGGAACCGTCCCCACGACGCCAAGCCTTGATGCCAGGCAACCACCGAGCGCTGGCGCGCCGCGTTCTGGATCGCGTCGAGGATGCCGTTGTAGCCCGAGAGGAGCCCGAACGCGAGCGCCACGAGCACGAGGCCGAGCCAGCGCCCATACCCAGCGGCCAGCAGAAGCGTAATGACGGGGAGAGCCAATGCCAGAATCCATCCCGTAGCGGCCAGTGTCATGCGCGTGAGCGCCCCGAGGTACGCCGGGGTGGCTGCTTCCTCCTGCGCGACGGCGTAGAAGCGGCTGGCCCCGTTGCTGAGCGGGCCGAAGACGACCTGGTTGAGGAGCGTAGCCGCCGTCATGCCGAGCGCCAGCTCGCCGTAGGCCTCGGGTGGGAGCAGTTCCGTGAGCACCCGGACGCCCACCACCGCCCCGGCGACCGCCAGCACCTGCCCCACCATGACCCAGACGGCTTCCTTGGCCAGCCGCCCGACGCGAGCAGCTGTCACCTCTGCAGGCCACCACTGGGCGAGACCGTTGGCGCCTGTTGCCTGTCGGAGCTTCGCCAACACCGAAAGCGTCATGCCAAGACCCGGCTCCCGACGCGGAGCTGGGCGCGATACCACTCGATGGTCCTCCGGAGCCCTTCCTCGAAGGGCACGCTGGCCCGGAAGCCGAACTCGCGCTCGGCCCTGGACACATCCAGCCGCCGCCGCGGTTGCCCGTCCGGTTTCGTGGGATCCCACACCACTCGCCCCTCGAACCCCGTCAGCTTGACGATGAGGTCCACTAGATCCTTTATCGAGAGCTCGAACCCGGAGCCGAGGTTCACCGGCTCGCTTTTGTCGTACCGCTCGGCGGCGAGCAGAATGCCCTCCGCCGCGTCTTCGACGTAGAGAAATTCTCGCGTGGGGGTCCCAGTGCCCCACACGGTAATAGTCTCATCGCCCCGCGCTCGTGCTTCCAGGCATTTGCGGATCAGCGCGGGGATGACGTGTGAGGTCTCGAGGTCGAAATTGTCGCGCGGGCCGTAGAGGTTCACGGGGAACAGGACGATCGCATTGAAGCCGTACTGCTGCCGATAGGCCTGGGACTGGACGAGGAGCATCTTCTTGGCCAGGCCATAGGGGGCGTTGGTCTCCTCGGGGTAGCCGTTCCAGAGGTCCTCTTCCCGGAACGGCACCGGCGTGAACTTAGGGTAGGAGCAGATCGTCGCGACCGCGACGAATTTCTCGATCCCAACCCGCCGGCCCGCCTCCATCATCTGGACGCCCATCATGAGGTTCTCGTAGAAGAATCGCCCCGGATTGGCGCGGTTGGCGCCGATGCCGCCTACCCGGGCGGCCAGGTGGATGACGACCTCGGGCCGGGCGTCCCGGTAGACGCGCTCGACCGCCTCCATGTGGACGAGATCGTAGTCCCTGCTCCTGGGAACGAAGACCTCCTTCGCGCCCCGCTGGCGGAGCTTCTCGACCACGAAGGAGCCCAGGAAGCCGGCGCCACCAGTGACGAGCACCCGCTTGTCGCGCCAGAACGTCGAGCTTTCGGGCCAGCCCATCATTCGTGCCCTCGGCGGTGATTCTTCAGCGCGGCCGTGACCCCCGACGCCCAGCGGTGCCAGTCGGGGCACTTCTGTTCGAGAATGCGCGCCCCCTCGCCGATGGGCGTCAACCCGGCCGCCTCCAGATCGGCATCGACCATGATGCGCACGAGCTCCCGGAACGTGACCCTGGGCTCCCAGCCGAAGTCCCGCCTCGCCTTAGAGGCGTCCGCCGCCAGAGAGTCCACCTCGAGCGGCCGCAGGTAGCGCTCGTCGATCTCCACATGCTCCCGCCAATCGAGGCCCGCATAACCGAAGGCTTCCTCCACAAACTCCCGCACCGAGTTCGCCTCGCCCGTGCCGATGACGTAGTCGTCAGGCCGCTCCTGCTGGAGGATGCGCCACATGGCCTCCACGTATTCCGGGGCGTAGCCCCAGTCGCGCCGCGCCTCGAGGTTCCCGAGGTAGAGCTTCTGTTGCCGGCCGGCCAGGATCGCCGCCACCGCCCGGGTGATCTTTCGGCTGACGAAGGTCTCGCCGCGGCGGGGCGACTCGTGGTTGAAGAGAATGCCATTGGCAGCGAAGAGGCCGTAGGCATTCCGATAGAGGGCCACCATCCAGAACGCGTAGAGCTTGGCGGCGGCGTAGGGGCTGCGGGGCTGGAAGGGCGTCGCCTCGCTCTGGGGCGGCGGCGCGTCGCCGAACATCTCGCTCGAGGAGGCCTGGTAGACACGAGTCTTGATGCCGCTCCGCCGAACCGCCTCGAGGAGCCGCGTGACGCCGAGGCCGGTGATGTCGCCGGTGTACTCGGGCATGTCGAAGCTCACCTTGACGTGGCTCTGGGCCCCCAGGTGGTAGACCTCGTCCGGGCGGAGGTTGTAGACGAGGTGCGTGAGCTGCTCCAGACTGCCGAGATCGCCGTAATGCAGGAAGAGGCGCGCCCGGGGCTCGTGGGGGTCCTGGTAGAGATGGTCGATGCGGCCCGTGTTGAAGGTGGAGGCGCGGCGGATGAGGCCGTGGACCTCGTAGCCTTTCGCCAGCAAGAGCTCCGCCAAGTAGGAGCCGTCCTGACCGGTGATGCCAGTGATGAGCGCGCGTCTCTGGTGTGCGGCGTTTATGGCCTGACTTGCGTTGGTTGTGTGAGCCAACCTTGACATCATGGCTTGCTCCGTCTGTTGCGTTCAGCCGTCAAGGCGCTGAGCTGCGTCAGACAACGGAAACCGTAAGGTAGCAGGGACAAAGAGCCCAGCATCGCTTGCGGCGAGCAATGCATTCGTTTTGCTATGCCATAGGAACCAGCCTACAGAAACAGGACAATGGGACGGGTGATCTCCATGTCGGGCGCAGAGCAGGCAGTTCTCTCCCCGTGGGTGTCTCATTGTTACTTCGAATGATGGCGAAGATAGAGTAGAGGCAGCTCCGCCCTCTCACTTACAGTGAGTGTCTGGGAATCTGGCCCCTTGCAGACCCTTGGTCCGCTGGAGGCCTGTCGGCTAGATCCGTCCTCCGCTCCTCACCCCCGCACCACAGTCGACGTCTTCTCCGCGATGGTGGCGATACACCGACTGTAGCGTCCCCTCTCTGGCAGTAACAAGCGGGCGGGAGACTCGGAAATGGCCGTTTTCGGTTTACCGGACTTTAGCGGACCGACTATTTACCAGGAGCTTCACAAACCTGCAAGGAGAAGGTTTGCTGCGCTGCAGCGAAGGGAACAGGTTTTTGCGCTCAAACAATCAGGCGCCCCTTTTTCTTTCTGGCGGGTATATACCGCCATCTCAGATTCGCAGGTAGGGCCGTTAGGCTTTGATGATGCTCCGTAAGCTCGTCTACAATGGGGGGCAAGAACAGGAGGCGGGGGCTGTTCTGCCGTCACACGCCCCCTTTTTTCTTCGTTCTTGGTCCGAGGCTACGTCCCCCCCTTGCTGCTGGCCCTGGTAGCCGAATCCGGTAAGGCTCCCCATGTCGCCCGCTGAGCGATTTCCTCGCCGGGAGACAACCCGACGTTGGTCAGAAATGACTCCCGACCCCTTTTCTGCTTTCTTGCTCGTCCCGCCAGAGGCCCTCGTCGTCCGGCCCCCGATAGGAGGCAAGAAAAGGGGTCGGAGGCAAGAAAAGGGGTCGGGAGTCGTTTCCAGACCTCGCGCGCGCTCTCCTGGCCGGGGATTGCGGATCGCAGCTCAAATGATGTGGCCGCGTTGGGCGATGGCGGACTGCTAAAGACTCCCGACCCCTTTTCTGGATCCTTTTCTGGATCTGGATCCTTTTCTGGATCGCTTTTCCTCGAGGGCTATTTCGCCGGCAAATTCAGATACAGCACGAGGGGTATTACAATCGCGCTGATCCACGTCAGCCATTTTTTGTGGAAAATGTCGTAGATGCCGTAAATCAGCACCGCCGCAATGGCGGAATAGTACAGGATCGCGTTACCTCTGGAATACCCGCTGACGCCTTCGGCAAACGCCAGCACGGGGGTGAAGAGCAGAAGGAGAAGTGAGAAGAACCCGACCACTCGCTTCATCGTCCACCTCCTTGTTGGATGGTTTTTCCATCGTTCCCGCAACGCCGCTCCCGCTCTCCAAACGCAAAGCGCCCGGGAGGCTACACAGTCCCCCCGGGCGCTCGCGGACGGCGTCGTGTTGTGCGTCGTGTACGGAATTCTTTTCCCGAGCTCGCCTACCCCGGTCTCATCGCAGGCCTCCCGGTTGGTTGTATGTTGGCTCTTTCCGGGCGCGGTTGTCAACCTCCGGACGTGGCATGACAATTATCCCTCTTGTGGAAAGCACTGCTTCATACAGTCCGGGCACAGGCCTCCGTTGAAGCGGATGCAGGAATGCTCCGCGAGAAACGTCTCCAGATCCCGCCAATTGCCTGCTTCGTCCGGCACTTTCTTGCACCAGGCACAGAGGTTGATGATCCCCTTCGCCCGGCTGAGATGTTCGTCGATATCCCGCTCCTGCTCCGAATAGACGGGCACACGCGCGTCCCGGAACACCACCACTGCGCCGATCACGATCCCGGCGTCGTCCACCACCGGAGCGGCGCGGCCTTCGATCGGTCGCTTCCGAAGGTCTTTGGTCACGAGCGTGACCGCGGAGAGATCGACGATGCGGCATTCGTCCATCGCCGTCATGGCTGGATCGTCGATCTCGCGCATCTGCCCTTGGTCTTCGATGCACAGGATCGCCCGCAGGCCGGCGCCCAAGGCTTCTTTCTGAGTCCATCCGGTCAGCGCCTCCGCGGCCGGGCTCATGTAGGTCAGGCGCCCGCCGCGGCTGGTGGTCAAGACGGCGTCACCCATCACGCGTACGGTGGTCGCCAGCCAGCGCAGACTTTCGCGCAGACTCCGCTCCGACTGGCTTCGATAGAGCGCGATCTCGATACTGGTCCGCAACTCATGAGGTTGATAGGGCTTGAGCATGTAGCCGGCCGGGGCCGTGGTTTTCGCCCGCTCGAGGGTCTGGTCGTCGGCGAAGGCCGTCAAGTAGATCACCGGCACGTTCAGCCGGTCTTTGAGCTGCTGCGCGGTCTCGACCCCGTCCATCTTGCCTTTCAACACGATGTCCATCACGACCAGATCGGGGCGCGTCTCCGCCGCCTTCCGGATCGCTTCCTCTCCCGACGCCGCCGTGGCCGGCACGTCATACCCCAGCCGTTGGAGGCTGAGCTGGATGTCCCTTGCCACAATCGGCTCGTCTTCGACCACCAAGATTTTCGCCTGTTCCATCGCTACCCCCTCACATGCGTTCCTGATAATTCAGGGTCCGGAACGTGATTCGCCACTCCGTGCCCTGGCCGCTTTGCAATTCGACGGTCCCTTCCAACTTCTCCGCCAACAATCCAACCAATTCGAGTCCCAACGAGTCCGGGTTCCGCAAGACCCCGTCCTTCGGCAGCCCGGCTCCGTCGTCGCTGACCCGCAGGGTGTACGTCTCATCTGGGTTGGCGACCAGATCGACCTGAATCCGTCCCTGCCGGCCGGGTTGAAACGCGTGCTTCAGGCAGTTCGCAACCAGTTCGTCGACGATCAACCCGCAGGTCATCCCGGTATCGAGATCGAACTCCACATCATCCACCGTGAGGTCGAGGACAATCTGCCGGGGGTCCACGCCGTACGAACGGAAGAGATGCCCGGTCAGCGTCCGGATATAGTCGCCCATTTTGATCTGCGAGAGGTCCTGCGAGCGATGCAGGGTTTCGTGCAGCAGGGCGATGGACGTGATGCGCGTCTGGCATTCCCGAAACAACTGCGCGATCTGCGGATCCCTGATGCTGGCCGACTGCAGGTTGAGCAGGCTGGAGATGACCTGCAGGTTGTTCTTGACGCGGTGGTGCACCTCGCGCAAGAGGCTTTCCTTCTCCTTCAAAGCCTTCCGGAGCTGGTCTTCCATTTCTTTGCGCTCCGTCAGGTCCAGGCATGACCCGATGAAGCCGGCAAAGGTGCCGTCCGCCTCGAAGAGCGGAATGCCCGTGTCCAGCACCCAACGGTACTGGCCGTCGGCCCGGCGCAGGCGGTACTCCATCGTGAACGGCTGCTCGGTCTGAAACGCGGACACATACGTGTCCAAGCAGCGGCGCCTGTCGCTCGGGTGGACGCCGCTGATCCAGGCGTCCCCCAATTCCTGCTCCAGCGTCCGCCCGGTAAACTCCAGCCACCGCTTGTTGACGAAGGTGCACTGGGCGTCCGGCCCGGCCATCCACACCATCACCGGCGCGGTGTCCGCCATCATGTGGAACCGGGCTTCGCTTTCGCGCAACGCCGCCTCGATCCGCTTGCGCTCGGTGATGTCGCGAGCGATGGAGGAGACGCCGATGATCCGGCCGTCGGCGTCCTTGACCGGGGACAGCGTGAGCGACACGTCGATCTTCTTTCCGTCTTTCCTGCGCCGCACGGTTTCGAAATTGCGTACATGTTCGCCGCGCCGGATGCGTTCGAGCATGGCGGGGATTTCATCGGGCCGATCCGGCGGGCACAGCAGCGAGATGGAGCGACCGATGACCTCTTCGGCTTGGTACCCGTAGATCCGTTCCGCCCCGGCGTTCCAGCTTCGGATGATTCCATCCGGGGTCTTTCCGATGATCGCGTCGTCGGACGACTTGACGATCTCGGCCAATTGGAGCAGCGCCTCTTGGCGCATCGCATCCAATTCTTTGTTGGCTTGTTCGAGTTCGGCGGTGCGCTCCGCAATCTGACGTTCAATCCCCTGGTACACCCACCGGAGTTCTTCTTCACTACGCTGACGCCGGACACACAGCACGGCCGTGGTCCACACCGCCAGAAGCGCCAGACTGCGATTGCACAGCACGACCCAATACGGCACCACCAAGGGACCGTTGGCGAACCCCTCGGCGAGCGTGAGGACCGAGGCGATGACGGCCACCAGCGGCGTCGCGCGACGAGACCGGATCCACGAAGACGTCAACACCGGAACCACATACAGGACCGCCGCCTGGAGACCGAGCGGCAACCAGTAATCCATGGCCCAGATCACGCCGATCAGCGCGATAGTGACGCCGATGAGGGGAAAATCTGGACGCGGCTTCGCCATACCCTGCCTGGTTGAGCAAGAGTTATGCCTTCGAAGACAATCATGCGCTTCTATCACGTGATCGTAGGGGAATGCCTCTCCGCTGAGATGAAAGACCAGAGGGCGGTGGCAGGACGCGTCGGGCCAGGATTAGATCGTTGCCTCCAGCAGAAACGCCTGTAGGATTGCTGGCCTTGAGGAGTTCAGGGGGAGTGGTGAAGTCACGGCGGTCAACGGCCGTGCCGGCGGCGCTGGCATGACTTCGCGTGCGCAAGCGGCACGCGCGGTCGCCTCACAGCAAGGCTCTCCGATCAGTAGTGATGTGCCTGCATCGCTGTTCAGCTTTGAACGATGTTGTAGGCGGCTGCAACTCCGCGAGGGGAGAGGTGCACGACTGAACCAAGGGAGACACTGGGCATTTCCCTAGTCCCGTGGATCAGCCTCTCAGGTGGCGCAGAGAGTGGGAGGAAGGAGGTGGTGCGTCTCGCATCCACGAACGACTTTCGGCTCCTGCGCCGACGGCCTCATCACGACCGCGATTTCTCAATTGCTGTCGCGGAGCAGATCGCGTGAGGTCCGCGCGTCTCCGACCGGTTCCTCCCTTGGTGGAAAGACCAGCGTCCCACGCTTCCCCAGTAAACACCCTTGGGTTCCCCCGGGTGGTGAGGAACGAGGACGGAGACGCACGGGGAAACCCGTGGGGGCCCAGGTCCGTCGGACGAACCGTCTTGATCGGGATTGGTCGAACCGTGAACGGCGCCGCCCTTATCGTCCGCCCAGCTTGCCCCGCATGTCCTTGATCATGTCCTCCAGATCGGCCTCGGCCTGGCTCCGTTCGTTGATGAGTCGGTCCAGATTGTACGGCCGAGAGGGGGTCGTGGTCTGCGGCGCCGACCGAGTGGATGGCGGAGAAGGGGCAGCCTTGGAGGCGGCGGGCGGGTGCGTGGGCAGAACCGGTTGCCCGCTGGGCAGCGAGAGGGAGCGCTCACCGGCTTTGTCCGATGTGTCGGATGAAGCCAGTGGCTGTTGCAGCCCAACTCCCTGCTCGCGCAGCCACCGCTTCGCCACGCTGGACTTGAGCGAAAAACTGATGCTGGTGATCGGCAGCCCATCCGGCGCCACGCGCGCGATCGCCGTGTTGACGCCAATCATGCGGCCGGAGGCGTCCAATAACGGGCCGCCGGAGTTGCCGCGGTTTAATCCTGTTTCCGTCTGAAACACGGACTTGCCCGGGGTGCCTTGAAAGTTCTCGAATTCCGCGCTGATGGTGCCGGTGGTCAAGGTCCAGAGCCCGCCCTGTTCGGGATGTCCGATCGCCACGACCCGATCGCCGATCTTGGTCCCCTCGGAGTCGCCCAGTTCGAGAACCGGAAGCGGTCTGGTGGTCCCTTCGAGCTGGAGCACCGCCAGGTCCAGCGGTTGCGACACGGCCACCACACGCGCCTTGACGCCTCGCGACAAATCCACCCTCGGATCGCCGGTCACCCGGTCCGGTTTCAGGTACACCGTCAACCGGGGATAGGGCTTGCCGGTTCCTTCCTCGAGCACCACATGGGCGTTCGTCAGCACAAGCCCATCCTGCCGGATAATGGAGCCGGTGCCGCCACTGCCCCGCCGGCCCTCGCTGGAATGGCCCATGACCATCACGACGGCCGGCGAACGCTGTTCGTAAATTTCGCGCGGCGTCAGTTCGGCCGGAAAAGCGCTGCCTGCCCAGAACGGCAGACCTGCCGCAACCGCGATGGACAGCACAGCCGGCTTCATCGACGCCCCTCCCGTTCGTCCTCCCGAAAGAGGTCAGCCTCCGGGCTTCTCCCGATAGGATACAACGGCCTGTCCGACGAAACCAGCCGCCCCTGACCCTGCAGCTTGGACACCAGCCCGCAGCGCCCTGCGAACAGTCAATAGCCTGCCCCTCCCTTCCTCCCCCCTCGAAAGAAAAGTCAAGGCGCAGGCACACCATGGCGCGGCTTAGTGCCGGCGATAAAACTCCCCGATCGTCTGCACAACGTAGGAGAGTTGGTCCTCGGTCAATTCCGCATAGATGGGCAGCGAGAGGACTTCCTCGGAAGCCCGTTCGGCAACCGGGAACGCGCCTTTTCGATAGCCGAGGTCCCGGTAACAGTTCTGCAGGTGCATCGGCAGGGGATAATACACTTCCGTCCCGATCCCCTTGTCCTTGAGGTAGGCGCGCAGTTCGTCGCGCTTCTGCGCGCGAATGGTGAACTGGTTAAACACGTGGAAATTGCCGGTCTCCGTCTTGGGCAGCACCACGCGGTCGTCAAGCCCCGCCTCCTTGAACCACTGTTCATAGCGGGCGGCGTTGGTTCTCCGCCCTTCGGTCCACCGATCCAGATATCTGAGCTTGACCGACAGGACGGCCGCCTGCAGCGCATCCAGCCGGCTGTTGATCCCGACCGCCTCATGCACGTACCGGACCTTGCTGCCGTGCACCCGCAGCATGGCGATGGAATCCGCGAGTGCCTGGTCGTTGGTGGTGACCATGCCCCCGTCGCCGAAACCGCCGAGATTTTTCGAGGGGAAAAAGCTGAAGCAGCCGATGTCTCCAAGCGCACCGGCCCGGATGTGATGCCGCGCGGCCCCGATAGCCTGGCAGGCATCTTCGATGACCCGCAGTCCCCGCCGCTTGGCGATCTCGTTGATGGCTTCCATCTCGGCACATTGCCCGAAGAGATGCACGGGAATGATCGCCTTGGTCCGCGGCGTGATCGCTCGTTCAATCAAATCGGGATCCATGGTGAAGGTCTCGGCCTTGATGTCCACGAAGACCGGCTTGGCGCCAAGCCGGGAAATGGCTCCGGCCGTGGCGAAAAAGGTAAACGGGACGGTGATCACCTCATCGCCGGCTTTGACACCCATCGCCATCAACGAGAGCAGGAGCGCGTCGCTGCCGGACGCCACGCCGACTGCATAGGCGCTGCCGACATAGGTAGCCACCGCCTGCTCCAGTGCGGCGACCCGGGGACCTAACACGAACCCCTGCTCCTCGCACGTGGCTTCAATGGCCGCCAGGATTTCCGACCGAATCGACCGATATTGCGCCTTCAGATCCAATAAGGGAACGTTCACGGGTTCCTCCTTGCGACATCCGCATCCTGCGCCTCTCCCCTGCGCACCTGGAAGTCCGGCGACCACAGGCCGAGCTGCAATCGTTCGTATAGAGCTTCATACTGCCTGAGCATTTCACGAATCTCAAATTCTTTTGGCAGCGAATCTCGGGAAGCCCGGAGCCTGGCCCGTTGCCCGGCATCTTCCAGCACGTGACAGACCCGTTCCGCCAATCCCTCCACATCTCCAGGGGGACACAGCCACCCGTGTTCCCCCTCGACAATGGCCTCTGCCGCCCCTCCCACCCGCGTCGCCACCACGGGCAGGCCGCTGGCCCGTGCTTCCAAGAGCACGCGGGGCAACCCTTCCCAATGGGATGTCAGCACGAACACATCCAGCGCCTGCAGCAGAGCCGGAATGTCCCGCCTCCAGCCGAGCAGCCGCAGGCGCTCCTGCAAACCGGCTTGGCGGACGGCTGCTTCAACCGGTTCTCGCAACTCGCCGTCTCCGGCCAGCACGAAGCGGACCGAGGGGAACCGACAGCACACCCGCGCTGCGACCGCGACAAAATCCAAAGGCGCCTTCTGCGGCTTGAGGCAGGCGACGGTGCCCACCACCAGCTCTCCGCCGTGGACGCCTAGCTCGGCGCGCAGACGGGTCCGTTGTGCATCGGACAGCGCGGTGGAGAACGGTCGCGGGTCGATGCCGGGACGGACCAGCGAGACGCGCTCGCGAGGAAACAAGCCCCATCGCAGTCCCTGGTCGATGTCCGCTCGGGAGACCGCCACCCAGTGGGTCGTCACCAGGCCGGTCAATCGCTCCACCCCAACCAACACAGCTCGCAGCCAGGCAGGCTGCCGCGGCGTGATGCCGTACCCGTGAACAGTGTGCACGATAACCGGCACCCGCGCGAACCACGCCGCCCAGCGACCGAGAATGCCGGCCTTGGAACTGTGGGTATGGACGATGGTCGGGCGAAGCCTCCGGAACAGCCGGATAAGCTGGATCAAGGCGAGCAGGTCATGCACCGGCCGGATCTCCCGGCGCAGCGGAGGCAGCACCTGCACCTCGACGCCGGGCAAAGCTTTGGCCTCCTCGGTGAGCAAGCCGTCTGGCCCCGTCACTAGCGCCGGCCTGAATCGCGCCCGATCGAGATGCGAGACGGTGAACAACGCGACTTCTTGGGCTCCGCCCAGTTCCAGCTTCGTGATGACATGGCAGACCGTGTCCACGGCTCTCAGCCTCGGCCAGCGGCGCCGTTCGCTTCGGCAGCTAGCTTCTCCGCCAGGCGCTTGCCTTGAGCGATCGCGTCTTCCATAGAGGTATGTTCCCATCGGCCGTACCGGCCGATGGAATGAATGCCGCGATGCTCCAGTTCCCGGAGCATCGCCGGCAGGACCTTCGCCCGATGCCGGTCGAACAGGACATAGGCATAGTGAATGTCCTTCACGTCCGCGACGAGAATCTCGTCGTCTTGCCGCACAATGCCGGCTCGCTCCAGTCCTTGACGAACCAGGTCGAGCAGCCGCGCGGGCGGCGTCGTCTCGTGCGGACGATGCGAGATTTCGACATACAGCGAACTCGTGCCCGGCCGCCCCAAGGTCGGCGCAAAATTCATCGGAAAGCCGGCTCGATAGAACGGGTACTCGGGTTCAGGAAAATAGATCCAATGCTTGTCCGACACCCGTTCCCGCGCGATCCCCAGGTTCACGTTGTACACCGACACCCACCGCAATCCGGCCGCGGCATCCTTGATGTCCCGCGGCAGATCGACGCAGCGGCGCACCAGTTCCGGAATCGGGATCGTCGAGACCAAGGCCTCATAGTCCTCGACCCTGGTTCCCTGGCGCCCGTCGCGGAAGACGGCCCGCCGCCGCTCCGTCTCGACTTCGACCAGTTCCGTATCGTAGGCGATCCCGCGCACGGCGGGCAGGAAGGCCTGCGGCAACACGTTGATCCCGCCGGTCGACGGATACAGAAACGTCGGGTTGTAGCCGAACGTCTTGTCCTTGATGCCAAGGGCGCCGTTGATCACGTCTTTCAACTCCGGCTTCGGTACCAACCAGGAGACCCAGTCGGATGTCAGCTCCTCCAGCGGCACTCGCCACAACTTTTCGTTGAACGGAACCATGAAGTGCTTCGCCATGCCCTCGCCGAGATTTTCCAAGATCCACGCCTTGAAGGACCGT
This sequence comes from Nitrospira calida, assembly GCF_976986435.1. Taxonomy (NCBI): domain Bacteria; kingdom Pseudomonadati; phylum Nitrospirota; class Nitrospiria; order Nitrospirales; family Nitrospiraceae; genus Nitrospira; species Nitrospira calida. The sequence goes on from NZ_OZ335950.1 coordinate 3,005,931, forward strand.
TGGTCGGGTGGCAGGGGGGGAGCCGGATTGGTCAAGGTGGCGATGAATCCGAGCAGGCATTCCCGGATCACTTCGGGCGGAAGGCCGTAGGTGTTCACCTGAAACGGGTACTCGGTATAGGTCCGGTGAGAGTAGATGAAAGCGCGCCGCTGATGTTGCTCCAGGCGACCGTCGAGCAACTGCTCCACCAGCGCCTTGATCTCCGGCTGGCGAAAGTGGAGCAGATGGCCCGTCATATCGAAGGTAAAACCGTCTTTCTGATACGAGCGGCAGAGCCCTCCCGCTTCTTTCTCTTTCTCGAACACCCGATAGGGGAGATCGTTCAGATGATAGGCGGTGCTGAGGCCGGCCAAGCCGGCACCGACGATGAGGATCATCCGGACGCCCTTCTCTTCGGTTGTCCGGCCGGCAACGCCCCTTGGAGGCCGACTCCCGTTCCGCTCCCCACGTTCACCCGGGTCAGCGCATAGGCAGCGAGGCCCAGGGATACCAGCGTCAGCACGCTGAAGAACAGCGCCAGGTCCTGCGGCACCGCCATGACCAGCAGACCGATGCCACCCAGGACCGTGGCCGCGCCATAGCTGATGCCCACGACCTGCGGCACTGACAGGCCCCAGTGCCGGAGCCGGATCGCCATATGATCGGGACTGCCTAGGAAAATGGGGAGACCGCGGAGGAATCGAATGTACATGACGAACAAGGTGTCGAAGATCGGCACGCCGAGAATCATCAACGGCGTCAGCAGCGAGACCGAATGACCGCCGGTGTATTGGCCGATCATGCACGAGGCGCCGAGCATGAGCCCGATGAACATCGCGCCGGCGTCGCCCATGTAAATCGTCGCCGGATGCCAGTTGTACCGCAGGAACCCCAACAGGCCGCCGATCAACGCCGCCAGCAGAAACGCGATCGTCTGATCGCCGTTGAGCAAGGCGATCGCACAGAGGAAGGTCGCGCTGATCACGCCCACGCCGGCAGAGAGCCCGTCCATGATGTCCAGGAGATTGAAGGCGTTGATGATCCCGACCATCCAGACCACAGTCAGCGCTACGTCCAGCCAGTCCGGCAGCGCGGCGATCTCGATGCGGATCCCGCTTTTGATCAGGACGAAGACGGCGAGCAACTGTCCGGCCAGTTTCGTGCCCGGCGACAGCACGCCGAAATCGTCCACCAACCCGAGCATCATCACCAACGTTCCGGCCAAGACGATGCCGAGCACGTCCTGGCGGAACTCGAAAGTGAAGGCAAGGCTGATCAGAAACGCCAGGTAGATGGCGAGGCCGCCCAAATAGGGCACCGGCTCGCGTTGATGTTTCAGGCGCCCGTCCGGACTGTCCACGATCCCGTACTTCAGCGCCGCTCGGCGCGCCAGCGGCACGCCGTACAACGACAAGCCGAAGGCCAGCATCAGGGTGAACCCCAGCAGGATCATCGCGTCGCCATCCCCGCGTTCATCGACCCCTCATCGCATCGCCGATCCTTCCATCCCAACACCCGCCTTGTCGGCCTGGGCATGAAGGCGCTCCACATAGACCCGGTATCGTTCTTCCGAATGTTCTTCGCTCACGCGCCGCCGCGCCGCTTCGCCCAGGCGGCGCCGCCGGTCGGAGTCCCGCAACAAGGCCACGACCGCTTCGGCCACCGATGCCGCCTCCGGCTTGACCCGCATGCCGGTCGTGTCATCCACTAGGCGCCAGGTCAACCCCACATCCGTTGCGACGCAGGCCAGACCCGACGCCATCGCCTCGAGGAGACTTTGCGAGGGGTAATTGTCCTGCCGTTGCAGCGAGACGAACACCGCCCCTTTGGCCAAGACCGGCGCGATGTCGGCTTGGAAGCCCCGGACCATCGCCCCGTACAAGCCCAAACGCTTGACGGCCGCTTCGACCTCGGACGCGAGCGGGCCGTCACCGCACAGGAAGAAGCACGCCTCGGGGACGCTCCGGCGGATCAACGCCGCCGCTTCGACGAACAGCAGGGGATTTTTCTCCTCGATCAACCGGCCGGCAAACACCACCCATGGCTCCTTCACCGCGGCGGGACGAAAGCGCTCGAGATCGACCACGCTCCCCGGCGAGACCGCAACCTTCTCCGCCGCGACCCCGCGCCGGATCAAATCCTCGCGCACCTGGACCGTCAGCGCGTCGACCCGCGTGCAACGCGACAGGGCCGCCCGATACAGCGGCAAGGCCGTGGGCCTGCCCACGTGGGCGGCCAGATCGGGATTGGTGATCGACACCACGAAACGGTGACCCGGTCGCACAACCATCAGCGGCAACGCTACATAGGCGCCGCCCAGCGCCAGATGGAAGAGACGCCGGCTTGCGAGTCCATACCGCCCGAGCAGACGGACGGCCATCAGCAGGTAGTCCACCTTCGAGAGCCAGAAACGCGCGCCGGGACTGATCCGCCGAAGCCGATCCGACAGCCATCCAAATGGTTCCGCCAGCGTCCGGACGCGCGGTTCCCGGCCGGTCACGACGCCACCTGCAATCAGCTTTTCCCACAGACTGCTGTTAACGATCAGTTCCGTCTCTCGGTCCTCCGCCGTCAGGCGGGCGAACAGTCGGCCCAACCGGCGCTCGGTCCCGCCGACGCCCGCGTTGTTGATCAGCACCAAGGTGCGGCGCATGCGGGGCCATCCGCAAATTCACGGCACCAGAGTTCGATGTTCAGCCACCGCCAGAGCACGAACCCGAGGTTCTTGCGCCCGGCCAGGTGCGCCTCGAACTCGCGCCGCATCGCATCAACATTGAAATAGCCGCGCGAACGAGTCCGCGAGTCGAACAAAATGTCCTGCGCCATCTCCCGCAAGGTGGTTCTGAACCATTCGTCTTCGGGTGTGGCAAACCCCAGCTTGTCCGCCCGCCACTGCACCGGGTCGGGCAGGATCCCCTCCATCGCTTTCCGCAACAGCACTTTGGTCCATCCTTCATGCAGCTTGAGCTCGGACGGCAGCGCGAAGACAGACTCCACCAACCGGTGATCCAGAAAAGGCAGGCGGGGCTCGATTCCGAACGCCATGGCGTTGCGGTCCTCGTAATGGAGCAACGCGCGGAGCCCATTCCGTTCGAGCAGCCGCCGCTGCATGGCCTGGAGATGGGACCCCTCTGGCTGATCTGCCGCGCTTTCCTCCTTCCAGCGCCGCCGAAACTCCGGGGCCAGCCAGGCTGCGCTGCCTGTCATCAGAGGCCGAACCGTCCGCACCACGATGCGTGGAAGCAGCGCACGGGCGACATTCGCCATCGCCTGCGGCGGCAAGGCCCCGTGCCGTTGCCGGTACGCTCGCCACTCTTCCCAAAGTCGCCTCCACCGGCCTTGAACCAGGAAGTCGGCGAACCACGCACCGAAGAACCCATGATAGCCGGCCAACACCTCGTCCGCCCCTTGCCCATCCAGCAGCACCCGGATGCCATGCTGAGCAGCCAGGCGCATGACGGTCCATTGCGCGAAAATACTGGTCGATCCAAACGGCTCCTCCTGCTGCCGCACCACCCGCGCCACCGTGTCGACGAACTCTTTCGGATCGGGAAAGGCATAGTGCGGCTCCGCGCCGGTTCGTTCCACAACGAATCGGATGAAGCGACGCTCGTCATAGGCGGGATCCTCGAAGCACGAGGAAAAGGTCTTCTGCCGCGCGCCGATGAGGTGGGACGGGACACCCGCAGCGTTCCGCAGCAACGTGTTCGCCACGCAGACGATCGACGACGAATCCAGCCCTCCGCTCAGGCAACTCCCGACCGGCACATCGCAACGTAATCGCAGGCGCACCGCGTCCTGGAAGAGCTGCCGGAACCGCTCGACATCCTCCGGCTGTGCGTTCCGCGGCGTGCTCTCTGACTCCGGCAGACGCCAGTATCGATGCGTCGTCAACTTCCCTTCACCGACCACCAGATAATGCGCTGGCGGCAGTTGTCGAACGTCCTCGAAAAACGTGCTGTCGGCATAGTCCAGAGACCCGCCGTCGAGGTAGGCATACACCGCCCGGTGATTCGGTCGGGGTTGCCCAAGAAACGGGAGGAGTCCCTTGATCTCGGAAGCGAAGGCGAACCGCGCTCCGTCCCAGACGTAATAGAAAGGTTTCTCGCCAAACCGGTCGCGGGCGCAAAACAGCCGCCCGTTTCGGCCGTCCCACAGGGCAAAGGCGAACATGCCGTTGAACCGTTCGAGACAGGCTGAACCCCATTGCCGATAGGCCGCAAGCAGGACCTCCGTGTCGGATTCCGACCGGAACCGATGGCCCAGGGCCTTCAGTTCAGCCCGCAGCTCAAGGTAGTTGTAAATCTCTCCGTTGTAGGTGATCCAACAATGTCCATCCTCGGTTGCCATCGGCTGATGCCCGCCCTCGGAGAGATCGACAATCGCCAACCGGCGATGCCCGAGGCCGATGGGATAGCGGCGCTCACCAGGGCTCGCGATCGCCGCGGCCCGCCCGGCGACATACGGCGGCTCGCGCCCCGAAGCGGACAGCAACACATACCCCTCGCCGTCCGGCCCCCGATGCGCCTGTCGCTCGATCATCCGCCCGAGCAGTCCAAGATCGACCGGTTCGCCCATGACGTGGAATATGCCTGCGATGGCGCACATGGCAAAGGGTGCTGAATCTCTGGACAAGTGAGCTACGCCTAACGGTTTCCCTCATACGCTGAAATCGTCCGGTGCGCGATACGAAGCGGATCATGCCATTCTTCGACGAAACGTCGCCCGGCAACGCCGATCGCGTCCCATGAAGCCATGTCCTTCAACAACCGGGCAAGATCGTCGGCTAGGGTCTCTTTCGTTGTTCGGACAATCGGAATCCGGTCACCGAACGGAACGAACCGTTTGGCATCGTCCTCTCGAAGGTAGCACAGCACCGGTTTCTTGAGCGCCATCGCCTCGACTGCGAATGCGCCATACCACCCGATCAGCAACTGATCCACGACCAGGTCAGACTGCCGAATCAATTCTCCGACCCGGGCATGAGGAACCTCCTCGACGACCATCAATTCCACTGGAACCCCGCGCACCGTCAGATCGGCACACGCTTGTTCCACGTAACGAGTTCCCTTGATGCTTCGGTTCGTAGGCATATGAAGGATTCGGATCGGACCCGACGATCGCCTTGTGTAGGGACCTCCGTCCGGCGTCCATTCGGCCGGATTCACGCTCGCATAAGGGAGAAAGTCTCCGCCGGGCAAGAAATGCAACAAGTCTGGGTTCAGGACAAAAATCTGGTCAGCGTAGCGAAACACCTTCTGTGCGCGCCGACGGCGGATGCGATCCAGCCGTTCAGTACACCAGGCAACATCGCATTCCGCGCATGCGGACGTACTGAAGCGCCGTCGGCTCTCGGTCTTCATGCGGGCATCACACCCCTGAAACGTGACCACGATTCGCTTGCCCAGCCGTTTCAACAGCGGCAACTCCAGATAATTGATGTTCCAGAAACGGTGATCCAGGATCGACATACCCCAGTTGAAATGGAAGACGTCATACCGTCTGATCGCTCGCGCCACAAAGTCCGTAACTCGGAAGAGTTGCGATGCAAGGCTTCCCTCCCTCAGCCGGAGGTTTATATCGGCGGGGAACCACTGACGGCTCGAACGGCGCACCATCACGTCGCTTTCGATCCCGTGTCTTCGTTCCGCGCGGGATAGCCCCCAAGCATGGCCCCCTGTATCAGTCGGGCAGTGCAGCACTCGCATTGGAGGCACGTTACCGTTTTCCTGTCATATCGAGGATCAGCCGGCCGAGACCTTCCTGTAGCGAGACTTTCGGCATCACACCGAGCTTGAGCTTCATCTTCTCGATATTGGCCACCATGGCCATCGGCCCTTTTTCAGGTTCAAACTGATACTCAGGCTTCTTTCCAGTCAATCGCCCGATCGACTCAGCCAGGTCGAAGACCGTCGTCACCTCAGGCCCCGCAACGTTGATCGTTTCCTGGCCTTCAATCTGGATGGCGCGCGCCGTAGCCTCTACCGCATCGGCGACATGAACGGGGTTCATCGAGACGCCGGTCTTTCCGGCAACGACCACCGGCGTGCCTTGCAGCACCCGCTCTACCAAAGACGGCATGAACATGTTGCGCTGGCCTTCACCATAGACGAAGAAATATCGGAGCGTAACGGTGGAGAAGTAGTCGGCATAGGCCTTCACTAAACATTCCGCCGAGTACTTGGATGCAAGATAGAAATTGATGATTTCTGGCGGATCGGTCTCGAGGATTGGCTTTGGCTGATATCCGCACACCCCACCGGAAGAGGCCAATACGAACGTTTTGATCCCCGCCCGTCGACCGTATTCCAACAATTGCAAGGTGGAGTCGGTATTCACCTGGAAGATGTCAAGCGCTTGATCGGGGAATTTTCGGAATTGACGGGATTGGGCGAGATGAACGATGACGTCCATCGTGCCCGGCAAACGAGCCTGGTTGAGCGGAACAGTCAAATCCTGTTGGATGACATGTACACGGGCATGCTGTGGGAGGATGTCGCTGTTTCTTGTCAAACAGAACACCTCGTGCTCGGTCATTAACCGCCTGACAAGCCAAGCCCCGACAAAACCAGTCGCTCCGGTCACCAGAATGTTCATAGAACGCGCATCTCCCCGCTACATGAGTGGCCGGTCTCCCGATTGGGTCCAGACCACAAGTTTCGATAAAGGCTGTCCATCCGAGCTCCCACTCGTTCAAGGGCATGGACTTCTTCGACGTAACGCCGGCCCCTGACCCCGATTTCGAAGCGCAGTTGCGCATCCGTCAGCAGGCAAGTCAAGGCCGCTTTCAGCGTGTCGGGTGCGGCATTGACGATCGGGCAGTCGACGCCTCGTGGCAAGTACTGTTCAGGCTTCCGCACATACGCGATGACCGGCTTGCCCAACGCCATCGCCTCGACCGCGAAATTCCCGTACCAACCGATAATGAACTGATCGGCTACAATATCCGCCTGGACATAGAGATCGCGGGCTTGGTCGTTACTCACACCGGTCACCATGACTAACTCAACCGCATATCCTTCAGCCTGCAGTTCTGCAATCGCCCGTTGCAAAAAGCGCGTGCCTTTAAACTGGGGATGATTAGGCGCATGGACCACTTTGATCGGACAGCTGGACAACGAGACACCGACGAACGGCCATTTCTTCAGATCGATGGCCCAATAGAACATGTCGTTCCGGCTGCCCGGTGTGTATTCAACCATATCTCCCATGGAAAGCGTGACGTCGGCGTAGCGGCTGACATGCTTCTGATTGCGCTCCGCTCGTTCCTCGTCGCAAATACAGAAGGTGAGGCGTTGAGGGCAATCCATACAGCAATTGTACGGTCCCAGAGACCGTGTGATTCGCTCCGTCCGCACGTCTGCCCCGTAAGCCGAAACCACTATTTTTTTCCCCAATAACTTGAGCAGTGGCAGTTCGAGCCGCCTCCCGAGCGTGCGGTTGAGAAAGCCTCCGTCAAAGTACAGTTGAAAAATGTCGTAACGCATCACTGCCCAGAGAAACACCGCCCACGGAATAAACAGCGCCAGCCATGGATATCGCCACCATCGTTCCAGGTTATAGGTGAAGTCTTGTGTAATGTAATAGGGACGGTAGACCAGGGTGTCGCTGCGATAGCCGTACAACCGGTCCGCGGCTGCGTTCGTGCTGATATTGATGATCGGTGTGGGACCCCAAATAACGCGCGGCTTCGCCCGCGGCCTAAACCACAAGCGCCGAACCGTGAGGAGTGGCAGGCAGACAGCCAACACTAGGAACAAGAACAGCGGCAAGATCGCAGTTTCTCCGCCCACCTTGAGGATACTCTTGATCCCTTTGCTCATTTTCCCAGCAATTCACGATAAATCTCGATCTGCCGATCAGCCACAAGCTCCCACCCGTGATGTTTCTCGATCCATTCGCGCGAGGCCTGTCCGATTTGCGCACGCGCTTGTGGACTTCCACCAAGTTCTACCATCCATCCGAAGATTTCCTTTTCTTCTTTTGCGCTGAGGACAGGCGGCATCTCGGCATAACACCACTCATGGACGGTTCGGTCGAAGTGGAGCACCACAGGCTTACCACATGACATGGCCTCGGGCGTGACGGTCCCGAAGGTGCCGATCGTAAACTGATCCAGCACTATGTCTGCAGCATTGTAGTATTCGATCAACTTCATTTTGTTCAGAGGAGGAGTCCAAACCACGGCCTTTTCAAGGCCGAGCTCCCTGATTAACGTGCGGGAACGGTCCAACTCCTGCCCCCATTCACACAGGATAAGAATTGGCCTCGAGGACGTTTCCTTGCGGAGCTGAGCGAACGCTCGGATCAGCCTGTCGTTGCCCTTCAATACCCAGTCGTGCCGTGAAGGAGCGAACAGAATTAGGTTGGTCTGATACTGATCGACCAACTGGTGTCGCAGCAAAGTGGGCTTGGGGCGATACTTGGTTTCATCGACAGGGTGAGGGATAAACTGAAAATTCTTCAATTCCAGGCGCCGCGCCGATCCGATGACATCGGGGTTGGTGATGATCACCTTTCCGGCCTTTCGGTAGGCCAAGGCCAGCAGGCGACCAGTCGTGCTGTTCTCGAAGGGAATGTCCCTCATGGTTCCGTGCTCATAGGCGATGAACGGGCGATCCGGCGCGAAAAGCATGGCATGAATCGGTTCGGTGGCGTAGGCTTGAATCAGGTCGTAGTGACGAAACCACTGCTGGAACCACTTTCTGAACGGATAGATCTTGAAGAAATCGCCCAACCTCGGGCTGTATCTGTCACCCCCGTTGATGCATGACAAGCGATATTTCACAAACACTTGGATCCAACGAACCGGATCACGGACTAGATGTTCCAGACGGAACTGCCCCCGAAACCACTGCTTCCGTCTCCCAGGTACTCGAGGAGCCAATTCTTCGCGGATGAACCAGGTAGGGCAATGAAATCCCTGGAGATCCACCTGGTCCCATTGCGGATTGAACTCGTCCAGCACGAGGTCGAACCTAGCATCCTCCCACTCAGGCTGGCCCATGATGTGGAAATAGTCGTACGACAGCACGTCGGCTTCGATACCTTTCCGGCGAAGGAACTTTGCGTTGTTGTAGGCATTGTTCGCGATGTTGCCGATGTGGAGGATTCTCACAAACGCACTCCCCTCATGTTGATGGATCCACCACACTCACCGTATAGTCGGATGTCTTTCCTCGAGGAAAAGCGCACCGGCCTGGTTAAACAGATTTGATCGAAGCCGTGTTCTCGGAACCAGGCTTCAACCTCCCGGCGTGAGTGAAGGTGGTTAAACATCGGGGCATAGGCATCGTAAAGACCTAGTTGCAGTGTTGATATCTCTAGAGGATCGCGCGAAGACGGCTCCAGCGCACAAATAATCCGGTTGGCAAGCAGGGAGTGCAGCAGACGATTCCGAATGATGAGCCATCGACAGGCACGATACCGCCTGTCCTCTGGTAGTCTTCGCAGAACCCGCCTAATGAGATCAGTCAAAAAAAACTTCAACGGATTGTGTTTTTCATACACCATTACGTAGAGAATGCCACCTCTCTTAACTAGCGGCGCAAGTCGATCAAAAGCGGCTTTCGAACTTGGAGTGTGATGCAGCACGCCCCAACTGACAACCATGTCAAAACTCTCCGGCTTAAAGGGAAGATTAAAGACATTTGCTTGCAAGACCGCCACATTCTCAAAGCCTGCAGTCGCCTGTTGTGTGACTTTCGTGCCGGCTTCGGTCAAATCAGCTGCCACGACCCTGGCTCCTAAGGAGGCCATTGCATAGGTCCATCGCCCTGATCCGCAACCGGCATCGAGGATGGTCTTTCCCTTAAACCATTCGGCAGGCAGTTTAATATCATTCAGCCATTGCTGGGCTAAGCCTGGGGTGAAATGCAAGTAACGGGAATCAGAATGTCTAGCATGTTCTAGATTGAAACTTCGCTGAACTTGCCGTTCACCACCCGACAGTTCCAGCACAAAACGCGCGATCCCGTCCTGGATGGGGTATGTACGCTGACATAACCGGCACCAATATGAGTCCAGCCGAGTTTGCAGATCACCCAAGCACCTAGGACAGGCTAACAATCCGGCTAAAATTGATCCCTTGGGATCTTTATTTCCATCAATCGCGCATGTCTGTTGCATGGTATGCTACGGCCACGGCACACCTTCCACGTCCCGAGAAGAACGCTTCCGGATTGATATTCCGACAACATCCTTTCGCACGCCTGGACACACATTTGCTTTCAGCTCGTTCCTCGAATCGTTTGTGCGTCCGCCTCTGCAGACTGAAAGACCTGGAAGGAAACATAGGGGCATTCCGAATCCACAAAGTCCGAGTGCTTCGTCAACAAGACTCATCTCTTGCACTTGTTACGCGATACGCGCCTCGTGGAGAAACGGCGTGCCGATTAAGCACGTGGAAAATCCCAGGTCCTATCAGCCTCATTATTTGCTCGAAGCCGTAGGGACAATAGCACAGTCAATTTCATCGATTTTTTTGGATATGACTCCAACTCACTGGATGCGCAACTGCGACATTGTAAGTACGTCCTCTCGCCTCCACCTTAAACTCTCGGCAGTGACTTAGGCGATCAAAATTCGTGTCTCCCAATGCCAGCGGGTCGCAGAGAGTGATCGAAACCGTGATCCGATAAAGTCCAGGCCCCAGGAACAGAGGGTCATAGATCGCATCTACCCATCCAGCACCAGGGCAAATCAGGCCGATCTCACAGCCATCATCTAGCAACGTGGATGCGCATACGATCAGTCCATCGGCCCGCTCGATCGTGATCCCGACGTTTGGATTCATATATTCGATAGTCGAGACGTAATGCAGCCTAATAACTAGCCGATCCCCGATCAGAAAGCACGCACGTTCCTGCTCTTGCGCGTCGAGTACTTGCACATCGGTAATTCGGATCTGATCGGGACCAGGAGCATCCAAGCGCAGCCCGCCGGGATCTGCTGCACGAGCGTTGGAGCGGAAATGCTTTAACTGCCTGCTGCGTCGCAGGATTTCCTTATTCTCCTCCTCACGAATCCACATCTCGTACATACTGCAGACTTCAGCCACAGCCCCATATTGCATCAGGCGACCGTCATGCAGCCACATCGCCTTCCGGCATAGCTGGCGAACCAAACTCAGATCGTGCGAGACAAGCAGGACCGTACAGCCCCCTCGCATGAGATCTTGGAGATAGCGGATGCACTTGCTCACAAAATAGCTGTCGCCAACCGCGAGTACTTCATCGATCAGCAGAACCTCCGGTGTAATAGCCGTGTTGATAGAGAAGGCAAGTCGCGCCTGCATTCCAGCTGAGTAACTCTTGACCGGCTGATGGATGAATTCCCCCAATTCTGCAAACGCGACGATCTCCTCGAACTTGGTACGTATCTCGCTGCGCGTCAGACCCAGTAGGCAACCGCCGATGAAGATGTTTTCAGCCCCTGTATAATCTTGATGGAATCCGGCACCCAACTGCAGCAAGGCCCCAACCTTGCCGTTGATCACCAAAGAACCCGCCGTCGGTGGCGAAAGGCCCGTGAGCACCTTGAGCAGCGTGCTCTTGCCAGCCCCATTCTTACCGATCACAGCAACACTGTCCCCAGCATCTATCTCAAAGCTCACTTCACGCAGAGCCGCGAATTCGGATGCGCAAGATATTTTTCCGAACGACGCCAAGGCCTTGATTCGCTCCCATCGGCTTGTGTAACGTTGATAGATCTTAGTCAGCCGTTCAGCCTTGATCATCGCCGTCATAAGAGGTCCATTAGCCGTGCCTTCTGCATGCGGAACAACAACAAACCACCTAAGAACACTGCAGCAGCCATTGAAAAGCACAGGAATGTAGTTTCGACCGGAGGCATCTTCCGTTCCAACAGAATCGCCCGATACGCTTCGAGCAGATAGGTCATCGGATTCCATTCTAGCAGCGCGGCAAATGCCGCCGGCAGCATGTCCCTGGTATAGACCACTGGTGACAAAAACATCCAGACACTCAAAAGAAAGGGCAATGCCTCTGAAAGATCACGCGCACGCACGCTTATCACCGCAATGCCCCAGGCCAGTCCCAGCGTGAAAGCGGTCTGCGCCAGAAGCATCAGAGGGAGCAGCGCGATTGCTGGCCCGAGACCATGCAGGATGCTGAGAAGCCCGAGAAGCAGCACGATCGTGATGAGTCCGGTCATGGTGACCGCCAAAACCCGGGAAATCGGAAGCACCTCGATGGGAAATAGCAACTTGGTCGCTAGACCGGTGTGGGCCGTGATCGCAGAGGCAGAGGCTGTCAGCGATTCAGCAAACATGAGCCACGGGACAAGTCCGGTCAGCACCAATAACGGATAAGCCGTCGTTCCGTCAGCCTTTCCGGCTTTCGGCTGAAAGATGATGCCAAAGAGAAACACGTAAAGGCCCAGCAATAACACCGGTTTCAGAACCACCCACACCCAACCGAGAAGCGAACCTGCATACCGGCGTTTCAGCTCGTCCACAGTCAACACCCAGATAAGCTCACGTCGACGGTAAAGTGCCAGCACATCCTGCCAATACGATCGGGCACGGCCGGCGAACCAACCGGAGACAGGATATTTCGCGCGCCCGGGTTCACTGATGCCAGCCATCTCACCCCACCAGAAAACTGTCCCCGTCCAGGAACAAGCGGTTCCAGAACTCGAAACTCAATAGGCTCCAGATCAGCAACCGGTGATTGACCCGTCCTGAAAGATGTTCCTCCAGAACTTGCCTAATTGCCTGCTCGCGAAAATAGCCTCTGGCCAGTGTGCGACGGTCGAGCAACACACCCTTGATGTAGTTCATCAACGGTCCCTGATACCACGATTGGTCTGGAGCGCTGAAACCTTGCTTCCGCTTGAGCAGGATATGATCTGGAAGAAGACCCTCCATCGCCCGCCGAAAGAGATACTTCCCGGCAAGATTCTCATCTCTCCCCGGATTCTTATCCCACTCGTAATTGACCAGAAATCGGGTTGGCAGCCTCGTCACAAAATCCACCAGTGCATGATCCAAAAGCGGGACCCGCGATTCCATCGAGTGTGCCATACTCAGTTTGTCTTCGATCACGAGAAGTCCGTGTAGAAACGTTTTGGCCTCAAAGTAGAGTGCCAGCCGAAGAGGCTCGCCCCAATCGTCCGCGCGGCCTTTTAATATGGAAGCAAAGGAATCATACGGATCATGCGGCTGCGCTGCCGCCAATGTCTCAGCGGAAAAGAATGCCGCTCGCCGGTCCGCGGGGATGAGTCGATTCCAATAGCGGTAGTAACGACCGAGAAAGACGACCTGATCGCGCGTCCCTTCTACAACCTTGTATCGCCAGGGATACCCAGCAAAGATTTCGTCGCCTCCTGTCCCGGCGAGCACCACTTTCACAAAACGACTGGCGAGCCGGGCCGTGTAATAGTAGGGATAGCACATGCCTACGCGAAGATCCTCGATGGCCCAGATGACCCGCGGCAACGCCCATTCTAAATCCCCGGCGTGAAAGACCATCTGATAGTGTTCCGTGCCAAATAGAGCAGACAACGCTTCGGCATCTTTCCGTTCATCGAATCCGGCTTCAAATCCCGACACGTTCGTGAGATCAAAACCACCCGTAAAGGTCATGAGCCTGGTGATACTGGAAGCCGCCAGCGCTGTGATCGATCCCGAATCCATTCCCCCGCTCAAATAGGCTCCCACCGGAACGTCGCTGATAAGTTGTCGCCTGATCGTATCCTCCAGCAGAAATCGCAACCGTTCTATACACTGTCCTTCCCGCAGGCTGTTATCAGGTTCGAAACAGATATCCCAATAGCGCCGCCGTTCGACTCCACCACGTCTGACCGTGAGCGTCTGACCGGGTTCGAGTAAACGAATCCCTTTAAACAGGGTTTCTTCTCCAAACGTGTTCTGGAAAGTGAAGTAATCCACCAGGGCTGGGACATTCACTTCCCGACGAACTGCCTCAAGCGCCAACAGCGCCTTCACTTCCGATGCAAAGGCAAACGTCCCGTCGACTTCGGTATAGTAGATTGGCTTGATTCCAAAACGGTCTCGAACCAGCCACAGCGTCTCTGCCCGGTCATCCCAGATGGCAAACGCAAACATTCCGTTGAGACGCTCGACACAAGCCGGCCCGAATGCTTCATACAGGTGCAGGATAACTTCCGTATCCGTACCGGACAAAAACCGGTAGCCCAGTCCAACCAGTTCTTTTTTGAGCTCGACGTAGTTGTAGATCTCGCCGTTATACGTGATCCACACAGTGCGCGTCTCGTTGGCCATGGGCTGGTGCCCGGCGATCGACGGATCAAGAATCGCTAACCGACGGTGGCCGAGGGCCAGCCGAAAAGCAGGTAATCGGCGCGGCGGTCCGGCCTGATCAGATCCGCTGCCCAACCAGTTTGCGTGGGGATCGGGCAGAGAGCGAAAGCGATCCGCGTTGGTGAGTTCACACCATCTCGGTCCTCTGGACCGACCCACCGGATACAACAGTACGTACCCGACATCGTCGGGCCCGCGATGGAACTGGGCATCACAGAGCTTCGTAATCGCAAACGGCTCGATTGGCCGCTCGCTCAAGTTGTAAATGCCGGCGATGCCGCACATGCTCTCAGCGTCCTTTCACGAGTTCTGCCAATCCTTCGTTTAGGGCTATGGACGCCCGATAACCCAACAGTCGCCTTGCCTTTTCGCTACTCCCCACTCGCCGCATCATCGGAACGTCGATATCCCGTCGGTATACAGGTTGCAGAGAAGACCCGGTTAATTGAAGCAACTGGTTCACGACATCTTGCACGGTCGCCGTGGTTCCACTACCGACATTGAAGGCTTCAGCCTCTATTTCGCTGGCCATTGCGAGGAGATTGCAGTGAACCACATCGCGCACGTGTACGAAGTCAAAGGAAGCGGATCCGTCCCCGTTGATCACAGGCGGTTCGCCAGCTCGAATTTTCGTGAGCACGGCCGGAATGAGTCCTCCCCCTTGCCGGGGGCCATAGACGTTCATGTATCGCAGAATCACATAAGGCAACTTCGAGCGGAACGGCCGAAAGAGAAATTCGCCACACAGCTTGCTGACTCCGTACATCGTCCATGGATTGAACGGATGATGCTCATCCATCACTTCCAAGGTATCCCCGTATACCGACGAAGCCGAAGAATAGACCAGCCTCTTCACACCTCGTCGGATCGAACCTTCAATCACGTTGAACGTGCCGCGGATATTGACCTCGAACGCAAGCCGAGGATCTTTTTCGCAGGCCCCGAGCGGGAGAACCGCCAAATGAAACACACCATGCATTCCTCTGAGTGCATCAGCTAATTTGTCGCGCTGAAGCAGATCGCCTTCGATCATTTCGACGCCGCGAGCGGCACTCAAGCCGGCCAAGTTCCGATCGTTGATCATCTTGTCAAAGACCACGATCCGTGCAGCACCTTGCTGGACCAACGCCTCGACCAAATGAGACCCAATAAATCCACTGCCCCCGGTCACCAGAAAGTGATGGCCTTCGATTTTCATTGTCCTTCCCCTGGAAACACGACTTGACAAACCCGTTTCGCTACCTGCCCTCTCTCTGCGATTCGGCGCTCCCTTTTCGAAAAGCGGCGTTTCCCGATCGGCGCAGGAGCCTGAACACTCAATCGGCTGGACAGTCATCAAAAATCTCTTCTCTGGAAGACGACACAGGCCACCATAAGGAGTAAAGCCGCGTATAGTATTCCATACGTCGATGCCACCACCTGATACGATAACGGGATCGAAATTCCCCACGCCCCCTGTCCCTTCACATTCAACATCTCCAAATTGGGGAACACGTAGTACAGCCCCTCCGTCAGCCACTTGAGGACAACACTTTCGGTTTTTGCGGCAATACCTCTGAGATCAGCGGTTAAATGACCAATCACGTAGATGGCCAGTGTGAGAATCGCGCTCAACGTGGCCGAACTGAACGTGGAAAACAAAAGCGCCACGGCCGTCACCACCAGCAACTCCACAAAGATCAGCGCGACCGCCTGGAACAGAGCGATATGCACGAGTGCTCCGCTCAGAAGAAGCGTCACACTGAATACAGCCATCATAATCAGCACGTTGACCGACAAGGTCAGCACCAACCCGGCATACTTGCCCAAGAGAAATTGAGTCCGGCTGATGGGTCGAGCCATGATGGTATAGACGGTGCGCCGTTCGATTTCCTTGCTGACCAGCCCGATCCCGACAAACACCGCGATGAGAATGCCAATCAGATTGATCGCGGCCAGGCCCATATCGGTCACAACTTTTTTGTGTTCGGCAATGGTGAGCTCACCGAGCAAGACCGACGCACCGATAAGCAGCACGGCGAAAATCAGCAGGTTGTACAGAATCTTGTCGCGTAATGTCTCGCGAAAGGAGTTAAGCGCAATGACCAGGATGGATGTCATCAGCGAACCAGTATTCCTGCTCAAGCTAGGGGGCGGTCTTCGGACTGCGCCACAAATAGTTCTTCCAGCGAGCCTTTCTGCGGCGTGACGGAGATCAATCGCCCTCCATGCCTCCGGATGTTTTCCACGGCGCCGTCCACCAGATCGGAATTCGGCAACACGATCATGCACTGAGAGCCTCGCCAGAGCACTTTGGCGGCTTTTGGCACGATCTCGGCAACGCGTTCGGGCAAAAGTCCGTCACACACGATTTCCACCGGACCGGCGTGCCGGCTGACCAACTCATCCACCCGCCCGCTGGCGAGCAACCGACCTTTGACGACGATGCCGACTCGATCACAGATCATCTCGACGTCGGGAATAATGTGCGTACTGAAAAACACGGTCTTGCCTTGTTCCCGTAAGTTCAGAATCAGGTCGCGAACCTGTTTCCGCCCAATCGGGTCCAAGCCAGACATCGGCTCGTCCAGAATGACCAGCTCGGGATCGTGGATGAGGGCCTGGGCCAATCCGATCCGCTGCAACATCCCCTTCGAAAATGTTCGAAGCTGCCGAGTCCGGGCCTCGGTCAATCCCATCAGATCAAGCAACTCCGTGATGCGGCGAGCCAGCGTGCTCCGGTCCAGCCCGGCGAGACACCCGTAAAAGCCGAGAAACTCTTCCGCCGTCAGATAGTCATAGAAATAAGGCGCCTCGGGCAGGAAGCCGATTCTCCGGCGGGTGTGGATGTCGCCGGCGGGTTGACCGAGCAACTCGGCGGTCCCGCTCGTCGGCCGCATGAGCCCCATAAGGATTTTCAAGGTCGTCGTCTTGCCCGCGCCGTTCGGGCCCAGGAACCCATAGATCTCACCGCGGCTAACCGAAAGCGATAAGCCATCCAGCCCCTTCACCGGCTTTTGCCAGGGCCAATTGGGCTTATACACCTTGGTCAATCCATCGATCAGAATCACATCCATCGGGTCCCCCCCCAACGAACGAGCGCACTACGACCGGCTGGTACTCATCCCGTCATGGCCGACCGAAGAGGGGGCGCAGGCTTGGTCGTGCCTCGCGAGGAAGACCCGCACCCCATATGCCGGTGTACGCGCAAGCGTTCCTTCAGGCCAGAACAGGTGATAGTCCCGTTCGCTGCATTCCACTGATACATGTTGCCAAAAGGATCCTGCGGCACGCGGTCAATAATGTTGCCAGCGACCAGATCGGTCAGCGCCTTCGGCAGCTTGTGGTAGCGTTGTTGGTAGCGGCGCACGGCTTCTTCCAAAAACCGGATGTCCCGCTCGGCGAGGACTTCGTTCATCCGCTGCGCCAGCGCTTCACGCATCCGTTCGTCATTGGTCTGCTGAGAGAACCGCTGGAGGAATTCGAGGGCTGCGTCCGGATCGCCGCTTTCAACCGTCATCCGCGCCGCCAATCGCGGCAGGTACTCCGGTGCGCCGGGCAGGAGGGACGCTTGGCGGAAATAGATCGCAGCGTTCGCCGGATCGCAGAGCTCATAGAAATAGTCGTAGCCGATCGTGAACGGCAGTTGCCACACATCCGGATTGTGCACGTGGCCTTTCTTCAAGAGCGCGATGCTCTCCTGCACCAACCCAGCCCACACGCCCAGAACCGTACCCGTCGCCTGATAAGCCATGACGAATTGAGGATCGAGATCCGTCAAAACGTCGGCTGCATGGTACGCCCAGTGATAATCAGCCTGGGTGGCATCCCGTCCGCCAAAATGTTGGATGGCCTTGAGCCAAATGAGGTCGGCCGCGATCTGTCGATAGCCCAACACGGCCACCTTGAGATAGTCGCCTCTCGGCAGATACGACAACTCGGCGGCCCGGGCGGTTGCCGGCCGCTGCTGCTCCATGGTCATAAGAAGACTCGTCGCCATGGCACCAAGGCCGACAAAGAGGCCGATCATCGCTAGGGTCTGCCCGAGGGACCGCGTATTCGATCCTGTCATGACAGCTTGATCCCCGCCCGTTGCAACGCGTCGGTCAGCGTCGTCATATCAACCTCTAGATACCTGCGCTCGACAGGGGCCAACCCCGAGAGCAGGTATCGCCTCTGCCGATCCACAATCTCTTGGTATTCGTCTTTGGCTTTCTGGTGCTCGTCTTGACGGCTCAGATACAGCCGGACAAGCCAAGCCCGGCCGGGTAAAAAATTTGGTTCAAGCTCTACCGCCTCGCGGATCAGCCGCTCGGCCGCTGCGTTCTCGCCCAAAGCCCACAAGACCTGTCCCAGAGCCAACCGCTCGAACACGGCATAGGGCATCAGGCGAAGTGCCTCCTCGTACGCATCCCTCGCAGCGAGAAACCATGACCGTTTGTCTTCCAGCGTGCGGACCCATTTATTGCGCGAAGCGATTGCCACCGCCATTTCACCGAAAATCGCCCACAACCGTCCATCGAGCGGGTTACAGACGGTCGCTTTCCTCACTTCGGCAAGCGACGTTTCCAAGGCTGTTGCATCCTGTGTGTGTTGAAAGACGCGAAAGGACACGGCACCGAGGGCCCTGTGATAGAGCGCCTTCCCCGGGTCGAGCTCCGCAGCTCGGCGAAAGTGCGCCATCGCTTGCCCAAGGTCTCCTCGATCCAGCGCCCGTCCACCCGCTTCATAGAATAACCACGCCGTTCCCAGCATCACGACAATGGACGCCAGCACGATGAGAGCGCCGCTGCCCGCCCATCTCCACAGCCATGGGCGCCGAACTATAAGCGCCGGCTCAGGGCGAACGTTCTTGTACGCCAATCGCGGTGCTACCAGGATCACGGCTACCGACAGAACCAGCAGGATCGCGATCGGGGGCTCGTGTAAATTCGAATCCACAGCCGCATGGACGAGAATACTCGCCATCGCCCCGATAACTCCCACGATCAGACCTCGTTGCCATCGTTTAAGGCGAAGGCAAAGAGCTGCCCGGGCTCGGCGTGCCACTTCTATGATTCCCCACCCAAAGAGCACCAGTCCGAGCACCCCGAGCTCGGCTCCGATCTGCGCGATCTCACTATGCGGCGTCCGAGCGACTTGGGCATACCGGGCAACCTGCTGCTCCACAGGGAAGGCATAGCGAGGCGCGGCATACTGATACAGCCCAAGCCCCACCCCGAAGGGATGCTCCATCATCATGCGAGCCGCTTGTTGCCACATCTGGAGTCGCGCATAGGCCACCGGGTTCTGTTGGTGCTCAGCGAACACGCGGTTCCGCCAGGGAGTCGGCAGGAGCATCACGATCACCACGATCGCCGCGATGGCGTATAGGCCTCGCCTTCCCCAGCGCAGCGCACAGACCGTTCCCGCGCCAGCCAACAGGGCTACCATGCCGCCGCGAGAACCAGTCCAGATCAACGCCGCAACCATCATGCCGCACAGCAGAACTGTGACACCGACCATGCCCGCTGAAGAGTGCTGCGGCCGACCATTGGACGCGCCGGCTCGTTGTGCCACCGGACCGGAAGCACCGGTGTACTTCTGTTCTGGCTCATAGCAACAAAGGGCTCTCCAGCGATCGCGAACCAGCGTCGCGAACCTCGGAGCAAGCCCCCGACACAATTGCTGCCTGCTCCAACTAAAGGCCACAATGCCGAGCAGCGTCGAGAGAATGGCTGCCAGATAGCCGGCCAGGAAATTCGGGTTGAAAAACGTCCCCGTCGGCCTGAGCTTCCCGAACCATAAGCCTTGAACAAGCGCCAACCCGGCTTCCAGCCACCCCATGACGGCGAGGGAGCCAAGCAGGATGAGCACATGATTCCATCGATGCAAAAAAAACACAATTAAATAGAGCAATACTGCATGGGTACCGAGCACGATCAGCCACTGCCGGCTCTGGGCTGGATACGCTGACAGGATCGTGGACGCAGCGGCTAGACCGAGAAAGCCTAAGATGGGCACTCCCACTCGGCCACCTGGCCACACAAACTGGCCCCGGCGAAGGCCCTCGACGAGAACAGCGGTCGCAAGCAAGAGCACGATCAGCCGAATGATCATGGCGGCCACATGAGTTGTGCCACCTTCGATCAACGGCGCAAAGACCAAAAGACTGCAGAGCAGGAGAAGCCAGAGAGGTAAGCCAAACCGCAGCATCTTCAAGTAGTCCAGCGCAGGGTTAACCCGGCCTCTGGTCCCATGACCTCTGAAACCCATTAAGCGAGACAGGACCCTTGGCAGAGGGTGGGGCTCAAGCGAGGAAAGGAAAAAGCGAGCGGGGTGGGCTGTCCCCACCCCGCGTTTCACCCCAATAGGGATCGAGATAATCCTACTTCACTACACATCATTCACGTCAGGTACTTGGAGATTTTGCTTGATGTCGTTGACGTGCCAAGAATCAACATCGGCATCATTGTCGAGATTGGCCGCAGCAGTGGCAGTAAAACCATATGATCCGCCCGTGTTCGTTGCTGCAGCCGGAGCGCCAGTACTTCCCGCGTTATACACAACTAACGTTCCTCCTGTAGTAGCACAACCGGCGTTGCTATAACAGATGTCCACTCCTTGAGTCGCGCCAGCGCTAGTGTTGACACCCACGTTTCCGCCAGCGGCTGGCCCTACATAGGTATAACGATTCGATGTACCCGTCAGCGTCCAACCAATTTCGTTGAAGGCTCCAAAGAACGACCGTTCTCCGAAGAAGGCACTCTCCGCAACAAAAATTGCCCCTAGATTGGTTTTCGCTTCCGACTGCCGGGACTTCGCCTGGTACTTTAGGAAGTTGGGGATCGCGATGGCCGCGAGGATGCCGATGATGGCCACCACGATCATCAATTCGATCAAGGTAAAGCCTTTTTGACTTCGTAATAGTTTGAACATTGTTCTCCTCCCTTGTTTGATTGAGTCAACCGACACGCCAGCCGCGCTGTCTTCTTCCAGGAGTTCAAGTTTCCTGAGCTGTCTAAAAAGTCCCAGCACTTTCTGTGCCAGCTGGTGTTGGCTCTGGACTATTCACCCTGTCTCAACATCTTCACCGTTTCATTCATTCTTTCATCCACTTATGGTTTTTCTCGTACCGTGCCCCTTCCCGTGTCCTCTTCCTTTCCTCAATTCACGTCACTGAGATCGGCAATTTGTAACCCTTGTTTCAGATCGTTGACATGCCACATGTCGATGGTTGAATCCGCGTCCAAATTCGCGGTAGCGGTGGCGGTAAATCCTGGAGCCGGCTGACCCGTCAGGCCGGACGGCACAATGGTATTGGGTCCTGGGTCGACCCCCATTAGCGGAAGCACCAGATCGCTTCCCGCCGTGGTTCCTGCACCCACCCGATACGCATACCGATTGACGGATCCGGCGAGTCCAAAGCCGATCTGAGCAAACGTGCCGAACATCGACTGCTCACCGAAATGCGCACTCTCTGCCATGAAAATTCCCGCTAAGTTCGCCTTGGCTTCACTCTGTCTGGTCTGCATTTGATACCGGAGGTAATTCGGAATCGCGAGCGCTGCCACGATGCTCAGCACCGCGACCACGATCATCAGCTCGATCAAGGTAAAGCCCTGTTGTCGCCGAGCGGATTGCCTCATCTCTGCGCCCATCATCTCATCGGCCAGCGGCGATTCACTCTGAGCAGAGACCATGCCAGGAGCATTCATGCACCAAGCCTACCGAGAATTTGTTGAAAGGAAAGGTTTTTTTGAAATTCCACACGGTGGTCATTTTTCAGGCTTTCAGGATGGAAAGCTTGTTTAGCGCGTGGAATGACCAAAAAATGGCAGGAGAAAAGAAATATGGACAGCATCCCTAAAGAGCCGGATGTTGGGGAAAGGGGATTGGGGGCTAGATGATGAAATCGAGCTGAATCAAAACAGATACAGGCTGTATCCGAATGGCTGACCCCTCGCGGCTGATTTTGCCGCGAGGGGACCGCGAGGTAAGACTGCGGCGAGTCGAAACCAGTGCCTTACACGCCGTTATCTACAAGGGGGATCCTTGTTCCCGGCGCAAAAAGCAGCGGGACCGATCCGTGCGCGCGCACGGACCTCTCCGGTCACGGCGTCGCGTGTTGGAGGGACTTGTTCTCTGAAACCCTTCGTTGGGCTTGGCGGATGCGTTCTTCTTGGGTCGGATCCCCCATCCCACGTTCGCGAAAGCGCTCGATCAATTTGACGTTGGAGGGATCCAGCTCCAGCGCGTGCAGCCAGGCTTCCCGAGCTTCCGCAATCAGATCTTGCTTGAGGTAGATTTCGCCCAAGTGTTCAAAAATGACGGGGTCGTCGCCGACCAGATCGACCGCCCGCTTGATCTCGGCGAGCGCCTCGTTGATCAACCCCATCTTGAAGAACGCCCAGCCAAGACTGTCCACATAATAGCCGTTGTTCGGTTTCAACGCGACCGCCTGCTTGGTCAACGCGACGGCTTCCTCGATCTTGATGCCTCGTTCCGCGTAACTGTAGCCAAGATAGTTCAGCGCGTCCGCATGCTTGGGATCGAGCTTCAGCGTCGTCTCCATGGCACGGACGACATCGTCGAACCGGTTCAACTTGTCGTAGGCCGTCCCAAGATTGAAATGCAGATCCGGATTGGTCGGGTGATACCGAATCCCCTCTTCAAAGGTTTGCGAGGCTAACTCGTACTGCTCGGTTTGCAAATAGGTCAGCCCGAGCACCAGATACCCTTCGGGCTGTTTGGGATTCAACTTCACGGCCTGAGAGAGGTGCATCACGGCGTCCGGGAAGCGTTTCAGTCGATACAGCAAGACGCCCAGATGCAGATGACTGTCGAAATAGTTCGGCTCCAGCTTGAGATTGTCGGTATAGGCCTCCACCGCCTTGTCGTATTGCTTGGTTTCTTCAAACAGGAATCCCAGGTAATCCCGGATCTTTAGCTCAGCTGGACGGGCGGCCAAAATTTGGGTTAACCGTTCGATCGCTTTCGGATACTCCTTCAACTCGCCGTAAATCAAACTCAGTCGAAGTTGTGCATCGAAATCGGAGGGATCGTCGGCCAGGACCTTTTCCAACTCCGCCATCGCCTCTCGGTATTCTTTCCCATTGAGATGCAATCGAATCAGATGCTGGCGAATTTCTCTGCCATGGGGGTTGACGAGCTGCAAGTATTGGCGATAGACCGCAATGGCCTTTTCGCGGTTCTGCTGAGCCTCATAAGCCGACGCCAACGCCATGTACGCGGGCTCGAAGGCTGGATTGACGGCCATGGCCCGCTCGAAACTGGCCATCGCCTTGTCCGGCTGCTTCGCTTCCATCGCCACGCGACCGAGATAGTAATAGCCCACCGGTGAGTCCGGCGCGATCTTGATGCCCTGTTCGATACTCTGCGCCGCCTCGTCGAAGCGCTTCAGATTCAACAGCAACAACCCCCTCGAGAAATACGATTCGCTTTTGGATGGGTCGATCCGGATCGCGCGATCGAACAGCCCGAGAGCTTTCTCCACCTGGCCGGCCCCGGCGTAAATTCCGGCGATCTGTCCCAGCAGTTGCGCATCCTGATCCGCGGCCTCGGCCACTTCGTCCGCGTAGCGCACGGCCGAGGTAAGATCTCCTGCAGAAAACAACAGCGTGGCCAAACGAGCCTTCAGAAAGCGAGAGCCGGGATCGGTTCGCAACGCAGCCTGATACTCTTGGATCGCACGGTCGGTGTCCTGCGCCAGTTCAGCTTGATAGCCCAGCATGAAATGGTAAGAAGACCGGGCATCGACGGCGGAAGCCGATTTAACTCCTGACGGCGATGCATCGGGAGGCGACACGACGTCGGCGCGAGGCGCGGCGGCACAGGCGGCAATGCTCGAAAGGATCGCCGCCATGATCAAGGCGCTGAGTCCCAGTCCTCTCACGGCAGGACCAGCCATCGAACCCACCGATCGCATCGCTTGCCACCTAACCATCTCAGAAGCGGCAGAAAGACGCCGAGCGCGTCGAAGCGGATTATACCGACGCTCCTCCTCCAGCGTCAAACCGCTTCACGGATGTCGAGGCTTTCAAACTTCGCGAACTTGTCGTGGAAGAACAGTTGCTTGTCCCCGATCGGGCCGTTGCGGTGCTTTCGCACGAGGATATCCGCGATCCCCTTCTTCTCCGAGTTCGGATCGTAGACCTCTTCGCGGTAAATGAAAATCACCACATCCGCATCCTGCTCGATGGCGCCGCTCTCACGCAGATCCGCCAACATCGGAATCGGCGGTTTGCGGTTTTCGACGTTGCGGCTCAACTGCGACAAGGCGACGACCGGGATGTTGAGTTCCTTGGCTAATCCTTTTAAGGATCGGGAAATGTCGGAAATCTCCTGTTGCCGGGACTCGGCGTCGCTGCGGCCCTGCATCAACTGGAGATAATCCACGATCAACAGGTCAAGCCCCCGCTCCGCCTTGAGCCGCCTCGCCTTGCCGCGCATCTGTTGAACCGTGAGCGCCCCTGTATCGTCGATAAAAATCGGCGCCTGTTCGAGGCGACCGGCCGCCTCAGCCAGCCGCCACCAGTCCTCCTTCTGCAGCCTCCCAGTTCGCAACGCGTGTGAATCCACGCGGGCTTCTGAGCTGAGCATGCGGAGCACCAATTGCGGCTTGGACATTTCCAGGCTGAAAATCCCGACGACGGCTCCGGCGTGGATGGCGGCATGCTGGGCGATTCCCAGCGCCAGGCTGGTCTTGCCCATGCTGGGGCGTCCGGCGATCACGACGAGATCCGATGCCTGCAGGCCGGCCGTCAGCTCATCGAGATCGTAAAATCCGGTCGGCACCCCCGTAACCCGCTCTTTCCGTTTGGAGAGACGGTCGACGAGTTCGAGACTGTCCTTGATAATCTGATTGATCGGGGTGAAGGAGCGACCGAGTTTCCCTTGAGCGAGACTGAAGACCGCTTGCTCGGCAAACTCCAACAACTCGTCGATCGGGGCCAGGCCCTCGTACCCGCGGGCGATGACCTCGGTGGACATGCTGATCAACCCTCGGAGGAGCGCTTTGTCCCGCACGATCTTGCAGTGGTAGCGGATATTCGCCGCGCTCGGCACCGCCTGGACGAGTTCTGCCAGGTACGAGGCGCCTCCCACCGCTTCCAGCTCGCCTCGCGCTTTGAGCCGCTCGGTCAGGGTGATGTGGTCGATCACCTCGCCGATCTCGGATAGCTCGAGCATCGCACGGTAGATCTTCCGGTGCGCGGTCCGATAGAAATCTTCTTCGCTCAACAGCTCCATCGCCTTGGCGAGAGCCCCATTATCGAGCAGAATGGCGCCTAGCACCGATTGCTCGGCTTCCAGGTTTTGAGGAGGCAGTTTCGGTTCAGAGAGATCCATCGTCGCTGTTCCCGTCAGGAGTTCGTCGTGCCGCCGGCCCAATCAGCAAGCGCTTGAATCTTGACCCGCTTAACCGAGTGCGCCCGGGAGCGGCGTTTCCCCGACCGTTTTGCAGCGGGACCGGATGAGAAGCTCTCAATCAGCAGCACCTCATCGGCGGAGAGCCCAGGGGCGCCGAGCACCAGAGCCGCCGTGGCCTGATACCGACGCGCCTCTTCGACAGCCGCCTGGATGGTCTCGACGGGTCGTGGTCGACCCTCTCCATGAACGACCCGGCACCCGCGCGCCCTTAACAGGCTCGTCAACTGAAACAGGCGTTGAGACAGGTGGATAGGTGCACAGACGACATAGTCAGGCCCCGGTTGGGAAGACTCGCCGACGATGTCCACACGATTCAACGCGCGGAACAGCCGATCGACATCCACCGCAAAGCCGGTGGACGGGAGATCTCGACCGAAGCGTCCGATTAAATGATCGTAGCGGCCGCCGCCGCCGAGTTCACATCCCACTCCGTCCGCAAACACATCGAATACGAGCCCGTCGTAATATTCGAAGCCGCGGAATTCGCCGAGGTCGAGCAAGAGGCATCCGCCGAGACCTGCGGACTCCAGCAATTGATACACGTGCGTGAGCCGATCGAGCGTCGAGTGCAGCGTACGGTCTCGTCCGGCAAGCTTTCGCCCTCGATTCAGCACTTCATCCCCTCCGTATAATCCAGGCGCTTCGAGAATGGCTCGAGCCTGGGCCGGCGGCACTCGCTCGGATGCAAGAATTTCCTCGAGGCGCGGCAGATCCTTGCGCGCAGCGGCCTCTTCAGCCCGCTTTCGCCCCTCCGCGGACATCCCCGTTCGGGCCAGCAGGCCCTTAAAAAACCCGACATGCCCCAGAGAGACTTTGAACGCACGAAGCCCGACCTGTTTCAGGCATTCCGCCATAAGCGCGATGATTTCGGCGTCGGCGGCACCATCGTCCCGTCCGATCAGTTCCGCTCCGACTTGAAAAATCTCCCGATCCCGCCCGGCATGTTCCGGCTCGTACCGGAAGACGGAAGTCCGGTAGGACAGTCGCAGGGGGATCTGCCGGTTGATCATACCCATCGCCACGGTCCGGGCGATCTGCGCCGTGGCGTCCGGCCGCAGGAGCAAGATACGGCCGGTCGTCCGGTCGGCAAATTGGTAACACTTCTCGATGAGATCCTGCTCAAGGCCGGGCGCCAGCACGTCCAGGTATTCGAACGTGGGCAGGATAATTTCGTCATAGCCCCAACGACTCAACTGAGTGAGAAGAATGCCTTCAAGCCGCCGGACCTGCATCGCGACATGGGGCAAAATGGTCGTCATCCCCGCGGGCACGAGCGAGCGCTCCTGCGAAGCGAGCGGAGGGGACAACTGCACGGGCGGTGTGCTCGGCGGGCGAGCCATGGCCAGTGGAAGGGACGGTTACAAACTCATGGAGAGATCGGCGACCTTGACCGAGAGAATGTTTTTCGCGGACTTAATTTGGTCCAGCACCTCGCGGGATAAGGGGACGTCAGTCCCAATGATCAATAAGGCGTTGCCGCCGCGTTCCTCGCGGGAACACTGCATGCGGGCGATGTTGATGTCGTGATCGCCCAGCACTTTCCCGACCTCGCCGATCACGCCCGGGCGATCGACGTTGAGAATCAGCAGAAGGTGTCCTTCGGGCACCACTTCGACTTGGAACGTGTCGATTTCGACGATACGAGGTTCCTTGCGATTGTGCAGCGTCCCGGCCACATGGTGCGCGCATCTGCCTGCTTCGACCCGGACCCGGATCACACTCGTGAAGTCGCCGGCGTCTCCGCTCTTGACCTCCTTCACTTCGATCCCCCGCTCCTTGGCGACGAGCGGCGCGTTCACGAAATTCACCGCGTTTTCGAGGATCGGGGTGAGGAGCCCTTTCAAGACCGCGATCGTCAACGGCGCCACAGCAAGCGAAGCGACCTCCCCGTTGTATTCAACCGTGACCCGCTCAAGTCCGCCCTCGTACAGCTGGGCTTGCAGGAGGCCGACCTTTTCGGCCAGTGCCAAATACGGCTGAAGCTGCGGAAGCAGCTCCGGCGGCACCGAGGGAACGTTGACGGCTCCGCGCGCGATCCCCTTAGTAAAGTAATCGACGATCTGCTCCGCGATGCCGATGGCGACGTTCTCCTGAGCCTCCGTCGTCGACGCGCCGATGTGCGGCGTGCAGATGAAGGTGTCCACAGTCAGCAGGGGATGATCCGGCTTGATCGGTTCTTGGTCGAACACGTCGAACGCGGCTGCAGCCACCCGGTTGCTCTTGAGCGCTTCATAGAGATCGGCCTCGTTGACGATCCCGCCCCGCGCGCAGTTGACGATCATCACGCCGGGTTTCATCTTGGCGATCGCGTTGGCGTCGATCAGCGACTTGGTTTCCGGCGTCAAGGGCGTATGGACCGAGATGATGTCACTCCGGCGGAACAGTTCATCGAGATCCACCATCTCGACCCCCATCTTGCGTGCGCGTTCTTCGGCCAGATAGGGGTCATAGGCGATGACATTCATGCCGATTCCTTGCGCCAGCTTGGCCAAATAGCCGCCGATCTGCCCGACACCGACGATCCCCAGAATTTTGTTGTACAACTCAACGCCCATGAACCGTTCTTTCTCCCACTTCCCGGCCTTCATCGACGCGGTCGCCTGGGGAATCCGGCGGGTCATCGCGAAGATCATCGCCAAGGTGTGTTCGGCGGTCGTCACGGTGTTGCCGCCAGGGGTGTTCATCACCACAATGCCGCGGCGGGTCGCGGCTTGGGTATCCACGTTGTCCAACCCGGAGCCGGCTCGCCCGATGACCTTAAGCCGCTCCCCGGCGGCAATCACCTCGGCGGTGACTTTCGTCCCCGAGCGGACAATCAGACCGTCACAATCTTTAATCTCCTTGAGCAGCTCGTCCTTGGAGAGCTTGGTCTTGACGACCACGGTGAATCCGGCCTTTTCGAGGACCTCGATTCCTTGCTTTGACAAGCTGTCGCTGACCAGAATTTTCATCGCCGTCTCGCCCGATCGCTCCCGTCAAACCTCGGCCATCAGCAATTCTTGCGCCCTCGACACACCGCTGCCTAATTTGATCGGATGACCGAGGCCTTTCAGGACCATTTCAACGGCCGACAAGGCCGTGATGACGTCGAATCGGTCTATATACCCCATGTGAGAGAGCCGGAAAATCTTCCCCTTCAAGTGGTCCTGGCCACCAGCGGCGGTGATTCCGTAGTGCACCCTGAGATTCTTGTAGATCGCCTGACCGTCGAGACCATCGGGAGCGGAAACCGCTGTCACCGCGTCGCTAGGTGATTCTTTCGGAAAGAGGGAGAGCCCGGCCGCCTTGATGCCCTCCCGCATGGCCCGAGCCAGCGCCGCTTGGCGGGCAAACACCGCTTCCAGTCCCTCCGTCTTCAGCATCTTGAGCACTTCCTGAAGCCCAAGGATCAGGGAGACCGCCGGGGTATATGCCGTTTGGTTTTTGCTCTGAGCCTCCCGTTCTTTCTTGAAATTGAAATAGAACGCGCCGTTTTGGGCTTTCTGAGCCAATTGCCAGGCCTTCTCGCTCACGCTGACGAAGGCCAATCCGGGCGGCAGCATCAGCGCCTTCTGCGATCCAGTGATGACCACATCCAAGCCCCACGCGTCGGTCTTGATATCGAACACGCCCAGCGCGGTGATCGCGTCCACTACCAGAATCGTGCCCTCATAGGGCCTCACAATCTCCGCCAAGGCTTTCACGTCATGTGCGACGCCGGTCGATGTCTCGCTTGCCTGCACATACACGGCCTTGATCGACGGATCTTTCTTGAGCGCATCAGCGACCGCCTGCGGATCGACAGCCCGTCCCCATTCAACCTTGATTTCCGTGACTTGGGCACCGAATGTTTTGCACAACTTTCCCCACCGTTCTCCAAACTTTCCCGCGTTCACGCACAGCGCCTTGTCACCAGGGGAGAGAAAATTCGACACCGCACCTTCCATCCCTCCGGTCCCAGAGGAGGCAAGAATCAAGACCTCATTGCGGGTTTGGAAGAGCCATTTGAGGTCCTCACGCACTTCGGCGAACACCTGGGCGAATTCGGGCGCGCGGTGGTGGATAATCGGCCGCGCCATCGCCAGGAGGACCTCTGGCGGCACAGGGGTCGGTCCGGGAGCAAGTAGATACCGTTTCACCATCAACCCGTTCTCCTCTTCTCCTCTGCTTGTAAAGACTTGGGGGTCACTCGGGAGGGGGGCTACGCTATCACAGCCCTTGCCAGAGAGTCAAGGCGGCGCCCGTCGGTGTTCTTTTCCTTGACAACAGCGGAAACACTCGCTAGGGTAGCCCAAACTTCCGTTTTCCGTTGCGCGTTCGACACCCGAATGAGCTGCTCGGCGCGGAGGCAGAGGCGAGAAGGTGGGCAGATGAAGGGCTTTGCGGTGATGTTCTTACCACTCATGGTTCTAACGGCGGTGGCCTTGGCGACATTGGCAACGGCTGAACAATCGCTGGTAGAGGCCTCAGCAGTCCAGACTCCCGCTTCGGGCGAGGAATCCTCATCATCGACGACGCTTGATATCGCTTTACAAGCCGTTGACGAGACGCCAGGTCCGGCGGAGGCCTCGGAACGGTTTTTCCTGAGCGATCCTCCTGCCGATCAGGCGGAGAGGGAGTCGGTTTCGGCTGTGGAGAAAACTGCCCGACCTCCGCAGGCCACCGATTCGGAGGGTAGCAAGTCCGAAGGGTCGGCAAAGGCCTCTGAGGAAGAGGAGAACGGTCACGTCACGTATAACGTCCCGATCGTATTGGATTCTTCCGTCCAGAGCCACATTCGCTACTTCAATACCGCCATTCGTGATCGGTTCGAGAAATGGCTGCTCCGACTAGGCAAGTACAAGCCGTTGGTGGAACGTATTTTCTCTGAATTCGATTTGCCGAGCGACTTGGTGTACCTCTCCCTGGTCGAGAGCGGCTTCAATCCGCATGCTTACTCGCGCGCTCGGGCTACCGGCCCTTGGCAGTTTATGAAAGGCACGGCGAAACTCTACGGGCTGCGGGTCGATCAATACGTAGACGAGCGCCGCGACCCCATCAAGTCAACGGTCGCGGCGGCCCGATATCTGAAGGATCTCTACGATCTCTTCGGCAGTTGGCCATTAGCCATGGCCGCCTACAACGCCGGCGAAGGGAAAGTGCTGCGCGCGCTGCAGAAGGCCCAAGCTGAAAGTTTCAAAGAAATTTCCCGCACCACGCTGATCCGTCGGGAAACCAAAGAGTACGTTCCCCGGTTTATGGCCGCCACCATCATCGCAAAGAATCCGGATCGTTATGGGTTTCCTCTGGAAGAGGTGACGCCTCACCGCTTTGAAGAAGTGGTCGTCCGCCGCCCGATCCATTTCCGGGCGATCTCAAACGTCACCGGCATTCCTTATCAGGAGCTGAAGAATCTGAACCCGGAGCTTCGCCGGGACGCTACACCGCCGGACGACGCCGAGTATCATCTCAAGGTTCCAGCCGGAATGAAAGAGAAAGTCGAGCGGCTGCTGGACCGTATTCCGACCTATAAACACGCCCCGATCATCGCGAAATCCAAGCGCAACCGCATAGATTTTGAAAGCGCGAAAGTGTATCGCGTGCGGGTGGGCGATACGCTTGAAAAGATCGCCAAGCGCTTCCGAATCTCGGTCAAGGCGCTCAAAGTCAGGAATAACCTCACCAGCGCCTTGATTAAGCCGGGCGACGTGCTCGCGATCAGATGACCGTTCCGGCCTTGTCCTGCCCGAACGATGCGCTTCTTCGCTGAGTATCGAGTGGCCGAACGATCGAGCTAGCGTTGTCCCGCGCTTGATGAAGGGGACGAGTGGGCGGCTGGATTCGTAGCGGACCCGCCGGGTGGCGATTCGGCCGTTGCGGTTCCGGAAACGCTTCCTTCCGGTCCTTTCTTCGCTTCCAGCACCTTGAGGCGGACCGCCGCCTCGCTGGCGAAAGGAGAGTTAGGATATTCCTTGATCAATTGCTGATAATGGCTCAACGCGCCTTCCGGCCGTGATTGCGCCTCTTCAAGCTTGCCCAATTCAAAGAGCGCGTTGTCTTTATTCAAGGCGGAGGGCAGTTGGAGAACCGTCGAAAACGCTTTAGCCGCCTGATCCCGATCTCCCTTCAGAAGATAGGCATAGCCCAATCGTTGCTGAACCAGGCCGAGCAAGACGGAATGCGAACCATACAGCAGGACATACCGCTTGTAGGTCTCGATCGCCGCATCGATCTCATTGGCCTGCACCAACGCGTTTCCCAGGTGATACAGGGCAAGCGGCGCACTGGGGGTGCGCGGATACTGTTCCACCACTTGGCGAAACTTCTTGATCGCCTCCTTGAGATTGGCGTCGGCCTGTTCCGGTTTGTCGGCGGGGCGCGTCAAATAGTGGCGAGTGGCTTCGCGGTAGAGATCGAGCGCCGCCTCCGCCGTACGGTGGTCATACCACAGCACACCGGCGACAATCGCCACCGCCGCGAGCAAGACTCCGACCCCCGCCAGCACAGCTCGGCGATATTCCTGCATGGTGAGCAGCAGGCGTTCCATTCCGCTGAGCAACCGGGGCTCGCTCACCGGTTCACTTTTTGAGGGAACTTTGATGCGGTAAGACATCCCTTTGCGCCTGTGGCCAATGGCCGGCGACGACTCGCCGGCTCAACGGTGACGGGCCTTATACTCGGGTTTCCCGCTGATTGTCAATCCAATCGCGCTCGTGGTTC
Source organism: Nitrospira calida (assembly GCF_976986435.1). Lineage (NCBI taxonomy): Bacteria > Pseudomonadati > Nitrospirota > Nitrospiria > Nitrospirales > Nitrospiraceae > Nitrospira > Nitrospira calida. Next base: position 3,038,302 of record NZ_OZ335950.1, read on the forward strand.
CGATCGTCCTGACGCGCCGTTGACATGGGGAATCGGCGGGTATAGCGTACCGATGCCGGCACGACACGATGGCGTTGACGGACGACACCGATCGGGATGGGCAGTTCACCGCGCAGCTTCGACATTTGGAGCGGCATCACCTCCTGCGCCAACCAAAATCACTGGAGTCCGCGACCGGCCCGGTCGTCTCCATCGACGGGCGTCAAGTTATTCTGTTGGCATCCAACGACTATCTCGGCCTGGCCACCCATCCTCGACTCATTCAAGCCGCCGTCCAGGCCACTGAGACATTCGGCGTCGGCGCCGGAGCGTCCCGCCTGGTCTCCGGCACGCTTCCACCCCACAAGGAGTTGGAGTCGGCGTTGGCTCGCTTCAAGGGCACGGAGGGGGCCCTGGTGTTTGGTTCGGGGTATCTCGCCAATCTCGGATTGATCCCCGCATTGATCGGATCCGGCGGGATGATTTTCGCCGACCGATTGTGTCACGCCAGCCTCATCGACGGATGCCGTTTGAGCGGGGCCGAGTTTCGCGTGTTCCGCCACCGCGACGTGAGCCATCTCGAATCGCTGCTTCGCCGTCGGCCGGCAAGACGCCGGACGTTGATCGTCACTGACGGGCTGTTCAGCATGGATGGCGACGCGGCTCCGCTGTCCGACATCGCCATCCTGGCGGAACGGTACGACGCCCAGGTCCTGGTCGACGACGCGCACGGGACTGGCGTAATGGGCGAACGCGGTCGCGGCACGCTCGAACACTGGGGCGTCGAATCACGCATCCCCTTCCATATGGGCACGCTCGGAAAAGCGCTGGGTGGAATCGGCGCCTACGTCGTCGGTCCCGCTTCGTTCATCGCGTATCTGATCAATACGGCTCGGTCGTTCATGTTTACCACCGCGCCGCCGCCCGCCAGTGCGGCCGCTTCAGTAGCCGCATTGGCGATCCTCGAGACGGAGCCGGAACGACGCGCGCGCCTGTGGGCCAACCGCCGGCATCTCTTTTCCGGGTTGCGGACACTTGGTTTCACCACGACCGACAGCCTTAGTCCGATCATCCCGGTGCTCATCGGCGAAGCCGAACGCGCCCTCGCGATGGCCGAGAAACTGCTCGAGCACGGCGTCTACGCTCCGGCGATTCGGCCTCCGACCGTTCCGAAAGGAACAAGCCGCATCAGGGTCACGGTGACCTCCGAACATACCAGCGAGCAACTTGACGCCGCGCTGGAGGCCTTTCGGAAAGCCGGAAAGGACCTAGGGCTGATCTGACCGCCGCTTCCCGCCACTCGCTTTGCCAAGCCCACACAGTCTTTGTTCCCATCGGTCACAGGGTCGTCCGCCGATGGCCCTCCATATGATGCTCCCGTGGAGGAGCATCGGCTTGTGGGGATTTTCTTGCTTTCTCGCATCGATGTGGCATGATGGCCAAGGGTTCCGCCCATTTGAAGGCTACCGGTTCTTAACATTGATCGGTCATTGTCCGTCCATGTTTCGTCTCGTGCGGTCGTCGTTCTGCACGTGACCCGCCACGGAGGAGGGCTTGGTTCATGGATATTTCGCAGTTGCTGACGTTTGCCGTCAAGGAAGGCGCCTCGGACTGCCATCTGAGTGCCGGCGAGCCGCCGATGGTCCGGATTCATGGAGACTTGAAGAAACTGGACCATCCGCCGTTGAGCATGGAGGAAGTCCACGCGCTCGTCTACGACATGATGAACGACGTGCAGCGCAAGATCTTCGAAGAGCATCGTGAATGCGACTTCTCCTTCGCGATGGGCGACATTGCGCGCTTCCGCGTCAACGTGTTCCTGCAGAACCGCGGTTTGGGCGCCGTGTTTCGCACCATTCCGACGGAGATCATCCCGCTTGAAAAACTCGGCATGCCCCCGATCATTCGGCAACTCTGTGATCGAGAGAAAGGTCTGATCCTCGTCACCGGTCCGACCGGATCCGGCAAGTCGACCACGCTGGCGGCGATGATCGATTACCTCAACAACACATTTGAAGGGCATGTCATCACGATCGAAGACCCCATCGAGTTCGTCCACAAGTCCAAAAAGTGCTTGATCAATCAACGGGAATTGGGTGTGCATACGCTCTCGTTCGCCAACGCCCTTCGCTCGGCTCTCCGCGAAGATCCGGACATCATCCTGGTGGGTGAAATGCGGGACCTGGAAACCATCCAACTCGCTCTGACCGCGGCTGAAACGGGCCACCTGGTGCTGGCAACCCTCCATACGTCGAGCGCGCCCAAGACCGTCGACCGGATCATCGACGCGTTCCCGCCGAACCAACAGGCGCAGGTCCGCGCTCAGCTCGCCGAAACCCTGGAAGGCGTGCTGACGCAGACGCTGCTCAAGAAACGGACGGGCGGCCGGGTCGCGGCGGTCGAAATCATGGTCGGGACGACCGCGGTGCGGAACCTGATTCGCGAGGCCAAGCTCCATCAAATCCCCGGCATGATGCAGGCCAGCCAGAAGGACGGAATGCAGACAATGGACATGGCCCTGATCGAGCTGGTGAACCGGGGGTTGGTGACGAAAGGCGAGGCTCAGGCTCGGAGCATGAACCCGAATCTGTTCAACCAAGTCGGGACGACCGCTTAGCCTGCATGATTCACGCAGGTTCGTGACGAACCCGCGATCGGCTCGGCAGCCGTTCGCGCGCAACGGAGGAGCTCAGAGACGGAGCATGGATATTCGGAGTTTGCTGAAGGTGATGGTGGATCGGGACGCGTCGGACTTGTACCTCACGGTCGACGCGCCGCCGGTGTATCGCATTCACGGCGTCACCCAACGGACCGACGCCCCGCCCTTCACGAACGAACAGCTCGAAGCCTTGGCGCTGGCCTTGATGCGCGGACAACAGCGGAGCGAGTTCGAGGAAAGGATGGAGATGAACCTGGCGCTCTACTACAAAGAGTTGGGGCGCTTCCGGGTCAATATCTTCCGCCAGAAAGGGAACGTTGGCCTCGTCTTCCGGATGATCAAGGCGCAAATTCAAACCGTCGAGGAACTGCAGCTCCCGCCGATCATCAAGGACATCGCCATGACCAAGCGTGGCCTCGTCCTGGTGGTCGGCGCCACCGGTTCCGGCAAGTCGACCACGCTGGCGGCGATGATCGACCATCGAAATACGGTCGCGCCCGGTCACATTGTGACCGTGGAGGACCCGATCGAATTCGTCCACCAGCACAAGAAATGCCTCATCACCCAACGGGAGGTCGGCTTCGACACGCATTCGTTCCAGAATGCGCTCAAAAACGCGTTGCGGCAGGCGCCGGATGTCATTCTGATCGGAGAAATTCGGGACACGGAGACCATGGAAGCGGCGATTACCTTCGCCGAAACCGGCCATCTTTGCCTGGGCACATTGCACTCGAACAACGCCAACCAGGCCATCGAGCGCATCATGAACTTCTTTCCCGTCGAACGGCATGCCCAAATCTATCTCCAGCTTTCGCTCAATCTTCGCGCCATCATTTCGCAGCGATTGATTCCGTCACTGGACGGCAAACGAGTGCCCGCACTGGAGATCATGCTGGACACCCCGCGCGTCAAGGATCTGATCAAGAAGGCGCAGGTCGACACGCTCAAGGAAGCGATGGAACAGGGGATCGAGGAAGGCTGCCAGACCTTCGATCACGTCCTGTTCAATCTCTACAAGTCCGGCAAGATCAGCATCGAACAGGCGTTGATCAACGCCGACAGCGCCAACAATCTGCGGCTGAAGATCAAGTTGGAAGGATTGAAGGGCGAAGAGGCGCTCGCCGCGCTACTGGACAAAGACAAAGAGGGGAAAGAAAAAACCTTCCAGATTCAAGGCATGTCCCCGTCTCCGCCGAGCCCTTTCCGCAAACGCTGAGGGGGAGACGGCACCCCCCCCCGCCGGCTTGACGGACGAGTCAATCTCACCCGTCACTAGACCGGTCGGGCGCTGGAATGTGCTCCAGGTAGGTCACGATTTTCTCCACTGCCCCGGCGCTCAGTTTCTGCCCGTACCAGTTCGGCATCGTCCGGTCGGGATATCCGGGCACCACATAGACACTCGGCGAGAGAATCGACTCGACGATGTATTCCCGCACCGTCTTGGCCTTGCCGCGATATTTCGGATCCGCCAGCCGGTCGGGACCCGTGATCCGTAGCAGCAACTCAGGCCCGACCCGGCCGGTCGCCCCTGCGATGCCGGGAATCGTATGGCAGACCACGCAACCCGCTTTGACAAACAAATCCTGTACGGGCTCCTCTCCAGTCACCAAGGGCACTGCCTCTGGCGAGAGCAGAGGCGCAGCTTTGGCTCGTTGGGGTTCGGATTTGGATTTCGACGGAGACGGGCCGGAACGTCCGAGCGCGAAGACCGCGGTCAGCAAGACTACGCCGACGATGATGGCGGTCCAGGCCCTTTCGTTGGAGAGGACCCGTGACTCCGCCCTCTCGTCATCGGAGGAAGACGGCTCCGAAGGGTCCTGATTCGATTCGGAATTCGACATGATTCCGGAGAGACAGGTGTGAACGAAGGGATGAACTCGCCGGCTGGTTGCCGTGATCAAAGCGTCTGCTCGGCCTCTCGATTCCTTCGATCACGGATGTCAGATGTCAGCGGTTCGGCCAGAGGACGGCCTGCTTCCGTTCCCATTGCCTATTGTTTCCCCGCATCCATGGCGCAACGAAATCCCGTCGTGCGATCATGAAAGTCCGGCTCAGCAGAAAAGCGCGCGGTCGTGCGGAGCTTGCGCGGAATGTCATACCAACTCCCGCCGCGGTAGACTTTTCTCTCTCCCGACGGTGGCCCCGTCGGATTGTCCTTCGGACTCTTGGAGTAGTATTCACGGTCATACCAATCGGCGACCCACTCCGAGGCATTCCCGGCCATATTGTAAATGCCGTACGGACTCCGGCCCCCGGTTTTGGGAACCAGACCCGTGCGAATGTTGAAGCCTTCAACTCCATAGGTCACCGGCGCCAACGTCACCGGGTAACTCACCCAATCCCCCCGGTTGTAATTCGCCAAATCAGGAAATGTGTGCACGTCGCCCCACGGGTAACGGCGTCGATCGGTCCCTCGCGCAGCCTTTTCCCATTCGGCTTCGGTCGGCAGCCGCTTGCCGGCCCATTTGCAGTACGCCTCCGCATCATACCACGTCACATCGATCACAGGCCGGTCCGGCGCTGTCGTCACCGCGTCCTCGTCCCACAGCGACGGCAGATCGTGATTGGTCTCCTGGAGAAACTTTGCGTAACGCTCGATCGTAACCTCGAACTGATCAATGTAGTACGCAGGAAGGCACACCTCATGTTCGGGACTCTCATTCGGAAAACCTTGGGTCGGGTCCGCGCCGATGTTGTTCGTCCCCATGGGGAAACACCCTGCCGGGATCAACACCATCGGCGCGTTGTCCTTCCCCTTGGGCACCGGCTCCGGGAACGTGACGGTTTCATCGCTTTTTGTCTGCGCATCCTGCGAAGGGCCAGCACCCATGGCCAAGACACCGGCGACCAGTACGGCCAGAATCACACCGCTGCGCCACTTTGGATGCATCACCATCCTCCCGCGAGCCGCCATGATGCGGCTTTCCGGCCTTCTTGAGACGATTCTGCTCCGATCACTTTATCTTTTTTATCCCGCGTACTTGCGGCGGGGACGAGTATCGATCGCCGTCCGTGCTGGGTGAGCACAGTTTGGCGTCCCCAACGGGATTTGAACCCGTGTTGCCGGCTTGAAAGGCCGGCGTCCTAGGCCAGGCTAGACGATGGGGACGCACGCGCACGGACCTTCCGCCAACAATCGGCTATCTGTTTATCACAATCAAGACTCGGGTGTCACTAGCGCCATGGCCCGGCTTTCGCACCGACCACAGCAGAACCACTACCATGACCGCGAAATGTGCGCAAACAGTGCTCGGGTTGACGAGCGACAGCCGCGACGATAGGCTACGACGTGGAAGAACACCGCGCATCGACACCCAAGATTCGAGGTCGAACAGTGGACCATCAATCGCGCACAACTGCAGCCCTGTTTACGCTCCTTACCGATGACGACTTGTACCTGTTCAACGAAGGCTCGCACTTCCACCTCTACGACAAGCTCGGCGCGCATCCCGCCGTGGTTGACGGCGTCGCCGGGACGTATTTTGCGGTTTGGGCTCCGGACGCAGAGCGAGTTTCAGTGATCGGGACCTTCAACGACTGGAACCCAGCTAGTCACGTTCTGCATCCGCGAGGCGGATCCGGCATCTGGGAAGGCTTTGTCCCGCATGTCGGCAAAGGCACGCTGTACAAGTACCACATCCGTTCCCGGCACCATGGGTATCAAGTCGACAAGGCAGATCCCTTTTCGCGGTTCAACGAAGTCCCGCCCAAGACCGCTTCGATTGTGTGGGACCTCGATTATGCCTGGCGCGACGAGGACTGGCTGCGGATTCGGGCCCGCCGCAACGCCCTGGACGCGCCGATCAGCATCTATGAAGTGCATCTCGGCTCCTGGATGCGCGTTCCCGAAGAAGGCAACCGTTCGTTGAGCTATCGTGAAGCGGCTGTCAAGCTCGCCGACTACGTGCAGCGGATGGGGTTCACACACGTCGAGTTCCTTCCGCTGATGGATCACCCGTTTTTCGGGTCCTGGGGCTATCAGACCACCGGCTATTTCGCACCGTCCGGTCGTTTCGGAACGCCGCAGGACCTCATGTTCTTGATCGACGAACTGCACCGGCACGGGATCGGCGTCATCCTCGACTGGGTGCCGTCGCACTTTCCGACCGACGAACACGGACTTGTCTATTTCGACGGCAGCCATCTGTACGAACACGCCGATCCGCGCCAGGGGTTTCATCCCGACTGGAACACCTGCATTTTCAACTACGGCCGCAATGAAGTCAGGAGCTTCCTGATCAGCAGTGCACTGTTCTGGCTGGAGAAATATCACGTCGACGGACTTCGCGTGGATGCCGTGGCGTCCATGCTGTATCTGGACTATTCGCGGAACGCGGGCGAGTGGATCCCCAATCCGTACGGGGGACGGGAAAATCTGGATGCGATCACGTTTCTCCGCCGCCTGAACGAAGAGGTCTATCGGCGTTACCCGGACGTCCAGACCTACGCCGAAGAATCGACGGCGTGGCCGGCGGTGTCGCGACCGACCTACGCCGGCGGGCTTGGTTTCGGCATGAAGTGGGACATGGGCTGGATGCACGACACGCTCGAATACATGGCCCTGGACCCGATCTACCGGAAATATCATCACAACAACCTGACCTTCCGCATGCTCTATGCGTTCCATGAAAACTTCGTGCTTCCGCTCTCACATGACGAAGTCGTGCACGGGAAAGGCTCGTTGCTCGGCAGAATGGCAGGTGACGATTGGCAAAAATTCGCCAACCTGCGTCTGCTGTTCGGCTACATGTTCGCCCAAGCCGCCAAGAAGCTCTTATTTATGGGCGACGAATTCGGCCAGTGGCGCGAGTGGGCACACGACGAGAGTCTAGATTGGCATTTGCTCCAGTACGCGCCGCATCAAGGAATACAGAAATGGGTGGCGGATCTGAACGACGTGTATCGGCGCGAGCCGGCGCTGCACGAACGTGACTTCGACCCGGCCGGGTTCGAGTGGATCGATTGCCACGATGCGGACGCCAGCGTGATCAGCCTGCTGCGGCGCGGGACTTCCACCGACGAGCTGATCCTGGTCGTGTGCAATTTCACGCCGGTGCCGCGGATTCACTATCGAGTCGGCGCGCCGCGCGGAGGATTCTGGAAAGAACTGTTGAACAGCGACGCACGAGAGTACGGCGGAAGCGGGATGGGAAACCTCGGCGGGACGGAAGCCGATCCGTCGCCGATCCATGGTCGTCCGTATTCGCTCGCGCTTACCCTGCCGCCGCTTTCGGCGCTTTTTTTCAAGTCCACCGCGTGAACGCCGATCCGCGGCGCCGCCGCGCCGATCTCCTTTCGACGCGAGAAAGCACTCGTCAGAACCGGCCGACGCGGGAGAGAAACGCCGGCATGGCGTCCCAAATATAATCCACGACCGAGAGGACGTAGGCACGGGCGGCCTCCAGGTGCTGTTGCCAATCCGGAATCGCCTCGTGCAGGTCAAGAATCGGCTCTTCCCGCCCGTAGCATACCTGATTGAACAGCCAGGCTTCCCGCCCGAAGGACCGGCGGAGCGCGTCCCGGTGATCGAAGCCCATCGCCACCACCAGGTCCGCGCGATCAAGCAACTCGCGCGTAACCCTCCGTTGCCTGTGCGCGGAGGGATCGACGCCCTTTTCCAACAACCGAGCGCAGATCAACGGATGCAACGGTTGAGGTTGCGCCTCGATCCCGGCTGAGCCGATCATAGCGCGCAGGTCCGGCCCGATCCTGGCCTTCACGGCATACTCCGCGACCACGCTGCGAAAGATGTTTCCGGTGCACACGAACAAAATCGATTTCACAGCCTCTCCCTTTTCCCATCGGCGACGGGTACAATAGCGCCGATTCATCAGTTATGCTGACCCCGGCGAAACAGAACGGGCGGGCCGCCGCTTCTTTCGACCAACTGACCGGCGAAGCCGAGAAGTTGCACCTCCGCCTCTGCCGGCTGGTGGGCCGGGCCATCGCCGATTACACGATGATCGAAGACGGCGACAAGGTCATGGTCTGCGTCTCGGGCGGCAAGGACAGTTACAGTCTGCTCGACGTCCTGCTGGCGCTGCGCAGCCGGGCTCCCATCCGCTTCGAACTGGTGGCGGTCAACCTCGACCAGAAGCAACCGGGGTTCCCCGCCCACGTGTTGCCGGAGTACCTCAGCGGTCTCGGCATACCGTATCACATCGAGGAACGGGACACCTATTCGATCGTCAAGCGCCTGATCCCGGAAGGCCAGACCACTTGTTCACTGTGCTCGCGGCTCCGGCGGGGCCATCTCTACCGCCTCGCCGCCGAACTCGGCGCGACCAAGATCGCTCTCGGCCATCATCGCGACGATATTTTGGAGACACTGTTTCTGAATCTCTTCTACAACGGGAAGCTCAAGGCCATGCCGCCGAAGCTCCGTTCCCAGAACGGACGTCATGTCGTGATCCGCCCGCTGGCCTATGTGAAGGAAGCGGATCTGGCCCGGTACGCCGAATTGCGGCAATTTCCCATCATTCCCTGCGATCTTTGCGGTTCGCAGGAAGACTTGAAGCGCAAACAGGTCAAGATGATGCTGCGCGACTGGGAGCAACGATTTCCCGGCTGCGAGGAGAGCCTCTTTGCCGCGCTGGCCAATGTGCTGCCCTCCCACCTGCTGGATCGTCGGCTGTTCGACTTTTCCGCCCTGCGCGCCGGAACGCCCGAAGGCAAGAGCCTCGCGCTCGACGAAGAGTGACCCGGCATTCCTCGCCACCAACGGAAACCTCGCGTTTGGAATACCACGTCCCGATGTTGTCCCGGAAAGCAGATTAGGACGCTAGCCCGGGGGAGCGAAGAAAAAAGAACACAGGGCGCAGACGCCGGAGACATCCTGTCCCCGCCTATACGCCTACGCCCTGACGGTTTTACGGGAACCTGCGACAAGCTCGGCAGAACGCCGAGCGATGAAATTCAGCCAGAAGCCTTTTCGTACTGTTCTTTGAGCAGACGCAGCATCGCATCGACGCTCGCGCGCGCTTCGTTGGACAACCACTTGGCCCCATCAGGCGCATTTTCGACTTTATAAATTTCGCGCACGATGTTGTCGCGGGTCTGCATGAGATCCAGCAGCGACGGCGAGAATCCTTTGTCTTTAAGCTTGTCGATAAGGCCGTCCACCTTGCGGATGATTTGATCGACCTGCGTCCGGTAGGCCTTCGGATCGACAGGGAGATTTTCGACTTTGAGTTCATCAGCGAAGGCGGTCCCGACGGACAACCATCCGATCACGGCCGCCGCGATGAGCAATTGTCCATTTCCCTTTCTGGCCATGCACTCCTCCTTTCGTCAAGCTGACCGATCACCCAATGCCGGAGAACAGAGGCGCAAGACCGCGCCCGCTCGGGCCGCCACAAGGCCCGGCGGGCGAAAATGTACCTCTCTCACTCGGAGAAAGTCCAGTCCCTCCCGCGTCTTCGACAGACCTGGCGGAACCTCGGGCGGATGTGGCAAGCTTGCTGGTCCATGAGCCCCCCGGATCAAAGCCCACAGACGGACCGATCTTGGCCGCCGATGTGGTCGATTGGCCTGGCTGTCGCGATCATGCTCATCGTGCCCCTTATCCTCTACTCGATCGCGCCGGAAGGTCCCATCCGCGAAGGCGACACCGTGTTCGCAAACGGGCGACACAGGGTGATGCTCGCGGACCCTGTTCCGTATCGACAGGCCGGCTACGACCGCTCATGCGTGATCGAACGACGCGATCCTCTCGTGGTTCTGCACCGCCAGCCGGACGGTGCGATCCACGCTCGGGTGCAGGGCAAGACCAAACTGGAATTTCCATTCTGTCCCCCGCAAGCGGAAATCATTCTCGCACCGCAGCAGGTGTTTCAGAAGCCCGACTTACTGAGCGATCTCAAGGACAGCCTGGTCGAACTGTTCGCCCGGTAGACGGCCGAAGGGACAGGGCTCAGGACGCGCAGCGTGGCGCGTGAGGCCCCTCGCGTGATGGATCAGCTCTTCAGTTTGGCGGCGAACCGTTTGCGGAATTTGGCGACCTTCGGCCCGATAACGTACTGACAATAACCTTGGAAGGGGTTGCGGACGAAATACTTCTGATGGTAGGGCTCCGCCGCATAAAAGGTTGAAGCCGGCACGACCTCGGTGACGATGGGACGATCGAACACCTTCTCTTTGGTCAGCGTTGCGATCACTTCTTCTGCGATCGCCTTCTGATGGGGAGAGTGGTAAAAGATCGCGGACCGGTATTGCGTCCCGATATCGTTGCCTTGGCGGTTGAGAGTGGTCGGATCGTGGATGGCGAAGAAGATCTCGAGCAGGTCGCGATACGACACGACCTGGGGGTCAAACGTAATCCGCACCGCCTCGGCATGCCCGGTGCGGCCCGTGCACACCGCTTCGTAGGTCGGGTTCGGGACGCTGCCTCCGATGTAGCCCGACTCGACCAACTCGACGCCTTGCAGTTGGTCGTACACTGCTTCCAGACACCAAAAACACCCTCCAGCCAACGTGGCGACTTCCTTTCCTGGCGAAACTCGTCCCTCAACCATGTTCAGTTCCACAATTCCACAATCCGTCGACCGCCTCGCTGAAACCTGAGAAGACGCCCCCGGGCTTCTCCTCCCTAACCGGTCCTCACCTAACCCGACGCGCCGCTGTTAATGGGATCGCTTGAGTGCATCCACGATACGGCGCAGCCGCTCTTGTTCCTGCGCGCGCAGGGTTCTGAACTCCACGCCGAATTGCGTATCCGTCGCCCAGCGGACTTCAGCCACATCGATCGCGAGCGGCACATACTGCTCGGGTAAATGGATGTGCAACGAAAGGAACGTCCCCGGCGTCACAGGTTCCTCGCTGACCACGGTGCAGCCGCTGATGGACAGGCAGGAGACCAATCCGCCTCCGGCTACACCCGGCCCGGAAAAGGACACCGGCCATTGCACCTCGAAGCGGGGGTTCTCCCGTTCGCCCATGAGCATCTCGTGCCGTCGCCCGACTGTCAACGACGCTTCATTGGCCCAGTCTTCGTCGAAGAACGCCGCAGCAGACCGGTGTGGTGAAAGCCTACGCCACGGCAAGGCTAGGCCTCTAGAGAAGCTGTGTCAAGGATCAGCTCGTTCATTTGTCGTGGGTGCCGCCGTGGCCGGGCTCATCACCTTCAACGGCGAGAGGCTCGGCCGACTTGGTCGCCGCCGCCTGGCCGGACTGGGAAGCATTTGGCAGGGGAGCGATTCTCCTGTAGGGTAAGGTCCAGTCACGGCCGAAACGGTCCAGCGCTCATGACACCGACGAAGATTTGGACCGTGATCGCATCGCGCTCAGATCCTCTCCGAAGCGGACTCCTTCCCGGTTCTGCTTTCCTCGTTTTTTGATTCTGTGCTTATGCGATCCAACCAGAAAAGGGATATCTCATATGTCCGCTTCCGCTCAGCTTCCTTCTGCTCCGCTCACCTTTGACGCCCTCGGGTTGCCCACCCCGCTGTTGCGGGACTTGCGCAGCGCGGGCATGACCGAACCGACCCCGATCCAAGCGCGGGCCATCCCGCCGGCACTGCAAGGCCGCGATGTCCTTGGCTGTGCGCAGACCGGCACAGGCAAGACCGCCGCGTTTGTCGTGCCGATGATTGCGCGGTTGGCCGACGGGCCGAAGGGGCCATCCCGCGGGTTGATCTTGGCACCGACCAGGGAACTGGCCTTTCAGATTCAGGCGACCGTAGATCGGCTCGGCCGGTCCAGCCGCATCTTCGCCGCACCCATCGTCGGCAGCAGCGACGTGCAGGCCCAAGTACGCGGCTTGCGTCAATTCCCCGATATTCTCGTGGCGACGACGGGTCGGCTGTTGGACCACTTATGGAACGGAACCGTCCAGCTCTCGCATCTCCAGATGGTAGTGCTGGACGAAGCGGATCGAATGCTCGATATGGGATTTGCGCCGCAGTTGAATCAGGTTCTCGATGCGTTGCCGGAGCAGCGGCAAAGTCTGCTGTTTTCCGCCACGATGCCCGGCAACCTGGACGACCTTGCACGGATGTCTCTGAGGACTCCGGGACTCGTGAGGGTCGCCAAGTCGGCCACCCCGGCGGCCGGTGTGAGGCAAACGCTGCACCATACGGCGCCGGAGGAGAAGACGCGGCTTCTCCTGGCCTTGCTCAAGGACCAAGACGAATCCGTCTTGGTCTTTACCAGAACCAAACATCGCGCCGACCGGTTGGGGCAAATCCTGGAGCAAGTCGGCCATCGGGTGGCCGTCCTGCATGGGGATCGGCGGTTGTCTCAACGCCGCTTGGCATTGGAGGGATTCCGCCGCGGGCGCTATCGGATTCTGGTGGCGACTGACATCGCGGCCCGCGGCCTGGATGTGGCTCACATCGGTCATGTCATCAATTACGACCTGCCCCGCACGCCGGAAGACTATGTGCACCGGATCGGGCGCACGGGCCGGATGAAGGTGCTCGGACGCGCAACGAGCTTTGCCACGATCGAGGACGCTCGGTACATCCGGGCGATTGAACGCCTTCTGGGATACCCGGTTCCTCGCGCGGCGGGGAGCGTTTTTCACCCCATCCCCGCCCCGCCGACATGCTTTCCCGGCGGGAGCACACCACCGGCCAGCCCACTTCGTGTTGGGACTGATCGGAAGAATTTCAAAAAGGATTGACGACAGGGCCGAGCATCGCCCCGTCCGCGCATCCCTTTGCCTGCTTCTTGTTTTTTAAGGTAAGGAATGCCTCGTCGTCGGGGCGTTGCCGTGTTCGTCGAGAAATGACAGGCTCGACGGGCCATCCTTAGGCACGCGCAAGATCGCGCGGGCTTTCCCCTTGCTGTCGTAGAGAATCAGGCTGGACGCACCGGCGTCATCGACCCGCAACAGTCCGCGGACCTTGCCTTCCCTGTCGAGGAGCCGAAATTCTTCCGCTTCGATGACCGCCGGCGTCGCCGGCGCCTCGCTTTTCGACTTCTGCGAAGAAGGAACCTCGCTCGCGCGCTGCCCCACGGCGGTATTCTGCACAACGGCCGGGACCGACGCAGGCAATTGTCCGGAGCATCCAGCCAAGCAGGTTCCCGCTCCGATAGCGAAGATGAATGCCAAGCCACGCGCCATCCCTGTCGAAGCGGATCGTGGCTCGCCCGCGTTCAAATTCGGCAACCGTCGTGTCACTTTCGGCTTCGCCCCAGCTTGTTTTTTACCGCACCCCGAAGGGGAAATCACGCAGGAAATGGTTTGCGGCCCGTCGCCCCGCTTGATCTTCACCGGCGATTCGTTCAGACTCCATGCCTTGATGCTGCTTTTCGAAAATCGACAATTCTGCGGTCCCGGGTTGGATCCTCTCCCACATCGGCGCTGGATCCTTGCGCTCGGATTCGCGGTGAGCGCCCTCGTTTCTTTCTGGATTGTCTCGGCGCGGGCGCAAGACGAGAGCTCTCACCCATCGCGACACTGGCGGATCGAGATCCAAGCTCCGGACGCCCAAGGATCTCTCCCGGCGGGAAGCCGCTTGACTCTTTTCCTGCGCGTCAGCCGTGAAGCACAGGCGCGACAGGAAAACTTGGTGGCTCTCGTTGAAGGTCCATCTTTTCCCCGACGCCTCTATCCGCTCGTACCAGACGGACCGCAGGGTGTCTTGTCGACCACCGTGGAGGTTGAGGCGGCTCCGTCCGGCGCGATGAGCGCAGCGCCGAAAGCGATGCCCGTGTCTGTCGTGATCGCGCGCATACAGGGAACGGAATTGCTTCGCATGGGGAAACACACGGTCTACGTGACCTTGAGCGCCCCCATCGCCGGCGAGCCGCCCTCCGAATCGGCCTCGGTGCCACCTCGCAGCCGCCCTGCGGGATTGCGCGGCGAGCCAGCGACTCAGATCGCGCTTGCAGACGAGGCCGTACAGGAAGAAGATCTCTTGCACCCGTCACCGCTGAACGGCGGTCATGCATACTGGAAACGAGTGAATGATCGTATCGGCCGCAGTCTGCGCAAGCGGCTGTCCGCGCAACCGCCGTCACGGACGCGACGCAATCCGGCGGTTGGGTTTCGGCTGTTCGCCAACGGCGAAGCCCAATTGATCCACCTGGAACGGAGTTCTGACGATCCACGGATCGACGAATCCGCCATGCTGGCGGTCATCGATGCCCATCCCTTTCCGCCCTTTCCCGCGGACGCCGCCGAGACCTATCTCGACGTCCATGTCGTGCTGCCGGTGCTGGCCCCTTGATCCGCGTCCCTTCGTTCGAAGAACTCCCACGACCCCGTCGGTTGGTCAAGGACCGAGATGTTTGATCTCCGCAGCGAGGGCGTAAGATGTCGATCGATCGCGCCCCTTGATGATCGTCACCAGCAGCGTGGCCTGTATCTCGTCGCCCTCCTTGCCGTTCAACGCCGGCCAATCCGAACGCGGGCAGCCGCGAGCCACATGCACAGGAAGGACGCCGGTGCCGTCATCCAGCGTGAAGACACACGCATCGTAGACGGGGCCGGCGCGTCCGAGATAGGGAGGAAGAGCGTGGAACTCCCGTACGGCACCCTTCACAGTCACCTTGCGAAGGTGAAACGCGTCGAGATTTCCCAGCACGACATCGATGGGCACCGGAGAAGCCGCAAGCGACGGAACCGTCCATGCGATGGACAGGACGATCCACCACCACGCCACACCGGCCGATCCGAACAGGAGAACTCGTTTCATGGATCATAGTCGTTTCGATGCTCCGGGAAGTAAAGCAGAACGGAGAGAAAAGGTCCAGATGGATCATGGAGCGGCCCAGGCATGCTCGCCTTTAAGCATGCGAATCGAGTAGGATGCGTCAAGCGCATCCCTCGCGGCCGAACGCGCCGCGGCCAGGGGATCGACGAGCCGAAGGGATCCTCTATATGAGACGCGCAAATTCCCGTTTATCCCCCTTCGCCTGGTGGCTGAGCATCTGTTTTACCCTCTCCAGTTGCGCGCACGACCCATATCAGGCGCGCATTGACCAGATCAAAGCGCACGTGGACGCGTTTTACACTCACTTGAAGGCCGACCGCGTTGAGGCCGCCATCCACGAGAACGAAGAGATTGAAACACTGGCGGGTCAACTAGGAGAGGCGATTCGGAGACGAGCGCGGCAAGCGGGAATGAATCGGGTGGACCACGAATGGGCGCTCGTCAAGACCGCGAACGAAGCAGCCGCCCAGAATTGGCTGGCCCTTGGACAATACTTCGCCATCAAACAGCGTTACGATCAGGCGCGTAAGGCTTATCAGCGAGTCGTCGATACCTATACTGGATCAAGCGAGCGCCCTTACCGAGAACGGGCCGCCAGGGCACTTCTCGACCTGGACATCATGAACCCGCCGTCCAAACAGCCATGAAGCCGACCGCCTCGTCAGATTAGACGGATCGGACCGGCTGACACACCGATGCGCGTGATTCTCCTCCTCTTCTTCTCCTGGCTCTCGCTCAGCCTCTTCGGCTGTCTCCATACCATCCACGTGACGCCGGAGCCTAACACCGTTGCGAGCGACCCGATTCCGCTCTCGATGAAGGTCGATGTCACGGGATTCGCTCTGGAAGGCGCGGACCATATGCCGGGGATTGGACTGTTGGAATGGACCTGGCAGGATTTCCGGCAAGGGGTGATTTCTTACATCGAGAAGCGGCGCAGCTTCCGCAGTGTCGGGACCGGGCCGGCCGACGTGACCCTGTCCCTGAAGGCGGCCCTTGTCATGCGTTCCCGCGACCGATACCTTTACATTCTGCGATTGGAAGCCGCACTCTCGTCCGCCAAGAACCCCACCATTGCATCCTATGTGATCGAAACGCAGGCCGTTGGCTCGTTCGCACGCTGGATTACCGCCTCGGATCAGGACCCGATCAACCGGGCTTTGCAGGAAGCTCTTGATGAATTGCTGACGAAGATCGAAGCCGATCGCTCTCTGCTGTTGCATGGGAGGGGCCTTAGCCGGCCCCTCCCTTCAATAGGCAGCCTGGCGCCGTGGTTACAGCCAGTTCACGCGCTCGGCCGGGCGGATGTAGATCGGCTCCTCCACCTGCTGCCGCACGACCTCCTTGCCCGACTTGTTGAAGCCCAGCACGGTGTCGTTGTACATCTCGAACCGCTTGCCGTGGATCTGGGTCTCAAACACCTTCGGGCCCGGAATGACGTCGTAGCGGAAGATGATCTGCTGGCTGGCCCGCCACAGTTGCAGCACCGCCAACAGTTCCCGGCTCGGCACCAGGTACTTCTCGATCGCGTTGTCCACCCCTGGCCCGAACATCTGCCGCGCGTAGCCCCGCGGGCTGTGCCGCGGCGGGATGTAGTAGCCGTTGGGCTCGGTGCCCCACTGCGGGTACAGGGGCAGGGCCACCTGCTCCACGCGGATGGCGAAATACAAGGGGTGCCAGCGGTCCTCCGCCCACAGGCCGTCCTCGCCGATGCGCACCAGGCTCTGCAGGCGGATCTTGCCCACGCAGGCCGCCATGCAGCGGGTCTCCATCGGCTCGCCACCCGTCAGCGGGTCCTTGCCCTCGATGCGCGGATAGCAGGCGATGCACTTCTCACTCACCCGCGTCGTGCCCCGGTACATCGGCTTCTTGTAGGGGCACTGCTCCACGCACTTCTTGTAGCCCCGGCAGCGGTTCTGGTCGATCAACACGATGCCGTCCTCCGGCCGCTTGTAGATGGCCTTGCGCGGGCAGGCCGCCAAACAGCCCGGATACGTGCAGTGGTTGCAGATCCGCTGCAGGTAGAAGAAGAAGGTCTCATGCTCCGGCAGGCTGCTGCCGGTCAGCTTCCACGGTTCGTCCCGCGAGAACCCCGACTTGTCGATGCCTTCCACGATGGCCCGCATCGAGGTGGCCGTGTCCTCATAGATGTTGACGAACCGCCACTCCTGGTCCGTCGGGATGTAACCGATGGCCGCCTGGCCCACCTTGGCCCCGGCGTCGAAGATCGTCATCCCTTCGAACACCCCGTAGGGCGCATGGTGCTTGCGGCCCACCCGCACGTTCCACACCTGGCCCCCCGGGTTGACCTGCTCGATCAGTTGCGTGATCTTCACGTCGTAGAACTGGGGATACCCGCCGTAGGGCTTGGTCTCCACGTTGTTCCACCACATGTACTCCTGCCCCTTGCTGAACAGCCAGGTGCTCTTGTCCGCCATCGAGCAGGTCTGGCACGCCAGACAGCGATTGATGTTGAACACAAAGGCAAACTGCCACTTCGGATGCCGCTCCTCGTAGGGATAGAGCATCTTGCGGCCCAGTTGCCAGTTATAGACTTCCGGCATGATTCCTCCGTGTACCGTAATCCATTTCCCGTTATCCGGCCCAACGGGTCACGGACAACGGGCAACGGGAAGGCTGAGGCCCCGAGGGACCCCGGCCGTCCGGATGGTTAGACTTTGATCTTGATATGTTCGCCCTTGAGCCACTTGATCATGAACTCGTTCTCCTGGCCCGGGGTGAAGCCCGTACGCACCGGCTCCCACGGCCCTCGTGCGCCGATGCCGCCGTCCTCCGCCTTGGTGATGCGGATGAGGCACTCCTTCGGCGTCGTGTTGACCGCATGGTGATCGATTTCAAATCCCCACTTAAACTTCAAGCCATTGGCGTGCTTGCCCGGCAGGCTGTCCGTCTGGTGCATCGGCATCAGCCACGACCGGGTGAATGACTGCTGGGCGCCGTAGCGGAAGTTCGACTGATAGCCGGTATCCACCGCGATCGCCCGGCCGTCCGGCCGCGTCTCGTGCCCCTTCACCGACTTCGCCGTCGCCACGTACGGCGCGTGCTTCGCCATCGTCACGTGATACGGATAGGCCGGGTTGTACTTACAGCGGATCATCAAGCGGGCGACCTTGTAGTAGGGATCCGAGGGCTTCCAGCCGCGATAGGGCCGGTCCACCGGGTTGCCGTCCACGTACACGTAGTCGCCGTCGTTAATGCCGCGGTCTCTCGCTGCGGCTGGATTGATATTGAGTTGGTGTTCCCCGACCCCCGGCGTCCGCTTGTCCATACGGTAGGGATCGCCGAAGTTCGACTCGTACATCTGCACCCAGTCGTTGACCGACCACTGGCTGTGCACCCGATGCCGGGTCTTGGGGGTGACGCAGTAGAACTGATACCCCTTCTCCCACAACGGGTTGGCATGCCGCTTGATCTCCTGCCACGGCAGCCGCAGGTTGCGGACATGCTTGTCGTCGTGGTGCTGGGCGGTGATCGGAATGCCGTAGTCGTCCGGCCGGATGAACGGGTTGGACGACATGATGGCATTGGGCAGATAGGGCGTGGCCTCGGTGCCTTCGCGGTGCACGACGAAGTTCTCGCCGTACTCGATGGCCTCCGGCTCCACCCGGTAAGTCTCCAGCCGACCGGACCGCGTCCACTGCGGTTTGCTCTCGTTGACCTCCTCCCACAGCGGCTGCCGCGGATAGGTGCGCGTCATCACCATCCAGCCCTTCTCGGATTTCAAAAGCACGTCGGCGTTGTAGCCATAGAAGGTGCTGGAGGCGTCCAACATCCGTTGGGCATAGACATCCACGCGGTTCATATAGACGAAGTGGAACGCGTGTCTCATCCGCTCGTCACCGGTAATCTCGCTCAATTTGGCCGCGACGCTGGCAAAGGTGTCCAAATCGTTCCTGGTGTCATAGAGCGGCCGGATGCCGCCTTTCCAGATCTGGACCCACGGGTTGCTCACCGTGGCCGTCATCTCCGGATAGGTGAACTCCATCCAGGAGTTGCAGGCGAAGGCCACGTCGGCATGGTTGACGTCGGAGGTCATCTCAATATCCTGGGTGACGATGCACTCGATATTGGGATCGACGTTCTTGACCATGTCGTAGTGGTGCTTGGAATTGTTCAGAATGTTCACGTTGACGACCCACCGGAGTTTGCTGGGGCTGGGCATGTGGGTCTTACCCGTGAAGACCTTGCGGCCGTACTTGGGCGTGTTGACGATCAAGGCCGTGTCGCCATGGTTCCAGTAGCCGGGCTCCTCGCCGTAGTAATATTTTCGATATTTGATCTCTTTTCCGTGCGCATCCGGGTCCAGATTCAGATTCCACGGATCCTCTCCGAGATGAACACCGGAACCGGTGCCGGACCAGGGCGTGGCGTTCCAGATCCCGACCTTGTAGTTGCCCGACCAAGTATGGCAGCCGGACCCGAATTTCCCGATATTGCCCGTGAGGGTCAGCACCAGGGCCGCTGCCCGGCCCATCTGCGTCATGTGGAAGTAATGACAGACGCCTTCGCCGTTGTGGATCGCCGCCGGCTTGATCGTGCCGCTGTCCCTCGCCCACCTGACGATCAGGTCTTTGGGCGCGCGGTTGATTTGGTGCACGGTATCCAGGTCGTAGTCCTGCAGATGAATGAGGTAGAGTTGATAAATCGGGATGGCATCCACTTCGCGGCCGTTAAGCAGCTTCACCCGGTAGGTGCCAGTGAGCGCCGCGTCGATGCCGCTCTGGAAGTAGTGCCAGCCAACCTGTTCCCGGTGCAGGGGCACCGCCTGGTTCTTGTTGAGGTCCCAGACCATGAACCCGCCCAGTCGCTCGATGTATTGAGGTTTCAAGCCCTGAATCCTCCCCGAGTATGAACTCGAGAAATCCGGGAACTGATAGTTTTCGATCACATCCCGCGGATCGAGGTACTGCAATGTATCCGTCCGAACCAGCAAGGGCAGGTCCGTCTGGCTCTTGATGAAGTCGATGTCCTGCATATTTTCGTCGAGGATGATTTTGCTCGCACCCAGGAACAGCGCCCCGTCCGTTTCCGGCCTGACCGGAATCCAGTAATCGGCCCTGGTCGCCGTCGGGTTGTACTCCGGCGTAATGACAACGATCCGGCAGCCGCGCTCGATGGATTCCAGCTTCCAGTGGGCTTCCGGCATTTTGTTCTCGACGAAATTCTTACCCCAGCTCGTATTGAGTTTCGAGAACCGCATGTCGCTTAGATCGACATCGCAGTTCTGGGTCCCGTTCCACCAGGGCTGCGACGGGTCCTGATCGCCGTGCCACGTATAGTTGTTCCAGTATCGGCCGCCCTGGGCCTGATTCGGTCCGATCTTCCTGATCCAGGCATCCAAAAGCGGCAGCACGCAGTTGTTGAAGCGTGTGTTTCCATGCTTGCCCAGGATACCCAGCACTGGCATGCCCGCCCGATGCTTGAAGCAGCGGACCCCCGCGCCCTTCATCATCTCGATCATCTCCGGCGGATAGCCCTGCTCGCGCAGCCGCCGCGCTCCCGCTTCGCCGCTATAGCGAGTGGCGATAACCACCATCGCCTTCGACAGATATGTGAAAGCGGTATCCCACGAGACGCGGATCATGTCGTCGAGATAGCGGCTCTCGAATTTGTACTTGCGCTTGACCTCCGGCGTCAGTTCAGGGGAGCCGTCGTCCATCCACTGCTTCCACCCCTTGCGCATCAGGGGCCCTTTCAGCCGATAGGGGCCGTACACCCGCCGGTGGAAGGTATAGCCCTTCAAGCACATCCGAGGGTTATGGGCGAAGGTGCCGCGGTTGCCGTAGAGGTCCTCGTAGGTCTGATGGTCGTAGTTCTGTTCCACCCGCATGACGACACCGTTGCGGACGAAGGCCCGAATACGGCAGGCGTGAGTATCATTGGGCGAACAAACCCACGTAAACGAGCTGTCGTACCGGTACTGATCGTGATACACGCGTTCCCAAGACCGATCGGGATAGTCGCCTAGCGGGTTGCCGACTTCGATGACGGGCTGGAGTGCGGTCAGAGCCAGGGCCTTGTCCGCAATCGCAGCAGCCGCCACGCTGCCCACCGAGATCTTGAGGAACTGTCTGCGAGATAGAAACATGACGTATCCCTCCTGCAAAAAATGGATGGGTCTAAGAAATATCGCCTTCGCCAATACACGGGGTCCTCGACGCGATACATCCCCCTCCTTTCCGATCCGGCCGACGCGCAGTGCGTAGACGGCGTGCGGATTTCCACCGGGCCCCGGCTCGCCACGACGCAACCCTTGTGCCTCGGGGTGCGAGAAAGACGCGTCCGGAAAATGTTGATGAATCAAATGCTTTCGGCCGGTGTGCGCACTGAGCACAACCGCACGGTCCGCTGATCCGTGATATTACGCGGAAGTCGCCGCGAAACCCGCGACATGACGCGACTGTGTGTCGCCGTGCGGCGGAGCCGATAGGACGTGGGCATCGCCGATCGAGGATTTGCCCGGCGACGCCCGTCTCTGCGGGACTAGAAATTCGTTAACAGAATCGGTCTGTCAGGTCCTGACCGCAGGCTGATGCAGAAGCTGGGGAACCGAAGCGCCGCTTTCGACTGAGGCCTTCTTGGCGCTCAAAGACGCCAGCCAGAACACGAAGAGGATGGTGATCCAGAAAAACAAAACGTTGAACGAGATCATGTTGGCGGCGAAGCCGATGGTGTGGGTGTAGGCCCAGGGCGAATTGTCGCGCATGATCTCGTTCACATGCCAGAAGAGCCGGACCGACGAACGAATATAGCCCATCAACGCCATCATCCAGGTGAATTCCGTGGCCAGCATAATGAGCGCGTATTGCGACCGCGCTGACATCCTTCCCCATTCCACCGGCCCACCCTGCTTGGCGCCTTTCAGCAGAGCGAGGTTGAGCGCCGTCATGAAGATCAGGCAGGAGAGAGTCGTAGCAACCTGCGGCACCGACAGTCCGATCCGCACGTTGGCGGGGATGTAATAGCCGTACACGGCCAACCAGATGATGTTGACATAGGCCAGCGTGAAAAAGGTCCCCATGAAGATGTTTCCGAACTTGGCCCACGACACGGTCGGAATCTTATTCCCGCGCTGGTACCAGATGAAGCTGAGAATCGTCGTCACGATCATAACGTTGATCCCGCCGTTCTTCGCCGACATGACTCCATAGTTGCCGAGCACCGGATGTTGCTGGCCGCCCATGGCCTTGAGTTCGGCAGGGGTCATCACCATCGTGTGCGGCGTGATGAAAATCAGGAAACTCACGATCATGACGAACACCAGGTATTTGACGTACCGCAGATATTTTTCGGCACCGCGCATCCGTTCCATGCACTGCCACAGATAGTAACTGGTCGTCAGGAACAGCGCCCCGATCATGGTCGCCTGGATGATGAAAAGCCAGGCAAGCAGGCCGCCCATCAGCGTGATGCCCATCTGCTGCCGGTAGGCATACACTTCCCGCATCAGCCAATAGCCGGCGAACGGGAGCGGGATGAGAAACAGCACGGCGATGAACATGGCGACGTAGCCCATCCAGTCATACTGCGCGCGTTCCTCGTTCGTCTTGGCCGATAAAAAACGGTAGGCAGCGTAGGCCGCCACGACGCTTCCGCCGAAGGCCATATTGCCGAGGATCCGGTGCACGTTCAACGGATTCCAAAGCGCCGTGTGGATCACGTGCCAGATGTTGCCCAGGTATCGACCTTCCTCGTCGACCCCGGCCGGGGACATCATGAACGCGATCCAACTGTTGGCCAGGAACATGAGCGCGG
Source organism: Nitrospira calida (assembly GCF_976986435.1). Lineage (NCBI taxonomy): Bacteria > Pseudomonadati > Nitrospirota > Nitrospiria > Nitrospirales > Nitrospiraceae > Nitrospira > Nitrospira calida. Next base: position 3,061,375 of record NZ_OZ335950.1, read on the forward strand.
TCCCGATGACGTTCAGAACGACCGACATGCTCAGATGAATCCACTTCAAGAAGCCCTCCTTCATCCTGTCCCAGCCGTAATAGTAAATGTACAGCGTCCCGCTCTCTGCGACGAAGAGCAAGGCATAGAGATGCATCACGGGTCGGAAGATGCTGGAGAGATAGCCGAAAAAGGTCGGGTACAGTGTCAGAAAGCTGAACAGCAGAATCCCGCCCAGGATCGCGGTGAGGGAATAAGCGGTCAGGCTGATCTTGATGAAGTCGTACGCGAGCTGGTCATATCGCTTGGCAAGCGCCCGGTCTTTCGTGATCATGCCGAGAAATTCGATGATCATGCAAAAGATTGGGACTGCCAGGACGAAACTGCCGTAATACAGATGCTGTTGGTTCGCGAACCAGATCAGCACCCGGCTTTCGAAGTTGTAGCGTGGGTAATGCGTGCTGTCATCCGCGGTCCTGGGTGCCGGGGGCCCGCTCACGACCCCCTCGGTTTTGTAGTACACATCACGACCTTTCTGGATCTTCGACGCGGGATCGGCGGAGATCCCCGTGATCGCCGCGGTCGGATCGGATTCTTGCGCCAGGGCCTGCATGCCCAGTACCGCAGGCTGCGCCAGCAAAAACGCCAAGACCAAGAGCCAGCAGGAGATAGTGCTCCAGTTTCTCTTCCATGAGGATCGCCTCGTCAAATCCGTCGCCATCGTCCGTTCCTCCTCTCCGTTCTCTCACGCCGAATGGGCTTCTCCTCCGACGCCGGCGGCCGATCCAGCCACAGATTCGCGAAGACCAACAGCGCAGTTCCGAGCCCTCCGACCGCCGCGAGCGTCGTCATGTCGTCCAGCATGGCGCATCCTCCCTTTCCGCCAAGCCTCCGGTCCTATCCTAGGACCGAGCAAGCTCCGTGCCGTTTGTGGTGCGACAGAGACGTGTGGCGACAATCGCTTGATTTGTCGAGAGAAATCAGGATCAAGAGCCGAGGCGATTTCCGTGACCCAAGCGCGGCGAACCGCAATGGGTCGCGGAACGCTGCGAGTTACCGCGAAGGGGAACGGAAAGCGCAGAGGAAGGAATTGCGGAGTTCCGCGAGGGAAGCCCGGACGGGCTTCCCTCGCGATCGAACGGCCGGTCTACTTGGAAGCGGACACGTAACTCGGACCGTGGTCAGACGGCTCCACACGGGCCTGTTTCAAGGCCGGCGCCGCGCCGGTCAACGGCGCGATGCGCTGGTCGCCAGGTGGCAACACCCGGAGATATCCCCATTGCCCGGACTGCGAATAGGGCAACCGCTGATTGCTCCACACGTAGTCGCCTGGCAGGCGGTAGATCCCGCCTGCCGAAGGAATGAACGCATCCAGAGTTTCTGAGCCGGAGAACTCCACGACGCTGATCTGATCTGCTCCGCGCATGAACGGTTCGATCGGCCATTCGTGTTTCTCAACGCTGAACATGCCGTTCTGCTCGTTGCTCGCGCCGAAGACGTGGATGCGTACCGGATCACCGGCATGCGCCTCGATGACCGGCGTGGCCGGGTCCTCGGGTTTATCCACGGCGCAGGGCTGGAAGACCCTGCCCAGCGTGCAGCCGATCTCTTCTCGGAACTTATACGGCTCCGAACGATAGTTGACCGCCGTCAGGCCCGCGGCGTTCTGCACATACGGCATGAAACTGGTCCCGATAATGTTGTCTTCGTCCTGGAAGAACAACGCCGCATCGCGGTAGTTCGCCCGGTGTTCGTACCCTGGGATCGTCCGATCCACGATCACGTCGGCGATCCAACTGTTCTTGTTGGAGATGTCGGCGCCGGTCTTCGGATCCCGGTACGTCGCGCCCTTCGGTCCGATGATGATCGCGCCGAAGAGCCCATTGCGCGGGTTGGTCATCACGTCTCCCCAGTCCCACACCAGGGACGCGATCTCGCCCAGGGACGGATCGGCATAATAGGTGTAGGTCCGGCTCTCGCCAGGGCCCACCGTCTGATCGCCGGGATTGTTTCCGACGTTGGCACCTAGCGAGTCCTTCGGATCAAAGGCCAGGGAGATCGCCGAGAAGGAAGCACGGCCTTCTTTCATCCGGTTCGTCAGCTTGACCTTGATGCAATCCCCGACGTTGGCCCGCAGCGTGAGCGGCATGGGTTGCAGCCCGCCCGCCACCTTGGAGACCTCCTCTTCCAGAAGATAGATCTTGGCGTCGGGGTTGCGGAGCTGAATCTTCCGCTCGAAGTCCACCTCGATCGCATCCGGCGCCTTCGGGTTGAGCTTCATCGACGGATAGTCAATCGCCACGACGTTGAAGGTCTTCACCGGCGCGTCGGCCGGACAGATCGGCAAGGGCTTCGGAATCTCATTCCTCCCGGAATAGCCGGCTGGCAACTTTTGAAGGTCCGGCACTTCTTTGTCCAGCACCCGGAGAATCCCCCATGCTCCTTCGGAGAATTTCGACGACCGCCCGTTGAAGTGGATGTAATCGCCGGGCTGCAACCTCGGCCCTCCGGCTTGCGGCACGACGAGGTCATACCGTTCCGCGATTCCGATATGGATCGAATTCTTCCGGTTCGCGTCCCCGGCATAGCGCTCCGTCAGGAACGTATGTCCGGAGAGCGTCCAGACCATGGTTTCGTTCGTCATCGTCTGAAGCAGCCGAAACACTACGGTGTCGCCCAGGTAGGCGCGTACCATCGGCGTGTACGGATCGCCGTGCACCGCGCTGCTGAAGATCTTCGAGCGGTCCGGATTGGCCTTCAGCCGAGCCGCGATGGGTTCGGCGCGGAAATTCAGGCTTCCTCCCGTCGTATGAGTGCCGCCGTTCAAGAAGGGCATAGGCGTCATGGGAATCTTTTCCGGCATGACGAACGAGACCGTCTTGCCGGCCTCCAATGCCACCTCGATCGGCTGTCCCGGAGGATTCCCTTCCGTGACGATGTTCACCGTATGCGGCACGCTGTCGTTCAATTGAACCAGCAACTCGCGGAAACTGCCATTGACGCCGTAGCCCACCGGCTCCACGGTCCGGATATCCGCCAACGGACCGCTCCGGATCGGCTTGCCGGTCTTGGGATCATGGTAGGTGGATCCAACCGGCTCGATGATGATCGTGCCGAATCCACCGTGACCCCAGGTCACCCGGCCCAACGCGTGGTCGTGCCAGAATACGGTGCCCACGTCGGAGTCCACCCAGAACCGTTGCCGCACGAACTCCACGGTCACAATGTCGTTGACCGGGTGATCGTGCCGCAGCGGCCGGTACAGCGTGATCTGGTTGCCTTTGATGGCTTTGATCCGCCCGACTTCGTTCCCTTCGACGTTATCCGCACCGATCAGGATTTCGATGTTCGGATGATACTGGGCCGCGTTCTTGACCGTGATCGTGCGCTCGCCTTTCTTGGCCGGTTTCACGAACACGGTGTTCATCGGCAAGGGGAGACCTTTGTTCACCTTTTTCTCCAGCATGGTGAAAGGTCGGACCGACTGCTCATAGGAGAACCCAGTGATCACGCCGTCCGACGCCTGGTTGTCGAACTGCAAGAAATGCCAGTGCGTGTTGATCTTGGAGGCATGGAAATTGGTATGGTCGTCGTCATTCCATTCGCTGGTCAGCATCCAATCGATGCAATCGTAGATGTTCGCCCGCACAACGAGCGGGAACTTCCGGTCGTTGTTCTTCCGGACCTCCGCCTCTTCTTCGTGGAGCACGTAGATCAACCCGCCCTTGTCAATGATGGGCGGCTCATCGCCCTGTTTGTCCGCGAGCATCATCGGCGTCTGAATGAAGTGGACGTTGTAAAACTTGCGGCCTGCGTTCTCCGGACACATGCTCCAACGGCCATTCTCGCCGGGTTTGGCGGGATAGGAACTGGGAAGCCCGTCCTCATCGAGATGAATCGGCTCGAGCCAGGGCGAAGGATTGTGATTTTGTGAGAAGGGCGCGCGCCGCCCGAAATGGGGCTTGAGATGAGGCCACGCGATCTTCCCCGTCGAGGGCTCGAACAGGATCGGCAACCGTTGGCCGGGCGCCGGCGACTGGTAGCGGGGATTAGGGACGGTGTTCTCCCGCTCGGTCATGGCGCGATCGCCTTGCCAAGCCCAATCGAGGACGGTCGCATCGTAGGACAGCGTCTGGCCCCGCTCGTCGTCCTTGTGGCCCGGTTTTCCCTGAGGCGGCAACTGCATCTCGACCCAATCCTTTATGGTCACGACCGCGGGATCTGCCTTCCAGTTGCTCTTCCCCTTTGCCACGATCGTGAACCGTTTGCCAAACCAGTCCACAGTCCGGCCAATGAGTTGATCGGAGGTGACACCCGGCTTGATCCGTCCTTTGCGGTCGGGCAGCTCACGCAGATCCGGCATCGTGTCGTTGTGATACTCGCCCTGCTGGAGCGTGTTGTACACCCGCCAATAACCCCACATGCCGGCGATATAGTGGTGGGCCACATGGCAGTGAAACAGGAAATCACCGGCCAATTGTTGGCAAAGTCCCGAACCGCACTCGGTTTCGAGGTCCATGGTCTCCGAGGGTCCGATGACCTCCACGTCCACCCGATCCGACTTGGTGCGGATCACCGGATACTTCACCGGACCGTTCTTGGCTGCGTGCCACAACGGCATCTCGTCGATCGCCCGTGGGCTTCTCGGCCAACGGATCGCCCCGCCGTGCGGATGGTGGGAATGGAACACTTCCGATCCGCCGTGGACCAGGCGGAACTTGGCGGGATCGCCCAGATAGCTCCGCGGGATGGTCGTGGCCGGATCGCCGAACGTATAGGCGCTGTAGGCCATGGACTCGTCCTCGAACCCGAAGTACGCGTGCTGGGTCTCCATATTGTCCACGCCGAAGGGCTCGCTGCGATAATTCAGCGCACGGGCGACCGGGCGATAGACGTCCGTAAGCGGATCCCGCTGCGGGATGAAGTCGCCTTTCTTGTTGACCGGACGGAAGGCCTCGTCGCCCACCTCGTGGTAGATGATGACGAATTCCCGAAAGTCCGGGCCCGTGCCGTTCTTAATGATGGCCTGCCAGCCGCTCGCGAGCGGGGTCGGATCGCCGCTGCCCAGCGGGTCGAGGTATTCCGATCCCTTGGGTTCGACCACGAAGGTGCCGAAGAGCCCCATCACCGTCAGCTCGCGGTCGTTGCTGTAGGAGTGGAATTGCCGCCCGCCTTCCTGCGTGGAGGGATGGATGTACCACTCCAGATCGACGCTTTTGCCCTGGGAGGCGATCGCGTCCGGATTGGTCGTGGTCGCCGGCTTGCCGGTCGCGCTTACCACCATGCTAGAGCCGTGGATATGGAGGCTCACATCCTCGCCGCCTTCCAATTGGTTGCGCAGCGTGATCTTGACGCAGTCCCCTTGGTTGCCGCGGATCACGAGCGGCTGGATCCACTGATTCTGAAGACCGTTCGTCACCGCGCCAGGATCGTAACCTTCCCGGCCCCGCGCTTCGCGGTTCTTGGCCTCTTCTTCCCGCACCTTGTCAATGTTCTCCGTGAGCACGTACATGTACCCCGGGTAGTAATCAAGCCACATATTCAAGGTGATTTCGACGTTGATCGCCGAGATGTCGTAGCGCTTGACTGGCGCGCTGGCCGGGCAACGTCCGCCGAGGCCAGTCACCGGCTCGTCACCGGTCCGCGACATGAGCAGAATGTCCTGGCCGCCCGCCCCATATTGGTGCATCATGGACATCGTGTTATAGAACCCGTCGGTCCGCTGCGCCTGTGCGTCCCGCTCCATCTGCTCCATGATTCGCTGGTGCTGGCGCTCGACCATGGCCGCCCGTTCTGGTCGCCCTTCCAACGTATCCTCGACGATCGTCTGCCCCTTCAGCCGTTCTGCCCAGGGCGCGGTCGGATAGGCCATGACGTGCGCGTGGGGCGCGGCGTCGCGTGTGTCCGCGCCTTCGTGACGGGAACTGGTGGTTCCCGCCTCCACGCCGGAGGCGACCAGTACGGCCGCCGATACCAGCGCCAGTCCCCGAAGTCTCCACATATCCCGGCAATCTCTGGTCTTCCGCATCGACAACTCCTCCCTTTCACAAAACAACGATCAGCGAACCCGTCTCGGTTGTGTGCAAGGATCCGAGGGAAACCCCACCTTGGCAGGGGGAAACGCCGGAGCGCCAGCCCAGCATTCCCCTTTCTTCCCACCGGATGAGTGACAACCGGCTTCACAACATTGAGGAGCAAATCGGGCTAAGCGTAAGCAAGGATTGTGCCTTCTCACGTTCTCCACAAGTCATCCGAAGGCCTTCACATTTCAAGGCAAATATGATAGGCCGGCATGAACTTGAGAAACGTATGGGACTTGAATGTCCTATCGAATGAATCGTCTGATAAGCAGTGCTGTATAACAGCCATGACTGAACATGGAAGACCTCTTCGTCCCATATGGGGCGTCACTGCCCGACTAATGGAGGCGCCGAAGGGAGCGGCCTTGAGTGCTCGAGGTGGAGAGACCTCGCGGCGGGATTTGTCAGATGCTGCTGGGAAACCCGATGATCGGATACCGCTTGAGGGTGAGAAGTCGGAATCAATACAGGCCGCGGAGGCCGTGCCGCTTGATCATGCGCTCGATGGTCTTGCGATCCAAACCCGCCTCCCTGGCCGCGTGGCCGATATGCCCGTGGTGCCGTTGTAGGATATCCACTAGAAACGAGCGTTCGAAAGACCGGACGAGCCGTTGCTTGGCCTGCTTGTAGGAACTTGCCGGACAATCGGCGATCGGCTCCGGCGAGAGCATGCGGATCCGCTCCGGCAGGTGTGCAGGCATGATCACCGGCCCGTCGGCCAGCGCGGCGGCTCGTTCCACGACGTTCTGCAATTCACGGACGTTTCCCGGCCAGGAATAGCGCGTCAACAGCCGCAGCGCCTCTGGGTCGAACGACCGTGGTACAGCCGATGCCGGGCCGTTGCGTTCTGCTGCTCGGCGCAGAAATTCCGCGGCTAACAGTTCGATGTCTCCCTCGCGGGCGCGAAGTGGCGGGAGCACGAGCTGAATGACGTTCAACCGATAGTAGAGATCCTCGCGAAATCCACCCCGCCGGCAGGCTTGTTCGAGGTCTTGATTGGAAGCCGCGACAATCCGCACGTCGACGTCGACGAACCGCGTTCCGCCCACGGGCCGAATCTGCCGCTCTTGCAACACGCGCAGTAGCCGAGCCTGCAAGCTGGGACTCATCCCGCCGACTTCGTCCAGGAATACGGTGCCTCCGTTGGCCAGTTCGAACAAACCGGGTCTACTCGTTACGGCGCCGGTAAAGGCGCCTTTTTCGTGGCCGAACAACTCCGATTCGAGCAGGTTCTCCGGCAAGGAGGCGCAATCGACCGGCACGAACGGCCTGGAAGCGCGCGGGCTGATGGCGTGAATCGCGCGCGCCACCAATTCCTTCCCGGTGCCGCTTTCGCCGTAGATGAGGACATTAGCGGTCGTCGGGGCGATTTTCCGCACGAGCTGAAGAACCGCGCGCATGGCCGGGCTGTCGCCGAGAATCCGATCTAGCTCGCTGTGCAGCGCCGGACAAGCAGCCGCCGCGCGTACCTCGGTTCGGCCGGTCGTCCGGCCTCCCAACCGCTCGGGCCGTTCAGCAGTTGAGAAGGCCCGCCGCACTACCTGTTCGAGGTCCGCGCTGGAAAAGGGCTTTGCGAGATAGTCGAAGGCACCTTGTCGCATGGAATGGACGGCGGTCTGGACCGTCGCATATGCGGTCATCAGCACCACTTGGGTCTCAGGGTCCACGCGCTTGACGGCGCCCAATATCTCAAGGCCGTCCATGCCTGGCATGCGCAAGTCGGTCAGGACGAGTCCGGGGCGTTCCCGTTCCAGTACGTCCGGCACGCGCACCGGATCGCTTTCGGTGAGGCAGTCGTAACCAAGGCGTCGCAAGAGGCGACGGCAGTTCTCCAGCGCTTCCGGCTCGTCGTCCACGACTAAGATTTTGCCCGCAATTCCCACTGCAAATCCTGTTCGGAAGTCTCAGGCGACGGCAGCGCCGGAAGCCAGACGGTGAAGACCGCCCCGGGTCCGCCGTTGGCCACCTCAATCCGGCCGCGATGCTCGGTCACGATGCCATGGGCAAGAAAGAGACCAAGTCCGTGCCCTTCGCCGATCGGTTTGGTCGTAAAGAACGGGTCGAACACCCGCTCCATCAGTTCTTCCGGGATGCCGGGCCCGGTGTCGGAGACGCGGACGGTCACCCAATCGTCCTGCCGGTTGCGGACCCGATCGGCGGTCACCGTCACGACCGCTGGCCCGGGCCCTTCCTGCGCCGCATCCACGGCGTTGTTGACCAGGTTCAGCAAGACCGTTTCCAACCGATCACGGTCCCCCATCACCGGAGGCAAATCCGCTTCGATGATCGAGTCCAGGCGGACGCCACGGGCCGCCACGCGTTCGGCCGCGACCGCAAGAGCGGTCCGGATGACACAGGCCACATCGATCGGCTTGAATGTCGTGGCGGCATGGCGCGACAGCGTCAACATCCCTCGGGTCACCCGCAGGATGCGCTCGGCTTGCGCGCGGATCGCCTGCAAATCGCGCATCACATCTGCCGGCAGCGGCAGTTGAGCCGCCTCTGCCTCCATGCATTCGATCCGGTTGATGATGATCCCCAGAGGATTGTTGATTTCGTGCGCGATGCCGCTAGCAACCTTACCTAGCGCGGCCAGCCGCTCCGTCAATTCGAGTTTCCGCATCTGGGCGGCGGCTTCCTGTGTTTTCTCGTCGACCCGGCACGCGCGGGTGCGGTTCAAGGTCTCCAACTCGGCCCGGGAGGCTTTCAGACGATCCGCCATACGATGGACGGTGGTCGCCAACTCTTCGAATTCGTCCCCCGTCTCAATGGTGAGCGACCCATCATAGGTCCCTTGGCTGATCGCTTCAACGCTCTGGCGGAGCACCTGGATCGGTCTGGCAATCCGAGCGGCCACATATCGGCCCATCGCCGCCAGGAACCCGACCATCACTAGCCCGATGAGGGCCAGGTTGGCGATTTGCTCGCGGATCGGCGCGTAACTTTCCGAGGGAGGCTGGCGGACGAAGATATGCCACGTATTGATCGGCGGACCCAAGCCCCTGACCGGTGCGAAGCCGACCACGGTATCGCGGGCGCCGTGGCCGTCGTCCTCCGCAATGCCCCAGCCAGGTTCGGCCGACACAATGAGCCCCATCAACTGTTCGTGGATACGGTGGGCTTGGCGAGGCAAAATCGGGCACACGAGCGGCTGGCCGGCCGCGTTGAACAGCATGGCATGCCCGGTCTGCCCGATTCTGATCTGGTTGATCAAGGCGAAGAGAGCATCGAACCGATACGTGGCCTTGATCGCGCCGATGACGGCCTGCTGATGGTCGTCGAGGATCGAGACCGCGATGTCGATCGTCTCTTCCGGCGTCCGGAAGGAACCCTGCCGCCCGGCGATCACGTCCGTGATGAACACATGGCCGGACCGCTCGTCTTGCAGAGCTTCCCACCAGGGTTGATCGCCGAAAAAGTAGCGATCCGGCTCGGAGCTTGCCGCCACCAGCGCCCCGTACCGGTCGGTGATGAGAAGCCCGGCAACCTTGTCGCCGCCACGGACCTTGGTTTCCAGCAGGAAACGGGACAATTCGGAATTGAGAAGTCGCTCGGAAAACTCGGTGCCGTTGCGCCAAAGCTCGGCACGCTGCTCGATGAGTGCGCGCGCGGCGGCGGAGTCCGCGCCGTATGCGCGGTTGGCGAGGATGACCGGCAGGCGGACGCGCAACGGCGCTGAGGCCAGCAATTGCACGTTCTGGATCTCGCTTTGCACTAGCATGGTGACCCGATCCGCAACCTGGGCGGCGAGCGCCTGGAGGTTGCCGCCGATGACGTCGCGGAGCGACCGCATGCCTGACATCCAGGCGAGGATCAGCCCCGCGAGAAGCGGAATGCAGCCGACGAGAAAGATCGCCAGCACCATCCGCCCTCGAATCGTCCTCATAACCCCGCGTCCCTTGTCCCCGGCAACTAGGGCAAGAAGTATAACTCAGCGGGGCCGAGCTCCTCTAGATCGACGGCGCGCGACCCGGTATTTCCTTAACTGGTCACCACCCTGATAAGGGACACGAGCGCCGCCAGCATCAGTATCGCCACCGTCAGCCAATAGATCATCGGTCCCTCACAGCCCGTTCCGGCCGATCACGCCGGGCGTGCGCGCGCCGGTCTCGAAAGCGGAACCGACTTCACCGGCTTCGGCGTCCACCGCCGCTGCTTTCTCCTCGCTCGCCACCCGGATGGCGCCGATCGCGCCCGTCAGCGCGTCCTGTAGCGAGTGCGTCACGATTGGGTACACCCCTTCCTCCGGAATAATCAGATCGAACGTCGCGCCGCCGCCGGGCGGCAACGTATAGGTCTGGATGCCATACTCGACGTTCTTGGGATTGCCGCTTGCATAGACGCGGTCGAACACCGCGCCGATCACGTGGAACGCGGAGAAATGGTTCGGGCCGGCGTTGATGACGTGCAGCCGGATCAATTCGCCCGGTTTGGCAACCAGCGGCTCGTCGAGGTATCGGTTGGCGCGGCCGTTGAAGACAACGAACTTCGGCTTGCCTGCCATCATGGCATCCACGTCGAAGGGCGAGGAATAGACTTCGCTCTGCACGATCACATACTCGCGGTCCGCCTTGACCAGAGGGTTCCGCGGTTCCACGATCACGGCGCCGAACATGCCGTTGGCGATGTGCTGAATCATCGGGTCGGTCCCGCAGTGATAGTAAAAGACACCGGGATATTCGGCCTTCCAGGTGAAGGTCGTTTCAGTTCCGGATGCGATGCCCTGGAAATGTTTGTCCCAGGGCGTCCTGGCAGCGTGGAAGTCGATGGAATGCACGCGATCCGCCTCGTTCTTCAACGTGAAGTGAACAATGTCGCCTTCCTTCACGCGGATCACCGGGCCGGGAAAGCTCCCGTTAAAGGTCCACGCTTCGCGTTGGTCGTCCCGGGCTACTTGAACCGTTGCGACTTTTGCGCTCAGCGTGACATTGACCGTCTCGGCCCAGCTAGTCCCGGCCCACCCGAACAATCCGGCCGCAAGGACAGCCCCCGCCCAGAAAAATCGCTCTTTCCAGCCATGCCAGTTCGTCAATCCGATCTCGCCGTTCAGCGAATTTCGCCCGCTGCTGTCTTGCCCAACCCTGCCAAGTTGTTCCGACATTTCGTTCCCTCCCTTCCGATCGGCTCGGGACCGCTTCGATATCCGCATCCGCTGCTACCCGAAGGCAAAAACCCCGCGATCGGCCGGGCACAGTGAAGCAACCGACGTACCAAGATAATGCCTCTTTCCGTGTGGTCTGAAACCAATGGTAATTCAAACAATTAGGCACTTGAACGACGGGAAAGTCTGTCAAGGCGAGAATCGGGATCGCGATAGATCGCGAATCCATCGCGATAGATCGCGGAATCGCACAATGCACTTAATCGACACGAACGGTGAAGGGTCGCCTGATCCCCAACTTCTTCATCCGACTCCTCAGGGTGCTGGGGTTGAGGCCGAGGAGAGTCGCCGCGCCATAGGGTCCGTAGATCTTCCAGCGGGTTTGCTGGAGCACGCGTTGGATATGCTCGCGTTCCACATCTTGAAGGTTGACAGAAGAGGAAGCCAAAGGCGTGGGCTTCGAAGGAACCAGAAACTGATCTGCAATCTCGACAATTGCGGTGCGCGACAGAATCACCGCCCGTTCGATCACATTCTGTAATTCTCGGACGTTGCCCGGCCAGGGGTACCGCATCAGACGTTCCATCGAACCTTGGCTGAGATCAAGCGGCGGCCGGTTGAGTTTCAGGCGGTAGAATTCCAGAAAATGCCGCGCCAACAAGGGAATGTCTTCGGATCGTTCGCGGAGCGGCGGAATGGCGATCGGGAACACGTGCAGCCGGTAATACAGGTCGGATCGAAATCGGCCTTCCCTCACCGCGGCGACGAGGTCCGCGTTTGTCGCCGCGACGATCCGGACGTCGACCGGCACCGGGCGGGTGCCGCCTACCCGATCTACCAGTCCGTCCTCCAAAACCCGAAGCAATTTAGCCTGGGCTTCCAGCGGCATCTCGCCGATTTCGTCGAGAAACAGAGTGCCTCCGTTCGCCAGCTCGAAGCGACCGGTATGCCGTTGATCGGCCCCTGTGAATGCGCCTCGTTCATGGCCGAAGAGCTCGCTCTCCACCAGACCGATCGGGATCGCCGCGCAGTTGACGCGGATAAAGGGGTTGTGGCGACGCGGGCTCAACTCGTGGATTGCCCGCGCGAGTAATTCCTTGCCGGTGCCCGTTTCGCCAGTGATGAGCACAGTGGTCGCGGTAGGTCCGACGGCCTCGGCTTGACTCAGGACCTTGCGAAAGGCCGGACTTTTCCCGACCATGGCCCCGAAATTGTGCGTGAGCTTGATCTCTTCGACCAGGTACGCATTTTCCCGCGCCAATTGCCGGCGTAGCCGGTCGATTTCTTCGTAAGCCTGCACATTGGCAATAGCGTAAGCAATCTGCGTCGCGACTTGGCGCAGAAATTCCAGGTCCTCCGGGTCCGGCTCCCCGGCCTGCACGCTCCCGATGTTCAGAGTGCCCAGGCACCGCTCGCCGGCCAGCAACGGAAGATTGATCATGCGGCCCAATCCTTCCTGGACATAGAAGTGGTCTTCCAGAAATCGCCGTTCGCGTCGCAGGTCCGGCCTGACATGCATCTTGCGGTGGTCGTACACCCATCCGACCGCGCTCCCCTCCCGGGGAATGATGGCATCGCGCTGCAATACGCGGGTCGGCATGTCGGTCTCCACGGCGTAAAAGCGAAAAGAATCCGTCTCCGGACGATAGAGCGTGATGCCGGCTCGCTCCCAAGGCACCACTTTTTTGATCTGTTCGGTAATGGCCCGCCAAAGGCTGTCCGTGTCCCGTTGTGAATTGAGGACGTTGGTGACTGCCAGTAAGGCTCGATAACCTCCTTCGATATCTTTCATGTCTCCTCACACCCACATACCGGCCTACGGCAGCAAGCAAGGTTGACTGGCTGCAGGACCCGGGCGATTCGCCGGTTGCGAATACCATGAGCGCGGCCGCCGCACACGACGTTCGGATCCAAGCACTGAAGACAAAATTCTTTCAGCAAGTCCGCCTGTTCTCCCAACCCGAATGCTCCCTCAAAAAGGATAGACTCCCCTCCTTCGCGGAGTAGATTTGTCCTTCGATGATCGGTTAGCTTCGGTTCTGGCAAGACCAGTGATGAAACGGTTCCTCATCCCCTCGCATGAAACTGACACACCCGGCCGCCGAACAGGCCGCTAATGTCCACGAAATCGATAGGGAGCGTGCAGATGGGGACGCACCTTCCACAGCGACGCGGGACTCCGGAGGGATTCGCCCTCATCTGTCCAGCTCCCCGCCAAGCCTGGACGCGGCACTGCCCCGCATGCGGCCGTTGGCTCCGGAAGGACGACCCCCAAGCTCCATGGACGTGCGTCTGCGGTTGGAAAAGCTGGTGAGAGGATCTTTGAGACGCTGAGGTCCGCATCATGATAGGCATCTCCCTGCAGGACGTCCGAGCCGGATTCTTTTTGTTGATCAGCGTGATCTTTTTGACCGTGATTTGTCTTCTGGCTGCCTGTTCCACCATTACGCGACCGATCCGTTGGTGTGAACGGCGCACACGACAAGTCGGCTAATCAAACCGCCGGCCCCCGACGAACCGCAACAGCCGCTCTCCGCGGGATCGGGTTCCCCCTGCATGCCGAGGTTGGAAGGTCTATCCTGGAGCACCAGGCAATCTGATGACCACAGCTGTGCCTGTTAAGGCTTTCTGGTTGCAGAGGAAGGGTACATCGCGGCCAGACTGACGCCGAGCGCCAGACCTGCGACAAAAACAGCGACGAGGGCAAGCGGTTCCAGCCCATCGGACAACGACAGGCGCCGCCGGCGCCTGGGGGAAGAGACCGGCGAGCCGACGTGCGCTTCTCCGCCCAGCCACATGCCGCACGATGACTCTTCGAGCGGATTGCCTTGAGCGCTCAATCGGGACTGGAGAGCATCGCTCATACGTTTATCTCTTCCAGCGGCGGATGCCAAGCTGACTCTCAGACGCTTCGTCCTCCGGACCGGCACGTCTGACGTTACAACAACGCCTGCAGGCTGCGCTCGAGTTGGGCTTGAATCTCTCCGCGCCGCCGTTTTAACTCGTCCGCCTTGTCGAACAAGAGATAATAGGTCAACAAGCCGGAGGTATAAGCCGCCAGGGCTGTGGCGAGCGTGCGCTTCGCGGCGCCGTTACCGGCCAGCGCTGGACGCAGCAGATCCCCGAGACGATCCAAATGCTCATTATAGACCGAGCGCAGATCCTTGGCCGACTCCGTCTTGAGCTGGAGCAATCCTCGGACCTGATGGAACAGCAACAGGTATTCTGGATGTTCCAGGAAAAAATCCACCCTTGCCGCGATGATCTTGCCGACGAGTTTCGGTCCCGGCTTGACGCCGTGCGCAGCGTCTTTCGTTCTCATCAGGAGGAGGTCCAGACCTTGCTGAAGCAAGGTCCGAAGCAGCGCCTCTTTGGTCTCGAAGTACTTGTAAAAGGTCCCCTTGCCGATATCGGCGCGTTCGGTGATATCCTCGATCTTTGTCCAATAGATGCCTTTCTCGGAGAAAAGCACCAGCGCGACCTCCAGCAGAGCCTGCCGCGTGCGTGCTTTCCGACGCTCCACCCGTGACGAGGTCGAGGGTGTCATTTCTGGGCCTCCGGTTCCGCCCTCATGAATATGCGGTCATATACTGCCGCCAGCGACGCGTGGACTTCAGCGGTTCAAATCCCCCGACTGCCCGATGACGCAGAATAACAGGATCGGCCACGGCTCCGCAATTGACGCACCGCCATCCCCGGAAATCGAGTTCACCACGATCGTCCAGAAGATCGGTGAAATAATCGGTCGTCATCCAGCCTTGACATCTCGAGCATCGCATCGCGTCCTCCTTCCATGTGGCTTTACGGTTTTGTCCGAATGAGAGCCTCTCATCCGGACAAAACCCGCCCTGATGGAGATCAGGTCGGCTTTCCCGCTGCATCTCTCAGGCGATCAGGCAGTTGCCGGATTCGACGACCCGTCCACGAGCTTCTCTCGCATCGATCACCATGCATCCGGCACGCTCATGCACGTCTTCCACCAACGATCGCTGTTGTCGACGTGTTCTCGATCCAGATTGCGGAGCCAGTAACAGACCGGCTCTGACGCCGACCAACAGTCCGGTGACGAACGCCACACCGCCGGCCGCACCGTATGCGGTTCGGTTGTTCACGCTTATCCCTCCTTTCTTCGTTCGGCGTTAACCGGTATCGCCGTCGTGATCGTGCAACTTGCTCAAGTTCCTTAACGGAATGCGCCCCGCATCATGCTCGAACTCTTCAGGCGTGCGCGCTTTCCATCCATCGAACGGCTACACCGCGCTTCCAAGGGTCTGCTCAGCCCGGCTTCGCGCGAACAAAGGACCAAGTGATCGCTGGGCCATCCACACCGGCAACAAGGCTTGCCTTCCGATGCCTTCAGGGATGGCCGACTTCTTAAGGACACGGCCGACCCGACCCAGTAAGGATTCGGTTCTTTCGACAAGCGCCTTCACGCCGCTCCTTTTTTCTTCTTCCTGCCCTGTCGACGCACCGCCTCGCCGTCCCAGATCCACCCGTAGGGGCATGATGTTCACGAAATCACACGCTCCTGCTGCATGCACCGGGACCGATCGGAGGGTTGAACAGACCCCTGTGCTGTTTTGCTGTCGACGGCCGACCTACACACCACCCAACCGCTGCTTTTCTTTCCACTCCAGGTGCGTGACAGAATTCTAGGTCGCGTGACACTCTTTCTTGTCGGACGACCCGCGGGCCAGAGGGCCTTGCCCCGTCGTGGGCGAACCCCGTTCCGTCGAGTGCTTCCAAGCGAAGTCTTGCGCCTGCGAGTTTTCCCCTTCTTTTAAGGCGCCAAGCCCTCGCCGCCCTCTTACGACCTCTAGCCCATAAGCGACTAGCAAATCTAACGTGACCATATAGTCACATTTATACAATTAGTCTCCGCTATGGTCAAGCCCGTTTCCGAGTCTGCGAGTTTTTCCGGCAAACAGGCCGGCGGGACCGCTAGCGCACATAACTTATCAAGTTTGCCACATTCCACCGACGCGTGTCTTGCCGCAGGCGGGCAGGTGCACCAAGGCGGCGCACTGGGTTTATCAAGGGCTGGCCCTTTCTGTCGGCCTCGGCGGAGAGAGAACAGAAACCCGGCGACGGGTCAGAAGCGTCCGGGCAGAGACCGAAGGGCATTCCCAGGACGGCTCCGGGCGGTCAGAACAAATTTAACTGGATTGCACTTGATGACCGGATTATTGGGTGATCGCGATCGGGAGAGCCGGAATCCTAGAGACATCGGTGACAGCCATCTGGAACGGACGATCGTCTCAACCAGCATACCGCTCATGTCCCGTTCATGAGCAACCGAGTCAACAGACGCCTGAACCGGCTTGCGAACAGCGCGGTGACGAGCAGCGCAAGACCGATACCGTTCACGCTCGTCGACTCGCCTAGTTTCTCGCTGATCCATCCGAACGCACTGATCCCGGCGATCGCAGCCACCATTGCGGCCGTGCCGTAGAGAGCCAGAACCCGCCCGACGATCTCGCGCGGCGACAGCTCTTGCACCGCCCCCCACGCAATCGGCGTGAGCGCGCCCATGCCGCACCCTATCACAGCCATCAGCACGGCCGCCGCCAAAGGATTGCGGATCCACGCCAATCCGCAAATCGCCGTCCCGCTGACCGCGCTGGTCGCCGCGATCAACGCGGTCCGACGCGGAAGGTCCCACTCTGTGAAGCGGACCAACACTATCGACATCGCAAGCAGACCGATGCCCAGCGCCGACCACAGATAGCCGACCTCGACGGGTCCCAAGTCGAGCAGCTTCCGACCGAACACCGGAAACAGCGTGGTCAAGGCGCTGGTCCCGAACGTATAGAGCGCCGCCGTCGCGATAAGCCACAACAACGCCGGTTGCCGGCGAAGGAGAAATTGCACGCCTTCCATCAAGTCTCGCAGCAGCGGCGCCGCGGACGACCTTTCGACTGTCACGGTGGACGAGTGCGTCAAGCGGACCGGCAGGAGGCACGCGGCGGACAGCAGATACGTGACGGCGTTGATGCATAGGACTTCCTGTGAACTCGACAACGCGATCCCGATCCCGCTGAGCGCCGGCCCCATCACGATCCCGAGGCTTGTGGTGCCTTGCAGCAGCGCGTTGGCCGCTGTGAACTGCCGCTTGGCTACGATCATGGGCACCACCGCGATGAGGGCCGGACCGAAGATCGCCGTCGCGATGGCGTGCAGCAGCACCAGCAGATAGAGCATCTCGATCGTGAACGATTCGGCCGAAATCAGGCAGGGAATCACTCCAATCAACAGTGCGCGCGCGATATCGGAGGAAACGAGGAGGAGCTTCTTGGACCAGCGATCCACGAGGACGCCGATGACCGGCCCCAGAATGATCGGGGGGATGGTCTGCAGCAAGCCGATCACCGTCGTTTTGATCGGCGACCCGGTGATCGAATACACGAACCAGAGCAGCGCCAACTTGGAAACGCCGTCACCGACTTGCGAAACCAGTTGGCCCAGCCACACCAGTCCGAAGTCCCGCGCGAACAGGAGCCGCTGAACGCCGGCGGCGTGGTCGGCGGAGAGGACGGCACGAGACGCGTAGGTCGCCGGCGTGAGGCTGTGCCCGGGCATCACTCCTTGTCTTCGACGCGGACCTTGTCCGTCCGTACGGCCTTGACGCCGGGGACCAGCCTGGCTGCCTCGGCCGCTTCGAGAATGATCACCTGGTATCGTACCACGCCGCCCAAGGTTACGATACCGTTTTCCGTCTTGACATCGAAGTTGGCGGATTTCAGTGTCGTACTCTTGGCAAAACGTTCCTTCACGTATTGGGAGATCACTTCGTCCCGCTTGTGAGCGAGCGCTTGTTTGAGCTCCGGCACCACTTCCAACTTGTTGTGTACGGACGCGACACCGTCCACCGATTTGGCAACCTCAGTAGCCACCATCTTCTCATTCTCGCTCGCTACCTTTCCCGTGAGGGTGACTTGATGATCGCTCTGTTCCACTTCGATGTCATACGGGAACACTTGCGGCGTCGCCATCAGCGCCAGTTTGACCGTCAGGATCAGCGAGGTTCGGGGAGGTTTGGAAGGTTCCTTTGCGGAAGATTCCTGCGCCGGCACCTCCTCCTTCTTGGTCGGTCGTTCCTCTTGATCCTTGGGTCGCGGTGATTCAGCAGGCTTGGCCGGTGGAGGTTGTTCCTTCGATCCCTTCTCCGCCGGCTTCTGAACCTTGGCTGGCGGCTCGCCCGACGGTTCCTCGGCTGAAAGAACACCGGTGAAGAGCAGCGACCAGCAACAGAACGCGGTCACGATGCATAACCGCCACGGCAAGAGCAACCAAGACGAGCGCAGTGGACGGCCCATCGGGAGAATCACAATGGCAGCGCGCTGAAGGGTCCGCTGCTTACCGCACAAGAAGAGGCACCGGGGTAGATGAAACGGGAGCCACGGCCTGCGACCGACGGCTGAACACTTCAGCTACCGCGGCCGTTAGAAGCAAGGTCAAGCCGATACCCATTAAGCTGGCCACAGGGCCCAGGGAATCGGCCGCCCATCCAAATCCGGCCATGCCCGCCATTGCGGTTGACATTCCCCCGGTGCTGAACGTGGTAAAGACCCGCCCGAGCAGCCGTTCCGGCGTCAACTCCTGGAGCATCGCCCAGACGATCGGTGTAAACAGCGCGGTGCTTCCGCCGATAACAACGACCAAGGCGGCCGAGACGATGGGCAGATTGACCAAGCCCAGTCCGCAGACCGCCAGACCCGCGACGGCCAATGACCCGGCGATCATGCGCAGACGCTCGCGCAATTCGCCCTGTTTCAGCCAGGCCAACGAGACCGATGCCGCCAACATGCCGACCCCCAGGGCCGACCAAAGCCATCCCATCTCCATAGGGCCGACTTTGAGTAATTGCTTCGCGATCACTGGAAGCAGGAAAACGAACGCGCTCGACCCGAGAGTGAAAAGGGCGGCGGTCACCATGAGGAAAAACACCGCCCGATGTTGCAGGAACACGAACCGAAAGCCGATCCGGAGCTCCTGCAGCACCTGCAGGGTCTCAGCTTCCCCTTCTTTCGGTCTCCATGATTCCCGCATGCGGATCGGCATCAGACATAACGCCGAAATCAAGAACGTCGCGGCATCGACATACAGCACGTTCTGCGCGCCGATGAGCGCAATCCCGACGCCGCTGACTGCTGGCCCGACCAGCAGACCGACATTCGTCGTACTTTGCAGTAAGGCATTGGCCGCCGTGAACCGGGACCGTGGCACGATCATAGGAATCGAGGAGGCCAGCGCAGGGCCGAAGATCGTGGAGACGACCGCGGTGAGAAACACCAGCAGGTACAGGCGTTCCAACGTCAGCGCGTCAAACGCATAGAGCAGCGGGATCAGCAGAATCATCACGGTACGCACCAAATCCACCGCGATCATGACCGGTTTTTTGGGCCATCGATCCAGGTAGACCCCGATCAGCGGACCGAAGATCAACGGCGGGACCGTTTGCAGCAATCCCACAACCGTCATCTTCAGCGCCGAGCCGGTCAACGTGTACACGAACCACAGCAGCGCGACCTTGTTGAGGCTGTCGCCGATCTGCGAGATTGCCTGCCCGGCAAACAGGAGTGCGAAGTCCTTCGTCCTTAACAGGTGCCAGCCGGAAGGACCATGCTGATCGGGCTGAGGATCGCTGGAAGTGATTCTCCTTCTGCGCATCATGGCTGCACTCCGGGATGGAGGGACAGACGAGTTTGTCGATTCATCCGCGACACCGAGCGAGAGCCGAATTCCGGCTCCAGAGAAGTCAATCGCACTTCCTCGCTGAGGATCTGCTCATACACATTGAGATAATCTTTCGTCATCCGGTCCACTGTGAACCGCTCCTCGAATACCTGCCGACACTGTCGGCGATCGAGGAACGGAACGTGCTCCACCCTGGAAACCATCTCATCCAGGGACTCGCAGACGAATCCGGTCAAGCCGTCCTGAATGATTTCCGGAATGGAGCCCCGCCGATAGGCCAGCACCGGCGTGCCGCAAGCCAACGCTTCGATCAGGACCAATCCGAACGGCTCGGGCCAATCATAGGGCGCTAGCAGCGCGTACGCCCCGCCGAGAAAATCATCCTTCTGATCGTCCGTGATCTCTCCGAGGAACTCGATCAGCGGATGCGACAGCAGCGGTTCGATTTCGGCGCGGAAATACTCACGATCGGCCGGATCGATCTTGGCCGCGATCTTCAGCGGCATGCCGACGCGCTTGGCGACCTCGATCGCGTGGTCCGGGCGCTTTTCCGGCGCAATGCGTCCTAGAAACGCCAGGTAATGCCCCGGCCGGGAATGATAGTGATACAGATTGCGCGGCAAACCGTGGTAGACCGTCGCTTGCCAGTTAGCCCACGGCAACGGCCGCCGTTGGGCATCAGAGATCGAGATCAAGGACATTTCGGCGTACTCACGGAATACCGGTTCGAGCTCCGGCAGATCGAGCCGTCCGTGGAGCGTCGTGACCACCGGCACCGGACAGCGCCGGGCCAACGGAAACCCTAGAAAATCAAGATGCGAATGAATCAGATCGAAATCGCCTGGAGAGCCGAAGACCCTCTCCAACTGGAGAATCAGCGGCGCGTCACGGTTAAAGACACCGGTGTTCAGGCGCAGGGCCTGATGGCAGATTGGCTCCAGTTTGGCCGCCGTGTGGGAATCTCCACTGGCGAACAGGGTGACCTCGTGCCCCAACCTGACCAATTCCTCCGTGAGATACGACACAATGCGTTCAGTCCCCCCGTACAGCTTCGGAGGGACGCTTTCCCATAACGGCGCCACCTGCGCGATTCTCATTCTCCCGCTCCTTTTCAAGTCAGTTCACGACGGCCTGCGCGTTACTGCGCCGGCTTGATCGAGAGGGCGCGCCCGTCCGGCATCATTTCTACTTCCACTTTCTCGCCCGGAACGACCAGCCGCTCCCGCTTGGTATCCTTGTTGACCCGCAATCGCACCAGCCGCCCAAACACATCCCGCACCAGATACACTTCTCCTTTGATGGACAAGAGTTCTCCCTTGATGACCTGAGGGGAAGCCGCCGGTTGCGCAGCCGCCATGGGCATGCCTAGGGATATTCTTGGGCCCATCACGAAGATCAGCGCCAGCAACCACCGCCCCAACCCTTTCATGGGTCACTCTCCCTCCCCTCGCCCCGGGAAGGTGACTCGGATGATAAGCCGTCCCATCCTTGTCGTTGGCTTAGAAATACCCCTTCGCTAGGCTTGGACCAATAGACAAAAACCTGACCGGCGGCCGAATCTTGTCCAGTCCCTTAAACCCCTAAGGCGGAGTAAGCGTAAGAACAGCGAAAAAAGGAGGATGTCATGGATGGTTACGGCAAAAGAATCTTGATTGTGGACGGCGATGAACGTTCACGACACCTGTTATCGGGCCTGCTGGAAAGCAAAAGCTACAATGTCCACACCGCCGGAGACGGGCTCGAAGCCCTGAGCGAAATGAAGAAACGGCGGTTCGACGCCGTGATTACCGACGACCGCCTCCCGAAACTGAACGGGTTGGAATTGCTCGCGTTAAGCCGGGTGGCGTGGCCGGAGACCCCGGTCATCATAGTCTCCGGCAACTTGTCGGCCCTTGGTCCTCAGGCGGTTGAACGGGGCGCCGTCGCCTGGGTTCAAAAGCCTTATGAAGCAGGGGCGCTGCTCGAACTCCTTGCCTCCGCCGTGAAGGCGGCAGGGTCCAAGCGAAGCTGGAAGTCCGGAACCAGAATGGCGGGATGAGCGGGATTGCAAAAATTGGGAGAGGGGATACACGACCGTGCCGAAGCGGGATCTGATCCTCCTGCTCGGAGCGTTCCTGTGACTTGTCTCGACATCGCCGGCCTGGCCGAATTGATTTAGCGCCGGCGAAACGCATTGGATGAACCGCACCGAAGGCCCTTGTCCGGGAAGACCTATCCAAACTTCAACACCTCACGGCGTTGGCGGAAAGCAGTTTCAGGGGCTATGCGGCGACCGGTCAGCGGGTCTTCTGGGACCCGCTCCTCAAATGCGGAAGAACAGCTCAGACCGATCATTGAGCACTTACTGGACATCCTTCTCGCCGTCGCTGCAGCATCGAATGCGAACGCCCGGCCTCTGGCTGCTCGATCATCTGCGGCACAGGCGATGGTTGGCTGCTCAGGTTGACGCTAGTCTTCCATCCGAGGCCATCTCTTCCTTGCAGCGAGGAGATGCGGTGGCCCTTCTCCTCGCGATCGAGAACGCCTTGCGCGAGCTTGAATCCAGAACCGCTCACAAGTGTCTGGGCGCCGAATTGGAAGACGAGGAGTTCCAGCGTCAGATGCTGCGAGGTCTGTTGTTCGCTGAGTGCGACATCATCGTGGCGAGCGTGGTTACCGGCGGCCTCCTCTTGTTGCTGTTTCGACGGTTTTTCCCATACCCCTGTCTGCCGCATGGCTCAACGGGACAGCACGGTCGGTCATGTCGCGTCCTAGACACGACCGCCGGCCGGGTTGATTCTCCAATTTGTTCGGTCTCCCGCATGTCGAGCTTGACTTACCGGAAAACCCGCCCTAGCTTAGGGGTCCAAGCACGGTCGCGAGCAGGACCTATGTCGAAAGATACCTACTCGACTGGAGAGCGGTCCCGGGAAGGGCGCCAGACCCTGAGAATCCCGATCCGAATCCCCGCTATTTTTTCGAGCGGATATGGCCTGGGTGAAGGAACGGTCGTCAATATTTCCACGCCCGGCTGTGCGATCGAGAGCGAGAAAGCCTTACGGGTCGGCGACTATGTTCGTCTCAACGTTTATCTCCCTGACGAACGCCTGTTGCGGAACGTCCGCGCCGCTGTCCGGTGGGCCAAGGGACGGCGATTCGGCGTGGAATTTTTACGCCTCTCAGAAAAGGAACAGGCCTGTTTGTCCCGCTTGGTCTCGGATCATACCGGCGACAAAAGTCGCTCTTAACCGTGCGTCCCGCCTGCTCCCGTCCCGCCCGGTTCAGATTCTGGGAAAGAGCTTGATCGCCCATTCGACAACGGCCAGAATAGTACCAGCTGGTTTCATCCCGGCCATGAGACGGACATGATTCTGCGAAAAGAACAGCGATTTCCGGTCTCGTTTCACGCAGTCTTGACCAGCATCAAGGCGCATGAACATGCCGGGATGGTTCTGGATCTCTCATCAAGCGGATGTCGAGTGAACAGCCGTCTGTCCGTGTTTACGGGCATGCAACTCGGATTGCGCCTTCATCTGCCGGGACAGGACCCTCCTATTCGTGTCGACCGAGGGACGGTCCGCTGGTGCCGTGGAGAGGAATTCGGCGTGCAATTCACGGAGATAACCTCTCATGAGAACAGCCGGCTTCGGGCGGCCGTCCAAGCCCTGAAGAATTCCCTCCGAACTTAATCCTTTCCGTTTTGCCTGAATTCCAGATCGATGCCGCTTCGCCGATGCTCAGCGACTGGCCCTATGTTGCGAGGAATCCGGGGGACCCGGGGTTGGCCCATCGGGCGAGTGCGCCGGACCGTCGCATCAGAGCCCTTCTCGGCTCCGCTAACGATCGGAAGTCCGTAAAACCTCACGGACTTTGCGCACTAGCTCTGCGCCGGTGAATGGCTTCGGGAGGAAGGCACCTGAGATTCCTCAGCAAAGGCGCCTTTCACGATATCGTTTTCGGACAAATAGAGGATACGTGTCTTCGGACTCAGGGCATGAACCTTAGTGGCGAGTTCCAGACCGTTCATGGCCGGCATGAGCATGTCCGTCATCAGCAGATGAACCCGACCGCGATGTTGCTGGAAAAATAGGCCATCTCTCCATTCGTCTTTCTTGGCGAGCAGCACCGCATAGCCCAGCGGCGAAAGCGTGTTAAAGACGAGCGTCCGGATCTCGGGTTCGTCGTCAACCACCAGGAGTGCGCCAGACTCTGACGAAGTGGGGTGCATAAGCCGGTTTTACCGCTCTGCCGCGATGGCCGGTTCTCCCAACCCTCCAAGTTTTCCCGTTCGCTTCTTCCGCGGGCCAGCCAGACTCCCGCTCACCCCTCTCTTTCTCTCTTACTCTTACCATGTGCGTCGCCGAGGTCAAGCAGATGAGCGGCTTGCAACAGTTGGCCAGAAGGCGGCTGGAAGTTGAAACGATCCCTGTGGCGAGCAGAAGTCGTTGAAACTGGTGAGCCGCCTGGGACTCGAACCCAGGGCCCTCGCCTTAAAAGGGCGATGCTCTACCGACTGAGCTAGCGGCTCACCTGTTGGAAACGTTCGCCGTTATCCGCCACCGGGCACTCACGCCATCGAAGGGCGGTGCGGCTGCATCTGACCAGTAACGGATCAACGGGACTAGCACTGCCGTTTCCGGCTTCGGACGGTTAACGGATTGCGGAGAATGATCGTCTGGTCTCGCTTAGAGCCGGTGGAGATGATGTCAATCGGACAGCCTGCCAGCTCCTCCACCCGATTCAAATAGCGCTTGGCCTCTGCCGGCAACTTCTTATAACTCGTCATACCAGTAGTGGGACTGCTCCAACCACGAAGAGTTTCATAAACTGGTTGGCACTCCGTCAAGACCTGCAGATCAGCCGGCATCTCACGATACAACCTGCCCTCATGCCTATAACCCGTACATACCCTCAACTCCTTACACCCATCCAGCACGTCGAGCTTGGTCACCGCCAAAGAGGCAAGGCCGTTGACTTTGGTCGCGTATCGGACCAAGACACCATCAAACCATCCGCACCGGCGCGGCCGCCCGGTTGTCGCGCCAAACTCCTTGCCCCGCTCTTGCAACCCAGACCCGACAGCATCCGTCAGCTCGGTCGGGAACGGTCCGCTCCCGACACGCGTCGTATAGGCTTTGGTGACCCCGAGAACGGCATCGATCTTCGTCGGTCCGACACCCGTGCCGGTGCAGGCGCCGCCCGCCACAGCGCTGGACGAAGTGACGTAGGGATAGGTGCCGAAGTCGACATCGAGATGCGTTCCCTGAGCGCCTTCAAACAACACGGTGCGTTTCTCGTCGATCGCCTTGTTCAGAAGCGTGACTGTATCGGCGATGTAGCCTTTCAGCCGTTCTGCATAGCCCATGTATTGTTGGAACACCTTCTCGAGTTGAAAACCGTCAACCTTGTAGAGTCGTTCGAGAAACCAGTTGATTTCGACCAGGTTTTCCTCCAGCTTGCGCCGGAACAGCGAAGGATTCAACAGGTCTCCCACCCGGATGCCGATGCGGGCCATTTTATCCGCGTACGAGGGCCCGATTCCCCTTCCCGTGGTCCCGATGCGCCGTGAGCCTCTCGATTGTTCCGAGGCCTTTTCAATGGCCTTATGATAGGGCAGGATCAAATGGGCCCGCTGGCTGATCACAAAATTCTTGCCGATTTTGACGCCCTTGGCCTGAAGTCGATCCATCTCCGCGATCAGCGCCTCCGGATCAACCACCACCCCGTTGCCGATGATGCACAGCGTTCCTCGGTAGAGGATACCGGAAGGAATCAAATGAAAGACAAACGTGGCCCGCTGGTTGACGACGGTATGGCCGGCATTGGATCCCCCCTGGTACCGCACCACAACGTCGGCGTCGCGAGCCAGGATGTCCACAATCTTGCCCTTGCCCTCATCTCCCCATTGGGTTCCGACGACAACCAGATTACCCATCCTCCCACCGGCTTGCGTTCTGTTTCTCGAAAAAAGAGCCCTGACCCACAAGATCAGAGCCAAAAGCGGCTCATCCTATGGACGCTCCTCCTCGTTTGTCAAGCTGCGTGCACACGGCTGCTTTCGCACAACCGGCATGAAGTTGAAGCGTGACGATGCGTCCGGCTCTCTCGCGGCGCATGTCTGACAGCCTCGTTCCTCGCTCTCCCTTTCCTTGACTGCCCCGAAACCGCGTGTTAGCATGCGCCCGTCTTTCACGTCACTCGGAACTTATCACTCACAAACTCGGCACTGAGAAGGGGTGGGGCTGTGGCGCAGTTGGGAGCGCGCGTGAATGGCATTCACGAGGTCGCCGGTTCAATCCCGGCCAGCTCCACCAAACCGCGCTGGCTTCTCCCGTTGGCCGCTCTTCGGTTGCTCCTGGTGTCGACGGATCAGACCCTTCATTGCGATTGTTTTGCGCGCCAACCAACGTCCGGTTGAGCCAGAACTCACCAGACTCTATCGTCGTTGCTGTGCAGGAAAGACCCGCCCTGTTTGATTCATGCTCCAGATCGAGTGTGTCAGCAAGCAATATGCCGCAAAGATCCTGCTGAAGGACGCGTCAGCGCACCTGCGGCCTGGCACGCGGGTCGGTTTAGTCGGCCCGAATGGAGTCGGGAAAACCACGCTCTTCCGGATGATCCTTGGAGAGGATTCTCCGGACAAGGGCGTCATTCGCAGGCGACCGCGATTACGGATTGGATACCTGCCGCAGGACCTCGAAACGATCGCGGGCAAAACGGTCTTGGACGCCGCTCACCACGACCACTATCCCGAGTACGAGGCCAAGCGCATCTTGTCCGGACTCGGTTTCGGGGAGGCGGACTTCAACCGGCCGGTCGAAGCCCTCTCGGGCGGGTATCGCATGCGCGTCGCGCTAGCGCATCTCTTGTTGTCGAATCCCGACGTCCTGCTGCTCGACGAGCCGACCAACCATCTCGACAAACCGACGCAAGCATGGTTCGAAAGCTTTCTGTTGCGCACAAGGATGACCATTCTGGTCATCAGCCACGACACCGGATTCCTAGACCGGATCGCGACGCATATCTGGGAGATCCGCCACCACACGATCCAGGAGTACCGCGGCAACTATACCGCGTTCCGCGAACAGCGGGCGGCACACGACGCCCAACGGGAGTCTTCAGCTAAACGGCAAGAGAAGGAGATCGCCCGCGTCCGGAAATTCATCGACCGCTTCCGCTACCAGGCCAACAAAGCCAGCCAGGTGCAGTCCCGCATCAAGCAACTGGAAAAGATCAAACTGATCGAGCGGACGCGCGACCCCAAGCGTGTGCGCTTCACCTTCCCCGTCCCCCCGGCGAGCGGTCGGCAGGTCCTCGAACTGAAAGGGGTCGCAAAGAGTTACGGAGCCAAGGTGGTCTATGAGTCGCTCGACTTCTCCGTCGAGCGCGGAGAGCGAGTGGCGCTGGTCGGCGAGAATGGAGCGGGCAAAAGCACTCTGCTCAAAATATTGGCCGGGGTCCTGCCGTTCGACAAGGGCGCCAGAACCGTCGGACACGGTGTGACGTTGCATTATTTCGCACAGCATCAGGCCGAGGCGCTCAACCCGGAGCATACCGTTCTCGACTCATTGGCCGAGGTCTCGAAGCAAGCCGAGATGAATTTCTTGCGCGGGATTGCGGGTGCGTTCTTGTTCTCTGGTCCTGACCAGAAGAAGCCCGTCAAGGCGCTGAGCGGCGGCGAGCGCAACCGTGTTGCCCTCGCGCGGATGCTCGTCGAGCCGGCCAACACATTGTTGTTGGACGAACCGACAAACCACTTAGATCCGGCCTCGGTGGACGTGCTGACCGACGCGCTCGCGGAGTTCCCCGGCACCATCATCTTCATCTCCCATGACCCGACATTCCTGACACGCATTGCGACGCGCGTGGTGGAGATCGAAGACGGTCAAGCGAAGAACTATTTCGGCGACTACGAGTACTACCTCTGGAAAAAAGCGCAGGAACTGGAGTCGATCAAGGAAACGCGCGAGGAACTCGAAGCGCAGGATACAGGACCGCGTGGAGCGGCCACTCTCACGGCATCCCCGGCGTCGAAATCCAACGCCAGGGACCGGCGTGAGCTGTCCAAGATTCAGGCGAGACTGGAAAAGCAGGTTGCGCGCGCGGAGGCTGAGATCGCCGAGATCGAGCGGAAGATCCGGGCACGCGATCAGGAACTCGCCGATCCAGCCCTCTATCAGGATTTCGCTAGATGGCACGCTCTTCACCTAGAACAGGAAACCTGGAAGAAGAATCTGGAGCGACTGACGGCTCGGTGGGAACACTTGGCGGAGGAACTCAACAGCGTCAAACAGTCGCTGGAGGCATAAGGCTACGGCGCTTCCTTGAGGGTTTCTTCCAGGTAGTAGTACAGCCAGCGGTTCTTCTCTTTCGTCACCAGTTCATCCCACACGACACCGATCAAAAAGCCTCTTTCCCACGGCTTGACCCACGCCACGCTTCCGGAGAGCTTCTCCTGCTGCTCCACTCCCTCAGGGTCCAGAAACGCCAAGGAGACGGTCACTTTCTCATTGACCGGCAATTTTTCCTTGGCATGCAGGCCGGCGCCGATCTTGTTGACATTGTCCAGGACAGCAGTGACCCCTTTGCTTCCGCTCTTGGGCATGATGTGGGCGGACCCCACCAGCGTGGCCCGTACGTATTTCCGACGCTCATTGGGCGTTGCGACCGATCCCATGCCCGCATCCCCGGCGTTGCCCTTAAGTATAACCGAACAGGATCGTTTGTCCACAATCAATTTCGGGCCGCGGTCACAGCGTTTTGGGCCGATAGTAGCGCCTGCCGCTGAGCCGCTCTGGCAGATGGGTCTGCTCGTCTTTCGCCATGGGGTCCTCATGCGCGTACCGATATCCCTGCCCATACCCGAGATCCCGCATCAGCGAGGTCACCGCGTTCCGCAAGTGGAGGGGAACGCCTAAGTTGCCGAACTCGCGTGCGTCTCGAAGCGCTTCGAGCAGGCCGACATACGAGGCATTGTCCTTCGGGCAGGAAGCCAGGTAAGCGGTCCCCTGGGCCAGGTTGATCTGGGCTTCCGGCAATCCGACGAACTCGACGGCCTGGAAGACTGCGGTGGCGACCACCAGGGCAAGCGGGTTGGCGTTGCCGATGTCCTCCGAGGCGAAAATGACCAGGCGCCGGGCAATAAACTTGGGATCTTCACCTCCTTCCAGCATTCGCGCCAACCAGTAGAGGGCTCCATCAGGGTCCGAATCCCGCAAGCTTTTGATGAAGGCCGAGATCAGATTGTAGTGTTCTTCCGCGGACTTATCGTAACGGAGCGATTTCTTCAGCACCGCCGCCTCCAATACCCGCTCATCGAGCAGTCGACGTCCGTCCCGGCCGGCCGGCGTTTGGGTCGCCACGAATTCCAGCGCCGTGAGCAAGGCCCGAGCGTCGCCGTTTCCGAACCCGATCAATCGGCGCTTGGCTTCCGGCGTCATGTCGATCCGGAGCGTTCCGAGACCCTGTTCCTTGTCCGCCAGGGCCCGTTCCAGGATCCGGCTCATCGCGTCATCCGACAGCGGTTTGAGGACGACAACCAGGGAGCGCGAAAGCAGAGGGGCGATCACTTCGAACGACGGGTTCTCCGTGGTTGCGCCGACCAGAACGATTGTCCCCCGCTCCACGTGCGGAAGAAAGGCATCCTGCTGGGCCTTGTTGAAGCGATGAATTTCATCGACGAACAGAATCGTGCGCCGGCCGTGAAGCGCGCGCCGTTGCTCGGCGCCGCGGATGATGTCGCGCAATTCCGGAATCCCCCCAGTGACGGCGGAAAATGGCACGAATTCCGCCTTCGTGTGCCGCGCGACGAGATGCGCAAGCGTGGTTTTTCCGGACCCAGGCGGCCCCCAGAAAATGACCGACGAGAGATGATCCGTTTCGATCGCACGCCGCAGCGGCCGATCAGGCGCCACGATCTCCTCCTGACCGACGAAGTCCGAAAAGCTTTGCGGGCGCATACGCTCAGCGAGAGGGACCTGCTTGGCCTTCCGCTCGCCCGGACTCGAAAAGAGATTGCCTTCGTACTGTCGTGGATCGGCCATAGGCTCACGCGATGCGCGACGGGATTGTATACCGCCGGACGCACACCCGTAAATGGCGCGCACAGTCTCACAACCTTTGGACGGTTGGAGCCCCTTGACGAATTGGCCTTCTCTTGATAGGGGAACACTGCATAAACGCAACCATTCGTGACCGACGTAGGAGCGGGCCAATGATTGTTGAAGTCAACGGTGTTCGTCTCGCCTATGATGACCGAGGCGCGGGGACACCCATTGTATTCCTTCATGCCTTCCCCTTGAACCGGACCATGTGGGCGGCTCAAGAGAGCACCCTGTCGCAGCGGTTTCGGGTCATCACCGTGGACTTGCGTGGACACGGCGAATCGGACGCCCCGCTGTGGCGTTATACGTTGGACCAGTATGCGGACGATGTGAATGCGCTCTTGGACCACCTCTCGATCCAACGGGCGGTCATGGCCGGGTTGTCGATGGGAGGGTATGTCCTGTTTGCCATGTATCGCCGCCATAGCGACCGCATTCGCGGGTTGATCTTCGCGGATACCCGGGCCGAAGCCGACCAGCCGGCCCAAGCGACCTGGCGGTTCAATTTGGCACAGAAGGTCCACCAGGAAGGACCAAAGGCGGTCGCCGACGAGATGGTTCCCAAACTCCTTTCCCCGTCCACTATGCAGAAGAACCCCGCCTTGGTCGAGCGGGTGCGGGCCATTATCTTGAGTACACCGATCAGCGGAATTGTCGGCGATCTCATGGCCATCGCGGAACGACCCGATTCGACGCCGCTTCTGAAGACGATCACCCTCCCGACCCTGGTTCTGGTCGGCGATCAAGACAGGCTGACCACGCCGGAAGAGAACCGATGCCTCGCCGATGGCATCCCCGGTGCTCGGCTGGAGATCATTCCCGGCGCCGGCCACCTCAGTAACATGGAGCAACCGGAACTCTTCAATCAAGCGGTGAGCGCGTTTATGGAAAGCATCGAGGGAGAGAAAGTTTGAATTCGCGGTGCGCCGATTCGGCATCGATCACGCAACGCCGCTTAATCCGGATCTCCGACGCTACCCCGCCGAATCAGCTTGAGGAATTCGTCCCGCGTCTGTTGCTGGCTTCTGAACACCCCTAGCATGGAACTGGTTACCGCGATGGTGTTCTGCTTCTCGACGCCGCGCATCATCATACAGAGGTGGCGGGCCTCGATCACGACCCCGACGCCGTGGGCGTTTAGTTTCGACTGCAGGGTCTCCGCAATCTGGACCGTTAACCGTTCCTGCACCTGGAGCCGCCGGCTGAAGGCGTCCACCACGCGCGGGATTTTGCTCAGCCCGACCACTTTCTTGTTGGGGATATACCCAACGTGGCACTTGCCGAAGAACGGCAGCAGATGGTGCTCGCAGAGACTGAAGAAGTCGATATCCTTCACAATCACCATCTCGTCGTAGTCGATCGGGAACAGGGCGCCGTTGAGCAATCGCTCGATGTCCTGCTGATAGCCCTGGGTCATGAACCGCAGGGCCTTCGCCACACGTTCGGGCGTTTTGAGGAGCCCGTTCCTCCTCGGTTGCTCGCCGAGCATGGCCAAGAGATCGGCGATCAGGACCTGGAGGTCCTCGACCTCGGCTGGACGGCCGTCGGCGCGAACGACCCGGTGGCGCCCCGCTCGTTTCGCTGTCGACAGACGATCACCCATGAGACGCTCCATCTATCGTCACTCGGCACGGGCTCGATCCGGCATATTCGAAATAGTTGTCGCGGGTTTCGATCACCCCAACTTTCTCAAGCCGGCCTCGCGGGATACGCGCGACGAGGAGATCCCAAATTAGCATGGCCAGATTTTCGCCGGTCGTGGTTCGGCCGGCGAAACCGGGGTCCTGATTCAAATCCCGGTGGTCGAAACGCTTCACGATCGCGTCGTCCACTAGGCGGTCCAACTCCCGCAGATCGATCACGCTGCCGCTCCGAGGATCGATCTCGCCCGTCACCGTGACCAGCACCACGTAGTTATGCCCGTGGCCGTTGGGGTTATTGCACTTCCCGAACACGGCCCAGTTCTCCTCCTCGGAGAGCTGCTCGGTGTGCAGCCGATGCTGTGCGCAGAACCGATACCGCCGTGTGACGCTGACCCGATCCATGATTTCAAGCTGCTCGAAGACAGCCCCGGACGATCGTTCGGAGGACAAAACGAATCGGGCCGGAATTGCGCTTCCTGCGGAAAGGCAACTCCGGCCCCTCGCTCGACTTCATCCGCGCTGCGGAGCTTTCGTCCGAAGGCTGAAAGCTGATGACCCTGTTTAGGCGCTGAACGAGCTGCCGCACCCGCAGGTTGTCTTAGCCTGTGGATTTTTGATGGCGAAGCCAGACCCCTGCAGGCTGTCAACATAATCCACTTCCGCCCCGCTCAGCAGCGGCGCGCTCTGCGAATCCAGAATGACCTTCACGCCCCCCTTCTCGATGACCGTATCGTCATCGGACAGTTTGGATTCAAAAGCCATCCCGTACTGATACCCGTGACACCCACCGCCGCGGACGTAAATCCGCAGACCGACCGTATCCTTCTCTTCGGCCATTAGTTCCTTGATCTTCTGCTCGGCCACCGGCGTAATGGTGATCATTGTTTTCCTCCCTTCTTGACCTGTCCGTAGTCTATCACACCACTTCCCTTATGGAAGGCTGCACTCATGGTCGCTGGCCCGAGCGTCCCGTTCCGGAGACGACGGCGACTCCCATTTCGATTTCGGCACCCGCACGATCACATCGCCCAAGACCCGGGCCTGGCACCCGAGGCGATGCCACGGTTCCGACAACGCTTCCCGATCCAAAAGGTCTTGCTCGTCAAAATCGATCTCCGAGAGGTTTTCACCGCCCGCCTGCACCTCGACCCGGCAGGTCGTGCAGGAGGCGTTCCCTCCGCAGTCATGATTCAGAGGGAACCCGAGCCTCTGAGCCGCCTCCAGCAGCGTCACATTGGGTTCCACATCGCCGCTCTTTCCTTGAGGATGCAGGAACGTCACGCGCGGCATCGCCGGCTTTCCTCACGCACAAGAGTCGATCCCGGCCGCCATAGGACGATAAGGACACCGTCGCAGCCGGATATGCTCCTCGTATTCATGCCGGAACAACCGCAAGCTGCTCTGCACCAACACCGCTGCCCCGGTCACCAAGGTACAATACCCGGTCCCTTTCACGAATCCGCAGAGCTGCAACAGACTGTCGAGATCTTTCTGGGTCCCTTCGCCACGCTCCACTTTGTCGACCAGCGTCGCGAGATTAATCGTCCCCATGCGGCAAGGGGGGCACTGTCCGCAACTCTCGGTCTTAAAAAAATTGGAAAATTTCAGTGTCTGGGCCACCATGCAGGTCGCGTCGTCCACGACGATAACGCCGGCCGAGCCGAGTCCCGTTCCGGCTTTCTTGAGAGAATCGAAGTCCATCGGCAGATCCAGTTGGTCTTGCGTGACCATCGAGAACGCCGGGCCGCCTGGAAACACAGCTTTCACCTTCCTCCCGCCTGAGACCCCGCCTCCGCACTCCTCGATCAGTCGGCGGATCGTCGTCCCCATCGGCATCTCATACACACCCGGCCGGTTCACGGCTCCGCTGAGCGAGAACAGCATCGTGCCCGGACATTTTTCCGTACCCACCTGAGTAAACCAGTCGGCACCGTTTCGGAGAATGCGCGGAACATTGCAGAGCGTCTCCACGTTGTTCACCAGTGTCGGCTTGCCGTAAAGGCCGAAGTCGGTGGGATAAAACGGCGGCTTTTGCCGGGGCATCGCCGGTCGTCCTTGCATCGACTCCAACATGGCCGTCTCTTCCCCCGCAACATAGCTCCCATGACCGGCAAACAGTTCGATCTCGATATCGACGCCTTTGCCGAAGATGTTCTTGCCCACAAAGCCCCGCTCCTTGGCCTGAGCGAGGGCCTTTTTCAGGTTTTCATGCTCCTCGCGATACTCGTGATTGATATAAATGAACGAAGCCTTGGCGTTGACCGCGTATGACGCGATCAAACATCCCTCGAGCAATTGATGGGGAGCGTGTTGGAGGAGATACCGGTCCTTGAACGTTCCGGGCTCATGTTCCCCAGCGTTACAGACGAAATAGCGCTCCTTGACGCGGTGGTGAAGAACTTTGTCCCACTTGGTCCCGGTCGGGAAACCGGCGCCGCCCCGCCCGCGCAGTCCGGACCGTTTAATTTCACTGACAATGTCCTCCGGTTGCAGCTCGGTCACACACTTGCGCCAGGCCTCATACCCGCCGACTTTCAAATAGGGGTCGATCTTCCACGGTGGCCCGTCGAGTTGTTGCAGCACACGCGGTTCCACAACCGTCACCAGGTTTCTCCGGAAAAAGCCAGTGGAGGGACTAACTATACGGCCCGCTTACCTCGCTCGTCAAGCCAAGTTCCGGCGAATGGGCCAGATTCTCAAGGAGTTAGGGCCAAGGGGCCTAGATCCCGATGGGCATACCGGTCGTCCACGCGGCACCGGTTCTCCGGACGGCTGTCGTGGGATCCGCTACGACGTCTGAGCTTGTCAGGGGATTCCGCGCGAGGCCCGACGGCGGGAGGAACTGACAGCCGTGATTCGACCCTCCCCGCTCCCGGCCGCACAGCGGGGAGGGTCGCGCGGGACTTATTTGAGATGACTGGCAGCCGCCATGAAGAACAGCATCGGAATCGACAGCATCATATTGATGCGCGAGGCATAGAGCGCCTTCTTGGCTACAGCCGCCATTTCCGGAGGGGTCGGCTTGCCGGTCTCCGCGGACTCCTTCGTCCACTGGATGATCTTCTTCTGACAGGGCCAGATTATCGCATGGACATTCGTCATCATGATCAATCCCAGGAGACCGCCGATCCATATCGCCTTGTCGCCGGTGCCCTCAAGCGAGGGATGCAGGTAAAAGATCAACACCAACCCCGCCAA
The DNA here is from genome assembly GCF_976986435.1 of Nitrospira calida. Lineage (NCBI taxonomy): Bacteria > Pseudomonadati > Nitrospirota > Nitrospiria > Nitrospirales > Nitrospiraceae > Nitrospira > Nitrospira calida. Next base: position 3,096,155 of record NZ_OZ335950.1, read on the forward strand.
CACGGTCACGGTCGCGCCGTGACGGAACCAATTCAGCGCGACCGGCATCAAGCGCGGAATCACGACCCCTTTTTGGCCGGCGTCCAGCGATTTCAGGAAGCCGGCATTGATGAAGTTGAAGAAATACAGAAGCCCGATCCACATGATGCCGGCCAGAAAATGGATCCAGCGGAAGATCTGCTCAAACCAGGCTCCGCCCTCCGGCATGCCAACCATCGCCAGCCATATGCCGACCAACACGATCGTCAGCGCGAATCCTGCGGCCATCGTTTGGTAAGGATTTTCGAGGAATGTCATCATGTCACCACCTTTCGGTTAACCGCTAAGCCGGAGTGTCTACTGCAAGCCGCGCCGCAATGTCAAGCATCCGGACCCGTCATTGCCACTGCTCGTTCATCGAGCGTCATCGGGAAGATCGACAAGACGTCACAACCGGCGATTGGCGCGTGACGGTTGATGATGCGTTCACGCCATCAGACGATCGACGACCGTGCAGAGGTCCCGCACAGCAGCCGCGGAGGCGTGCAGCGCCGCGCGTTCCTCGGCGGTCAGTTCGTATTCAACGATGGCTTCGGCTCCGTTTCGGCCGAGCTTGACCGGCACCCCGACCACCACATTGTGCAGGCCGTATTCGCCTTCACACAGCACGGCGCAGGGCAGGATGCGCTTTTGGTCCTTCAGAATCGCTTCGACCATTTCGACGACGGACGCCGACGGCGCATAATAGGCGCTGCCAGCCTTCAGCAAATTGACGATCTCGGCGCCGCCATCGCGCGTGCGTTGAATCAACGCGTCCCACCGCTCTTTGGGCAACTGCTCGGTGACCGGCCGTCCGGCCACCGTCGTATACCGCAGCAACGGCACCATCGTATCGCCGTGCCCGCCGAGGACCATCGCCTGCACGTCCGTTCCGGCGACGCCCAGTTCTTGGGCGATGAACGCCCGCAACCGCGCCGCGTCCAGCACGCCGGCCATGCCCAGGACGCGGCCTTTGGGAAATCCGCTGACCCGCCGAGCCACATGCACCATCACATCCAGCGGATTGGTGACCATGACCAGAATCGCGTCGGGAGACCGAGACGCAACCTCGCGCACGACCGATTGCACAATTTTGGCGTTGGTCGCCAGCAGTTCATCCCGGCTCATCCCGGGTCTGCGCGGAATACCCGAGGTGATCACAGCGAGGGAGGAGCCGACCGTTTCTTCATAGCCGTTGGTGCCGACGATGCGGGAACTGTAGCCGCACACCGGGCCTGCCTGGGTGAGGTCCAGCGCCTTGCCCTGAGGAACGCCTTCGACGATGTCTACCAGCACGATGTCGTAACAATTCTTCTCCGCCAGCCGTTGAGCGACCGTCCCTCCGACGTTCCCCGCCCCGACCACAGTAACCTTCGGCCTGCCCATGTCCCCTCCGGTCGAGTTCTGAGTGAAGAGCGCTGGGTTCCGAGTTGTTGGATCGCTCCAAGCACCCAGAACTCATCATTCAGAGATCCTCAGTGCTCGTGCCCCGTCCAGCCCCCGACTTTGAAATTGATCGTGCAAACGAAATTTTCGCCGTCGTAGAAGTTCACCTTGATCTTTTTCTTGCCGTATCTCTTGGCCAGAAAATCCTCCGGATGATCGATCAGTTCCTGATACGTGCCGGGCGCATACTCGTCCAATTCCACGAAGCTGACGATCATGCCGGTTTTCACCTCCTGCAGAATTTTGACCGAACACCGCGGATAAATTTCCCAGAACTTCGCGTCGATTTCTTCAGGGGTCGGTTCCGGCCGTTCCTCGCCGGGCTTGATGCCCCGGTTCGCAAACTTAGCCTGCCGCCGCACATAGGGATACTGGTGACCGGTAAACAGTTTGTAGAGCCAGGGCGGCACGCTTTGATTTGTCATCGCGCTTGGCAACGTGTTGGTGGTGAATAGCGGGAATCGCAATATCCCGAGTTCTTCGCTGCTAGCTCAATGTCAAGCGCCGATAGACCATCGGCAGCCGTTCGGGCAGCGTTTCCACGCGGTCGATGACCAGAAACCGCACGTCGCCGTACAGACGGCGCACGTAGTCATCGGCTTCCCGATCGACCGTAATGCAAAACGGTTCGACCCCGCGAAAGCGCGCTTCCCGGAGCGCCGCCTTGGTATCTTCCAGCGAGTAGTCGTCCCGGTAGCCGTCATCCAGTGGTCGGCCGTCGTTGAGGAGAACCAGCAGGCGGGTCTTGGCGGCTTGCGCCAGCAGCTTCCGCGTGGCATGCCGAATGGCCGCGCCGTCTCGATTCTGATGGAGCGGCGCGATCCCGCCGAGACGATACGCCGCCCGTCCGCCGATCGGCTCGCCGAATTCCTTAAGGACGAAGAACTCGACTTGAAACCGTCCGCGACCGGAATAGCCGTACACGGCATAGTGGTCGCCCACCGCCTCCAGCGCTTCGCACAGGAGCACGAGGCTTTCCTTCTCCACATCGATAATGCGACGCCCGTCCGAGAGTTGTCGGCTGGTCGACCCGCTCATGTCGATCAGAAACGCGGCGGCGACCCGCCGTTCTCGCTTTTCGCGTCGCACATAGAGGCGATCCGACGGTTCCACGCCCGCGGCGGCGTCGGCCCTGCTCCGCACCACCGCGTCCAGATCGACCTCGTCACCGTCCGACCGGCCGGGCACGCGCCGCAATCCCGGCGGTCGCAGGCTTTCAAAATAACGCCGCAGCAGTCTGATGCCCGCGCGATGGGCAGCCAGCGTCTCTTCGATGAAATCGGAGGGACCTTCGGCGGCCGCCCGCTCCACGACCTGACACCAATTCGTCCGATAGTCTTGAATCGCGGCGTCCCATTCATGATACCGAAACACGCGCGCGCCGGCCGCATGACCGCCCGCAAGCTCCCTCTGCTCGTTCTCGGCCAGCAGCCACTCCTCCAGCACGGTTGGCCAGACCTCGCCAGCCGTCAATCCTTCTCCAGTAGCTTCTCGGTGCGGCGCTTCCGCGGAGTGATCCCGTTTGACCGCCTCCGCCGGGCTGGCTGACCCGCCGATTCCGCCTCCTGCCGTTTCCAGGTCGCCTTCGGAGCCGCCCGGGGATCCAACCGATTCTTCGCCCGTCCGGCTTCGATCCCGTACTCGATCCGGATTCATGGCGCCCCGATAGGCCCAGTTGGTCACAGGCCGATAGTCGCCCGTGAGCTCTTCAGACGATCGCGGTCCCGCGCCCTGATTCGGCTCTTGGACGGATCCTCCACTGGCCTCGCGTTGAGAAGACGCGCCCACTATCTCCTCCAACAGCCCGTACACTTGATGCGCGACCCGGATGGCGTCCTCCGCCGTCGCTTCCGGCCTGAGCACGCGTTGGCAGAGCCGCCAGGCCCGCTCGACAATTTCCGCCACCGGATCGGGAATCCGCACGGTACCGGGTTCAGCGGTGGTGAGTAAGAGCAGCGCATCGACGACCAACTCGCGGACCGACAATCCGTGCCCGAGCGAGCGAGTCGTCGCCGCGTCACGGGCCAGGCGTGCGAGGTCACGGCTGAGTCCCGGATATTCCCGCCGCAGCAAATAGTCAACCCGGGCATCTTCCAAAATCGTCCACAAGTCCCGGATGAGCCCCGGCTGCGGATAAAGATTGAAGAACTGCCCAAGGGTCTGCACGACGGGCGCGACGGGCTTTCCCGACACGTCCTGCTCGCCTCGCGGGTCTCTCCCGGTTCGTCGACGGACTTCCTCAACCAGGTCGGCCAGCGTTTGGGCATTCAGATGATAGGTCCCAAATTCCAGATGCCCCGCCTCGTGCGCCGTCATCACATGATAGAGCCGGATATTCTCCTCCCGTGTCGGGTAGCGTCGCAGGATTGCCGGCAAGGCGATGCTGCGCCCATCGTCCCCCACAGTGGCGCGAACCGGTTCTTTGTCGGCTCCGCTGAATTCCGGCAAAGCACGGATTGTCACGTCGGTCCCGCAGAGCGCTTCCGCGAACAACTTGAGGGATCGGGCGACGAACCGAAGCGGCACCCCGCTCATCGCCTGCTCCGCCGAGGCCAGCGCCTTGACCGACTCCAGGGCGAAGTAGGCCTGCCCTCCTTCCACACTGTAGGCCAAGGTCTCCATGCCGGCTCTGAACCAGGTCTCGAATTTGCTCCCGGCGTCGGCAACATCGCCGATCAGCGCCGCCAATTCGGGCGCACGACGCAGATAGGCCAGCGCCGCTTCGGCATCCCGTTCCCCGACCAATGCGCCGTACCGCAAGACCCGCAGGCGCCAATCCAGGCCGGGCAGGCGTCGCATGATAGCCGGCGCTTCCGCCAAAAACGCGACCGCCGCATCGGGCGAGCGGTCGGCGAGCAGCGAACCGAGCGTAACCACGGCCTGTCGGACCGCATCGCCGTCGAGATCGCCAAGGATGGCCGGACTGGTCCGGAAGAATTCTAGCGTGCCCAGGTAGTCGGTCCTGCCGAGGCTGTTCTGCGCGACCAGCTTCATTCCGAAGACAGCCCACGCCCGGAGATCGTCGGGCCGGAGCACGCGGACGACCTGCGGGCTCTGCCGGATAAATTCGACCCCCACGACATAATCCACACGGGCCAACTCGGCGCCGATCTCGCCCCAGGCGCGCAACTGAGCCACCGGCAATATCCTCGTCAGTTCCGGCGCGACCCTGAACAATTCCAGCGTCACGTTCGGATCCTGTTCGGCCCACTCCAACGCGACCTCGAGCATCTGCGCGCGCTCGGAGTCCGATTCAACGGCGCAAAGCAACAGGGGACTTTCCTTGAAGTACTTCATCGCCGCTGCGCCGGAGGATCCGGCGATGGCGATCCCGAGATCCAGCCACGGCACGGCATGGGCGAGGCAGCCGCGACGCATCAGTTCGGGAAACGCTTCGATCGCGCACCGCGCGGACTTGGGGGAAACCTCTTCCAGTTCATCCAGCAGGATCAGAGCCGCCCGCACCGAATCGGGACGCCCGGCGGTCCTCGCGAGAGCCTCGACCAACTCGACGGCGGTCGCCCGGCCGAGGTGTTCGGTCAAGCGCGCAGTTAATTGTTCATTCGGTGCCATCTCGGCCGACTGCATGTGCGGGCACGAGCGGAAGAGCTTGCTGGACCGTCCCTCGCCCCTCACCTTCTTCACGAAGGGTCGGATTGTAAAGGAGGCCCTTTCGCTTGTAAACTGCGGGCTCACGCAGAGGTCGCCTTGCAAGCATCGGTTGGATGCGCCGGTGTTAGGAGAATCAGCATGTCCGAACCACGTCCAGAGAGTGTAGAGAAGATATGGAAGTTCGTGCGGGGATTCGCGGAAAAGAGCGGCACGACGTTTCATCCCAATCCCGCCGTGACCGAAGCGGTCGTCAAGGGTCTGGCCGCGCACGTGGACGAATTGGGAAGGCCGCTTTGCCCGTGCAATTTCTACCAGGACAAGCAAGCGGAGGCCAAGCTGCGGCGATGGATTTGCGCCTGTGACGAGATGCAGATCTACAAGTACTGTCACTGTCTGCTGTTCGTGCGGGAGGACGGCATGCCGATCACCGAGTACCTCCCGGAGGACCACGAAGGCCGGCAGGTCTACGGTCTGATCACCGACCCGACTCCGGATAAAGGTCGTGCGCTTCGTCATAGGGCGCACACACAGAGCGAGCCCGGCCGGGTGCAAGTGCCCGCCGCCATCGAGCCAGGGCCGACCCCTTGATCGACCAGCCCGTCCCTTCGCCACAGGGTGACATCCGGCGGCGACTGTGGCTCCCCATCTCGCTGCATCTCATCTTCGCCGGGTTCATTCCGTGCGGGTTCGCCATGGCCGCTGTCGATCCCAAGACCCTCCCCATCACCAGCGACCTCGCCAAACGGTTGAAAGCCCACGTCGACTTTCTGGCCGGCCCTGACCTCGCAGGACGCAAACCGGGCACCCCTGGCCATCGGAAGGCGGCCGCCTACATCGAAGCCCGATTCCAGGAAGCCGGGCTTGCCCCGTTGGCCTCGTTAAAGGGATACCGGCAATCAGTCTCGACGGCGCTGGGAGACAACCTCCTCGGCAGGCATCCTTCGACCCCGCCCGATCCGGCTTCGCGGTGGATTGTCATCGGGGCGCATTACGATCATTTGGGCGGCCGATACCTGGGCGCCGACGACAACGCGTCTGCGGTCGCGATCCTGATCGAAACCGCCCGAATTCTGCCGCCTCTCCGAGCGCATTGGGCGCTGTTCGCCGCGTTCAATACGGAAGAGCCGCCTTATATCCGCACATCGCTCATGGGATCGCAACACTTCGTCGACCACCTCCCGGCGGAGATCGGCGCACCGTCTGACATCCAAGCCGCGGTCATCATGGATCTCATGGGCGGGGTTCATTGGGAGCCCTTGCGAGAGACAATCTTTGCAGCGGGAGCGGAAAAGAGTCCGGAGCTGTACGCTCGCCTCAAACAGGCGAGCAGGCCCCAGGTGCGAGGCGCCAGGCTTGAGGCCGTGGCTTCGACCCTCTCGCCTCTCGTCTCCGGCCACCCACCCCTTACCGTGCTTCCCGTCGGCCTGCATCTGGTCGAAGAGATCCCACTGCTCGGTCAAGTCGCGTTCAGCGACTATGACGCATTCCGGAACGCCCGAGTCCCGTTCCTGTTTCTCTCGGCAGGCCGCACACCGCGTTATCACCAGCCGTCCGACTTGCCTGACACGCTGCACTACGAACGGATGGCCGCGACGGTGGCGTGGTTACAAGACCTCGTCCAATTGATCGATCAGGACCAAGGGCCATATGGATTCGACAATGATCGGCTGGTCTTCGGTGACGAACTGGCAAGCTTGCGGCCGTTGCTCGCTCTCGCCGCGGACGAGCAAAGCAAGATTCCTGGCACGTCCGCCCTCTCGCTCTGGAAATTGAAGCGGGACCTCGAATGGTTAGAACGGGTGAACCCCGACAAACCGTCCAAGGACGACATCGCGCGGCTGGAGCGGATCTCCATCCGCCTCCAATGCCTGCTAGCCGACTTCCCCGGCTGCTTTTTGTTGTGACCGCGCGAGGCTGAAAGAGTTTGTTGATGCGCACGACGCCGGCTACTCCCATCCGACGACCTCGTACCCCTTTTCCGTGAGACACCGCTCGATGAAGCGACGAGAGATCTGATTCCGTTCGCCGTCGCCCGTGAACACGCGCCACAGCCCGGTGATCAGGCCCCACACCGCCCCGCTTGCCGCACCGATGGCGGACCCGCTTCCCGCCACGCCGATCACTGCTCCTCCGACCGCGCCCCCGGCTGCCCCGATCCCGGCACCGACCGCTGTACTGCCGGCCACTTCCCCGACTTGACCGGTTCCCGGTTCGGCGCCTGCCGCCTTCGCCATTTGTTTGCACGCGGCCACGTCCCGTTCGGCCGCTTCCTGGCCGACGGCGGTGAAATGGGAATTGGGGTAAAGCACCGGGTGAGGACCAGAGCAACCGGCGAGACCGAAGATTGCGAAGGCGACCACCAGACCCGGACCTAGCCCGCATGAAAACCTGGTGCCGAACAGGCAGCGGTTCATGCCCGTTCTTTCTGCAGCGACGCCGACACCCCGAACGCTTGACACACGTTCACCGCGCTGACTCCTCTTAACAGAACGCGCTTGCGCCGCCCGGTCGCTCCGGAACCGATTTCGACAGCGCGCCTCGGGAGACCGAACGTCGCGGCGAGGAACCGGCACAGTTCTTCATTGGCTGCACCTTCGGCCGGCGGCGCGGCGACTCGGACCTTCAACGCCTCCCCGTGGAGCCCGACGTACTCGGTCCGCGCCGCCTTGGGCTGCACGTGCACGAAAAGAATCGCCCCGGCAGGGCTGTCTTGGACGATTGGGGGAGAACTCACCGGAATAGCAGCGTCGTTCCCTTGCCCCGCGCGCCACTCACTGCGCGGCTTTTCAAAAGATCGCTTTCACCACTTCCTGGATGCTCCGCTGCATATCCGGATCGTCGGTGATCGGGCGAATCACGGCCGCATCGCAGGCCTGCTCGGGCGGCACGCCTTGTCGGATCAGCGTCCCAGCGTAGATGAGGAGCCGCGTGCTGACCCCTTCTTCCAGCCCATGATTCTTGAGATTACGGACCTTCGCGCCGAGCGTCACCAGCCGTTCCGCCGTCTCCTTGTTCACGCCGGCCTCGCGCTCGATTACCCGGGTTTCGATGTCGCGGGTCGGATAGTCGAACTCGATGGCCAGGAACCGCTGTTTCGTGCTCTGTTTCAATTCCTTGAGCACGCTCTGGTAGCCGGGGTTGTACGAAATCACCAGCATGAAGTCGTCGACGGCCTCGATGATCTGGCCTTTTTTCTCAATTGGCAACAGCCGGCGGTCGTCGCTCAACGGATGGATGATCACCGTCGTATCCTTGCGCGCCTCGACGATTTCATCCAAATAGACGATGGCGCCGTGCTTGACGCCGAGCGTCAGAGGGCCGTCCACCCACACCGTCTCCTGGCCTTTTAAAAGGTACCGCCCGACCAGGTCCGAGGCGGTAAGGTCCTCGTGACAGGCAACGGTGATGAGCGGGCGATTCAGGCGGTATGCCATGTGCTGGACGAAGCGCGTCTTGCCGCAGCCGGTCGGCCCTTTGAGCATGACCGGCATCCGATTGCGAGCCGCGATCGTGAACAGCCCGATTTCCCCGCGCACCTCCGCGTAGAAGGGCTCCTCCCGCACTCGGTACTGGTCGATTTCCACCTCTTGGCCTTTGTGCATGATTCGATCCGGGGTTTCTGAACGTCGTTGTTCGCCTCGCCGGCTGTCGTCCGAGCGCGAATGGTTCTGCGCTATTGGCTGCCGGCTACCCGCTGTTCGCCATCCAACCAGGCGCCACCTTAAGCGGAAAGCGGGGGGAAGATCAAGCCGCGCCGTCCAACACTTCGCGCACTTTGCGCGCCAGGGCGTTCGGCGTGAAGGGCTTCGGCAGGAAGGCGGCATGGGCTGTCACGCCCGTTCGCGAGAAAATCGGATGGTCCGGATAGCCGGACATGTACAGCACCTTCAGCCCGGGACGGACGGCCGCAAGCCGTTCGGCAACCTCCGGCCCACTCATCTGCGGCATGACCACGTCCGTCAACAACAGATGGATCGGCCCCATATGTTGGGCACCAGTCAGCAACGCTTCGATGCCGTGCCGGGCTTCCAGCACGGTATACCCGTGCAGTTTTAAAGTGTTGTGCACTAACCCCCTCACGCCCGGCTCATCTTCCACCAGCAAGACGGTTTCCTTGCCGCGGGACTCACCGGACGCCATGACGCCGGGCTCCGTCGTCTCCGCCGTCTCATCGGCGCGCGGGAAAAGGATCGTGAACGCGGTCCCATGACTCGGCTTACTCTCGACCGTGATATGACCACCGCACTGTTTGACGATGCCATAGACCGTGGAAAGTCCGAGTCCTGTCCCTTTACCCTTCTCTTTCGTCGTGAAGAAGGGTTCGAACAGATGCGATTGCGTCTCCTCATCCATACCGCAGCCGGTATCTCTGACCGCCAACATCACGTACGAACCGGGGTCCACCGGCTGGGCATTCCGCCCCGGGGATTCGGCGATCTGGACGCCGCGGGTTTCAATAGTCAGGGTTCCGCCGGTCGGCATGGCGTCGTGCGCGTTCACAGCCAGATTCATCACGACCTGCTCGATCTGTCCGGGATCGGCCTTGACCAGGCCGGCTTGCGGATCGAGCACCGTGCAGAGCTGGATCAGGTCTTCGCCGATCAGCCGTCGCAACATGGTTTCCATGCCCGACACGACCACATTGAGGTCCACCAGCTTCGGCGCGACGAACTGACGGCGGCTGAAAGCCAGCAACTGCGCTGTGAGACTCGCGGCGCGATCGGCGGCCTTCTTGACTTCCTCGATGTCTTTGCGCAGTGGCTCCGTCGGATGCAAGCGCGCCAGGACCAGATCGCTGTAGCCCCGGATGACGGTCAATAGATTGTTGAAATCGTGCGCCACACCGCCGGCCAGCCGGCCGATCGCTTCCATCTTCTGCGATTGCCGCAACTGGGCTTCCGCTTGCCGCAGCGCCTCTTGTGTGCGAGACCGCTCGACGAACTGGCCGATCTTCAGCCCGAGATCGGCCGCCATCTTCAGCAATTCTTCATCCGGCTCCCGCACCTGCCGGCTGTAGAGTTCGACAACGGCCTCGACGTCGCCGCCGACGCGAACGGGGAATCCGAACGCCCCGTGCAAACCGACGGCCCGGGCCGATAGGGCACGCGGAAAGTTGGCGTCGGCCAGCACGTCCGCGATCCATGCCGCGTCGCCGGCGGCCCAGACCCGGCCCGGGAGTCCGACTCCCCGCTTGAAGGTGTGCAAAACGGTGGCCGTTACGAACTCATCGGCCGGCGAAGCCGGCGAGACCCAGAGATCAAGACAGCGCAGCTCGTCGGCGGACCGGTCGACTTGCCACAACACCCCCACTTCCCATTCCAGGCTCTCGCAGAGCGCCTGTAGGATCTTCGGGGCGGCGTCCGTCAGTGCGCGGCATTCGGACAGCACCCGCGTCACGGCGTACTGTGAAGCCAGGCGGCATTCCGCGCGCTTTCGGGCCGTGATGTCGCGGACGAAGGCGCTGAAGATGGTGGCGTCCCCGACCCGCGCCGACGCGATCGCCAATTCGACCGGAAACTCATGACCGTCGCGGTGGCACGCCGTGACCTCTACCCGCCGGTTCAGGAATCGGCTTTCTCCCGTGGACAGGAACTGTTCCAGCCCCTGTTCATGCGCCGCCCGTTCCCGTTCGGGGAAAATCGTAGCGGACAACCGCCGACCGACGGCCTCCTCCCGCGTCCACCCGAAGAGATGCGAGGCCTGCGCGTTCCAATCCGTGATGACGCCGCCGGCGTCCGTGGTGATCACCGCATCGAGCGCCGTATCCACGATCACCCGGTTCCGCTCCTGGCTTTGCAGCAACGCCGTCTCCGCTGCCCGGGCCCACTCGCTCTCCCGCCGCGCCTGTTCATATTCGGTCCGCAGGCGGCGGGTCGCCCACAGCAGCAGGCCCACCATCGGAAGCCATACAGCCAATCCTGCGCCTCCCAACGTCCAGAGCAACCCGCGGATCGGTCCCAGGATGCGGTCCCGATCGACGCGCAGCAACACCGTCCACTGCGGTCCTCCCCTATCCTTATTATTCCCTCGCGTCCGGGCATAGCCAGTGACGACTGGGACGCGTCGACGCAGATGCTCCTCCTCGACAGATCCCGAGCGGCCTGACTCGCTGAGCCGGACGGAGGGCAAACCGAGCTGCCGTAGGTTGACCCACCCTTTGTGCGAGAGATCGGAGTCGAGAAAGGCTTCGCCCCGCGCGTTTAGAAACTGATATTCGATCGGGCCCAACCCGCCGTCGCCGACTTGAAGGGCCATCATCGTCTTGGCCGCGATTTCTTCGAGAGCCGCCAATCCGACTTGTGCCGCCACCGCGCCGCAGAACTCCCCGGTCGGTGCGAGAATCGGGGCAGAGAAGGCGATTGCCTCGGCTCCGCCGACCGAGTCATATGGATCCACATCGCCCACCGCCGGTTCACGCCGTTCCCGGGCGGCGCGAAACCAGTCGCTCTGGGCATACTCCCGCCCCACCATGCCGGGTTCCGTAGAAGCCACCAGCTGACCGCGCTCGTCAACGACGCCCAACCAAAGATACACGGGGTATTGGGTCTTCATCCAACGCAGATACTGATGGACATCCTCCAATCGCCACGCCTGATCGCTCAATGCACGCGCCATCAGCTCGACGTCCGCGGACCGTTCGAACACCAAGCGATCCACTTGGTCAGAGATCCCGGCGGCGGCCACACGCAAACTCTCGCCGGTCGTCTCGACCAGCCGCGCTTCCAGAACATGCAGGGCCATCGCCGCGATCGCCAGCGCCACCGCGACCATGACAAGAACAAGCGCCGGCAACCAGGAATACGGCCTGTGCGTGTCGGCAACGCGAAGCGGAGCAGACGTCATCGAACGCTTGCAATCCAGTTGGGGATCAACCGATCGGGGTGGTACGCACGCTTGGATCGAGCGAGACTGGAGAGGTCGGAGTCGTCCATGGTGTTGACGAACTCGTACCCCTGCCGCAACGCCTGACGACAAAACTCGCGGAACACCCAGGCCGCCAACCCAGGAACTTCCCGATCGGTCACTTCGGCGCATACGCAGAAGACGGCCGGAGCGAGGCGATAGCCGAATGTGTAAGCGCGAACCGTCCCGTCGATCCGAACCACCGCGCCAGACAGGCCCAAGGCCTCGGAATGGGCGAGCATATCCCGATGAGCGGACTTTGAATCCATCAGCATCAGTTTCGCCGCTCCATCGAGCCCGCTGCGCTGTTTTTGCCGACTCCAGTCGCGGAACAACGCCTCGCAGGTTGCTCGATCGTCCGCACGATAGGGATCGAAGCGGACTCGCCCCCGATGCTCCCGTTCGAAGCGGTTGCAGGCGGCCCGCTGCGATTTGTAGCGATCACCCGCCAGGCGCGCTAGGTCCGACACCCGGTAGAGATAATCCGGAGGCTTCGCCCGCAGGCGATACCCCCACGCCTCCAGGCGCGGCGCGAGGCGCGCCGGCACATTCTCGACGCGGGATACTGACGACCCGCTATTGCACGCCCGCATGAACTCGAACGCCGCATCCAACGCCGGCCTAAGCGGACCCGGTCCGAGCGGCGGCAGGGCCAGAAAGAGCCCGTCCGGCGATTCGGCGAACAGGCACAGCTGTCCCTCCAGTTCCGCCCAGTGATAAGGAAGCACGCCACGCCAGACGAAATGATAGGCAAACGAGCACGCGGCCAGGGGCGCGTCGTCCGCCGACAGGTCGGATGACGCGAGGGCCCGCTCGACGCGCGGACGGTCCGCGAGCGTAAGCGGGTGAAGCGGGAAGCGGGAATCGGATAGACTGAACCCGAACACCCCTTTGCTCGCTTCACCGGGCTCCACGGTCGACGCATCACGCTTCACGGCAAGGCGCGCCGTCAGTCGCGGCAGGGGACGAAGGATCACAACATCGTCTTGGAAGGGACCGATCAGGCGAGGATGTCGGACGAAGGTGTCAAGGATGTCGTCACGCTCGATCAATGACGCGATGCGGGCGGCGTAGGCCTCAAGATCGGGCAAGCGGCGATGGAAGGCGAGAGGCAATGGGTCTGGGGCCTCTCGCCTCTCGCCCGAGACAAAGGGACACTTCCTATCCCATCCCAGGACCACCTCGCGCTGCTCTCTATTCCACATGACCGCGAGGGGATAGATCTGACAGTCCAGCGGGCGTATCTCGTAAATCCGGCATTCCGAAGTGACCGGATCGAAGGCCGGACAGAGATAGCCTTCGCCGGCAGGATCGGGCACAACGTTGATTTGGCATCCGTCTTTGGCGGGAAAATGCGCAGGATCGATCCCCCGTTCGACGGCCCGATTGATTTCCTGATCCGTGAAGTAGGGCCGGAGCAGGCTGTCCGGTTCGGGGAAGCGGCAGCAGATCTCACAACCCAGGCAAGTCCGGTTCGGGACGAACTGCGGAAGGACAATCATCGGCAGGTAACGAAGCTCGCGCATGACGAAGCACCGCTCCTGAAGCAGGCGCTGATCATCATACGACGCAATTCGGAGGGGAGCAAGGAACCTGCCGGTTTCCGGGGCCCACCGTACCCGTACGGAGCCGCTCTCTTCGACACTCGGTCGCCCCGACCGGAGGTGCTCGGCTCATCGCGGTCCGGCGGCGATGCGATCTGTCACGGGCCGCATCGCTTCCGGCCACGCTCTTGTCTGATTTGAAGAGGGCGTGTTACGATTTGCCGCGTATTGACCGGGGCCGCGCACGCTCGCCGGATCCGCTGCACCTCTATCGACTGAGGGACGACTCATTGGCGCCGACGCGAAATCTCTTTGATTCCGCCGCTTCCGACACCGCCTCCCGTCGCTGTTCCGTCATTCGCGACACGTTGATCCGTGAAGGGCTGTATGACCCCTCGCCAAACGACGGCGTTGGTGACTCCGGCCGGAAGAATGCAGCTCCGACCACATGGCGCGTAAGCCCGGCGCCGTTTTTCCTCTCTTCCGAGCAGGTAGCTGTCTTTCGCTCGCTGGGCCACCGGCTCCTGGCCTTCTATCGGGCGTTGAACCGTCTTTATTTCGACAGCGTCCGGGGAACGCAGCCGGCCTGGGCGGCAGGCTATCTCGACCAAGGAAAGCCGGAAGCGCTGATCGCCTTTAGCCGCATGAAGCGCTTTCGCGACTCGCTGCCGGGGGTGATCCGTCCCGATATCATTCCGACCCCAGACGGCCTTGTCGTCACCGAACTGGATTCCGTGCCCGGCGGGATCGGGCTGACCGGGGCGCTGGCCAGAGCGTACGCGGACGTGAATCGTCGTTCGGCAACCGTCGATGCCGGACCCGATCAGCTCGCAATCGAATCCTCTCCGCGTCGCGCGTACGAGATCGTCGGCGGGCGAGATGGAATGCTCAACGGGTTCGGGGCGATGCTGCGGGCGCTGCAAGGCGATACACCAGGTTGCGTCGCGATCGTGGTTTCCGAAGAAGCGCGCGATTACCGGCCGGAGATGCAATGGATCGCCGCGCGTCTGCGCGAACGCGGCCTGGATATCGAATGCATCGAGCCGCGCCAGGTGCGGTTCACGGAAGAGGGCTTACGGCTGGCCGATGAGGCCGGAGGACGCCCGATCGCGGTAGTTTATCGGTTCTTCGAACTGTTCGACCTCAAAAACATCCCGAAAGCCGAACTCATCATGTACAGCGCGAAGAAAGGCCGGGTGCTGGTCACGCCGCCTTTCAAGCCGGCACTGGAGGAGAAGCTCGCCTTCGCACTCCTGCATCACCCGGTGCTCGCGCCGTTTTGGCGGAGGGAGCTGGGCGAAGAGACCTTCGCCTTTCTCGCGGCGCTGATGCCGCGCACCTGGATCCTGGATCCGGCGCCAGTGCCGCCGACCGCTGTGATTCCCGGCCTTGTCCTGGACGGTCGACCGGTGAGCGACTGGCGTGAACTGGCCTGCGCGGGCCAGAAAGAGCGGCAGTATGTCGTCAAGCCGTCCGGTTTCTCGGAACTGGCCTGGGGCAGCCGAGGCGTGTCCGTGGGCCATGACCTGCCGCAGTCGGAATGGGCGGCGGCGCTGGACCGCGCGCTCGCTGCGTTTCCGGTGACGCCCTACGTTCTGCAGGAGTTCCACAAAGGACGGCTCTTCGAATCGTCGTATTTCGATCCCGCCACAGCCGATGTCGTCCCCATGTCAGGACGCGTGCGGTTGTCACCATACTACTTCGTCACCGGCGAAAAGGCGGAACTGGCCGGCATCCTGGCGACCGTGTGTCCGCCTGACAAAAAACTGATCCACGGTATGCGGGATGCGATCATGCTACCGTGCGCGGTGGCGCTATGACCCTCTACCACGTTCACTGGTGCCCGGAATGCGCGGTGGTCCGGCAGAAGTTGGCCGAGTTGGGTGTGGACTATGAAGACGTGGTGGTGCCGGATTTCCGGCCCCTGCGCAAACAGGTTTATGACATCTCCGGCCAATATTATGTGCCGGTGCTCAAAGACGGCGACACGGTGCTGACCGAAACCCGGGACATCCTGGCATATCTGGAAACCAAGTACAGCAAGCAGCGGATAGCCGGCGGCGGATAGCCGATCAGCTATCGCTCCGATTCATACGCGATTCGCTATCAACCATTTGCTATTTCCTCATGGGGTCATCGATGGAAGACTGGAGAAAGATCCTCGCCGAGAGCGTGGTGAAGCCCAGAGACCTGGCGGAACGGCTCGGCGTCGATGAGAAAGAAATCGAGGCCGTGGTCGGGGAGTATCCGATGCGTATCACGCCGACGGTCATGGCGATGATCAAAGAAAAGGGTGACGCGATCTGGAAGCAGGTCGTGCCGGATATCGCCGAGATGGCCGACGCGGACGCGGAAGATGATCCGCTTGAAGAGGATCTGATGAGTCCGGTGCCACACCTAGTGCATCGGTATCCTGACCGCGTACTCCTGATGGTCACGAATCAGTGTCCGATCTACTGCCGCTTCTGCACCAGAAAGCGCCTAGTGGGCAAACCGGGATTCCTCAAGAAAGGCGAACTGGATCGGGCGATCGCCTATCTACGTGAGCACCCCGAAGTCCGAGACGTCATCCTTTCCGGCGGCGACCCGTTGCTCCTGCCCGATCATCTGCTGGAGCGCATCCTGAAAGCCCTGCGCACGATTCCGCATTTGGAGATCATCCGGATCGGCTCGCGGGTGCCGGGGACGCTGCCGCAGCGTATCACGCCCAAGCTCTGCGACATGATCAAGAAATATCATCCGATCTATATGAATCTGCATTTCAATCACCCCGACGAACTGACGCCTGAAGTCAAGGCCGCCTGCGGCATGCTGGCCGATGCCGGCGTGCCGCTTGGCGCGCAGACCGTGCTGTTGAAAGGCGTCAACGACGATCCGGAGGTTATGAAACGCCTCGTGCATCAGCTTCTGCTGGCCCGCGTCAAGCCGTACTACCTCTATCAGGCCGATCTCACGAAGGGCACCAACCACTTCCGGACAAGCGTGGAGACCGGGCTCAACATCATCCGGGCGCTGCAAGGGCACACGAGTGGGATGGCGGTGCCCCACTTCGTCATCGACGCGCCCGGCGGCGGCGGCAAGATTCCGTTACTGCCAGGCGACTACTTGGTCCATCTGGACGAAGACGGCGCGATTCTGAAAAACTATGAGCGGAAGCTGTTTCATTATCCGCAGCCCCCCCTCTCCGTAGCCCTCGCCCCCAAGGGCGGAGGAAAGGGCGAGGAAGTCCGCCGTGAACTGCCGATGGTCGGCGCGCGCCCGTCGTTTGCCACTTGCGGCGAAGGAACCGAGGGAGGTCTTGACGACCTGTGAACCGACCCGCCCGCCTGAACGGTATTCTGCCCTACCAACAGATCAAAGCGCTGATCGAGCACCAAGCGATCCGCTCGGAGGTGCCGTTCGAAGACCGGCAGATTCAGCCGGCCAGCCTGGACCTGCGGCTGGGTCGCAAAGCCTATCGGCTCATCAGTAGTTTTCTGCCGGAGTTGTCCGAGATCACCAGCCGGCTCAACGTGCTGGACTTCTACCAGTCGGATCTTGTGATGTACGAGATGGACTTGACAGGCGGCGCCATCCTTGAAAAGGGCCATGTTTACCTGGTCCCGCTGCTGGAAAGTCTGAAGTTGCCGAAAGACTTGAGGGCCAAGGCCAATCCCAAGAGCACCACCGGCCGGCTGGATGTCTTCACCCGCGTCGTGACGGACCTGACCGCCGGCTTCGACGAGATCCGCCCGGGATACCACGGGCCGCTCTATCTGGAAGTGGTGCCGCGCTCCTTCGCCATCAAGGTCAGAACAGGCGATTCCCTCAACCAGATCCGGTTCGTTCGCGGGCAGCCGGCGGTCTCGGACGCGGCGCTAAGGAAGCTCCACAACGCCGAGCCGTTGCTTTATCACAACCGGCCGGCGGCCAAACCCGTCTCCAGCCGCGACCTGCGGACTGACCGGGGTCTCTTCCTGCGGATCGATCTGAAAGGGGCGGACCGCGGCGACGACACGATCATCGGCTACCGTGCCAAGAAAAACAGTCATGTCATCGACCTGTCCAAGATCGGCTATTACGCCGCGCTGGACTTTTGGGAGCCGATCCGCCGTCACCGGCAAGACAGTCTGTTGCTTGAACCTGAAGAATTCTACATTCTGGCGTCCAAAGAACGGATCCGGGTGCCGCCCGGCTACGCAGCGGAGATGATGGCGTATGAAGCCGCCTGCGGGGAGCTGCGCACCCATTACGCCGGATTCTTCGATCCGGGATTCGGGTATGGCCGAGGTGAATTGCGCGGGACCCAGGTGGTGCTGGAAGTGCGCCCGCACGACGTACCCTTCCTGATCCACGATGGACAAACCTTCTTTAAGGTTGTATATGACAGGATGCTGGAGTTCCCGACGCAAGTTTACGGGTCGGTCCTCGGTTCGTCGTACCAGCGGCAAGGGCTGACGTTGAGCAAGCACTTCAAATCGTAATCGTAAAGGCGGCGTCCATGACCTCCGAACACCGCCCCGACGAGCCTTCCTCCGCGACGCCGACTCAGCCGAGGCGCGATCCCGAGAAGGAATCCGGAGGCGAGCATCCGACCAACGTGGCCGGCATGATGACCGGCACCGCCCTCATGTTCATCGGGTTCCTGAACGTGTTCCTCTCCATTAGTGGAGGATTTGAGATCAACATCGTACCGATGATCATCTACTTCGGCGGCCTCGCCATCTGGGCCGGCTCCGTCATCGAGAATCCGACAATCCGCTACACCGTCATCACTGCGGCTGTCGCGGCCGGCTTGGCGTTCCTCCATTACGGTGAAGTGCTGTTTTGGCACAAACAAGTCGTGTTCTGGTCCACCGTCGCCATCGTCACGTTCTTCATGTTCAAGACCGCTCCGCCGGATAAGCGGTGACACGGGTCAACGGTCGTTGGTCAAGGACAACGGATACCGGAGGAACCATGTTGATCACCATTTGACGGTTGACCATTGACTTCCCGGCCTCCGACCAGGCAGCCGATGACCATCGCCGTCGTCATTCCGACCTTGAACGAAGAACAGGCACTTCCTCGCACGCTCTGCCGCACCATCGGCCTCGGATTTGACGAGATCATCGTGGTCGACGGCGGTAGCAACGACCGCACGCGGGAGATTGTCAGCCGGTTCGAAGTTCGACGTTCGAAGTTACAGGTCGCCACGTCGGACCTCGAACCTCACACGACGCCTCTCGCCGTTCTAACTTCTCCTTCAGGCCGCGCGCGGCAGATGAACCGCGGAGCGGCTGAGGCGAACAGCGACGTCCTGCTGTTCCTGCACGCCGATACCCTGTTGCCGTGCGAAGCCAAAGACGCGATCCTGAGCGCGCTGCGCGATCCGGCGTGCGTCGGCGGCCGGTTCGACGTCCGGTTCGACCGCGACTCGCGCCTGAGCCGCGTCATCGGCGCGATGATGAACCTGCGGTCCCGTCTGACCGGCATTGCGACAGGCGATCAGGCGATCTTCGTCAGAAAGACGGTCTTCGAGCGGATGGGCGGGTATGCGGACATTCCGCTTATGGAGGATATCGACTTCACCAAGCGGCTCAGGCGCATGGGCCGGGTCGCGGCGTTGTCCGCGACGGTCGTGACCTCCTATCGGCGGTGGGACCTCTGCGGCCCTGTGCGGACGATCCTCCTGATGTGGACCCTGCGGTTGCTGTATTGGCTTGGGATCCGCCCCGAGCGGCTCGCGCGCTTCTATGCGGCGGTGCGTGAGCCGGCGAGAGGCTAGCGGCACAAAGTTATAGGTAGGTATTCGGCAGGTATGGAGAAAGGCAAGACAGAACGAGTCAGTCCGCACGCGTCCGCCTCTCACCGCGCTTCGGACAGCGCCCTGATCATCTTCGCCAAGGCTCCGATCGCAGGCCAGGTCAAGACACGCCTCTGTCCACCGCTGACGCCCGACGAGGCCGCCAGCCTGCACGGGAGCTTCGTCCTCGATGTCCTGGAGCGCAGCAAGACCGCGATCGCCAAACACCGCCTCCCGTTGGAACGCTACCTGGCCTGCGCGCCGTCCGCCCGGCACGTCTTCTTTCAGATCCTGGAGGAACGGCACGGGGTGAAGCTGTTGGATCAGGTAGGGGAAGACCTCGGTGCCCGCATGACCCGCGCGTTTTCGACGATATTCTCGTCGGGATACAAGAACGCGCTGCTCGTCGGGACGGACGTTCCATCGCTTCCGCTGGACACCTACCGCGACGCGCTCGCGCTGCTCGCGGACCATGATCTGGTGCTGGGGCCGGCCTGCGACGGAGGCTATTATTTGATCGGGTTGAAGCGACCGGCGCCCGAACTGTTCGCACACATTCCCTGGTCCACCGGCCGGGTGTTCGAACTCACGCGGCTGAAGGCCGATGGCCTGGGATTCAAGACCGGGCTGTTACCCGTCCAGCGGGACATCGATACGATCGACGACCTGCTGGCGCTGATCGAAGAAGCTGGCAAAGCGGTCTCCTTTCTCTCGCCGCGCACTACCGGTGCGCTCCGGTTAATTGAGGACCGCCTTCGGTCTCGCCTGCCCGAGGCGCAAGGACGGGCCAGCCCCGGATCGAGGGTGAACCCGCCATGACGCCTGTCGCGCCGACGCCCCACCCCCTCGGCATTCCCGCCACGCCGGATCCCCTCCGTTCGCGCCACTGGTCGGTCGCCGCCAAACTGCTCCTGCTTCTGACCCCCGTCTTAATTCTCCTTCTCGTGATCATCACCTGGTATCTGCCCGGACGGCAGAAGGTCCGGTTGCTGGAACAGCAGGTGATGGCGGCCGGAGAGGCGCTGCTCACGCAGGTGCGGAGAGATCGCCAGGCATATCTCACCGAGGTCCTTCCACGTCTGCTCAAGGTCGGCGCGCAGGTCCCAGCCGACTATCACCGGCTGGCTTCCGCACCGCCGCTTCCCTCCGCACTGATGCAGGATGTCACGGACCTGATGGTCCTGACGCCACAGTCCTATCGCCTCCGACTGATCAGCCCCTGGCCGATCAACAAAGAGCATGCCGCGACCGACCCGTTTCACCAAGAGGGATTCCGGTTCCTGGCCGAGCACGGCGACCGCATTTACAGCCGGCGCGATACCGTCGGCGGCTCGGAAGTCGTCCGGTTCCTGGCTGCCGACCGTGCCCTCCTCCCGACTTGCGTCGCTTGTCATAACAGCCATGAGGCCAGTCCCAAACGCGACTTCCGCCTGAACGGCGTGATCGGCGGGATCGAATTGGTCATCCCCATCGATGCGCCGCTGCGGGCGGTGAAGCGCGACCAGTGGATCCTGCTCGGCGCTGGTCTCAGCGTCGGGGTTCTCATCCTCGGCCTCGTGGTATTCGCGACGCGTTACGTGGTGACGACGCCCCTGCAGCACTTGGCCGCCAGCATGCGCGACCTTGCCGGGGACCGAGGCGACGTCCGCGAGCCTCCGCCGCTGACGGAATGGTCCGACACCGCCATGGGAGAAGAAGTGCGCGCCGTCTGGCGCGAGCTTCGGCGCATGCACGAAACCATCGGCGCCAACCAGCGGGCGCGCGCGCAGGAGTTGCAGCGCCAGACCGACGCATTGACATCGCTGAACCGCCGGTTGATGGACCTCCATGAAAAAACTCAGGTGATCCAGCAGGCCATTTCGGAGGAAGAGGTCTACCGGACGCTGAGCCACACCTTGCATCAGGCGCTGCCGCTGCGCCAAATTTTTATTCTGCGGCTGAATCGCTCGGAGGATCACTTGGAACTGGTCTGGTCATCGCCCAAACGAGACGACCTGCGCGTGGATTCCTATCCCGTGTGGGATCGCCCGTCGCACTGTCCGGTTATCCGGGCGGGACGTGAATACAAGGTCGAGGACGTAACGCAGGGGCTGACCTGTTCTTTCAGTCTGTCGAACGACGGGCCTGGTTCCTACTGGTGCATCCCACTGGTCATGGGCGGCCACACCATCGGTGTCGTGCACTTGGCGAGTTCGGTCTCCCGTTGCTGGACGGACGAGACCCGTCAATGGGTGGAAGCGCTGGTGAGCGTCGCGGCCCCGATGATCGGACATATCCAACACCTGGAACGCGCCAAACGGCGGGCATTGATCGACGAACTCACCGGTGCCTATAACCGTCGGTTCTTGGAAGAATTTCTGGCCAAAATGATCCTGCCGGACGAACGCCGCAAAGGGCAGCTCGTCAGCCTGCTGATGCTGGACCTCGACCATTTCAAGCAAGTGAACGATACGTACGGGCACCAGGTCGGCGACCTGGTGTTGAAGACCGTGGCGACGACGCTCAACCGCATGCTGAAGGAAAGCGACGTGCTGGCCCGATATGGGGGCGAAGAATTCACGGTGGTCCTGCCCCAGACGGACACCCAAGGCGCCGCGGCGGTTGCCGAACGCTTGCGGATCGCGGTCGCCGGGTTGTCGCTCCGGCAAGTAGCGCCGGCGGCTCCCGATCACATCACCGTCAGCGTCGGCGTCGCCACCTATCCGACGCACGCGCGGTCCGTGCCAGACTTGATCCGCGCAGCCGACGAGATGCTCTATCAGGCCAAGGCAACGGGGCGGAACCGGGTCGTCTGCGCGACGGCCGGACTCCGCGCCGTCCCTGACCAACCCGTATCCCGAAGGGAGGATGTGTCATGAGTACCCGCGTCGCACTGATCACCGGAGGCGCGAAGGGCATCGGCCGCGCCATCGCCCTGGACCTGGCCGCTCAACACTGGGCCGTCGCCATTTGCTACCGGACCAGCGCAGCCGAGGCCGACAAGACCCGCGCTGGCATCGTCGAACGGGGTGGCCAGGCGTTAGCCGTCCAGTGTGATGTGTCAGACCCGGTCGCCGCCAAGCACTTCGCCGCGCAGGTCGAACAGCACTGGGGACGGATCGATGCATTGATCAACTGCGCCGGCCCGTATCATCGCGTGAACCTGTTTGAGGAAACCCCGGCCGGGTGGGAAGAGATGTTCGCCGGCAATCTGCATCCGATCTTCTATCTGGCGCAAGCCGTGGCGCCCGGCATGAAGGCGAGAAAATCGGGCCGCATCATCAATTTCAGCATGGCGAACGCCGACCAGATGGTGGCGCAACCGGACGTGACGGCGCATTACATCGCCAAGGCGGGCGTCCTCATCCTGACCAGAACATTGGCCAAGCTGCTGGCGCCGCACGGCATCACGGTCAATGCCATCTCGCCCGGCTTCATCGACTCCGGCAGCGCCCCGCCGGAGGAACTGGCCGGCATGGTCAAGCGCATCCCCGCCGGCTACGTCGGCAATGTCGGCGATACCGTCGCCATTGTGCGATTTCTCTTATCGGACGACGCGCGCTACGTGAATGGGGCGAATATTCAGGTGAGCGGCGGGTGGGGGATATGAGGAGCCAGGTGGGATGCTCCCGTGCTCGCAGAACGCGCACGCAAGATCATTTGCATTGTTAAACAGTGGGCGGTGCTCGTTCCATGCGCGCAGTGCCGAGCACCCTACCTGACTCCTTGATAGCGCGTGAAGAAAGTCACGGCCAAACAGGAGAGGTCGGCTGCGAAGGAAGAAGGCCGGGCTGAACTGCTTCCGCTCAAGACCAGAGCCGTTTGAGTCCGGCGTAAGCCTCTCCTCCGCTTGGCTGCGGAACTCGTTCCGCGCTGACCGGTGTCGAACGAAACTTCACACGACTCCGGCCGTTTCACCGACTCGGCGGCACGCGCAAACGTGATGCTCAGCACAAAAGGGGTCGGGAGTCTTTTGTCGCGAACTCCGAACGCCTCCGCACGCCAAGAACAAGGCATTCATCCCGAATCGCCTGACCGCATGTCTCGGTCACCTGTCCACCGTCATCACAGTCACCATCCTCCAAACGTGACTTACCCTGGCAAGAAAAGACTCCATGGCATGAAAAGACTCCCGACCCCTTTCCCCATCAACACGAAGAAAATTGAATAGCCATATGTTCATATGGCTCCGAGGCGGGCGAGAGGAGCGATTCATTCCTGTTGACCGGCCGCCAGGCGGGCAAACTGCCGCTTCATTGCGCTGACTCGGACGAGGTAGTCGCGGACGTCGTGGTCGCCGCATCGTTGCCTGGGTGCCAGCCGAAAGCCGCGCTTGGCAAAGGCTTCGCCTGCCCCAGCTCCGCACAGGTGAATGACCGCCGCCAGATCTTGCTTGTGCTGGAGTATAGCGGACTTCCGTTGGTGGGCCATCACGCTCGCGACGGCGCGGTCTAGCAGGGCCGATGTCAGCTCGATGGCATGGCTGGGCAGGACGCGGGTGTAGAGGCTGTTGAACCAGCACGATCTCACGTCGTGCCAGGGCCCATCCTCGACCACCACGTGGTTGTGGATGCAATACCGCTTCGCTTCGTGAAACGTCGTGTCGGTGATCTGATACATGCCGACCGCGCTCGATGCAGGTTTGTAGACTTCGAAGGGATTCTGGGCCGGACCCGCCCGCCAGTACGTTCGCGCGACGGGGTTGCCCCCGCCTTCGACCTGGGCGAGCGCAGCCAGCAGCTCGGGTGTGATGACGGCGGTCGAATGCTCACGGAAGAGCGGCCCGTACTCCCGCCACGTCTCCGGCGGGCTCTTGGCGAGCGCGGCGTCCATCGGAAAGAAGAGTTCGGTCGGCTTGCGGATCACCTGATACACCCAGTTGACCGCAAGCCAAGCCACCAGGACGACGACCGCGCCGACGAGGACTCGGACCCCGATCGGCGCGGCCCGCAACGTCCGGATGGCTCGCCGAACCGACCGTGCAAAACGCCTGGCCGCAATGTAGACCCGGCGCAGGCGTTTCTGTAGGGAAGCTGCTCTGGCAGTACGTGAACGCGACTTAGCGGCCATGAGCTAGTATCCCTCGGGAACCCTCACCGGCCAAACAGCAGCTCCCAACGAAGCTCCGCAAACAACGAGCACTCTTCACCTACGTCTCGGATGGAACGAACGCACGGCGAGGCCACAACCTCGGATCTTCTCTACTTGACCCCAGCCGGGCTGGACTGCTGGAGCGGGCATCAGAGCCGATTTGTGCTCCGACCGTTACCGAAGCGAAACGGCCCGCTCCAAGCGGGTGGTGAGGACTGTGCGAAGTTCCGTTCGACGGGTAGTCGGAACGGAACAAGTTCCGCAACCAAGTGGAGCTGAGGCTTACGGCGGACCAAAACGGCTCCGGCCTCAAGCGAAGGCAGTCCAGCCCGGCCTCCTCCTACCGCCATTGCAGCGACGCCGGCAAGGCCGAATAGATGTCGTAGGTGATCGCGAAGCCGTAGGTCGGTCCGTAATCCTTGCGGTTCAACTGGTCGTTCCAGGTTTCAAACGTGAGCCGCCTGATCCGCATGGCGCCGGTCCAGAATCGTTCTTCCAACGCGTTGCCTTTAAAGTCAGAGAAGATGCCGGAATCGATGATCGCCCCGATTTGGATCTCGAAGAATGGAGACCCATTGGCGGGATCGTAGATGCCCCAGCTGACCGAGGCCTAAGCCAGGTAGGATTCCGGCGAGACCTCGCGAAAGGCAGCGCCCGAGTACAGGCGTCCGTACCGCACCATCCCCGACAGGTGAAATCCCTTCAGCCAACCGAGAACAGGAACCGCCTGTTCCCAGGGTGCGGGAAGCATCCACGACCCGATCGGCGCGCGACGGAACCCAGCGCGCGCAAATCCCTCATGATAGAGACTACCGGTCGAGACCCCGACGCCGGCAAAGAGTCCGTTCCGCCACGTTCCCAGATCGATCCACCGAGTGACGGAGCCGTCGATTATGAAGTCCGTCTCTTCCCGGATCCGGCGGACCGGCACTTTGGGAATTCCCCAGATGACTGGTCGGCTAGTTACCCGTCAGGCCGCCGCCGAGGGTCAGATTCGTGCTCCAGTTTTCCTAATTTCTCCGGTGTTCGGTCCAACTGATTGAGGCGAAGTTGAAGCCCATCGTCTCGTTGATGTTGTTGAAGCGCTGCCCTTCGCTGTTAAACTCCGTGAACCGATTGAAGTTCCCCGCGATCGCCAGAATCGGCGACCGGTCCGGATAGGCCAACGCGCCCCAGTGAACAGCCGGGGCTCCCGTTTCGGCCTGGGCCGCGGCCGGACCCAGGAGCAGTCCGACCGAGCCCAAGGAGGGTAGACCCGAGCAGTCGATCTGATAGACGCCCTTCCAGCATTCTTTCTCCTTCGGCGTGTCTTCCGCATAAGAAACAAAGCAACCGTCATTCCGCTGCAATGATAACGCCGCAGCGGAGCACATCGTAGAACAATCTTGTTTGGTGAAACGTGAAAAGTCGTGTGGGAACGCGCTCAGCCGATGCTGAGCGCGAAGGCCGAGTGTCGAACGGAAAGTGCTGCATGCACCTCGCGGTCTATTCAGACTTCGGCGTTGGGAATTTTAAATTTTAACGGCCAAACGCCTTCTTGAGCAGCGGCTCGACTTCCCCCTTTTTCTCCATCGGATCGAGAATGTCGGTATCGCCATAGAACTGGCCGTCGATGAAGACCTTGGGAAGCGTCGGCCAATTGGTCATCCGGGTCAGAGCTTCGCGCTTGGCGGGATTCGACAGTACGTCGATGACTTCGTAGGGATAGCCGTACTTGTCGAAAAATTGCATCGTTTCGCGGGTGAATCCGCACATGGGCATCGTCTTCGTTCCCTTCCCGTAGATCAGAATCTTGTGGGTTCTGATTTCGCGCTGGATTTCCTCTTCGATCGGGTCGCCCA
Organism: Nitrospira calida; assembly: GCF_976986435.1. Classification (NCBI taxonomy): domain Bacteria; kingdom Pseudomonadati; phylum Nitrospirota; class Nitrospiria; order Nitrospirales; family Nitrospiraceae; genus Nitrospira; species Nitrospira calida. The sequence goes on from NZ_OZ335950.1 coordinate 3,122,353, forward strand.
TAGATCCGGCCTCCTCTTATTTTTACAAAACACCGGCGCGAGGCATGTAGCATAAGGCGCAGGGCCGCGCCTGGCGAGAACTGCCCGTCCGACCCTCTCGCCTCTCACCCCTTGCCCCTTGCCAACATCCAATCATTCTTCCTCGCTCGTTTTCGTCGTGATCTCCAACGCATGGATCCGACCGTCCTTCATCGGAGCCGCCAGGGCCTGGTAGACCATGCGGTGCCGGTCCAGGAGGTTCTTGCCCTTAAAGTGATCCGACACGACCGTGACAACGAGATGATCCATCGTCCCCGTGCGATCGGTCACCGAGACTTTCGCATCCGGTATAACCTGCCGGATATAGTCCGTCAGCGCGTCCTGCGTGATCATCGTGCCCGAAAGAACGACGTAAAAATACCCCACTCCTCACGGCAAACGCAATTCCCTGGAAACAGCGAGTCGCGGAGCAAGTTGCTCCGAGCCATTCGCGGCTTGCTCTTGGCTCGTTTCATGCCGCCGACGGCCCGAAAACCGCTCTTCACTGTTATCGAATCGTATACGCAGGGTATCGGTTTCGATACGCCTCGCCGCGCATTCCGCAAAACGGCGCGCGGAGAAAGCGCTCGTGACACCCCTTCGAACCATTTTGAAAACCGGCAAGTTTCCAGGCGCTCCGGTCATGATACATCATCGAGCAGCGCTGGTACGGATGTTGCGGTGGTCGAGCCGCAACAAGGGCATGAGCCTGCGGCAGGAGGGTTGGAGCATGACGTTCACCATCGTCGCGGCGATCGGACTCATCGCCATCGGAATGCTGTTAGTCATCCGAAGCCTCTGGTCTCGGTGACGATCACGATGACAAGACGACCATCCTGGCTGATGAAACGTCGCGGTGTCTTCGGCTCGCTCAGCGGTGGTGCTTTTCGCGCGCGCCTGGCCGATCTCAACCAACGGCTGGAACCGCTGCCTTCAACTCTCGCCGTAACCTGCGGAAAACCCGAATCCAATCGCACAAACATGCAACGGCATCGATGTTGCGCATCGGATCGACGACGATTGAATAGGGTTGGGCCACGGTCCAGCGCACCTCAACAGATAAGGAGGGTCACATGACGGAATACAAAACGGATCTCTTCTTCGGCTCCTCAACCGGCAACGGCCGCATTCTTGTGGTCGATGACGAACCGGACATTCGAAAGGTGGTCCGCTTGACGCTACAGAAGGCCGGCTACGATGTGCTCGAAGCGGAGAACGGCGAGAAGGCCATCGACATCATCAACATGGGCGAGAACCGCGTAATGCTGGACGTCGTGATCTGTGACATCCGCATGCCCAAGATCAATGGCGTGGAAGCCATCGCGTATTTCCGCAACGCCTATCCGCGTGTTCCCCTGATCGTGCTGACCGGCTTCCCCGACACCGATATGGCGGCGTCGTTCATGCGAGACGGCGTGGTGGACTACCTGGTCAAACCGGTGGAAGGCGACAAACTGCGGGCCGCCGTCGAGCGCGCCATGGAACGGCGGGAGATCGCGCACCTCTAGAAGAAGTCGATCTTACCCCGGCACGGGACATTCCGCGTCCCCCACACGCCTCCGGGTCGGCAAACGGGCGCACGCGATGGCTCAACCCCTTACCACCAAGGTGGCCATACTGGGCGCCGGCAAGGGCGGAACCGCCCTCCTGGATCTGCTGCACCAGATTCCGGGCATTGTGATCGTCGGCATCACCGACAAAAATCCTTCGGCGCCTGGCCTGCAACGGGCGAGGGACCTGAACGTTCCCGTCACCGATGAAGTGTGCGATCTCGTCGCCAACCACGGCGTCAGTCTGATCCTGGACGTCACGGGGGATCCTGACATGGAACGGTTCGTTCTCGCCCACAAGAGTCCTGGCGTCGAGGTGCTGAGCGGCGCCGCCACACGGCTGCTCTGGAATCTGATCCAACATCAGACCAAACTGCAGGCTGAACTCTTCCATGCCGAGAAACTAGCCGGGCTGGGTTCATTCGCCGCCGGCATCGCGCACGACATCAACAATCCCCTGCAACTGATCCTGGGCCTTGCCGAGTACCTGGCCGAGGAACAAGATCCGGCGGTCGTGCGGGAGTACGCGCGGGACATCGTCCAGGCTGTGCACCGCACCAGCGCGATCTGCCGCGATCTCACGCGCTACGCGAGGCGATCCCTCGGCGAGGAATCCGCGCGGGTGGACCTGAGCGTCAAGCTGGACGAAGCGTTGAAGATCGCGCGATACGCCGTCGAGTTTCAGGACATCGCGGTGGTGCGGCACTACGCGCCCGAGCCAATCGTGACGGGCAACCCGGACGAATTGTTGCACGTTTTCGTGAACTTGATCTCCAACGCGGTCCAGGCGATGGAGCAGGGCGGCACACTCACCCTCCACACCGGCGTCGAGGGCAGAACCGTGATCGCCGGTGTGTCGGACACCGGCTGCGGCATCCCGCAGGATCTGATCGGGCGGATTTTCGAGCCGTTCTTTACGACCAAGCCGCCGGGAAAAGGCACAGGCCTGGGTCTCTATAACGTGAAGTCCATCATCGCCAAGTGGCACGGCAAGATCTGCGTGGAGAGCCGAGTGGGAATGGGTTCCACATTCCGCATCGAGTTCCCGCCGGCCGAACCGATTCTGCCGGAGAACGAATCATGATCCGCGCCAGGCCGTTCACAGGACGCCCGGCCCGTTGGGGGCTGAAGGGCAAACTGATCCTGTCCATGTTGTTGGTGGGCGTGGTGCCGCTCTTCGCCGGCCTGCTCATGGCGTTCCTGCAAGGGTCGCGTGAGATCCGCGAAGTCAGCGGCGAAAGCTTCAAGGCTCTCGCCACCGAGACGGCCCGCAAGCTCGACCTCGTCGTCGGCGAAGAGATCGGTCGCACCTCGCACATCGCGATCGACCCCGTCATCGTCGCCGAATTGGAGAAGCGGCGGGACCGGATCGAAGCTCTTTCGGAAGCGCAGGCGCAGGCGGCGCTCGCGGCGCAGGCGTCCCGCTGGCAGGCCCGTGATCCGGCCTTGATCAAAGAGATCACCGACAACACGCTCGCGCAGCTGCTGCGCCAGTACTATACCGGCTCCAATGGCGAGCCCGGCCAACCCCCGCCGCAAGCGGTGCGCTCCGCCACTAAGGCCCTGTTCCTGACGGACAAGATGGGCGCGCTGGTGGCGAGCCTGAACTCAGATATTCCCTACGCCCACGGCGGAACCGCATGGTGGCAAGGCGCCTTTAACAAGGGCATCGGCTCCATGTACATCGAAGACGTGGCGTTCGACGACCGCGTCGGGTCCTACGTCTTTACCCTGTCGGTGCCTGTAATGGACAGCATCCGCTACGAAGCCATCGGCGTCCTCCACCGCATCGTGGACGCAAAAGAATTCTTCTCGCCCTCCATCGCGCCCATTCGGTTCGGCAGAACCGGTCACGTGATGCTGATCGACAGCCGCGGCGTCGTGATGAGCTGCCCGATCCTGTCGACCGGCGCGCGGCTGGCGGACGCGGATTTGGTTTCGCTCGTCACGCCACTGGAGCCCGGCTGGGTGAACGCGCCCAGCGACGGACACGGCGGCCGGACACCGTCCATCATCGGTTTCGCGCCGCTGCCGGAGACCAGCCGGGCGACCAACGGGTCCTCCGACACCGCCTGGCACACGTTCGTCTGGCAATCCTCCAGCGAGCTGTTCGCCCCCATCCGTCATCTGTTCACGTGGCTGTCGGTGTTCGGCCTGATCGCCGTCGGGCTCCTGATCATGCTGGGCTCCTTCGCAGCCGGCCGGATCGTCACACCGATCCGCCAATTGCAGGAGGCAGCGCGGGCGATCGGCCGGGGTGAATTGCGCGACCGGCTCACCATCCGGACCGGCGATGAACTGGAAGAGTTGGCCGAAGAGATCAATCGGATGAACGCTCAACTGGAAGCCGCCTTCGCCGGATTGACCAGCCAGGTGGAATTGAAAAGTCAGGAAGTGCAGTACCTCCAGCAATCGACAGACCAGATCCTCGACGCCATGCCGACTCCCATCATCATGGTCGACCAGGCCGAGCAGGTCCAATACCTGAACCGGGCTTGCAAGGACGCGTTCAAGCTCGAGGCCGACGACGCGCCGCGGCCGCTTATGCTGTTCGACCTGCTGCGTGTCAACCCGTCCGTACAGCAACAGCTTCGGCAGGAGCTCCTGCGCGCTGGCAACGGAGCGCTGCAGAAGACCGGCGCGGCGGACACTTCCCCGTTGCCGGCCCGCGATCCGCTCGATCCCGCGCCGGCTCATGCGGTACGAGGCGGGCGACGCGAACTCCAACTCGGCCGGCACCTCTATCGCTACGAATGGTTCAGCCTGGGCGGTCGCCCTGGTGAAGGCCGGCGAATCGGACTCGTTTTGCGGGATGCGACCGAAGAGAGCCGGCTGCAGGACCAGCTCATTCAGGCGGAGAAATCCGGCAGCCTCGGCATGCTGACCGCCGGTATTGGACACGAATTGAACAACCCGTTGTTCGGCATTCTCGGACTCGGCGAGGCTATTCAGGAAGAGACGGACCTGGGGCGGATCAAATCCTACGCCAGAGACATCGTCGAGCACGGCCGGCGGATGGCTGCTGTCATCCGCGATTTCGCCGGCCAGGCGTTTCGGGAAGCCAAGGATCAGCGCGCGCCCGTCGATGTGAACGCACAGCTCGACCAGGCCTGGGCGATCGTGCAGAGCGGATTCGAAACCCTCGGCATCGAGATGCAGACCTATTACCAGCCGCACCTGCGCGTCAGCGCCCTGCCCGATGAGCTCCGCCAGGCATTCGTCAACGTCCTGGTCAACGCCGTCCAAGCCATGCGCGGCAAGGGCTCGCTGGTGCTGCGGACGGAACGCGACGCGTCGGCGGTCACCATCATGATCCGCGACACCGGCCCGGGCATCCCTCCAGAGCACCTCACCAAGGTCTTCGATCCCTTCTTTACCACCAAACCGCAGGGGGAAGGGTCCGGGCTCGGCCTCACGATCGCGAAGCGCATCATCGTCAAGTTCGGCGGCGACATCCGCTTGGAAAGCGCGGAAGGGCAGGGCGTTACCTGCTGGATCACCTTCCCCACCATCGCCGCCTCGCACAAGGAGGACCAGATGCCATGAACGGGTTCAGGAGAGCGAGCGGCCGCTGCGCGCTCGCCGGGATCATCGCGGCGGGGCTCAGCGTCGCCGCCGTTGCATTGCACGCCAAAGACGCCGGCAGCCTGCCGGCCGGCATCCCGCCGGAGAAGGTCGCGGATTATGTCCACGCGGTGATCGAGGCGGATCGTACCGTGTACACGACGGTGGTCGTCAATCGCATGCAGGAGAAAGGCATCGTCTCCGCCGAAGAACATTGGGAACAGAACAACGCGCTGCCCTTGCCCGCCCAGTTCCTCCAGCATTCCGGCAAACTGGTCGCCGAGGGCGGCAGCGGGATCCGCTATCGGTTGATCAGCCTCTGGCCGATCTACCAACGCAACGCGCCGGCGACCCCCTTGGAACGTCAGGCATTGGAAACAGTCAGCGCCCAACCGGGTCGTCCGTTCACCAGCGTCGTCACGAGCGGCCGCAAACGATATTTTCAGGCCGTGTACGCCGACCGCGCCGTGTCGAAAGCCTGCGTGAGTTGTCACAACAGTCACCCGTTGAGCCCCAAGCGCGACTTCAAGTTGGATGAAGTCATGGGCGGCATCGCCATCACGATCCCGCTTGAATGAGAGAAGGGAGTGCTGAGTGACGGCTCGCCCCTCAGCCTGTTTCTGACTCGGAGACCGGAGCGGCCTGACCGTAGTATTCCTCGCGGTAGATCTGAAGCGCGGTGATCAGCAGGCCAGCCAGGATCGGGCCAAGGAAAAGGCCGATCACGCCGTACAACGCGAGCCCGCCGAGCACGCTGAACATCAAGAGAAAGACCGGAATCTGCGCGCCCTGCCCGATCAACACGGGCTTGAGGATGTTATCCACCATGGTGACCACGCCGGCGCCCCAGGCCAGCATGACCAGCGCTTTCCCAACCGGCCCGACCCAGAAGAGATACAGCGCCACCGGCACCCACGCCAACGCCGTTCCTCCGAACGGCAACGGCGCGAGCAGCATCGTCAGCGCCGTAAGCACGACCGGAAACGGGACGTCGAGCGCCCAGTACGCCGCGCCGGCCAGGAGCCCCTGGGCGACGGCGGTCACCAACACCCCCTTCACCACCGCCCGCACCGTTTGATCCAATCGTCGGAAGATCTTTTCCTTGTGCGCGGTGTCGAGCGGGATGAGCTCGTACGCCGAGTTCAACCATCGCCGGCCGTCCTTGAAGAAGAAAAACAGGGTGACGACCATGACCAGAAAATCCGCCACGAACAGGAAGACATTGCGGATAAGGTCGCTGACTTCGTTCACCAGGAACTCGCTCACCGTCCTCGCGCTGGACAGGAAGAACGACTCCAGGTTGCCCGGCTTTGTTTCGGCCTGCCGGATCGCGTCCCTGAGCAGTTCCCCTCCGATCGGCAACCGCGCCAACTGATCGGGTAGCCGTTCGATGCCGCCGGACACGATCCAGCCCCGCACCGCCTGCTCGGCGCCGCGCGCTTCCTTCACCAGCATTACGCCCAAAAGCAGCAACGGCACGATGACCAGCGCGATGATGGCGAATGTCAGCAGCGCCGCGGAGAGCGTTTCTCGACCGTCCAGCCAGCGCGACAGCCTTGCGTGGATCGGAAAGGTCAGGTGTGCCAGAATAATCGCCCACAGGATAGGAAAGAGGAACGGGCGGAACATCAGCCCGATCTGGAACAACAACAGCACCAGCACCGCGAAGAAGGTGAGCGAGAAGAGTTGTTGGCGGGTCATATCCGTTTTACGCAGGACGGTGAGAGCCCGTAGCTAGATAGCAGAAAGGTCCGGCCTTGTCACGAACCTTGAGCGCGCAGCGGTTTGCCACGAAAGCCGACGCACGGCGGGCGGTCTGGGACCGGTTGCAGCAGAAGGGCGCGGCCCGCTTCCCGTTTCCTCCGCACAGGCGTATCCCCAACTTCGCCGGCGCCCGGGACGCAGCGCAGCGCCTGTTCGAGCTGGAGCCGTGGAAAACGGCCAAGCGGATCAAGGTGAACCCCGATGCGCCACAGCGGTATGTCCGCGAGGAAGCGCTGCGCCGGGGCATCGTCGTGTTCGTCCCGACGCCGCGCCTGCGGGCCGGCTTCCTGCGGCTCGATCCCGCCACGATTCCGGAAGAGAAGATCGCCGAGGCAGCGGCGCTCACCTCGAGTCGGGCGTGGGCGGAAGAGGTGCCGCTGAGAGACTTGCCCAGGCTGGACGCGATCGTGTGCGGATCGGTGGCCGTCACGCGCGACGGGCGTCGCTGCGGGAAAGGCGAAGGCTACAGCGACCTGGAATATGCGATTCTCCGCGAACTCGGCCATCCGCCGGTGCCGGTCGCAACCACCGTCCACGACCTGCAGTTCGTCGATGAGTTTCCCCGGGACGAGACCGATCTTCCGCTCTCGGCCATCGTCACCCCGACGCAAACGATTCTTGTCACGGACCCGCCGCCTCCGCCAGCGGGCATCGCCTGGGATCGGCTGACCGAGAAGGACTTCGAGGAAATGCCGGTCCTGGAGGACCTTCGCCGGTTAAAGGAGATCGGACCGACTCCGCGTTCCGTCCGGCACGCGCCGGGCGGGCCGCGGGCCGGACAGAACGGCCGCGTCAGGAAGAATCGACGGTGAGCGAGAGCGGTGGGGAGGGCGCGTGTCAGAGGTCGGACCGTTTCTCGGAGAAGGCGGGGGTTTTGCCGCGGTGCGCGGCGAGGTCGTGTACGTTGCCGGAGGATTGCGGCGCCTGGTCGGTCCAGGGGCAGGGCCCCATATCCGAGATCCCTTGGAAATACGCGCCTTCCTCGATGGAAAAGACAGGCGCGCGCACCTCGCCGATCAACACGCCTGGCTTCAGCAGTTGCACCTTCTCCGTCGCGTTGATGTTCGCCTTGACCTTGCCGCTGCTCACGAAGGTACTGGTGTTGACCGTGCCCCGCACGACGCCTTCGTCGCCGACCACCACCGTGCCCTTGGTGTGAATCTCTCCTTCGAGAAGCCCGTCGATCCGCACCGTGCCGTCCACGCGGATCGCGCCCCTCAGTTCCACGCCACGCGCAAGGAACGTGATGGTTTCCTCGGACGGAGGAGAGGAGTTCTTCTTCCTGATGAGGTCCACGTTAGGTTTCCGGTGCTTCAGGCACGCCCTCGACCGGCCGCTGACGGGCTTAATCCTAGCACGATTTCTTAGAAGAAGTGATAGGAAATCCCGATCACGAGGGTATGCGCCTGGTAATCGCCGATCAGGCCGTTCGCAGACCCTGGCCCGTTTGTATCCAGATCGCGGAATCGGAACGTCGCGCGGTCGTACTTGTATTCGCCGAACAATGCGACCTCCTTGCTCACGAACAACCGCGCCCCGCCGAGCAGATGAAACCCCGGAGCCGAATCGGTGTCGCGGGCGAAGGCCTGAGTCGCTTTAGCGAAGTAGACCCCCATGCCCAGGCCGGCATAGGGTTGGAACCGCTCGCCTGGATAGCGACCGACGATGCTGAATGCCAGGGTCGTCACTCTGGTCAGCGCCCCCACGACCCGAGAATTCGACGAGACTCCGGCCGCATTTGTCCGCGTTGCGTCCTGACCTTCGAGATGCGGTGTCGTAGTGTAGAGATCGGTTTCAAATCCCAGCCACTTGGCCTGCTCCAGAAAATAGCCGACCTTGGCACCGTAGGTGAACGAATTGTTGAGGTCGAGGTCGGTGAGACGGATACCTCCCCCCACTTCCCTCACCCCGCCTAAATCCTCCGGAATCGTGAATCCCAACTGTCCGCCGACGTATAGCTCAGCCGACGCGGGCGAGGTAGCCGCGACAGGAATGAGCATCGCCAGCGCGATGAGGCAGACAAGCCCGACTCGGTTCGCTTGCATGAAAGACCTCCTTTCGGGATGAACTTGTGATAAAAAAAGCGCCGACACGTCATGCCCGTCTCCCATCGGGACGACGGGACATCTTCACCTTCACAGCAAAGTGGATGCCATCCGCGTCGCCGGCCCATCCTCGTGCAACACCCCCGTAGGCGAGCACCGTCATCCGCTTTAGAAGACGAGCGGTTCCGTAATCCAACATGGGGGGTAACGCGGCAGGAAGCCCGGGTCCACGGCGGTGCTGCAGCGACGACTGTATGCAATCGCCTCTACATCTGTTGGGTCCGCGACACAGTCGTCGAGTCTCGATGCTCCGTCACCACACTTATTGTTAAGGGAATGGAACGTGGCCGCCGTAGCGCGCACAGCCGGCGAGAAAAATCGCGTGACACCGACGCCTCGTTTCTGCTATCGTTGCCCCTCATTTGCCTTGCGATTGAGAACCTGGGAGGTGTCGCGGTGGGGCGATGGAATCAGGAGACGTTCTGGCTGCGAAGTCTTGGCGTGGTCTTTCCCTGCGTCATGTTCTCGCTGTTCATGGATCGCGAACTCATGATCACGCTGCTGGACCTGTGGAACAATCCTTCGCCGTGGCGCCTGCTGTTCTTCGTCTCGCTGGCATTCCTCATCGTCGGACTGGCCAGGAACACCGCCCGCCTGAGAATGTTGACCGAACAACGGACGGCTGAGGCTGGTGCGGCGGCGCGTCCGTTCGAGCACCCCCACGCCGGGCGAACCCTCCCGACGCACCCGCATCCGGATCACGATCCGAGCCAGGAGCCGGTCCGCTGTGACCGCTCGGTCCGTCCTCATCGCAACGGTCACCTTCATCCGCGCCACACCCATTCGGTCGCACCCGGCGGAAGCGACGGCCGCCGTTCCTGAACGGTAACGCGCCGTCGTTCCCGATCCACACCACTCGGAACTCAGCCCGAGCCCTCCGCTCCGCCTTCGGCTTTCAGAATGCCCGTCATCGCCTCCGCCGGAATCGGCCGGTAGGTAGAAGTAATAGCCCTGTAATTCGTCGCACTGCTGGTCGCGCAAGAACGCCACCTGCACCTCCGTCTCCACCCCTTCGGCAATCACCATCAGCTTGAGGCAGCGGGCCAGCGTGATGATCGTCTGCACAATCGCCGCATCGCTTCGATTCGACGTGACTTCGCATACGAGGGATTGATCGATCTTCAGCGTACTAAGCGGCAACCGGCGGAGATAGTTGAGCGACGAGTACTTCACACCGACGTCGTCGATGGAAATGCGGACCCCCCGAGACAGAAAGCGCGCACAGCATCGACACGGTCCGCTCCCGGTCCTGGATCAGCATGCTCTCCGTCAGTTCCAGCTCCAGCCCTTCCGGCGCCCAATTGCTGTCCTTGAGCACCGGCTCGATCAGATCGACCAGGTTGTGATGCTGGCACAGGCAGCGCGACAAGTTGACCGCCGCCCGCAGGTGCGGGAATCCGCCGGCGCGCCAGGCGGCGACCTGCGCGCAGGCGGTCCGCATGGCTCACCGGCTCAAGGGAACGATCAGGCCGGACTCCTCGGCCAGCGGGATGAACGTGTCCGGTCCGATCGGTCCGCGCTCGTGGTGGTGCCACCGGACCAGCGCTTCCACCCCGTTGATTAGGCCGGTTCGGGCATCGACAAAGGGCTGGTAATAGAGCTCGAACTCTCCGTGATCCAAGGCATGCCGCAGGTCGGCCTCCAGATTCAGCCGCTCGATCACGCGGGCGTTCATGTCCGGCGAAAGGTGTTTTTCTGCCGCTTAGTCGAGTCCATCGCCACATCGGCGTTCTTGATCAGGCTCTCCCAGTCGGTCCCGTCGCCCGGATACAGCACGATTCCGATGCTCACCGTGAGCACCAACTCACGGCCGTGGAGCCGGATCGGCTTGGCGACGGCCTCCAGAATCCGTTACGCGATCCGTTCCGCGTCGCGCGGAGAGTGGATACTCTCCAGGAGAAACGTGAACTCATCTCCGCCCAGACGAGCGACGACGTGGCCCTCGCGGTCGGACGCCGACGGCGCGGATGCGGCGCCGGTGTCCTCTCCGCCGACACGCGCGACGGCGTCGGTTTCGCGCACGCAACCGGTGAACCAGTTGGCGACGATCCTTAACACCGTGTCGCTTTCCACATGGCCCAATGTCTCGTTGATCAGCTTGAAGTTGTCGAGATCCAGGAACAGCAACGCCACCGATTTCTCGATGCGTCGGACGCGCGCAATCGCCTGCGCGAGGAGTTCCATGAACAGGCGCCAGTTCGGCAGACCGGTGAGAAAATCGTAGTACGCGGCCTTCGTGAACCGAGCTTTCGCCTGTTTCCGCTCGGTGATGTCGCGGATGATGCCGCTAAAAACGTGTCCCCTCCCGCTTTCCACATTGACAGCGAAAGCTCTACGGGAAACTCCCGCCCGTTTTTCCGCAAGCCGTTCAGCTCGATCGTCTTTCCGGCGACCCGCCGCTCTCTTGTCGCGTAGGCCCGTTCCAGGCTTTTCCGGTGGGTTTCCCGATACCGTTCCGGCATCAGCATCGTCAACGGACGCCTCATCACTTCGTCTTCGGCATACCCGAAGATGATCTCGGCACCCTTGTTCCAGAATTGGATCCGCCCGCGCCCGTCGGCCAAGATGAGGGCGTCGGTGGCCGACTGCGCGACCGCATGGAAGCGCGCCGTCATATCCCGGGCGACGCAGACGATGCCGACAACGCGGCCGGACCGGCCGCGTTTCATGGACGCGGACACGTCGAGGGCCACCGGCTCGTCCCGTCCCTCGCGATAGGTGACTTCGTAGCTCACGTGCTGCCCGATGCGGAGCAGCATCTCGAACCGGTCGTGGGGCAGGAAGTCAGGGCTGTCGCGGCGACGGGCGTCCCGATGATCTGCGCCTCCGCGTGGCCGAACAGGCGGCACACCGCCTGATTGGCGACCTGCACTACACCCTCCTGATCAAGCACCAACAACCGGGTCAGCCTCCGCCCGGATGATCTGATCGGTCGCGAACGCCGGCGTGAGATCGACGAGTTGGTAACGCCAGATGGCGCGTTCGACGAAGAGCAGCCAGCCGACGAGCGCCGCATACCCGAAGGGATACAGCTCGACGCCGTATTTGGGCAGGTGGTCCACCCAGGACAGCGACGCAATGACGAACGCGATCAGAAACCATTGCACCCGGTTACGGTGAACACCCGGCTTCGCCTTGCGGTATTCGCTCCAGTAGTAACGCAGGCTGGTCAGCGACATCAGCGCAAAGAACGCGGTAAACGGCGCGCCCAGCGGGCCGTACTCCGGGTAATAGCCCCACCAGTACCGATCGACGCCGCTGATCAGCTCGTCCGTCCAGAGAGCCGCCGCGGAAAAGACCGCGGACAGCGCCCATCCGGCCCACACGAATCCCTTGCGTCGCTCGTAGAGGCGAAGGACCGAGATGGTGAAGTGATAGACGGCCGAACAGACGAAGGGGATGCCCAGATAGGCCGCCCGCGCCCACCAGAGCGCGACCGTTTTTTCCTCGGCGCAGTACATCCACAAAAAGGCGAAGAGCCACACTGACCGTCAGGGTCATCAGGCAGTACAAGACGCTTTCCCGGGAGGCGCGTTCGCGCAGGAGCACCAGCAGCCCAAGTGACGCCAGCGCGATCGAGCTGATGAAGGTCGGAAGCGCATAGAGACTGAGGAAACAGTTGGCGGGATCGGCAATTTCGGCGATCATCGGCTCTGTCCGGAGAGAGCCACCGTCGATGACTGTGACGGTGCGCTACCGCTGACACTACCCGTACTCGCTTGGGGAATCGACGAAAACCCGAAATTCCGACGGGCGCCTGAGCCTTAGCTCTCTGCCGACAGCACTTCTCGAATTTTTCTCAGCAGCGCTTCCGGCGCATAGGGCTTCTGGATAAACGCCGCGCCGCGGTTCTGCACGCCGTGCCGCAGGACCGCGTCATCCGTGTAGCCGGACATAAAGAGGACCCGCATCTCCGGCCGCTTGACAACGAGCATCTGCGCCAGTTGCCGCCCGTTGATCTCAGGCATCACGACATCGGTCAGCAACAGATGGATCGGCCGGCTGTACGCCTCGCAGCGGGCCAGGGCTTCGGCGCCCGATGCGGCTTCGAGCACGTCGTAGCCCCGGCTCGCCAACAACTCTTTCAAAAACTGGCGGACGAAGGGCTCGTCCTCCACCACCAGGATTGTCTCGGACCCCGTGAAAACCTCGGCCTGGTCGTCGTGCGTCCGTATGTACGCGACCGGCGCCTGCGCGCGCGGGAATCGGACGGTGAAGATCGTGCCCCGGCCCGGCGCGCTGTCCGCGCTGATCGTGCCGCCGCTCTGCTGCACAATCCCGTACACCGTAGCGAGCCCCAAGCCGGTGCCCCTTCCCAACTCCTTCGTGGTGAAGAACGGTTCGAAGATGCGGGCCAAGGTCCCGGCGTCCATGCCCGACCCAGTGTCGCGGACCGTGAGCTGGACGACGCCCGGGCTTCCGGCGGCAGATTCGCCCTGGCCCGACGCTTCTTCCCACGCGTTGGCCGTCTCGATCGTCAGCACGCCGCCTTGGGGCATCGCGTCCCGCGCGTTCACCGCCAAGTTCAGCACCACCTGCTCCAGTTGTCCCGGATCGGCCATGACCGGCCATAGTCCGGGGTCCAAATGGGCCACCAACCGGATGTCCTCGCCGATCACCCGCCGCAGCAGGCCCATCAGGTTCGTGAGCAACGCATTGAGGTCCACGGTTTTCGGTTGAATGACCTGTCGCCGGCTGAATGCCAGCAACTGCTGCGTCAACGACGCCGCCCGCTCCGCCGCTTTGAGAATTTCTTCCGCCTGGCGCCGCTTCCGATCGCCCCCCGGCAAATCCTGAATCAACAGTTCGCTGTAGCCGCGGATCGCGGTCAGCATGTTGTTAAAGTCATGCGCCACCCCGCCGGCCAACCGCCCGATCGCCTCCATTTTCGTCGCCTGCCGCAGTTGTTCTTCCAATCGTTTTCGTTCCGTGACGTCCTCCAAGACTGCCATGATGCCGTGGATGCGCCCTCCTCGATCTCGCAGAGGCGCGGCGGATAGGTTCACCACGATCGGCGTCCCGTCTTTTCTCTGCCGTTGCAACTCCAATTGGAACAGCGATTCGCCGCGCAGCACCCGTTCACGCAGGGCCCGGAATTCCTCCCGTTTGTCGTCGGGCACAAAGGGGACCGGGCGGCCGACGACTTCGTCCTCGCTCCAGCCGAAGCTGCGCTCCGCGGCTGGATTCCACATGTTCACGATGCCATCGGGATCGATGGCGACGACCGGAACCGGCGAAGCCCGCACGATCGCTTGAAGCCGATCTGTGAGTTCCCGGAGTTCTTCCTCCGCCTCCTTGCGATCGGTGATGTCGGTGGAAATACCGCAGACGCCGAACGGCCGGCCGGAGGAGTCCAGCAATGGGAACTTTACCGACAGATAGGTATGAAGCCGGCCTTCCTGGACGGCGGTTTCCTCGTATTCGATCGCCTTGAGGGACGCGAGCACTTCGCGGTCGTGCGCTCGATAGACCGCGATCTGCTGACCCGGGAACAACTCGTCATCGCTTTTGCCGACCGTTTCTTCGTTCGTCCGGCCGAACACCTGCTCGTGACGTCGGTTGACGAAGAGATATCGGCCGTTCAGATCCTTGGCATAGACGACGGCCGGCGTATGATCCAGCATCGCCCGCAGCAGCTTCTTGGTGGCGCGCAGTTCCTCCTCAGCCGACTTCTGATCTGTGATGTCCGTGATGGCGCCTGCCATGCGGACCGGCCGGCCGGCTTCGTTCCACACGGCTTGGCCGCGCGACCGAAACCACCGGTACGTGCCGTTCTTCGTCCGCAGGCGATATTCGATGTCGTACGGTTCCCGGCGCTCCAGGTGCGCGCGGACGGCTAAGATGACCCGGTCCACGTCGTCGGGATGCAAGAGGGAGACGAACGATTCGAACGTGCTCGGCAGTTCGGACTCGTGATAGCCCACCAACTCCCTGAAGCGCGGAGACCAATATTCGGCGTTCGTCAGGATGTCGCGATCCCACAGCCCGTCGGAGGTGCCGCGCACCGCCAGCGCGTACCGTTCCTCGCTGGCGCGCAGGCGGGCGAACGCCTCGAGGAGTTCGCGGTTGGTCAGTTCCCGCTCCGCCAAGGAGGCCAAATCGCGCAAGATCTGCAGATCGGCTTCGCTCAACTGTCGAGGCCGGCGATCGATGAGACAGAGCGCACCCAATTGATGGCCACCGTGATCGGTCAGCGGCCATCCGGCGTAGAAACGAATCGCGGGCTCGCCGGTCACCAACGGGTTATCGGAGAAGCGAGGATCAGTTCGCGCGTCCTGAACGACGAACGGCCCGCGGCCGAGGATCGCGTGCTCGCAAAAGGACCTCTCCCGAGGGGTTTGCTCGAGATCGAGACCAGCGCGGGATTTGAACCACAGCCGCGACGCATCCACCAACGAGATTAAGGCGATCGGCACATCGAAGAGGCGTTGCGCGAGACGCGTGATGCGATCGAACCGTTCTTCGGGCGGGGTGTCGAGGATGTGGAGCGAATGCAGCGCGGCCAGGCGCTGGGCTTCACCGGGAGGAATCAGTGGAGGCATCATGTGGGTCCCATTCAGAAGTTTCCCTTCTCAAATGTGTTCCCGAAGATGCGACAACCTTGCCGGTTCGTCAACGATTCACTCGTTTTCCGGCGGGCTTCGCGCCGCATCGCGCGCGGCAAAAACGAGAAGCGTGCCAACGGCGGAAGAATCAGAAGAAGCTGAAGGTCCGCTTGATCCGGTCCCAGAAGCCTTCGCCGTGCACTTCGCAGTAGACCGTCGGCTCGGTGCCCTCGATGAACACTTCCGGCGTCCGCTCCGGGCACTTCGAGGTGGCAAGCTGGCCGGTTTGCGGATCGATCTCGCGGCTCACCACGCCGGATGGTGCGATGAAGTCGGGGGAATTCGACGGAATCACCCGGCGGGCGAACTCTGTCCAGATCGGCAATGCGGCCTGCGCTCCCGAGAGGCCAAGCGGCTGCTCGTCGTCGAACCCGATCCACACCCCGATCACGATCTCCGGCGTATATCCGACGAACCAGGCGTCGCGATACCCGTCGGTCGTGCCGGTCTTGCCGGCCGCGACACTCTTGAGCCCCAGCGCCCTCGCTTTGGCCGCGGTGCCGTGGTCGATAACGCCTTTGAGCAGCGAGGTGACCACATGGGCCGCCTGGGGCGACACAACCTGACGCCGCTCGGGCAGCGCGTGCCACAGCGGGTCGCCGTTCGGCGCCGCGACGGACCTGATCGCCGACGGCGCCGCCGCCAGCCCGTTGTGCGCCAGCACGCCGAAGGCCGCCGTGATTTCCAGCAGCGACACGGCAGAACTGCCCAGCGCGAGCGACAGGTTGTCGTCCAGCAGGCTCTTGATCCCCAGTTCATGCGCGAGCCGGATGATGCGCTTGGCCCCGACCGTCTGGGCGACCCGAACCGCCGGCACGTTGAGGGATTGTTCCAGCGCGGCCCGGATCGTCACCGTGCCGCGGAACCGGCGGTCATAATTCTGAGGCGACCACGGCCCAGCCGGCGATTCGAACGTCACTGGCGCATCGAGGATGAGGCTAGCCGGCGTGACGGCGCTCGACCCGGCGTCCCTGGTCGCCTCGAACGCGGCCAAGTACACCAGCGGTTTGAAGAGCGAGCCCGGTTGCCGCTTGGCCTGCACGGCTCGATTGAACTGGCTGCTCCGATAATCCCGCCCGCCAACCATCGCCAGAATGCCGCCGGTTTTGGGATCCAGCACCACCAAGGCGCCCTGCAGCGGCTGATCCGCGCGTCGTAACTTGGGATAGGTCTCCTCCAGTCGCGCGAGGCCGTTCTGCAGGACCTCGCCGGCGATTTGCTGCAAGATGGGATCGAGCGTCGTATAGATCTTTGTTCCGTCGGGCAGCGACGCATCGACCGCTTCCTCGGACTGCCGGAGCACGTAATCGACGAAGTACGGCGCGTCGGCCAGGCTGTCCTGCGGGGGCGACACGCGCACCGGCGCATTGACGGCGGCCCTCCACTGCTCCTCGGTGATCCGGCCCGCGTCCCGCAGCCGGCGTAACACCACGTCGCGCCGTTGTTTGGCGAGCTGCGGGTCCCGCACCGGCGAATAGGTATTGGGGCCTTTGATCATGCCGGCGATCAGCGCCGTTTCCTCGATCGACAGATCATGGATTGATTTGCCGAAGTACCGATGCGCCGCCTCGGCCACCCCGTAGATCGCGACGGAACCGGCTTGCCCCAGGTAGATTTCATTCAGATAACTCTCGAGGATCTCCTCTTTTCGATACTTGGCTTCCAAGACCAAGGCGGCGATCGACTCCTTGATCTTGCGCACGACGGTCCGCTGCGGCGTATAGAAGAGGTTCTTGGCGAGTTGCTGCGTGATGGTGCTGCCGCCCTGCACGACTTCGCCCTGCACAAGATTGGCCCACACGGCCCGCCCCACCGCCACCGGATCGATGCCGGGATGGGAGTAAAAGCGGTGGTCCTCGACGGCCAGCACCGCATCGATCACCGGTTTCGGGATCGACGCGAGCGGAAGCCATTCGCGCACTTGGCGGGACTCGCCGCGAACGCCGCTGATGAGCTGTGGTTCGAGCGACACCGGGAAAATCGGCCCCCCGTCCACAAGCGAGAGGATCTCGACCACGCGGCGGCCGTCCAACGTCAAACGGATAGGCAGGGCTCGAGCGTGCACATCGGGCTGATCGTGGAGGTAGATGTCGAGGGTCTGTTCGGTGACGCGGTACTCGCCGGGTGCAAGGACCTCCGAGGAGGCTGGACGGTAGCCCAGCCGATGGAGGCGTTCGAGCAGCCGGACTTCGTCGATATTTTGATCCGGCTTCAACAGAAACGGAGCGCCGTAGATGAGCAGCGGCCGATGGTCTTCGCTTTTCGGCAGGCTCAGACTGGTCGAGAGATAAAACCCGTAAAGGCCGAGACCTAGACAGGCCGCGATCCCGCTCCATGCCAGCAGCGTGATTCCCCGCGTGATCCAACGCATTCGGCCGGCAACTTTCATCGGCGTTTCACAGCCTCACGATCCCCGGTGGCACAGCATGTTCCCCGCCCGAACTCCCAGCCCCGACAGTGATCCCCCTTGAACCCAAAGCCCTGCTTGCCTCTTGTCTCAATTCCAGGACCTGCTACACTGCCGCGCGGTCCACGCGCTACAGCCGGCTCGATCGACAGAATACGCCAAACGCTGTCGAAAATCACGGAAGGAGAGACCATGAGGCCGACGATTGCCACGGTGCTGCTGATCCTGGACATGCTGGCGGGTTTCGCAGGCTGCGCGGCGAGCCGCGATCCCGGCGTCGCGGGAATCTATCGAACCTGGGACGACGTGATCGATCGATGGATTGGGAAGCCGAAGACCGAGTTGTACTACGAACTCGGGCCTCCCAATCTCCATCCGAAGGAGTTGGACGACGGAATGATCGAGATGGTGTGGGACATGACGATCGATCGAATGCCCGGCCAAGCCGACGAGTATCACACCCTTCCGCTCTACGGAGGCGTGAGCTGCCGACTGGTGTTCTTTGCCGACCGCGAAGGGATCATTACCGCTGGCCGCCGCATCGGCTGTGACTAAACGCTCCCGGCTTCGTTCCCATCACCCTGGTCATGAGGCCAAGCAATGGGCGCCCGCTGCCCGCCTCGACCTGTTCCCACAGGACCCACGCCGGCAGAGGCGGAGGGCCTTTCAGTCCATGGCGGAAGGTCGTATAGTGATCGGCAGAGGCCGGGCAGGCGACCCGGTAGAGAGGTCGTCACTCTCCATGATCGGCCATCCGATCCCTTCGTACACACTCCTCGGACTCGGCGCCATCGCCGCGTTGCTGGCAAGCGCGGCCCTGTCCGCGCGCTGGCCCGACTGGCGTTGGCATCACGAGCCGCTGCACTCGTCGATGGAAGCGTTGGGAGGATTGGCCGCCATGGCGATGGCGACAGTCCTGTTGCGACGGCGCGAGGAGCGGGGCGGTGCAAAATTCCAAGCCTTGGCGGTCGGCTTCTTGGGAATGGGAATTCTGGACACGTTTCATGCGATGGTCCGGCCGGGAAACGCGTTTGTCCTGCTGCGGAATGTGGCCAGCCTGGTCGGCGGCGCCGGATTCGCGTTCGTCTGGACTCAGACCTCCGAGCGCCTCGCGAGGCGACGCTTACGGCTGCCGTGGGCCGTCGCGGTCGGCGCGCTGATCCTGGGCCTGTCGATTCTGGCCTGGCCCGACCGGATTCCGGACATGATCCGCAACGGCGAGTTCACTCCGACGGCGGTCGCGCCCCAGAGCCTGGCCTGCCTGTTCTTCTTCGCGGCGACCCTGCGTCTGCTCCTCGATTACCGGCGCTCCGGCGAACCGGAAGACTATCTGTTTGCCTGCCTCGCGCTCTTGTTCGCTCTGGCCGAGTTGGTCTTCATGTACTCGGTGCCCTGGGACGCCCGCTGGTGGTTCTGGCACCTGTTGCGCCTGAGCGCCTGTGTCCTGGCGTTGGGCTACGTGACCTGCCGGTATCTCCGCACAATCTCCGATTTGGAAGCTTCCTTGGTGCAGACAAAACGCGCCGAAGAGACCCTACGCCGGAGCGAGGGGCAGCTTCGCCAGGCGCTGGAGGACCGGGAGCGGATAGCCCAGGACCTGCACGATGGAGCCATCCAATCGCTCTTTGCGACCACGCTCAGCCTGGAACGGTCCCGGAGGCAGGCGGCGATCGATCCGACCGAATCGGTCCGCCAACTGGATTCGGCCATTGCCGATCTCAAATCGGTGATTCGTGACCTCCGCGGGTACCTGGGCGGAGCCGAGCCGCCGCTTTCCGGCGGACGCGAGTTCGAAACGGCATTGAATGCCCTGGTCGCGACGATGGAAGGGCCGCACCGGATCCACTTCGACTTGCGGGTCAGCCCGGCCGCCGCAGACAGGGTGACACCGGGACAGGCCGCGCATCTGCTCGCGATCGCACGGGAAGCGATGAGCAACTGCCTGCGACATTCCGCCGCCCGCACCGGGACGGTATCGCTGTACCTGCACGACGGGAACGTGAGGCTAGTCGTGGAGGACGACGGTGTGGGGTTTCAAACGGGCGCGGCTCACGAGCAGGGGCACGGCTTGCGAAACATGGACGCCCGCGCCAGGAAACTCGGCGGCCGGCTGACGGTGCATTCCGAGCCGGGGCGCGGCACGCGGATCGTCTGCGACGTGCCTTAGGAGGTGTCCCATGCCTCGACCTGATACCAAGCCGATCCGGCTGCTGTTGGTGGACGACCACCAGGTGCTCCGGCTGGGCCTGCGCACGTTGTTCGCCGAAGTCGGCGGATTCCAGGTGGTCGGTGAAGCCGGCACAAAAGCGGCCGCCGTGACGGAAGCGGCGCGCCTCAAGCCCGATGTCGTGTTGATGGACGTCCGGCTCCCCGATGGCAGCGGAATCGAGGCCTGTCGCGAGATCCGGGCGGCGCGTCCTGAGATCCGGGTGCTCTTTCTCACCTCCTACGCCGACGATGACGCAGTCCTGGCCACGATTCTCGCCGGCGCCGACGGGTTCCTGCTCAAAGAAATCGGCGGCGAGGAGCTGCTTCGCGCGGCGAGGACCGTGGCCGGCGGACAATCGATCCTCGATCCGGCCGTGACGGAGCGGGTGCTCGCGCGTCTGAAATCCATGCCGGCGCCGTCGCACGGCGAGAAGCGCGACGCGCTCTCCCCGCAGGAGGAACGCGTGCTTGCGCTGGTGGCCGAAGGTAGGACCAACAAGGAGATCGCAGTCGCGCTCAACCTCAGCGAGAAAACCGTCGGCAATTACCTGGGCAACATCTTCCAGAAGCTCCACGTCACGCGCCGCGCCCAGGCGGCCGTCTACTACACCCAACACCGTCCGAAGATCTGACCAGAGGCGTTCTCCCCTACCTGCCAGAGGCATAATTGTTCTGCCTGCCGGGGTACCCTCCTCTACCCTCCTTCCATTGCGCATGAGTACGATGCGCGCATGAATCGGCGCTGTTCACGGATCATCACCCAAAGGAGGAAGCCATGATCACCACGTTCCCCTGCAAACTGACGCTCGCAGCTATTCTGTCGGTCGTCATGTTCGCTCTCACCGCGGTCCCCGACCTGGCGCAAGCAGCGGACAATCCCAAGAAGGAGAAAGTCAAGGTCCTGTACCACGTGGACGGGAAGGACCCGGAGGTCGCTAAATACGCGCTCGCCCTCATTAACAAGCACATCGACGCGGAGGGCGGGCCGGAGAACATCGACGTGGAGTTGGTCGTGCACGGACCGGCGCTGGAGCTCTTCGAGAAAGATAAGATGGACCCGGAAATGCAAAAGCGATTCGACCAGATCATCGAGAAAGGC
This sequence comes from Nitrospira calida, assembly GCF_976986435.1. Lineage (NCBI taxonomy): Bacteria > Pseudomonadati > Nitrospirota > Nitrospiria > Nitrospirales > Nitrospiraceae > Nitrospira > Nitrospira calida. The sequence goes on from NZ_OZ335950.1 coordinate 3,143,673, forward strand.
GTGCGCGCGGAGATGTGCCAGGTATCGATGAAGATGTTCGGCAAGACTCTGGACAACCTGGCCAAGGGATTCGTCGCCACCTTGCATCCCGTCGCGGTGAAGCGCATTGCGGATCTGCAGCGGCAGGGGTACATCTACATCAAACCGTAACGAGGAGGTAGTCGTCATGCGAGGGATCAGGAGCGGTCTCTGTATTCTGACGATCCTGTGGTTTGGCCTCGGTGGAGGCCTGACCGGAAACGGAGAGGGCATCGCCGAAGCGGCACCTTCGGCCATCCCGCCGTTCGAGCTGGTGACGTTAGCCGGGGAGGTGTACAGCCATGAAACGATCACGGGCCGGCCGACGTTGTTGGTGTTCTGGGCGCCGTGGTGCAAGGTCTGCCAGCGCGAGCTGCCGAGCCTGAGCGATTTCTACCAGCGAAAGAAACCGGCGCGGCTCCGTGTGGTCTCGATCGGATTCGCCGACACGAGAAGCCACGTCGAGGCGTTCGTGAAGGCCAGTCCCGGCACATTCGTGTTTCCCACAGCCTATGACGAAGATCGATGGACGGCGCGGGCCTTCAACGTCAACGCCACGCCGACCTCCGTGCTGGTCGACGCTCAGGGGCACATCGTGCTCGTGCATCGCGGCGCCGGCATTCTCCAGAACGCCAAGTTTCAGGAGTTCCTGTCCGCGTTGACCGAGTGAAGACCGGCGGGGCCGCGCGGACCCGGTCCCCGCCTCCATCTGCGTCCCTCTCATGATCGATTCACTGCCGCACACCTCGCTCCTGGCCGCGTTTCTGGCCGGCCTGCTGTCCTTTGTCTCCCCCTGCGTGCTGCCGCTAGTGCCGTCCTATCTCATGTCGATCACCGGCTTGTCGCTGCATGAACTGACGGACTCCGAGGGGCGACACCGGCAGCGCGCGACGATCATCGCCAACTCGCTCCTCTTCATCGCCGGCTTTTCAGCCGTGTTCGTTGCCTTCGGGGCATCGGCCAGTCTCATAGGCCGAGTCTTCGCGGACCATCAGGCGCTCATTCGGAAAGTCGGCGCGGCGCTTATCGTGGCTTTTGGGCTTTCCCTGCTCGGAATCGTGAAGCTGCGCTTTCTGATGCGCGAGAGACGGGTGTGGCTCGCCGGCCGGCCGATCGGCGCCGTGGGCCCGTTGCTGATCGGCGCCACCTTCGCCGCCGGCTGGACTCCCTGCGTGGGGCCGGTGCTCGGGACGATCCTCCTGTACGCAGCCGCGGCCGACACCGTGACGGACGGCGTCGCGCTGCTGGGATTCTATTCCCTCGGGCTGGGATCGCCCCTCTTCGCCGCAGCGATCGGATTGGACCGCTTTCTCGACGCCTTCAAACAAATCCGAGCGTACCTCGGCGTCATCTCGGCCGTCAGCGGACTGTTTCTGATTGTGCTCGGCGTGATGCTCTATCGCGACGACTTCGCGCTCCTCTCCGCCCTCTTCGAACGGTACGGGATCGGAGTCGTCCTCGGAACGGACGATTGACCCGCTGGTCTGCGGCAATCCATAATCGGTTGCCACCACCCGACGCGAGGTGATCGATGGCACGCTTCCCGGACGATGATGTTCCGCATATCGATACTTCCGCCCGGCCGCTCAGCCGCCGGGCCTTCATCGCCGGTGCGGCAACCTTCGCGGGATTGACGGCAACCCGCTCCCTTCTGCCGTCGGCGCATGCGAAACCGGCAGCCCCGGCCGACCCGACCAAGGTACCGGGGGCGCCGCCCAGCGCCTACGGCCGCCGGTCCCCGTTCGAGCAGGTGGGTCGATTGGTCAGATCCGCCGTGTCCTTGACGCCGCACCAGGCGCTGCACGGGATCATCACGCCCAACTCCTTGCATTTCGAGCGGCATCACAACGGTGTCCCTGCCATCGATCCGGCCAAACACCGGCTGCTCGTGCATGGCCTGGTGGAACGCCCCTTGATCTTCACCATGGACGATCTGGTACGGTTTCCGTCCACCTCGCGAGTCGTCTTCATCGAATGCTCGGGGAACTCGGCCGCCGAATGGGCGGTGCCGACCGGCCGCACTGTTCAGGAAACCCACGGGCTGCTGAGCGCCAGCGAATGGACCGGCGTGCCCTTGGCGGCGGTGTTGGCCGAGGCCGGCATCAAGCCGGAAGCGGCCTGGATGCTTGCCGAAGGCAGCGATGCCGCCGCCATGACACGCAGCCTGCCGCTCCCGGCCGTCCTGGAAGAAGCCCTACTGTGCTATGCGCAGAACGGCGAAGCGTTGCGACCCGAGCAGGGCTATCCGCTCCGTCTGGTCCTTCCCGGTTGGGAAGGCAACACCTGTATCAAGTGGCTGCGTCGTCTGAAACTGGGCACCGCACCGTTCATGACCCGTGAAGAGACGTCGCACTATACGGACCTCATGCCGGACGGGACCGCGCGGCAGTTCACCTTTGTCATGGAGGCCAAGTCGGTGATCACCAGCCCCTCGGGCGGGCAACGGATTCGGCCGGGCTTCGTGGAGATCCGCGGGTTGGCCTGGAGCGGACGAGGACGCATCACGACGGTCGAGGTGAGCACGGATGGCGGGCATACGTGGCGACCGGCGCAGTTGCAGGAGCCGGTGTTGCCCAAGTGCCTGACGCGTTTTCGGTTCCCCTGGCGCTGGCAGGGAGCGGACGCGATACTCCAGAGCCGCTGCACAGATGAAACCGGCTATGTGCAACCGGCCCGCGCCGACTTGCTGGCGGTGCGCGGCGTGAACTCCGTGTACCATTACAACGCTGTTCACAGTTGGCGCGTGGCGCGCGATGGCAGGGTGACGAATATCCATGCTTAACCACCTCTTGCTCCCCTGTCGAGAAAAGAACGATCGGGCAACCGTCGAGCTGTACGGGATCTGTCTCTTCGCGGCGGCTGTGGTGACATTCTCCGCCCGGGCCGACGCGTTCTCCCTGGATGGCCAGTCGTCCTATAGCCTCGGTCGCCAGGCCACCGAGGCGGAGATCCGAGCCTGGGACATCGACGTCTCCCCGAACGGCGACGGCCTGCCGCCCGGCCGCGGTAGTGTGAAACAGGGCGCCGCGGTTTTCGCCAAGAAATGCGCCGCCTGCCACGGCCCGACGGGCGTGGAAGGACCGAACGATCGGCTGGTCGGCGGGCAGGGCACGTTGGCCACATCGCGTCCGATCAAGACGATCGGCAGTTACTGGTCCTACGCCACCACCCTGTTCGATTACATCCGTCGCGCCATGCCCTTCTCCGCCCCGCAGTCGCTGACCTCCGATGAGGTGTACGCCGTAGTCGCCTGGTTGCTGTATCGCAACGGCATCGTGGATGAGCACGCCGTGTTCGATGCGCGGACATTGCCCGCCGTGCAGATGCCGAATCGGCACGGATTTGTCCCCGATCCCCGCCCAGATTTGCCGCGCCGGTGAGCGCGACGTTTTGCATTCGCCAATGAGGCGGGATTTGCATCTTGACTAAGATCCCTAGAAGGTTAATAAACTGGTATATACGCTGGATGTCTGTTCAAGTGGGAGCAGGAAACGCATGGCTGTAAGGGGATGCGGGGTTGCACATCGGTCGCGTCGGCGGAAGTCGGCCAGGCTCTTGTTTTTTGGGCTTTCTGCAGCCTTGTTGGTGGTGATCGGCTGCTCGCAAGAACAAGCACCGCCGCCCCTGCCTTCGAACCCTCCCGCGGCGGTGGCCGCCCCGGCTCCCGCGCCGACCCCCGTCGCCACTGCGGTCCCGACCGCGGGGATTCCGTCCAACGAAACCTTCATCGCGGTCGCCAAAGCCGCCCGCGCTTCCGTTGTCAATATCTCGGCCGTACGGAAAGGCGACGGCGGCGAGCAATTCTCCAATCCGTTTTTCGACGATCCCTTCTTCCGGCGCTTCTTCGGGGAGGAATTCGAACGGCGCTTCCGCATTCCGAGGGAACGACGCGAACAGGGCTTGGGCTCCGGCGTGATCGTGTCTCCAGACGGGTACATCGTCACCAACAACCATGTCGTGGAAAAAGCCGATGAGATCAAAGTCCTGCTGGCCGACAAACGCAGCTTCAAAGCCAAGCTGGTCGGCACCGATCCCAAGACGGATATCGCGGTCATCAAGATCGACGCGACCGACTTGCCCACGCTGCCATGGGGCGACTCGAGTCAGTTGCAGGTCGGCGAACTCGTGCTCGCCATCGGCAACCCTTTCGGCTTGAACCAGACCGTCACGATGGGCATCATCAGCGCGGTCGGACGGGCCAATGTCGGCATCGTCGATTATGAAGACTTCATCCAGACCGACGCCGCCATCAATCCCGGCAACTCCGGCGGCGCGTTGGTCAATTTGAAAGGCGAGTTGATCGGGATCAATACGGCCATCTTCAGCCGCACCGGCGGGTACATGGGTATCGGGTTCGCTATTCCCAGCAACATGGCGAAAAGCGTCATGAACAGCCTGATCAAGCACGGTAAGGTCGTGCGCGGCTGGATCGGCGTGTCAATTCAGGAACTCAATCAGGACCTGGCGAAACAATTCGGCGTCTCCGACACGAAGGGGGCGCTGGTGGCCGACGTGATGGAGGACAGCCCGGCGTCCAAGGCCAAGCTCGAGCGCGGCGACGTGATCCTGCAATACAACGGGACGCCGATCAACGACCCAGCTCATCTACGCGCCCTGGTCGCCGAAACCGCCCCGGGCACGCAGGTGACGATCAAAGTGCTCCGCGACAAACAGGAGAAAGACATCAAGGTGACGATCGGGGAATTGCCCAAGGACCTCGCGAAGGCCTCGCGCGGCTCCTCGGAAGGCGCGAAAGGCGAGCACGCGCTCGCCGGCGTGACCGTAGAACCGGTCCCGTCCGGCTCCGGCCGCTCCAAGAGCGGGGTGCTGGTCACGGATGTCGAACCGGACAGCCCGGCCGAGCGTGCTGGCCTGCGGTCTGGCGACATCATCCGCGAGATCAACCGCAAGCCGGTGAAGAACGTCCAGGACTTCGAGCGGTTGACCAGCCAGCTCGCGCCCAACTCACCGGTCCTGCTCCTGCTCAGCCGCGGCAACGCGACTATCTTCCTGTCCATTTCTCCCGGATAAGGGAAGGCGAGCAGCCCGGCGCCGCGCGCCCGGATGCCTTCGCACTTGCTTCGCCCGCTGTTCCCCGGCCGGCGAAGGAATCGCTATGGCCGACCGGCTCACCGCCCCCTCACACTATGCTCCGAATCACCCGCAGGTTCACGGCACCGCGAGAAAAAGTCTTCCGGGCCTGGACGGACCCGCATGCGTTGACGCGGTGGTTTGCGCCGTCGGACGACTACTCCACTTTGCTTGCCGAAGTGGACCCGCGCGTTGGCGGGAGCTATCGCATCGCGATGAAGGCCCTTGACGGGATGATCTATACCCGGGCGGCTATCAGGAAGTGACGCCGCCGGCACGGTTGGTGTTCACCTGGACATGGGAAGGTTCGGATCGGGACCGGCTTGGACTCAGGGAATTTTATGAAACTTTCGTCACCATTGAGCTGCGAACGGTTCCGGAGGGCACCGAACTGACGCTCGCGCACGCGTTCTTCCCCACCACGGAAGAACGCGACAAACATCAGTCCGGCTGGACGGGTCGCCTCACCCGATTGAGCAAGGTTCTGCGACGCCTCCCGGGTTCGAACACCTTTCTCTCCAAGGATTGCCGGAGCGGAGGTCATGCCCGCGCAAGCCCATGCGGTCATCGCGGCGTCACGCCGGAAGCGCCTCCTCCTCGGCTGGGACAATGTGAACCGGCGGCTCCGAAAAACAGAACCTGCACCGCCACCGGAATGTCCAAGGTCAAGACCGGAAGCGCGAGCAGTGGATACCGACGTCAGAAAGGCGGTCCGCCGTCCTTCCACTTCCCTTTGCCTTTCGGATGGCCTTTCTTGCCTTTAAATTTGACCCTGTGCTCGTCGTAGAAGAGATACGGCTTGTCCGTAGCGAGTTCGAGGCTGACGTAATCAGCTGTGTCGATCACCACGGAAGGCGGCAACCTCGCGGACACCTGCCACGTCCCGCCGCTCAGGTAAAAGTAGGTTCCTGTGCTGATGTTCAGATACACGCCCGAAGCCGGATAGTAGTAATATCGATAGGCCGCTTCCTTGGCGCGTCGCCCATGGGCGGGGGCCCAGGGTGGAGGACCACCGCCGCGGGCGGGAGCATCACCGCCGATGGCGACGCCGACGTTGACATTGGGACGTCGCCCGTCGTCCACCGCGCAACCTGCCAGCAAAAATCCCGCAGTTGCCACTAGGATCAGGTTTTTCATGGCATCCCTCCCCGACCGTTGAAAAGCAAGGGCCCGCGACTCGACACGCAAGGACCGTCTCGAACAACGAGCCGAACAAGGTGACGGCAAATGGAGTGCCGCAGGAGGGTCAACGGGCCGTCACGGGAAGAAACCGCCGCCGCTTGTAACGAACTGCATACACCATCAGTGATTTTTGTTTTGCCGCCGAGCCGGATCGAAGCATCGCCTTTTGACCGACTCGGTCTTTCTCTGACGCATTTTGTCGCCCGTACTACAAAATTGTTCTCATGCGCGGTCGCGGCATCTCGTCTTTTGCAGGCGGTCCTTGAAGAAGGGATTGGACAAGGGGTTCGGTCGCGCGGATGGAGATCCCTCAGCGCGACACAGTTGCTAGTCGACCGGAATGCGCGTCTTGTTCTGAGCCAACCACTGGTCAAAGGTTTGCAGAGCGGGATTAAGCGCGCGGGCGACGGCAGGATCGCGCGCGCCGCAGAACACGGCGTTAAAATCGCACTTGAATTGGAACATATTGCCGAGATCCTCGGCGCCGGGGAATCCGAACCTGCGGTAGGTCTCGGGCGCCACCGCGTTGTAACGCACCTCCCGCCCCAACGCCTGGGTAAGCTTCGCAGCCATCTCCGCGCCGGTCAGATGTTCGCCGGCGACACCGACCGTCCTGCCGACGTACTCCCAGCCTTTTTTGAAGATGCCGAAGGCGCATTTCCCGATATCTTCCGCGGCGATGCCCGGTAATTTCTTGTCGCCCATCGGGAGCGTGAACGTCAGCGTGCCGTCCGGACCTTTCTTGGGACCCATCCCGAAGTGAATCAGGTTGTCCCAGTAGAACGAGGTGAGCAGGAAGGTGGTGGGAATATTCAGCGCTCGGAACACACCATCCGCTTCGCCCTTGGCATCGAAGTGTGGCACCTTGTACTTGCCCAGGAGCGTGGGCATGCGGGTGTCAGTGAGCGGCACCCAACGGCGCGTGTCTTCAAGCGTCGACCAGATAACGTGTTGGACACCCGCGTGCTTAGCCGCTTCCGCCATGTTCCGTGCCTGGGCGAATTCTTTTTCGGGCGAGCAATGCTCCCAGAAGTTGGTGACACAGAACACCCCGTAGGCGCCTGCGAACGCCCGCTTAAGACTCTCAACCTCGTCGAGATCGGCGGCGACCACCTCCGCTCCCAGTTGCGCCAGCTCTTTGGCCTTGTCCGAGCCCACCTTGCGCGTCAGCGCCCGCGCCGCAAACCCTCCATCCTTGTCGTTGACGATCGCGCGGATCAGCCCGCCGCCCTGCATCCCTGTCGCTCCTACCACCGCGATGATGTTCTTGTTGGCCATGACGATAAACCCTCCTTATGACATCGCACGCAACCTGTGCGTGGCGCTCGCCCATCCTTCCTGGGATCAAACGCCTCCATCCCGCACCGCGCTTGACTGAGCCGTCCGGTGCCATTCTCGGCCATTAGGCTAGGCGCGGCCCCCCGTCCTTGTCTATTTCAGACGGTCGAGAATCCCCAGCAAGATCGCCTTTCGCTTCTTCAGGTCCTCTCGAAACTCCTGATTCTCCGTATCGGCAATCTCGGCTCCCAGATCGGAAACCGCGCCGTTCAACGCCCACACCAAGATTTCTCGCTCTTGCGGTTCTAACATCAGTTGCATGATGGGCCTCCGTTGAACACGTTCATCCGGCGAGCGAGTCCGAGGTCCATTGTATCGGGTGTGGGTGGCACCGGTCACGCGCGCCGGCTCAAAGATCTCCCGTGCGGCTCACACCTTGCCTTGCCGACCGGATTCGCCGGTCCCGTTCGCCGCATCAATCGTCTTGAATGGGATTCTCGGCCTGTACGTTCTCCAGTATGCTCCGGTGTGGTAGAGTAAATTAAATTATCTTTCTCGTTCCCTCCCTCCCAGAGCCTCGATGGAGGCCACCATGAGATGGCTCGTGTCTCTGCTTCTCCTTGGTGTGGTCAGCAACGTCTCCGCGTTCGCGCAACTGGCCCAACTGGGTCCTACCGGCGACTTCCGGGTCGACGACCGGCCGGGAACGGCCCCCACGGTCGGGCCGCCGGGAGGGCCGAGTCCGCCCCCGGGACCGACGCTCTTTCGCGACTTCATCGGCGCCAAACATCCGGAGGAGATTGTGAAAAGCCTCGACAAGGAACTCGGCAGGCGTGCGCCCGAGGGTTTCGGTTCACCGCCGGCCGGGCGGTCCCTTGACCTGGAAAAGGATCTCCGTCTCGCCGATAAATTTTTCAAATGACGGCCAAGAGGCCTGACGGTCATGGCGTCGTGCTTCCTTCTATTGACGCAATCGGCAGGAGCGAGCACCATCGTGCTCCGTTCAACTTTTCGGTTGGACTCCGGACGACAACGGGGGACAAAACACTCGCGATGAACCCCGGTGAGGTTGGTTGGTATTCTCGGTTTCTCATCCTCATCTGGATGTCGATCGGTTTCTGTGGTCTTACCGCTGTAGATGCCTCATCTTCTTCCTCCGAAGCTTCCATCGCGACGTTTACGGCAGAAAATTATGGGTTCGACGGCCCCGCCGTTCATGCCCTCCGGCATAACTACCGTCCGGCTCGTCAATCACGGCCGTGAACCGCACCACATTCAACTGCTTCGCCTGGAAAAGGGCAAACGTCCGGAAGACCTCGCTGCGGTGCTTCGGGAGCCCGTGCTGGCGCTCCCCTCTCCTCTTGGGCGAAACGAATGGGTGGGCCGAATGGAGTCGAACCCGGGGAAGAAGGGGAAGCCGTGGTCTATCTGGCCCCGGGTTCTTACGTCCTCATCTGCACGATCCCGGCGCGCGATGGGAGACCGCACGTTGCGCTGGGCATGCGGAGGTCGCTGCAGGTGGTCAAAGAGACAGCGCCGAAACCGACCTTTTCGGGGCATTACCATCTGGCGCTGCGCGATTTCCAATTCGACATCGTGGAACGTATCAGGCCGGGACGCCATACCTTTTATACCGTCAATCGCGGAGGTCAACCGCATGAGGTCAGTCTTTTCCGGCTCGCCGCGGACGCGTCGCCGGACCAGATTCTATCCGCATGGACGCTGGGCTACGGTGTTCCGTTACCTGGAAAGCTGGTCGGAGGGATTACCGAGTTGGAGCCCGGCGGAGAAGGCGTGTTCACCGCCACGTTATCACCCGGCCGCTATGCCTTGATCTGCTTGTTTTCTAATCCCTATCTTCAGAACTCCCATGCCCGAAAGGGTATGGTCCTGGACTTCACGATCAAATAGCGGTCGCGAAAACACCGGTCGCTCTGCCCGCATCCTTAGCGACGTCTACTTCACGGTAAAGTTCAGCGCCATGCCCTTCGCAACATGCGACGCATTGCTCTCGGCGTCCATGAAAAAGCAGATCAACCCGTACTGGCCTGCTCAAAATGCGCCTGGAAGAATCCGTGCCCGCCGCGGTCTAGTCCCACAATGCCTCCCAACACCTGACCGGGCGGAGGACCGGCTGCGCCGGGCTCGAAGGCCGCGATGAAATCCTTCGCCGTTGCGCCGGGCGTCAGCTTGACCACGACGGCTTCGTGCGGCTGACTGCCGGCGTTGAGCACCTGAATCGTGTGCGTTCCCGCCTCAACGGGTTTGGAAAGACTGAAGTGAAAGTCACTCCGGGTGATGATCAGGTCCGGAACGGGCTCTTTATCAGCCGCAACGACGGCCGGCGTGACCAAGAGCGGTTTTTCCATCCCCAACGCCACATGCGGCACCCCGGGTTTATCGGGAATCAGACAAAGCACCACATAGTTGCCGGCCTCGAGCCTCATCGTCGTCGATGTCTTGCTTCCGGGAAACACCGCGTTCGGCCCGCCGACAAAGCTCACCCAACTCGGTGGCCGGGACGGGTTCGCCTGCATCGCCGCGCGGAAGTCCGCCGCGGTCTTGTCTTGTGTTGAGCCAACCTGACGATCTGCACATGATGCAGATCCTGCCCCTGATTGATGATTTCCACCGTCGTTACTCAGGCCGGTACGCGGTCGGGTCCACTGAACCTGTGGTCATGGGCGACAAAAACGACGGAAGGGCCATTCTCGCGAGCAGCCACGACGGCTTCGCCGCCGGTTGCCTCCTCAAAAAAGCAATGGCCAGTACCAGGACAGAAAGGCCGACGAGTGATGGAAATAGCACGTGTCGTATGGGAACCTCCTCCATGTTTGGCCAGTAAGGGTGAGTGACGATGATCGGCGGGACCAGCCGCCACCCTTCAACGGGGCCAACCCTAGCATAGGAGGGCGAGCGGAAATTCCTAAGAATATGCTGTCGTTTGCCTAATTCTTTCTTAAATGCGTTTTCGTTGTTTCCCTCATGATCCCTCAACAGGTGTACGACTTCCTCCAGACCGGCGTCTCCGTCGTCGTCGGCACGCGTGACGCGCACCTCTTGCCGGAGTGCACGCGGGCCTAGGGCATCCGCGTGGGAGACAACCGCACCTCGGTCACAATCTTGCTCACGGAGGCGATTTCCCGGAAGACACTCCAGAACTTGAGAGAGAACGGACTGATCGCCGTCAGTTGCACGCGGCCGACCGATCACGTGACCTGCCAACTCAAGGGACGAGCACAAGTAATCCGGCCCGCGCATCAGTGCGACCGGGAATGCAGCAGGAACTGGCACCGCGACTTTTTAGGAGAAATCGCCGCCGTCGGCGTTCCGGCTCAGCTTGGCGAAGCCTGGGTCACCGAGCCCGGTTTGGCCGTCGAGATCGACGTGACGGAGGTCTTTCTACAGACACCGGGTCCCGGCGCCGGAGAGAGGGTGTAAGCTTATGGAAACAACCGCGCCGCAGATCGAAGACCTCTGGCCCTGTTTCCAGGGCATCATCCCCACCGCGTTGAGCACCTGTTCGCGCGACGGCACCCCAAATATCACGTTCCTCAGCCAGGTGTACTACATTGACGCCACGCACGTGGCGATCTCATTTCAATTCTTCAACAAGACGCACAAGAACGTTCGAGAAAATCCGCTGGCCTGCGCCATGATCCTCGACCCCGGAACCTCCAGGCCTATCGGTTGTACCTGCGGTATGACCATTCCGAATCGGCCGGTCTGTTGTTCGAGTCGATGTCCCCGCAACTGCAGGCCGTCGCGTCCTATGCGGGGATGACGGACATCTTTCGTTTGCGGGCGGCCGACGTGCACGAGGTGTTGCGCCTCGAGCGGATGGACGGCTTCACCCGCTTGCCCACCCCACCGTCCTCGGAACGCCCCTCCCGCCTGTTTGTGGACAACGACCTGGTGTCGCTCCGGCTCCTGGCCGAACGCCTGAACCGGCGCAAGCTGCTGGGCGACTTGCTGGAGATGGCGCTCCAACTCCTCGACGAATTGTTCGGCTTTCGTCACTCCACGATTTTGCTGGCGGACGAGCGCAACCAGAAACTGCTGACCATCGCGATCCAGGGTTATCCGGAAAACGGCGCGGAATCCGAGGTGGGATTCGGCGAGGGCTTGATCGGCATGGTCGCCGGAGCGAGACGCGCGCTGCATCTATCCACGATCGATCACAGCCTGCGGTACGCCCGCGCCGTGCGGGATCGCGCGGCGGTGGTCGCAGGGCCTGAGGCAGTGTGTCGGGAAACTCCGCTTCCCGGTCTGCCCGGAGCCGCAGGCCAGATCGCCATCCCGCTGGTCGCCCGCGGTCGCCTGGCGGGCGTGCTGGCGGTCGAAAGTGCGGAGCCGCTCGCCTTCATGCCTCGCGAAAATACCATCCTGACGATCTCGGCGGCGCACGTGGCGGCTGGAATCGAGCAACTCGGCCGCGAGGCGGAGGAACCGCCGTCGGCGACGTTCGCGCGACCGCAACCCGTGCATGCAGCGGTGTCACTGCCGCGTGCACGGCGGTTCTGCTTCTTTCACCGCGATGACTGTATCTTTGTGGACGGCGAATATCTGATTCGCAGCGTGCCGGGCCGCATTCTGTGGCGCTTGCTTACCCAGTACCGCCAGGAAGGCCGGTCCGAGTTCACCAACCGCGAGCTCCGGATGGATCCATGGCTCGGCCTGCCCGAGATCAAGGACAACTTGGAAAGCCGGCTGATCCTGCTGCGCAAACGGCTGGAACAGAAATGCCAGCTTGTCCCCTGTGGCCGGGGTCGTTTCGCCCTGGAGACGGACGCGGCGATCGAGCTGTGAGAAAAGAAAGCTTAAAGCCCTGCTGAGTTACGGAGATGGCGCGCGTTTCCACATGCTCGGGACGGACGCCAATCCCAATCAACCAGGCAGGAATCCGGCGGAGAGAGGGAAATCGCGCCAGGAGGCGAAGAGGAAACGGAGGCGCAAGCGGACCCGCCTCTCCGAGCACACGTGTAATGACGCGCTTCTGGATGAAGCGCTGCACGCGCTGGGTCACGCGCGTCGGCCAGTCCCGCCGTTGCTGGACGCGGCGCAGATCGTCGGTCGTCAGTCGCTGTTCCCGCAACGGAGCGGCCAATAGATTCGCGGCCGCGACGGCATCCTGGATGGCGAGGTTGATGCCGACGCCGCCGATGGGCGACATGGCGTGCGCCGCATCACCGATGCACAGGAGTCCCGGACGGAACCATTGACGCAACCGATCGACCTGGACCGTGAGCAGTTTGATCGCCTCCCAGTCTTGCAGTTCGCCGACGCGATCGGCCACAAACGGCGCGAGCTGCGCCACACTGTCGCGAAACGCCGCCAACCCTCGAGCCTGGAATTGATCGCGTGAGCCTTTGGGAATGACAAAGCCGCACTGCCAGTAGTCGCCGCGGTTCAGCATGATGAAAATCCGCCCGGTATCGAAGCGCCCGATCGGGTCCTCGGGATCGACCGCTCGACGCGACAGCCGGAACCACAGCACGTCCATCGGCGCGCCGAACTCTTCCACTGACAAGCCGGCCTGTGCCCGGACGACCGAATGCCGGCCGTCGGCGGCGACGACCAGGTTCGCGCGCACCTCCAACGGGCCGTCCGCGGTCTGCGCGTGAAGTCCGACTATACGACCCGCCTCTTCGATAAGGCCGGTCACTTCGGCCCGCATCCTCAACTGAAAGCCGGGATACCGAGCCCCCTCTCGGGCGAGGAAGTCGAGAAAATCCCACTGTGGCATGAACGCGACGAAGCGACACCGGGTCGGCAGATGGGTGAAGTCCGCCACCGTCAGCGCCAGGTCGCCGAACCGCGCATTGATCCGGGGCACCTTCTGGTGGGGCAGCTTCAGCAGATCTTCCAGCAGCCCAAGTTCGTGCAGAACTTCGAGCGTGGAGGGATGAATCGTGTCCCCGCGAAAATCCCGGAGGAAGTCGGCGTGCTTCTCCAGGACAAGCACATCCACGCCGGTGCGGGCCAGCAGCAGTCCGAGCATCATCCCGGCCGGACCGCCTCCCGCGATGCCACAGCAAGCTGAGACTTTCTCCGCACTACTCATGGGGAATCCTTATCAGTTCGCCGCTGTCTCTCCGCAGTGATCGAGATGCCGGGCGCCGACAGCCTTTTCCTGTCTCTCGTGACCGGCTGTGTTGACTGGTGCATGAATTCGGAAAGGGCAACCTTGCTTCGCGCGACCCGCCCCCTTCCCTCACTTGGGGGCAGTGCTCGCGTCCTGGACCACGTGACCTCGCATGGACTTCTCGACAATGTTGTGCTGAATTTCGAGCGCGATGACGCGGGCGAGCTGATCCGTCGAGAGCGCCCCCATCGGCAGGCCCTTCGTGTCCGCATAAAACGGGTCGTCCGGGGCCGCCGTTCGGTACGTGTTGACCAACACCGCAGCCGGTTGAATCGGATGTTCGCTGTTCCCCACCAGCACGGCCTTGTCTTCCGGAAGCACCCGGGTGCGCGTGGCCCAATCCCGCTGATCGATTTTGACAAACGCGACGCTCCAAATTTTTCCGTTTAGCAGGCTGCGGACCGCCTTCGGCGTGTGTTCCGAAAAATACGGGTCCCGCACGATCTTCTGCAGAGCCTCACGGACCCGAATGTCATAGAGCTTGATCGTGGAATCGGGATGGCTCGGCTGAACTAGCGTGGTGGTGCCGACTTCGTAAAACGGTTGCCCCTGCAAGCTCTTTAAGTCGTCCACGGTTCTCAGATACGTGTCGAACAGTCGTTGAAGGAGACGTTCTCGCTCCTCCCCCGACATCTCCCGAATCTCTTTGTCCGTGCGAATTGGCGCATCTTTGAGGTTGCGTTCGACCGCCACGGTTTTGGCCTTGGGAGACGTATCCGCTTTGCTGACGACCCACTGGAATTCTCGGGCCAGAACCGGGACCAGTTTGTCGGGATGTCCCAGATAGCCCTTGTCTTTCAGTGACGACGCACTGATCAGCAGCTTGACCCGGCCCGGATTTGTCGTACGGGCAACCAGAAACGCAAACTCCTTTCCGTCCCGATTCACCACGGTGGGCTCGACGACGACTTTGTCGAGCGCGTCTTTCTTCAAGGCTTCATCAAATCGCGCATAGTCGGTCCGATGTTGCAGCATGATGGTGAGGGCATCGACGACAGTCTGGACAGCGGCTTCGACGTGGGTTTGGTCAAGCCCCCCGCCTGCCGGCGTCGCGTTTCCCGTACCCAGGAAGATCCGAAATGATGCGCCCGGGATCGCATATCCCGGCCCGGTTGGCTCATGACTCTCTTCCTCCGCATGACCCGCATGGCCCTGATGGCTGGCGTGCGCCGGCAGTGTGAGAAAGGCCAGCCATCCCATTGCCAACATCGGCACCATGCCTGGTCTGATCCAAAGTCCAACATATCCCCGAGTACGGTTCTGTGTGATCTGCTTCATGTTCCCCTCCTTCGACGAAAGACTCATCGCCAAAGCAAGGCTGATTGATCCGCGATGGGTATTCTACACCTCCGCGCTTTGGATTGGACGACCGACGAGAGAGCACGGCGCAAGCCGTACTCTTATGAAAGACGTGCGCTCCGCCGGATCAGGCAACATAGGCGCGTGCCGGATGACACCAATGACTGCTTGGAGTAGACTAAAGCTGAACAATCAGGGGGGCGGCTATGGCGGACAGAAAATACGGTCAGCGGGGGTATCGGGACTATGAAAAGCCGGAACGAGCAAAGTCAGGAAGGCCATCGGGCCCGCGTACGCCCGCGATGCTTCCGAGTCGAACCGTCGTCCGTTGCGCCGACTGCGGAACGCAGCTCCCCCCGCTGACCGATGCGCAGGGCCAGTGCCCCAAGTGTCACGCCGAGCTGCATGCTTGCCAGCAGTGTACCCACTTCGCTCCGGGCCAGCGGTTCGAATGCTCCCAGCCGATCCCCGAGCGCATCGCCGACAAGCGCGCGCGCAACGAATGCCCCTTTTTTTCACTGCGCGTCACGGTCGAGCGGGAAACGTCGTCGGGATCGTCCGGTCCTGAAGCCGCACGGCGCGCCTTGCAGAATCTCTTCAAGAAATAGTGCGTTAGGCTGACGACACACCGCGCGTCCGGCGGCGCGTCTTTCAGGGAAGGTCCCCGCGCATGTCTCGTCCTCGATCGGCTTCCTCCCTGGTCACGAGCATGTATCCGCCAACATCTCCCGCACTTTGTCGGCCAGGATGCCAGAACCGAACGGTTTCGGGAGAAATCTCGCGTCCACAAAAGGGGTCGGGACTCTTTTCGTGAGGAAGACAAATTGCATTAAGAATAAAGTGTGAAAGCTAGAACTTAATCGGACAGTCAGGGAGAGTCCTTGCCTTCACCGAAAGGAGCGAGGACGCTGACCACGGAACCGAAGATCATCAAGACGAAGGTGGATGTCTTGGAGTTGGCGAAGCAACTCGGCAGCGTCCCGAAGGCCTGTCAGGTGATGGGTTACAGTCGAGCTAGCTTCTATCGGTTCAAAGAACTCTATGCCCCAGGGGGCGAGGCCGCCCTCCAGGAGATTTCCCGGCGGAAGCCGCTCCGGAAGAATCGGGTCTCGCCCGACGGGGAACAGGCCCTTGTGCAGATGGCCAGCGACCAACCAGCCTGGGGCCCACAGCGCGTGGCAAACGAACTCCGCAAACAGGCCCTGCCAATCTCCCCCGTGGGCATCCGGTGCATCTGGCTCCGGCACGATCTGGAGACGATGCGGACGCAGCTGAGGGCGCTAGACGCGAAGGGCGCCCAAGAAGGCCGCGTCTTAACCGAAGCCCAAGTCGTGGCTTGGAGCAAGCCCCAGCGGACAAAGAAGCGCATGGCGAGTTTGAAAGTGAATGCCCGGGCTCCTGGGGGGCGCAGGACACGTTCTCTCTCGGGACACTCCAGGGCGTGGGCCGGATCGACCAACAGACCTTCAGCGATACCTCCAGCAAGGTCGGGTTTGCCAAGCCGTATGACCCCCAAACGCCGGTCACGGCTGCCGAGCTGCTGAATGACCGGGGGTTGCCGTTCTTCGAGCAGCACGCGATTCCGCTGAATCGCGTCCTCACGGATCGCGGCACGGAGTACGGTGGGGCGCCGGAGCGCCATGAGTACGAATGGTATCTCGCCGTCGAGAACATCGATCACACCCGGACCAAGACGCAGCATCCCCAGACCAACGGAATCGGTGAACGATTCCACACGCCCCTGCTCAATGCGTTCTATCGCGTGGCGTTCTGGAAGAAGCTCTATCGGACGCTGGGCGAGCATCCAGACTGACTGGGATGCCTGGTTGCAGGCGTACAACGAACAGCGAACCCATCAGAGACGCGGGTGTTCTGGTAAGCCGCCGATGCAGCCATTTGTTGCGAGCGTGTCGCTGACGAAGGAGAAAATGTTAGCGGCCTAAACCCGGTGAGGACTCACTGTCCGTCAGATGAAGCCATGAGTTGTACAAATAAAGACTCCCGACCCCTTTTCATGTCTCTTTCTCGTCTTGATTGCGCAATCGGTTGCTCGTTCAGGACGAGTATGCTGCATGCTCTGCGAACAACGCTCATAATAATCCATGCTGTTCCCGCCCAATGCGGCCGTCGTAGCGATTAGAGGACTTGAACAGCTCGAAGCGGCCGTCCATGGCGTAACGGGCCACGCGGATGCGCAGGGTTTGCATCTCGGCGGCGGTCATCGGCGTGAAGCGGCGCACGATGTCGAGATTCTGCTGCAGCACCTCCCGCGAGTCGATGCCGCTCACGATGGACGCCACTGGCAGGCTCAACACATAGCGCAGGGCTTCTTCCGCAGTGATGATCCCCTGCCTGATCGGCGCCCCGTTCCCACTCATCGTTTTCATGGCTAGCGGCGCGATGCCGCGCTGGTTCAACACCGGCAGGACGTCTTGCTCGAAACTCCGGTAGGTGCTGTCGAACACGTTCAGCGGTAACTGGCAGGTGTCGAACGGAAAGTCATAGGCCAGCATCTTGAGGTGGATCGTCGGGTCTTTGTGTCCCGTAAAGCCGATGAACCGGACCTTGCCCTGCCGCTTGGCCTCGAGCAACGCCTCCACCGCCCCGCCTGGTGCAAAATGCCGATCAGGATCGTCGTCATAGATCACTTCGTGAATCTGCCAGAGATCCAGATAATCTGTGCGCAGCCGGCGCAAGGATTCTTCAAGCTGCTGCATGGCCACTTTCTTATCGCGTCCGTGCGAGCAGACCTTGGTCATGAGAAAAACTTGTTGCCGCCTCCCCTGAAGCGCTTTGCCCATCCATTCTTCAGCTCGTCCACCGCTATATTCCCAGGCGTTATCCAGGAAGGTGACGCCGGCGTCGATGGCTTCATGGATGACCCGCATGGCCTCGGCTTCTGAATTCATCCGGCTCCAATGGGCCCCGCCGAAACAGAGCACCGAGACTTCCACCCCCGTTTTGCCCAGCGCGCGCTTCGGAATTTCGCCGGTTGTCGTACCGCGCTCGGTATCTTGGCTGGTTGTCGCTGCTGGTGCCATCGCTTCCGCCAACCCTCTTGGGCCGCTCAAGACCAGGGCTGAACCGACCACACCGAGCGTTTTAAGCATCTGGCGCCGGTCGAGCGCTCTCGACCAGAAGTTTGCCAGGTCTTGCTGGAGGTTCTTGGAATCCATCGCGTTCCTCCCATTCGATGATGACGTTGGCCAGTCTACGGCAGAAGAAAATATAGCCGCTGCCTCCTCATCTTTGTTACTCTGCCGCGACCACTCTGGCAAGTGAAGTTGTTATGCCCCACGCGCTGCAAGCCTTTGTCGCGATCTTTGTGGTCGGCGCCGTGCTCCGCTCCGTCGATCTCCTCACCAAGTCCCATGCCGAGCGGCTCGCCGCGTTCGTCTTCTCGATCAGCCTGCCGGCCACGATTCTCATCTCACTCGATCGGATTGGCTTCGATGCCGCCGCGTGGAAAATTCCGCTCTCCGCCTGCCTGATCACGCTGCCGCTCATCGCCCTGTCCTGGCTCTCCGTCCGCTGGTTGCAATGGCCACGCGCCAGGCAAGGCGGTTTCATTGTCGCCACCGGATGCATCAACAGCGTTTACTTTTCCTACCCAGTCACGCTCGCGACGTTCGGCGAAGAGGGTCTTGGCCAAGCCGTCCTGTTCGATCTGGGCCAGACCACGCTGACGCTCACGATCGTTTACGGCCTGGCCGCGTGGTACGGCGGGACGTCACCGACGGTCTGGTCTCCACTTGTCCGTTTCATCTCCTCCCCGCCACTCTGGGCGTTGCTGATCATTCTAGGGCTGAAAGGGCTCGGACTGACTCTCCCCGCGTGGGCGCATCTCGCCCTTACGCCGCTCCATCTCACAACGACGCCCTTGGCCAGCCTGGTGCTGGGGCTCTCGATCACGCCAGCCGCCGTCCGGCGCCAACTCCCGTTCGCCATGCTCGGCGCGGCCCTGCGCATGGGCGGCGGCTTGGCACTCGGGTTGACCGCCGTGAGGGTGCTTGACCTCGCCGCTCTTCAACGAGCCGTCGTGATTCTCGTTTCCGCTATGCCTTCCGCCGTCACAGCGGTGATCTTCGCCACCGAAACCAAACTTGACGAAGAGTTGGTCGCCTCGATCGTCGCCCTGTCGATCTGCGTGGGCATCGCCTTTCTTCCCTGGCTCCCCCAACTCTCTCCACTCCTCATCGGGTGACTTCAAGCCGTCCAGTAAAACAGGGGGGTCGGGATTCTTTTCTTGGCATGTTCTTGGCATGGCCTGCTAGGGTCAATGGAACGGCACATACGTTGACAGAGACAAGATGACTGTAACATGAGTCGAGGTGATTCGAAGGCGAAGATCTCGAGCCAGGCATGAGGATAAGTCATGAGCTTTTGATGAGAAAAGACCCCCGACCCCTTTTCTTCACTTTTCTTCACGACCCATTTTCTTCATCACTTGGCATTCGGAGTCTCGGACAAAGTATGATGGCGAGGGAATTCAGCGAACAGATTAATCGCGGACGAAGAGAGGGGCGGTCTTATGAACTCGACCATCGTGATCCTGGAGGGAGACCAAACGGGGCAAGAACTCCTCGAGGAGGCGCTCCGGGTGCTGGACCCCGCAGTGACGGGAGTTGCGCTCACGTTCAAACGTTTCGATTTGAGCCTTGGGAATCGGCGGGCCACCAAGAATCGTGTCGTCGAAGAGGCGGCAGAAGCTCTGCTCGCATACCGGTTTGGTTTGAAAGCGGCCACCATCACCACAGAGGGCGAGCCGGATCTGGGAAGCCCCAATGCCCTGCTGCGGGAGCGGGTCGACGGCACGGTCATCGTGCGCACTGGCCGGCGCATCCCCGGCGTGCCAACCCTGGCAAACGTCTACGCACCTATCGCGATCGTGCGGATGGCGGTCGGGGATGCGTACGGAGCGAAAGAGTGGCGGGAAGGGGAGGGACTTTCCCAGGTGGCTTATCGGATCGACCGGATCACCCGACGGCATTGCCGCGCGGTCGCCGAGTTCTCGTTCCGTCACGCCGAACGGTTGGGCGCTAAAGTCTTCGGCGGCCCCAAATACACGGTCAGCCCCATTTACGAGGGCATGCTCAAAGAAGAACTAGACGCGGCCGCCGCACGCTATCCTCATGTGCGCTACGAGCCGCAGCTCATCGACGCAACCTATGCGCTGCTGCTGGCCAATCCCGGCGACGCACTGGTGATCCCTGCTTTGAACCGGGACGGAGATTGTCTGTCCGATCTGGTCTTGCAAATGTTTGGGTCGATCGCAGGAGCCGAATCCCTTCTATTGAGCTTCGATGAGAGCTGGAATCTCCGCGTCATCATGGCGGAGGCACCGCATGGAACAGCACCCTCATTGTTTCGCAAGAACCTCGCCAACCCGATGGCCATGATCCTCGCGGCCGCGGCGCTCCTGTCTTACATCGGCAGCCGGGCGGCGGTGGTTGCGCAAGCAATCACGGAAGCGGTCTTCGAAGCCGTCTGCGCAGGGGTCCGCACCGCAGACTTGAAGGGCCATGCCACAACGACTGAGTTCACGGACGAGGTTATCAAGCGCACGCACGCGAAGCTGACGATCTAGCCGGTTGCATCCCTCGCTATCTTTCAGTAGACACCTCAGCTATTCAAACGGGAGCATCAGGGGTCTATCGAGCTAGCGCCTCGCCCGTTCCTCGTTTTTTGTGGAATAACGCCGTTACCGTCTGAACGGTATCGGCTTCGGCGGCTGACTTATCGGGTCGGAAGCGTTTCACGCGGGCGAACCGCAGGGCGAGACCGGCTGGATAGCGCGGTGATTCTTGAATCTCACTGAAGGCGATCTCCACGACAAGTTCCGGTCGCACATAGACCGTCCACTCGTCGCGGCTTACTTCGAGCGATAACAGCTTCTCCGTTTGCCACTTCAGCATCTCGTCCGTCAGCCCTTTAAACGTCTTCCCCAACATCACGTACTGCCCGCTCTGCGGATCGCGCGCGCCGAGATGCAGATTGGACAGCCGGCCGGAGCGCCGACCGTGGCCCCATTCCGCTGCCAGCACAACGAGGTCCAGCGTCGTCGCCGCCTTCAGCTTGAGCCAGTGAAAGCCGCGCTGCCCCGCGACATAGGGCGCGGAGAGTGACTTGGCCATGAGCCCTTCGTGCCCTGCATCCAACGCTTGCCGGAGAAAGGCCTCAGCCTCACTCCGGCTGTTTGTCACGAGGCGCGGCACGAGGGATGACGGAGTGATCTTGGTCAGGATCTCCATCCGTTGGTGATAGGGTCGTGCGATCAAAGACCCTTCGCGCTCGAGGTAGAGACAATCGAAGAAAAACGACGACAGCGGAATCTCCCGCCGGACCGCGTCCACATCCTTGATGCGGCCGAGCCGGCGCATCGTGATCTGGAACGGCAACGGCCGCCCGTCGGGCCGCAGCGCAATGGCTTCGCCTTCCAGCACCGCGTCGCGCACCGGCAAGGCATGGGCCCATTCGACGACTTCCGGAAGGCGTTCTGTCACATCCTGGAGTTGTCGAGTGAAAATCCTGACGACGTCTCCGCCCTTGTGGACCTGGATGCGGGCGCCGTCGAGCTTGTACTCAAAGGCCGCTTCCTCCAGCCGGTCTAACGCTTCTTCCACATCCTCAGCGCTGTTGGCCAGCATCGGCGCCACCGGTGTAAAGAGCCGCAGCGAAAAGCGGGAGAGCCCGGCCGCACCTTCTTCCAACGCCGCGCGGGCAACCTCGCCGATGTTGCCGGAGAACATGAAGGCCTGCCGGACATCGCCAGACGGAAGAACAGCAGCCTTGGCGATCACGTCCAGCAGCAATCCTTCCAATGCGCCTTGCCGGATTTCGCCCATCACCAATTGCGCAAGGAACCGGCGTTCCTCTGGACCGGCCCGCTCGAAGAGTCGGCGCAGCGCGCCGATCTTACGCTCGGTCGAACCGGCCCCTTGATCCGTCGCAATTCCGTCGAAGACCTGGTCAACCTCCGTCAATGTTAAGGACTCGCCGGACGCCGCCCCCTCGACCATCGCCTCCTGAATCATGCGCCAGCCCACGCCGATTCTGCCCTGCCGGAGCGCACCGGACAGATAGAGCGAAGCCAGTTCCGTTTCCTTGCCCTGCGTTTGGCGGAGACACTCAGCGAGGAGGGCCACTTTCTCTGTCTTCTTCGTGGTTGCCCGAACGTTGGCGACCACTTCGACCAATCGTGCCAGTCGCATGGTCGACATTATACGCGCTCTCTGGCCTTTCTGGCCTAAAGCCAGCCCTGAATCGCATGGATAAGCCGGATCCAGTGAACTCCCGCTTTCCGAGACCTTCCCCACTTGACAAAGTGAGGAGGGAAGGGAGGGGGTGAAGCCTCTAGCTGTTCGCTAATGGCTGCTGACTCTTCCTTTTTAGCGCAGAGGTGAAGAGCGGCATTGACCTGGGCGGACCAACATGCTTGACTACCGACCTCACCCTTTCTAAAAAGAGATTCTATGAATAGGGCCCCCTTTCAATTGGTTGACAGGCGAGGCACGAAGGCCCGACTGTCTGCGGTGAGCGATCACCACCAATGAAAGGGGGCAGCGTATGGTGTACGTCGGATTGGATGTCAGTGGCAAGAGCCTGGTGGTCTATGCGGTCAATGAACGGAAACAGCGCGTGTTCGCGGGGGAGCAGCCGGCCTCCCGGGCGGGACTGCGCGCGCTGCTGCGACAGGTGGGTCTCGGGGCCAAACTGGTCGCCTTCGAGGCGGGCAATCAGATGAAGTGGATCGCGGAGACCTTGCAGACGCTGCCGGAGGTCCAGGTGCATGTGGGGCATCCGAACGAGGTGAAGTGGATCACCGAGAGTCGGGGCAAGACGGATCGGGTGGATGCGAAGAAGCTGGCGGAGCTGGCCCGAGCGGGGATGTTGCCGCGAGCCGTGCATGTGGTAGAGGGGCCTGTCCGGGAGCTGCGCGAGTTGGTGAGTGCGCGGCAGCAACTGCAGAGCAAGCGCATCGCGCTGATCAACACGATCCGGGGCGATGTGTACCAAGAAGGGTATCGGCTCCCAGAGAAGTTCTTTGCTGGCACGACCTGGCAGGCGAAGCTGGCGCGGCTGCCGGTGAGTGCGCCGCTGAAGCTGATCATGCAGACGTTCATGGCGAGCATCGAGGCGTTGAGTGCGGCGGAGCGGCAGCTCACGGCTCGGCTCGAGGCGATCGAGGATCCGCGCTGTCCCCTGCTGGAGAGCATCCCGGCCATTGGGCCACTGTCGGCCCGGGTGTTGGTGAGCGCATTGGACGAGGCCCAGCGGTTTGAGGATAGCAAGGCCGTGGCGAACTATGGGGCGCTGGCCCCGACCATCTATCAGAGTGGGGCAGTCCGGCCATGAGGACGGATCAATCGGGATGGCCGGGGCGAGGTGCGACGCGTGCTCCTGCAGTGCGCGCATACGGTGGCGCGGATGAAGAGCCACGGGGCCAAGCCCTTGCAACGATTCTTCGCCCGCATCGCCCGCCGACGAGGGAAGAAGATCGCGGTCGTGGCCTTAGCGCGGAAGCTGCTGACCACGGCCTACGGCGTGCTGAAGTCCGGCGAGCGCGATGATCCGCGCAGGCTCGAGCCCGCGACCGCGTAGCATGCGAGAGACCGTCGGATCAGGTTGGCGCACCCTGATGGACAAGCAAGGACAGTGAGCCCGCATGTGCCTTGAGGCACGCACCTCGTTCTGGAGATTGGGCGGCTGTCTTTGAACCGGAAGGTTGGGCGACCCGAGCCCGCATGGGAGGTTAACGGTCCATCATATTATTAGTCAGGGCCTTGTGTTCCCTGTTGACAGAGGCCCTATTCATGGGAGGCGGGCATGCGTCGTATCTTCGGTATTCTGGCGTTGAATGCTTGCGCTCACCGGCTGCAGCTATGTGTTCTATCCGCACGCTCAAGACTTTGCGGAGAAGGCGAAAGGGGCCACGCACGTCGAAACGTTGATCAACCTCACGACGAGTTGGAAGCCAGCGCGAAGGCCGCCAGAAGCGGCAGAGGATCCGATCAGGCGCTGAACGATCTCCACAATCAACTTCATGCGTTCGATAACACCCTCTGTTGCGTGGAGAAGGCCGTGCGCGAGCAACCAACCTATGCTCTCGCCGTGACGCACAGCAAGGAGTTGTGGGCGATTTTCAAGCGCGCCTGGAAGTTCAAAGACGATCAACCACAGCGTGAACAACACTTGGATCTGTTCGCCTCGGAAGTCAAAGAGCTGCGCGAGACATTGCAGAGCTTGAAGTGAACGACGCGTATCGCGACAGGCGTCAACCGTCACTGGTCATTGGTAGCAGGAGATGCCATGCCCCAACAGACAGCGCAAGAAGTCATCGAGATTCAACGGCAGGATTGGAACCGTGTCGCGGCCGGATGGGAAAAGTGGGACGAGTTCTTCGATCGCAGCATGGCCTGCTTGAACCACCGCCTGGTCGGCGACGCCCGACTGCGCCCTGGCCATCACGTGCTGGATCTAGGTTCGGGCACTGGCTATCCCGCGCTGCTGGCCGCGCAGGTCGTCGGCTCTCAGGGTCGCGTGGTCGGGATCGATCTGGCGGAGCAGATGCTGGCAGCCGCGGAGCGCAAAGCCGCCCGGCTCGGCTTGACTAACATCTCATTTCGCACCGGTGACGCGACGACACTGCCGTTTGGCGCCGCTTCGTTCGATGCGGTAACCAGCCGCTTCTGCCTGATGTTTCTGCCGGACGTTCCTCAAGCGGCGGCCGAGATCGCAAGGGTGCTCAAGCCCGGCGGCTGGGTTGCCGCCGCCGTCTGGTCTGACCCGGACAAGAATCCGTCGATCAGTTTGTCCGTAAACGCTATCAGAAGCGTTATCGAGCTCCCGCCGCCGGACCCGACCGCGCCAGGTATCTTTCGGTTGGCGAACCCTGGTGACTTGAGCAGCATGCTGACTCAGGCCGGGTTATGCGACGTGAGCGAGTCGGAATTTGCCGCAGAATGGTCCTATGCCTCCCCCGAGGAGTACTACACCAACCTGCTGGAGATTGCAGCGCCAGTTCAAAACCTGATGGCAAAACTCTCAATTAATCAAACACAGGAAGTCAAACGTCTCATCCTCCAAGGCGCGAATCGGTACCGACGTGGCGATCGCCTCGTCTTTCCCTTTGTGGCCCGTCTCGTCGCCGGCCGCAAGCCTTTGTAAAGGACCCGCTATCCTCGACTTGGACGGATTTAAAGACTGTTCTTGGCTCCACTCGCCAACTCCGGGGTGTCATCAACCGCGTCACGCTCGGCGGTGTGGATGTTCTCAACGGGGGAACCCTCTTTGGCATCATCTACAAAGGACGCTTCGAACTGACGGTCACCGCAGCCACGCTGGCGTCCGAACCGCCTCCCCCTACTTTCGAGAAAGTAGCCTTGTCTCGAAGCTGGCGCTACACCATCGCCCTGTCATCATTCCTACCTCCCAGCGGCTCTACACCGGCTCACGGAGGTGAGCCATGGCTCGGGAGAAGCAGTTGACCGGTCTCATTGGCGAGATTTACGACGACGCCCTCGATCCGTCGCACTGGTCTGCCGTGCTGCAGGATCTTGTCCAGCTCACCCAGAGCCACACCGGTAACATCGCGGAAATCAACCTTGTCAGCGGAGAGACTCGGCCGCTGGCTTTGGTGGGAATTCCGCCAAGGGTTTCTCGGATTATGGACTCCGAATCCCGGCTCCTTTAAGGTTGGCGTCGCCTACGCCAGCCACCGTCACGTCATCGACCAGGCTCTCCTGCGGAACGAGTTCTATCAGAGTTGGATGAAACCGCTGGGACTGTTTCACACCGCGGGCGGCTTTCCCCCCTCGTCGAGGGAAATCGGATGTTCCTGATCGGTGTCCATCCGCCCTGGTCCCAGCACCGCCCTTACGAGGATCGAGAGGCCCGCGTCCTCCAATCCCTGTTTCCTCATCTCAAACGCGCGCTCCAAATCCAGAACCGTTTGGACCAAGCCACCGCGGAGCGCGACACGCTGCGGGAAGTGGCGGATCGCTTGCGGCCGGGGATGATCGTGTACGACGCGCGGGGGTGCATCCAGTGGGCCAACCAAGCAGCCGAAGCACTGTGCCGGCAAACCGACGACCTGACGATCACGAACGGCATGCTCACCGCAGTTGCTATCGATGAAAACAGCCGGCTGGCACACCTGCTCCGTGAGACCCTGGACACTGCCAATGACACGGGGCTGGGTGCCGGCGACACCATGTTGGTATCGCGGCCATCGGGACGCCGGGGCTACCCGCTGCTCGTCAGCCCACTGCACGCCGGCAGGCGGCAGGATGAGCAGAGGCCCGCCGCCGTGGTCTTTATCTCCGACCCGGAGGACACGCCGGAGCTGTCCGACGCCTTCCCTGGGGCATATGTACGGCCTGACTCACGCGGAAGGGCAACTCGCCACGTTGCTCCTGCAAGGCTTGTCCGTGAAAGACGCAGCCGTCCACCTCCACCGAAACCTCCACACCACCCGCACCCAGCTCAAACAGATCTTTCAGAAGACCGGCACCAGACGCCAAGCGGAGTTCATCAAGCTCCTACTCAGCCACCCGGCGCTGCTTGCCCGTGAAGCTCCCAGGAGCAAGCGTCCCTAGCAGGTTCGCACCGTGAAGCATCCCAATCCATTTCCCCACGAGAAAGACTCCCAACCCCCTTTTCCCTTTTTCGGGGGCCACGTAACGCAGCACGACCGTGTGGCCGAACTCGACCGACCTCGGCGTGACATTCGTAATGAACGGCAGCAAGGTCGGCGCGATCTGGCGGCGGTACTCATCGGAAACCTTCCCGTCCGAGGTGACCAGATAGTCCCGCGAGACCGACGCTGGGACCACGTGGAGAATCTCCACCCGGCGATAGAGGCCGTTTGCAATCAAGGCCAGCACCAATCCGATGTTGGCCAGGAGCAGAACAAACGCGATGGCCCGCGTGCTGTAGAGATCCTTCACATACTGTCCGAGATGCATTGGGTCCTCACTCAATCAATTCCCGAATCGTTTCTTGTGGTCCCAGCGGAAGGTCGAATCCCGGGATTCCGTACCAGTAGGCGCAGTGGTAGATGAACCCGTCGCTCTTCCCACTCTTGAGCGTCGAAATCATGAACGTACACACGAGGCCGACGATGAGCAGGAAGGTCAGGTGTCGGGTGAGGATGCCGATGAAGCCGCAGAGGATCAGCACGATCAATTCGTCCAACTCCCACCAGGCGATCTGCGGCGGATTGTCGAGATACCTTAAAATGAAGACCGGCACCGTCATCCTCCCCTGCAACATCGATTCGGTGATCCGAGGACCGAGGCACGTCGCCCCAAGGCAGATCGGGATGGAGTCGTCTATCCAACCCCTTCCCCATCGAGCCTCTGCCTTACATCAGCCCCGTGGTAATCGTTGGGATCACGGTCGGCAAATAGAAGGACCCGGCTGCGACGCCGAACCCCGTGAACATGTAGCCCCACCGGCCGGTCATCGCGGAGCCCAACCCGATCGCCCCGGCAATCAAGCCCAGCAACGTGCCGAGCGAACCCTGCATCCAGCCTGTCAACAGAGTGTTCAGCGGACCGAACGTTGCGTCCGCGCCCGCAAACGCCGGGACTGCCATGATCACCGTGCTGGCGAACAGCACCATCGCTATCACGCCCAGAACCACTGTCATCTTCTTCACGAGCTTACGCATATGAGATCCCTCCACGTTGTCTCCTCAGGAACAGTGAGAGCCGAAGCACCTACGGCACAGTCATGCCGAATGAAGTAGCAAGACAGACGCACCTTACTGATTCACCGGGTCACCCATCCTTTCTCCCCCACAACTGCCGGCCTACAGGTTCACACCCATCGTCGGATCAGTTTCGGAAGTGCTGCGTCGCACCACTTGCTGATTCGCGTCATTTCCCTTCGTCGTGCGGTGGACCTACGCGCTCCTACTCTATGATCTTGACTGAGTGAGCCCGCGTCTCTGATTGCCGTGGCAAACTGACGGATCACTGTGTGGGCAAAAACACGGGAAGCGACCTGACTGTCCTCAAGAGTGACGACAGTGCTTCTGGAGCTGGAGCTAAGACCCGCACTGATGGCAGAGGCGAGAGTACTTCCGGCTCCGACAGGTAAAAGATGTTCCGAGCACATACTGAGGAGTCACTTTGACCGTCACGACTCCATGAGGAAACGGATGCGTCCGTTCACAAGCCTTCACGACTAATGCAGTCTGGACGGCAACCGATGACCAACAAAGCACTCCCGCCACTGCGAGACTCATCACTCCCCATCGCATCAACCACTCCCTCTGCCACGAGCGCTATCGCGCAACTGAAGAACCCACGGCGCTGCGCCGCCCTGGCGATTCCACAAAGAGTATTACTGGCTGATCGTCAGCGTGAGGGACAGGACTGAAACGTTCTACGGCAGAGAAATGGCTGACGAGAAAGGGGCGAGAACAGGAGACAGAGAGGGACAAAAGTTCTCGGAATCTTTTCTTCCTTCATGATGAGCCTGTTGGCCCGGTAGGTGGTGGACAAAGAGTTAACGTTCTGACGAAGTAGCGATAGTTGGACCAGATTGGAACGATCAACGGCGGCGAGTGAGCCAAGCTGTGACTGCAAGACGCGACCCCCATCCGTCGATGGGCAATGGGAATCTGGGTCCGACATGACCATTGACTCTAGCGCAGCAGCCAAGATGACGGGATGGGACGATCACCGGCATGTCCGGGCTGCAATAGGTGATGACGAGAACCTGACGCCCTTTCTTAAGCCCAGTTGAATGCCCGTAAGGTCTGCTGAACAAACAACTTGTTTAGGCGGCAGTTCCCGGTTGGCTGCGCACGCCCAATGTCTCCAGGATTTGACCGCGCAGGGCCGGAGCTGAAAAGGACTTCCTCACCGGCACACGGAGCAAAGGAATCCCGGCAACGTGCAGGACTTCATTGAGGAAGATGTCCAGCTCCTGTCTCTCCGGTAACTGATGCGAGGCGTCGTCCAACTCGATCACCAAAGCTGGAGCCACGGTTTACGGATGACACAGGACAAAGTCTACGTGCTTAGCCTGCACCCGATTCATGTGCGTCTGACGATTGGATAGGTTCTGCGGCAACCAGAGAAGGTCCAGCAATCTTACTTTGGCAAAGATCAAGTAGCGGTTCCCTACCGCCTGGCGGAGCGCCTCATAAAAGTCCCGTTCCGCAGGAGACAGTAAGTACCACTTCTTCTGGTACGGCATCGGTCCGGTCGAGACAGGCTGGCCGTCTTGTTGCCAACGCATCCAAGCGGATCTATTGCGTCCAGGGGAAGACTTGAAGTACCGATAGACAAAATACCCTATCAACGCCCAGGTAATAACTCCCGCGAGGATTAATCCCAGCGTTGCCACTCGTCTTCACCCGAAACTTGTAAGGATCGCCACTAGCCAGCTTCACATCAAGCCCTTGGGTTACTTCAGATCTACCCGTTGACCAATGCCACTTTCATCGGCGTAGGAACCAGAAAAGCTTCCCGGTACATTTTCAGCTTCTCCCAGGAGTGTCAGAGGCAATACACGTACTTGAGGAGATTCGGACGCCTGGTCCTTTCGGCCAGCAGTGGTCCCACGCTAGCGTTCGCCCCTTTGACCTCATACCACTGCTGGTCCCTCGTTCTCACATACAGGGGCTCCCATGCGCTGACAGAATCAGGGCGCATGACCTGCTTGGCTTCTCGCCAAGAGAGCGCGCACACAGCCTCGCCGCACACGAGAAGAAGGCAGATCTTAGCACGCCACCCTTCTTCAGCACAGAATGCTGAGTTCATTGGGATTGAAGGTGAATTGCCAATAGCGTTTGCGTTGTCCGCGAGTCTTTCCTTTCTTGGCGATGATGATTCTTTCTCCATTTATTCGCCATGTGGCTCGTTTCCCGTCTATGCGCTCAACCTCTTTGCAGTGTTCATGCTTGAACACGGGCAATAGCACTTTTGCATACCATAAGTCTCGGCTGTCTAAGAACACGACTTCCACGGCGCTCCTCCATCTCCGTGAGCGATCTGCCTCATTCGCGAGGTTTCCGATCTGTCAGAACCGGAAAAGACTCCTGATAATCGCCTTGATCGGTACATTATTCTCGATTCTGTTGGGTAGCTTTGTTGCCCCAGTGGATCATTCGTCCTTCCGGGCACCTTGTTCATTGAAAAGGCTATTCCGCCCGAGAAACTTGATCAGAACCTTCTCCAGTTGGGTTCTTTGTGTATCGTCGTCCACGCGAAAATAGCCGCCGCGTTCGAGGAGTCGTCGAAAGAACCATTTGTCTTGTGTCTGATGCTGCTTGTTCCGGCGCCTGAGGTTCTTGGTTTGGCCAACATAGATGGGGCGCTCGGTTCGGTCATAGTAGACGTACACACAGGGCTCCTCAGGAATCATCGAATCATCCCACGGTGAAAAATCGCTGAACTCTCCGAGTCCCTGAACCTCGCTTTCTTCCTTAATTTCTTGAGCAACTTCGCGTGGGAGTGGGACGGACCCTAGCGCTTCGACAAGACGCTCGCGGGTCTTTTTCCAGGGGCTTCGGACGATGCCCATCTCGATGGTGTACACTGCTTGGGAGCTTAGGCCAGCCTTATCTGTGAGCTTGGCGTGGGAAAGGCCTCGTGACTGCCTCTCATTTAGCAACCACTCTCCGAAGCCACTTGTCTCGTGCCCCCTAGGAATGTCTTCCTTTGTTCGAGCAGTGGCCTTCCTTGGGGGCCTCTGGCCATTTTCAGAATGTTCGATCCATTCAAGTACTTTGTCATACGTGTCGCCCCGGGGCTCCGAGGAGCCGCTTTCCCATGTATGTACTGCAGCCTGCGATACATGAAACCTTTCGCCGAGTTCGGCCTGGGAAAGGCCTGCTTTTTCTCGTGCGCCCTTCAGACGTGTACTAAACCGTTTTCCCATTTGCTCCTCTATTACGATTGATTGGAAGCGGCAACAGCTCGTGGTCTGTCGAACCATTGACTATCGTGCCGGCGTCTGATTCGGCGCATGACGGCGTTTCCCGATCAGAGACAAGCTTCTCAACCCACGCACCTGACAGGTGAACTGTAGCCATCGTTCCGCTGAAGACAAAACCTTTTCATCGAAAACGCAAGTGCGGTAACAGGGACAGGCACCGCCGTCCTTCGACCGGCTCAGGACCCCGAGTTCCATCGAGGAGCAGACGGTGGAGCCAGTCCCCTGGCAGCGGGTTCACCCTCATCTTGGCCCGCAAGGGGCGAGGGGCAACTATGGCGGACAGTCAACGATATGCCCAACACGCGGGTTTGGTGGAGGAGGGGGCAGAGGCCGGCGGTGAGGTCAGGGGCCTGGAAATAGGGACATTCTACTTTTCTTGCCCGCCAGTTCCTCTCTGGAGCCTTGCCTCCTCTGCGCCAGCTTCGAGAAGCTGAAAAAGGGGTCGGGAATCTTTTGCAATTGCGGGAATCTTTTGCAATTAAGATACATACACTTGCCCGCTCAGAAGACGTTCCCCGTGTGACCCATCACAAGGGCGATAGGGATGCACGCAAAGACTCCGCCCCCCTTCGTACCGCAATCTTTTTGCCTTACCGCGGCAGAATCGGTTCCAAGTTGAACGCTACACCGATGCGCGGAGCGGTTCCGCGATAGGTCGCCGCGGCATGGTAAAGCTAGCCCGGGAGGAGAAAAAGGGTCGGGATTGTTTTCTTGAAACCGGCTGCTACTATTATTGAGGAAACGGCGGTTTCGGCAACAAAGGCAAGACAGCTGTGACCGCTGACGAGGTGACTCGTGGGCCCCTGTCTCACGACAGGTGTGCGGATAAGCCACGATCTTACGAGAACCACAATCCCGATCTCAGTTCTTTCTTCTGAACGGATAAGCGGGGCGCTTCGCAACACAGGCTAGACGCATCGGGGCCTTTTCAGGCATGGTGAAAGCCATGCTCATTTGGACCATCGGCCATTCCACCAGACCCATTGAGGAATTCATCGATCTCCTCCGGGCGCACGGCATCCGAGTCCTGGTCGATGTCCGGAGATTTCCCACTTCGCGACGCCATCCTCAGTTCAACGCCGAGCCGCTCGCTCACAGCCTACAGGAAGCCGGTATGCCATACCGGCACATGCCGGAGTTGGGCGGGCGGCGGACAAGCCGGCCCGATTCCGTGAACCTGCGATGGCGGAGCGAAGGCTTCAGAGGCTATGCGGACTATATGCAGACGGATGCATTCTGGAGCGCGCTGGGAGAGCTGATGGCCTGTGGCAAGAGCGGGCCCACCGTCGTCATGTGTGCCGAAGCGGTGCCCTGGCGCTGCCACCGATCGCTGATCGCGGATGCGCTGGTGAGCCGAGGCTGGACGGTTCGGCATATTCTCTCTGCGGCGGAGGCGACCCCGCACCGACTCACGCCTTTTGCCAGAATCCACGAAGGGAAGGTGATGTATCCGGTGGAATAGCCGGCTCTACAGTCCGGACGCGCCGACCGCGACGTTCATTCCCCTTGGCAAGCGACCCCTAGCAGCGTTTCACAAAGCCCTCAGAGTTGTCCCTGCCGCCTCGCTTGATTAAGATGAATCTGCTTTCACGTCTCGATCCTGATGAGGAAGGCCTGCGAACCGCATTATAGAGAGTGCGGTCCCCATGAGCGCCACCCTGCCGGAAAAGACCGCGTACTATGCAGTTGCGCAGGAGATGTGGGAAGCGTTGCGCCAGCGTGCGTCGGGGTCGGCCGAAGGTCCTGCCATGGGCTTGGTGGTGCAAGGCGGGGGTATGCGCGGCATCTATTGCATGGGCGTCCTCGCTGCCTTGGAGGAAATGGGATTCACCGCCTGCTTCGATCATGTCGCCGGAGCCTCGGCGGGCGCGCTCACGGCAGCTCATTTCATCACCGGCCAAGCGCGGTATGGCGTCGAGACCTATGTTCACCATCTGAGCAACAGGAGATTCGTCCATCTCCTGCGCGTGAGAAAACAACTGGACGTCGACTACCTGATCAATTACGTCGTCAGAGAGGTCCGCCCGTTCAAGGTGTCGACCCTGGCTCAAGCCTCGACCACCCTGCATATCACCCTCACCGACGCACGCGACGCCTCCGCCCACTATGTGACGAACAAAACACCCGGGATTGACCTCTGGGAAGCCTTTCGCGCCACGGCCGCCGCACCCATCCTGCATAACCGGTTCGTCCGCGTTGAGGACCGGTGGTGCTTGGACGGCAGCCTCAGCGACCCGCTGCCGATCCGACGCGTCGTCGAGTGTGGCTGCCGCTACATCCTGGTCATCCTCAACAAGCCGCTCTGGTACCGAAGCAAGCCGGTCCGGGGGCCGCTACGAACCATCGCGGCGCTGAAGATCCGTCACTACAGCTCGGGGCTCAAGCAGGCGTTGTTCGACGAAAATCTCGCGCTTAACCAGACGCTGGACTTGCTCTCGGAAAACAAAGGATGTCTCACCCTCGGCTCGGCCAAGATACTCGCTATCGCGCCGAGTCATCAGCGTCATCTCGTGAAGTCTACGACCACCAATGCCAAACGCCTATGGCTGTGCGCGTTGAGAGCCAGAGCGGACGCGTGGCGGGCCTTCGGGCAGATCCTGCCCACGATGGACAATCCATTTAAGACCGCCGACACGTAGCGGCTCTCCCACGGCTGGTGGCGAAAGCAGGCATCGCCCGGGCGTCGTGAAGCATGCTCTATCTTCTGCTCGCCGATTCGGTCGCAGCTCTCCATCTCGCCTTCGTGCTGTTTGTGGTGTGCAGGGGCTTGTTGGCATTGAAATGGCGGTGGGTTGTGTGGTTTGCACGTGCCCGCTGCGGCGTGGGGCGCCGCGGTGGAATTCGGCGGCTGGACGTGCCCGCTGACCCCGCTCGAACTCTGGCTGCGCGAGTCCGAAGACGAGGCCGGTCCTCAGCCCGATTTCACCGCCAGATATCTCCTGCCGACGTTGTAACCGGCTGGACTGACGCGCGAGGCCCAGTTCGCCCTCGGCGCACTGGTGCTGATCGTCAATCTGGCGATCTACGGATGGCTCTGGCAGCGGACGCGGCAGACTTGAGGCAGCAGCTCGCACGATTGCTTCTTATGAATCAATTGCTAAAGCGGATTTGTTGTTCGCAACGACTATTCGCCAAAAAGAATCCGTCTTTGAAATCCGATCTCCCGTATCCGCTCGCAAGGGTTGAGTAGCGAGCCGGTCTTTCGACCGTTTCACAACCGCTCAACTAACCCTATCAGGATGAGAGAGTCGCCATGCGTTCGCGTTTCGCATCCGGGATCATGCTCACCACACTGGTTGCCGTCACAGCCGCCTGCAATACGATAGAGCCGTCCTCCGGGAAGATGACGGCCGACAAGTCGCTCTATGACCGCTTCGGCGGCAAGCCGGCGATTACTGCCGTGGTGGACGATTTTGTCGCCCGCGTTGGGTCGGACAGCCGAATCAACGGCAAGTTCGCCAATGCCAGCATTCCCCGTCTGAAGACCATGCTGGTCGATCAGATTTGCCAGGCTGCCGGCGGACCTTGCACGTACACCGGTCGCGATATGAAAACCGCCCACGCCGGCATGGGGATCACCGGCGAGGAGTTCGACGCGTTGGTCGGAGACTTAGTGGCCATGCTGAACACGTTCAAGGTCGGCGAGCGCGAGAAGAATGAATGGCTGGCCGCCCTGGGTCCGAGGAAGCAAGACATCGTCGAGAACCAACGGTGTCGATGCACTAAGCCGGCTATTCCGTATTCCAGCTTTACAGCGCACAAAGGAGCAGCCTGGTGGGGATCTGCAAAGGGATCGGGACTGTTTTCTTGAGAGGATCGGCTGCCGTCTGGAAAACAGCGCTTGCGGCGACGGAGGTGGTGGCCCTCTTCTCGTGGAAATTTAAAAGGCGTATCCTCCCGTCGTAAGAAACGGTCCTGGGGAGGGCCGAAACCACAGGAGGAATACACCTATGAGGCGACAGTCTACGCCGATTGAGCGCGCAGTGGAAGACAATTGGGGACCAGATCGCTTGACCGCCTCGTTGCGGGAGCGCATCCAGGAAGTGATCATCACCCTGGTGGCACCCTGGTGGAGGGAGAATTGGCCGAAGTCCTAGCGGC
This sequence comes from Nitrospira calida, assembly GCF_976986435.1. NCBI lineage: Bacteria > Pseudomonadati > Nitrospirota > Nitrospiria > Nitrospirales > Nitrospiraceae > Nitrospira > Nitrospira calida. The sequence goes on from NZ_OZ335950.1 coordinate 3,178,741, forward strand.
TCAGCTGTATGAGCGAACACCGGGCCGGCGCGGGTATCGGACGGCAGCGAGGTGCAAACGATCACGACGGGCTTGGGCGCCGCCACAGCGACGCTGCCTCGCGGGCGACTGCGGCAGGAGGGGCGGCTGGTGGAATGGCAGAGTCGGCTACTGCCGCGCTATGAGCGCCGGGCCCGGGCGGTGGATGCCGCCGTGCTGAGCGTCTATCTGGCGGGTGCAAACCAGCGGCGCATCAAAGGCGCCTTGGCCCCCTTGCTGCGTGGGACGTCCTTGTCGAAAAGTGCGAGCTCCCGGCTGGTCGGTCGCATCAAGAGCCTGCTGGGGCAGTGGCGCCCGCGGTCGCTGGCGGAGGACGGATTGTCTATCTGTATCTGGACACCATTGCGCTACGTGTCCGGCTGGTGCAGAAGGTGGTGACCGCGCCGGTGCTGGTGGCGCTGTGGAGACGCAAAGATGGGCAGAAGGGCGTCCTCGATCTGGAGCTGCTCACAAGCGAATCGACGACCGCCCGGCAGGGCCTGCTCGGGGGCTGAGTACGCGGGGGGTACGCCGGCCACAGTTGTGCGTGGTCGATGGGAACTCCGGCCTGCGGGCCGCGGTGGAGGCGACCTGGCCGGGCGTGGCGGTGCAGCGCCGTACGGTCCACAAGCTGCTGAATCTGGAACGACACGCCCCCAAGCATGCCATCGAGGAGCTCCGCACGGCCTCTCACGAGATCGTCTATGCAGCGCGACCCTCAGCGCCGCGCAGCAGGCGTACCGCGCGTTTGTGCGCACGTGGCGCGCCCGAGCCCCGAAGGTCGTCGAGAGCCTGGAAGGAAGCGGGCGAGGAACTGCTGACCTTCTGCCGGTTCCCCGCGAGTCAGTGGAAGTGCCTGAGGACCACCAACGCCATCGAGCGGCTCCATGGCGAATTCCGGCGCCGCGTCAAGACGCAGGGCTCGTTGCCGAATGCCCAGGCGGCCGAGTTGCTGCTGTTTGGGCTCCTGGTCATAGGGCAGATCCGGATGCGCCAGATCGATGGGTGGCGCGAACTGGCAACGCGTGCGGCGGATGCGGCCCAGCGAGCCGCCTGACGGCCTAGGTCTGGTATGGACCGACAGAAGATCGTTGCTCTGAGGGCAAATGTGAAAGCCGCCCGCCAGTTCCTCAATCGGCTCTGCACCATCCGTTCACCACGGCACCCCGCTTGGTGGTCGGCTCAATGCGCACAACACTGGGCCGAGGACGCCGACTGCTCGCCGCGGATGGACCCTTTGTACGCCGCGTACGCTTTCAGCGCCCACTCTTCGCCCGGACAGCCCTGCATGGTCATCGCGACTTCGAGGAATTCAATCAATTCGTCCTGGGTGGCTCCTTTGTCGCACGCCATCTGCACATAGGCCCGGATGCAGGGTTCGCAGCGGATCGCGATGGAGATGGCCATGGCGGTCAGGAGCTTATATTTGGCCGCCACCGCTGCATCTCGATAGGCCTCTTGGCGCATCCGGAGCAATCCTCCCGTGACCTTGGGACTCAACTTTCTCAGTTCGGTGAATAGTCTGGTTTCATTAGTTGTCGGTTGATTCATAACGATTTCCTTTCCCTCGCCTAAAATACCTCCAGCGAGTCGCGAAGATCTCCCCTCACCAAGACTCTCCCCCTGAAGGGGGAGGGGAAGGCCGGAGGGGAAGCTGCTCGCTGTTGGCTGTCACCTATTTTTCGATCAGCCGCGCCTTATACATTGACAGCGGGCTGCCGGCCCCTTCGACGGCCTTGATCAACGCCTCCACACCGGCTTTCTCCGGATCGAACGTCACCGAGGCGCGCGCGTCCGCATAATCGCGGAGAAAACGATCCACTTCTTGCCCACCCTGACCTCGACAGCACTAACGCCGGGCACTTTGTTGAGCGCGGCTTTGACGTCCTTCACGCACGCCCCGCAGGTCATGCTGTCGATCTGTAAGATGACAGTGTGCATCCCCTGGGTCTCAGCCGAAAGACCACAGAGCCCGAACATGTTCAGCGTCATGATCCCGGTCAGCATCGCTGTCACAATGAGTCTCCACATGGCCGATCTCCTTGTTTCCACCCCTCACCCTCTCCTCTCCCGCAGGGGGGTGAGGAGGATACCGCGTTACAGCGCCAGCCAGTACGGCGCCAAGACCAACACCACCGCGAGCGTCGCGATGATCCAAAGCAGCGCGCGATTCGGATGAGAACCTGAGACTAGCCCACAGGTCTGACCGGACGGCTCACCGGCCCTCGGCTTCCGGTAGGCGAGATAGAAACTGAAGCCCAGCAAGAGGATCGTCATCCCGATCAACCAGGGCCGATAGGGCAGCAGTGCTTTCAGGAACCCGGCAGTACCAGCCAACGCACCGGTGACGCCAATTCCGACGCCGAGCGCGGCGAACACCAACGGCCCGATACAGCACAACGAAGCCAAGAACGCCGCGACCAGCCCGGCGATCGAGGTGATCACCACCGGTTTCGTTGCCGATCCGGCATGGCCCGATGTCTTCATGATCCGACCCTGGATCGCCTTGGTTTCGCCGCCACAGGTTTTGGCCATTGCCGCTTTCCTCCCCGGTTTCACTCATTTTCCGCAGAACGGACTCCCCAACCGTCCACTTCCAGATCCTCCCACGGGCCGTGTTCGTGACCTCCGCTTGCTCCCAAGCGCCGTTCGCGCCTCGCCTTCCTCCAGGCTCTGCAGGATTGGGCACTGCTCAGTCGACCGCCCAGCACGGCAGGCCCGGATCAACCCTTGAAGGGCTCGGGCAAGGGCCTGGAGGTCACGCACTTTGGCCTCAACTTGTCTCAGCTTGGCTTCCGCCTTCCGCTGCACGACGCCGCATCGCCCCGTTGAATCGACCCGAAGATCGAGGAGTTCCTCGATCTCGTGAAGCGTGAAGCCCAATGCTTGAGCGTTCTTAATAAAGCGCAGCCTCCGGTGCGCTTCATCGTCATAGAGCCGGTACCCGGACGACTTGCGAGCCATCGGTGTCAACAACTTCAGCCGTTCGTAGTACCTGACTGTCTGGATGTTGACGCCTGCTTGCTTCGCCAGTCGCCCAATCGTCAATGCTGATTCCATGGCACCACCGTGGGGTTCGTGAACTGTACGCCCAGTCCCGTCGTATCGAGTCAAGGGGAAGAATGCCTTACAGAGTCATTGCCTTCGAATGACCTCTGCATCAAGGTTTTCGAAAAAGGCGGCCGGTGAACAATGCTCCGGCCGCCCTTTTCTACTCTTTCTACTCTGGCCCTTGCTCATCCAAAGAAGCTCTGCACCCACCGCCAGACTTTGGTTACCGCTTCGTACGGGCAGAAGCCGAGCGTTTCGACCCAGGGACACATAAGTCTCACCTCCCTCCTGAGGCGAATGCTACACCTTGTACTCTGGTACCGAGTCAAGGGACGGAACTGAAAGCACCATATCCACCGCGGTCTGGGTAGAGACGGTAGTTGACAGAGGGACGGAGAGTCCACTGGCCGGCTTCTTTCGCCTCGGCTGTGAACCAGCTTACAGAGGTCTGGCGTCGAAATCAGGTAACATCCTCCACGATGGGATTGACGGAAACGCTGGGTGTTGATACATAGACCCATCTCTATGGCGTTCTCCCATAAGAGGGAATCGTGACCGTCGAGAAAATCTCAGAACTCGTGAGCGAACGTTACGCCAGGGCCGCCGCGACAGGCGAGCGCATGTGCTGCCCGACGGGATACAACTTTGACGAGCTCCGTCGTTTTATTCCCGAGGAAGTTCTGAGGATTTCCTATGGTTGCGGAACGCCGGCCGGCCTCGACACGGTTCGGCCGGGAGAAACCGTGCTGGATATCGGATCGGGCGGAGGCATTGATTGCTTTGAAGCCTCGCGCCGGGTCGGTCCGACCGGCCGGGTGATCGGCATCGATATGACCGACACTATGTTGGCCATTGCGAGGCGCAATGCGCCAATTGTCGCGGCCAACTTGGGCTATGAGACCTCCAACGTCGAATTCCGCAAGGGCCTGGCCGAGGCCCTGCCGGTCGACGACGGCAGTATCGACCTCATCATTTCAAACTGCGTGATCAATCTGGCGCCAGACAAGCGTCGCGTGTTCCGCGAGATGTTTCGGGTTCTCAAACCGGGCGGACGCTTCACAATCTCGGACATCGTCGCCGACCAGGTGGTACCTCAGTACCTGATCCACGACACGGAGAAGTGGGGGAACTGCCTGTCCGGCGCTCTCCAAGTCGCTGAGTACATTGGCGGGATGGTCGAGGCGGGCTTTCGCGGGGTGCATCAACTCAAGGCCGTGCCCTGGCAGTCGATCGACGGCATTCACTTCCTGTCGATCACCTTGACTGGCTTCAAGCTGCCTGCCGCGGCCGAGCCTACTGAGGCGCGGTTTGCCACGCTGGTAGGCCCGTTCAGCCGGGTGACCGACGAACTGAGTAACCTGTACAGGCGCGGCATTCCCCAACAGATCACGATGGCAACGGCTCAGTTATTCAGCCTACCGCCGTTTCGTAACCTGTTTTTGTTATCGGATACGCCGGTCGTCCTTGAGCCGTCGGACTCCCGCTGGTTGGCCGTGTTACCCGAGCAGAAACCCTGCGTCTGGCAAGGGCATTTCGCGATCTTCACCGGCCCCTTTGCCGAAGTCGAGGACGACGACCACCACACCTTCCGGCGAGGCGTCCCGTTGGAAATCTGTTCAAAGACATTGCACGTTCTCCAGACCGACGCATACCGGCTTCACTTCGCCATCATCAACCGTGCGACCTCCGCTGTCTCCGGTACGGAAGCCGCGTGCGGCCCGACAGGCAGTTGTTGTTGACCATGGGATTGACCCTGTTAGCTCGCCAGAGTCCCCTCGCTTCGACTCACGAGCAACTCCAGATCCTGGAAGGTTCCCCCTGTCAGCCGTTCGAGACCAGGCTCAGTGAAGCGGGCCTGCACCCTCTCCGCGCCACCGGCATCACGGTCCTCCAGATCAACGTCGGTAAACTCTGCAACCAGACTTGCCGGCACTGCCACGTGGACGCAGGGCCGGATCGTCAAGAGATTATGACCCGGGCCACAGCAGAACTCTGCATTCGGGCGCTCGCCATGACCGAGATTCCGACAGTCGACATCACCGGAGGCGCTCCGGAACTGAACCCTAACTTCCGATGGCTGGTCGAACAGGCCAAGGCATTAGGGCGCCATGTGATGGACCGTTGCAACCTGTCCGTCCTGCTGCTCCCCTCCCAGATTGATTTGGCTGACTTTCTGGCCCAACATCGCGTGGAAGTGATCGCATCCCTGCCCTACTACCGCGCAGCGCAGACCGACGCACAGCGCGGCGAAGGGGTCTTCGAGAAATCGATTCAAGCCCTGCAACTGCTGAACCGAGTCGGCTACGGACAAGAGGGGACGGGTTTGTTGCTGAACCTGGTCTACAACCCCGTTGGCGCGTTTCTCCCTCCAAAACAGGAGACGATCGAAGCGCAATTCCGCCGAGAATTGGCCGGCCGATACGGAATCACGTTCAATCGCCTCTATACCATCACCAACATGCCGATTAGCCGCTTCCTGGAATTCCTGTTGGAGCGAGGCAACTACGAAGAGTACATGGAGCGGCTGGCGAATGCGTTCAACCCCGCCGCGGCGGCCGGCGTCATGTGCCGGTACACCCTGTCGGTCGGCTGGGATGGTACACTCTACGACTGCGACTTCAATCAGATGCTGGACCTGCCGGTCCATCGCGGAGCGCCGCGGCATATCCGTGAGTTCGAGCCGGCCTTCCTGCACCGCCGCCGAATCGTGACCGGCAACCATTGCTACGGGTGCACAGCCGGAGCTGGCTCGTCATGCAGCGGTGCCGTCACCTAACGCAGGCCGGAGACCCCGGCTGTGTGTTCACCATGTCCGGCATCGAGCCCCGCGCGATGCCGTCTCTCCGACATTCTTCCATCGACCACCAGGAGAGCAAGAACCGGAACATCATCTTGGGCTGAGGCCGATATCCGGTTGCCGCCTTCTCCCTCAGTCTGCTAAGGTGAGGGCACTTATGGTATGGGATCCGAAAGACCCCTGGACCAAGCGAAGCGACCCGCTTGAAGACGCACTTCGCCAAGCGCAGGCACATCTGCGGCAGGTGATGCCGTCGCGCGGCCTGCGCTCGGTCTTCTTGATCATCCTGCTGATCGTGCTTGTATGGCAGGCGGCGTTCATCATCGCACCGGACGAGGAAGGGGTGGTGAAACGGTTCGGCGATGTGGTCCGGGTGGTCGGTCCTGGCCCTCATCTGAAGATCCCTTTCATCGAGACGGTCCTGCAACCGAAGGTCGCCAAGCTCCACCGCATCGAAGTCGGTTTCCGCACAGACCGTCAGGGCCGTCAGCAAATGCTGCCCCAGGAAGCCTTGATGCTCACAGGCGACGAGAACATTCTCGCGATCGAATTCATCGTCCAGTACAAGATCAAGAACGCGCGAGAGTATCTCTTCAATGTCGCCGACATCGAGGAGACAATCGGCAAGGCCGCGGAAGCCTCGATGCGAGAGGTGATCGGAAAGAGCAAGATCGATGAGGCGTTGACCACTGGAAAAGCGCAGATCCAGCAGGACACGCAGGCACTTTTGCAGGGCATCCTCGACCAGTATCAGGCGGGCATCCAGATCGCCGCGGTTCAGTTGCAGGACGTCGACCCGCCTGAGGCGGTCGTCGCGGCGTTCAAGGACGTCGCGAGCGCCAAAGAAGACCGGGAGAAGCTGATCAACCAGGCGCAGGGATACCGGAACGATATCATCCCCAAGGCGAAAGGAGAGGCGGCGCAACTGATCAACCAGGCGAAAGGCTACGCTCAGGCCCGTGTGAATCGTGCCCAGGGTGAAGCGAATCGCTTTCTGAAAACGTTGAAGGAATACAACCAGGCAAAGGACATCATCAGCAAGCGAATCTACATCGAGACGCTCGAAGAGATCATGCCCAACGTGGAGAAGGTCATCATCGACGGGAAGGCAGGCGATCGGGTGATTCCGTATTTGCCGCTCGATCGTGTACCAAAGTCTTCGGGGACATCCGCCGGCGAGGAGAAGAAGCCGTGACCAAGCAAAATCTTCTCGTGGCGTTGATCGCTGTCGCCGTTCTTCTGTTCCTGCTCGGCGCTTCGCCGTTCTTCATCGTCGACGTCACGCAAACGGCGATTGTCGTCCAGCTTGGTAAGCCGGTTCGCAATGTGACGACACCTGGACTGTACGTCAAGGTTCCGTTCATCCAAGAAGTCACGTACTTCGACAAGCGTCTGCTGGATTATGATTCATCCGCCCAGGACGTGATCACCCAGGACAAGAAAACGATTCTGATCGATAACTTCGCCAAGTGGCGCATCGTCGATCCGTTGAAGGTGTACCAAGCGTTTCAGAGCCAACGGGGCGCGCTGCAGCGTCTCCACGACATTATCTATTCCGAGCTGCGGGTCGAGTTGGGCCGCCACGACCTGTCCGAGATCGTCTCCAAGACACGCGCCGAAATCATGAAGGTGGTGACGGAACGTTCCAACGAAAAAGCGTCGGCCTACGGCATTGAAATCCAGGACGTCCGGATCAAGCGGGCTGACCTGCCGGAACAGAACGAGAAAGCGGTGTTCGCCCGCATGCAGGCCGAGCGTGAACGCCAGGCCAAGCAATATCGCGCGGAAGGGGCGGAGGAAGCGCAGAAGATCCGGTCCGAGGCGGAGAAGGACCGCGAGATCATCCTGGCAGAAGCGTACCGAGAAGCCGAGGAGCTTCGCGGCGAAGGCGACGCCAAGGCCTTCAAGATTTACGCGGATGCTTATAGGCAAGATCCCCGGTTCTTCGAGTTCACCCGTTCGATGGAAGCCTACAAGAAAACCTTCAACGGCAAGTCTACCGTGGTTATGAGCCCGGACTCGGAATTCTTCAAATACCTCAAACAGCGTTGATCAGCGTCAAGCCAATCCCGTGATCTCTCCGGTTTCCGCATCAAGATCGATTCTCTCCCCTGCGGGCCGTCTGGGGAGGCCCGGCATGAGTTGAATGCCGGAGCAGATCGCCGTCAAGAATCCGGCGCCGGCGAAAATGCGCAGCTCGTCGATCGGGAGTGTGAATTTCGAAGGCCGCCCCTTCAGCGTCGGGTCATGCGAGAGAGAAAGAGGGGTCTTGGCCATGCAGACGGGAACCCTTCCAAAACCCAGTTGCGCCGCCCGCTCGATCTGACGCTCGGCTTGCTCGCTGTACGAGACACCGGCAGCTCCGTACATGCGAGTGGCGATGGTTTCGATCTTGAGGTGGATCGGCCAGCCGTCCTCGTACAACACCGCAAAGTTGGATGGTTGCTGACAGGCAGCCACGACGGCTCTAGCCAACTCCTCGGCGCCTTTTCCACCGTCTGCCCAATGAGTCGAGACCGCCGCACGCACCGCACCCGCTTCCAACGCTCGATTGCAGACCAGTTCCAGCTCGTCCGCTCGGTCTTCCCGAAACGCGTTGACAGCCACCACGGCCGGAATGCCGAAGGCGCGGACGTTCGCGATGTGCTGCTCCAGGTTCTCCAGACCGCGGGTCAAGGCTTCCTTGTTCGGGCCCGTCAGGCCTGTGGGAAGCGGGGCGCCGAGTTTGACCACTCCGCCTCCGCCGTGAAGCTTGAGCGCCCGGAGGGTGACAACCACAACCGCCGCATGGGGCTGGAAACCCGATATCCGGCATTTGATGTCAAAAAATTTTTCGGCTCCCAGTTCGCTGCCGAATCCAGCTTCCGTCACGACATAGTCGGCGCAGCGTAGCGCGATTGCATCGGCAAGAATCGAGCAGTTGCCATGCGCAATATTGCCGAACGGGCCCGCATGGATCAGCGCGGGCGTTCCTTCCAGGGTCTGTACAAGATTGGGCAGCAGCGCGTCTTTCAGAAGAACAGCCATGGCCCCGGCACAACGTAAATCTTCTGCCGTCACGGGCTGTCCCTCTTTCGTGAGCCCTACCAGGATTCGGCCGAGGCGGCGCCGCAAATCCTGCCGGCCGGACGCCAGCGCCAGCACCGCCATCACCTCTGACGCCTCGGTGATGACAAACTGAGCTTCTCGGCCGACCTTCCCATCTGAGCTTCCGAGAACAATCTTCCGTAAAGCCCGGTCACTGATCCCTATTGCTCGCGGCCAGAGGAGTTGAGTCAGGTCAAGACCAAGGGCGTTGCCGTGGTGCACATGGTTGTCGAGAAACGCCGATAGGAGGTTGTGGCTTGCGGCTACGGCATGCGCATCCCCGGTCAGGTGGAGGTTGATATCCTCCATGGGAATCACCTGCGCTCTGCCCCCGCCGGTTCCTCCCCCTTTGATCCCAAACACCGGGCCCAAGGACGGTTGGCGCAAGGTCACAATCGCCCGATGCCCGAGCCGCCACAACCCCATCGCAAGCCCGATTGCGGTCGTCGTTTTTCCCTCTCCCATCGGTGTCGGGTTGATGGCCGTAATCAGGACATAGCGTCCTTGGGGCCGATGAGCGAGCCGATCAAGCACCGACAACTCGACTTTGGCCTTGAATTTCCCATAAGGAATCAGTTCGTCTCGTGTCAAATCGACGTCCTGACCGACAGCTTCTATCAGGCGAGGTTTCACGGACCGTGCGATCTCCAAGTCGCTCATACCGATTCTCTTTTGAACTGATCATTCCGGCAAAATCCAAAGTCGCCGGAGATAGCATAGGATTCCCGCCAAGCTTGCAATGAGCGCCCGGCGCCTCGAGCAGAAGTGTCACCGGAGCGTTCGTTTCACCGGCCTTGGTCACGTATAAGGAAAAACGAATGAACCGGAAACGCGCTCGAGTGCACCCAGACCGAGCCCCATGAATCATGGGGGTCGACCGATGGGAAAAAGAAGAAAGGATGGAAGGTGAGGATGAAATCTATTCCAAAATGTATCGCATCGGGTCGATTGCTTGTCCGTTCACCTTAACCATGTAGTGGAGATGGGGCCCGGTCGCGAGTCCGCTGCTACCAACCAACCCCACAACATCTCCCCGTTTGACTCGTTGGCCTTCTCTCACCATCGGCTTGGCCAAGTGGCCGTAGAGCGTCTCGATTCCATAGCCATGATCAATGCGGACAAGGTTTCCAAGCTTCGGGTCGAATCCAATCGCCGTGACCCGTCCTTGAGCCGGAGCCTGAACCGGCGCGTTCGGTGCAGCACCGATATCCAATCCATCATGCCAGGCTGGCTTTTCGGTGAAAGGAGAGATCCTCGGTCCGAACCCCGACGTCACCCACCCTCTCACCGGCCAGATAGACGGGGTTGCCGCCCATCGAGATGAACGCTGTTCAGCCGCCGCCGTCAGTTCTTGCAAAGCCTGCTCTTGCCGGGTGGCTTCTTTGGCCAGCCATGCCAATTGTTCTTTGACACGCTGCGCTAAAGCTTCCTGTTCAAGCTGTGTGCGCGTGTCGGCCGCGTTCTCCTGAACTTGCAGCCTTTCGGCACGACCGCTCACCTGGAAGTCATCTAAACTCCGGCGAGACGGAACGGAAGATTGTTCAAAGCCGATGTCTTTCCCTTCTGGAAGAGGAGTATCTTCACCGCCCCGTCCGTTGAGCAAGTCTCCTGGCTTTACCGACTCAATCCCCAACATGACTCGGAGTCGCTGATTGACCTCTTTCATAGTCGTTAACCGCCGTTTGAGGTCATCCACTGCCGCCGAGAAAGCGGCGGTTTGCTCTCGGGCACTCATTGCCTCGGCTCGAAAGGCAGAAAGTTCCCAAACCTCTCCCGTCCGGATCACGTAGTGTGAGATAACCAAAAGATCGGCAAAAACCAATACAGCCAAGAGAATCAATAGCTTACGAACAAACTTCCGGGGAAAACTAAAACGTAGGGGCTTGGCTGTCGATCCTCGAAAAATAACGACGGTATAGGCGTCGCTCTGTTCCATATGCTGGCGCATGCCCGTGTCTCCTTCTTGGATCCCCACACTCCTTTTTTATTTTATTAACGGCTCTCCGCGAGTTTACCTGACCCTCTTATCGATGGTCAACCCTCTTTTTATGACTTAATACTTAATCTTTTCAACTACTTAAGAAGTTCTCCTCTCAACCACTCCAGGTATGGCTGAGAGCCGAGAACGATCGGAAGCGCGATGATCTCGGGGACGCTGTAGCTATGGTGGCGCTTAATAGCCTCCTCCAGTGCTGGAAAGGACCTGGAAGCGGTCTTGAAAACAATCATCGCCTCCTGTTCGTCATGAATCTTCCCTTCCCATCTATAGATGGATCGAACTTGAGGGATAACCGTGGCGCAGGCGGCAAGTCTTGCCTCCACCATCAGGTTGGCCAGCTTAACCGCTTCCCCCGTGGACGATGCCGTCACCAGAACAACGACCTCGGACACCTGATTGGTCATCGGCTCCCTCTAAACCTAATCGATTCCCGAAAGCCGGGATTCCATACCGTGTACAAGCAAGTCTTGTACCTGTCAAAAATGCCCAAGAGGACCAAAATCTTTTGAATTCAACCTGTTAGGCGACAAAATGGTTGTCAGGTTGGATAAGGACGCCGCCTAAAAGTGCATGCAAAACTCTACATTGCTCGTTAGGTATCAACAAAAATGTCCATCAACGGCATTTTTGGGGATTCCCGACCCAGGTTAAGGGGATTTCAGGGAGCCACCCGCTTCCCCGTGGACCCGCCCGTTTTGCGCATTCATCCTTTCGTTTTGATTCTCGAAGCAACGGACTGAGAACAGGAATCTTCTCGATTGACTCTTTTTCCCGCCGTCACCTAAGATGAGTCCCGAGTGAGGAACGCGGAGGTGATACGATGAGTTTTACGATTACTCCTCGAGACTTGAAGGCTCGCCTGGACAAAGGCGATAAGCTCGTTTTACTCGATGTCCGTGAACCGTGGGAACATTCTTTGGCAAAGATCGAGGGATCGATCTTGATTCCTCTAGGGACGCTTCCGCACGCTTTGGACAGACTGGACCGGCAAGCGGAAATCATCGCCTATTGCCATCATGGGATGAGAAGCGCCGATGCCACCAGTTTTCTCCTTCAGCAGGGGTTCACGAACGTCAAAAACTTAGTCGGAGGAATCGACGCCTGGTCCGTTCAGGTCGATCCGTCGGTACCCCGATATCGATAGGGGATGATCGGCTGCACAATAGTCCACCTCTTCACCCTAGCTTTTCGCGGAAGTAGTCGACCGTTCTTCTCAGGCCTTCGGGCAATTCGACGCGCGGTTCCCAACCTAGCTCTTGCCTGATCCTGCCGGAGTCGATCACGCTTCTGGCTTGTTCGCCCTTTTTTGCCGGCCCATGCACCTCTTTGCAGGAAGCTTTAGTGAGTTCGACGAGCATGCGAAAGAGATCGTTGATCGAGGTCTCGACGCCGGTACCCACATTATAAGTCCCCTGCACTTCCTGGGCCATGGCTGCCAAATTCGCCTCGACCACGTCGTCCACGTAGACGAAATCTCGGGTTTGGCGTCCATTCCCATTGATAATAGGTTGTTCGCTGCTCAGCATCTTCTGAATAAAAATGGCGACCACCCCCGCCTCTCCTTCGGGATCCTGCCGCGGCCCGTAGACGTTCGCGTACCGGAGGCTGACATAGCGGATCCCGCTGATACGTTGGTAGTAGGCCAAGTAATGCTCACCGCTCAGCTTGCTGATGCCGTAGGGTGACAACGGCTGAGTGGGATGAGTCTCTGGCGCGGGGAAAAGATACTGTTCTCCGTAGATCGCTCCACCTGACGACGAGAAAACGATTTTTCTGACCCCGTGCCTGACCGATTGCTCCAAGACGTTCAAGGTTCCCAAGATATTGACCCGGGCGTCGAAGACTGGATCTTCCACCGAACGTCGTACGTCCATCTGTGCCGCCAGGTGCATGACAAGAGCAGGGCGTTCGTTCCGAAAGACCCGCTCCAGGCGCCAACTTTGAATATCGAGCTTGTAGAAGCGCGCTCGCCGGTTGAGGTTCCGGCGCTTGCCGGTCGAAAGGTTATCAACGACGGTCACCTCATGCCCCTCCTGAATGAGGCGATCCACGAGGTGCGACCCGATAAATCCTGCCCCCCCAGTCACCAAGATTTTCATGCCGCTCCCCTCATGAAAGATGTCTGTCGCCGACTTTCGTGTCGAGTGTTCGAGTCTTGCGCCCACCGTGGCTGCGGTCACCGCTCCGACAGCGCCAGCCCCGCTCCCGAGCCTCGAGTCCCGGCACCAAATGCGCTAACCCGTCAACTACCGGGGATCTCTAACGCCGGGCTCACCCGCCGCTTGAGCCCCAGCAAAATCTCGCGATTCCCCTTCTGCCCTAAGACCGGGGAGTCAAGAATTCCCAGCGGCGTCAAGCCCAACTCTCTGGCAAGCGCAACGATTTTTTCCGCGGCCGCGCGTCGCCGCCCGTCGTCCCTGACGACGCCCCCACGGCCGACCTGTCCGCGCCCTACTTCAAACTGCGGTTTGACCAAGGCAACGACGGACGCCTCACTTGCCAGAAAGCGGACGACGCACGGCAGCACCAAAGTGAGCGAGATGAACGAGACATCGATGACCGCCAAGTCGATGAGATCGGGCACCAAGGCTAGCGGCAGGTGGCGGATATTGTGCCGTTCCAACACGACGACTCGCGGGTCTTGGCGAAGCCGCCAATCAAGCTGCCCATATCCGACATCGACAGCATACACCCGTCTCGCTCCCCGCTGAAGGAGGCAGTCGGTGAAGCCTCCGGTCGAGCATCCCACATCCAACGCAATGAGTCCTCGAGGATCGATCTGAAATGTGTCCAGCGCCGCGACGAGCTTGTCTCCGCCTCGGCTCACAAAAGGGCCCCGACGCTGCGTTAGCTCGATCTTCGCGTCGATCGGAACCAGTTTGGCTTGTTTGTTGACAGGAACGCCGTCCACCCTGACCGCCCCCGCCAAAATAAGGCGGCCGGCCAGTTCCCGGCTTTCTACGAACCCTCGCGTCACAAGCACGCGATCCAGACGTTCCCGGGCCGGAGGCAGCTTCTGGACCATGAAACAACAGGCGGAGAATCCGGAGGGCAATGGCGCCTCGCCAGCGCCGAGGAACTAGGAGGCTGAGGAGGAGTCCTCGGTCTCGTCGTCTTCCAAGGTGAATGCGCGGAGCCGCTTTTTCCCGTCCTTTTCCTGGATCAAGATTTCCACCTTGCGTTCGGCTTCATCCAACATTTTCAGACAGGTTTTGGAAAGACGAATTCCCTCTTCGAAGATCTTCAGCGACTCATCGAGCGGCAGATCGCCTTTTTCCAGCTCGGACACGATGGCTTCGAGTCTGGCCATGGCATGTTCGAACTTCACTGCAGCCATGAGGTTCTCCTCAAAGCTCCTCCAAGAGAATGAGCAGTATTATACAATCCCGTTGGAAGAGGTCAAGTCGAAGAATCAGGCCACGTTTCCTGCACAGCGCACAACAACCGGCCGACCGACAACGTGATTTGGACCTCGTCGCCCATAGACACGTCGTCAGCCCGTCGCACAAGGTGTCCGTCGGGGACTGTGTGTACGATACTATACCCGCGCTTCAAAATCGCGAGCGGGCTGAGACCCTCCAGCGACATCAGGCGAGATCGAAGAGCTTGCCGCTTTGTACGGAGTACGGTGTCCATCTGCTGCTTCAGACGCTTGAGCAGTTGAGGCACCAGCGCGCACACTTCCTTGAGAGGCGCAAGCGGACTCTGCACCAGCAAGGCGTGGCGGAAGGCCGACACCCGTTGACGCATTCCAGCGAGGGTCTTCCTCATCCCCATCATCAGACGGACTCTCATATCATCCAGGCGCTGACTCTCGCGCTGCACTCGTAATCGCCCGATTGCAAAGCTGCTCCGGCAGCTTTGCAGACGATTTGCCGCAGCGGCAAGACGCAACCGCACAGCCCGGCGGGCGCGTTCCATCAATTCGTGCAACCGCTCGACGACCTCGTCAAGGACTGGTGCGATGGCTTCGGCCGCCGCAGAAGGGGTTGCCGCCCGGTAGTCGGCCGCAAAGTCGGCCAACGTGTAATCGATCTCATGTCCCACAGCGGACACTACCGGCACCTTGGACTCTGCAATCGCCCGCACGACCACTTCCTCGTTAAAAGACCAGAGATCTTCGAGCGAGCCGCCGCCCCGTCCCACAATCATGACATCGACCAGACCGGACAGGCTGAGCATGCGAATCGCTTCCGCAATCCGCGCTGCCGCCCCTTCTCCTTGGACTGGCACAGGAACGATCAGCACGCTCAGAATCGGACAGCGCCTGCGCAACACGGACACGATGTCGCGCACAGCAGCCCCGTCCAGCGAGGTCACGACGCCCACTCTTCCCGGGAAAGCCGGCAGAGGCCGTTTTCTGTCCGGACTGAACAACCCTTCCCACGCAAGGCGCTCCTTCAACTGTTCAAAGGCCAATTGCAGCGCTCCGAGCCCTTTGGGCTCGAGAGATTCGATCACGAGCTGATACTCTCCACGCGGCTCGTAGACTGTGAGGCGGCCCCTGGCGATCACCTGCATGCCATCTCTCAGCGCAAAACGCAGGCGCAACGAGGCGGAGCGAAACAGGACGGCCCGGATCTGGCTGCTGTGATCTTTCAAAGTAAAGTAGAGATGGCCGGATCCCGGTGCGCGGAGATTGGAGACTTCACCCTCGACCCACAGATCAGAAAAACGAACCTCGAGAGTGTCTCTGACAAGGATCGTCAGTTCGGAAACCGTGAGAACCCGTCTGGGAGGTTCACCCGGATACATAGAGGCCGGTCCGGTGGCGCTGGATCTGCGCAGGCGCTACTCGGCGATTCTGACGCGACGGATGGAAACAGCCTTGCCGAGCCGAGCGTCAAGCTCGATCAGGACCGCGCACAACAGGGCAGGTCCTGAGGCGACCTCGAACCGGCGAGGCATTCCTGTGAGAAATTTTTCGATCGCGAGTTCTTTCTTGATGCCGATCACGGAATGGATCGGGCCGGTCATCCCGATGTCCGTGATATAGGCCGTCCCTTTGGGCAAGATCTGCTCATCCGCCGTTTGAACGTGCGTGTGGGTACCCACCACCGCCGTCACCTCGCCGTCCAGGAAGTGTCCCATCGCCATCTTCTCCGAGGTAGCCTCCGCATGCATATCGACGAGTATGGCCGGAGTCTCACGCTTCAACCTGCCGACTTCTCGGCGGGCAACTTGAAAGGGACAATCCAGTGCGGGCATGTAGGCGCGCCCCATCAGATGGAGAACCGCGAGCCGTTCTCCCTTCGGCGTATCGACCACGATACTGCCCCAACCTGGCACGCCGTCGGGATAATTGGCCGGACGCAGAAGCCGGGGCTCATGGGGAAAGAACTCCACAATTTCCTTCTTGTCCCAGGCGTGGTTGCCGGTCGTGATGACCGAGAGCCCCATATCGAACAGCTCATGGGCGAGGTCCGGCGTGATCCCGAAGCCGCCGGCGACGTTTTCCCCGTTACCGATCACCACATCCACATCATGCTCGCTCATGACGCGGGGCAACGTCCGCGAAATGGCCCGCCGCCCGGGTTCCCCCATGATGTCGCCGATGAAGAGGACTTTCATGGCCTTTCGCGTTTACTTCGCGTATTCCACGAATCGGCTTTCCCTGATCACGGTTACTTTGATCTGACCGGGATAGGTCAGCTCCTGCTCGATCTTCTTGGCCAGATCGCGGGACAACTGAAAGGCTTCCGCATCCGTGAGATCTTCCTGTTTCACGATCACCCGGATCTCTCGCCCCGCCTGAATCGCGTACGCCTTCTGCACGCCTTTCATCCCGACCGCCAGCGCTTCCAGCCTTTCCAATCGTTTCACATACGACTCGAGCGCCTCCCGTCTGGCACCTGGCCTAGCGGCCGACAGGGCTTCGGCGGATGCGACCAGCACGGTTTCCGGACAGATCGCCTCCACTTGTTCGTGATGCGCCGCGATCGCATTGACCACCTTGGGGTCTTCACCGTAACGCTTGGCAATGTCGGCGCCCAGCATGGCGTGGGGCCCTTCCTCCTCGTGACTCACCGCCTTGCCGATGTCGTGTAGGAGCGCGCCTCGCTTCGCCAGCTTCACGTCGAGACCCAGCTCAGCGGCCATGATCCCGCAAATGTAGGCCGCTTCCCGTGCATGATAGAGGTTGTTCTGTCCGTAGCTCGTTCGGTACTTCAATCGGCCCAGGATCCTGACCAACTCCGGATGAAAACCCGACAGGCCGAGTTCGAAAATGATCCGTTCGGCTTCTTCGATCATCAGCTTGTCGATGTCGGTCTTCACTTTCTCCACGATCTCTTCAATCCTGGTGGGATGGATGCGTCCGTCTTGCATCAACCGCTCCAACGACACCTTGGCGATCTCGCGGCGCAGCGGATCAAATCCGGAAATGATGACTGCTTCCGGCGTTTCGTCGATGATAAGATCGATGCCGGTGGCCGCCTCGATCGCGCGGATGTTCCGGCCTTCACGGCCGATGATGCGGCCTTTCATGGCGTCGTTCGGAATCGGCACTACGGAGATCGTTGCCTCCGAGACGTAGTCCCTGGTCACCCGCTGAATCGATCGGGCGATGATCTCTCTGGCTTCCCGTTCTGCGTTCTCTTTCGCTTCCTCGATCGTTCGTTTCGCGATGCCAGCGGCTTCCAGGCGAACCTGGCTCTCGAGATCCTGCAACAATTGCCGTTTAGCCTCTTCCGCCGTCATCCCCGCAACCCGTTCCAGCGCTTCTCGATGTTCCTTGGCAGCCTGCGCACACGCCAGTTCTTTCTGAACCAGGCCTTCCTCGCGCCTGAGCAACTCCTGCTCACGCTTCTGCACTTCCTGCTCGCGTTTCTCCAGCATACCGAGCTTCCGGTCGAGGGTCTCCTCCCGCTGGACCAGGCGCTTCTCCAGAGTAAGAATCTCAGCCGACCTGGCCTTCTGTTCCCGCTCGAACTCCGTTTTGGCTTGGAACACCAAGTCCTTGGCCTCGAGCTTGGCTTCCTTGATCAGGTTTTCCGCCTCACGTTGCGCGCCCAGCACAATCTGCCGAGCCTGTTCCTCGCTCTCGGCCTGCTTGGCCATCAACGACTTCCGCCGGACCAGTTCATACAATCCGGCTCCCGCGAGTGCGCTTAACAGCACCGTCGCCACGTATGCCAGTACGGTGAGAGAAATGACGTTCACCCCCTTCTCGCTGACGCATGGACGTGCTCAGCCATGGATCCTCGAAATCGGAGAAGGATGACGGCTCCGCAACGCTCATCAACCAGAGCGGCCGCAGATGAGCAGGATCGGACGGACAACCGACAGAAGAAACGAGACCGACCTGTGAAAGGCCGGACAGGATCGGACAGGCTTTATGGGAGGAGAAGGACGGTCGACTTGCGGTGATCCCCGGGACGTCCCCTGGCACAAAATGAAGCGCCGCCCCTTCGGGCACGTCTCACCCCGTTCCACATCGCGGTAGACCGATCGGGCACCGTGACGGGAACCCGCTCACCCACGGGCTGTGGTTCAGGCAAGAAAAAACGCAAGCCTGATACCGTCCATAACCGAAGGGAAAGCGGTGCCATCCGCATGAACCCTTTTCCAAGCATCTCCAGGATTACCGCACAGCACAGCATCATGTTCGCGATCGTCGTGTTCGTCGTCCCGATTCCCGACTTTCCAGTCCCGGTCTCTCGTTTCTTACCGGCCGCCACATCCCTCATGTCTTTACGGCCGACGCACCGAATTTTCCGAGAAAGACGATAGCAAAGGACTGCGTGGAATTCAAGACGGAACTTCCTGCGAGAGGAGCGACGGCATCTCTTCTTCGATGGACTCCATGAGTGAAAGCATGCGCCGTTCGACGGCTGCTTCTCCCTGTTGCCGCAACTGTTCGGATTGGAACAGTTGATGGGCGATATTGATGGCGGCAAGGATCGCCAGCCTGGCGAGCGTCGCCGTCTTCATCCCTTTCGCCAGGGCCCGCATATGTTCGTCAACGAAACCGGCCAGTCGGCGCACATACTGCTCGTCGGCGTCCCCGCGAATACTGTATCGCTGACCGTAGATTTCCACTTCGATGGTCTTAGTCAAGCGCCACCTCCCTTGAATCCTCCAGGCACTCGAGCGCGTCCATCTCGTCCAAAACCTTCTCGATTCTCGTCCGGATATCGTTCCGCTCGCGTTCCCACCGGCGATTCAGATCGTCTTGGATGGCCAGCCGTTCCCGTGTCGTTCGCAGTTCCTCCTCGAGCGCGGCATTCTTCCGTTTTAGTTCCTGAACTAACTTGACCAGATCGCGAATGCGAGTCTCGAGCGCATCCAATCTCTCCAGCGACATAGGCGGACTTCTCGTTGCGGAACCGCAAATCGCGGGCACTATAAAAACTTCATCAGCGCTTGTCAAGAAAGCAACAACGGCTCAGAACGCGCCGCTGTTGAGGCGGAGGTATTCGTGGTAACTGCGAAGGACTCGTTTCACGTATTGCCGGGTTTCCTGGTAAGGAATCGATTCGACAAATTCGTCCGCATCCCGGCCTCGATTCATCGCGATCCAGGCGTTAACCGCCGCAGGCCCGGCATTGTAGGCGGCGATGACGTAGATCGGATTCCCCGAAAACTGCTCCATGAGTTGCTCGAGGTATCGGACGCCGATCCGAATATTGGTCTCCTGATCAAAGAGATCTTCCCGTTTCAAACCGGGAACCCCCAGACGCCGAGCCACCTGGTTGGCGGTGGTCGGCATCACTTGCATGAGCCCGATCGCGCCCACACGCGAGACCGCTTGCCGGTCGTATTGGCTTTCCTCTCGAATGATAGCGGCCACGAGATGCGGATCGACCCCCTTCGCGGCTTGCGCTTGAATAATGGGCAGAAACGCGATGGGATAGGCGAGATTCCAAAGCACGGAAGAAACGCCACCGCCGCCTCGTTCCAATTTCTCCCGAAAATGCAGTCGAGCAAGCCGTAACGCGTGATGATGAGCGCCCGCTTCGCTCAACAGCGTGGAGAGAGCCAGCACCACTTCCTGATCCCGTCCAAATCGTTCGGTCAGAGCGGCCAATTCCCTCGCAGCGTCCTGATCCAAGCCTAGAATTTTCAACTCGACCGCCCGGCGGTACCCGGCTTCCCGCTCGATTTCCACGCGCTTGCCGGAAGGCAGCAGACCGAGGCCATCGGATGGAGAATCCATCAATGCCGGTTGGAAAGCAGGAACCTCGGCCCGTTTCCGTGCCAACTGGCAGTAATAAGTGAACACATACCGCTGGCATACCTGCTGATACAGCTCCTTCGCCTGATCCTTGGAGCGTTCCTCGTGTTCCAACGCCCTCGCCGCCCAATACAGGGCCTGTGGTTCCCAATCCCTATCTTTTGCGGCGGCCACCGTGTGAAACGTGTCACTGGCGTCGCGGAACCGGCCGATCCGATATTGCACCCACCCGATCCGCCAGAGAGCATCGAGACGTTGCGACATCGACTCGCTGGTCTTCGCCGCTTGACGATACCGTTCGATCGCCTCGGCGTACCGAGCCTGATCCTCCAACCAGATCCCCGTAAAGAACTGCACGGTCGCTTTCTGTTCGGCGGACAGCGACGACTTGGCCAGCGACTGAGCCAAGTCGAGCAATTTTTCTCCCTCTCCTTCCCGCAGATAAATCCTGGCCAACCAGACGATCGCCTCGTTCGATTCGGGAACCCGCTCCGCCCCCAACTCCCGGAACACGGTTTTCGCCTGGTCATACTGCTTGAGTCGTACGTAGGCGATTGCGAGTTTGAGCCGAGCCTCGTGCCGTCGAGGGTGTTGCGGGGCCATCGCCAGGAAGGCGCGCAGTTCCTCGATCGCTTCGGCATGCAGCGAAAGCCCTAGAAACGCCAGGGCGCGAGCATACACGTCATCGGCCTGGGGCGACCAGGGCTCACCGCCGATCCCGGAGCCCAGTCGCGATTGCGCCTCGCGGGCCTCGGGCATTTGAGGATACCGGCTCCATACTTGCCGCAAGTACGCCCGGCCCTCTGCGAATCGCCCGTCTCGAACGGCGCAATCGGCCAAACGCAGCAGCGCCGACGGCGCGTCGGGATCTTTGTCGTTCAGCGCAAGGCCGTTGAGAAACCGAGCGGTTGCTTCTTCACAGGACCCGGCCCGATACCATGCCTCCCCGGCGCGAAAGGCCGCGCGGCCGGCGAGCAACGTGTCCGGCACGGCCGAAACGATGGAGTCAAGCAGCACCGCCGCAGGCCACGCATCGCCCGCTCGCAACAACGCTTCTCCCAGCCAGAACCGCACATAATCATCCAGAACAGGAAAGTCCCGTTGGGCCGCCCGAAGAAATCGCAGCGCCGCGGCAGGCTCGTGCTCGCTCAACAGCACCCCAATCAGTAGGCCGGCTCGCTTCGCCCACAAGGAAGCGGGATGTCGCTCCATAACCGCGCGCAGCCGATCGATCTTGGCCGAGAGCTGTTGGTCTCGACTGATAAACACGTCGGCTTTTTCGTTGACGGCGACCGCGGATCGAAAACAATCTTCGGCGGTTTCGCACGGGAACGGGGAAGACGATTCATACGCCCGTATCTCCAAGGCAAAAGAGGACCCGTCAAGCGCCGGCAGGCAGGCCAGAGAGAGCCATAAGACGGTGCGACGAAGCAGCCCCGGACGCATGAACCAACGGCGTGTGCGGAAAAGCGAGGAGAGCATGGCGTTCCAGCGACACATTATAACAAAGTATCACCGCAAAGCATTGCTGTAACCAAGCAGGACGACGACGTTTCGCTTCCACCGGACGGGACGGATCTTCGCCGGCCGTCCTTGTCGCGCCAATTTTCTGTGTGTTAGGCTCCGTTCAGCGGAGCGTCACTGATGCCAATGTCGTATCATCTATCGGCGCCGTCGGCTGTCTCCAATCTGCTGGCTTTCAGCAGCCGGGCGATGGAGGAATTCGTTCGGAGCTTCGGATGGCCTCCATATCGGGCTCGCCAGATCCTTCGGTGGCTCTACCAGAACCGTATTCGGGACATCCAATCCATGACTGACCTGTCGAAACAGGAGCGGACCATCCTGAGCAGTTGCGCCGATATCCGGCGAATCGAGCGTGTCAGCGTGCTGGTCTCCGACGACGGAACGAAGAAATTCCTATTCCGGCTGCAAGACGATCGTCTTTTGGAGAGCGTGCTGATTCCCGATGAAGGACGCCTCACCTTGTGCGTCTCCACCCAGATCGGCTGCACCCTGGACTGTGGCTTCTGCTTGACCGGGACAATGGGATTACATCGGAACCTGAAGGCGCACGAAATCGTCGATCAGGTGTTGACCGTGCAAGACCATCTGGGCACCCACGAGACACTGACCAATCTGGTCTTCATGGGTATGGGGGAGCCGCTCGCTAACTTCGAGGCGGTCTCCGACGCGATCAGCCGCTTGACCAACCGAACCTGGGGCGCAGGCTTTTCGTCCCGGCGCATCACCGTATCGACCGCCGGACTGGCGTCACGCTTGAAAGACGCGGCTTCGTTAGGCGTCAACCTGGCCATCTCGCTGAACGCGACGACAGACGAACAGCGCAATCGGCTCATGCCAACTGCGAACCGGATCTGCTCCCTGCGCGAATTGATCGCGGCCTGCCGCGACTACCCTCTGCCTGTGCGCCGCCGACTGACCTTTGAATACGTCCTGCTCGCTGGCGTCAACGACAGCCGAGAGGATGCGAAGCGACTGGCAGCCTTGGTCCGTGGAATCCGGTGCAAGGTCAATTTGATCCCCTTCAATGAATTTCCAGGGAGCGAGTTCAGACGGCCGAGCGAAGAGGCCATCCTGATTTTTCAATCCGTCCTTAAGCGCGCCGGGCTTGAAGTGTTCGTGCGCAAAAGTAAAGGAAGAGACGTGTTGGGCGCATGCGGCCAACTCGGCCGATCGGCTGCCGCCTTGCAGGGCCTCGCCTTGACACCCGTTCAACCCCGTTGTTAGCATGCGCCGCCCGATGCGCGTTGGAGCATGATCTCGGTGAAACCCATCGCACGACACACATCGCTGTGCACTGTAGCCCTGGCGGTAGGCTTGCTGACCGGACACGCCGCGGGCGCGGCCTTGCCCGAGCCACGCGAGCACGTGTTATCAAACGGCATGAAGGTGCTGCTGGTGGAGGTGCCGAAGGCGCCGGTGGCGACCGTGCAGGTCTGGTACAAAGTCGGCTCGCGCAACGAAGTGATGGGACGGGCCGGGCTGTCGCACATGCTGGAACACATGATGTTCAAAGGAACGGCCAAGTACCCCAAAGGCGCTTTCGATCGATTGATCCGAAAGAACGGCGGGATCAGCAATGCCTTCACCAGTCAGGATTTCACTTCGTACTTCGAAAACTTGGCGGCCGATCGGGTCGAGCTGGCCCTGGAGCTGGAAGCGGATCGGATGCAAGGCTTGTCGCTTGACGCGAAGGAGTTTCAACCTGAACGGGAGGTTGTCAAGGAAGAGCGTCGCCTGCGGATCGAGGACGATCCCCAAAGTTCCCTCGTCGAAGTGCTCTTCGCCCAGGCTTTCATGAGCCATCCCTACCACTGGCCGATCATCGGTTGGTTCTCCGATCTCGACGCCATGACGCTGGAAGACCTCCAACGCCACTATGACACCTACTACTCACCGAACAACGCGACTCTGGTGGTTGTCGGAGACATTAAAGCCGAGGCATTGTTGCCGACGATCAAACGGTTGTTCGAGCCGATTCCGCGAGGTCCGAACCCGCCGCCGGTCACCGTCATGGAACCGGAGCAGCGGGGAGAGCGGCGCTTCGTCCTCAAGCGCGAGGCGCAGGCGCCGTTTGTAATCATGGGATACCGTGTGCCCAACTACACGAGCGAGGATTCGTACGCGCTCGACATCCTCGAGTCGATTTTGCAGCATGGCAAGAGTTCGCGGCTTTACCGAAGCCTGATCTACGAACAGAAACTGGCCCTGGCGGTCGGCGCCGAGTATGGCCTCATGCAGGCTGACCCCGGCCTGTTCTATGTGTATGCCCTGGTGAAACCGGGACAAAAGGTGGAGGCCGTGGAAGAGGCACTGAACCGGGAGATCAAACGGTTGCAGGCCGAGCCGCCAACGGAGCAGGAACTCAAACGCGCCAAGAACCAGATCGAAGCCGCATACATTTTTCAGCAGGACTCCAACTTCCGTCATGCGATGTTGCTCGGCGAGGCGGAGACGATCGGTGCCGGTTGGCAGAAGGTCGGACAGTTCGTCAACCGCATCCGAGCCGTCACCGCGAAGGACGTCCAACGCGTTGCGCGGCAATATCTGACTGAAGACGCGAGGACCGTCGGCACGCTGATTCCTCTTCCTCCGCGGAATCAGCAACCCGCGTCGGCATCGGCGCGGCAACTCACGCGATAAAGGACCAGCGATGCGCCTTAGACCAGACAGTCCCGGCGATTTCCGAGCGAGCGCCGGGCCTTGCGGCCCGGCCGCACGTCTCCTCGTCCTGCTCATGCTCGCGCTGACCGTTTCGGCCGCCTGGTCTCCACAAGCGGTCGCGGCCGAACTCAATCCTGTTCGTTTCGTGACTCAGAACGGGCTCACAGTGTTGTTTCTGGAGCAGCACTATTTGCCCATCGTGGAAATCCACGCGCTCGTCAAGGTGGGTTCGGTGCAGGACCCCCCGGAAAAAGCGGGGTTGGCCAATCTCGTCGCCAGCCTGCTGGACGAAGGGACCGCGACGCGCAGCAGCAAGCAGATCGCGGAACAAATCGACTTCGTCGGCGGCTCGCTGGAAGCCAAAGCCTCCGAGGACTTCACCACGGCGTCGGTTCGTGTGTTGAAAAAGGACGTCGATCTGGGCTTTTCGCTGTTGGCCGATATCCTGATCCGTCCGGCCTTCCCGAAACAGGAATTTGAGCGGGTCCGGACCCAGATCCTGGGCGAGATCGTGAGCGACAACGACGATCCGGGCCAAGTGGCGCTGAAGGCGTTTCACCAGTTGGTCTTCCACGACCATCCGTATCGGTGGCCGGTGCACGGTACCGAGGAAACGGTGAGCAGGATCACACTGGCCGACGTTCAGACGTTCTTCGCGAAGGAATATCTACCGAACCAAACCATCCTGGCGATCGTGGGCGATTTGACGCACGACCAGGCAGCCTCCCTCGTCCAAACTCATTTCGGCTCGTGGAAGCGCGGCTCGCCGCCGCCGCGGACAACGCGCAAACCGGCCCCCATCGAGCGTAAAACGGTCCACCTGATCGAGAAGGCTCTCACGCAATCGACCATTATCCTGGGCCATACGGGCATCAGCCGGACCAATCCCGACTACTACGCGGTGACCGTGATGAACCACATTTTGGGGGCCGGTGGATTCGCTTCCCGCTTGATGGATTCGATCCGCGACAAACAGGGATTGGCTTACGGGATCATGAGCCACTTCGACGCCCGCCTGATGCCCGGCGCATTCATGGTGAACCTGCAGACGCGAAGCGAGGCCACGAACGAGGCCATCGCTGGAGTCTTAAATGAGATCAAGACCCTCCGCGAATCCCCGGTGTCAGATCAGGAATTGGCGGATGCCAAGGCTTTCCTTATCGGGAGCTTTCCGTTGCGGCTCGACTCCACCGCCAAGCTCGCCCAGGTGTTGGCTCAAGTGGAATTTTATGGTCTCGGTCTCGATTATTTCACGCATTATGCGAAATGGATCGAGAAGGTCACCAAAGATGACGTCCTGCGCGTCGCACAGCAGTACCTCGATCCTCAGCGCTACGTCCTGGTTGTCGTGGGCGACCAGGCGAAAGCAAAAGTGCGTCAGTAGCGGGGAGGGCGCTCGCGCGGTCGCCTCGAGCCCCGGCCGAAAACCTGCACCCGGACGGTGATGCAACCCGCCCTATCGAGCAAGCTTGAGACGATGCGAACCATCCTGGACGGGATGGGGTCCGTTCTTGTGGCGTTTTCCGGAGGCATCGACAGCACGGTCGTGCTGAAGGTCGCCCACGACCGGCTCGGCTCCCTCGCCGTGGCCGTTACCGCCGTCTCTCCGACGCTTCCAGAACACGAGCTGACGATAGCCCGTCGGGTGGCGATGGAAATCGGCGCGCGGCACCTGATCGTCGAGACAGACCAACTGCGGATCCCCGACTTCGTCCGCAATGACGACCGCCGTTGTTATCATTGCAAGACTGATCTCTATTCCTTGCTCAGCCGGATGCGCAATGATTTACGGCTGGCTCAGATCGTGGATGGGACTCACCTCGACGATCTCGGTGACGACCGGCCTGGCATCTCGGCAGCACGCGAATGGGGTGTGCGGAGTCCCCTCGTCGAGGCCGGTCTGACTAAGGCCGATATTCGCGCGCTTGCCAGAGAGCTGGGTCTTTCCAACTGGGACAAACCGGCTGCAGCCTGCCTTTCCTCCCGCATTCCCAGAGGAATTCCGATCACGAAGGAGACCTTGTCACGGATCGAACGGGCCGAAGCGGCACTGATGGAAGAGGGGTTCTCGCATGTCCGGGTAAGGGATCACGGGGACATCGCGAGGATCGAGCTTGCGGTCGAGGAGTTCTCCCGGATGCTGACGGATGGACGGCGCAACCGCCTTGTCGCGCGCTTGAAGAAATTGGGATTCCGTTTTGTCACGCTGGACTTGGAGGGCTATCGGCAGGGAAGCACAAATCGCTGAGTGCTGGGTGTTCGCAGGGCAGTCGAGTCGGTAGTCATCGCTCGAAACTCAGCTCTGTGGCGGTCTTCGCCAAGGCTGCGAGCGCTTCGTCGGCCAATCGCCGGTGGTCGGCATCCGTGAGGCTTCTCTCCACCACCTTTTCCGCAATCATTAGGGCCAGTTCGGTCGCCTGGTTACGGATCTCCTCGATGGCCTTGCGGCGTTCGTGTTCGATCTCGCGGGCAGCTTCGGTTTTGATCCGCTCCGCCTCGGCCGTCAACCGCTGCTCGTTCTCTTCCAACAGCCGTTGGGCACGCTCCTTCGCCTGAGCTAAGATGGCTTCCGCCTCCTGGGAAGCGGCGTTCAGCTTGGCTTCGTATTCGCGCAACTTCCGTTCGGCCTCCATCCGATGCCGCTCGGCTTGTTCCAGACTTTCTCGAATCTTGCGCTCCCGGGTTTCCAGCGCCTCCAAAATCGGCGGAAAGGCGAACTTGTAGAGCACCCAGAGCAGCACTGCGAATGAAACGATTTCCCAGAAGATCAACGAGGAGAAAAAGTGAGTCTCGAATTGCGGCATGATCCCACCCGTTAAACGGCCACAGGCGATAGGCGATGGGCTATCTTAGGGACACAAAACGGTGCTGTCTTGTCCCCCCCTTACACCTTAATGTCCATGCCCTTCCTCCCCGTGCAAATGAATCGCATCACCCAGATAGACGCAGGTCAGAATCGTGAAAATGTAGGCTTGAATCAGTGCGATGCCGACTTCCAAGGCATTCATTGCGATCGTAAACGCGAACGGCAGCCAGCCGATCAACAGGCCGCCAGCGATAGCCAGACCGAACAAGACAGACAAGATCGTATGCCCGGCTGTCATATTCGCAAACAACCGGACGGATAGGGAGACCGGTCTAGCCAGTTGACTGATCAACTCGATGGGAACCATGAGCGGGAGCAATAGCTTGGGTGTGCCCGCAGGGATGAGGATGCGTAGAAACCTTGCGCCATGGAGCACAATTCCTACTACAATGCTCATGACGAACACGAAAAAGGCAAAAGCCGCGGTGACGGCAATCTGACTGGTCACGGTATAGGAACCGGGGATCAGTCCGAGCAAATTACAGAACAGAATGAACAAGAACAGGGTGGCGATAAACGGGAAAAATCGCATCCCGTCCCTTCCCATCGTGTCCAAGATCATGTTGCGGATGAATTCCACAAACAGTTCGGCCACCGCCTGAAGTTTGGAGGGAACCAATTTCCGCGATGAACCCGCGGCCAGAAAGAGGCCGGCGACCAATCCAGCAACCATCCACATCATCACCACGGCTTTGTTGATGGAAATATCGAACCCGAACAGCGAGATGGGAATCCACTCGTGCAGCTCGAACGGGTGAAGCGGATTGTCCAAGACTCGTCCCTTCCTGCCGCTGTTGCGTTATTCGTTATTGATGTTACGATTGCGGCCACCGCTGGGCTGCTCGGTAAGCATTCAGCACTCCAGCAGCAGCACCAAACCCTAGTCCGATCGCCGTTCCCCATGGACTGGAGGCAAACAGATAGGTATCGGCAAGCCAGCCGAGCCCCCCTCCCACGATCAAGGCCGCCAGTAACTCGGTTCCGATCCGAACGGCCTGTCCCAGACCCGTGTAAAACGGATCGCTGGAGGGAGGCATGTGTGCACCTTCAGGCGAGCACTGCTCCGCAAGTCAGCACTCTGCCGGTCGCGAGCGCGCCATTCAAGCAAAAACACACGAGCGTTGTCAAGTAAAGGCGAGGGTCGTCGCGATAGTACGGGTCGCCGGAGCGGCGGATTCCGTCGATGCGCCGGGGGGGTTGCGCAACTGGCTTGGTTCCCTTGCCCTATGGTACAACCATACCGCGATTCCGCTGGTCAGTCCTATAACCGGTTTCAGGATATGGTTCATCTTTCGCGCGCGTCTTTTCTGAACGGCCCTCCGCAGCCGCTGGTGCTTTCCCTTCCCCAACCGGCAGCCGACCCCTTCGAGCTTTACCGCCGCATCGCCAGACCCAACCGACCGTCGTTCCTCCTGGAAAGCGGCAAGGGTAATGACTCGACCGCGCGTTACTCATTCATGGGCAGCGACCCGTATATGACGCTTACGGGCAAAAACGGGGCCTGTGTCGTGAACACGCCGGACCGGAGAGTGGTCTTGGCGCAAACGCCCTTTGATTGCTTTCAACGCGTCTTGCTAGATGGCAAAATCTCCAGACCCGACGGGGTCCCGCCTTTTTTCGGAGGGGCCATTGGGTTCTTGAGCTACGACCTCGCCCGCTCCTTCGAGACGCTCCCTTCGTTGGTCAAGGATGATCTCGACCTGCCCGATCTCTGTTTTGCTTTTGTCGATCTACTCGCCGCCTTGGATCACGGAACCCGGACGCTCCACTTGATCTTCTGTCCACCCTTAGCGCGGATGCTGAGCGAACCCAGAGAGAAGCTCTATCGGGAAGGGTGCGATCGCTTGGCGGAGCTGGAGGCAAGACTGACAAGCCGGTCTGTCCATGCGGACGATGCGGAACCCTGGAGCGCGCTGGAGATGCATCCGGACCAAACCCGCCAGGCCTACATGGGCCGCGTGCGGCGATGCCAAGAATACATCGCCGCGGGAGACATTTATCAGGCCAACCTTTCTCATCGATTCACGCTCACCTGGAAAGACGCTACCGTGAGGCCCGGCCCCAGCCGTTCCGCGGCCTGGCAGCCGTTGGCTTTGAACCTCTACGATCGGCTCCGCCGCGTGAATCCCGCTCCGTTTTCGGCGCTCTTGATCTTTGACGATGTTTGCCTCGTGAGCTGCTCGCCCGAACGACTCGTCAGACGACAAGGCCGCCGTGTGGAAACCCGTCCGATTGCCGGCACAAGACCGCGGGGCCGGGACCGCACCGAGGATCGGCGACTCATCGACGAACTCCTCACCAGCCCCAAGGAGCGTGCCGAACACCTGATGCTGGTCGACCTCGAGCGCAATGATCTGGGTCGTGTCTGCGAATTCGGTTCCGTGCACGTCGACGAGTTTATGCTTGTCGAGCAATACTCCCATGTGAGCCATCTTGTGTCCAACATCGTCGGCACATTGCGTCCCACCGTGGACGCGGGCGATCTGATCAAGGCGGTGTTCCCCGGCGGCACCATCACCGGCGTGCCTAAACTCCGGTGTATGGAAATCATCGAAAGCCTGGAACCCGTCCGGCGCGGACCGTATACAGGTTCGCTCGGCTATTTGAGCTGGAGCGGAGACTTAGACCTAAGCATCGTGATCCGCACGTTGGTCTTGACTGGCGAACGCGGGTATTTGCAGGTCGGAGCTGGCATCGTGGCTGACTCCGATCCCACCCGGGAGTACGACGAAACGTTGTTCAAGGCCCTCGCCTTTTTCAAAGCCCTGCAGGAAGCCTGACCATGTGGATCTTTTTGAACGATCGTTTCGTTCGAGCGGAGGAAGCCGTGGTTTCGGTCTTCGACCATGGTTTTCTCTATGGTGATGGAGTCTATGAAACCCTCCGATCGTACGGTCCTCAAATCTTCATGCGGGACCGCCACCTGGCCCGATTGCGTCGCTCGGCGGAGGCCATCGGAATCGAGATTCCTATTCCTTCGAAGGACTGGCCTGGCTTGTTGCACGAGGCCATGGCACGCAACGCCGTCGGTAACGAAGAAACTGATGCCTATCTCCGCATCACAGTCACCCGCGGCGAAGGCGAGATCGGGCTGGACCCTTCGCTCTGTCAGCATCCAACAGTGGTCATTGTGGCGAAAGCTCTCGCCGCCTATCCGGCGCATTTCTATCGCGACGGCGTCCATGTGATCATCGCGCGCACCCGGCGCAACCTGCCTGCGGCCTTATCCCCGCACATCAAATCGCTGAACTTCCTGAACAACATCCTGGCGAAGCAGGAAGCGATTCGAGCGGGAGCTTTCGACAGCGTCATGTTGAATTGGCAGGAACACTTGACCGAGTGCACGACCAGCAACCTCTTTTTCGTTCGCCATGGCCGACTCTGCACGCCGGCGGTCGAGTGCGGCATTCTGGATGGGATCACCCGGGATCTGGTCCTCCTATTGGCTCGCGAGCACGGGATCCCGACGGAAGAAGGCCGCTACAACGTCCCGGCTTTGCTGGAAGCGGAAGAGTGTTTCCTCACCAATACCAGCATGGAACTGATGCCCGTCACGCGGGTGAACGGATCCACGGTTGGATCAGGACGACCAGGTCCGACGACCCAACAGTTGCACGCGATTTTTGTCGACCAGCGCCGCCGTTTTGGGGAAGACTCACCGTGACCGTTCGTGCGGGCTTGACGGCAGCGGAATTCGATGTCGGCACAGGACTTGCTAATTTTTGACAGGTCCTGAGTGTGATGCTATGGTGAACACCATGTTTCCATTGTCAAGCCGAGCAACGATCACCCTGCAACCGAGTGACGTCAGCCTCCGGCCTACGATCGGCGTGGTGTTCTTTGCTCTGACGACGATCCTGCCCTTCCCTGTCCTCGCTCGGGCCGAAATCTACCAGTTTATTGACGCGAACGGCACCGTCTCCCTGACCAATGTGCCGTCTGATCCCCGCTATCGGAGAATCGACCTGGAGTCGACGAGCCTTCGCAACTCCTTGTCCGAAAAAGAGTTGGAACACGTGATCGCACGGCACTCCCGGCGGCACCGCCTTCACCCGGCGCTGCTGCGGGCGGTGATCAAAGCAGAGTCGGATTTCGACCCCATGGCGGTCTCGCGAGCGGGAGCTGTGGGACTCATGCAGTTGATGCCGCAAACAGCCATGCAATGGGATGTGCAAGACATTTATGATCCCGACGAAAACATCAGTGGAGGAGCCAGGCACCTGCGCTACCTGCTCGACCGCTTCCATGGCAACCTTCCCCTCGCCCTCGCGGCCTACAATGCAGGTGAAACCCTGGTGGACCGGTACCGGGCGCTACCGCCGATCGATGAAACGCGCCGGTATGTCTCCAAAGTCCTCCGTTATTACCGGCAGTTCCTGTTCGCCAATGCCGGTTCCGGACTCAAGACCGTTACCGCACGCGCCCACGCCACTCAACCACCTGACCTCGCGTTTTCGTCGTTTCCACGGCCATGACACGCTCGTTGACCTGCGTCACTTGGCTATGTTGGCGCCAATCCGGTCGCGTTTTTTCGGGGAAGTCCGCCCGGTAATGCGCACCGACACTGTTCTCTCGCCATAGCGCCGATTCGGCGATGCACTGTGCGACCTGAATCATATTCTTCACTTCCAACGCCGTCCTCGTTCTGAAGGACCGTGACACCAAGTGTGCCCAGCGCGACAGTTGCGCCGTCGCGCTGGCGAGGGAGTCCTGCGTCCTGACCAATCCGACTTTTCCCCACATCAGTCGACGCAACGAACTCCGCAGTTTCTCGGCATCCTCCAGCTCGCACAATCCGCCGCCTTCCAGTTCTTTCGCGGACGGAACCGCCGGAACGCCTGGCAGGCGCGAAGCGAACGCTGTCGCCGCCCTCGCTGCCCGAGTCCCGAACACCAGCCCTTCCAACAGCGAGTTGCTGGCCAGACGATTGGCGCCGTGAACTCCGCTGCAGGCGACTTCTCCAGCCGCGAACAGGCCGGGCAGGCTTGTCGCGCCCGACAGGTCGGTCCGCACCCCTCCCATCATGTAATGGGCGCTGGGCGAGACCGGAATCCACTCCTCCGTGATATCGATGTCGTAGCGCAGGCAGGTGGCGTAGATGGTTGGAAACCGCCGTTTGATGAACGCCGCGTCCAGGTGCGTG
This sequence comes from Nitrospira calida, assembly GCF_976986435.1. NCBI lineage: Bacteria > Pseudomonadati > Nitrospirota > Nitrospiria > Nitrospirales > Nitrospiraceae > Nitrospira > Nitrospira calida. Next base: position 3,211,062 of record NZ_OZ335950.1, read on the forward strand.
ACGTCCAGGTAGACGTGGCGGGAACGGGTTGCCGCCATCTCGGACCAAATCGCACGGGCGACGATATCGCGCGGCGCCAGGTCTCCCGCCGGATGGTACTTGTGCATGAAAAGTTCACCCTTGCTGTTGCGGAGTCGGCCGCCCTCCCCACGCATTGCCTCGGAAAGGAGGAACGGCGGACTGGACGGCAGATAGAGCGACGTAGGATGGAACTGCACGAACTCCATATCCTCCAGTACCGCCCCGGCCCGCAAAGCCATCGCCATCCCGTCCCCGGTGGCATTGGGCGGATTCGTGGTCCGCGCATAGATCTGTCCTGCCCCTCCGGTCGCCAGCACCACCGCCTTGGCAGGGATCACGATCCGCTGCCCCGACAGCTCATCCAGCACCAGCGCGCCACAGCACCGTCCATCTACGACGACCAAGTCCACCGTGAAATGGCGCTCGAGTTGCCAGATCTGCTTGTGCCGACTTGCCTGAGCCAGTAACACCCGAACCATCTCGTTGCCGGTCGCGTCCCCGCGCGCTCGGAGGATGCGGCTGCGGCTGTGCGCTGCCTCCCGGGCAAAGGCGAACTTTCCGTCGACCTTATCGAATTCGGCTCCCCAGGCAATGAGTTCGTGAACGCGTTCCGGCCCTTCTTCCACCAGCACCCGCACGGCCTCTTCCCGGCACAGCCCATGGCCCGCCTTCAGCGTGTCGTTTAGATGGATGGCCACATCATCTTCCTCGCTCAACGCCACCGCGACGCCGCCTTGCGCATAGATCGAACTGCTTTCAAGCGGGTGACCTTTCGTCAGGATCAAGACGCGGCCGTGCGAAGACAGCTCGATCGCGGCGCGCAAGCCCGCGACCCCGCTCCCGACGACCAAAAAATCTGCCTCCGCCGTGTTATTTCGAGTCACCGACCTCATCGCTGCCCCTTCCCCGAATCGACATCCGTTTGTTCGGAACCCGCTTGGCGGACCGTCATCCCGAAGGGTAAATCGCCCTCCAGTCCCTTGAGAAGAATCGACTGAACTCCGACCCACTGAAGACGGCCGTGTCCGCGTTGGCGGATACCGGGTTCGCCAGGCTCCCGCTTCCACTGTCCTTGCCAATGCACGAAGACGTCGATATTGTCTCCGTCGATCACGATGCGCTCGATCGTCCAGTCCAGGGCGATCTCCTGGAAGCTGTCGAAGTCGCGTCGGACGTCGCGGTGCAGCCGCTCCAGCGCGTCCAGCGGCAACATCAACGCCTCTAACGCCGAAGCATCTCTATTGACGTAGGCTTTGCGCAGCGATTCGACCGCCGCGTCGATTCGCCGAAACCGCTCATGATCTTCTGGATACTGAGGCCCTTTCGACGAACAGGCGGACAGAAACATGGCGAGAGGAAACAAAAGCGCGATGAGTCTTACTATGCGACGTTCTGGCGTGACCATGCCGCAGTATAGAAATCCGCGTCGAAGCGGGTCAAGCGACAGGCACGGCGCAGCGGACGCGGTTCTGTTGGTCGATTGCTTGACAGCGTCGCAAACGCTATGGTACGAGACTGCCGCGTCGGGTTAGAGGCTTTGCGTAAAGCACCGCATAGTGCTTGCATTTTGCGCGGGAAGACTCTAGACTCCGACTGCGAGGAGATCGCGTATGTCAAGCGTGCTGAAGAAACGCCGGAAGAAGATGCGCAAGCACAAGTATAAGAAGCTGCGCCGGCGCCAGAAGTTCCTGCGCCGGAAGAGCTGAGGACACCTCGTTTGAGGGACGGAGGCCACCGTGCCCGAGGGCAAAAAAGTCCGCATCCGCGTTCGAACGGTCAACTGCACATACGTCGGGGATTTTCTCATCCCCCCGATGCGCAACCGCGTCTCTGACGCGATCAACGAAGAACAACGGCTCTTCATCAACTTGACGGATGTGCTCATCAACGACAAAGATCGATCCGACTTCGTCGCGATCAACAAGAACCTCATTGAGTCGATCGCCCAGTTGTAGATTTCTTCTCCTCGGCTTCCCGTCTTCTCGGCCTCACTCCCCGTCGCCCACTTTCATGGCGCTTCCCTTGGCAACCATCCGTGCTTAAGAGCCCGATTCATGTCGCACTACGCCCGCTTGTATCCCTTTCTCAAACCCTACCTGCCGCGTATGGCGGCCGCCACGATCATGACCATGGCGGTCGCGGCTTTCAACCTCGCCTTGTTGAGACTGGCCGGCAGCCTCTGGGACATCATCACCGTGCACCGGGACCCGCAACGCATGACCGACGCGATCCGATTGTTCATCGGGCTTATCGCGCTGCAAGGGCTCTTCTCCATGGGGCACAGCTATCTGACAGCCTGGGTCTCGCAGCGGGTCGTGGCGGATTTTCGCATGCATCTGTTTGCCCACCTCCAAAGATTGTCAGTCAGCTTCTTCGTGAAACGCCGGACCGGGGAGCTACTCTCTCGGCTTATGAACGACATCAACCTTGTCCAGACCGTCATGACCGAGACACCCATCGATTCAGCCAAGCAGTTGGTCACGTTTGTCGGCGGCACCGTCTTTCTGTTCGTGATGAATTGGCGCCTCTGCTTGTTGATTCTGCTTCTCCTGCCAATTTTGGTGCTCGTCGCCCGCCTCTTCGGCCGGCGGCTCAAAGCGCTCTCCACGTCAATTCAGGACCAGACCGCCTCGATCAGCACGCTCGTGGAGGAAGTGCTCTCCGGTATCCGCATCGTCAAGTCTTTCGTCCGAACGGCCCACGAGGAGCGACGGTTCGCCTCGCAGATCCAGGCCTCCCTGGCCATCTCGCTCCGCCGGGCGGCAGTGCTCGCCGTCTTTATCCCCACCATCAGCCTACTGACCTTCTCGGTTGCAGCGGCGGTGCTGTGGTATGGCGGTCTCCAGGTGATCGAAGGGATGGTGACGCCAGGAGACCTGTTCGCCTTCGTGCTGTTCGCCGGTATCCTGATCGGGCCCTTCAGTTCGGCCGCTCGCGTGTTCGCGCAAGTCAAAGAAGCCCAGGGCTCCTTGCAGCGAATCTTTGAGATCCTCGACACCGAACCCGACATTGGCGACCAGCCCGACGCCGTGGACTTGCCGCTGATCGCCGGCCACGTGCGGGCCGAGCGGATTTCCTTCGCATACGACACGCGCGCGCCGGTACTAACGGACGTCTCGTTCGAGGCCAAGCCGGGAGAGCGGATCGCGCTGGTGGGACCGACCGGCGCGGGCAAAACCACGGTCATCAATCTGCTCCATCGCTTCTACGATCCCCTCGAGGGGCGGATTACGATCGATGGATATGATCTCCGCCAAGTGAAGCTGGACAGTCTTTATCGGCAGATCGCCTTGGTGCCCCAGGAAACCATCCTGTTCGGAGGGACGATTCTCGACAACATCCGGTACGGTCGCGAGGATGCGACCGAAGAGGAAGTCCTCGCCGCCAGCCGAGCGGCCCATGCCCATGAATTCATCAGCACGTTGCCCGACGGGTACCGGACCGTCGTCGGCGAAAAGGGCGTGAATCTTTCAGGCGGCCAGCGACAACGGGTGGCGATCGCCCGGGCGATTCTCAAAAATCCGAGAATTCTCCTTCTCGACGAAGCGACCTCTTCGCTGGACAGTGAATCCGAGCGACTCGTTCAGGATGCGCTCGAACGGTTGATGGCCGGCCGGACGACCTTTGTGGTCGCGCACCGGCTCACTACCATCCAGCAGGCCGACCGGATTCTGGTGCTAAATAAGGGCAGGATTATAGAAGAGGGGACCCACGCCTCATTGATGGAACGGCGGGGTTTCTATCACTACCTGTATACGCTCCGCTTGCAAGAGCAATGAGCGAACAACCGATGGCACCCAGCGAAGTCTTCCCCTCGAAGATCTGCTACCCGCTCTGAGTTATCCGCAGGTCGCCGTTCACTTTATTATTTCACCTTCGAGAAATCCGCGTCGAAATCGACCATCTTCCCGTCCGGATAGAATATGATCACTTTGGTTTTGGCGTTCGGGTCGAAGCTCTCATAGGCGAATCGGGCGGTGAAACGGGAACGGTAGGCTGGCCCCTGGCCATCGTTCTTGCGGCCGCGTTCGGCCGGACTCACATCGATAGGCTTGATGGTCTTGCCGTTCTGCTGAAACACCACCTGAACCCCCTCTGCGAAATACTCATCGTCTCCGCAGAGTTGCACCTCGATCTCCATGTTCGGCATGTCGATGACTTTCTGGATGAACTCTTCTGGCATTCGAACGTCTTTCTTCTGCTTCTTGGATTCGGTGGCTTCCTGCCGCCCGAACGCTTCCAACCGATACCGCTTGGTTCGCAGAATGGCGCTGGCACCGCACGGGTCCTTCTCTGGATCGGCGCCGACGCGAGTCGCCAAGGACGCTTGCTGCAAAACCTTTTTGACCTCTTCCGGAGTATTCGCCTTTTCCATCGGCACCCGACCCGCTTCGAGAGCCTTCTTGGCTTCCTCCATCGTCAGCTTCACATCGATCGCGGCGGCCGGAGCAGCCCCCAGAGCCCATCCAACTAACGTCACGGCCGCCAGCGCCGCCGACACTCCTCCCCCCCTCCATTTTCCAGATTCGACCCCCGCACACATGAACCCCTCCTTGCGCGAAACGTGCCTCGTGTGGGTGGCATTGTAAGGAATGGCCAAAGCGTTTTGCAATCTAGCTCGCGAAGCGCGACCAATTGGGATACGGTTTCGTCCGGTACAAGGCCTCCACATCCACCGGCACCTCGATCCCATAGGCTTGGAGACGATCGGCCACCAGCCGTATCGGCAACCCCACCGCGGCCGTATAATCGCCAGAGATCTTGGCGATCAATTGGCCTCCTAGGCCCTGAATGGAATAGGCGCCGGCCTTTCCCAAACTTTCGCCGGTGTCGAGATAGCGTTCGATCTCTTCGGGTCCGAAATTCTTCATCCAGACCCGCACGCTCGTTTCAACCACATCGTCAACGCCGTCGAGGAGCCGCCTGCAGGCAACCGCGGTATGGATCACGTGTTCTCGGCCGGAGAGGCGCCGGAGCATGGCGCGGGCCCCCGGCAGATCGACCGGCTTGCCCAGCACCGCACCGTCCAGATCGATCAGCGTGTCGCTGCCGAGAACCAGCGAGTCGGGAAAGCGCGCGGCGCAAGAGTCCGCCTTGCCCCGAGCGAATTCCGCCGCCAGAGTTGCGGCGGGCACGCCGGGGCGCACCTGCTCCTGATACGACGGTCTCTCGACCCTGAATGGGACTTGGAGAAGGCCCAGAAGTTCGATCCTGCGGGGAGAGGTTGACGCGAGGATCAGCGGCATGAATCAGATGACCGAAAGGACAGAAGAGGATCGCGCGTGTGCTGAAGAATTGGACCGTTCATCGCGGCCGACACCAGCCAGTGGGGCGAACTCCGCGATGATCCGCTCGACATCGGCGGGGCTGGACGCCTGGAACATTTTCGCCCGCATCGCGGCGGCGGTGGGAAAGCCTTTGCAATACCAGCCCAAGTGCTTGCGCATGCGTGGAAACCGTTCGGGCCCGCACAACGCATAGAACTGGCGGGCATGGGCCATCATCACCCGGAACCGCTCGCCCATGCTCACCGCGACATCAAGCGGGCCAGAGAGCCGGTCAGCTCCGTCCTGCCCCGACCAGACCTCGCGCTTCGCGAGGTCCTTGGTGCGGAACACCCAGGGCGCACCCAAAGCTCCTCTTCCGACGAGAACGCCGTGCACCCCGCTCTCGAGCACGCGCCGGACAACCTGCCGCATGGACATGACATCACCGTTTCCCAGCAGCAAGGTTCCGCTTCCGGACACGATCCGCGCGGCCCGCGCGATGGCGTTCCAGTCCGCTTCGCCCTGGTACATCTGCCGCAGCGTCCGACCGTGAACGGAAATGACCGCCGGCCGCTCCTCCACCAAGTGAGCAATCCAGTCTTCAACTATGACGCAGTCATACCCCAGACGCGTCTTGACCGAGAGTGGAATGACCCGGCGCGGCACCGTCGGGTGTCCGTTCCTAGCGATATTCATCGCTCTCAGGAAATCCGCGCGCGCCGGTTTGAGGCCCGCCTGCTCAGGCGTCTGTCCCGCCGACCAATCCAGGATGCCTTGCCGCGCGGCGCGGATAATGGCGCGGGCGAGGGCCGGCGTTCGGATCAAGCCTGCGCCGCAACCCGAGGAGGCGACGTTGCGCGAAGGACAGCCCATGTTGATGTCAAGCCCGTCGAATCCGAGCTCGCACACCGCATGCGCGGCAATATAAAACAGTTCGGGATCCTTGCCGTACAGTTGCGCGACGATCGGTCGTTCGACTTCGCTGTACCGCAGCGTCTCCACCAAGAAATCGGGGCCACGGCAGATGTGATTGACATGCGTGAACTCCGTGAACAGAACATCGGGACGCCCCTGTTCCGCCACCAGCTTCCTAAACGCCGCATCTGTGACGCCGTCCATGGGAGCCAGCCCGATGATCGGCCGGGAAAGCGAATCCCAGAAGCTCATGCCGTCACCTCGACTCCCACCGCCGGCTCATTGGCCACTTGGTAGGCGGTCCGCAGCATCGCAGCCTCGCGCTCCGCTGCCGGAACCGCGGAGGGAAGCCGGTTGCGGACAAATTCGACAAACCGCTCGATCTTCAGTAGAAAGAAATCATACGGGGCCGTCGTCGGACGAGGCATGCGAAACCAATGGCTTACGAACTCCTCGAGCTCGACGCTACGCCCCTCCAACAATCGGCACGTTTCCGGAAACATGTCGCGCAGGTCTCCCCCCCAATGAAGAAGCTCATTCGGCAGATAGCGGCGACGATAGCGGTCCACGCCATCACGATCTCCAATCAGCTCCAGTGATTCCGTCGCCAGTGGATGCGAGACTCCGGACACAAGCTCGGCATATCGCGCATAGTCGCGTTGAAGCCGCATCTTGTCGGTGCGGCTGCACGACGCCCCCGGACCTTTACGATCGAACTTCGCCGCGTGCACCTTCTCCGAAGGCGGCGTGCCCCGCCGATCAAAGGCGCTGGTGAACGCTCTGCGGAACCGTCGATATTCCCGGACGATCTGTGGAATCGGTTTATTGTCGACTTCCAAGGCGATCCCTCTGAGATGGACCAAGTCCGGACGGGCCAGCACCTGCGCGAGCAAGTCGAACAGCATGTCCGGGATCGGCGCCGCATGGTCGTCAAGGAGACGCGGAGGGGTTGTGTTGTCGGCCGCTTCTTCCCCATCTCCCTCCGCCGACAGACCGGCCACATGAATCTCCACCACACGCTCGATCGGGAACACATCCAGGAAGTTCTCTGCGAAGCGCTCCATGCTGGAACGCCTTCCCTCGTTCGAATACCGGTAGACCGTCCAGAGATGGCCGAGGTCGAGCACCAGGCCGCAGGCTGTGCGATCGGCGATTAGTCGAAAGAACCGCGCAATCGGAACGGTCCCGAATCCGAAATAGGTGAGCGGAGGCATCTCCAGCAGAAAAAGCGGTCCCATGCCGTTCGCCATCTCGCAGCGCCGGTCGAGGTGGTGCTGCACCAGCGTGATATGCTCGGCAACCACTGCCGCGCTGGTCTCGGTGAACAGCGGCGGCAGATACCTGCCGAAGGCATAGCCGGCCATCTGCTTGCTCGCGCATTCGTGAGTCATCCAATGGCTGCGCAGCACCCGCAGATGCGCCGCCGCCGTCTCCAATTCCAACCTGTAGGGATACTGTTCGCACCAATCCGGCTGCGTGATCCACAATCCTTCCCCGTGATAGGCCAGAGCGATCGACGGCAGCCGGCGTCTGACCGCGGCAAGCGCCGCATCATTCGCTTTGAAGAGCTCCACATAGTCCACGTTCGATGCGTCGTCGCCCAAAGCTCCGAGCAGTTCGCCAACCTCGGGACAATACACATCCGCCGACAACCCGAACCCATGCATCGGGATCGCGTCGATGCGTTTCAAGAATTCCTGGTCAACCGCCGCCATTGCCCCTATACTCGACAGAACCGGGAGCGCGAAGCCGCCGGGCCAGTCTAATCGGCCGAGGGTCTGCTTGGCAAGGGAACAGGCGGCATTCCGCGGAGTTTCCGTCTGCTATACTTCCTGTGCATCGTGATCCCGGGACCTCGAACACCGCGTCAATCGCCCGATCGATTGAGGTCGCGATGAGAGGCACCGGGAACAAGGATCGCAACATCGCGTTCGACTCTCCATCTGCAATGGTGGCCCAGATGATGACACCCGGCGTCATTCAAATTCCGGGCGACGTGCTGGTCAGCGAAGCCGCGCTGGTCATGCAACGGGAACAGGTGCCGTGTCTTCTGGTCAAAGACACCGAGACCCTGATCGGCATCGTGACCCACAGCGATATCGTCAAGAAGGTCGTCGCGCAGGGGCTGGAACCCCACAACATCGAGGCCCGCGCGATCATGTCCAGGCCGGTCCACTCAATTGAATTCGACCGCCCTATCGAAGAGGCCACGACGCTCATGGTTTCGACCGGGGTCCCGCTGCTGATCGTCACCCACCGGAATCAACCGGTGGGAATTTTGACGGCCCGCGACCTTGTCTCCCCGCCTCAGCGACGCCACGCGCAAATTCCAGCGTCCGTTCGCATCTCTGACGGTCGCGAGCGGGGCGTCGACCAGAAGGTCACGATCATCCAGTTGAGCCACACGGGCGCGTTCGTCGAAACGCCGAATCTGCTGTTGCCCGGGACCCACGTGACGCTTTCGTTCACCCTGCCGGGCTCAACGGTTTCCATCCACGTGCACGGCGTGATCGTCACGAGCTATCACCCCCCTCACCGATCCGAGGGCGAACACCACCGTCGGACGCCCGGGGTGGAAATTCAGTTTACCGACCTGTCCGACGAAGACCAATCGCGTATCAGCGCATGGGCTATCCAGAATCTTTACAAGAAATCCTCGTAGGGCCGCGGTTCTCCCCACATCGGCCTTTTGACCAGCCGACGATTGCCTGGTAGAATTCGACCGCTGCGTCGGTCTCGTCATCTTCTCCAACGGGTCCCCCAAGGAACAGATCCCATGGCACAAACCCGCAGCCGCCCGACTCCAACTAAAGAAGAGATCCTGGCCCAGGTGCACAGCCTGCTGGACGGACCGGATGATGACCTGTCCAGCGTTTTGATGAAAGAAATCCTGGTTGGCGTCTTGCGGCTGCGCGAATCCCGCCTGGACTTGCTCGACCTCAAGATCGTCAACCGGGCGATGAAAGAACTTCGCCACGCCTTCGGCGTGTTCCAGGCCTATCGCGGCCGTCCGAAGATCAGCATCTTCGGCTCGGCCCGCACCCAACCGGACGATCCCAACTACCAACTGGCGTACCGGTTCGCCCGCCTGATCGTGCAACACGGGTTCATGGTGATCACCGGAGGGGCGGACGGCATCATGCGGGCCTGCCAAGAAGGAGCCGGCCGGGAGAACAGTTTCGGAGTCAACATCCTGTTGCCGTTTGAGCAGGGTCCCAACGCCGTGATCGCCGACGATCCGAAGCTCATCACCTTCAAGTATTTCTTTACACGGAAACTTACCTTTCAGAAAGAAGCCAACGCGATTGCGTTGTTCCCCGGCGGCTTCGGCACGCACGATGAGGGATTCGAAATCCTGACCTTGACGCAGACCGGCAAAAGCGACCCTCAGCCGATCGTCTGCCTTCAGGCACCCGGGTGCGACTACTGGAATCATTGGTACGACTTCATCGCCGACCAGTTGTTGGGACGCGGCCTTATTAACCAGGAGGATCTGAGCCTGTTCAAAATCTTCGACAGCGAGCAGCAAGCGGTGGCGGAAATCCTGACTTTCTATCGCCGTTACCATTCCATCCGGTTCGTGGGTCGACAGTTGGCCATGCGCCTGAAACATCCGCTCTCCGATGCGCAAGTGGCCGACGTGAACGACCGTTTCAAAGACTTGCTGAGCGAAGGCGTATTCGAACAGCGGGGTCCTCTCCCGGAGGAACTTGACGAGCCGGCCGTGAAGGACCTCCCTCGCCTGGTGTTTCTCTTCAACCGAAGGAGCGCCGGCCGGCTTCGCCAACTCATCGACCATCTGAATGCGCTGCCGGGGCCGACGCTCCCACCCGTTTGAGCCCCGCATTTCCTCCCGATTCCGTCAAAAGACTCTTTGGCCTCCGTCGCCGGACATGGTATTCTGTGACGCGAAATGTCGGGCCTGCCTCGCTATAAATCGGACCAACCGCCCAGCCTCGTGCTCTATCATGCGGAATGCGCGGACGGATTCGGCGCGGCCTGGGCCATTTGGAAGCGCTTTCCCTCGGCGCAATTCGTCGCCGTTAAGCACGGCGACCCGCCGCCCGCCAACTTGGCTGGCCAGCGGATTGTCATCGTGGATTTCAGCTATTCGAGACCGATTCTCGAACACATGGCCCGCGAAGCATCCTGTTTGCTGGTGCTCGACCATCACGTCACCGCCCAGAACGCGCTGGCCGGGCTGCCCTATGCGTACTTTGACCTCAAGAAGTCGGGCGCGATGCTGGCATGGGAGTGGGCCCACGACGAGCCGGCCCCGTGGCTGTTGCAATACATCCAGGACAAGGACCTGTGGCAGTGGGTACTGCCGGGCAGTCGGGAAATCAACGCCGCGCTCGCATCCTATCCTTTCGATTTCAACCTCTGGAATTCCTTTCGACAAAAAGAACTCGAACAGGAGGGGCGCGCGATTCTCCGGTACGAAAATGAGCTGGTCGGCAAGCTCGCGGCGCACGCGACCCTGGTCTCGTTCCAGGGCGAAGTCGTCCCCGCCGTACAGAGCCCGGTCTTGACCAGTCAGATCGGCGAACGGCTTTCGCCTGACTATCCGTTTTGCATCATCTGGCACGACAAGAACGGCCGCCGTTACTACAGCCTGCGCTCCCGCGAAGACGGCACCGATGTCGGCAGCATCGCGGCCGAGTTCGGAGGAGGCGGCCATACCCACGCCGCCGGGTTTTCGGTCCCTTTGCCGCCGGACGCCCCGTCGCCGCTCGCTCCGCTCGAACGTGCCGCGGGAGAGAGGCGAAAGCCCGGAAATGAGGGACCACGCTCCACGGACGGGATAACCTGAGCCCATGACCGCCCTGGATCACCCCCTCGCCTTGAGCTTTCGTCTCTAACACGCGACCATGATCCCGCTGCACGACGACAATCCCACCGAAATCACACCGATCGTCACGGTGTCGCTCATCGCCGCCTGTGTCGCGGTGTTCCTCTACCAAGCCTCCCTGCCGGCCGGCCCGGGCGAGGCTTTTATTTACGCGTACGGCGCCATTCCGGCTGTGGTGTTCGGCCATGCGTCGCTTCCGCAGGAGGTGACGGCCGTCCCCCCTTCGCTCTCGCTGCTGACCAGCATGTTCCTGCACGGAGGATGGATGCATCTGATCGGCAACATGCTGTATCTGTGGATTTTCGGCAATAACGTCGAAGACGTCATGGGACACGTCCGGTTCGCGATCTTCTACGTGACCTGCGGAGTTCTCGCCGCCGTGAGCCACGCACTGATCGATCCGTCTTCCACCATCCCAATGGTCGGCGCGAGCGGGGCGATCTCCGGTGTGCTGGGCGCCTATCTGCTCTTGTTTCCCCGCGCGCAGGTGCTGGTGCTCATTCCGCTGGGGTTGTTCTCGCGCATGATGTATGTGCCGGCGGGGTTCGTCCTCGGCTTTTGGTTCGTGCTGCAGGCGCTGAGCGGCTGGCTCAGCCTCGGACGGCAGGGCGGCGGGGTCGCTTTTTTCGCGCACATCGGCGGGTTTCTCGCGGGCATGGCCCTGATTGGAATTTTCAAACGTCGGAATGTCCGGTTGTTTGCTCCGCGCCGGCATCGATCCTGGCGATACGAAGACTGGTAAGCGGCGGAGAAATCCGGATAGACGGCTCCCGCGAGTTTCCAACCCGCCAATAACGCTTGCCGGAGACGCCGCGACCAAGCGCGAGCGCGAGGCTGGCTCAGGTCGCGAACGCGAGCGTCTTCCGCACGCCGTCGTCTTCGTCCGGTGGGATCGTTTCAGTGCCTTTCGCGCTCAGTGCCTGCAAACAATCCTGCAACCGGTGGCAGCGTCGTCTGCTCGCTAAGGTCAAAACGGCGATGGCAGGGGACGGCTAGCAAGCTTGCGGCGAAACGCCATGGCGGCTTTCCACGCTTCCTCCGGCTTTTCAGCCAGAAACGTGACATGGCCCATCTTGCGGCCGGGACGGACCACTCGCTTTCCGTAGAGATGCAGCGCCGCGCCTGCCGTCCCGAACAATTCCACTTGTCCCGTTCCTGCGCCGACCTGTAGCACATCGTCGCCAATGAGATTGACCATCACGGCGGGGCTCAGCAGACGGACTTCTCCAAGCGGCAGACCGCACAGCGCGCGCACCTGCTGTTCGAACTGCGATACCGTGCACGCGTCGAGCGTGTAATGGCCGGAATTGTGCGGCCGCGGCGCCACTTCGTTGATCAGGAGTCGGCCGTCCGGCATGAGGAAGAGCTCTGTACAGAACACTCCGATTCCGTCGAGGGCTTCAACGACCTTTTCGGCCAGCGCCGCGGCACGCTCCGCAATCCCGTGTTCCACCGAGGCCGGCACGCGGGTGGTCCGCAGGATGCCGGCTTCGTGGATGTTCTCCACGACCGGATAGAGACGGCGGCCTCCATCCGCTCCGCGCACAACCAGCACCGATAGTTCCCGTTCGAAACGCAGAAACGGTTCGACAATCCATCGGCTGCCGTCTCGCGCGGTCTCCCGGAGCCTCTGGCGCAGCATCTCCATTTCGTCCCGATTCTGGATCTGCCATTGGCCTTTCCCATCGTAGCCGAACGTCGCCATCTTGCAGAGACAGGGATAGCCCACCTCTTCCGCCGCCAACGGCAATTCGTCGGGCGACCAGATCGGGCGAAACGCCGGCACGGGAAGTCCGCGGGTGGCCAAAAATTCCTTTTGCGTCAACCGATCCTGGATCAACCGCAAGATTCGACTGCACGGCCGAACCGGGATCTTGCGTTCCAAAACCTCGCACAGAGTCGCCGGCACGTTTTCCCACTCATACGTGGCCGCGCGGACCAGATCGGAAAACCGCGCCGGGGTGAGAAGATCGGTAAACGGGGTGACGAAGATGTGGTCGGCGTTCCGATGGGCAGGGGCCTCGGCATCTGGGTCCCAGACGGCGACATGATAACCGAGACGACGGGCGGCCTGGGCGAACATAGCGCCCAGCTGCCCTCCGCCGAGAACACCCAACACAGAACCGGATTCGATCGGCACCACGGTCACGTCTTGCGTGTTTTCGCCGTCCGCGTCGACGGAGTCGATAAGGGTCCCTGGGACGCGAGGACCGCGCGCGTCTGTTCGGCGCGGAACCGTTGCAGGCGTTGGCGGATGGCCGGATACCGCCCCGCGAGGATCTGCGCGGCCAGGAGGCCCGCATTTTCGGCCCCGCCAATGGCCACAGTCGCGACCGGCACCCCTCGCGGCATTTGCACGATGGAGAGGAGCGAGTCCAGACCTCCCAAATGTTCTGTGGGAATCGGCACGCCGATGACCGGCAGGTGAGTTTTGGCCGCCAGCATCCCCGGCAGATGGGCGGCACCTCCTGCGCCGGCAATGATCACCTCGATGCCGCGGCTCGCCGCCTGTTCGGCATAGGCGAAGAGGCGATCGGGCGTGCGGTGAGCCGAGACGACCAGCAGCTCGTTCGGCACACCCAAGTCGGTGAGGACCGCGACGGCCTTTTCCAGGATCGGAAAGTCGCTCTTGCTCCCTCCAAGCACCCCGACCAGCGGCCGGATGCGTCCCTTGCCGTTCCTCGACAGGCGTTCGCGCGACCCCCCCATAGACTTTCCTCCACCGCTCTCAACCAGGCCGTGAATGTGTGCGCGACCATTCCCCCCTGTCTCACCGGAATGTCGCGGCCCGCAACGACTAAGCCATGGCCACATTAGCCGTTCCGAGAGAGAGGGTCAAGGTACGCGCGAGGTGGATGTGAAAATGTGAAGAATGCCGACGCTGTTTGACCCCATGAACCGGATTCTTTTATGATACACCTGCCTTCCATCCCGATCATCGGAGGTCGCGATGCAGCGCCTGGGAGAGGGATTGAAATCCAAGGTCCAGTCGATGGTCAATCAACCCACCGGTTTGGACGAAATCACCGTCGACGATCTCGCCACCTCTTCCAGACTCCAATCCTGGGAGGCGGTTCAGATTCCCGAACGACTGAAGTTCTCCTCGCGACTCGCCATCAAGCTAGTCTTGCTCTTTGCCCTGCTCATCGCTTTCGTTCCCTGGACGCAGACCATCACGGTCACCGGCCAGCTCTCCGCCTATTCGCCGTATGAACGGCCGCAGGATATCGAGGCACAGATCACAGGGCGTATCAAAAAATGGCACGTCTTTGAGGGAGTGCGCGTCAAACAGGGGGATTTGATTCTCGAGCTGGACGACTGGGACCCGAATTTTATGGCGCCGGACCTCCTCGCCCTCCTGGAACAGCGGAAGGTTGCGCTGGAGCAAACCCGTAAGGCCTCACTGGAACGGGCCGAGCAGTTGGACAAGCGCATCAAGGAAATGCAAAACCTGGTCAAAGCGGCGGTGCCATCGGCGGAGGCCCGCGTGGTGGAGGCTGAAAACAAGGTGCGGGAAGCTCAACAGAAGGTGACCGCCGCCAAGATCGCCGTCGACACGGCTGAGCTGAACGTGGACCGCCATCGCCAGCTCGTCGAAAAAGGTCTGGTCTCCCAGCGAGAGCTCGAACTGACGATCCAAGCGGCCATTGCGAGCAAAGCCGAGCTGCAGGCTGCGCAGGCGTCGCTGAAAGCGGCCCAGCAGGCGATGAGAGCGTTAAGCTTCGGCCGAGACCAGGTCAGCGCCGAAGTGCTTCAACGCCTCATCGATGCCGAGGCGGCCCGTGACGGCGCCTTCGCTGACGCCGCCAAGGCGGCCAATGAACTGGCCGATGTCACGCTTCGGCTCTCCAATGCCACGCAACGCAGGATCGCCAGCCGGATTCTTGCGCCAATTGATGGGACGGTCGTCCGGATGGCGGAGGTGGGACCCGGCGAAACAGTCAAACAGGGCGACAAATTGGTGCGGATTGCGCCCTTTGCAGACCGGGCAGCCGAACTGTGGGCGGACGGGCTGGACGCTCCGTTGCTCAATGTCGGTCGCAAGGTGCGGCTCCTGTTTTACGGTATCCCCGCCATTCCGCTTCCAGCTTGGCCGGAACTGATGGCCGGCACCTATGGGGGCGTCATCAAAGTGATCGACCAGGTGGACGATGGAAAAGGGAACTATCGTTTTTGGGTTGTTCCGGATCCCGAAGATCGCGCCTGGCCCCCGCAGGAACATGTCCGTCTCGGCACCAAGGTCATGGGCTGGGTGATTTGCAACCGGGTACCGTTGTGGTATGAGTTGTGGCGCCGGTTCAACCTCTTCCCGCCCGATTATCAGGAACGGCCGCCTACGCTCATCGATACGCTTCTGCCCAAGGCCGGCCGCGGTGCCAAATAAGCGCCGGTCCCGGACTCTCGCCGTCGCGACGTTCGCGTCGCTTTGCTTCTCTTGGCGATCCGTCAGCGCAATACGGGTCAGACGCGCCGATGCGTGAAGACCGAACCAGAAAGGAGTGTGCACGATGAATCATCTGTTTGCCGTTATCGCTTGCTTCATCGTGGCGGCCTGCTCTGCCGCAAGCCATGCGTTCGCCGCCGACGCGGCTAAGTCAAAACCGTTGCCCCCCATTCCGCTCTCGTTGGACGAAGTGTTGGCCTGGGTGGACCGTTCGCATCCCTTGCTTAAAGGCGCTGGCACCGAGAAGATGACCGCCAGAGGCAAGTTGCTCAAAGCACTGGGAGCTTTCGAGCCCATCCTCATCAATGATATGGAGCTCGAGCGGTTCATTCCCAGCGGGACGACCGACACCAGAACCGCCGGCTTCAACGACACGGTTATGGAATTCCGGCATCAATCCGGGGTCCGGGCCCAAGCCGGTGTTCGGGATGTCATCGGCACGGCCGCCGCGAAAATCCCCGACCTCGGGTTCAACAACGGCAGGAACCAGGTCGTTCTCGGCGGATTCATCCCATTGCTGCGCGGCCTGATGATCAATCCCGATGCAGCCGAACTTCAGCGGTCGCAGTTGGCCGACCCGATGGCGGATGTCAAGATTTCGCAGACCCGCCAGGACCTGTTCCTAGCCGCCGCCACGCAATACTGGGACTGGGTCGCCGCCGTGAAACTGGCCGACATTCAGAAGCGCGCGCTGAGCGTCGCGGAGGATCGGGCAAAGCAGGTGGAGGGACGTGCCAAGGCCGGCGCCGTCGCGCCACTCGATGTCGTCGAGGCGAATCAGGAGGTACAGCGCCGCAGAGAAATTTGGATCGCCGCCCAGCGCGCCGTCGAGCAGGAACAATATCGTTTGTCCATGTTTCTCTGGGAAAATCACGCCCCCGTGACGCCCCCAGCCGAGCGCGCACCGGACTTGCCGTCGCAGGTTACCGTGCCGCCGCCCGAAACGGTACAGGCCCATAAATTGCAGGCCAAGGCCGATCGCCCCGAAGTCAGGGAAGTGGGGATCGAGGCGAAACTCAACAACATTGATCTGGAATTGGCCAAAAACAATCTGTTGCCCAGTTTGGACCTGTCGGCCGAGCCGGCGCGCGCCCCGGAAAAATTCGTTCTCGGCCTCGGTTACAGGTTCGGCGCAGAATTCCGCATCCCCATTTTCCAACGGCGAAGCCGCGGCGAGGTACTGGAAGCGCAAGCGAAGGCGGATCGCCTCGTGCTTGTCCAGAAGTTCCGCGAACAGCAGGTCGTGGTGGATGTGGATAACGCGCTGTCTGCCATCGAGCGGGCAAAGGAACGCATCGCCGTCGCCGCCGAGTCGTTGCGGCTCGCCAAGACCCTCGAGGAGGGAGAACGCTTCCGTTTCAGCTTGGGTGCCACCAGCGTGCTGTTCGTGAATTTGCGGGAGCGCAACTCCGTGGACTCGGAAAATCAACTCGTCCGCGCTAAGGCGGATTACCAGAAGGCCTTGGCCTTTTATCAATGGGCGATCGGCGCGTGGGCCAAGAGCGAACCGTCGGCCGTGCCGGTGACCTACCGGGCGCGGGAATGATCGCCGAAGGCAGTGGCATTTTCCTTCGTGCTTTGATACGGTTAGGGAATTGTTCGGCCGCCCAACCGGGCGAAAGGGCGATGATCCGGCATCTGCTGGTGATCGGTCTTCCAGCCTGGTGAGTACCTGCCAGCGAGCGAGGGCATGGATCCCAACCGCTCCGACAGCCATCCTCTCACGCTCCAGTCGATGCTCGGCCGTCTCGGACTGCTCCTACGCCTGGAACGCCGGGTGCTCGGCCTGCTCGGATCCTATTCGCTGGCGATCGGGCTCTTTTCGCTCATCGTCCCGTTAACCGTCCAAGAGCTGGTCAACACCTTCGCGTTCGCCATCCAGCCGATCACGATCGTGACACTAGCCGCCATTATGGTGCTGGTGCTGTTGTTTGTCGGCGCCTTCCGTGCATTGCAGTTTTTCGCCGTCGAGATCTTGGAGCGTCGAATTTTTGCGCGCGTTGCTGTGGCGATGACCGAGCACCTGCCTCGCCTCAAATCCCAGGGCTTCCAGCCGCGGTACGCGAACTATTTTTTGGAGACAGTGCTGATGCAGCGCGCCCTTTCGGTGCTCCTGATCGACGTCGTCAATGTCGTCGTCGGAGGCGCCATCGGCATGACGATCCTGGTCTTCTACCATCCGTACTTCTTGCTGTTCAACGCCGTGCTCCTCGCCGGTTTCTGCGTGATCATATTCCTGCTCAGCCACGGAGGCCTGCGGGCGACGATCCAGATGTCCCACGCCAAATACGACACGCTGCATTGGATGCAGGAGATCGCCTACAACCTGCTGCATTTCAAATCGACCGTCAGCGAACCGTTGCTGATTAAGAAAACCGATGAACTGGTCAACGCCTATGTCGCTGCAAGACGCACGCGCTTTCATGTTCTGATGCGGCAGTATCTCGGCTCCGTCGGGTGGCAGGCGTTGGGACACAGCGGGCTCATTGCTACAGCCGGCTGGCTGCTTTCGATCGGCCAACTGACGTTAGGCCAGTTGGTCGCCGCCGAGGTCGTCGTCGGCACGTTGCTGCTGAACTTCGACGCCGTCGTCAAACGCATGGGCCACATCTTCTACTTCTTCACTGCCCTGCACGAGCTGGACTTTCTTTTCTCCTTGCCCAAGGACGTCAGTACGGCGATGTTGTCCGTGCCGCTGCCCGATCCGACGATTCACGGCATTCGGGTGACCTGCAAGGATTTGACTTACGTCCATCACGCGGACGCGGCACCGATCTTCCAACGCTTCAACCTCGAGGTGACGCCGGGAGAGAAGGTCGGCATCTACGCGACCAGCACTATCGCCAAGACGACGCTGGCGCGGGTTCTCGCCGGTCTCGACCCCCCGAGCGCCGGCGTGATCCGCTACAACGGCGTCGATCTACGCCACCTTGATTTGGAGACGATCAACAAATGCCGCGGGTTCGTGCTCGATTCCCAACTCTCGCTGTTCGAAGGGACACTGGAAGAGAATATCGTTCTGGGCCGCACCGGTATCCCCTACAGCGATGTGCGGTGGGCCCTGCGGTTCGCCGAGCTGGAAGAAGAAGTGGACGCCCTCCCGCTGGGGCTCAAGACCCACGTTCGGGCTCCCGGCATGATCCTCGCCCCGACCCACATTCTCCGTATCCTGGTCGCCCGCGCGATCCTGTCGAGGCCGCAAATTCTGATTTTCGACGGGATGCTGCACAACATGCAACCAGCCATCCGGGAAACGATTCTGCGGCGGTTGTGCTCAAAGGAAGAACCCTGGTCGGTTATCTTCGTCTCTAACGATCCCGACCTCACCCCCTACGTGGATCGCCGCATCGTGCTGGACTGAGGCCGTGGGCGTCACGCTCGGTCAGTTCGTTGCGGCCGCGGTGGTGATCAGTGCGGGGTGGCTCCCGGCGAGAACATCATCGGCTTCTCCGGCAACAGCGCCGGAAACACGTCGTCGGCCTTCGCATTGGCCGCACGGGCGGACGCCGTATCATACTGCCCGACAACGGGCCGAAGGGCGGCGCACGGCGATTCCTTTCCAGGATCGAATTTGCTAGACTGGCTCGCATGCGCTCCCGGCTCGGCGAGGCCGCCCTACGGGAGAGGGAGGCGAACCATGCTTGGTCGGTTTCGCATCACATGGCCCAGCGGGTCGCAACTTTTAATCAGCGCGCTGATCGCGGGGCTTGGCTGGGTCAGCGGCCAGGCATTGAGCCAGGTCGACCAAGACCTGCGCGTCATGTACACCGAATACACACTCGGCGCGGCCGACCTGGCTCATATCTCCGCCGATGTGATGCGGTACCGGAATACGATCATTCGCGCCCTCGAAGCCCCCAACAAGAAGGAATTCGAGCGCATTACGGAGTCCCTGCCGTATCAACGGGCCCGCATCCAACACGCTATCGACCGTTACGCCGCCGCGAGCTTGCGGGTCTCGCGCAGCGGCCGCAGCGAGCCGCGTGACCTCCAAGCGGTCCGCGACAGTCTCGACCAATATTTCTCCGCAGCCAGCTTGACGATTCAACTGCTGACGCAGGAATGGAACGCCCCCTCTGCCAAGGAAGCGGCCGAGCTCCGCCGTAAAGCCGAAATCCACGCTGCGGACAATTCCGGTCCCAAGATGATCCAAGTCAGCCTGGCGTTGGATCGACTCATCGAAACCGTCGCGGACGTCGCCAAAGATATGCGCGACGAGGGGACCAGAACCATCCGTACCACCAGCGCGATGCTGGTCGGCGGGAGTTTTTTCATTGCGTTGCTGAACTTGTTCCTCCCGCGGTCGCCGGGACCGCAGCTTCCGGCCACCCTCCCGCCCGCTCGACACGAAGAGCAAGAACCGGCCGTTTCGCCGATCACCGTCTCCGCCGAAAGCCCTAGCTCGGTCTCCCGAAGCGACTGATAAGAGGCTTCTTCGCGTTGCCGTTGAGGGAGGCCGCCGATCCCAGAATCGTCTGGAGCCCGAAGCGACTGATAAGAGGCTTCTTCGCGTTGCCGAGTTCCTCAGCGTTCACGATCGCATGCCTCTCGTCTCTGGCTTTCCCAGTGCGCGAAACAGTTTCGACCGTTCTCGCTCGGTGAGGTTTTTCCATTGGCCCGGTCGCAGGCCGTCGAGCGTGATGTGCATGATTCGGACGCGCTGCAGGCTGACGACTCGATACCCGAGGGCTTGGCACATGCGCCGGATCTGCCGATTGCGTCCCTCCGTCAGCACAATGCGGAAGCAGCGCGGGCCAAGCCTCGCCACAGTGCACGGCTTGGTCCGCTTCCCGAGCACCACCACTCCGCCGGCCATGCGTTCCAGGAATCGCCCATCAAACTCCCGGTCGACTTGGACCACGTACTCCCGCTCATGACCGTGTTCGGTCCTGAGAATCTCGTTCACAATGTCGCCGTCGTTGGTCAGGAGGATCAAGCCGGAGGAGTCCTTGTCCAGCCGCCCGACCGGAAAGATGCGCGCGGGATGCCCGATTTCGGCGATGATGTTGCGTTTCACATGGGGTTCGCTGGTCGTGATGACGCCGATCGGCTTGTGATACTTGATATAGACCGCCGCGACATTCTGGCGAATCACCTGGCCGTCCCTGGTGACGACGTCGCCGGGCCCCACCTTGTCACCCAACCGGGCGATCCGGCCGTTAATCGTGACACGACCTTCTTCAATGAGCCGATCCGCCTCCCGGCGGGAGCAAATGCCCTGCTCGGTGAAAAATTTATTGATCCGGGTCATGGGTACACACTCGCGGTCCCGAGTGTACCAAGAAACAAAGATCGGCGGGGAGAAGGGGGGAAAGAGCCGGGCTACGTCACGCGGCGTCCTGCGCGAACGCGGCCGAGGATGCGGTAGAGCAGGCGCGCGACGGCGAACTGCGGCGCCACAAACCCTTCGATCGGAGCAAGCTCGCTGACGTCCATGCCGACGATGCCAGGCCCCTGAGCCAGCGCCGTGACCAAAGCCAATGTGTCGTACCACCCGAGCCCGCCAGGCTCCGGCGTGCCCAGCGCCGGCAGGAGCGAGGAATCCAGCCCGTCGCAGTCGAACGTCAGATAGACCGGCCCCTTGCAGGCCTTCACCACGTCCGGCACCCACCGCGCGGCGCGCCCTTCATAAGGACCGGCGGGATCCAAAATCTGGGACGCAAAAAACGTGGTCACGGAGGGAGTCCGGTTGATCAAGCCGATTTCTTCCGGCGAGATCGACCGAATCCCGACCTGCACCAGCGGCAACCCTTCGTCGACCACGCGGGCCATGACGCTCGCATGGCTGTACGGGTTGTCCTGGTAGGCCTTGCGAAGATCCCCATGAGCGTCGATCTGGACCACACAGAGATCGGGATAACGGTGCGCATGGGCGCGGATTGCGCCGAGCGCGCCTGTATGCTCTCCGGTCAAGGTTAGGACGAACCGTCCCGGTTGCACGTGGGGACGGACGTAGGCTTCGATGGCCTCCACAGCTTCCCGGTCGACTTTCCCCTCAAGCGCCAGCGGGGCGGCGGTCGCAATTCCACCCCATTCCCGGTAGGGTTCACAATGCAGGGTTTCGTCATACAACTCGACCTGATGAGAGGCATCAATGATCGCCGATGGCCCTCGGTCGGAACCACGAACGTAGCTGGAGGTGTGTTCGTAGGGTGCCGGAAGGACGTAGACTCCGGCATGATCCGGATGGCACCAGGGTTCGCCGATGCCGAGAAAATTCCGCTCCTGGCCGAGCCAACCGTGAGGAAGGGTCATGGTATAGCCGCTGATCTGGACGCTGGGCGGCCGCAGCCGATGCGCGTTGACGCTTATGGACGGCGGCGGACCTTCTTGGGCAGATTCTCCGGCGGAATGAAGACGGCCAAAGCCACCACCGTCGTCCATCTGTTGGGCCGCCCGATCGCGGACTGGGTGATGTTTAACGTCCTAACGATCTTGCCGCCCATTTTAAAGACCTGCTCCCGCTCCTTCCAGGCCTGATTGGCGTCGAACTCGATCCCCAACGTCGTGGCGAGCATCTGGGCCGCCAGATCTTCCGTATACTCACCGGATTCCTCATCCGTCTCGCCGTAAGCATGGTGTTCCGACAGATACCCGTAGGTGCGGCGGTCCGTCGGAATCGCGAGACCGATGGAAGCGGAGATCAACCGATTCCGCTCGTTGGTCTCCGAACGGGCCATCACGCAGAAAGTGATCTCGCCCGGGTTGAGCAGCTTTTCCCCGCGTTTGCGCGGGATGATCTTGCAATTGGGCGGAAGAATCGAAGACACGCTGACAAGATTACAGTACGCCACGCCTGCGCTACGAAGAGCCTGTTCGAAGGACGCCAACTTTTCCTTGTGCACTCCGACGCCTCTGGTCAAGAACATATGAGTCGGAACCATCGTCGCGCTCCCCCCTTCATCCGTGCGAACGCGTCAGCCGCGTCCGCTGCCCACCGGATTTCACTCACGCGCCGTTTCGGACAACCGGCGCACAAGGCCGGTGTTGTACCAAGTTGAAGACGGTTCCGCAATATGGCGGAAGGATTTTTTAGGAGGGACGCAGTTCACTGGCGAAGGTTGAGGACGAGCAGCCGGGGTTCCGTCATCTCTTCGATGGCATACCGTACCCCTTCGCGCCCGAGGCCGGAGTCCTTGACTCCGCCGTAAGGCATATGATCCGCCCGGAACGTCGGAATTTCGTTCGCCAAGACCGTACCCACCTCCAGATTTCGAAAAGCATGAAAGATCCGGCCCACATCTCGAGTGAACACCCCGGCCTGCAAACCGTAGGGCGAATCGTTCACGGCCGTCAACGCGTCTTCGAAGCGTTGATACGGCGAAACGGTCACGACGGGCCCGAATACTTCTTGGCAGGACACTTTCATGGTAGGCGTGACTTCGCTCAGGACCGTCGCCTCCACCACCGAACCCGACCGCTTGCCACCGAGCAACAGTCTCCCGCCTTGCGCCACCGCCTCGCCGATCCAGGCTTCCACCCGTCGGGCGGCAGCCTGATCAATCAACGGGCCGATGACCGTGTCCTCCTTGATCGGATCGCCAGCTTTCAACGCAGCCACCTGAGCCAGAAGCTTTTCGGTGAACGGCTGGAGCACCGACTGATGAACGAAGATCCGCTGGACCGAAATGCAGGTCTGGCCCGCGTAGGCATAGCCACCCGCCGCGCACCGCTGCGCCGCAACATCCAGGTCAGCATCCGGCTCCACGATCACCGCCGCGTTGCCGCCCAGTTCCAGCGTCACCCGCTTCTTTCCGGCCTTGCCTTTGAGCATCCACCCCACGGCAGCGCTACCGGTAAAACTCAACATCTTAAACCGGTCATCGACAACCAGGCGCTCTGCCACCGCGTTGTCGCACGGCACGATGCTCAAGGCGCCGGCGGGCAGACCGGATTCCAGCACAATTTCACCCAACAGCAACGCCGTCAACGGCGTCTGCGGCGCCGGCTTGATCACGATGGGATTGCCCGCCGCCAAAGCCGGAGCGACCTTGTGCGCGACGAGATTGAGCGGGAAGTTGAACGGAGTGATGCCCAGAATCGGGCCGATCGGGAACCGGCGCAGGATCCCGAGGTAGAACTCGGTTCCCGGCGTCCAATCCATCGGGACAATCTCGCCGGGAATCCGCTTAGCCTCCTCAGCAGCGACACTGAACGTCTGAATAGCGCGCGCGACTTCGCGGCGGGAATCAGTGATCGGCTTTCCCGCCTCAGCGGTAATGGTCCGGGCCACCTCTTCTTGTCGGGCGCGCAACGCGGCGGCGATCCGAAGCAACGCATCGGCGCGGACGTGGGCGGGCAGCTCGCGCATAGGGACCGTCGCCGCCTCAGCCGCCTGGACCGCCGCTGCGGCTTCCGTCTGTCCGGCCCGACAGATTTCGGCGATCGTCTCACCGGTGAAGGGATTGACGACCTTGGCGGTCAAAGCCGACCGTTGCCAGTGACCGCCGAGGAGAAATGGGCGCGCCGCTTCCACCGAGCAAATTCCCCATGAGTCTGATGACGGAAGGATTAGTCCGCGGACTCGACGGCGGACAGACCGCTGGGCGTCGCCTGCGACGCGTTGTCCTCAGCCTGAGCCGCGACGGCCTTGGCGATCAGTTCTTCCGTCCCCCAATCCCGAATAGCCTCGAGCGTGAACGCCTCATAGGTGGACACCCCATGGCAGGTGGGACAGTCCGGCTTGGGGACTTTGCGGCGGAAGACTTCGTTCAGGCACGACATACAGACCCACAGGTCCGGTTCGCCGTCTTCGCAGGGTACAGACCAAAACGCTTGTGCGGATGACATACGCAGTTCCTAACCGACCATGGACATTGTAATAATAATTAAGTGGACGAATACGGCTGAACAGCGCAGTGCCGTTACGCACCACCTTTGCCTCGCGGCCGGACCCGCGCCAGCAGCCGCTCGATCTCTTCTTCAAATACCTGATAGGGAAACGCCCCTGGAATCATGACGGCCGTGTCCCCGCCGCGCCCGGTCGGCATCAGGACGAATCCGGGCGTCCCGCGGAATCCCCAGCGGGCTCCCTCCTGCCGATCGTGGAAAATCGAATCCACGTGCCGACCGTCGCGCATGCAGGCCGAGAAGCTCGCAGTATCCAACCCCAGAGCCTTGGCGTGCCGGTCGAACGTCGTCGCGTCGAGCCGCCCGCCGTCCGCGAACAGACGATCATGCATAGCCCAGTAGCGGCCCTGATCGCCGGCACAACGCGCAGCGATCGCCGCATCCACCCCCGGCCCCTGATCGGCGCGGGGATAGTCCCGATAGACGAATCGGACCTTGCCGGTCTCCACATACTTGGCCTGGATGCGGGGCCAGGTCTCGCGGAAGAATTTCAGACAATACCCGCAGGTGAAATCCGAGTATTCAATCAAAGTCACCGGCGCATCCGAATTCCCGCGGACCCGAAGATCCGCCGCGTCCGCGGCACCCCGCAGGGTGCCGCCCGATGAAAGCAGCAGCGCCACGCAAGCCAGCAGCGCCGTCTGGAAGGGCGCCGCCGCTCGTCTGCCTGTCGACACGGTCGGTTCACTCGATCCTTGCGAGAATCGCGCGGTCATGCGGGCTTCCCTTTGTGCCCGAACCGTTCCAGCAATCCCATCATCAGGAGAGGCCAGACTACCGTCGCGTCACTCAATACCTCGGCAAAACGGCCGCCTTCGCTGGGAGGTACGAACTTCCCCCAGGAGATCCCCTCCTGATAGGTGCACCCGCTCAGCCCTCCCCAGTAATCGGGTTCGGGGCAGATCCGCACCCCGTACTGGAAGCGAGGCGGTTTGACGTTCAACCCCAGCCGCAAGTTCCCGATCTCGATATATGGCCCGACTTGCTGCGCCCAGTTCCGCGGCACTCCGCCTCCGATCGTGAAAATACCCAACCGCTTGGCCGAGAGGACATGGTCCGTGTAGCTGTTCAAATCCAGATAAGGATTGAATGCCGGGCAGAACCGATGAAGCGCCCGTAACACCGCAAGATCTCCCCCCGCTTGTCCCTGAGCCTGAGCCCGGGCTAAGTCCACGGACTTGCCCATCGCCCAGGTGCCCACATCCAGTCCCATTTCGGAATCGGTGAAAGCCGGGATGTACACGGGGACTTTTTTGAGATACGCGCTCTTCAAAATGCCGCTGCCTTCATACTCCTCCGCCAATGTCCGCCCCAATTCCCGCGTCAAGATTTCCGAAGACAACGGCTGATCGGCGTTGATCCGCTTGAGCGTTTGCGACACCACATGTTCTACGTAATTGAGGTTGGCTTCCATCTCCAAAGTATCGTACACCCGGTTATAGCCCTTGCGGAACAACTCCTCGTCGCTCATCGACGGACTGTGCCGATAGTGTACCTTCCCCACAGACTCGCTGAGCCCATGCGCGATCAGTGCGCCGGTTGAGACGACGACCTGAACCATCCCGTAATCGATCATGCTGCTAATGATCTTGCCCATTTTGGCGATCGTCATGGCGCCCGACAGCGTCAAGACGACCGAACAGTCCGGATCCTCGATCATCGCTACCAGCACCTCGAAGGCTTCGCCTAAGCGCCGGCCTCCGAAAGCGGTCTTGCGCATCGCGACAAGGAGGTCCGAAAAAGATGTGATCTTGTCTGGATCAAGAGGCTCAAGCGCCTCTAACCCGTCCTTTGCGCCGTCGTGGAATTCGCGTGCGGGCATGCTGCGCACTCCTACTCAAGCCGAACGAGCGCGACACAAAAGCGACTCCCTTATACACAACCGATCGTATAGGCGTCAATTCACGAGACCTTAGCGGAGAGACGATTCTCCCCGTTAGCTTCGCCAGTAGAGGAAGATCATCGATGACTCCGCGGACACGTGCGCGCCGAATCGGACGCGACCCCATGCCGACAGCCAAACAACCAGGCGGCGTCGCCACAGCACAGGACTCGACGCGAAGAGCCGGATCCGGACAGGGCGTGGCTAGTCTTCAGCGAGCGGAGGATCCGAAGGCCCTGCAGCTTCGAGCGGCCGGTCCGTCAGCGCCTCATAAGCGGTCGTGACGGTTCCCACGGGAGATACCTGCAACAGGAAAGGGGTCTCCCAGTCACCATCTGCGATATCGTACTCCTCCGGCACTAGGACTCGGCGCAGATTCTGATCCCGCGCGGCCGCCAATTTGAGCGAAATGCCACCGACCGCGCCAATATGCCCGTCCCGGGTGACGGTACCGGTCAACACGCGGGCTGGCTTAATGAAATCGCCCTTCGCCAAGGCCACGACCGTCAGGCCCACCATGGCGGATAGACTTTCGCCATAGATGGTGACTCCTTCATACGGCACGGTCAACGACACACTCCAGGAATCCGTATTCAGACCGGCCAGTCGGGCCGCTCGATTGATCGCGGTCACCACGGCCACCTGTGCTCGGATCGAAAATCGTCCCGGATTGGACTCAAAGGTGACCTCCATCCCGTTGCGGTCCTTTCGGCTCGCTACGGAAACCTGGAGTTGGGCGACTACCCCGATCGGTTTTCTGTCCCGGTCGAACGTGGTGCCCAAGATTGGAATGATTTGCTTTCGGTGTTGGACTTCCTCCTGAAACGACCGGGCCAGCGCGGGCGAATTGATGACCACGACCGCCACAACGAAGGACGCGGCAAACCGCGCGAACCTGAGGGCCCCGCGGCGAGCCCTCTGCGCAGACAGCGGTTTGTTGGAAGAACCCTGATCGCTCATGGGAAACGCCCCCAGACGGTCTCTGTTTGGATTATACCGCGTGGTGCCTAAAAGTGAAGTCCATGACGCCCCCTGCTCCGTGTGTTCGTTCGGAACGAGAGCGAGGAGTGCCGGGCAGCGTGCCCGGAGGAAATCGGATCAATCTTCGAGAAAAATGCGGATCGATCAAAAAGGGGCGCGGACCCCAATTGCGCGGGTCCATCCCTATGGACGGTGTCAAGGCAGGGGGTGGCGTGAATTCGTCCGTTCCCGTCGCAACGACCAATTTCTGGAGACGGACGCGAATGTATCGAGGCAGGTAGCGCCGCGCTTCCAGATACCGCATCAAGCGCGCCTTGTCCTCGGCATCCATCATCAGAATTTCCAAACCGAAGCGCGCTTCGTGGGTCCAGATCACAGCCGCGAGGCGTACGGCGATCGCTTTTTCAGGGATCGGCAAGCGGAGACGGGCTTGCACATACTGCGCCGGAACCAAGTCCTTGCGACTGGGGCACCAGCAGCCCGGCACTGACACATCAAACACACGTCCTTCAGCCTCCAGTGATCCATCCTCCGAACAGGAAACGAGGTAATCCACTAAGTGACGCGGACGCACGCGACAATACATAGTCGTACCTGCTAGCGAGTTAGAACGGCCCGTCATGGAAGGCCCGCCGAGGGCCGGCCCGATCGCCCATGCCTCTTCTGAGCTTCCTGCGCCAAGACATCCGCTTTATGGGAAGCGGCTTGCACTGTTTTATGGGAGAATCTGCCGAGCAGATCCGCCAACCCCTCCACTGTGGGAGCAAAGGCGATTGTGCTGTCGATCTGGGCAGGCGAGTCTCCAGGTCACTCTCGAGTCGTTGCGCAGCAGCATGTTCGTCCTGACATGGTTTGGACAGGATACGGTCAGCGAGTTGCGTTCATTCCATCGAAACAATCGCCAGACTGCTCGCAAGTCCGGCGTTCGCTCCTGCTTTCGTCTGGACTCTGCGCACATGAAGCAGCAGGACAAAACCATCCGTAGAATGTGCCTTGACGGTATATCCTTTGGACCGCAACGTTTGAGCCATGGTCGATTCGACGGCTTTGGACACCGAATCGTGACCATCGTTCAGAATCGACACCGTCTGGCCGAACACCTCAGGAACGGACGCCTCAAAGAAAACGACGGAAGCCAGAGAGGCATGGCGGTCATTCCAAACAGCCTTGCGCAGGAGATCAAGATAAGCTCGCACCGCAAGGGTGACCTGCCAAACGACGAGGCGCTATTCTGCATTGGGGGAAAGGAAGCTCCTCGTCGGTAGGGAGGCGAGCGACGGCTCCAGACGCGGCCACGAGCCGCCAAGCGGCGAACTGACGATTGGAACAAGAGCCACTGGAAGGTTTTATCCGCCCGCGTCAAACGCGCAAAGGCGATAAAGAGCGGGCGGCACGCACGAAGTGCGGTTTGGTGGTCCCAACGGGATTCGAACCCGTGTCTGAGCCTTGAGAGGGCTCCGTCCTAGGCCAGGCTAGACGATGGGACCAGCGAAGCCATGAATCGACTGAGTTGAATGACGAACGAGGTGTGAATAGGCGCTTGCCTGTTACTAGCGCGACGGGAAGGCACAGTACCATACGATGAAAGCCGAATGCAAACCGCTGTACGGCGTTCGGCCGTTGATCAGGCCCCCGTTAGAAGCAAGATCCCTACGCCGGCGGTATTGTCTATATAATTGTCTATATATAGATGATCGCTCCCGATAGGCTTCAGCACTGGAAGGCCGGACCGACGTATGGCTCCATTCCCAATCGCCACTGCCAAGAAGCTGATCGATGAAACCGATGTTTAATCCCGCAGCTGGCTCGGGAGTTCTCTTGTGGACATTGTGCCTCATCCTGTTTGGCTGTTCGAGCATTTCTCCCGCCAAGGAATCGCTTCGCTGCGGCAGTTCTTCTAAGATTCACGTCACGGCGGCTAAGCCGACTGTGTCCGTCTTCTATACCGAACCGACCACCGCTCAGGACGGTCGTCCTCTCACATCGTTAGCCAAAACGACCATCTATGTCGACACGGGTGACGGGTCTGTCACTGCAAAAGAAATCCCCGCCACGAGCCCTCACGGCGGCGGCCAAATTTCGCAGATCATTCCGATTCCGCTGAAGCAACACGAGGTTATGGCGTCGATCTGTGTGACCGCGACCGATAGCCTGGGGAATGAAAGTCCTCCTGCTTCTCCGTGACGTGCAATCCTCTCCCCGAAGCCTCGAAATACGAACGCCTTGTCAAGCCCGGTCGCAGCCCTTGATCACGGGCTTGACTTCACTTTGAGAACGGCCTAGCCTTTGTCGTGCCTGGTCCGCTGCGCGCGCCTGAACAAACCAATTTTATACACGCCACAGGTTATCGAGGGCGGACATCGAAAACAATCTGGAGGTTTTGTGGCCGAGAAACTCGATCCCAGCGGAGCGAGCCCCGCGCGACCAACTCAGGCCGTTGAACCCAGCAAGTCCAAGCCCTCGATCGAGCTTAATATCGGCTCGAACGTCTTCCGCAACACAAACGGAGTCATCAAGCTGCAGGGCAAGGAGCAAATGGTCGTGGAGTTCCATCCAGAGGAAGGTCAACTGCTGTTGACCATGGATTTTTATGACAGCGCAGGGAACCATATCGCCCATCTGCGACGCAACGCGTGGGCGTTTAATACGGCGAACCGATTCGCGCTCACCATCGGTTCGGCCTCGCTGTCCTTGTTTAACGAGCCGCTGTGGCTGAAAGTGTCCGACCGAAGCAGCGGCGACGTTGTGCTGGAAATTACAGTAGCGCATAGCGGGAAGATCCAGATCCCGAACGGGAAGTTTTACACCCACAAAGGGCACCTTGTTGAGATCACTTCTCATTACTGTCGCGTCGTCCCCGGCCTAACGTTGTTTAGCGATGTGTTTGAAGCTCGCGGTGGGGCTGCGTCGATCGGATAGGTCTTGGAGCTGGAGGACGGTTGATCGGTCGATGATACAACAACCAAGCGTTGACTGGCGGGAGAGTGAAGACTCTTCAAAGCCTTAAGTCCTCGGGCCGAGGTTCTTGCCGTTGAGCACCTGAGCACCAGGCGTAAGCGCTCTTTGTGCGCCGGCTGGATCTGCAGGAACTCCAGCCCAAATTCGGCGGCCTTTCTCCACCGGACAATCGCCCGCTTATCTTGAGCGGCCACTCATGGTCGGCCAGCTACACCCACGCCTCGACTTCGTCGCCGATTGACAGTTCGGTTTCACATTCCACCCGACAGCCACCCCTGGACAAGTCAAGGACGGTGCCTTCCCCTTCGATTTCTCCACCGGAAAAAAGATGCGGATTCGGGTCTTGAACCGTGGAGCTTTCCGATCCATCATCGCCGTGCCAGTCGCAGAGCGATCTCCGCACAAGGAACCGGATGCACCGCGCGCAAGGCGGCGCTCTTCATCCCCTGCGGGAAAAGACGCCTCGTTTGACTTTGAGAACGCGGGCCGTAGAATAGCATGTATGAGGGAGATCGTGAAGCCCAGCGTGCAGGCGTTTCTGGTGTGCGACACCGTGATCGAGGACAGCCTGACAAAGAAAAAGAGCCTGATCGGTATTTTTACTCATCTCCAGGCAGTGGCCTTTCCGTTCCAACATCACCAGATGGGTCTCTACTTCTGCCTTACCGATGCGGAGGGCACTTATCACTTCGACATCGAGCTCATGCACCTCAATACCGAGCAGCTTGTCTGCCGCGCCGCGCTTCCGAATGTGTACATCGCGGATCGCCTCCAAATTTCAGACTTCGGCATCAATATGCCTTCGCTCGTTTTTCCGGCACCCGGCCGCTATGAGTTCCGATTGCTCATGGAAAATCATCTCATCGCCCAGAAAGACTTCAACGTTGTTCAAATGCCCCTGCCTCAAACCGTCTGAGAGTTCCAAAGCCCTACGGCGCCAACAGGCATTTTTCCTCCTGCCCTCTCTTGTGGTACAAGTGACTGTGCGCGAAGGGGTTATCCCCGCGCGGTCGGCGCTATATACAAAGTATAAGTAAGAAGGACATGCGCCCTGATGACCCGAATATGCCGAATGCTTCAGCGCCATTGGATTTCGTGCGCACCATTGTCTCGCTGGATCTCAAGACCGGAAAACACGGCGGACGCGTGGTGACGCGTTTCCCGCCGGAGCCGAACGGTTATCTCCACATCGGCCATGCCAAGTCCATCTGCCTGAACTTTGGCATTGCCAACGAGAACCCGGGTGGTGTCTGTCACTTACGGTTCGACGACACGAACCCGACGACGGAGAGTCTCGAGTATGTCCAGGCCATTCAGGAAGACGTGCGCTGGCTGGGGTTCGACTGGCGGGACAAGATGTTCTTCGCCTCGGATTACTTCGAGCAGTTCTACGAGTACGCCGTCCGCTTGATCCAGAAAGGGAAGGCCTATGTGGACAGCCTCAGCGCGGACGAAATTCGGCAGTTCCGCGGCACCCTGACAGAGCCCGGTAAGGACAGCCCCTACCGGAATCGGTCCGTCGAGGAAAACCTCGATCTTTTCCGACGGATGCGCGCGGGAGAATTTCCCGATGGCGCTCATGTGCTCCGGGCCAAGATCGATATGGCGTCGCCCAACATCAATTTGCGCGATCCGGTACTCTATCGCATCCGCCGCGCCAGACACTACCGGACCGGCGACGCCTGGTGCATCTACCCAACGTACGACTATGCTCATCCGCTGTCGGATGCGATCGAGGGCATTACACATTCCATTTGCACACTCGAGTTCGAAGACCATCGGCCACTGTATGACTGGGTCGTGGCACAATGTGAGACCCAACATCGCCCGCGCCAGATCGAGTTTGCGCGTCTCAATCTCACGCACACGGTCATGAGCAAGCGCAAGCTGCTGGACTTGGTCGAACGGAAATTCGTGAACGGCTGGGACGATCCTCGCCTCCCCACGCTCAAAGGACTGCGGCGGCGCGGTTACACTCCCGAGGCGATCCGCGCGTTCTGCGAACACATCGGCGTGTCGAAACGGGACGCTACGCTGGAGGTGGGATTACTGGAACACTTTGTTCGCGAGGACTTGAACAAACGCGCCCCGCGTGTGATGGCCGTGTTGCGACCCCTGCGGGTGGTCATCGACAACTACCCAGAAGACCAGGTTGAAACAGTGAACGCGGTCAATAATCCTGAAGACCCTGCGGCTGGGACGAGGCTGGTGCCATTCTCGCGGGTGCTCTATATCGAGCAGGACGATTTCCGGGAAGACCCGCCGAAGCAGTTCTTTCGCCTCGCGCCCGGACGCGAAGTCCGCCTTCGCTACGCCTATATCATCAAATGCACGGGCGTGGTGAAAGACGAACGGACGGGGCAAGCAATCGAACTGCACTGCACGTACGATCCTGAGACCAAGAGTGGTTCGTCTCAGGAACAACGCAAGGTCAAAGCGACGATTCACTGGGTCTCAGCAGCCCACGCGATCGAAGCGGAGGTGCGGCTGTACGGTTATCTTTTCTCGAAGCCTGATCCGGACGATGTTCCGGACGGTCAGGATTACACGGCGAACCTGAATCCGAACTCTCTGGAACGGCTCACCGCGTGCCGAGTCGAACCCAGCCTGCAAGGCGCCGCGCCCGGCGCGCGATACCAATTCGAACGGCTGGGTTACTTCTGCGTTGATCCGGACTCCACCGCGAACCGACTCATCTTCAACCGCACCGTCACGCTCAAGGACACCTGGGCCAAGATCGTGCAAACGCAGAAGACCGGTCACGCTCGACAGCTTTGAGGTCCCCGTGCGGACGACCTTCTGGCTCGCTGTGCTTTGCTCGATCCTTCTCATTTCAGCATGCGACGCGACACGCGAGCGGCTGATGATCGAACGGTATCCCACGTATCCTGAGAACATTCAGCGCGCCATCGACCGCGGTTTTTTGATCAATGGGATGGACCGCGACCAGGTCTTCCTGACCCTCGGCGAACCGGTCTGCAAAAAGACCATCCAGCATAACGGCAGACCGGTAGAGGTCTGGCTCTATCCACCGGGCGGCAAGAATCCCTGCACGACGGCGGAATTCCGGGTGTACTTCGAAGGCGGCGTGGTGACCGGCTGGCAGGCAGTGAGGGTCCCTGCAGAGGGAGGATAAAAAGACTGGCTGGGGGACTAGGATTCGAACCTAGGTAGTCAGATCCAGAGTCTGACGTCCTACCACTAGACGATCCCCCAACCGTGGGCTCAACCTAATATAAGCGACGGCGGTGAGTCAAGACGGGGTGGATTGAGCACGCTCAATCCCCCTTTGCAGACGGTAAAGGGTCCGTTCCCGGCCCAGCAGCTCCATCACATCGAACAGGCCTGGGCTGGCGGTACGACCCGTGAGCGCAACCCTCACCGGTTGGGCCAATTGGCCCATCTTCAGGCCCTCTTCCTCAAGCACGCCCTTGAAGACCTCCTCCAGGCAGGCCTTGGAAAACTCCGCGGCGCCTTCGATTCTGACCTTGAGCTTCGTGAGCGCAGGGACGATGGCCGGCGTCAGGAACTTCCTGGCGGCCTCTTCGTCGATGGCCACATCCCGACCAAAATATGGCGTCACCCAGGTCACCATTTCCACGAGGGTCTTGGTCCGCTCCCGCACCGCGACGACCAGTTTTTCCAGCCACTCGGCTGAAACGGCTGCGATCTCTTCTTTCAAGCCGGCTTGCTCCAGATAGGGGACAAGCGCCTGCGCGATCCGCATCGGCACTCCGTGCTGAATGTAATAGGCGTTCAGCCAAAGTAGTTTGTCTGGATTGAACACCGCCGAAGACTTCTGTACGTGATCGAAGGAAAACTTTTCGATGAGTTCCTCCCGCGTGAAGATCTCCTGATCGCCGTGCGACCAGCCAAGCCGCGCCAGATAGTTCACCATGGCTTCGGGCAGATAGCCCATTTCTTTGTACGCCATGATCGAGGTCGCTCCGTGGCGCTTGGATAGTCTGGTCTTATCCGATCCTAGGATCATCGGGAGATGGCCGAACCGCGGCACTGGATAGCCCAACGCTTGAAATATGGGAATTTGTCTGGGTGTGTTGGTGAGGTGGTCATCTCCGCGCACGACGTAGGTGATGTTCATCAACGCATCGTCCACAACCACCGAAAAGTTATACGTCGGGTAGCCGTTGGACCGAAGAATGATTAGGTCGTCCAGCACGCTGTTGTCGAAGACCACGCGCCCCTTGATCAGATCGTCGATGACAGTCTGTCCTTCCTGCGGAGCTCTGAACCTCAACGCCGCGTCCCCGGTCGGCGTCGTGATGCCGCGGTCGCGGCAGCGGCCGTCGTACTTCGGCGAAAACCCTTTCGCTTCGGCTTCCTTACGCCGAGCTTCCAACTCCTCGGCTCGGCAGACGCACCAATACGCTCGGCCTTGCTCAAAGAGCTTCATGGCATGCTGTCGGTAGAGATCCATGCGCTCGGTCTGTCGATAGGGCCCCTCGTCCCAGTCCAGACCGACCCATCGGAGGCCCTCGATGATGGCCTGGATGGATTCCTCCGTCGACCGGCTTTGGTCCGTGTCTTCAATACGCAGGATGAAGGTTCCTTTGTTCTGGCGCGCGAACAGCCAGTTAAACAGGGCGGTACGGACCCCGCCGATGTGCAGATAGCCGGTCGGGCTGGGCGCGAATCGAACTCGAACGTTTCTCAGCATCGCTGACTCATTGAAAATGTCCGGACATTAGCACTACGATGTGTATAAGCAAAGGCGTGTCATCGGCCGCGTATCTATACCACGCTCCCCACTTGCGAGTACAGTTCGACCACCCGGATAGCATGGGGGAACCGATACAACTGGCTCAAGTCGTGAGTGCCCGCCCACTCACTTCGCGTGTGCGGGAATTGGTGCTCGAGCCGCTGGAACGCCGCATTTCATTCAAGCCGGGACAATGGGTCTCTTTGAAGTTGCCGGTCGGTACACACCCCCCCTTGAACCGCGCCTATACGATGGCCGAGCCGGAGCAGCCATCCGGCCGTCTCACGCTGGTCTATGATCTTGTACCCGGCGGGCTCGGCTCCCACTATCTCGCAACTCTCAAAACCGGCGACCGGATCCCACTTTCGGGACCTTACGGTAACTTCGTCCTCCCGGATCCATCGACGAAAGAGTTGCTGTTCATCGCGCGCTATTCGGGCATCGTCCCGTTCCGCTGCATGCTCACCCATTTCTTTCTCTCTTCGCACCCGTTGCATCACAGAGTCACATTGCTCTACAGCGCTCCAGATCGGGAGGACATGGTGTATCACGACGAGTTTGCCGCCCTCGCGTCCCGGCAGGCACACTTCCGTTACTTGCCGGTCGTCCTTCCTCACAACAGTCCGCCCGAGGCAGAAATCGAGGCCATGATTGAACGGCTGAAGCCGATCTTGGCCGACGGACAGCAGACGGTCCCGATGATTTGCGGGATCAAAGCCTTTGTTCGGCCGTTGCGGACCTTTTTTACCGAACTGGGCTTTGACCGGCGGGAGGTGCGAGTAGAGACATACGATTAAAAAAAGAGCCGTTTATCGTCATACGTCATTCGGCAAACGAAAGGTTGGAATGAACAACCATGACGACGATTGAGCAATGCCAGTCGACGAGAGTGCTTTAGCCCTTTTCCAGTTTCAGTGTCCTTCTTTAACCAGATTTTTGTTCACCGCGGGTATCTCAACCACCACGTCCATCGTGCCGTTGGGAACGCATTGGCAGCCCAAGCGCGATTGCAACGTCGTCACGGGCGCCTCCTCAAGCTGATCGAATTCATCATCCGTCCCTTCGTTGCAGGACTCCAATCCCTTCCGCACAATGACGTGACAAGTAGAGCAAGCGCAGACACCGCCGCAGACGTGTTCGAGATCGATTCCATTGCCCATGGCGATATCCAAAATGCTGCCGGGAAGCCCGGTTGATCCATAAGGGATTTTATCCGGCTGGACCTCGACTTTGGTCTCAGTCTTGTTCGGCATGATGAACGTGACCGTGTACGGTTTGGTTGGTAGCTCGACTTCGGCCTTTTCAATATAGGGGTTGATGCCTCCCATGTGTGTTGATTTCCTCCTCCCTTAGTTCAAGGGCTGCTAAAAGCGGGGCGCAGATCTTCTTCTTGTGGCCTTATTAGGCTATTGGCTATTGACAGTACGTTCTGCAGCGTGTTAGGTTAAGTCCGACTGAAGAAGTCGGAGATCATTATAGTCTCCGATCGATTCAATCGGCAATAGCCATGTTGAAGTTTTCAAAAAAAGCGGACTACGGGCTGATGGCGTTGCAGTACATTGCCGCCGTGCAATTCGGCGATGTGACCCGTGCCAGGATCGTCAACACAAAGGAAATTGCTGAGGAGTACAACATTCCTCTCGAACTGCTGGCCAAGGTGCTCCAGACCTTGGCTAAAAGCGGGCTAATCGAAAGCCATAACGGACCGAAGGGCGGATATTTATTGGCAAAGAGCGCGCGCGATATCACCATCGCCCAAGTCTTGGAAAGCATCGAAGGGCCGCTTGGCATTACCGATTGTTATCACGAAAAGGAGGGTGAACCCTGTATGCAGCGCGAGCATTGCACAATCAGGACCCCCCTTCTCAAGGTCCAGGACAGCATCTACCAACTCCTCAACAGCATGACGCTGCAGGATATGATGGGCGGCACGCCGTTGATCACTGTTCAATCGATCACTACCGCACAAGGAGTCGAACGATGAAGTTTCCGATCTATTTGGATAATCATGCGACCACCCCAGTGGACCGGCGGGTGTTGGACGCCATGCTTCCGTACTTCACCGAAAAATTCGGCAATGCCGCTAGCCGCAATCACTCCTTCGGCTGGGAGGCGGAGGAGGCGGTGGAAAATGCCCGCAAACAGATCGCGAAACTGATCCATGCCGACCCGAAAGAAATCGTCTTTACCAGCGGTGCCACCGAGTCCGACAACTTAGCCCTGAAGGGTGTGGTCGAGATGTACCACGAGAAGGGCGACCACATTATTACGTCGTCCACAGAACATCGCGCGGTGCTGGACACTGCCAAAGCCCTTGAAGCGAAACGCGGCGTCAAGGTCACCTATCTGCCGGTGGACAAGCAGGGTCTCGTCAATCCGGACGACGTGCGCAACGCCATTACCGACAAAACCATCCTTATCTCGATCATGTTGGCCAACAACGAGATCGGGACGATCAATCCAATCAAGGAGATCGGCAAGATCGCGAAAGAAAAGGGCGTGCTGTTCCACTGCGACGCCACGCAGGGCGTGGGCAAGATTCCCGTGGACGTGCAGGAGATGGGAATCGATCTGATGTCGTTCAGCGCGCATAAGATCTATGGACCGAAAGGCGTCGGAGCCCTGTACGTCCGGAAAAAGGCCCCCCGCGTTCGGATTGCGGCCCAGATGGATGGCGGTGGGCACGAGCGCGGGATGCGGTCGGGCACCTTACCCGTCCCTTTGATCGTGGGATTCGGCAAGGCCTGCGAACTGTGCGAACAGGAGATGGCGGCCGAAGCTTCGCGCCTCGCGACCCTGCGCGATCGGTTGTACTCGGGGATTGTGAATGCGCTGGAGGACGTCTATCTCAACGGCCATCCCACCCAGAGATTGCCGCATAATTTGAACCTCTCCTTCGCATACGTCGAGGGAGAGTCGCTGTTGATGGGGATGAAGGAAATCGCCCTGTCGTCCGGATCGGCCTGCACTTCGGCTACCCTGGAGCCGTCCTATGTGTTGCGGGCTCTGGGGGTCGGGGCCGACCTGGCGCATTCTTCGATCCGGTTCGGCTTAGGTCGGTTCAACACCGAAGAGGAGATTGAGTACACGATCAAGCGGGTTATCGAGGTCGTGAATAAACTCCGCGAAATGTCTCCTTTGTACGAAATGGCCAAGGAGGGTGTCGACTTGAAATCCGTCCAGTGGGCCGTCCACTGATAAGCTGATAAGCGTGAAATGGTAAGCCGTGAAGCGCACTGAACGAAAGAGGCTGCACGGATGACGAGATCCGAAGGAGGGTACGATGGCGTACAGCGAAAAGGTCGTCGATCACTTTAACAACCCGCGCAACATGGGGAGTTTTCCCAAGACTGACCCGGACGTGGGAACCGGCATCGTCGGTGCCCCGGAGTGCGGGGACGTGATGAAATTGCAGATCAAAGTGCAGAACGACACCATTGTGGACGCGAAGTTCAAGACGTTCGGCTGTGGATCGGCCATCGCCAGCTCGAGCCTGGCAACCGAATGGCTCAAGGGCAAGACGCTCGAAGAAGCAGCCAAGATCAAGAACACGGACATTGTGCAGGAACTCAATCTGCCGCCGGTGAAAATCCATTGCTCGGTCTTGGCGGAGGACGCGATCAAAGCCGCGCTGGCGGACTACAAGAAAAAAACAGAAGGAACGAGCAAGACGTCCGCATAAGGACGTCCCTGTGTGGGGATCCAGCGACGAAGGAGTACGACATGGAGACAACCAACACAACGGCCCGGACCCCGGTGGTCACGCTGAGCGAATCAGCATTGAAGGAAGTGAAGCGGCTGATGAACGTCCAGGGCGTAACAGAGGGCGGTTTGAGGCTGGGCGTCAAAGGCGGGGGGTGCTCGGGACTGAGCTACACGATCAACTTTGACGACAAGATCGGTCAGTATGACACGGTGTACGAGGTTGACGGCGTCAAGGTGATCGTGGACGCGAAGAGCGCCATTTATTTGCAGGGCACGCAACTGGATTTCCAGAAAGACCTCATGGGCGGCCAGTTCAAGTTTGTGAATCCCAATGCGCAGAAAACCTGTGGGTGCGGGGAATCATTCTCGGCCTGATAGGAAGCGGATAACCGGATAGCTAATAGCAAGTAGCCACTCCCAGGGTTGAAAGAACCGGCCCCTGAGGGTGCGACCTCTGCTACGTGCTGTTAGCTATTCGCGTTTCTGGCCAGGGTTTTTAACAGGTTTTGTCGAAGGGATCTTATGCTGCCAAGTCAGAAGACTTCCACCCCGCGCACCGAGCTCCAGATGGCGCGCAGCATGTGCTGGCACTGTCAATCGGAGATCAGCGGAGAGTATTTTTGTGAACGGTGTGTAAAGGTGCAACCCGTCTCCAAGGAGATGGACTACTTTACCTGTTTGGGCCTTCCGCGTCGCCTGAATATCGACCCAGCTCGGCTTGAAACCAAGTTTTACGAACTGAGCCGCATGTTTCATCCGGATTTCTACCAGAATAAGACCGAAACCGAGCGGGCGATCAGCCTTAACAATTCCGCGTTGTTGAACACCGCCTACCGGACGCTGAAGGACCCGTTCCTGCGGGCCGAGTATCTGCTGCGCTTGGAAGCAGGCTCCGCGAAAGAGATCCGCACCTCTCCGCCGGCCGATCTGTTCGAAGAGATTCTGGCGCTTCAGGAAGATCTGGAAGAGTTCCGATCCGCATCCTCCGAGCGACCGCCCGACGAACTACAGCCCCTACGAGCCAAGCTGGAAGCGGACCGGCTAACGCTGGAGCGCCGCCGGACCGAAATGGAAGCCCGGCTGTTCGAGCTGTTTACCGCGTGGGATGCGCTGCTGGACCGCGGAGAAGCCACCGATCACCTCCACAAGGAACGGGAAGCAATCCTCCAAGAAATGCGGGAGATCCTGTCGAATCGTACCTACATCAGCAATATCGTCGACGACCTCATCTTGACCATCGGATAGACTGCGCTATGGCACGCATCGTTGGCATCGATCTCGGCACGACCAACTCGCTGGTCGCCTATATGGACGCCGGCCAGCCCAAGGTCATCCCCGGTCAGAACGGCCGCACCCTGGTGCCCTCAGTCGTAGCCCTCACCGACAACGGGCTCATCGTCGGCGACCCGGCCAAGGAACACCTGATCCGCAATCCCGAGCGGACGATCTACTCGATAAAGCGCTTCATGGGGAAAGGGCTGGCCGATGTCCGGGAAGAACTCGCCTACTTTCCCTACAAACTCCATGAACAAGGCGGCGTGATCCGCATCCAGATCGGCGAGAAAAGTTACTCCCCACCACAAATCTCCGCCATGATCCTGAAAGAACTGAAGCAGCGGGCGGAAACTTACCTGGGCGAAAGCATCACCAAGGCCGTAATTACCGTGCCGGCCTACTTCAACGACAGCCAGCGACAGGCAACAAAAGACGCCGGCATGATCGCCGGGCTGGAAGTCCTGCGGATCATCAACGAGCCCACAGCCGCCTCGCTTGCGTACGGTCTTCAAAAACGAACTCAGGGACTCATCGCCGTGTACGATCTGGGCGGCGGCACGTTCGATATTTCGATCCTCAAACTGAAGAACGGTATCTTCGAAGTGCTGGCGACGAACGGCGACACTCATCTGGGCGGCGACGACTTCGACCGCCGTATCGCCGATCTGCTCCTGAAGCAGGTGCAGGAGCAGCGCCGACTGGACCTGGATGCCTACCCCGACACAATCCAAGCGGTACGGCTGGAGGCGGAACGGGCCAAGATTCGGTTATCCGACGAGTACAAGACCTCTCTGGTGATCGATCTGCCGGACGGCAGAGAGCCATTCGTGTTGGATCTGACCCGCGACCAACTGGAATCGCTGACCATCGATCTTGTCGAGCGGACACTGGCGCCTTGTCGGCAGGCGCTAAAGGACGCGGGGCTCACGCCAGCGGACATCGATGAAGTGGTACTGGTCGGGGGTGCGACCCGCATGCCGTTGGTGCGGCAGCGGGTTCAAGCGTTGTTCGGCAAGATGCCACACAGCGAGTTGAATCCCGACGAGGTGGTTGCGCTGGGCGCTGCCGTTCAGGCGGACATCCTGAGCGGCGGCACCCAGGATATGTTGCTGCTGGACGTCACGCCGCTGTCGCTGGGGATCGAGACGATGGGCGGGGTGATGAGCACGCTGATCCGCCGCAACACCACGATCCCGGCCAGCGCCAAGGAAATGTTCACCACCTATGTGGACGGTCAGACGTCCGTCGACATCCACATCCTGCAAGGGGAACGGGAACTGGCCAAAGACAACCGCAGTCTGGCACGCTTTCAGTTGAAAGTGCCGCCGCTGCCCGCTGGCATCCCGCGCATCGAGGTCACGTTCCTGATCGACGCGAACGGGATTCTCAACGTCTCGGCGCGCGACGTACGGACCGGCGAAACCCAGTCAATCCAGGTGAAACCGTCCTACGGACTCACCGACGAAGAAGTCGAGCGGATGATCGGTGAATCGTTCAAGTTCGCGGCCGAAGACCTGAAAGCGCGCCAGGTGATCGAGGCCAGGACGGAGGCCGAGGCCATTCTCAAGGCAACCCAAAAGGCCCTCAAGCAAGGCGGGCATCTGATCAGTGCCGAGGAAATCGCCGCGATCGGAACGGCGACGACTGCCTTGGAGGCCGCCAAGGCGACGGACGACCACAAAGCCATCCGCGCCCGGATCGCCGAGGTCGAGAAGGCCACGCATCACCTCGCAGAGGTGTTGATGGACACGGCGCTGAAAGAGGCGCTCGAAAACAAGAAGCTGTCGGAGTTGCCATAAGAAGAGCGATCAGCGTTCAGCAGTCAGCTTGGCTCAGCGAAAGCGAGAAAGTCGATTGCCGGAGGCTATGAACTGACAGCTTGAGTAGGAGTTCGCTATGGATCTGAAATGGCAGGATGCGGAGGAAATCGCGATTCGTTTGTTGGAAACCCACCCGGATACTGACCCGCTGACGGTTCGCTTCACGGACCTGCACGCTTGGATCGTCGCCTTGCCGGAATTCAAGGACGATCCCAAGAAGTCGAATGAGCAAATTCTGGAAGCGATCCAGATGGCCTGGCACGAGGAATACCAAGACGCCAAATCCTAGCCTTTCCCGAAACCGGTCCGAGTCGCTCCCCCCCCTCAGTTGG
This sequence comes from Nitrospira calida, assembly GCF_976986435.1. Lineage (NCBI taxonomy): Bacteria > Pseudomonadati > Nitrospirota > Nitrospiria > Nitrospirales > Nitrospiraceae > Nitrospira > Nitrospira calida. The sequence goes on from NZ_OZ335950.1 coordinate 3,253,084, forward strand.
CTTTCTCCGGACCACCGCCTTCTTCAGTCCCTGGTTGGCCCTCCGGAATTTGATCCAACTTATAGAACTCGGTCGGATCGAGACGCTGTGGCGCCACCTGCGTCGGTTCCGTTCCTTTCGCGAACAACTCCACGGTGCCCTGCTCCCCTTGGTCGGACGTCAGCAGGCCGGTCGAGGGATCCACTTTCACGAAGACCACGTCATCGGGAATGGTGAACGGCACGACCGGCAGTTGTTTGAGCGCTTCCTTCATGAAATTGATCCAGATCGGCAAGGCGGCGTGGGCGCCGGATTCGGTTTCGCCAAGTGGTCGCCGGTCGTCGAAGCCCACCCAGGTCCCCGCCGCCAGATTCGGCGTGGCGCCGATGAACCACGCATCCGTGTAATCGTTGGTCGTGCCGGTTTTGCCCGCCACCGGCCGGCCGATGGACTTCGCAAGCTGACCGGTCCCCCGTTGCACGACATCTTCCATCATGTTCGTGATGAGATAAGCGGTCTCCTTGGGAATCGCCTGCCGTGGTTCAGGCACGGTCTCCTCCAGGGTGCGACCGGCATTGTCTTTCACGCTGGCGATGGCATACGGCTCGACCCGCATTCCTTGGTTGACGAACACGCCGTAGGCCGATACCAGTTCCACCAGGCTAACGCTGCTGGAGCCCAAGGCGAGCGACAGGTCTGGGGTCAAGGGGCTGACGATGCCGACCGACCGGGCGAATTCGATGACGTTCCGTACGCCGACTTTCTCCAACAGGCGGACCGTCGCCAGGTTGCGCGAATGGATGAGCGCCTCCCGCAAGCTGATCATGCCGAAGAAGCGCCGCTCGTAATTCTCCGGCTTCCAGATTTTCTCTTCGTCTTCCTGCTCGTAGACCACCGGCGCGTCGAGCACCAAGGTCGCCGGGCTCATCCCTTGGCTAAGAGCCGTCGCGTAAATGATCGGCTTAAACGCCGAACCAGGTTGGCGATGGGCCATGACCGCGCGGTTGTACTCGCTCCGATTGAAGTCGAATCCGCCGACCATCGCGCGGATGGCGCCGGTTTTGGGGTCGATCGCCACAAGCCCGCCTTCGACGATCGGGGTTTGCTCCAACCGCAGATGCACAAAGTCGCGATCGACCTTCTTGACGGCGACTTCGATCACGTCTCCAGGCTTTACCAGTTGCTTCGGATTGTGCACCCACACAAAGTCCTTGGTCGGATCCCGGCCCTTCAGTCGCCGTTTCGCCCACGCCATGTCGTCAAACGAGAGCCGCCCGACCCCCGTTCCGAGGTGGACCCACACGTGGTCTTTGCCGACCTTGGTGACCACCCCTTCCATGATGTCTCCTTCTTTCCACATCTGGGACGCCGCCGGCGGGTTCGCAGTCAACGCCGCCGGATCAACGCTTCGGAGCGGTCCGCGCCAGCCCTGCCGCTTGTCCAGATCGCGGAGACCGTTGCGGACGGCGGCTTCGGCGGCTTTCTGCATCTCGACGTTCAAGGTCGTGAAAACTTCCAGCCCGCCCTTGTACACCATCGCCTCCCCGTACTTGGCGACCAGAAGCTGCCTGACATGCTCGATGAAATAGGGCGCGATCTGCTCCGCGCCGGGCCGCCGGAACGCCAGCGGTTCAGCCGCCGCTTGTTCCCGTTCTTCGGGCGTGATGAACCCCGCTTCTTCCATGCGGGCCAGCACGTGCTCCTGCCGCTTCTTCGCCCGTTCCGGCGCTTTGAACGGGGAATAGGCGCTCGGCGATTTGGGCATGCCAGCAAGAAACGCCGCTTCCGCCAGCGTCAACTTCGGCAGCTCCTTCCCGAAATACGTCTGTGCCGCGGCTGCGACACCATACGCACCCTGTCCAAAGTAAATTTGGTTCAAGTACATCTCCAGGATCTGCTCCTTGGTCAGCACCAACTCCATCTTATACGCGAGGATCAATTCCTTGAGCTTGCGCTCGAACGTCCGTTCCGGCGAGAGAAACAGGGACCGCGCAAGTTGCTGCGTAATGGTGCTAGCGCCTTCGACACGGCCGCCTCGCCGGAGATTGGTCCAGGCCGCGCGCAAGATCCCGACGACGTCAAGGCCCGGGTGCTCGAAAAAGCGCGTGTCCTCCACGGCGATGACGGCCTGGATCAGCGGTTTGGGAATCTCCTGGAGCGGCGTCAGCAAGCGGCGCTCGATAAAGAATTGCCCGATGATCTGGCGATCATCCGAATAGACACGGGTGACCAGGCTGGGTTGGTAATTCTGAAGCGGATCGAGCGGCGGCAGATCCTGCGAGAAATACCACAGCACGCCGGCGGCGGAACCTCCGGCCAAAAACACCAGGAGCGTCCCCGCCGCCAAGACGATCTGCCACCACGCCCATCGCCGGGGCCGTTCCCGAACCTCAATAAACCGCTCGCTGTCAGGCACGCAAACGAGTCTCCAGAGAGGATGAACACGGGGGGATGTGAATAATACTCAACCATACAATGCGTATGCTCAAAACTCAAGCACGGGAAGTTCTTGGAGTTCTGAGTGCCGAGCGTTGGATCTACCCGCAGAATCGAGAAAAGCGGCCTTGTTCGGCGGGCAGCTTTCGGATATAGTGCAGCGACGCCTTCACCAGGGCGTCTTTTTTTTGAAAAGAGGAGCCGATCGATTCATGACCCAACACGCAATTCCCAATCTCCAGCCAGGCGTTCGACGCGCTCCCCATGGACGTCGGACCGACATCCGTAACGTCGCCATCATCGCCCACGTGGACCACGGCAAAACCACTCTGGTCGATGCCTTGCTCCGCCAGACGCACGCGCATCGCAAGATCGACGAGATGGGTGAGCGGATTCTCGATTCGATGGATCAGGAGCGCGAGCGCGGCATCACGATCCGCGCCAAGAACGCGAGCATCGTCTACAAGGGCGTTAAGATCAATCTCGTGGACACACCGGGGCACGCGGACTTCGGCGGCGAAGTGGAGCGGACGCTGCGCATGGTGGACGGCGTGCTGCTTTTGGTGGATGCGAAGGAAGGACCGATGCCGCAGACCACCTTCGTGCTCCGTAAGGCTCTCTCGCTGGGGTATAAAGCGATCGTGGTCATCAATAAGATCGACCGGCCGGATGCCGTCGTGGACGACGTGCTCAACCGTACCTTCGATCTCTTCGCCCACCTGGGCGCGACCAACGAACAGCTCGACTTCCCGATCGTCTACACCGCCGCGATCAAAGGCATCGCGACGCTGGACATCGACAAGCCGGGCACGGACATCACGCCTCTGCTCGATACGATCTTGGAGCAGCTCCCCGCTCCCGCGATCAACCCCGACGCGCCGTTGCAGATCTTGGTCCTCGCCCTGGCTTACGACACCTACAAGGGCAAGCTGGGAATCGGGAAAATCCAGTCCGGGTCCATCGCCTGGCGCCAGACCGTCGTCCGGATCACACGCGACGGAACCCATGTGCCCGGCAAGGTCTCGGATCTCTCGGTCTTCTCCGGTCTCGAGCGTCTGGACGTGGAGCGCGCCGAGGCGGGGGAAATTGTCGCAGTCGCCGGCCTGCCCGACATCGGCATCGGCGACACTATCGCCGACGCCGACCACCCGATCGCGCTGCCGCCCGTGTCCATCGACGAGCCGACGGTTCAGATGACCTTCTCGGTAAACAACAGCCCCTTCGCCGGACGGGAGGGCAAGTTCCTCACCTCACGCCATCTGCGGGAACGGCTGTTCAAGGAACTGGAAACCAACGTGTCCCTACGTGTGCAGGAAACTCAAAGCCCGGACCGGTTCTTGGTGGCCGGCCGGGGCGAGTTGCATCTGGCCGTCCTGATCGAGCAGATCCGCCGCGAAGGGTACGAACTGCAGGTCTCTCAACCGGAGGTGATCCTGCACCATGAGGACGGGCAGATCTTCGAGCCGTACGAAGAATTGACCGTGCAAGTGCCCTCGGAATACCAGGGGGCAGTGATCGAAGAGATCGGTCGGCGACGCGGCCAACTGCGCCACATGAAGCTGGTTCATTCCGAAGGCGCCGCGAGCGAGGCGCATCTCGATTATGACATTCCGACGCGCGGGATCATCGGCCTTAAACACATCCTTCTGGCCAGGACCCGTGGCACCGTGATCCTGCACCATGTCTTCAAGGGTTACGAACCGATGGGCGACCGTGCACCGCTGACGCCCCCGCACGGATCACTGGTCGCTTTCGAGGACGGAGTCAGCACGGCCTACGCGCTGTTCATGGCGCAGGAGCGCGGGACTCTGTTCATCGGACCCGGCGTCGAGGTCTATCAAGGCATGGTCGTGGGCCAGAACAGCCGCGATGAGGACCTCGACGTGAACGTGTGCAAGACCAAGCACCTGACGAACATACGGGCTGCGGGTGCAGACGAGGCCTTGACCCTCACACCGCCCAGGCAGATGACGCTGGAGTTTGCGCTCGAATACATCGGACCGGACGAACTGGTCGAGGTGACACCGACGAGTCTCCGCATCCGCAAGCAACTCCTCAATCCCGAAGATCGACGAAAGGCCCGCAAGGATCGGAAGAGTTGAAGATCCGGCGCAAGTTCCCCAAGCCCTCCGCCGCCCGGCCGCTGTACGCAATCGGCTACACATTCCCAGCCCCGCCGACCGATGTCCTCCAACGCCGATACGACAGGGAATACGGAGGCCCACTCCAGTTCACGCGTGAACCGTCCAAACCGCAGATCGCTCGCGAAGGCGAAACCTTCCGCGTCACTCACGGCCCATGGCATGTTCACATCCGGATCACGCTTTCGGCCGAAGAATCTAACGAATGGAAGGAACGACTGGTCTGGAACCATTCGCGCATCGGCTTGGTGACGACCGGCAGCCTGACGCCGGCCAACGCAGCCGACACAATTTTGTTGGCCGCTCGCCTGGCTCGGGAATTCACCTTGCTGACCGACGGCACGGCCTACGACGTCGCCGCTCAGGCGTATTTGAATCCTTCCGATTGGAAGGATCTCGATCTGACCTCCTTCCACTGCGACCATCATGTCCGCGTTGTGCAGGCGGAGGGTATGCGCCCCGAGTTCGACTGGTTCCACACGCTCGGACTCAGCAAATTTGGTCTGGACGAAATCGAACTGCTCCAGCCCCTCGGTCTTCCCGACGCGCCGGTGACGGAATTGCTGAGGGAGCTCGCCAACGAACTGATCCGGCGCGGCCGCAGCCCCAAGGTCGGCGAGGTCATCGAGTGCCCGTTTCTCTCCTGCGCCGTTCGAGTGGTCCGACATCGCACCGCTTCGCCCGGCGGGACGCTGCTGATTCTCCGTGAAATACAACCGCTTCTTTGAGCGAACCTTCTAACCCCTCGGTTTCTCGACGGACTTTCCCGTTTGCGCACAGTCTTCCCTCTCCGGCTAGGGCTTTTGGCCCGTTGACAAACTTTTCAGCCCCGTGTTACCAAGCTCGAAGATGGGGCATCGGGCCTTTTAAACCTGAAGAGGAGGTCGGTATGACTACTGATGTGGCACCTGAAATCAAAGTCGGAGATACAGCGCCGGACTTCACCTTGAAAGATCAGGATCAGAAAGACGTGAGGCTGAGCGACTATCGGGGCAAGAAAAACGTCGTGCTCTGTTTTTATCCCCTCGATTGGAGCCCAGTCTGCACCAATGAAAACAAGTGTCTGACCGACGATTTCCCCAGTTTCCAAAGCGTCAACGCGGAAGTCTTCGGTATCAGCACGGACAGCTTCTTTTCGCACAAGGCCTGGGCCGATGCGTTGGGCCTCAAGCACCGTCTGCTCGCCGATATGCACCGAGAGGTCTGCAAGAAATACGGTCTGTACTTCGAGCCGCTGAACTGTGCAAAGCGCGCGACCGTGATCGTGGACAAGAACGGCAAGGTCGCCTACGTCAAGGTGCAGGAGATCAAGACGGCGCGCGATGACAAGGAAATTCTCGAAGCGCTGAAGAGGCTGAACTAATCCGCACAAGACGGAGCGTCAAGGACTGAGCGGGTGACGGTTCGGCCGGCCCGCTCGGTCTTCAACACCGCCATGGTCGTCGAAGACGTCAGCGACGAGAATTACAAAGAGTTCATCGATTCGCCCGCCGCGGTGGTGGTCTACGGCATCGCTTCCTGCGAGCCCTGTAACGAATACGACCCGATTTTGGAGCAAGTCGCCTCGCGTTTCACAGACGTCCGGATCGGCAAAGCCAAGATGCACATCCCCGGCCGCTGCCGCGAGATTAAGAAGCTCCATTCGTTTGAAACCTACCCGACCACCCACTTGTTCTCCAAGGGCAAACTCCTCCTCACGCGCGAAGGCAAGTTGGAAGCCGACGAACTTGCCGCGCTGATTTCGGATCACCTGCTGAAGTAGACCTCAGGGCGAAGGCGTCGAGCCTATTAGACCCTCAGCCGCCGTACTCAAACGCCAGATCTCTGGTTTGGACGAGGCGAATACGATGCAGGGTGCCGGTGGAGATGATTTTGACGAGGCGGTCCCAGATGGTGCACACCAGGTTCTCGCCGGTGATCGGCTGACTGCCCAAGACCTGCCGCAAGTTTCGGCCGTCGAACGGGCGAATCACCTGCTCATGCACCAACCGATCCAGCACGCCGATGTCCGTCACCATGCCGGTGTCCCGGTCGATCGGCCCGTGCACGGTCACGAAGAGGTCCCAGGTATGGCCACTCCATGTCCCGCTCGTGTCCGGCAGCGCAGGCCTCCCCTCATAGACAGCGGTAAACTCATACCGTCTCGTCACGTTGGCCACCTCCAACCCGGCTGCCGCTGTCACTTCGGCGTACAGATCTTCATCCTCGTATAGCCGAACGGTGTGGAGGACGCCGATTTGCGGACGAGTCTCCAGCCGTCGCCACAAGACACGCGCAACGTTCTCGGTGGTCGGGATTATATCGGTGAAATAGGGCGTATCGATGTTGAGATGCTTGTGGTCGAACTCTTCGAGCACCTCCTGCAATTCGTGTTTGACGTCGAAGAGATTCACCACCATGCCTGTGCGCGGATCGACTTCGCCCGCAACGGTCACTTCCAGCAGATAGTTGTGTCCGTGCCCCGGCTCGTTATGGCAAGCACCGAAGACCGCCCGGTTGCGAGCGGCGTCCCAGTTCGGCTTGTGGTAGCGGTGGGCGGCGGCGAATTCGATGCGCTTGGTCAACAGGACGGAAGGCATCGCGTGTTCTTTCTCATCAACAAGAGAAACGGAAAAGGGCCGGAATCTTCATTCACCGCTACGGTAGTGATCCCGACCCTTCCATAAAAATCGACAAAATCGACTCTCGCGTCCGCAGGGGGTCATGCGCTGAAGGAGCTGCCGCACCCGCAGGTTGTCTTCGCCTGCGGATTCTTGATCGAAAAACCGGATCCTTGGAGGCTATCCACGTAATCGACTTCTGCGCCGTTCAGCAGTGGAGCGCTCTGCGAGTCCAGGATCACTTTCACACCGCCTTTCTCAATAACCGTGTCATCATCGGAGAGTTTGGACTCGAAGGCCATGCCGTACTGATAGCCGTGGCACCCGCCGCCACGCACGTAAATGCGCAGCCCGACCGTGTCCTGCTCTTCCTTCATGAGTTCGAGAATTTTCTGCTCTGCTTTCTCGGTAATGGTGATCATCGTTTCCTCCATTCATCATTCAGGTGCGACGCCGTCTACACGATCACGGCATCCCCGGTCATCGATACCTACAGAGTATAGGGCACTCCCGCGCGAAGTCAACGGACTCATCCGCCGGTCTCGCTCCACAGCGTTTCCGCATTGAGACCGAGATCCTTCAACCATTCCTGCCGCATCTCGGGCGGCACAACCGCTTGCGCCCGGTACCGGCCGTGGTGGACCGTGAGCGTGACCGGACTCCGCTCATCGGCCACGGCCTTCACAAACTCCGCCGTCGTCCGGAACCGCACGAAATGCACGGCGCTGATTTTGTCCTCCTTGCTGCGTCCCCCCTCGAACTCCCCGTAGACGACATAGGGTCCGGCCGCGATCGCGACGGTTTCTCCGCGATCGATGCCTTGGAAAAGGTCCAGGACGGGCCGAATCTGCTCCTGTTCCGTCACTTCAATGAACAGCGTTGCGCTTAATTCTCCGTTTGCCGGCAGCAGTGCGTTGTACACGTCCAGCTCGGCCTGGATCTTCTGAGGGTCGAGGATGTGTTCCACCCGGAGCATTTCCTGGATTTGAAACTGGATCGTGTCGCGATTTTCAAAGACCAACGTGACGAGATCGCCGACCGAGATGCGTCGGCGCCGCTTCAGCGCGATGATGCGCGCACGAAACGCATCCCGTTGCCGTTCATAGTCGGCGTAGGAAAGCACATCGTCGAGTGTCAGGCCTTTCATCCGATCACCTGCTTGTGTGAGTTGTCCACCGTCACGCATCCGGATCACGCTCGCACCCTGATGACGGCAACCCATAGGCATCGCGGATGATTTGAATAGGATGAAGCGTGCGCGTTCCTCCGGCGTGAGCGGAGGCGCCGGCCTGATCCAGTTGAAGACCGGCAAGGGGGCAATCAGAAGCGATGAGATCGGCCGGTGCCTTTCTGATGTCGCGCACCGCCTTGCCGGCAATCGACATCGACAAGTCGAAGAACTCCGTCTTGGCCGCCCAGGTCCCGTCATGGCCGGAGCAGCGTTCGATCACCTCGACCTGCGCGCCGGCGCACTCCATCAAGTCCTTGGACTTCAAGCCGATATTCTGATCACGCAGATGACAAGGGACCTGATAGGCCACACGGCCCGGCTTGCGCGGGAAATCCATCGCCAACTCACCTTCCCGCTTCAGCCTCATCAGGTACTCGCACACGTCGAAGGTCCGTTGCGCCAGTTGTGCCGTGTCATCACCCGGCAACAGATACGGATACTCTCGCTTGAACATTAAACTGCAACTCGGCACCGGCACGACGACATCATAGCCGTCGTCCAGCCAGGGCCTGAGGCCACGGATCATGGCCTTGGCAGTCTTCACGATCGCCCCAGTGTCACCGATGTCGAACGCCGGCATGCCGCAACATCGCAGCTCCGGCACAACCACGCGGATTTTATTTTTTTCCAGCACTTGGACCGTCGCCTTGCCGACGTCCGTCGCCTGGTAGTTCACGAGACAACTCGCGAACAGCACGACCTTGCGTTCGGCCGAGCCTGAAGAGGCCGCTCGCCGTGTCCGTCTCCACCAACGCACAAACGTCTCCCGCGCAAAGGGCAGCATCTGCCGGTCCCTGTGCAACCCCAGCAGCCGATCGAGCACCGCGCGCACCCACCGGCGCTCCATCATCCAGTTGGCGATCGGCGCCGCCAGGCTGCCGGCGGCGCCGATCAAGTCGGTTTTCGTCAGGAGACGGTCCCGCCACCGCACCCCCTTCTCCGCCGCAAGTTGCTTCTTCCACGCGAGCATCAACCGGGGGAAATCAATCTCGTATTGATGGGGCGGGGTATAAGGGCAGTGATTGAAGCAAAGCTTGCAGTAGTAGCACTCGTGGGCGACCTGTTCGAAATCGGCCGGCGCAAGCTTGGACACATCGCTTTCCTGCGCATCGATCCGGTCGAACAGCGTGTTGAAGGATGGACAGAGATTGAAGCACCGGCGGCAGCCGTCGCAGATCTCGTACACGCGCTGGGTTTCTTTACCCAACTGCGACCGCTCGATCGGATTGATCAGGCGCAGGCCTTTCATGCGTCATGAAGGTCTAGCCACCGGCGGTCAGCCGTCAACTCCGGAGCTGACGGCTGAATGCCGATGGCTTTCGACTGATTATCCCTGCTTCAAGCTTTCCAATCCCTTCGTGAAGCGGTTGGCGTGGGACCGTTCCGCCTTCGCCAGGGTTTCAAACCATTCGGCCAGCTCGGGGAAACCTTCCTCGCGGGCGGTCTTGGCCATGCCCGGATACATCTGAGTGTATTCGTAGGTCTCACCTTCAATGGCCGACTTCAAGTTGGCTTCTGTATTGCCGATCGGCACATCGGTTACCGGATCGCCGACCTCTTTCAGGAAATCCAGATGGCCGAACGCGTGGCCCGTCTCCGCTTCCGATGTATCACGGAACAGGCCGCCGATGTCCGGATAGCCTTCAATATCCGCGCGCCGTGCGAAATAGAGATAGCGCCGGTTCGCCTGGGATTCGCCGGCGAAAGCGTGCTTCAGGTTTTCATGGCTCTTGGTACCTTTGAGACTCTTGCTCATCGTTTCCTCCTCCTCTGAACAGATAGGTGTTGTGATGGATGAGGCCCCATGCGGCGCGCCGCAGCGCCCGGCCTTTTCCTGCGCCGACACGCCGCACAGTAGCCGTGAAACTCAACCCGATGCCCAGTCACCTCGAAGTCCAGCCGACCGCCGACCCGCATTGGCAGTCGATCAAGCGTCGCATCCATCAGATCTTCGATCTTTCGGCATCCCAGACAGATCAGGTGATGGTGCAGATCGATGTTGGCGTCGAACCGGGATCGGTCATGCCAGTAATTGACTTCCCGCACGAGGCCGGCTTCGCGCAGCACGCCGAGCGTGTAGTACACCGTATTCTGAGAGATCATCGGATGGATCTTTTTGACCTCCCGATACAGATCCTCGGCTGTCGGATGGTTGGCGGTTCTGGCCAAGGCGCCGTAGATCGCCGCTCGCTGAGGCGTCATGCGCACCCCGCGCTCCCGAAACCGCCTCCGTATCTCGTCGAGGCTGAGCGTCATATCATTCCTCGATAGGAATGGTTCCTAAATATCATACGGACATCGACAAGTTCAAGAGGACCGGAGCCGTCGGCGTGTTTCAGGAAGTACGGCTGTAGACCGGCAATTCGTCGGCCATGTCCGCGAGCGGCTTGTACGCGCGATCTTTCGCCGACAGCAGCGGCTCGGCCACCGGCCAGGCGATCCCCAAGTTTCGGTCGTTCCACAGAATGCCGCGTTCATCGGACGGGGAATAGAATCGCGTGCACTTGTACAGGAAAGCCGCGCCGTCGCTGGTCACACAGAATCCGTGCGCGTACCCCGGCGGGATATAGAGCTGGAGGCGGTTCTCGGCGGACAGCTCGACGCCGTACCATTTGCCGAACGTGGGAGAGCCCTTGCGGATATCGAGCACCACGTCGTAGACCGAGCCATACGGCACCATCACCAGCTTGCCTTGGGGTTGCTTAAGTTGGTAGTGCAGACCACGGACGGTTCCGCGCACCGACCATGACAAGTTGTCCTGCACGAATGGACCTTCGATGCCCGCCTGGGCGTAGCGCATTGCGTGGTACGTCTCCATGAAGAATCCGCGCGCATCTTGAAAGATCTCGGGCTCGATCAACACCACTCCTTCCAGTTCGGTCGATATCACACGCACCGCTCCCTCCTCTATTCTCGATCGATGGTCCGTTTGACGGCCCCTAATGAGGGGCCCGCTCTTGCTCCGTTCGGTTGAGAGAAAAAGCGAAGCGAAGGAATAGCGTCGCGCCGATCTTCAGGAGTTCTCATGGCCTTGGGACCACCCTGCAAGATGACCATGCCCCTCACTCAGCTCTTTCCATAGCCCATTGCCGGGACCCATTGCCTTCTTCAAAGCATTGTGGTGCCCTGGGAGAAGAAACGAGGACAAGCTGAATCGCCATGCTCTCCGGTCTGTGCTGTTGAGTCTTTTCAAAGCGTTACGGTTCGTCGCTGCAGTCGCTCGGGTCCGTCGGCGGGTAGAGTTGCCAGAGGCGCTCGATCAGCGGCAGCGCGGCGGGTGTGCTGGGAAGCGTGGGCTCGCTAGGCGGATGATCCCCTGTCAGGATGGTAATGCCTGCTTCCGTCAAGCGGCTCCGGATCGTCTCCACCATAGCTTCCAGGGTGACTTCTGTCCCGAACCGGAGATCGATCACCCGCTTCGTTGGTTCCGTCGGCGGCGGATCGGTGTGAATCAACGCCCAGCAGCGGTCGAAAATCTCGACGCGCATCTCTTCCGGGACGTCGAGCGAAGAAAGTCCGGAAGTGCAGAGCGCCACCACAAACAGGACGAACTGCAGGTCATCCATGCCGGGTCGATGGATATCCAACGAAGGCATGATCGGCGTTCCTTAGCAAAGCAATCGGGCGGAGTCAACGGCAGCCGACTGAGAGTCTGGACAGGCCCAACCCGTGCCCAGTATTATCCTGGCGCAGATGATGTCGTGGAGAGAAAGCCGATGGTGACCATTACGCTCATGGGACAACTCCAAGCTGCTGACGGCGAGCGTGATCTGGCTTGCGAAGTCACCGACCCCATCACGGTGCGACAACTCATCCAACGCCAGGGCCGGAACCTGCGGGACATCCTGCAATTGATGAAGGAAAAGAAAGTGCTGGTGACCGTCAACAAACGGATCGCGAGCATGGATACGGTGGTGCACGACGGCGACGCCATCAAGCTGGTCGGCCACGACGGCACAGGAGGAAGCGGGTTAGGCCCTTCGCTCATCTGACCGGACACGGCGGCGTGCAGGGGCGACGCTGGCGAAAACGGCGATCACGGACGCAGAAGGGCCGATTCCCGTGGGAACCGGCCCTCGCACGTGGGAAACCTATGAAGCCTGAACAGGCGGAATCGCTGAGTTCAGTGCGACCGGGTCGCTTGCGCTCACTTCTTCCCGAGGATGGCGTCCTTAGCGACTTTCGCGACGCGGAACTTGACCACGCGCTTGGCGGGAATCTTGATCGGCTCGCCGGTCTGAGGGTTACGCCCCATGCGCGCCTTCCGATTCGATAACACCAGCTTGCCGATCCCGGGAACGGTGAAGGTGTTCTTCGCCTCCTTGTATGCGAGTGCAGCGAGCTCATCCAGCATCTGGACGGCGGCCTTCTTGGTGATCCCGACCTTCCCCGCCAGGTGATCGGCGATCTGGGACTTCGTCATCGATTTGGCCATACGTACCTCCTTCATATCTCATATGGTGAATAGTAAGTGGCGGCGGCGATCTGGAACTGCCCGTATTCCAGGTCTATTGTGTAGGAACTTTGTCGCAGCCTGTGAAGGGCGCGCAAACCGGCGCAGAGTGTAGCCAAAGCCCTGGAGGCTGTCAACCGGAAAAACGCGCATCTGGCATGGCAAAAAGCATACTCACGCACTCTTGATTGGCAACCGATGTGAGAGTAGAGTTACAGCCAGTTTGCAAGAACTCGAAATCATTCCATTTCACGAGCACGAGGTCCTCATGGGCAAAGAACTACCGATTCTGCCGACCTCCCCGCAAGCGGAAGAGGGGGCGAAGGGAGAATCATACATTTATTGCAGGGTCTTCTGCGGTCGTGAGAATGCCCCCCCGCTCAAACTGCTGCTGGATTTTCTCAAATCGCGCGGCCAAGTTCCCTTGATTCCCAAAATGGATCCCGCGGCGCTCGAAGAATGGGCCTGGGTCCATATCTCCCTGGGATACAACCGTGATCGTAAACCGATCCAACTCTTTTGCCTGCGGGACCGGGGGACCTATAAAGAGGCGTTTGAACAGGAGCAGAAACAATTTCTCGAACGGTTGTCGGTTTACGACGACATTGAAGCCGACCTCGTGCGAGAGCATGTGCGACGGGCTCGGTTCATCGCCACCACGCGATTGGTGAAGGACGATGTGACGGAAGACGGGTACGATTTCAACGGCTGGATCCTGGAGTTTTTCCAAGAGCATTGCAACGGGATCGTCCAGATGGATGGGAAGGGATTCTTTTCGCCGAAAGGCGAGCTGATCGTCGAACTGCAGGACGAGATCTCGTCCGAGATCGACATGGTCTGACCACAATCGGTCTTCCAGTCATACTTGTGTCACAGAGGCCGCAGAGCCGCCTTCCGGTCCTCGCCGACCGGTGGTTCGATCGAGCGCGAGCCGCCCTCCTTGGCCAGCTTCCTTGCCGCAAAGGGTGTTACCAGTGTTGCTTCGGCCCGTTCCCCGTCACCGTGTTGGACATTGTGGAATTACAGCGGGGGCTGGGGCTAATGGAGCCTGTGCGCCGGGATACGATTCAAGACCTCGCCCGCCGATACGTCGCCACGATTGAATCCCGGTATCCCCGCCTCGCCGAACGTCCTTGGCTCGACGACTGGCCCGATGCGGAGATCGATCAGCTGGCCACCGAATTCGCCGAGATCCCCTGTCCTGCGCTTCAACCGGACGGCGGTTGCGGCGTCTATCCGTTCCGGCCGGTCACCTGCCGGATGATGGGCATTCCCGTGGAAGAACGGGGAAGGGTTCACGGGGCCTGCGCGGTGCAGACGTCCGTCCCGCTCATCCGCCTGTCCCGCTCGTTGCGCCTGGAAGAGGAACTCCTGGCGCGGCAGGAAGCCGACGAACTGGACCGTGTCCGCCGAGAGCGGCAGATCGCGGGGGAGGAAATGCTGCTGCCTTATGGATTTCTCCCCGAGCGAGTACCGGAGGTTCTCCGCGCCCACCTGGACAGGGTGTGAAGCGCTGTGATAAGTTCGGCTCTACTTCGTCGGCGGGTGCGCCTGTAGCTCAGTGGATAGAGCACTAGCCTCCGGAGCTAGGGGCCACAGGTTCAAATCCTGTCAGGCGCGCCATACCCCGTTGAGTCGACCACGGCCTAGTGGTCGCTTTTGGCGACAGGGCAACCATTCCCAACGACCGGCGAGTTTCGCGGTGGGCCGTTAGCTCAGCTGGTAGAGCAGCTGACTCTTAATCAGCGGGCCGCAGGTTCGATCCCTGCACGGCCCACCAAACCAAGCTTGCTCGAACCGCCCGCTCTTCATCGGTGTTCCGGTAATGAGCGCGGGCAGAAAAATCCCTCCAGGGCTCTTCTCCCCGTTCAAGCCTCTTCTTCGACCCGGAGGCTATCTGATTGTTCTTGCTGACGGGATAAACGCTACGTGTATCCCTGGTTCCATCCAAACCTCGCTTGCGCGTGCCGCCCGCTCGTTTGAGGTTTATCGAGATTGACGCGACCGGATAGAGTCCTCAATCCACTGGTCCGCCTAGTGCTATCGCTCGCTTGGCGCCACCAGCCGTCTCTATAAAACCATCCCACATCTTTTCCGCGACTCGGCCCGCTCAGTCTCCAACCGCCTTCCAAACCCTCCGATTTCCGAACTGAGATATCTGAAACCATCCTGCCCGACCATCTGGCGTGTCAGCATCCCCTTACAATACTTCCATCTCTGTCGCTCCTCCTACGCAAGTCGGGTTGATTTCTGACAGGGAATGGCGTATTCCCTGCCGACAAAACTCGTGAGCGGGAGCCTTCGGCCGGTTGCATGGCTGAGACAGATCCTTTAGAAGAGGGTCAAATCCTCATAGGATCGCTCTTCAACGAGCCGATGCGTGTCGAGACGGTTCGCGTCGCTGGTTCCTCCACATGGACCGTCGGGCTCGCGGCACACAGACTCAGCGCTTCCGCAGCGTCACGCTCTCTCTGACGGACATCAAAGGCCTCCGTATCCTCGATGCCATCCGCCGGTACGACGGCGACGGACAGAACCTCCGGCTGGGTCTCCAAGCCTACGCGCTCGGCATCGCCTATGAGTTCGATCCCTATTTCGGCCTGTCTATCTCCCGCGTTGATCCGCTGCCCCACCAGCTCGAAGCGGTCTATGACCATCTCCTGAAACTGGCTCGCGTCCGGTTTCTTTTGGCCGATGATGCGAGCGCTGGCAAGACCATCATGGCCGGGTTGCTCATTCGTGAGCTCAAGCTGCGGGGACTCGCCGAGCGCATTCTGATCGTGTGCCCCGCCAACCTGACGTTCCAATGGCAGCGCGAATTAAGGGAAAAGTTCGACGAGAAGTTCGTGGTGTTGAAAGGCGATGACATTCGCGAGCAGTTCGGTATGAACCAGTGGCAGGAGCGCAAGCAGGTCTTGACGTCGCTCGACCTGGCCAAACGCTCGACAATGGTGCCGGGGCTCCGTCAGGTCCACTGGGACCTGGTCATCGTGGATGAAGCCCATCGCATGTCGGCCGCGGACAGCGAACATAAGAGCCAACGGTATCGGCTTGGCGAATTGCTGCGCGATACGAGCGACCATTTGCTCCTGCTCACGGCCACGCCGCACAAGGGAGACCCTGAGAATTTCAGTCTCTTCCTCCAGCTCCTGGACCAGGATGCCTATGCCGATGTGCGGTCCATTCGGGAGGCGATGGACCGTCGTTCAGCCCCCTTCTACCTTCGCCGCACGAAGGAAGCCATGGTCTATTTCCCGGAACGGCAGCCGGACGGCAAGTGGATCGCCAGAAAAATTTTCACCAAACGGATCCCCCACACCGTGGACTTCAAGATCGATGGCGACGAAGATTGGCTCTATCACGCGGTCACCGCCTATGTGAAAGCCCAATCCCATAAGGCGGCAGCCCAAGGGGACGATCCGCGCGCCCGGGCAGTGGGATTCCTGATGGCGCTCTACCAGCGACGGCTCGCCTCCAGCACCTATTCATTACGGCGGTCGTTGGAAAACCGCGCCTGACGACTGGAAGAGGGGCTCAAGCGCGCGCAACAGTTAGCCAGGCTCGTGCCTCCGGAGATCCCCGAGCCAGAGGAGCTGGAGGAAATGGAGGAGAGCGAGCGAGAACGCCTGGAAGAAATCCTGGAGGCCGTCACGCTGGCGGCGGACCCGCAGCAAGTCCGGGATGAGATCGCCGAACTCAGCGCGTTGGCAGAGCAAGCCAAACGGGTAGAAGACGCCGGAGCTGTGCCCGGCCGACCGGCCGGAGAGGCCAAGCTATCTCGCCTCAAGGAGGTCCTGCACGAGCAAGGGTTCTTTGATCGGCAGGACCAGCGGCTTCTGCTCTTCACCGAATTCAAAGACACGCTGGATTACCTGGTCGCCCGCCTCAAGCAATGGGGCTTCCGCGTCGGGTTTATCCACGGCGGCATGAAGCCCGGCTCGCGGGATGAACCAGGGAGCCGGTTGTACGCGGAACAACAGTTCAACGACGGGGCCGTCCAAGTCCTCGTCGCCACGGAGGCGGCGGGCGAGGGCATCAATCTCCAGTGCTGCCACATCCTGTTCAATTACGACATTCCCTGGAATCCCAACCGGCTCGAACAACGGATGGGCCGCATCCATCGCTACGGCCAGATTCATGACTGTCTCATTTTCAGCTTCGTGGCCACGAACACCATCGAAGGCCGCGTCCTTCGGAAGCTGCTCGACAAGCTCCAAGAGATCCGCAACGCGCTCGACGATGACGCAGTCTTCAACGTCGTAGGCGAGGTGCTGCCCGCCGCCCATCTTGAACGCGTGCTCCGGGACTATTATGCGGGGCGCCTGGGTGACGCCGACCTTGAAGATCGGCTGCTCCGCGATGTCAAAGAAGAGCGCTTCCGCGAGATTTGCCAGCATGCGCTGGAAGGGTTGGCCTCGAAGAAGCTCAATCTGACCATGCTCATCGAGCGCCGCGCCCGTGCGCAGGAGCGGCGCATCGTGCCGGAGACAATCGCGCGGTTCATCCGAGAGGTGGCTCCGTCCATTCCCTTCACGCTCAAAGCCGTGCCGTCGTTGCCGCATACGTTTGAGCCTGGTACGACCTCGGCTGCGCTCCGGCGCTTTGAAACCGCTGGAGATTGGAGGTTCCCGGCGTTGGCCAACCGCTACCCACGCCTGTCCACCGATCGCACGGTCGCCGAGACCCACAATCTGGAATGGATCACGCCCGGCCATCCGCTGTTCGAAGCGCTCCGCCGCCATGCGGTGGCGGCGGCGCAGGAGTCCTGGGCGACCGGGGCCTGTTTCTACTCCCTCGATCATGACGCCCCGGCACGGCTAGATTTTTACAGAGCCAAGGTCGTGGACGGATTGGGCGACACCATCCACGAGCGGCTGTTCGCGGTGGAAGTTTCGGATGACGATCTCCCACGCCTGCACGAGCCCAGTGTGCTCGGAAATTTGACTCCTGCGCCGGTGCCGGACCCGCTGCCGGCGATCGCCCACAAGCCGGAGGACCGAGGCTGGCTCAACCAGCGCGTGCTCACGCCGTTCCTCGAAGAAGTGCGCGCCGAGCGGCTGGCCGAGGTGGACCGCATCAAGGCCCATATCGAGCTCTCGCTCACCGAGCTCATTGCGAAGGAAGATCGCCTGATCGGCCGGTTTGGCGAAGAAGCCGAGCGCGGGGTCGAAGGGGCCGCGGGGCGGTTGAAGATGGCGGAAGAGCGCCAGGCCGCCTTGATGGCCCGACGCGAGCGCCGACGGGAGGAATTGGAACGGCAACGCTCACTGACGCTGCAAAACGTCGAGCGGCTCACCAGCATCCTCGTCCTCCCTCATCCGGAACGCCATGCGCCGGAGGTCCAGAAACTGCGGCCCGACTCGGAAACGGAAGCCATCGCCATGCGGGTGGTTATCGAGTATGAACGCGCCCGGGGGCGGACCGTGGAGGATGTGCATGACAAAAATCTCGGCTACGACCTGACGAGCCTCGATCCGACGTCAGGCGAGTTGCGCCTCATCGAGGTCAAGGGCATCGCTGGAGAAAGCGGGACCGTCTGCCTCACCCCGAACGAGAAGCGGATCGCCGAAGATCGCCGCGACTGTTATTGGCTCTACGTGGTGACCCACTGCAAAACCCAGCCGCGCCTGCAAGCGCCCATCAAAGACCCGGCACGGCTCGATTGGCACGAGGTGAAAAAAGTGGATCATTACTACTTGTCGATCGATGCGATGACGCAGCCCATGACAGTGCGGGAGGAACAAGAACCCTACGGAGGGGGAGCATGAGATCCGACGGATCAGACAGATCAGACCGATCGGTCAGATCAGACCGATCTCCAACGCGCCTCCGCCCGTCGGGCGGCTACCGCGCAAGCGCGAGCTTCCAGACCGCCACCCTCATCTACGATGCGACCTACTGGTTCTGCGAGAAATTTCTCGATTCGCGCAGCCGTCTAGTGGACCAGATGGTGCAGGCCGCGCGCTCGGGGCGGCAGAATATCGCGGAAGGCAGTCGCGCTTCCGCCACGTCCTCCCAAACCGAACTGCGGCTGCTCAACACCGCCTGGGCCAGCCTAGAAGAACTGCTCCTTGACTTCGAAGACTATTTGCGGCATCGGCATCTCGTCCAGTGGGCGCCCGACTCGCCCGAAGCACGGGCCGTGCGGGAGGTGCCAAAGCGGTTTAAGGAGGATCGGTCCGATCTGACCGATCTGTCGGATCAAGAGCGCTGGGCGCTCTATGCCCGTTGGTTTGAGGCCGACGATCCGGCCGTGCGGGCCAATGCCATCATTTGCCTGATCCATCAGGCCAATTACCTGCTGGACCAGCAAATTGCCGCGCTGGGGAAGCAGTTCATCGAGCAGGGCGGCTACAGCGAGCAGCTCGCCGCGGCCCGCCTGGCTTTTCGGGGGAAGAAGAATCGGATTGATCCGTCGGATCAGTCTGATCCGTCCGATCCGACCGATCGCATTCCCCCCTGCCCCCAGTGCGGCAAGCCCACGGTGCTGCGCACGGCCAAAAGCGGAAAAAACGCCGGCCATCACTTCTGGGGGTGCTCGGCTTACCCAACTTGCAAGGGGGTGGTGCCTCTATGATCCCCAAAGAATGCAAACGGCTGGCGGAAGTCGACTTTCCCATTGCGACTGTTTCCAAACATGCAGCGCGGGAGAAGTCCATTCGGCACGGGCATCCGTCCACGCTCCATCTGTGGTGGGCCAGGCGGCCGCTCGCGGCCTGTCGAGCGATGTTGCTCGCGCTGCTTTTGCCGGATCCCTGTGACGAACGCTGCCCTGCTGAATTCAAAAAGCAGGCGTGCGACCTGTTGCCGCGCGTCGTCGGAACGATCAAGCCGAAGGATGAGGACCTTCGGCAGGCGCTCTTGAAGTTCATCGGCGACTTCGCCAATTGGGACCTCTCTTCCGATCGCACTTATCTTGAAGTCTCTCGTGGGCTGGTCAAGGCGGCTCACGGCGAAGAAGCGCCGCTGGTTGTGGACCCCTTTGCCGGGGGCGGCTCGATTCCGCTCGAAGCGTTGCGGCTGGGGTGCGAGGCCTTTGCCAGCGATTTGAACCCGGTGGCCTGCCTCATTCTGAAAGTCCTCTTGGAAGACATCCCGCGCCATGGACCGGCATTGGCCGACGAACTGCGGCGTGTGGGCGCGGAGATCAAAGCAGCGGCCGAAAAGGAGCTGGCCGAGTTGTATCCGCCGGACCCAGACGGCGCGCGGCCCATCGCTTATCTGTGGGCCAGAACGGTGCGCTGCGAATCGTCCGGTTGCGGGGCGGAGATTCCGTTGGTCCGGTCGTTCTGGCTGTGCAAGAAGGCCAATCGCAAGCGGGCGCTGCGGGTCGTGGTTTCAGACGGATCGGTCGATCCGACAGATCCGTCCGATCGGTCCGATTTGAAATCTTCGAGCCCAAGAGCGACAACGACGTGCCCCCGGGCACGGTGAGCCGCGCCCGGGCCACCTGCCTCTGTTGCGGCGCGGCGCTCGCGCCGGAGCGGGTGCGCGCGCAGCTTGCCGCGCAGCGCGGCGGGGCGGAGGTGGTCTTTGCTGATCCGTCGGATCGGACAGATCAGACCGATCACACAAGAAGAATCGGCGGCGCGCGGCTCTTGGCGGTGGTGACGCTCCGGCCGGGCGAACCAGGGCGACGGTATCGCCTGCCCACCGACCGCGACTACGAGGCGGTGTGGAAGGCCCAGCAGCGGCTGGCCGCGATCGTGAGGCGATGGGACGGATCTGTCGGATCGGACCGATCAGACGGATCATCTCCGCTCAGCCCCGTGCCGGGTGAGCCGTTGCCACCAATCGGCACATTGGGTTTCCGCGTGCAGCGCTACGGCATGCTCCACTGGGGTGACCTCTTCACGGCCCGGCAGAAGGTGGGGCTAGTGACGCTGGCGCGGCTGGTGCGGGAACTGTCCCCTACGGTACCGCCAGCGGTGCGGGAGGGGCTGGCGCTTTCGCTGTCTAAACTTTCCGAGTTGGCCAATTCCATTTGCGCTTGGGAACCAATTGCGGAATGCCCCCGACACGTTTTTGGAAGGCAAGCCTTACCGATCGCTTGGGACTTCGCCGAAGGAGTCCCCTCTGCTCAGGCCAGTGGCAGCTTCATTGTCAGCGTGGAGAATACGAACGATGGCGCCCAATGTGTGAGTTTCTCCTCCGGAGCGGGCCAAGTCCAACTCGCCGACGCCACAGAGCACCCGTTGCCCGACGACACGGCCACGGTCTGGTTCACCGACCCGCCCTACTATGATACGGTGCCCTATGCCGACCTGTCGGACTTTTTCTTTGTCTGGCTCAAGCGGGCGCTGCCGGGCCATCCGCTGTTGCGCGATCCGTTCGATCCCACGAACCAGCTTGTGCCAAAGGCGCGCGAGGCGGTGCAGAACGAGCGTTCCGCAACCGAGGACGGTCGGCCCAAGGACAAGGCCTTCTACGAAGATGCCATGGCCCGCGCCTTCGCCGAAGGCCGGCGGGTGCTGCGCGGCGATGGCGTGGGTTCCGTGGTCTTCGCCCACAAGACGACGGAGGACTGGGAGGCGCTGCTGTCCGGCATGATCAAAGGCGGCTGGACGATCACCGGCTCGTGGCCCATTGCGACGGAGATGGCCTCGCGTCTCCGGGCCCGTGATTCCGCCGCGCTTGCGACCAGCGTCCACCTGGTTTGCCGGCCACGGCCCGACGGTGCTGGAATCGGCGATTGGGATGAGGTGTACCGCGAATTGCCTGTCCGCGTCGGCGACTGGATCGAGCGGTTGCAACCCGAAGGCGTGCGGGGGGGCCGATCTGGTCTTTGCCTGTATCGGCCCGGCGATGGAAATCTACAGCCGCTACTCCAAGGTCGAGGATGCCGAAGGCCGCGAGATCCCCCTCAGTGGCGATCCAACGGCAAGCGAACCCTACCAGCGGGGCTTTCTCGCCTATGTCTGGGAGACCGTCGGCCGTCTGGCGCTGGAGCAAGTGCTGGGCACCGCTGAAGCCAAAGCCCGCAACGGGGCGGCCGGCGCCCTCGAGGAAGACGCGCGGCTCACGGCGCTGTTTCTGTGGACGTTGCAGAGCACGGCTGGCTCTTCGGCTGATCCGTCTGATCCGACGGATCAGTCCGATCCGTCGGATCTGACGGATCAGTCGGATGAAGAGCCGCCCCCCAAACCCAAGGGCGGCTCCACCTTGATCTTCGACGTGGTCCGCCGGTTCGCCCAGCCGCTGGGGATTCATCTGGACCAGTGGGAGGGCCGGATCATCGAGACGGAGAAAGGGATCGTGCGTCTCCTGCCCGTGAGCGAGCGGGCGGAACAGCTCTTCGGCGAGGCCGGCCTGGCGGTCGCTGCGACGCAGATCGAGCGGGCTGCGCGTCGCAACCCACAGCAGGTGTTCAGTTTCTTGGAGGATGCGGAGGCTGAAGGTAGCCGTCCGCGGCGGGGACGCGGGTCAGGCCGGAGGGGTCGGCGCAGCACTGTCACCGAAGCGACCGAGGAGGCCTTGACGGCTCGCCGCGAGGCCACGACACTGGATCGAGTCCATGCGGCGATGTTGCTCCAGGCCGCCGGCCGCGCCAATGCGCTCCGAGCCTTGCTGAAAGCCGAGCAGGAGCGCGGCCCGGACTTCCTGCGCTTGGCCAACGCCCTCTCGGCCTTGTATCCGACAGACAGCGAAGAAAAGCGCCTGCTCGACGCGATGTTATTGGCTGTGCCAAGATAGAGGCCCGCTCTCGTCAGCCACGGAGGTGGCGATGGCTGCTACAGGATTGAACACAACAACTGTTCAAGATGCCATTGCGGAAATGGTCCGACGCATTGTGTCCCAGTTCAACCCGGAGAAGATCATTCTGTTCGGCTCGCACGCGCGGGGCCAGGCGGGGCCGGATAGCGATGTGGATCTGTTGATCGTGATGCCGGTGGAGGGGTCCAAACGGCGAAAGGCTACCGAAATCGACGGTGCGCTCGCGGACAGAAGGATTCCATTGGATCTTCTTGTCGTTACTCCGGAGGAATTTGATCGGGCTCGGCATCAGGTTGGGTCGGTCTTACGGCCTGCGGCGCTCGAAGGGCTGATTCTCTATGACCGAGCCGCATGATGTGGTCCGACAGGTTCGGCAGTGGGTTGAGAAAGCGGAGCACGATCTGTGCAACGCGGAGCATACCCTCACCATCCGTGATGAGGACTGCCCGTTCGACACCGTGTGTTTTCACGCACAGCAATGCGTGGAGAAGTATCTGAAGGGCTGGCTCGCCTTCAAACAGCTCGATGTTCCGCGATCTCATGATCTCGTCGTCTTGCTTAATCTGGCGCTGGATGCCGGGTTCCGAGGTGCGGGCCCACAGGATGTGCAGCCCTTGAATCGCTATACCATCGAAGCGCGCTATCCAGGCGATTGGGATCCGATCGATCGGCTCTGAGGCAGAGCAGGCCGTCGTCATGGCGCGACGTGTTCGTGAGACCGTGCGGGCACTGTTGCCGCCGGAGGCGTTTCGGGAGAACAACTGATGGCCGTGGACCCTTGGTACAGAGTCGTCACGCCGCGTCCCGAAGTGCGCGAGGGACGGTCGTTCAATCCCGACGAATTTGCCATCGCGCTTGAGCAGGTGGTCGCGGGCACCGCGCCCATTGATTATCGGGACCCCGTCCAGTTTTTTAACCGCACCTGCTTCACCCGCGCCCTTCGAGACCATGCCGGGATGGTGCTGCGCCGGTTGTCGGGCAAGACCGAGAACGCCGCCCCGGTCCTGACTCTCGTGACCCAATTCGGCGGCGGGAAGACGCACACCCTCGCCTCGCTGTACCACCTCGTGGAACATGCCCAGACAGTGGCCACCCATGATGGAGTAAAGGAGTTGGTCCAAGGGGCCGGTCTCTCCGACATCCCGACGGCGAAGGTCGCGGTCTTTGTCGGCAACGCCTGGGACCCCCAAGAAGGCCGCGAAACGCCCTGGATTGATCTGGCTCGCCAACTGGCTGGAGATGCCGGCGTCACGGCGCTTGGCCCCACGGCCAGGACCACGCCCCCTGGGACTGACACGATCAACCGCGTGATTCAGGCCGCCGGCGGGAGCGTTCTCATCCTGTTTGATGAGGTCCTGAACTTCTTAAATCGCCATCGCGGCATGGCTGAGGGCTTCCATGCGTTTATCCAAAACCTGACGGTGGCGCTGACCGGTACCACGCACAGTGCGGCGATGATCAGCTTGCCCCGCAGCCAAGTCGAGATGACGGACTGGGACCTGCAGTGGCAGGACAAAATTACGAAGGTTGTGAAGCGCGTGGCCAAGGATCTCTTCGCCAACGACGAGAGCGAAATCAGCGAGGTGGTCCGGCGGAGGCTCTTTGAGGATCTTGGGCCTCAGAAGGTTCGGAAGGCTGTCGCGAAGGTCTATGCCGATTGGTGTTTTGAGCGCCGCGCGCAACTGCCCCCGGAGTGGACGGCGGTCGATACGGTGACCACGGACGCCACATCACGCGACTTTCTCCGGAGTCGATTCGAAGCCTGCTACCCGTTCCATCCGGCGACGCTTTCCGTGTTCCAACGGAAATGGCAGGCACTGCTCCAGTATCAGCAAACACGCGGGACCCTTGCCATGCTCGCCCAGTGGATCTCTTGGGCGTACCGGGATGGCTATCAGCGGGCACGGCGGGAGCCGCTGATCACGCTCGGCTCCGCGCCCCTCGAAGTCCCGGAGTTTCGCGCGGTGATTCTAGGCCAGTTGGGCGAGCCTCGGCTGCTGGGCGCGATTCAAACCGATCTGACCGACGAACATAGCCATGCACGGGCACTTGATGTGGATACGAAAGGCCCCCTTCGGGATATCCATCGTCGCGTCGGCACCACGATCCTGTTTGAGTCTTCCGGAGGGCAAGGGGACAAGGCCGCCCATCTGCCTGAGCTTCGCTTCGCGCTGGGCGAACCAGAAATTGAGACCACCTCGATCGATAACGCGGCGATGGCGTTTGAGGCGAAGGGCTACTTCATCCGAAAGGTCGGTCACGATGGGTTCCGGTTCGGTTTCAAACCCACGCTGAAAAAAGTCGTCAGTGACAGGCGGGCTTCGCTGGATGACGAGGAGGTGCGCAACGCCGCCTTGATGGTCGTGAGGAAAGAGTTCGAGCGTGGAGCGACCATCCCACTGGTCGCTTTCCCTGAAGACGGCACGGCCGTTCAAGACACACCTCGGCTTACGCTCGTCGTTCTTGATCCTTGGTTGGAATGGGATGACAACGGCAGCCTTCGTCACACGCTCGCTGAATGGACCAAACAGCGGGGCAAGTCACCACGACTGTACCCAGGGGCGTTGATGTGGTGCGTCCGAAAGCCGGGACGCGATCTCAAGGATAAGCTGGAGATCTGGCTGGCCTGGAAGCGCGTGGAAAAGGACCTGGCCGACGGCACGCTGGCCGGCGAGTACGACCGGGCCGACCGGGCGGACGTGGGAGCCAAGGTGCGCGAGGCGGAAGAAAGTGCCAGGGACGAGGTATGGGCCAGCTATCGCTATGTTGTGCTGGCGGATCACAACGAATCGGATGGGCTCACGGTCATCGATCTTGGTGCCGGGCATGCCAGCCATGCCGAGACACTGTGCGGCAGAGTGCTCACGGCGCTGAAGTCTCACGCCTTACTCAACGAATCGCCGGGGGCCGGCTACCTGGAGTGCAAGTGGCCGCCGGCGTTTCGGGAGACCGGCGCGTGGCCGCTGTCCAGTCTCCGACAGGCGTTCTTGAACGGATCATTGGATCGGCTGGTAGACCCTGAGGCATACCTGAGAAACAGAATCCCGGAGTTTGTCTCGCGCGGTGAGTTTGGGCTGGCTTCGGGGGCGCAGCCGGGCGGCGGATTCTCCCGGGTCTGGTTCTCGGAATTGCTCCCGGTGGACGAGGTCGCCTTCGACGCCGACGTCTACCTCCTGCTCAAGGAACGGGCCCGTGCACTGAAAGCGCCACCCGCGCCGCCCCTCCCTGCCGAGCCACCCACGGTGACTCTGCCGCTTGCCGTGGTTTCGACGCCGACCGAAGCCCTTGCAGCGGGTACGGCAAAGGTTTGTCTTCGCATCACAGGAACGGTCCCACCGGAACTCTGGAACCGCTTGGGCACAAAGCTGATTCCCAAGCTTCGCTCTGGGTCCGACCTTCGCCTCGGATTGGATTGCTCCGTCGAAGTCGATGACACCACAGCCAGCACACTGGCATCCGACCTCCAGCAAGCTTTGGCTGATCTCAATCTGGCCAATCAGGTCCGAATCGAGCTTCAGAAGAGCCTCTGAATCTCTTGAACTTGGCAATCCCGCATCGCTTTCTCGGGCAACGGCGTCGCAGCAGAGCACGAAGATCCCCCCAAAGGACCATCAGGCTGATGATCATTTTCTGTATCCACGTCGGCTTCGTCAGTTCAGTCCACCGCGCGGGGTCGGTGTTCCGCAAGAACGGGAGGATGCTGGCTCGAGTGGCGATCGTTGCGGCGGTCCTGTGCCTCTCGGCGGGCACGTTCCCTATCTCACTGCCCGCCTTCGCTGAGCATCTTGTCTACCCCCAGACCACGGGCGAGTTCTAACCACCGGAGAAACCGCTAACCCGGGTCCTCGTGTGGGGGAACTCCTCCACCCCGGCCACGACGACGGCGGTGGAGACGACCAAGGAGATCCTCCGGGAGGCGGGCTTTACGATTCTGGCGCGTGAGACCCTCCCTGCCAACTTGCGGGAGCGGGCGCAG
Source organism: Nitrospira calida (assembly GCF_976986435.1). Classification (NCBI taxonomy): domain Bacteria; kingdom Pseudomonadati; phylum Nitrospirota; class Nitrospiria; order Nitrospirales; family Nitrospiraceae; genus Nitrospira; species Nitrospira calida. The sequence continues at coordinate 3,279,614 of NZ_OZ335950.1, forward strand.
CGCATTCGCTCACTTGACGAGCAACGGGTTGAACTGCTCCAACTGGGCAAGGACGCCGGCGCCGATCATGTCGTGGTGGTCGAGACTGCCGATCTCCTCGTTCCCGCGGAGACCACCGGGAACCGAGCCGCGGTGCTCCATGATGAGCGCGTCACCGTTAAAGCGATGGGCACAGACTCAGGGAACGTGGTCTTTCGCGGATCCGCCTGGTGGGCGCACCCCGTCGAACATCCCGGTCAGCGGGTTCGACTGTTGACCTATTATGCGATCGCCCGAGCGATTTGCCTGCCGGAGAAGTGGGAGGAGCCTTCGGAGGCCAATCACGGAAAAGGCGGGTGCCGGCCGTAACGCAACTGGCCTTCCTTCGGCCTCGATTTCTCGATTTGACGAGCGGGTGAGCTTCACCCGCCGTTTTCCACCGAACTTTCGGCAGCCCGCCATACCGGTGTCCGTTGACCGGTTGTCGAAGGCCGGGCTGTCCAAAAGGACGACCTTCTCCGTGTCACATCCCGCGCACTCTTCCCCAAACGAGGTGATCGATTTCTGGGAACATTTGCCTTATCCTACCGGACGCTAAGAGAATCCGTTGGCCAAGAATCGGCGTTTGCGTTCAACCAAGCCGCCATTGGCGGCATCCGATGGGGGAGGCGATGACGGATGACGAACTAACCAAGGAAGGTCTGATCGAGGAGCTGACACGCCTTCGTGAACGTTGTCATCAACTCGAACAACGCGAAGCGCGGCACCGCCAAGCAGAGGAAGCCCTGCGGGGGAAAGCCTCGCAACTGGAGACGATCCATACGACGCTGCTGGCGTTTCTCGGCAGCGGGAACTGGCGAGAGGCGAGCGCCCGCCTCTTGCGAGCGGTATTGGACCAAACCGCGAGCGAGTACGGATTCATCGGGGTCGTCGTCGAGGGGCCGGTTTTACGGATCCTGGCGCACGAAGGGATCGTCTGGGATCAGGCCATCAATCGAGAGTTCTACGAGACGGCTCTCCGCACGTATCAGGAAGTCGGGTATCTGGAGTTCACTCGCTTCGAGAATTTGTTCGGCCGAGCCATCACCAGCGGCCAGCCCGTGCTGGCGAATGATCCGCCGACGGATCCGCGGGCTGGCGGGCTTCCACCCGGGCATCCGCCACTCCGGCATTTCCTCGGTGTCCCCACGTTGCGGGGTGCGGAGGTCGTGGGGCTGATCGGCGTGGCGAATCGGCCGGGCGGATACACCGGAACCGAAGTGGCCCAGCTTGCATTGCTGACTCAGGCTGTCGGGGCCCTCTACGATTGCTACCGCCGCCACCAACGGGAGGCGGCGTTGGAAGCCCAACTGCGCCACATGCAGAAGTTGGAAAGCATCGGCCAGTTGGCCGGGGGAATCGCGCATGACTTTAATAATCTGCTCACGGTCATCAATGGGTACTCCGACGACCTCCAGGCCGAGTTGAGGCAAGACGATCCTCGCCGAGCCAAAATCGCCCAGATCCGCCTCGCAGGGGAGCGAGCTGCGACGTTGACCCGGAGGCTCCTCGCCTTCGGCAGGCAACAGACCCTTAAACCTGTCATCGTCGAACTGAACCACGTGGTCACCGAGATGGCCGAGATGCTCCGGCGGGTGATCGGGGAACATATCGAGTTACGCCTGGATCTCACCGCCGGCCCCGCGCATGTCTTCATGGATCCCGCGCAATTGAACCAAGTCATCATGAACCTCATCCTCAATGCTCGGGACGCGATGCCTGAGCGCGGCGTCCTCACCATCGCGACTCGCACCGTCGATCTGGACGCCGCGTTCGCCCACGGTCATCCCGGGAGCGAGGTCGGCCCGCATGTCCTGCTGTCCGTCCAAGACACCGGAATCGGAATGGATACCGAGACCCAAGCCCGTATCTTCGAGCCCTTTTTTACGACCAAGGGGCCGGCAAAGGGCACCGGCCTAGGACTCTCGACCGTGTTCGGAATCGTCAAGCAAAGCGGAGGCTACATTGCGGTGGAGAGTGCGCGCGGCCGTGGGACGACATTCCATATCTATCTCCCGCAGTTCAGCAATGCAGGAGAGGAAGCGCCACCGGCGATGCCGCTTGCGGCGTCGAGCGGCGGGACCGAGATCATCCTTCTCGTGGAAGACGAAGCGATGGTGAGAACTCTGGCACGCGAAGCATTGAGCGGACATGGCTATCGGGTGCTCGAAGCCGCCAACGGCCGTCAGGCGATGCAACTCGTCAAAGCGTATCAAGGCCCGCTCCATCTCCTGCTGAGCGATGTGATCATGCCCGGGATGAACGGCCCCGAGCTCGCTCAGCAGCTCAAAGCGCTTCGGCCGGACATGAAGACACTGTACATGTCGGCTTACGCAGACGAGGTCCTGGGGTCTTGCGGCGTGTTCTCGGCGGGCGTCAACTTTCTGCAGAAGCCCTTTACGCCCGCCATCCTGGCGCGCAAAGTGCGCGAAGTGTTGACCTGCTCGTAACCGTGCCGCGGCCCCAGCCACGGGGTCATCTGCTGACCCGCCGCTGCCTCCGCTTTGCAACGATGTTAGCGGGTTAAAACCGGCCGCGTCACGGCACAATGGACAGGAACACGGTCGCGCCGTCGCGTTTCACCAGCAGGAGGACGCGCTTGCCTGGCGCAAGCTCGTTGCTCAGCCGCTCGAAGTCGCGGAGAGACTTGATCGGTTTGCGGTCGATCTCCCGAATAATATCTCCCGGACGCAGGCCAGCCCGATCCGCCGGGCTGCCCGGTTCCACATCGACGACCAACACGCCAGCTTCTTTCCGTCCCGATCGCCCACGCATGGTCGGCGGTACTTCGTCTACCGCAACGCCTTCCAGCGGATGTTCGACTTGTTCTTTTTCGGGACCCTGCCGAGCGACTGGCTCGGCCGGCATCTCGGCAACGGTGACCGGGATCGCCTGTGCCCGGTTCCCGCGCAGGATGGAAAGCGTCACGGTCGTTCCCGGTTTGGTCTCAGCGACCAGCATGCGCAGGTGCGTGGCGTCCTTGACCGGCGTTCCGTTATAAGCCGTAATCACGTCGCCGCGTTGAAGCTTCGCCTTGGCGGCGGGGCCGTCTTCCAGAATATCAGACACCAGCGCGCCTTTTGCCGTCTCCGACAGACCGAATGCGCGGGCCAACTCCGGCGTCAACTCCTGAACCCCCAGTCCCATCCACCCGCGGATCACCCGGCCGTGCTCCAGCAAGCTGGTCATGACGCTCCTGGCCATGTTACTGGGGATCGCGAACCCAATGCCCATGAATCCGCCAGTGGGGGAAAAGATCGCGGTGTTGATCCCGATCAGCTCTCCCTTGAGGTTGACCAGCGCCCCGCCGGAATTGCCCGGGTTAATCGCGGCGTCGGTCTGAATGAAATCCTCGTAATCGACGATGCCGACATTCGCCCGTCCCACCGCGCTGATGATGCCCATAGTGACAGTCTCGTTCAGACCGAACGGATTCCCCACGGCCAGCACGACTTCCCCGACCCGCAAGCGGCTAGAATCTCCCCAGGGCAACGTCGGCAGATGTGTGGCATCGATCTTGATGACGGCGATGTCCGTACGGGCGTCGGTGCCGACGACTTTCGCCCTGAAGGTGCGCTTGTCGGCCAGCAGGACCTGCACTTCCGCAGCGTCCTGCACCACATGGCTGTTGGTGACAATGTAGCCGTCCGGGCTGACGATCACGCCTGAGCCCTGCCCTTGTTCCGGCGGCGGGAAACCCCGCTCGAACTCTTCGCCGAAAAACCGGCGCGAGTAGGGATCTCCGAACGGTCCACTGCGAGTCACCGGCTTGAAGGTCGAAGAGATGTTGACCACCGCCGCCTTGGCCCGAGCGGCTGCGTCGATGAACGCTTCGTTGATGGCCGCTCCGGCCGTCTCGACGGCGCCGGCCGTCCCAGCGCCTCCGGCCGGCTCGGACAACAAGACACACGTCTGGACCGCCAGCCCAAGACCCAGGAAGACGACGATCCGGCGGAACTCGTTCACCAGTCTCGCCTGCATACCTCCCCTCCCCATCCCCGTGTCCGCCCGTCATTCTCCCGGCAGCGACACGCCGGCACACACCGGCTGGAGGCGGTTGGTTGTGGAGTTCTTCTTATATGGTTTTGTAGGTAAGCAGGCTTCACCAGACGGTCAAGAACCCGGTTCCCCGGCTTGATCTTAACTTGCTTAATACAAGGTTCACGCTCGTGCCGAGCACGCTCTTGACCGGTCGCTGGGCGTGATTATGTTGAAAAGCGGAATTTGGCGAGCTGGATCGGAGCGGTGAGCACTGCTCCGCCTATCACCGGCGACATCGCGTATCCGTTGCTTCCTTGTCGCCGGGAATCCCTCCCGTTTCGATCCACCTCGCCGATTCCAAATCTCCACGCGAGAAAGGAGGGATAACGCTATGACGCTGGTCCCGTATGTGTCGAACCTGATGCGGCTTCCCTTCGAAAGCCAGATCGATCGGCTGTTCGAAGAGGCGGTCCGCGGGGTGACGTCGCGGGTGAGTGCCTGGATCCCGTCCTGCAACGTGTACGAGGATGACCATGCCTTCTATGTCCAGGCCGTCCTCCCTGGCATGGATGCGAAGGATCTTGACATCCTCGTTGAGGATGGGATGCTCACCGTCAAAGGTGAGCGGAAGGGCCCTGCCCCGGAAGCGGGTCAAGCTTCATGGCTCGTTCACGAAATCGCGGAGGGCTCCTTCGCTCGAACCTTTGTGATCCCGTCCTACGTGGACCATTCACAGGCCAAGGCCTCCTATAAGGAAGGGATTCTCACCGTCACCTTCCCCAAGAAGGAGGAAGCCAAGCCGCGTCGGATCCTCATCGAAGAGTGCAAGTGAGGCGGGCGTCTATCCGACCCCGAGCGCCACCGTTACCGGTGGCGCTTTTCTTGTTTGCCAGACCAGCGACGGCGACGCCAATGTCTCATCTCACCGACTCAGTCGAACCCCGGCTTCATGACGCCACGGCGGATGGCTTCAAGCCCGAACCGACGGCTGGTCCGGGCAAACAGACGAACGGCAGCCCGCTCTACGTGCCGTACTATCTCGATCCACGATGTCATGAGGCTCTGTACGAGATTGATGTGCCGACCGGGCTCTGACAGTTTCGTTGCAACATCGTCGGCGCGAGGACTTACCCACCTTCGAATAGCCCCGCATGGGCGTTCAGGCCGGCAGTTCTTCAAACCGGGCGGTGAAGTGGCGAAGCACCGGAGCTTCGTAGGTCATGGCGAGGCCGTGGATGGCCTCGCGCGTGCGGAACAGTTCAATGATGGACTCCGCGACATACGTGATCTGCATGTTGGTGTAGACGCGCCGCGGGATGGCGAGGCGGACCATCTCCAACTCGGGATGGATCGTTCGGCCGGTGGACGGATCTTTCTTTCCAAACATCACCGTACCGATTTCGACGCCGCGGATGCCGAATTCCCGATAGAGCGCCACGCACAACGCCTGAGCGGGAAATTGCGATTGCGGAATGTGCGGCAGGAATTCCTTGGCGTTGAGGTAGACAGCATGCCCGCCCACCGGCTTCAAAATCGGCACGCCGCCCTGTTCGAGCAGCTCCCCTAGATACCGCACTTGGCCAATCCGGAATTCCAAATACTCTTCGTCCAGCACCTCTTTCAACCCTCTGGCCATCGCCTCGAGATCACGACCGGCCAATCCGCCGTAAGTCGGAAAGCCCTCGACCAGGATCAACCTGTTCGTGATGCCCTGGACCCACTCCGCATTGTTCAGGCTGAGAAACCCGCCGATGTTCACCAGCCCGTCCTTCTTGGCAGACATCGTACATCCGTCCCCGTAGCTGAAGAGTTCGCGTGCGATGTCCGCGATCGACTTGGTCTGATATCCCGGCTCCCGTTCCTTGATGAAGAAACAGTTTTCCGCGAAGCGACAGGCGTCGAAGAACAACGGGATGCCGTAGCGCCGGCACAGCTCGCTCGTTGCGCGGATGTTGGCCATCGACACCGGCTGACCGCCCCCGCTGTTGTTGGTGATGGTGATCATCACGAGCGGGATGCGGTTGCGCCCCACTCGATTGATCGCATCTTCCAGCCGCACCAGATCCATGTTGCCTTTGAACGGCATGTCACAGTGCGGATCGTAGGCTTCCTTGACAACCACATCGAGCGCTTCGGCCCCCTGATGCTCGACGTTCGCGCGGGTGGTGTCGAAATGGATGTTGTTGGGGACGCACATGCCGGGCTTGACCACCGTCGAGAACAACAGATTTTCGGCCATGCGGCCCTGATGGGTGGGGATCACGTACCGGTAGCCGAAAATGGACTTCACGGTCTCTTCGAAATGATAGAAATTCCGGCTGCCGGCGTAGGATTCGTCGCCCAGCATCAGGCCCGCCCATTGATTGTCGCTCATGGCCGAGGTGCCGCTGTCGGTGAGCAGATCGACATACACACTTTCAGCGGGCACCTTGAAGAGGTTATAGCCGGCCTCGCGCAACAGGCGGTCCCGCTCTTCGCGCGTGGTTCGGCGGATCGGTTCGACGACTTTGATCTTGAATGGCTCGGATGGGAACTTCATGCGACAGCCTTCTTGAATCGCGCCAACTGCGCTTTGAATGCCTTCGCCCCTTGGTATTCGAACACGTAGCGCGTCATGTCGAACAGCGGCGCAGGATCGAGGTCCCGGATGAGGTCCGGCTTCCAGGTGATCTGGAGCTTGCTGATCATCGTGATCGGCGTCGGTTTGCCGACCATGCCGAGCGGAACTTGCCCGTAGGTCTGCGAGAAAATCAGGATTTCGCCGTCGAACAGGGCCGCATTGATATCCTGCGCGGCGCCTTGTTTCCTATAATCCTCTTCGAGCCGCTGAAACATCGGCGACCGGTCAAGCTCCTCGCGAAAGGCGTAATAAATCTTGATGCCGGCCCGATGTTGGTCGTCCATGACCGCGATCGCGTCCGCCACCAGGGAAGCCCGTTGCATCTGGTCCTTGGTGAGAATCAGCAACCGGCGGATCGTGACGTTGCGGCGCACAGCGGCCTGGTTGGCCAGGAGATAGCTGGGATAGAGCGCCTCGCCTTTCTTCCAAATGTTCCACCGCTCCATGATGGCATCCACCGACCGCTCGGCGGTTTCCATCAGCCGGACGGCTTCGGCGTTGGCGGCCGCCCCTTCATAGACCAACGTCTGGGATTCGAGTTGGCGCAGCTCGCGCCCGATGGCTTCCACCTTCTTCGGCAGATACCGGGGGGTCTTCGGGACGTGCAGCATCACGTCCACGGCGGTCAGGGCCAAATTCCAGTATTCCTTGGCCGCCGCCGGCGCCTTGTCCTTCTGGGCCACCAGCAGCAACTCCACCGGATTCTTGTCCAGCAGCTTGGCGATCGTGATGCAGACCTCCGGCTTCGGAACTTTGAGCCCCCGGCGCATGAGATTCGCTTCGGGCTGGGCGATTCCGAGCTTCTCGGCAAGCGCGTAATCGCTGCTCAATCCGTATCGTTCTTTGACCGCTTCAAGATAACTGGCAATTTCCGTCATGCCGGCCTCACCCAACGCCGATCATACCACGCCGGCCACATTCCTCATCCTCCAACCGACGGAACCGACCTGAAGGGTATTCACCGTGGCGGCCCCCTTCCGCCTCGTCATCCGTTCCCGGATCGCGGATCGGCCTTGCACCAAGCGGTCCGCGCGGATCCGACATTGACGGGAGCAATGCCGGTCGGATGCGGCGGCATACCGACGGCGGCCTCGCTCCGACCGAGCTGCGTCATGCGCTGCTTCACCAGTGTGTCGAATCGAGCGAGGGACAAGGTAATCCCGTGACGGGCGAATTGTGCCACCAGCTCGTCGCCCCGCTCTCTTACCAACGTCACGACCGACCGATACCCGGCGCCGAGCAACAGCATCCGGTCCTGGTAGGTCAAAAAGCTTCGTTCGAACAAGAGCGCGTCGTGAGAGGTCGGGGTCATGACCAACAGATCTTTGTCGGGATGGCTGCGCTCGAACAATTCCTGGGCTTGGGAAAACCGCACGTCGAAGTTGATACGAGAAGCCTGTTCGCCGATAGCCAGGAATCCTCTGTCCCGCAGAGAGGCCTGGTGCGACGGGTGCGCCGATGCACGCCGAGACGATCGCGGGGGCTGAACCCGGACCATCGGATTGATCACGACCATAAAACCGATGTGTTTGGCGACGGCCAGATCGAAGAAGGTCAGTCGGCCGATTCCGGCGTCGATGTAATCGCGCCCGTCGATCCGCACGGGGCAAAAATAGATCGGCACGGCCGAGGAGGCGGTGATAGCTTTGGAGATCGGCACGTCCTTCCACCCCTCGTCGCCGAAGATCACGCTGTCCCCCGTTTCGAGATCGATCGCGGGAACATACAATTCGCGACGCAACTCCGCGAACGAATCGGACAGCCCCTTGTCGCGGAATGTTTTCTCCAAGTACCGAGCGAACGGCTTCAACGTGTAGATCCCGCTCGGCAGCGCCTCTTGGGCTTTGTCCAGGAGATCGATCAGGGTCATCTCCGGGTAATGACGGACATACAGTTTGAGCAAGGGGATGAGTTGCCGGATCGCACGGGGGAAAGTTTTGAGTCCTTCGCCGAAGGCGGGCGCGAAGATATCCCGGTGGTCGAAATAATACGGCCGCGTGTTCGATAAGTTCGTCTCCAGAATCTCTTGCGGCTTGACGCCGTTCGCGATCAGCGAGGCCGCCGCCGAGCCGGCGCTGACGCCGACGTACACCTCGAAGTCGTTGACCGTGAAGCTCTCGTCGAAGAGGTCGTCCAACGCCGTCAAGGCGCCGATTTCGAAGAGGTAGCCGGTAAATCCTCCTCCCGCCAACGCCAACGCCCGCTTGCTTGATCTGTCCGATCCCATGATCACTTTCCTTTCTGAATGCCCATCCCCTTGCCAATCCTCCTCCCCCGACCGCGAGCCGCGTGCCCTCACCGATCCGTAAAACGAGGCTGCCGCTTTTCCAAAAAAGCGGCAAGCCCCTCCTTTCTGTCCTCCGTCTCGCAGAGCCGGCCGAACAGGCGCGCCTCCAAAGCCAAAGCCTGGCGCACGTTCAGCTCAGTCCTTTCCCTGATCGCCTGGAGCACCGCCTTGACGGCCGCCCGACCTTTGGAAGCAATCTTGCGCGCCAGCCCCCGCGCCTGACGGAACAGATCGTCTGGTGGAATCACTTGCGACACCAATCCCAACGCCTTCGCCTCCTGCGCGGAGATCACGTCGCCGGTCAGCATCAGTTCCGTTGCCCTGGATCGACCGATAAGCCGAGGCGGGCGCTGGGTGCCGCCCATGCCCGGCATGAGGCCCAGATTGATTTCCAGTTGGCCCAATCTCGCACCCTCCGCCGCCAGCCTGATGTGACAGGCCATCGCGAGTTCGAGCCCGCCGCCGAGACAGGCGCCGTTGATGGCGGCGATGACCGGTTTCTCGAAGGCCTCGATGTTGTCCGCAATCGCCTGCCCACGAAGCGCCATCCGTTCGCCCTCCGGGGCCGACGCAATCTCAGCCAGCGCGCGGACGTCAGCCCCAGCGATGAAAAATCGACCGGCACCGGTCAAAATCACGGCCTTGACCGTGTCGTCCTTGGCCAGTCCGTCGAATGCGGCTTCCAACTCGTCCAGCATGTGGACCGTCAGCGTGTTGGCCGGAGGATGGTTGATGGTCAATGTCGCGACGGACTCTTCCACCGAGCAGGTCAGCACGCCGTCGGGCCTCACTCCCATGACCTCGCCTCAGTACGTGAAGAATCCCCGCCCGGCGATCTGGCCGGTGAATCCTGCGTCCACCATCCGGCGCAGCATGGGCGCGGGCCAAAACCGCGGCCCGAGGCTGTGCGCGAAATCCTCCAACTCATGGAGCACCTGATCGATGCCGAGCCGGTCGGCGAAATGGAGCGGCCCTTCCTTGTCGACCGGGAAGCCGATTCCGGCGACCATCGCGAAGTCGATGTCGCGCGCGGAGGCGACGCCTTCCTGCAGGGCGGTCACGGCCTCGTTCACCATCGCCAACAGGAGCCGTGATCTCGTCCATCGCGCGCCCGTCACGCCCGTTTCCTCCCGAACCCGCCGGATCACAGAATCAAGACCCTGCTCGCGTCCCCCTTCTTCCGCGCTGACATAGTCGTAGAACCCGTGGCCGGCTTTCACACCCAACCGACCCGCCTTGACTAGCGCTTCCAGCAATGGAGCCGGGGTCATGCGAGGTCCGTAATGGCGATGGAGAATCCGCGCGACTTCCAGGGAAATATCCAACCCGACGGTATCCAGCAGGGTGAACGGTCCGACCGGCATCCCGAAGGCGACCATTTCGTGATCGATGTCGTCGACCGGCGCCGCACCTTCCTGCAGGCAAAGAATCGCTTCATTCAGATAGGGCATCAGCAGGCGATTGACGAGAAAACCGGCGCATTCCTTCACCACCACCGGCGTCTTTCGGATGCTTTCCGCAAAGCCGACCATGTCATCCACCGTTTGGGGATCGGTGGCGAGACCGGGAATGACCTCGACGAGCGCCATGGCGTAAGCCGGGTTGAAAAAGTGCAGGCCCACCACCTTGCTCGGCCGGCTTGTGGCGGCGCCCAGCGCCGAAATAGAAAGCGCGGACGTGTTGCTGGCCAGGATCGCACCGCGCGGACAGATCTGATCCAACTCATGGAAGACCTGTTTCTTCAGCTTCAAGTCTTCCGGCACCGCTTCGATGACCAGATCCACCTGGTGAAGGCCGGCGAGACCGGACGCCGCTGTGACCAGCAGCATCTTCTCTTCGAGCTGTTCGGGCGTCATCTTGCCTTTGTTGACGCGCGCCTGGTACAGGGCCCGCACGGATTCCCGTCCCCGCTGGGCCAGCGCCTCGCTGACATCGGCCAGCACGACCGGCACGCCGGCCATGCTGACAACCTGCGCAATCTGCGCGCCCATCGTTCCAGCTCCTACGACGCCGACGGTATAGATGTACATGCTTCGCTCCGCTCAAGCTTCGAGTCACGAGTGCTAGGTTCTGAGTTGAAGAGAGTAGGCTGATTGTGCTTTGACGGTCATCGTTTCCTCCTGCAACTCAGCACTCAACACTGAGAACTGCGCCTCAGACGCGCTCCAGCACCATCGCGGCGCCCTGGCCCCCGCCGACGCACAGCGTCACCGCGCCCAGGGCCGCGCCGCGACGCCGCATCTCATGCAGGAGGGTGAGGATCAGGCGCGTCCCAGTCATCCCGACCGGATGGCCTAACGCGATAGCTCCGCCGTTCACGTTCACGATCTCCCGCTTCAGCCCCAACAGCCGCTCGACCGCTAAGTACTGCGCCGCAAAGGCCTCGTTGACCTCGATCAATTCCAGATCGGCCAAACTCACACCCGCCCGCTTGAGCGCCAACGGCAATGCTTCCACCGGCCCGATTCCCATCCGGGTCGGCTCCACCCCGACGAAGGCGTACCCCCGGATCCGCCCCATCGGCTGAAGTCCCAGATCCCGAGCCCGTTCGGCGGACATCACGAGCGCCGCCGCCGCCCCGTCGTTGAGCGGGCAACTGTTGCCCGCCGTGACCGTCCCACCCTCCTTGAACATGGGTGGATAAAGCGCGAGCTGCTGCTCGGTCAAGCCAGGATTCGGCCCTTCGTCCTGCGCAAACAAGGTCGGCGCCACTTCGCGACCAGCAACGGTTTTCGGCACGGAAACCGGAAGAATTTCATCTTTAAACTTGCCTTCACGGACGGCCCTGAACGCGCGGCGATGACTCTCCACGGCGAACCGATCCTGTTCCTCCCGGCTAATGTCGAACTCTTCGGCCAAATTTTCGGCGGTCCGCCCCATGAGTTGGCCGCAAAACGCGTCAGTCAGCCCTTCCCAGATGCTGTCGATGAATTCCGCGTGCCGCAGGCGTTTCCCCCATCGCATGTCGCGCGACACAAAGGGCGCGCGGCTCATGTTCTCCACGCCGCCCACGACTTGCACGTCGGCGTCGCCGCTCTGGATATTTTGGCAGGCGTTCACAAACGGCTGCAGACCCGAAGCGCAGTTGCGCTGAACCGAATACGCCGGAAGACGTATCGGCAATCCGGCCATGAGCGCGATCACCCGGGCGACATTGTAGGCGTCGCTGGTCTGGCCAACGCACCCGATGATCACGTCCTCGACCAGCGCCGGATCAAGGCCGGCGCGGGCGAGGGTTTCGCGCACGACCAGTTCGCCCAACTTATGGGCGGGAATGTCCTTGAGCGCTCCGCCGAAGCTCCCGATAGGTGTTCGGACCCCGGTGACGATGACAACCTCTTTCATCTTCTTCACGGCCTCCGCCCCTAGCGTGCTCGGCTGTCAGCCAACCTTGCGTTGAGCCGTCGCCTCGCTTGCCCGGAGGTGTTCATCGCGCAGCATGCGCCGCAGAACCTTTCCCACCACCGTCCTCGGCAGTTCGGCACGGAACTCGATGGCCGCCGGGACCTTGAACCGGGCCAGCGACCGACTGCAATGTTCGATCAGCTCCTGCGCGGTCGCCGACCGTCCTGATCGGGCGACCACGTAGGCCTTGACCGCCTCGCCATACTGGGGATGGGGGATGCCAATCACCACGGCGTCCCCGACGGCTGGATGCTTGAGCAGCACTTCTTCCACTTCCCTCGGATATACGTTCTCGCCGCGGGAGATGATCAGATCCTTCTTCCGATCCACGACAAAGAAAAACCCTCGGTCGTCCCGCTTGGCGATATCGCCTGTGCGGAGCCAGCCGTCGCTCAGCACGGCCTTGGTTTCCGCTTCGTTGTTCCAGTACCCCTCCATCACCTGCGGGCCGCGGACCATCAATTCGCCGACTTCGCCGATGGGCATGTCCCGCCGACCGGTTTCCAGATCCACAACGCGGGCGTCCGTATCCGGAAATGGGAGCCCCATTGAGCCGCGCGGGTGCTCGCCATAGATCGGGTTGCAATGGGTCACGGGCCCCGCCTCCGTCAGACCGTAGCCCTCGGAAATCCTCACACCGGTGAGCCGTTCAAACCGTTCCTGCACGTCAGCGGGCAGGCCGCTCCCTCCGCTCAGGCATACACGCAGGGACCGGAAATCGTATCGGCGGGCTTCCGGGAATTCGCTCATCTTCGAGAACATCATCGGGATGCCGGAAAAGACCGTGACCCGGTACCGCTGGATCGCGCGGAGCACGTCGAGGACCTGGAAGCGCGGAAGGAGCACAATGGAACACCCGGTCATCACCGCCAGGTTTTGACAGGTGCTCAATCCATAGGCATGGAAGAACGGGACCACCCCCAAGAATATTTCACCTCCTTCGCGAAAATCGGGCACCCAACACCGGCACTGGAAGGCGTTGGTGATGAGATGGCGGTGAGTCAGCATGACGCCTTTGGGCGTGCCCGTCGTCCCGCCAGTGTATTGCAGCTGCGCCAGGTCGTCCGGTCTCGGTTGCGGAAGCGCCACCCGGCCCGAGGCGGACGTTCCCGCCAGCAGAGCGAGGAACTCATAGACCGGCGGTCGTGCGTCGATGCGGATCCACCGACGAGTGAGCATGGCTTTGAAGGGATACAGGAGGCGCAGGCCCGGCGGGAGAAAATCCCGGACGCTCGTCACGATCGTGCGGAGCGGCAGTCCCGTATGTCGCCGGACCTCCTCGAGGCGCGGGAAAAACTGGTCCAACACGACAAGGGTCTCGCTGCCGGAGTCGGCCAGTTGCGCCTCAATTTCCCTCGACACATAGAGCGGATTGATGGGCACGACGATCGCTCCGGCTTTGAGCGCGCCGTAATACGCGATAAGCGACTGCGGGATGTTCGGCAACATGAGGGCCACGCGATCTCCCGGCCGCACCGCCAGGGCGATCAATGCCCGCGCAAACCGCGTGCTCAGTTCGTCGAATTGACGGAAGGACACACGTCGGCCGTAGAAGATCAGCGCCGGGTGTTCGGGAAACCGTGTCGCGGATCGCTGCGGCAGGTCCCCCACGGTCCAATCGGGGTACCGGCAGAAGGGCGGAACGCCGGGATCGTAGTGGCGGAACCAGGGCTGCAGCATTTGCCTCCTCGTTGGCGCTGACGCCGGCCCCTCGTCGCGGCGTCAGCGGTCGCACCGGACTAGGCCGCCCCCTGCGCGGTGGCGGGATACGGCGGACGAGCCGCCCGGTGTCTGTTCTCCAACCCCATCCAAAATCCTTCGAGGTAATCCAACACGGCCTTCATGCCCCTGCGGAAATCTTCCTTGTCCTGCTCGGACATGCCAGCGCTATCCGGGCCGGTCGTTCCCTCCACCGCCGCCACGGCGTGTTCCATGGCCTCTTCGTGGGCGGACTCGAGCTGGCGATGGAACGTGAAGTACGTCATGTCCATCCCGGGATACCGCTCCCGCTTGAGCCGGGTGAGACCCGGGATGAGGTGGTCCCACATCGTGATCGCCATGTTCTCCAAGCCGAACGAGGCGCCGAGCGCCCTGGCGTGATTGCCGTCGCTGTAGAGCCGTTCCATGCCCTCGATGTATGCGCGGGTCGACGGCAACATCGGCCGGATCATCGCCTCATGCACATCGATGCCGACCGAACGAAGAAAGTTGCGATAGAGGAGTTCATGCCGATTCCTGGTCCGACCGTCGCCCAGTTCCGAATACAGAACCTTCGTCAACTCGTCCGCCACTTTCTCGTCTTCCGTATTGACCAGTTGCGAGACCAGGATCTTCGGAAAGAACCGCGCGAAGTTGTAGAACTCGACGGCGAACTCCCGAAACTCCTCATCGGTCACGTCGCCGAGCCGAAAGCGATCCAGATACGGGTTGTTGATCGCGCCATGACGGAGAACTTCGCTGCGCATCTGCTCGTAGAACGTCATAACCCACCTCCCACTCCCCACTCCGTCCACGACACCGGACGACCCTGTTCCCATTTTCCATCTGGTTCAATGATATACCTTTTCTATTATCGTCGCAATGCAAAACATATCCCTTTATTCTGTTTGTCTGGACTGCTGTTTCCGATGTTCATTGGCACGGAGCCTTCTTTGCAATCAGGCACGATATCACCCCGTTTGATATAAATTCTCTATTGCACAATAGAGTCTCTATGTTATACTCCGCCTGTATCCACGATCATCAGACACGTCGGGCGGATCACGCTTCGGGTTCGCCAGGTTGAGGAGGAGGCGCCGTTATGAAAGGATCAATGGGGATCGATCACATCACGCTGTGCGTGGAGAATCTGGAAGCCGCAGAATACTTGTTCACCAAGATTCTGGGCTTCGAAGTCATCTGGTCGGCGCGGGATGTCGGGAGCGACAAATCCAGCATGGACACCGTCGTGGTGCAGCGCGGCAACGCCAAGATCGCGCTCATGCAGGGGAGAGACAAGATCGTCAAGTCCCAGATCAACGAGTTCATCGAGAAATACGGGCAAGGGGTCCAGCACATCGCGATGGAAGTGGACGACATCGAGGCAGTCTGCCGGGAATGGGAAGCGCACGGCGTCAAGTTCAGCGGTCCTCTGAAGGAAGGCCGAGACGGCTTCGGTCCCCTGAAGCAACGATTTACGTATCCATTGTTCCCCGGCAGCGGTCTCTTTGTCGAGTTGACCCAACGCCAGCATGGGAACGAGCAGTCGAGAACGTTCGTGCGCAGCACGGTCGAAGCGCTCTATAAGGATATCGAGCGCGATCAGATCAGCGGCGTCGAACAAACGATCATCGACTACGAATCCTGTCCGGTTCCGTTCAAAAAGTCTGCCTGAGTGCGCTCGGCGCCGCCGGGAGCCCGTCCTGTCGGCGAGCGCAAGCGGAGGCGCCGGTGAGAAGGGGGAGGCCGCAATGTATCTTGTGAAGAAAGGTCAGGTCCCAAATCAAGCTCACGTCGGCATTCCAGAGGGCCTGTACGAAGAAGAACACGGGCGCCAAGGCTTCAGCGGCCCGTCCTCGCATCTCTATCGGACCCATCCACCGACAGGATGGGTGAGAATCGAAGGTCCGCTCCGGCCCCGCGCGTTCACCTGCGCGGCGCTCTCCACTCCGGACCAATGTTCGGCGGAAGCGAGTCCGTTGGAGATCCTCCGCAGCCCGGACGCCACGGTCTTCCTCTCCCGCCGGTCCGAATCGATGACCTACTTCGTCCGCAATTCGGACGGCGACGAAGTCCACTTCGTGCACAGCGGGCGCGGCCACTATGAGACCGATTATGGCTGGCTCCCGTACGAGCCCGGCGATTACGTCGTGATTCCCAAGGGGACGACGTACCGGACTCTCGTCGACTCGAGCCCCTCCTTGTTCCTGATCGTCGAAACGCCGGCGCCTATCGCCCTGCCCGACCGGGGTATGCTCGGCCAGCATGCGCTCTTCGACAAAGGCGTGTTGGTCTCGCCGGAACTGGGCTCGGTTCGAGACGGCGGGGAGCGGCGCGAGTGGGAAGTGCGGATCAAACGCCACGGGGAATACACGAAGGTCTTTTATCCGTTCTATCCCATGGACGTGGTGGGCTGGAAAGGCGATCTGTGGGTCGCCAAGCTCAATGTCAGGGACTTCCGCCCAGTAACGAGCGCGCGGTATCACCTGCCGCCCAGCGTGCATGTCACGTTTCAGGCAGGCGGCGCGATGTTTTCCACGTTCGCCCCGCGTCCGCTGGAAAGCGATCCTCAGGCCCTGCGCGTGCCGTTTTATCACCGGAACATGGACTATGATGAAATCTTGTTCTACCATCAGGGGCACTTCTTCAGCCGAGCCGGCATTGAACCCGGTATGCTGACTTTGCACCCCCAGGGCATCCACCACGGGCCTCACCCGCAAGCAGTGGAGGCGAGCAAAGTCAAGACCCACACCGATGAAGTAGCCGTCATGATCGAATCTCGCCGGCCCTTTCTCGTCGCGCCGGCCCTGGAATCCGTTGAAATCAAAGATTATGCGTTGAGCTGGAGCCGCTCATGAAACTGTACAGCTTTCAAGTCCGCACGCCGGTGGGGACATTTACCCGTGTCGGCGCGCTGCTTGGCTCCAAGCTGGTGGACTTGAACATGGCTTACGCCCGGATGCTGGCCGACCGGAACGAAGCGCAACCCTATCGGCTCGCCGACGCGGCGGTTCCGTCGACCATGCTGGAACTGCTCGAAGGCGGCCCATCGGCCATGGCTGCGGCGAGACAGGCGCTCGACTATGCGAGCCGGTTGGGTGATCAGGCGTCGGGGCCTGAGGGCGAAGCGATCGCCTATCTCCCCGCGAACGTGCGCATCATTGCCCCCCTTCCCAATCCGCCGTCGCTGCGCGACTTCATCGCCTTTGAAGAGCACATCGCCGCCACGTCCAGGAAACGGGGGCAACCGATTCCGCCCGAGTGGTACAAAGCCCCCGTCTACTACAAGGGCAACCACCGGACGATCATCGGTCCAGACGAAGACCTTCCGTGGCCGCTCCAGACGACAAAATTGGACTATGAACTGGAGTTGGCCTGCGTGATCGGCCGCCGGGGACGGGACGTGTCCGAGCGGGAAGCGGCGGACTATATCGCCGGCTATACGATCATGAACGATTTTAGCGCCCGCGACATCCAGTTCCAGGAGATGGCCTGCCGCCTGGGTCCCGCAAAAGGCAAGGATTTCGCGACGGCCATCGGCCCCTGCCTGGTGACCCCTGACGAAATTCCGGATCTCAACGCCTTGACCATGATCGCGCGGGTCAACGGAGAGGTCTGGTCACGCGGTCGCTTCGGCACCATCCACTGGACGTTCCCGCAGATGATCGCTCATGTGTCGCGTGGAGAAACGATCTACCCGGGAGATCTGTTCGGATCCGGCACGGTCGGTGGCGGCTGCGGCCTGGAGCTAGATCGGTTTTTGAATCCCGGGGATGTAGTCGAGCTGGAAATTCAGCCCATCGGCGTGCTTCGGACGCGCATCGTGAAACAACCTGAGCGGGAGAATCCATCATGAGCGTACACGTGACAGACGACCGAATTCTTGGAGACGTGATCGAACGCCATCGTACGCTGTACGACGGGCCCGAGATCGAGGCCAAACTGAAGTACATCATCCGCGATGGCCCCCAATCCAAACTGTCCGACTGGGATATCCATCGGTTGTTGCGGACCGCGCGTTGCATGTACTTCGACACGCATGTCGAGATGGTCTCCGGACACCACACCGCAACGTATCTGCGGTTCGAGTCCATCGCGCGCATTCCCCAACTGATCCGGCTGATCGCGCGCGACATGGCGGACTGGATTCGGCTGACTTTTCAACACGACCCGATCACTGGTATCGTCGCGACGATGTCGGCGGCTGAACTCCTGGCGGAGGGGGTTGCCGACATCTTGCACGACAAAATGCGGCTGCGAGTCACCCTGACGCCGTACAGCCCGGAAACCGGCAAGATCGGCACGGAGATCAGGACCGGCGCCATTCGCACGGGGGAGCGGTTCGTCGCCCTGAACGACGTGACGACGCGCGGGAATTGCATCAGCAAACTCGGGAAAGTGATCACGGACCACGGCGGCATCCTGGCGGGTATGATGGTTTTCGCGCGGCGGGACAGCGGCCAATTCCCGCTCTTGCAGGAACTCGTGCGGCAGTATCCCTTTTACTACGCGGCTGACCTCGACATGCCCCAGTGGGAACCGGATCAGTGTCCGCTGTGCCGAGCCCAGCAGCCGTTATTGTCATGGAAGGAGATGCCGGAATTTTAGCGAACGGCCGGACCGACGCATTCGATTCGACATGATCAAGGAGCGCTGGCTCAACCGCAGATTGAGTTTCTATAAAAAAACAACTGCCACGAAACGCTGGGGGTTGAAGACTCTATCCGCTAGCGTCGAGGACGATCAGACGCTGAAGAGCCGGCGGCTCAAGCGAAGCTTGGTATGGAGGGCAAGATGGATCTCGCCGTGGTCGCGAAAGAGATTAAACAGGACGATCTGCTCCAGATGTACTACTACCTCCGGCTGACCAGAACGCTGGAGGAACGGATCACGGCGCTGTACCGACAGGGCCGGATCATGGGCGGAGTCTATACCAGCCACGGCATGGAGGCGATCGCAGTGGGCTATGCCTCCGCCTTGGAACGAGACGACGTCATCGCTCCCTATCACCGGGATATGGGCGCATTTCTCATCCGCGGTATCACCCCGGGCGAAGTCATCGCGCAGTATCTGGGCAAGCGCACCGGACCGACCAAGGGGAAGGACGGGAACGTGCACATTGGCGACCTGAAACGCGGCGTGATCGGATTCGTGAGTCACCTGGCCGACAACCTGCCAGTGGCAACCGGCGCGGCGCTGGCCTTCAAGCTGCGCGGCGAGTCGCGCGTGGTCATCACCAACACCGGCGACGGCGGGACGAGCCGGGGCGATTTTCACGAAGCCCTGAATTTCGCCTCCGTGCGGAAGCTGCCGGTTGTCTTTTTCTGCAATAACAATCAATACGCCTACTCGACGCCGCTCCGTCTGCAGATGGCGATTCGGGACGTAGTCGAACGCGCCAAGGCCTATGCCATGCCCGGCGAAATTGTGGACGGCAACGACGTCGCGGCGGTCTACCTGGCCGCCAAGCGCGCGATTCAGCGGGCCAGGTCCGGTGACGGGCCGACCTTCATCGAAGCCAAGACGATGCGGATGCACGGCCATTCGGAGCATGACTCGGCCAAGTACGTGCCGCGCGAGTTGTTGGAGGAATGGAAGAAAAAGGATCCGATCATGAAGGCCGAGCAGATGCTCAAACAGCTCGGCTACGCGGACGACGCGACGTTCAGAGAAGTCGACGCCCGGGTCAAGCAAGAAGTCGAGGCCGGGGTAGAGTTCGCCGAACAGAGCCCGCTGCCGGAGGGACGGGAAGTGCTGGACGGGGTGTTCGCGACGGAGGACGAGGTGCAGCCATGACGACGGCGACCGCACAGGAAGTCACATACCTGGAGGCGATCTCGCAGGCGCTGGATGAGGAGATGGCCCGAGACGAACGGGTCTTTCTTTTGGGTGAGGACATCGGTCCGTATGGCGGGGCCTTCCGCATCACCGAGGGATTTCAGAAAAAATACGGCGAGTGGCGGGTCCTGGACACGCCGCTCTCCGAGTCCGGTTTCGTCGGCGCGGCGATCGGCGCCGCGATGATGGGGATGCGGCCGGTGGTGGAAATGCAGTTCGCCGATTTCATCTCCTGCGCGTTCGATCAGATCACGGAGGTCGCGGCCAAGAACCACTACCGCTGGGGCGCCGCGGTGCCGATGGTCATCCGGGCTCCCTTCGGCGGCGGCGTGCACGGCGGGCCCTTCCACTCGGAGTGCCCGGAGGCCTGGTTCTTTCACTCGCCGGGGCTGAAGATCGTCGCTCCCTCGACGCCGTACGACGCCAAGGGCCTGCTGAAGGCGGCGATTCGCGATCCTAATCCGGTCATTTACTTCGAACACAAATTTCTCTACCGCCGGATCAAGGCGGTGCTGCCGCGCGAGGACTTCATCGTACCGATCGGGAAAGCCGAGGTGAAACGGGCCGGCCAGGATATTACGGTCGTGACTTACGGGGCAACGGTGCACCTCGCGTTGGAGGCGGCCGAGATGTTGACCAAGGAAGGGATCGAGCTCGAGATCGTAGACCTGCGGACGTTGATCCCGCTCGACAAGGAAACGATCTTCGCCTCGGTGCGCAAAACCAGCAAGGCCATCATGCTCCATGAGGACAACAAGACCGGCGGCATCGGCGCGGAAATCGCCGCGCTGTTGGCAGAAGAATGCTTCGACTGCCTGGATGGGCCGATTCTGCGCATCGCCGCGCCCGATACCCCCGTGCCGTTCAGTGCGCCGCTGGAGGAGTATTTTCTCCCGAAGGTCGGCGACATCGTCGCCGCAGCACGGAAGTTGGCGGCGTATTGAGCCTTGGGCCTCACGGAACCTGGAGGGCGACGTGGTTGACATTCTCATGCCCCAACTCGGAGAAAGCATCGCCGAGGGGACCATAATTAAGTGGATGATTCCGCCCGGCGGCCGTATTGAGAAAGACCAGCCGTTGTTGGAAGTGGAGACCGACAAGGTCTCGCTCGAAATCCCCTCCCCGGCCACCGGGGTACTGAGTGAAGTGCTCGTGCAGGCCGGCCAGACGGTGCCAATCGGCACATTGCTCGGGCGGTTGGAAAGCGAGCAGCCCTCGACCGGCGTCATCAACCGCGTCGGCGGCGTGGTCGTCCGCCCGATGGAACCGTCCGCCGCAGGGCCGGACCACTACTCCCCAGCCGTCAGGCAACTGGCGAAGGAACACGGCGTAGACCTGTCGCAGGTCGCCGGCACTGGCACCGGGGGACGCGTGACCAAGAAGGATGTCCTGGACTTCGTGGCCCGTCGGACCGCAGACCGCGAACCGCGGGCCGCCGAGGCGCCTTCGGCGGGCGAAGAAATCCTGCCGCTGACGCCGATGCGCAAGACGATCGCCGAGCGGATGGTCAAGAGCCGCCAGACCTCAGCCCATGTGGCCACGTTCTTCGAAGCGGACTTCACCGCTATCGCCAGATTCCGCGAAGGGCGTTCTTTGACTTACCTCCCCTTCGTCATCAACGCGGTTACGCGAGCGATCAAGGACGTCCCCATCCTGAACTCGTCCTGGGGAGATCAGGGCATCATTATCAAGAAAGACGTCCATATAGGCATCGCGGTCGCGCTGGAGGACGGGTTGCTCGTGCCAGTCGTACGACACGCGGATCAGAAGGGGCTCCTGCAGTTGGGCCGGGAAGTCGCCGATCTGGCGGAGCGGGCCAGGACCAAGAAACTGAACCCCGAGGAGGTGCAGGGCGGCACATTCACCATCACCAACCATGGTGGGTTTGGCAGCCTCTTCAGTACACCGATCATCCATCAGCCGCAGATCGCGATTCTCGGCATCGGGGCGGTGCAGAAACGCGCTGTCGTGATCAACGATGCCATCGCGATCCGGCCGATGTGCTATCTGAGCCTGTCGTTCGACCACCGGGTGATCGATGGTGCGACGGCCGATCAGTTTATGGCCAAAGTGAAACAGTACCTTGAACAGAGCGAGTGGGAGAAGTTCCTGGGATGAACAGGCGGGACCTGTCACCGACCAGTCGGGTAGCCGTTGCGTTTCTCCAATTGCAACGGGTGTAGGCTCGCACCCCATCCGGTGGAGGGACCCCGCTGCGCGTGCACGGACGCCCAGGTCGGCGTCACCGGTATGTTCGGCGGAGAGTCTGGATTATGGATGGAAGGCTTATGGAGAGCGTAATGAAAACGCGGCAAGCCGTCATCGTCAGCGCGGTGCGGACTCCGATGGGGAGTTTCAACGGCGTGTTTAGCCCCCTCCCGGCCACCAAGCTGGGCAGCATCGCCATCGCCGAAGCCTTGAAGCGGATCGACCTGCCGCCGGAGCGGGTGGACGAAGTGTTTATGGGCTGTGTCTTGAGCGCGGGATTGGGGCAGGCACCGGCCAGACAGGCCGCTATCGGCGCTAAGATTCCGAATTCCGTCGGCGCGACGACCGTGAACAAGGTCTGCGGGTCGAGCTTAAAGACCGTCATCATGGCGGCCCAAGCCATCGCCGCCGGTGACGCCCGTGTCGTGGTGGCGGGAGGCATGGAAAGCATGACGCGCGCGCCCTATCTCTTGGAAAGGGCCCGCCAAGGCTACCGTTTGGGCCACGCCGAATTGATCGACAGTCTGGTCAAAGACGGCCTGTGGGACGTCTATAACCAATTCCACATGGGCAACGGAGGGGAGCTGTGCGCCGCCAAGTACGGGCTGACCCGCTCCGAGTTGGACGACTTTGCGCTTGAAAGCTATCGTCGCGCGCGGGAAGCCATCGCCACCGGAGCCTTCAAGCGAGAGATCGTCGCGGTCGAGGTCCCCCAAAAAAAAGGGCCGCCGCTCATCGTGACGGAGGACGAAGAACCCAACCGCGCTGATCTCGGCAGGCTGCGAAGCTTGAAGCCGGTCTTTCAGGAAGACGGCGTGCTCACCGTGGGGAACTCGCCGTCGTGCAACGACGGCGCGGCGGCGCTTGTCGTGATGGCAGAGGACGAAGCGGCCGCCCTGGGGCTCAAGCCGATGGCCAGGATCGTCGGCTACGCGGGCGCGGCGTTGGCGCCCGAATGGTTCACCATCGCACCAGTCGAGGCCATCAAACTTGTCCTGAAGAAGACTGGTCTGACGGTGAGCGATATCGACTTATTCGAGATCAACGAAGCCTTCTCCGCCGTATCGGTAGCGATCAATCGGGAATTGGGGCTGGATCCGCGCAAGGTCAACGTGAACGGCGGCGCCGTGGCGTTGGGCCATCCCATCGGCGCGACAGGCGCGCGGATCCTCACAACCTTGCTCTACGCCATGGAAGCCCGTGGCGCCTGGCGCGGCCTGGCCGGTCTCTGCATCGGCGGCGGCGAAGCGCTGGCCATGATCGTGGAACGGCCAAGCTGAAGAAGGCAACGGATTGCAGATCCATGCATCTTGACGACATCAAGACGGTCGGCGTCGTCGGCGCCGGGCAGATGGGGCGTGGGATCAGCCAGGTCTTCGCCGAGACCGGCTACCAGGTCCTGCTCCTCGACGTGGCCGAACCGGCGCTGGAGGAAGCGCTCAAGAAGATCCGTCAGGGCGTTGAGCGGGCCGTCGAGCGCGGCACCCTCAGCCGGCACCAGGCGGGCAGCGTCATGACGCTGATCCACCCGATGGTCCACCTTGACCGGCTCCGCGACGCCCAGCTCGTCATTGAAGCGATTCCCGAGGATCTTGCGCTCAAACAGGAACTGTTCACACGCTTGGATCGCGTGTGCCCGCGCGACACGGTTCTGGCCAGCAATACCTCGTCCATCTCCATTACGAAGCTTGGCGCGGCCGCGGGCAGGCCAGACCGGGTGGTCGGATTGCACTTCATGAACCCGGCGCCGGTGATGCGGCTGGTCGAAGTGGTGCGCGGCCTGGAAACTTCCGAGCACACAATCAACCTTGTACTCGACCTGGTGCGGCGCCTGGGCAAGACGCCGGTGGTCTGCAAGGACGTGCCGGGGTTCATCGTGAATCGCGTCCTCATCCCTATGATCAACGAAGCCATCTTCGCGCTGGAAGAAGGGGTCGGCACGGCCGAAGATATCGATCTCGCCCTGACCGCCGGCGCGAATCATCCCGTCGGGCCGCTCGCGCTGGCCGATCGGATCGGCTTGGACACTGTGCTGGCGATCTGCGAAGTCCTCCAGGCGGATCTCGGTGATCCCAAGTTTCGGCCTTGTCCGCTGCTGCGCAAGTACGTCGAGGCGGGGTGGTTGGGACGGAAGAGCGGACGCGGGTTCTACATGTACGAAAGGAGCGGCGATCCGCGCGAGGCGACAACGAATAAGGTCTGATCGCTGACCTTAGGCAGCCCGGCTCGAGCCGAAGGCACAAGACGATGCAAGAGCGCAAGTCACGATTCACGTCGCTCTCGGGATTGGAGATTCGGCGCGTCTACACTGCCGACGACCTCAAGGGCTGGACCCCCGACACCGAGCTCGGCGCGCCGGGCGAATTTCCCTATACCCGCGGCGTCTATCCCACCATGTATCGCGGCCGGCTTTGGACTATGCGTCAGTTCGCCGGCTTCGGCAGCGCGGAGGATACCAACCGCCGTTTCAAATACCTGCTCCAGCACGGGCAGACCGGTTTGAGCGTCGCCTTTGACATGCCGACCCTGATGGGGCTGGACGCAGACGATCCGCGCGCGCGCGGCGAGGTTGGCTATTGCGGCGTCGCGATCTCCTGCCTTGCCGACATGGAGCGGCTGTTCGAGGACATCCCATTGGATCAGGTCACGACTTCCATGACCATCAACGGTCCGGCGGCCGTCATCTTTGCCATGTACCTAGCGGTGGCGGAAAAGCGGGGTATTTCCTTTGAGCGCCTGGACGGGACGCTCCAGAATGACATTCTGAAAGAGTACATCGCGCAGAAAGAATGGTTGTTCCCGCCAGAACCGTCGCTCCGGCTCATCACGGACACCATCGCCTATTGTGTTAAATCCGTCCCCAAGTGGCACCCGGTCAGCATCAGCGGCTATCACATCCGCGAAGCCGGTTCGACGGCGGTCCAGGAGTTGGCTTTCACGCTGTACGACGGCCTGACCTACGTAGACGAGGCGGTGAAGGCCGGGCTGGCGGTGGACGAGTTCGCGCCGCAGTTGTCGTTCTTCTTCAACGTCCACAACGACTTCTTCGAAGAGATCGCCAAGTTCCGGGCGGCCCGGCGGCTCTGGGCGCGCGAGATGGAGCGCCGGTACCATCCCAAGGATCCTCGCTCGCTTCAACTCCGCTGCCACGCGCAAACCGCCGGCTGTTCCCTGACCGCGCAACAGCCAATGAACAATGTCGTCAGGACGACGCTCCAGGCCCTCGCCGCGGTGTTGGGAGGAACCCAATCGCTTCATACCAACTCCATGGACGAAACACTGGCCTTGCCGACCGAGGAGGCGGTCAAACTGGCCCTGCGGACGCAGCAGATCATCGCCTATGAAAGCGAGGTGACAAACACCGTGGACCCGCTCGGCGGCTCGTATTATATCGAGGCGCTCACCAATCGTTTGGAAGAAGGCGCGCGCGAGTACTTCTGCAAGCTCGATGCCATGGGCGGCATGGTGAAGGCCATCGAACGCGGATTCCCGCAACGGGAAATTCTGGAAGCGTCGCAGCGGTATCAGCGTGAGGTAGAGCAGAAAGAACGAATGATCGTCGGTGTCAACGCGTACGTGGAACAAGAGTCCCGTCCGATTCCCATCTTGCGGATCAGCCCGGAGGTGGAGCGGGAGCAGGTCGCACGGCTTTCCGATCTCCGCAAGGCGCGAGACCCCTATAAGATGGCCGGGGCGTTGGAAGAGTTGCAGGAGGCCGCCGCCTGCAGCGAGAACGTGATGCCCTACCTGATCGAGGCGGTGAAGGCGAAGGCGACCTTGGGGGAGATTTGTGCGGCGCTCAGGGAAGTATTCGGGACATATAGAGAGCCAGTGGTGCTATAGAACCATCGGTTGCCAACGATCAGCTTGAGCTGAGCACTTGCAAGCAACATGAAGCTCGGTGCATTTGACATCTACCCGGTCGCCGACGGCCGGTTCCGGTTGGATGGCGGCGCAATGTTCGGGGTCGTGCCGAAGGTCCTCTGGGAGCAGTGTTGTCCGGCGGATGAGCAGAACCGCATTCAGTTGAGCGTGACCTGCCTGTTAGTCCGGGCGCACGGGAAGAACATCCTGGTGGATACGGGCCTCGGCGACAAGTGGGACGCCAAATACCGCGAGCGGTTCGCGATCGACCGCACGCCGACCCTGCTCGAGTCGTTGAAGGAGCATGGCGTCGCGGCCGAGGACATTCATCTCGTCATCAATACGCACCTCCACTTCGACCATGCGGGCGGGAATACGTTGCGGCAGGGCCCGCAGGTCGTGCCCGCGTTTCCCAAGGCTTCTTACTCCATTCAGCGGGGTGAATACGAAGACGCGGTGTCGGCTAACGAGCGGACGAAAGCCAGCTATCGCGAGGAGAACTTCGTTCCGCTCGCACAGGAACACCGGTGGGAATTCCTCAACGGCGACGCCGAGATCGTGCCCGGTGTCTCCGTGGTGGTGACGCACGGCCACACGCCCCATCATCAAAGCGTGAAGATCGAGTCGGAAGGCCAGGTGGCTTTCTTCCTCGGGGACCTGATTCCCACTGTCTCGCATCTGCCCCTGCCCTATATCATGGGGTACGATCTCTATCCGTTGCAGACATTGGAGACCAAACGGAAGGTGCTCCGGCGCGCCTGCGACGAGAACTGGCTGCTGATCTTCGAACATGACCCGGCTATTACGATGGGGTATGTGCGGCGGGATAGGGAGGGGAAATATTTCTTGGAGCCGGTCAGGGTTTCATGATTACGTGATCACACGGCTCCCTCAGGCACAGCCATGACCGTCACGGTGAAGCCTATTCGCGTGCTGATCGGCAAAGTCGGTCTCGACGGCCACGACCGAGGCGTCAAACTGGTCGCACGAGCCCTCCGCGACGCCGGTATGGAGGTGATCTACACGGGCCTCCATCAGACGCCGGAACAAGTCGTGAGCGCCGCCATCCAGGAAGACGTCGACGCGATCGGGTTGAGCGTTCTTTCCGGCGCCCACAACACGCTCTTCATTCGCGTGTTGGAATTGTTGAAGGAACAGGGGGCAGACGACATTGCCGTGTTCGGCGGGGGGATCATCCCGGACGAAGACGTGCCGCGTCTGAAAGCGGCCGGCGTGCGGGGACTGTTCCGGCCGGGCACGCCGATGAGCGAGATCGTGGAGTTTGTCAAAGGGCTCAAGCTGCACCGGTAGAGAGGCCGGCTTCTATGCGCGTACTCAAGACGGCGGTGGTCGCGACCTCGGACGAGTTTCGACAGAATCAGCGGCATTACGAAAACCTCCTGGCCGACCTGAAGAAACACCTTGCTCAGGCCCAAGCCGGAGGACCGGCCGATGCGGTGGCGTTGCAGAAGAAACGCGGCAAACTCACCGCCCGCGAGCGGATCGCCGCCCTCCTCGACCCCGATTCGCCTTGGCTTGAGCTCAGTCCCCTAGCGGCCTTCGGCCTGTACGACAACCAGGTTCCCGCCGCCGGATTGATTACGGGGATCGGATACATCTGCGGACGCCCCTGTGTGATCGCCGCTAACGATGCGACCGTCAAAGGCGGTACCTACTTCCCCCTCACGGTCAAAAAGCATCTCCGGGCCCAGGAAATCGCGCTGGAGAACCGCCTCCCGGCGATCTATCTGGTGGATTCCGGTGGCGTGTTTCTCCCCTTGCAGGCCGAAGTCTTCGCGGATCGGGATCACTTCGGGCGTATCTTTTATAACCAGGCCCGCCTCTCGGCATTGGGCATTCCGCAGATCGCCGTAGTCATGGGCATGTGCACGGCCGGAGGCGCATATGTCCCGGCCATGTGCGATGAGAACGTGATTGTCAAAGGAACCGGCACGATCTATCTTGCCGGACCGCCGCTCGTCAAAGCAGCCACCGGTGAGGACGTGACCCCGGAAGCGCTGGGCGGGGCCGACCTCCATACGCGGCTCTCCGGAGTGAGCGACCACCTGGCGGAAGACGACCACGACGCGCTGGAGATTTGCCGTTCCATCGTTGCCACCCTGGGCAAGAAGCCGCCCATGCCCCGCCGCGCCGAGATCGAGGAGCCGCTCTACCCGGCGAGCGACTTGTATGGGCTGATCCCGAGCAATTCGCGCCAGACGTTCGAGGTGCGAGAGGTCATCGCGCGCCTGGTGGACGGCAGCCGCTTTCATGAATTCAAGGCCCGGTACGGGCAGACGCTGGTCTGCGGCTTCGCCCGTTGGATGGGCCATCAGGTCGGCATCGTAGCGAATAACGGCGTGCTCCTGTCCGAAGCCGCGCTGAAGGGAGCGCACTTCGTCCAGCTCTGCGGTCAGCGGCGCATCCCGCTGATCTTTTTCCAGAACATCACCGGCTTCATGGTCGGTCGGGAGTACGAAGCACGAGGGATCATCAAAGACGGCGCCAAAATGGTACAAGCTGTGGCCACGACGGAGGTACCCAAATTCACGGTGATCATCGGCGCATCGCACGGCGCCGGCAACTATGCCATGTGCGGGCGAGGCTACAACCCTCGGTTCCTTTTCATCTGGCCCAATGCGCGGATCTCGGTGATGGGTCCCTGGCAGGCGGCCCAGGTGCTGGTGACGGTGAAACAGCAGCAGCTCGAGCGGGAGTACAAGAGCCTGTCTGACGAAGAGCAGCGGCGCATCACCGAGTCCATTCTGCAGCAATATGAGCGGGAGGGGAGCCCCTATTTCAGCACCGCTCACTTGTGGGACGACGGGATCATCGACCCGGCGGAGACGCGCCGCGTCCTCGGCCTGTGCCTCGATATCGCCGCCACGGCGCCGATCCGCGAGAGCCACGCGCCGGTATTCCGGATGTGACCCCTCCCCCCCATCTGTATATGGGGCAAGTTGGGATGGGGGCCTGTCAGTGGCCGGCTGTTCGCTATGGGCTCCCCGCTCAACTCAAAGGGAGATGAACCGATGCCCCAATTCAACACCCTTCTGGTCGAGTTCTCGCGCAGCATCGCGCATGTCACCCTGAATCGACCCGAACGGCGGAATGCGTTTGACGCCGTGATGGTCGATGAGCTGCGCACGGCGTTCGAAGAACTGGGCGCCGACCCGTCGGTGCGAGGCGCGGTTCTGACCGGTGCCGGTCCGGTTTTCTGCGCCGGCGCCGATCTCCGGTGGATGAGCCCGGACCCGCCTGTGTCGGCGGCGCAGGCGCATGAAGACGCGGAACGGCTGATCCGGATGTATCGCGCGATCGATGAATGCTCCTGTCCCGTGATCGGCCGCATCCATGGCTCGGCCTTCGGGGGCGGAGTTGGTTTGCTGGCGGTCTGCGACATCGTCGTCTCGTCCCAGGACGCAGTCTTTGCGCTCAGCGAGGTCAAGCTGGGACTGGTTCCAGCCGTGATCGCGCCGTTCCTGTTGCGCAAAGCCGGCGAATCGTTTGTCCGCCGCTACTGTCTGACCGGCGAAGCCTTTTCCGCTGCGGTGGCTAAACAGTTCAACCTGATTCACGACATCGTCGCGCAAGACGGGCTCGACAAGCGGATCGACGAACTGATCGAGGCGGTCTTGCACCTGGCGCCCCTGGCGTCGCGACACACCAAGGCGTTGTTCCGCCGAATTCTCCGGTTGCCCGACGCGGATCAATGGACAGTGTGCGCGCACGCCAGCGCGGAGGCCAGACTGTCGGCGGAAGCCCAAGAAGGACTCCGGGCCTTCTGGGAGAAACGCGCCCCGGCGTGGGCCGAAGAACGAACCGAGTGTGGAGCGCCCCTTGCACCCGAACGCGCGTTCCGACGAACCTGATCCCCGTTCGCCCCATGTGCGGATCATCGAGGTCAGTCCACGGGACGGCCTGCAGAACGAGCCGGGGATCATACCGACCGACGACAAGGTCGCCTTTGTCAACGCATTGTCGAGGACCGGCGTCGGCGAGATTGAAGTCGGCTCGTTCGTCTCGCCTGTTGCCGTGCCGCAACTGGCGGACACCGACGAGGTATTCCGCAAGATCGAGCGGGTGCCCGGCGTTATCTACTCGGCGCTGGTGCCGAACGAGCGCGGGCTGGAACGGGCGCGGGCGGTATCGGCGCAGAAGATCGCGGTCTTCACCGCCGCTTCCGAGACCTTCACGCAGCGCAACATTAAGGCGACGATCCGCGAATCGCTGGAACGATTCCGGCCCGTGGTGGCCGGCGCCAAACGCGACGGCATGGTCGTGCGGGGGTATGTCTCCACCGCTGTGTTCTGTCCCTACGAAGGCCGGATCGCACCGACACGGGTGACGGAGGTGATGAAGCGGCTCCTCGACCTGGGTGCGGACGAGATCTCACTGGGGGACACGATCGGGAAGGCGGCGCCGGCCGATGTGCGGCGGCTCCTGGACGCAGCACTGCCGTGCCTTTCAAGGGACCGCCTCTCGCTCCATTTTCACGACACGTACGGGATGGCGGTCGCCAACGCGTTGACCGCCTGGTGGGAATACGGGGTCGAGGCATTCGACAGTTCAGCCGGAGGCTTGGGAGGTTGTCCCTACGCCCCTGGCGCATCCGGCAACGTAGCCACTGAAGACTTGGTGTACGCATTAAAGGCCTCCGGCGCGACGGTGCCGGTGAATGAAATCCAAGTGGTAGCGGCAGCTCGGCGACTCGTTCGACATCTGAGCCGCGGGTTGACCTCGCGGCTGTCGGCTTTGACAATAGGCACGGAGTGCAGGGTCGGGGATCAGGAGCCATGATGAACTCAGAAGTGCGGCCTATGCTAGATATCGCGGCGTTTGTCGAACGCGTGAAAACCGGCGATCTGCGGGCCGTCTCTCGCCTGATCACCCTGCTGGAGAACGGCGACCCTCACGGGACGGCGGCGCTCGCCCTGCTCCCCGGCCGAAACCACGCGGCCGTGATCGGCGTCACCGGCTATCCCGGCGCCGGCAAGAGCACGTTGATCGACCAACTGGTGCGGGCCTATCGCCGGCAGGAGAAGACGGTCGCGGTGCTGGCGGTGGATATCACCAGTCCGCGCAGCGGCGGCGCCATTCTCGGCGACCGGATCCGCATGCAGGACCATGCGCTCGATCCGCGCGTCTATATCCGCAGCATGGCCACGCGGGGCCGGCACGGCGGCCTGGCGGAGGCGACGCGGGACGCCGTAACCGTGCTGGACGCGGCGGGCTACGATGTGATCCTGGTCGAAACCATCGGGGCCGGCCAGGATGGCACGGACATCGCCACGGTCGCCCAGATTGTCGTGGCAGTGGTGGCGCCAGGACTGGGCGATGACGTGCAAGCCATGAAAGCAGGGTTATTGGAGATCGCCGACCTCATCGTGGTGAACAAGGCGGACCGGGAAGGCGCCGAGTCGACTGTACGGGACCTGCAGGAGTGGCACCCACACGTGGTGCGCGTGTCGGCGTTGAAAGGCGACGGCATTCCCGACCTTATCCGGGCGATCGCCGAACATCAGCGGATTCTCGATCTTCAGGGCAAGGATGCGTAGCCTCAATATGCTCAATATGGGAGATCAAGAAAGTCCAGTGGGTCGAGGACTCCATCCGCTTGTATCGGTTACGCGACCGAAAACGAGCGAGCGGCTCATACGAAGCTTGGTAGGGAGGAGGCCATGGCACGTGTGTCTCTCTTGATCGCGGTTGCGGTCGGATTGTTCATGTCGCTCCCGGCTTGCGATTCCGGCAAGCCCACGGGCGGGGCGGAGACAGCGCTCATGTCCCCGGCCGGCTCGGCCGGTCGCGAGGACAACGATGAAGGCGTAGGGCATTTCAGACAAGGCCATTGGGACGTGGCGGCCGAATGGTTTCAAAAGGCCATCAAGAAGGACGCCAATCTGGCCGAGGCGCATTTCAATCTGGCGTTGACCCTCGACAAGATGGGCAAACACGAGGAGGCGACAGCCGAGTTCAAGAAAGCAACGGAACTGGCCCCGACCAATGTCGCTATTAAGGACTCGCCGATCCTGAAAAAGCATCTCGGGATGTAACAACATTAGTGGGAACGGCCTGGCGAGGAAACAGGCCCGGGCGAGGGGAGAAGGGTATGGCTGAACCAGGCGTGGCTGTGACCGTAACGGACCGGATCGGACGGATCACCATGAACAATCCGCCCGCCAATGTGCTCACCCGATCGGTGCTCGAACGGTTGGATCGGGTACTGGGGGAACTGGAGGCGGACAAACGCCTGGCCGCCCTGGTGCTCACTGGCGAAGGTCGTTTCTTTTGTGCCGGAGCGGATATCAAGGAGTTGGCGCAGGTGAACAGCGCGCATACCGGGTCGGACCTCGCCGGCCGCGGCCAGGCCCTGTTGAACCGCATCGAGCGATTCGACAAACCGATCATCGCGGCGATCAACGGTCCGTGCCTGGGCGGAGGGCTCGAACTCGCCATGGCCTGCCACATTCGGATCGCCGCGGCCGGCGCCACGCTGGGCTTGCCGGAAATCACGTTGGGGCTGATTCCGGGATTCGGCGGCACCCAACGTCTGCCACGCATCATCGGTCCCTCGCGGGCGGCGGAGATGATTCTAACGGGCGAGGCGGTCACAGCCGAGCAGGCGCTGGACCTGGGATTGGTGAATCGGATCGTACCGGCGACCGAGGTCGTGAAGGAGGCGACCGCCGTCGCAGCCAAGATCGCTTCGAAGGGACGCCATGCCGTTCAGGCCGCGCTTCGCGCCATCCGCACCGGGCTCGACAGTCCGATGGCGGAGGGGCTCGCCCGCGAGGCCGAATTGTTTGGGGCGCTATGCGAGACGGCAGACAAGAAGGAAGGCGTGCAAGCGTTCTTGGAGAAACGACCGCCGAAATTCAGTGAGGAGTGAAAGTCGTATTCAAGATCATGGTCCACAGCCGATCGTCAATGGCCGGAACCCGTCCCTTGTGCGGTCGCGACCGCGTTCCACCGGCGATCAATGACCCTCAACCGATGACGTTCCTTTCGTGAGATCGAGCATGCTCGCGGAACGGCTGGCTGACTACGTCCACCGGCTTTCTTACAGGGATTTGCCGCAGGCGGTCGTGCACGAAGCAAAACGTCGCGTGCTCGATAGTCTGGGCTGCGCGTTCGGCGCATGGCGTGCGGAACCTTGCCGCATCGCCCGACGATTGGCCGCATCGGTGAAGGTTTCGGGAGGCTCGACCCTTTGGGGGACCGATTGCAAGACGACACCCGATTTGGCGACATTCGCCAACGGCGCGATGGTCCGCTACCTGGACTTCAACGATACCTATCTCTCCAAAGAACCAGCTCATCCTTCCGACAACCTCTCGGCCGTGCTAGCGGTCGGCGAAGTCGTCCGTGCATCGGGCAAACAGGTGATCGAAGCGCTGGTTCTGGCCTATGAGCTGCATTGCCGGTTCTGTGACGCAGCGGCGCTTCGCCCCCGCGGCTGGGACCACGTGACGTACGGCCCGTTCACCGCTGCGGTGGCGGCGGCCAAACTCTTCGCGCTGCCGGCGGCACGCACGGCGCAGGCGATTAATTTGGCCGGCGTCGCGAACATCGCCTTGCGGCAGACACGGGTCGGAGACCTGTCGATGTGGAAGGCGTGCGCCTTCTCCAACGCGGCGCGCAACGGCGTGTTCGCGGCGATGCTGGCCCGACAGGGCATGACAGGGCCAGCACCGATCTTCGAGGGCGAGAAAGGATTCATGAAGTTGATATCGGGACCCTTCGAGTTGTCGGTCTTGGGCGGGGAAAAACCGGGCAAGGGAGCAGGCTCCGCCCCGGCAGGCCAAGAAGGAGGCCGGACGCCTTTCAAGATTCTGGATACCTACATCAAACACTACCCCGTCGAGTATCATGCCCAGACGGCGGTGGAGGCGGCCCTCGCGTTGCGCCAGGAGCTGCTGGAAATGGAAGGCCCGCGGGCGCTGGCGGATATCGCAGAGGTGGAACTCGGCAGCTACGATGTAGCAATCGAAATCATCGGCCGCGATCCGGAGAAGTGGCGGCCTCGCACGAGAGAGACGGCCGACCATAGTTTTCCTTATTGCGTGGCCGTGGCCTTGCTAGACGGGACCGTGACGCTCGCCTCGTTCGACCGGAAACGGCTGGACGACCCGGCGGTGCACACCCTGATGCAGAAGGTCCGCGTGGTGCCGCAACCGGAGTTCGCCGGCCGCTATCCGGAGTCAATGCCGACGCGGATAACGGTCAAGATGGCGTCCGGCAAAGAATACACAAAACAAGTGGACGATCCGCTTGGCCATCCGCGCAACCCGATGTTGGACAGCCAGGTCGAGGAGAAGTTTCTAGGTCTCGCCGCCAAGCCGTTGGGACATGCGCGGGCGCGCAAGGTGATCGAGCTGATCCGGCAACTCGAGAGTGTCAAGGATATCGGTATCTTGATGCCTTTGCTCAGAATTCGCGACGGGTAAGGCGTGAGACGTGACAAGGTGCACACAAAGCCGCAACGGCTGCGCGAATTGATCGCCAAGCGGACTGTGGTGTTGCCCGGTGCGTTCAATGCGCTCACGGCGATCCAGATCGAACGGGCCGGCTTCGACGCGTGCTACGTGTCCGGCGCCGCGCTGGCGGCGGCGCGGGGCTTGCCGGACATCGGCTTGCTTTCCATGACGGAGGTGTTGGCCGACGCCGCGACGATCGCCAATGCGGTCACGATCCCGGCCGTGGCCGACGTTGACACCGGTTTCGGTCCTCCCTTGTCGGTCATGCGGACGATTCGCGAATTCGAGCAGGCGGGCTTGGCTGGGATTCAGTTGGAAGATCAGGAGATTCCCAAGAAGTGCGGGCATCTGCCAGGGAAGCGGCTGGTTTCCACGCAGGAAATGGTCGCGAAGGTCCGTGCCGCCGTGGAAGCGCGGCGCGATCCGGACTTTGTAATTGTCGCCCGCACCGATGCTCGCGCGGTCGAGGGCCTGGACGCGGCTGTGCAACGAGCGCGCGCCTACGTCGAGGCCGGAGCCGACGCCATCTTCCCGGAGGCGCTCGAGTCCGCGGATGAGTTCCGCCGTTTCGCCGAGCAGATGGCCGAGGCGGGGATCAAGATTCCGCTGGTCGCCAATATGACCGAGTTCGGCAAGACCCCGTATCTGAGCGTCGGAGCATTCGAGGAACTGGGCTATCGCCTCGTGCTGTTTCCCGTCAGCACCCTCCGCGTGGCGACTAAAGCGATCGAGACCCTGCTGCTGGAGCTGAAAACGCTCGGTTCCCAGCGGGATTCGTTGAACCGGATGCACACACGACAGCAACTGTACGAATTGCTGCGGTACACTGAATACGAACAGCGGGAACGGTTATTCCGGCCTGGTGACCATGAATCCCAAATCTAACGACTCGCAACCTGGTCCCCCGCTCACGCCGTACAGTCCCGGCCTCGAAGGCGTGTTGGCCGGCGAGACGGCCCTTTGCCAAGTGGACGAAGACGGCTCGGGGCTGCGCTATCGCGGCTACGCGATCGGGAACCTGGCGGAGCGGGCGACATTCGAAGAAGTCGCCTACCTCCTCCTCTTTGGCAAGCTGCCGACCCGCAAGGAACTGGACGACTTTGCCGGCCGGCTGCACAGCCAGTGGGCGCTGCCCGGCCCGGTGGAAGCCTTTATCGGCGTGGCGCCCCGCGAAGCCCATCCGATGGACCTGCTACGCACCGGTGTGTCATTGCTCGGCATGACGGACCCCGACGCCGCCGACTGCTCGCACGAGGCGAACGTCCGCAAGTCCGTTCGGTTGCTGGCCCAGATTCCGGTTCTGATCGCCACCGCCTACCGCCTCGCGCACGGCAAGCGGCAGGTTCGGCCGCGCGCCGACCTGCGTTTCGCCGAGAATCTGCTTTATCTCCTGACTGACCATCAGGGCGACAGCCTGGCCCAGGCCATGGCCCGGGTGCTGGACGTCTCGCTCATTCTCTACGCCGAGCATGAGTTCAACGCCTCGACGTTCGCCGCGCGCGTCACGGCCTCCACCATGACCGACCTGCACGCGGCGATCACGTCGGCGATCGGGACGCTTAAGGGCCCGCTCCACGGCGGCGCGAACGAAGCCGTCGCGGCCATGTTGCTGGACATCAAAACGCGCGACCGGGCCGAGCGCTGGGTGCGGGATGCGCTGGCGGCCAAGCAGCGCGTGATGGGCTTCGGACATCGGGTGTTGAAAAAGGGCGATCCGCGCTCGGCGATCATCCAGCGACACGCCGAAGCGCTCAGCCACGCGTGCGGCGACCTGCGCTGGTACGAGATCGCGACAATCGTCGACCGGATCATGCAGCAGGAGAAGGGCCTGTACCCTAATCTGGATTTCTATACCGCCGTCGCCTACCTCCTGATGGAGATTCCCCGCGACCTTTACACGCCGGTGTTCGTCTGCTCGCGTATCACCGGCTGGTGCGCCCACGTGATCGAACAGCAGGACCACAACCGGCTGATCCGTCCCCGCGCGCTCTATACCGGGCCGCCACCGCGAGCCTATGTCCCGATCGACGAACGGACCTGACCAGCCCCAGCCGATTCTCTGGCGTCCCACGGCGGAGTATGTCCGGCGAAGCCGGCTTTTCCGCTTCATGCGACAACACCGGATCTCCGATTATCCTTCCCTGCACCAGCGATCAATCTCCGAGATCGAATGGTTCACGGAGGCGGCGATCCAGGAGTTGGGGATCGAGTGGGCTCGCCCCTACTCACAGGTGCTGGACTTGACGAACGGAATCCAGTGGCCTCAGTGGTTTGTGGAAGGACGCCTGAATGTGACGCACAACTGCGTGGACAAACACCGCACCGGCCCGCGGGCCGACGTGGCGGCGATCCGCTGGGAAGGCGAAGACGGAACGCAGCGCTCCTTCACCTACCGCCAACTGGCGGACGAAATTTCCCGCGCCGCGGCGATCCTTCGACGCCTCGGGGTAGGCCGTGGCGATCGAGTGGCGGTCTTTTTGCCGATGGTTCCCGAAGCGGCCGTCGTCATGCTGGCCTGCTCCAAGATCGGCGCCATCTATATGCCGATTTTTTCCGGCTTTGCGGCGGAGGCCGTGGCAACTCGGGTGCAGGACTGCGAGGCGAAACTTCTCGTCACGGTCGACGGCTTTTCCCGCCGCGGCGGGCTGGTCAGGCTGAAACACGTCGCGGACGAGGCGGCGTCGCGTTGCCCCACGGTTCAGCATCTGTTGGTCGTACAGCGGGCCGCCTGTCCGGTTGCCTGGCAGGCCGGGCGCGACGTGTGGTGGCACGAGCCGACTCCCGACGAGCGCGAAGCACCGATAACCGAGGGGATGGAAGCCGACGCCCCGTTCATGATCCTCTACACCTCGGGCACTACCGGACGGCCCAAGGGCACCGTGCACGTCCACAGCGGCTTTCCGATCAAGGCCGCGCAGGACTTAGCTTTTCATTTCGACCTGCAACCCGACGATACGCTGTTCTGGTTCACCGATCTGGGCTGGATGATGGGGCCGTGGGAGATCTTGGGCGCGCTCTCGTTGGGGGCGACGTGCCTGCTTTACGAGGGCGCTCCGGACTGGCCTCATCCGGGACGGCTGTGGGAACTGGTGGACCGTCACCGCGTGACGATTCTGGGCCTCTCCCCCACCGTAATCCGCGCGCTCATGAAACATGGTGACGATCCGGTCCGTCAGCATGCTCTCGACTCTCTGCGCGTGCTGGGTTCGACCGGGGAGCCGTGGACTCCGGATGCCTACCATTGGTACTTTCAGCAGGTGGGCCGGGGGCGGTGCCCGATCATCAACTATTCAGGCGGCACCGAAGTCTCCGGCGGGATCGTGGGCGGGACGGTCCTGCAGCCCTGTAAGCCCTGCGCCTTTACCGGCCCTTGTCTGGGCATGGCAGCGGAGATCTTTGACGCCGACGGACGGCCCGTGCGTCGGCAGGTCGGAGAGTTGGTGGTCACCAAGCCCTGGGTCGGGATGACCCAGGGCTTCTGGCGCGATCCGCAGCGCTACCTGGACACTTACTGGTCCCGGTGGCCGCAGGTGTGGGTGCACGGTGACTGGGCCACCATTGATGAACACGGGTTCTGGTACATCTTGGGCCGCTCGGACGACACGATCAAGATCGCCGGGAAACGCCTAGGGCCGGCCGAAGTGGAGGCGATTCTCACCGGTCACCCGGCGGTCAGCGAAGCCGCCGCGGTCGGCGTCCCCCATCCGGTGAAAGGGGAAGCTTTAGTGTGCTGCGTGGTGCTGCGCCCAGGGTGGAACGCGAGCGAGGCACTCTCCGAGGAGTTGGCGAGTCTGGTGGGGGAACGGCTGGGGAAGCCCCTCAAGCCCGCCGCAGTCCACGCAGTGCCGGACCTGCCGAAAACCCGGAACGCCAAAATTCTGCGCCGCGTGATCCGGTCGATGCTGCTTGGTCAGGACCCGGGTGATCTCTCCAGCCTGGAGAACCCGCAGGCCGTATCGGCTATCCGGGAGATTCGCTCCGCTTAATCCGTCGGAGCCGAATTGAAACCCGTGGTCCTTGCCTCGTGCCTCCCGCCCAGCTCTGATCCTCACGGACAGGTGAACCAAAGGTTTATCCGGACCGGTCAGCTCGCCTGCTTCACCTGCTTGACGATCTCGGACAGATCCTTCGGATAGAGTGTGATCTCGATCCGCCGATTGGCGGCCTTACCTTCCTCCGTGTCGTTACTTTCGACCGGCCTCG
Organism: Nitrospira calida; assembly: GCF_976986435.1. Taxonomy (NCBI): domain Bacteria; kingdom Pseudomonadati; phylum Nitrospirota; class Nitrospiria; order Nitrospirales; family Nitrospiraceae; genus Nitrospira; species Nitrospira calida. Next base: position 3,318,216 of record NZ_OZ335950.1, read on the forward strand.
TATCCGCATAACCGACGGCCGAGATATTGTTCCGATCCACCCCGCCTTCTTCGATCAGATAACGCACGACGCTGGTGGCGCGCGCGGTGGAGAGTTCCCAGTTGGTCGGAAATTTTTCGCGCAGCTTGACGCCGATCGGCACGTTATCCGTGTGGCCTTCGATTCGGATCTGCTTGTCCGTCACGGTCTTGAGAATGTCGCTGACCTGCTTCAACACCTTGAGCCCTTCCGGTTTTACCTTGGCCTGACCGGAATCGAACAGAATTTTGTCCACCATGTTGATGGTCAGTCGGTCCCCGATCTGCTTGATCTTGATGTTGCCTTTGGCGATTTCTTCCTGCAACGCCTTGTTCAATTCTTCCTGCGTCTTGGTCAGCCGCTGGATCTCCGCTTCCTTGGCGGCCCGTTCTTGCTCGAGCCTGGCCTTTTCGGCCGCCTCGGCTTTCAGTCGCTCCTGCTCCTGCTGCAAACTGGCCATCAGCTTGTCCCGCTCCTGCTCCAGCCTCGCTTTCTCGGCTTCTACCGCCTTCAGTCGCTCCTGCTCCCGCTGGAGGCTAGCTTGGAGCTTTTCCCATTCCTGCGCCAACCGATCACGTTCCTGTTTCAGTTTGGCCTCTTCATCACGCAGGCTGGAGAGATCGCCGGTCACACTCGCCACGCGTTCCTTCGCCTTGTTCAATTCCTCCGTCAGCGACGCCACCTTGGCGGCCAGGGCGTCGCGGTCGGCGGCCATTTGGCGGAGTTTGCCGATTTCCTGATCCCGCTCCTCCAGCCGCTTGGTCAAATCCGCCGTCAGCGCCGCCTGAGTTTCCAGTTCAGCAGCTCGTTTCTGGAGCTTGGCGATTTCTTCTTGGGCTGTCGTGGTCCCGCTCATGAGCCGTTGCTTGTCCTCGCGCAGCGCGGCGGCTTGAGCCGATTCGGCCGCCAGCTTGGTTTCGAGGTCGCGCGCGCGATCCCGGGCCTCCCCAAGAGAGGCCGTCAGTTCCTGCTTTTCTTTTTGCATCGCGGCGATGCGCGCCTCGGCGTTCGTCATCGCCTGGTTCGCGGCGGTCAGGTCTCGTTTGAGCTCGTCCACCTTGGCCTGCAGCAGGTCCCGCTCCCGCCGAAAGTCGGCCAGTTGTTGTTGCGCAGCCTGATATTCGTCCCGCAGCTTCTTCAATTCGCCTTCCACTTGCTGACGCGCATCCCGCTCTTCGTACAAGCCCTTCTGGATCGCCGAGACGTTCTCCTTGAGTTTGCCGATTTCGGTCCGCGCGGCCTCCAGATCGCTCGTCAACTTGGCATTGGCCTGCCGGCTCGCCTGCAACTCAGCCGCCGACTCTTTCTTCAGCTTTTCGAGTTCGGCCGCGGTCCGGGCCGAGGCTTTCCGGGCTTCGTCCAACTCGCCCAGCGTCTGCGTGTGGGTGCCCTTGCTGACGCATCCGGTCACCACCAAAACGGACATGGCAAGAGCCAGCAGCATTGTGCGTGTCATCATCAGGTCCTCCTTGTTTCAAGTTCCAAAACGAGCATACCCTCCCGGCTACCCTTACGCAACACCGCGGTCCGCATCGTCTATCTCCTCTTCACCCCAGGCCGACCGGCGACGTTAGCGAGGACGCAAGGGCCGGAGAGGCCGCGCCTGGCGTCAGCAAGCCCGAAGCGTCCGCGCATAAGGCACGAGCAAGGGCGAAAAGGTGCGGGTGAAGGTCCCATGGCTCGATCACAAAGGGGTCGGCAGGGCTGTCAGCGCCTTCTGGCATCAGTGGAAGCGATTGCGACGGCTAGCCTAGAAGGGCGGCCGGCACCGGGGCAGGTCAGTTGGCGGCAGGCGCACTCTTGACGATCATGATCGTCTTGACATGCCCGTCGGGCTGCACCCAGACTTCGATCAGGTCGCCAGGCTTGATCTGGCCGTACACCTCTGTGTCCCCGCCGACGTGCAGTCGCCGTTCTTTACCCGTTTCGTCTTTGACAATGTAGAACTCGCCGTCGATCCGGAGGAGTTCAACTTTGATCGACTGGGGAGAGCCGGTGACTGGAGCCGTGCTTGTGTCCGCGGCGAGGGTCGCAGGTGGGCCCCACCAGGCGCCGATGAGCGAGAGCAGGGCAAATCCGATGATGGCACTCATGAGTCCCCTCCCGATATGGAGTTCAAGAATTCAAAAGCAACGAAGGGACACGGCGTTTGAACGCCGTGTCCCTTCCCGGACAAACCGCACCACTCAATGGCCGCCTTTGTCTTTCTTGTCGTCCTTTTTCTCGTCCGTCAACTTGCCGCCCTTGTCGCCCTTGTCCTTGTCCTTTTCTTCGTCCGCCAAGAGCCTCGATCCGCTGGTGTCTTTCTTGTCCTGCTGCTCCGTCGGAGCCGGTTCGTTCCCGGCATAGGTCACGGTTGTCGCCAGCCCGAACACCAACATGGCGGCCATCGCGATCAGTCCAGCCAATCTCCTCATACAACTCCCTCCTAGGTAAAAGCGGTTTGCGTCGCGCCGTACCCCATGCACGGCGCACGAGAATTTCTTACAAAAATCCCTGTGGGGCCCCAATGGACAAAAAGCCTGGATGTCTCACAAAAATGTCCAATTGCATTCCCACTCCGGTTGGAGGGAAGATATCACAGTGCGAGGAGCCTCAATGGGCGAAGACCGTGACGTGGCAGGCAGACTGAGCGGCATCGTCGCCAGCGCGGAGGAATTCGATCTCTTTGCGGCGGAGGCGATGCCCGAGTTGCTGGACCGCGCCACCGGCCATACCAAACGTTTTTTGAAGGAAACGGGCCAGTGGGAGAACGATATCGCCCATGAGAAACTGGCCTTGCGGTGGGGGTATGAACTGGTCGAGCGGTTTTTGGTCTGTGGCCGGAGTGAGGTTCCTTGCCGTCCGCTGTTTTTATTGGACAGTCTGATCGCGAAATACTACAGCCAACCGGACCCCCTTTGTTATCATAAGGATTTATTGTCGCCGTTGGGCCGGTTTCTTGACGGACTCACATCACGGGCCGTGGTCAGCCGCGATGCGCTGATGGCGCTGTTCTACCATCTATACGGATTCGGCCAGGGCCAGGTGGTGAAAATCCTGGGACTCGGCATGGCCGAAAGCCAGCGCGTCTACAAGAACTTCGAACGGTGGCGCCAGAGCGGCTGGCAGCGGGCTGTGGAGGAGATCGGCCTTACCGAAGACGAATTGCACGAACTGGAAGAGCAGAAGCAACGGCATCCCGAACGCGTGAACGCGGAGACCGAACGGCTCATTCATCTGCTCCAGACACATTATCGGAAGAGCGAACCCGAGCACTACCCTTGCTTGTCCCGACAGAAGTGGGATGAACTCTTCGGTCAGGACTACGGGTACGACTACCGGGTCTGGCATCTGGCCATGTGTCGCGATTGTTTTGTCGAAGTCTGCGACCTTCGGTATATTGAGCTCAACGGCGCATTGAAACCGCGCATCGACCTCCATATTCGCCCGCGCCAGAAGGGCGGAGTGGTGGCCTTTTTCCTACCGGAACAAGGAGGTGGGAGAAGACATGGAACAGGACGGCCCGCTCAGCGAATATCGCCAACGTCTGCTTGACGCGCTCAAGAGCCGTTCAACCCAGCGGCGTCGGGAGGAGCCCGACCTGCTGCAGGTGTTCGTCAATCAGGAGCGGGTCGGCACGGTTGCCTGCGCAGCCACCAAGCCGACATTTGCCTTTGCGAGCCGCGAACGGATCGTTCACTCTGTGGAGATCCGGACAGAAGACGGCGCGCTCATCGGCGGCTTGTGCGCGCCGGAGTTCGGCCTCCGCACCGCGCGCGTCCCGCTTTTGCACGACGCGATCGAGATCACCGTTCACAACCGGATGGACGGAGGATCGGTCCGGGTCACGTACAAGGCCGCTCCGGCGCTGTGGCATCGGGTTCAGCAAGCGGCGGTTTCCTTAGTTTCCGGGGTCTCTGGTGCCGGGCCTCGCGAACCGGCATGGCCGCGCGTGTTGGTCCTGACACAGGTCGCGCTCGTCGCCGCGGTGGTGGCGCTGTGGACCGATCGGATGACCGGTTGGTTGAAACCGGAACCCCTGGTCATGCCCGCCAGCCAGGTCTCGGCGCTGGTTTCGGCGACACAGGCCCAGGTCGATCGCCTTCGGCAGGACGTCGCGCGCTTGGCCGACACCCAGACCGACGCCTCACAGGCCGTGCAGAGTCAGCGGCAGGAGTTGGAGCAGCTTCAACGAACACTAGCCGCGGTCGCGGATACGCAGCAGAAACTCAATGACAGCGTGCTGACCGTGCAACAGAACCTCGGCGACCGCAACAAGGCCGTCAGCCGAGAGGTCGAACACCTCACCCGCTTGCTCCTGAGCCGGGCCGATCTGGAGCGCGAACAGTTGCGCCACGAGCTCAGAACCCTAACCGCGGCCAACGAGGCGTTGAGCAAGCAGATGGCGACACTAGAGCACAGTAACCAAGAGCTGAGAAATCGCCTGAAGTCGGCAGGCGTGGATGTGTCCAAGGCCGTGCCGGCGTCCGGTGAGACCCCGGCCTTGGCCGGAACGCCCAAGGACTCCGCCGCGTCCACGCAAATCGCCGAGGCGCGCCCCGATCCCCAGGCGCAGCCCTTCACCTTCTGGGTCACGTTCCAAGAAGGGACGTCGGAAGAGAGCATCCAGCACTTGATCGACGAGATCCACGGCCGAAAGGGCTCCGTCAACGCCGGCTGGTATCCGGTGGAAGTGCCGCGCCCGGTCGGCCCGCCCGACCGTTTTCTCGAGTCCATCCGGCAAGCCAAAATTGTCAAGGCCGTCAGCATGAGCCGCGTCGCCGCTCCCGGCCAATAACGACCCTTTCGCGCATCGCAGGCTAGCGCGCCGGTCGATCAGGCACATCCGTTCCGCTCCTCGCCGGCTGTTCCGCGCTCAGTCGGCTCAACCGAGGGGCCACCCGGAACACTCCGCGCTTGAATAGGCCGACGAGCGGAGAGGATAATTCCGCGCAACTGGAGCGTGTCGGCGGAATGACCTCACGCAACGACACATCCCTCGTCCTGGGAGTCACGGGACTGACCTTCGGTCTGTTTCTCCTTGATCTCTCGCTTCCGCTGGGAGTAGCCGATGGCGTCTTGTACAGCGGCGTCGTGATCCTCGCCTTTGCTTCATCCAGCCGACGGTTTCCCATTTTCGTGGCGGGCCTCTGTTCGGGGCTGAACGGGCTGGGTGCATGGTTCAGTCCGACGATCGCCGGGGTGCCGACGTGGATGGTTCTGACCAATCGGCTGTTCAGCACGCTCGTCATCTGGGTTCCCGTGCTGTTCTTTCTCCAACGCCGACGGGCGGAAGAATCGCTCCGCCGCGCCTACGATGAGCTGGAAGTCCGCGTCCAGGAACGGACGGCGGAACTGGCGAGCGTCAACAAAGCGCTGGTGGCCGAGATCGCGGAACGGATGGAGACCGAACGATCCTTACGCGCCAGCGAGGAGCGGTTTCGCCTGCTGGTGGAGGGCACGCAGGACTATGCGATTTTTCTTTTGGACCGGGAGGGGCTGGTGGCCAGTTGGAACGCCGGCGCCGCGCGCGTCATCGGCTACAAGGCGGACGAAATCATCGGCCGCAGTTTCGCCCAGTTGTATCTGGCGGACGACAAGCGGAGCGGCAAACCTCGCTGGCTACTCGAGCAGGCTACCGCCCAGGGACGCGTGGAGGACGAGGGCTGGCGCGTCCGCAAGGACGGCTCCCGCTTCTGGGCCAACGTGGTGCTGACGTCGCTGCGGGACGAGTCGGGACGGCTGCGCGGGTTCCTCAAGATCACGCGCGACGTCACGGAGCGCAAGCAGGCCGAGGAAGCCCTCCGTCTCCAGAGCGTCATCGCCGCCAATATAGCTGAGGGGATCTGTCTTGTCCGCAAGAGCGATGCGACCATCGTGTACGCCAATCCCACGTTCGAACACATCTTCGGCTACGGCCCCAACGAACTGACGGGCAAGCCGATCGGGATCATCAACATGCCGGGAGAGGCGGCCGGTGAGATCGTCCGTCAGCTCGACGCCGTCGGCGTGTGGAGAGGGGAGATTCTCAATCGAAAAAAGGACGGGACGCCGTTCTGGTCCTGGGCCAGCATCTCCACATTGGAACATCCGGAGCATGGAACCGTGTGGGTCGCCGTGCATTCGGACATCACGGACCGAAAACGCGTGCAGCAAGCCCTGGAAGCCAGCCAGCACGCGTTGCGGCAGAGCCGCGAGGAGTTGCGGGCCCTGGCCGCCCGGCTGTTGACCGCGCAGGAAGAAGAGCGGCGGCGCCTGTCCCGCGATCTGCACGACGACGTCAACCAACGGCTGGCGATGCTGATCGTGGAAGTGGAAACGCTGGAGCGGAGCCTGCCGTTGTCCCAGGAGCGGATCGGCCGGGGACTGCGGACGATTCAGACTCGCCTGGTCGAACTCTCGGACGACGTGAGACACCTGGCGTATCAATTCCATCCTTCCATCTTGGATGACTTGGGCTTGCCGATCGCGCTGCACCGGCTGATCGACGATTTTTCCACACGGACCGGGATCAAAGGCACGTTGGTTTTGCGCAACGTCGCCGACCCGTTGCCGCAGGCGGTCTCCACCTGTCTTTACCGCGTGGCCCAGGAAAGTCTCGGCAACGCCAGCCGACACGCCAAGGCATCCTGTGTGGACGTGGAACTGGCCGGTGTCGAGCAGGGGGTGACCCTAACCGTGCGGGACAACGGCTGCGGGTTCGACCCCCAGCTCATGAAGCGCCGGCAGACCGGACTGGGATTGGTCAGCATGAAGGAGCGGGTGCGTCTCGTAAACGGAACGTTCGACATTGCATCGGGTCCGGGCCTGGGCACATCAGTGCGCGTCTGGATCCCGATGCCCGGGAGGTCCTCATGAGCCCATTGCCTCGCGTGCTGTTGGCGGACGACCACACGCTGGTCTTGGAAGGATTCCGCAAGCTGTTGAGCGAGCGGTACGAGGTGGTCGGCACGGTCGAGGACGGCCGCGCACTGCTCGAAGCCGCGCCCCGGCTTCAACCCGACCTCGTGACGCTGGACATTTCGATGCCGCTGCTGAACGGGATCGACGCGGCGCGTCAATTAAAGAAGCTGATGCCGGAAGTCAAGCTCGTCTTCGTCACGATGCACGCAGATCCAGCCTACGTGAACGAGGCCTTCAAAGCGGGTGCGTCCGGATACCTGCTGAAACGGTCAGCCGGCGCGGAACTCATTCAGGCGATCGACTCTGTGCTCGGCGGCCATTTCTATATCACGCCCTTGATCACCAAGGACCTCATCCATTCGCTGCTGGACAGCGGGACCAGTCCGGTCGCCCGCCGCGACTCGCTGACCCTTCGTCAACGTGAGGTGTTGCAACTCGTGGCCGAGGGCCGCTCCAACAAGGAAATCGCCAAGGTGCTCAACATCTCGGCAAAAACCGTGGAATTTCACAAGGCCCAAATCATGGAACAACTCAACCTCCACACGACGGCGGAATTGACCAAGTACGCAATCGCCCACGGCCTCACGACCTCCCAGTGATCCCTCTTGATCGCCTCCCTCGTGCCGATTGCCGCGACCCCGGGGATTTTTTTCTCCGCTCCTGGGGAAATGCCGGGTTTTCTTTCCCCCCTCGTCAGGGTATTGGAAGGACGCGCGAACGATGCTCTCGCTTCTTCGTGAAAGTCTCGGCAGCGTTCATCGCGAGAACCCGCAAGGCAGCGGCCGATCGAGCGAAGCTGGGTAGAGAGGCGGTCGATGACGAGGTTGGTTCCTTTATGTTCACTGTGCCGGCGCGTGCGTGACGACGAGGGAATCGGATTCGGTCGAGGCGACTGGGGCGACGTGCTGGCCTACATGAAGCGATATCGTCTCGCCCCCTCTGATTTCATATTTTCCCCTACCTATTGCCCCGATTGCTGCCTGTTCTACCGGCAGCTCATGAGTTATGGACGCGGCGATCAGAATCTCGCCGACCGCCCCGGCTATCGCCCGGCGGCCGGCACGTGACGGCGGGAGAACAGCAGCCAGACGATGATCGAGACACCCGAGAAATCGCGCACCGCGAGGTCTCCGATGGGATGCCCACGTTGCCAGAGTTTGATGGTGCAGGAGACGTTCGTCGATTGGGAATCCGACACCGGTACCTTGTATTTCACCGGCTGGCGCTGCATCACGTGCGGAGACATCGTCGACCCCCTCATCGTGCAGAACCGCGTCTCCCGTCCGGAACCGGCCCACGGCCGCGCCCGATCCAAGAAGGCCGGCATCGTGATCGGTTGAGGGGTCGGCTCGGCCGCAGAGGACTGCGGGAAGACACAGCAACGGCAGCTTTTCCCGCGATCGCGCGACGGCGCGAGGAAACGGGACAGGACAAAGGCGATGACCGGTCCCGGGATGCGCAGGAGGATCCTGGTGGTGGACGACGATGAACAGTGCCGCGCGCTGGTCTGCGAGCGGTTGTCGGCGATAGGGTTCGACGTTGTCGGAGAACGTGACGGCCGAGCGGGCCTGGCGCGGATCGCCACGGACCTGACTCCGATCCACGGTGTGCTGCTCGACCTGCACACGCCGAGCCCAGACGGACTGGCCGTGCTCCAGGAGATCCGCAGTCGGCACCCGGAGATCCCGGTAATCATGATGTCCACCGCGGCCGAGTTGGAGCGACTCAGAACAGCGATCACGCTCGGCGCCGGCGAGTATCTGGTCAAACCGTTCGACCAGGACCTTTTCGCCAAGAAGTGCCGACGAATCTTCCTCGACCATGGCGATCCGGCCTGACGCGGACGTGCGGTCTCGCTTCGGATCGGTGTCCAGCCGTTCCTCTGTCTTTCCCGCTGCGACCCCCGACGGCCCCCCTTCATTTCAGCCCGTTGCTATCGCGCAATCCGCCGCATCCGGATTGAAGACCGGGTTGCATAAACCGCGCGGATGAACGACACTTAAAGTAAGCGCGACAGAGCAGATCACGCATGGCGGACTTTCATCAAAACGGCGTCGTGACGGTGCTGCACCGGTTGGGGCGCCCGAATATCGAACAACTGGAAATCGAACTCGAGCGTCACGCCTCGGAGAATCCCATCGCGCTCGTGCTGCCTTCGCTCTATGCAGAGCTCGAGCGGCCGGCATTGAAGGGCATCGTGGACACGCTGAAACACGTCCGGTACCTGAACGAGATCGTGATTTCGCTCGATCGGGCCTCCGCGCTGGAGTTTCGCCTGGCGAAGCAATATTTCTCCGTGCTCCCCCAACGCGTCCGGATCATCTGGAACGACGGGGCCCGCATCCAGGAGATCCTCAAGCTGCTGGTCTCCCACGAGATCGACATCGGCCTGCCGGGCAAAGGGCGAGGCTGTTGGACCGCCTTTGGCTATGTGTTGGCCCGGCGGCAGAGCAAGGTGATCGCCTTGCATGATTGCGACATCCTTAGCTATAATCGGGAATATCTCGCCCGGCTCTGTTACCCGATCGCCAACCCCAACCTTGGTTATGAATTCTGTAAGGGTTTCTATGCCCGAGTGACCGACCGGTTGCACGGCCGCGTGACCCGCCTGTTCATCACCCCGTTGCTGCGGAGCTTCCAGCAGCTTGTGGGTCCTCAGCCACTGCTGACGTTTCTTGACAGCTTCCGCTATCCACTGGCCGGCGAGTTTGCGATGGTGCGGGACCTAGCCTGGATCAACCGTATCCCCGGCGACTGGGGCTTGGAAATCGGGGTGTTGGCGGAGGTGCATCGCAACTGCGCGTTGCGCCGGATCTGTCAGGTTGATATCGCGGACGCCTACGAACATAAACATCAGCCGTTGTCTGCGAACAACCCGGAAGGCGGCCTGCTCAAGATGTGCGTGGACATCACAAAGGCACTGTTCCGCAACTTGGCTAGCGACGGAGTCGTCCTGTCGGAGAGCACGCTCAAGACTCTGCGGGCGACCTATCTGCAGGCAGCCCAGGAGGCCATCAGCCGCTACGAAAACGACGCAGCTATCAACAGCCTGAAATTCGACCGCCACGAGGAACGGACCGCTGTCGAGGTGTTCCTCAAAGGCATCAAGCTCGCGACGGACCGATTTCTGGAAGATCCTCTGGGCGTGCCGATGATTTCCAATTGGAGCCGCGTGACCGCCGCGGTGCCGGACATCTTCGGCCGGTTGATCGAAGCGGTCGAGGAAGACCATGAGTGGGAACCCGGCGGAGAACCAAAATCCCGCCGGCCCGGAAAATCAGCCAGAGAAGGGTCATGAGGGACACGCGCGTTCCGATACCGCCCAGCCTGTTCGCGGTCCTCTGCGCTGTCCTTGCCGCCACGTCCGGTTGGTGGCGGTCTGCACGAGAGTAGCCGCACTGGCGTGATGCATGATGTCCAGATTCGCGACCGCATCAGCCCGCAGACCCTGTACGTTAACGTCGGCGACGAAGTCCGCTGGCAGAATCTGCGAGAGGGCCCCGTCAACGTGGGTGTCCTCGAACACAAGAAACTGGACCAGGTCTCCTGCCAGAAGGAATTCATGAGCTTCGGCGCGATCCAGGATCTCGTGACAATCAAGCCAGAGCAGTACGCGAGCCTCTGTTTCGGGTAAGCCAGGACGGTCCATTACCAATGTTTTGGTTGGAACCCGATGATCCCAAGGGCACAATGAGCCCGACCGCCACGATTCGGGTGAACGAGGCGATGCTGGAACCGTCATGCGTGACACGCAGAACGCGACGAGCGAGACTCGCGCGAAATGCCCGACCGGAAGAAGGCGGCTCCGCTCATCCGCTCGTCTCGCCTGTCGCGCGGCTATCCATCGGGAACCGATCGCTGACCACTGATGGCGGAGAGTTGTCTTACAGGATAAAATCAGGATGTCTGCCAACGACACTCCCCTGACGCCCGAGACCGAGGAAAAAGTTCGGCGACTCGGCGAGGCTGACATCCTGGTCGGAATTCCCAGTTACAACAACGCCGAAACGATCGGGCATGTCGTGCGAGCCGTCAACGCGGGCCTGGCGAAGTATTTCCCAGGCGCCCGGTCGGTCCTGGTCAACTCGGACGGAGGCTCGTCCGACGGGACGCAGGAAGTGGTCAACCGGACGGTCGCGGATCTCCACGCCTTGTTTATCGGTGATCGCCAGAGTCCGCTGCACAAGATCATCACACCCTACCACGGCATTCCCGGGAAAGGCAGCGCGTTCCGGACCATCTTCGAGATCGCCCGCCGGCTGAAGGCGAAGGCCTGCGCCGTGGTGGATTCCGATCTGCGCAGTATCACGCCCGAATGGATCGAGCTGCTGATTCGTCCCGTACTGGAGGAGCACTATGACTACGTGGCGCCGTACTACCTCCGCCACAAGTACGACGGCACCATCACCAACAGCATTGTCTATCCGCTGACGCGTGCGCTCTACGGACAGCGGATCCGCCAGCCCATCGGGGGCGATTTCGGATTTTCCGGGCGCCTGGCCGATCATTATCTGGACAAGCATGTCTGGGAATCCGACGTCGCCAAGTTCGGCATCGACATCTGGATGACGACGGAAGCCATCGCCAGCGGCGCCCGCGTGTGCCAGAGTTTCCTGGGCGCCAAGATCCACAACCCGAAGGATCCGGCCGCGGACCTGTCCGCCATGCTGGTTCAGGTGTTAGGCGCCGTTTTCGCGTTGATGGAGGAACATGCCGCCATCTGGTCTGCGCTCCAGGGATCGAACCCCGTCAAGCTGTTCGGCTTTCAGTACGAGGTCGGCGTCGAGCCCGTCAACGTCAATGTGGATCGGATGATCGCCAGTTTCCGCCAAGGCTTGACGGACCTGGGCCCAATTTGGGATCAGATGCTTTCGCCTGAGACGATGAAGCGGCTGCGCTCGCTGGGAACCGCTTCGCCGCAAGAGTTCCGCATCCCGGACGATCTGTGGGCGCACGTGGTCTATGACGCCGCCGTGGCGTACCATGAGCGGGTGATGCCCCGCGATCACCTGCTCAAGGCGTTTACCCCGCTCTATCTGGGCCGCACCGCCACGTTCGTGCTGGAAACTCAAGCCTTGACTTCGGCGGAGGCTGAGAGCCGCATCGAGGCCCTGTGTCAAGCCTTTGAAACACACAAACCGTATCTGGTAGCGCGATGGGAACACACCGCAAGCGGCTCATAGCGTGCTCACATCGCGGTGAGCTGTTTGCCGCTCGCTATTCGCCCGGATCCGCCGAGGCGGGGAGACGATCATGAAAGACTTTTGGGAAAAGGCGTTGTTGCAGCCGCTGGAACTCTTGGGCCGCCAGGTGTTGGGTATCCTCCCGAACATCCTAGCGATGACCATCATCCTGCTGGGGGGCTTGCTCGTCGCTTGGGGCATCAGCCACTCCATCGAACGGGTGCTGCGGGTGGTCGGACTGGATCACCTGTGCAACCGGATCGGCGTGAGCACGGCCTTGCTGCGCGGCGGCGTAAAGACGGACCCCTCGCGCCTGGTCGGACGTGCCGCCTACTGGCTAATCGTGATTTTCTCGACCATGGCGGCGCTGGGAGCCCTGAACCTGCAACCGATCAACCAGTTCGCCAAATCATTCCTGGCTTATGTCCCGCATTTGTTCACGGCGGCGGTGATCTTGGTAGCCGGGTATCTCCTGTCCAATTTCATCTCGCAAGCCGTGCTGATCGCCGCCGTCAACGCCGGACTTCCGCCGGCGCGGCTGGTAGCGGCCTGCTCCCGTTGGGGCGTTCAACTGCTCGCCGTCGCCATGGCGTTGGAGCAACTGGGCATCGCCCAGAACATCGTGGTGGTGGGCTTCGGGATCACGCTAGGCGGCGTGGTGATGGCCGCGGCGATCGCTTTCGGGTTGGGCGCCAAGGACCTGGCCAAGGAATTTTTAGAGCGTCGCCTGTCGAACCGGTACAAAGACCGGACGCCGGACGACCTCAGACATCTGTAATCGTGAAGCGTGACACGCAAGACGTGATGGCTGCTGCCAGGGATGGGACCGGATAGCCCATACAGACCGAGGAAACCAGATAGACCGGGTGGTTCACGGTGGACGAAGGCCGAGTGACCGTTGCGCTTAACCAGCAACGGATGCTGTCGTAGCGGGGCACGGGAATGGGAATGACGAATCGCTGGGCGGTGAAGATCACGGCGGTCGGTTTGGGTGTGTGCCTCTCTCTCGCGGTCTCCGCCTGTGCTCAGGACTCTTCATCCGATGCAAGGACGATACTGGTGTTCAAACATGGGAAGCTGGCCGCCAGGCCCGGAGCGCTGGCCGCGGTCCTGCGCGAGTTCGAACGCCGCCATCCTGGCGTCATCGTACGAGACGAGGTGTTGCCCAGCACCTCGGATCAGCAGCATCAATTCTACGCCGTCAATCTTGAAAGCCGGAACCCGGGGATCGATCTTCTGGCTGCGGACCTCATCTGGGTGCAGGAGTTCGCACGGGCCGGCTGGATTCGCGATCTGGAAGACGTCATCACGTCTGCGGAGCGCCGAGAGTTTTTTCCCGCCGCCGTCGAGGCGGCGACGTTTGCAGGACGCCTCTACGCGGCGCCCTGGTATGTGGATGCGGGCGTTCTGTTCTATCGCCGCGATCTGCTCGAACGCTACGGCTTCCCGCCGCCGCGCACCTGGCCGGAACTGGCGCGCACGGCCCGCGCGATCCTTGACCGGGAACGGGACCCAGTGTTGAAAGGATTCGTCTGGCAGGGCAAACAGTACGAAGGCCTCGTCTGCACGGCCCTGGAATTGATCCGAAGCTACGGCGGGGACCTGCCGGCCGGCGATGACACCGCGATCGTCGAAGCCCTGGTCTTCATGCGTTCGCTGATCACCGAGGGAATCTCGCCACAGTCGGTGGCGACGGCGGACGAGGAAACTTCCCGACACCAGTTCGGCGCCGGCCATGCGATCTTTATGCGCAACTGGCCTTATGCCTGGACGATCTTCCAACGCGAGGGTTCGCCCGTGCGCGGCAAGATCGGCTTGGCGCCCCTGCCCTCCACTCCTGGACAGGCCTCATCACCCGTCTTGGGCGGATGGACGCTGGCTATTCCGACGCGGACGGCCCATGCCAAAGAAGCGGGGACACTGCTCAAGTACCTCACGAGCCCGGAGGTGCAAGAGACCATCGCGAAGGAGATCGGGTACAACCCGACCCGGCCGGCTCTGTACCGGAACAACCTCCCGGCTCACCACCGGCTCTGGTTTGAAGCCCTGTATCCCATGTTGGAAGCGGCCAAGCCCCGTCCGGTCACGCCCTATTACTTGATGTTGTCCCAGGCCTGGCAACCGGAACTGAGCGCCGCTCTGGTCGGCACCAAGTCGGCTACGGCTGCGCTGGCATCGCTGCGACGGCAGACCGCGTACATCCTGTCCCTCGAGGCGGATTGGTCGGTTTCCGCTTCCACAACTCTCGGCGATTGGCGGGAGTTGTAATGGCGAGGCGCTCGGTCCGAGAGCGGGCGACGATCCCGGATTCCGTGTGGGGCTATCTGTGCGCCGCCCCAGCCGTCCTGCTGCTAATGGCGCTGGCCCTGGGCCCGATCCTCGTGGCTGCCGGGCTGAGCCTCCAGCGGCGTCTCCCGATCTTCGGCCTGCATAAGTTCGTCGGCTTCGCCAATTACCTCCGGCTGATCGAAGACGACCGGTTCTGGTCCGCTTGCCGGGTTACGCTGTACTTTACCGCCGTGTCGGTCGCGGCCGAGCTAATGCTCGGGTTGGGCATCGCGCTGCTGTTGGATCGAATTGGGACCCGCTTTCCCTGGCTTCAGGCGATCGTGGTCATTCCGTGGGCCGTGCCGACGGTCGTCTCCGCCCGTCTGTGGGACTGGCTCTACCAACCCGATCTCGGGTTGATCAATTACCTGCTGTTGGGCGCAGGCTTGATCCAAGCCCCCGTCAACTGGGTCGGCGACCCCGGCTGGGCGATCCACGCCGCGATTGCCATGGACGTGTGGAAAGCGACGCCCTTCGCTGCCTTGCTCCTCTTGGCCGGGTTGAAAGCCATCCCCCCCGACCTCTATCGCGCTGCGAGCGTCGACGGCGCAGGAGCCTGGGCGATCTTCCGTCGCATCACGCTGCCGCTCCTCTCGCCGATGATTCTGATTGTCTTGGTGTTCCGTTCGTTGGATGCGTTTCGCATCTTTGACGCAATCTATGTCCTGACCGGAGGCGGACCCGGCAACAGCACCGAGACTCTGTCCATCTATGCCTACAAGACCTTGTTTCAGACGCTCCAGTTCGGATACGGATCCGCATTGGCCTGCGCGATGTTCGCGCTTATGCTGATCGTGATCGGAGGGTATCTGTTTCTCCTCCGGCAACGGCTCAGAGAGGCGGGATAAGCCGACGAGGCGAAAAATGAAGGGTGAACAGGATGCGAGGAAGCGAGACGAACGGGCTGGGCGAGACCAGCGAGACTCGCATCTTGCAGGGAGTCGCGCAAGTCACCTCGCTGCGTCATTCGATTGGCGGTGGACGGTTGCCCCATGAGGACGAAGATTGAGTGGCGGGCGTCCCTGTCGGCCGGCGTCGGACCGGCGGTGCGGGGAGTTTCTCTGACGCTGGTCGTGTTGGTTTGCCTCGGTCCGGTCCTGTGGCAGCTCCTCACCTCGGTGAAGCCGGACGCCGATCTGTTGCGGCTGCCGCCGATCCTGCCGGAGCATCCGACCTCTGCCCATTATCGTTCGGTGCTGGACCATTCGCCGCTGGTCAGGAACCTGCTCAACAGCGCGGTCGTGGCGGCGAGCGCGACGGGGCTTGCCGTGGGGCTCGGCGCCTTGTGCGCCTTCGCGGTGGCCCGCCTGCCGATCAAGGGAAAGTCGGCCGTCCTCGGGCTCGCCCTGTCGATTTCGATGTTTCCACCTATCGCGGCGATCAGCCCGCTCTATCTGCTGGTACGTGAACTGGAGCTTCGGGATACACTGGCGGCGCTGATTCTGACTCACACCACCTTCGCCCTGCCGTTGGCCGTGTGGATCTTGACCGGCGTCTTCCGGCAGGTTCCGAGGGAATTATATTGGGCTGCCCGTGTGGACGGGTGTGGCCCGGTGCGCGCCTTGGTTTCGGTCATCCTGCCGCCGGCGCTGCCGGGCGTGGCGGTGGCGGCGCTACTAGCGTTCATCTATTCTTGGAATGAGTTCATGTTTGCCCTGACGTTCTCCGCGACCGAGGCGTCGCGCACGGCGCCGGTCGCCATCGCGCTCTTCCCCGGCCTGCACGAAACACCCTGGGGCGAGATGGCGGCCGCCTCCATCATCGTGACAGTGCCGATCGTCCTGCTCGCGCTCGTTTTCCAGCGCCAGGTCGTGACCGGTCTCACAGCGGGCGGTGTAAAGGGATGACACCAGCAAAACCCAACCGGCCTGATCAGTCCGCTGACCTGCCTTCCACCTCAGCTTGACTCCCCACTCAAGCGGTTTATACGATTTTTGTAATTCTGCAAGGCATGCCATGTTCTATCGTATTGCTTCGCCGTTGAAATCTTGGTGGAGCCGGCTTAGCGTCCAGCAGAAGCTCTGGCTCATTCTCATCGGGTGTTTTGTCCCCGTGCTCGTCGCGCTGGCCGTGCATCTCGCCTTCGTGCGTCATCTGCTGCAGCTCCAGGAGAAGCGGCATCAAGTCCACCTCGCGCGCGAGCAGATCGAAGTCCTTCGTCGCCTGGCGGTCGACGCCGAAGACGCCTTCCGCGGCTACCTGCTCACCCAGCAACCGGCGTTCCTGACCCCCCTCCAGGAAGCGCAGGCGGACCTGGAGCCGGTGCTGGCGCGCACGCTGCGCCTGGTCGCGCAGGTCGACGGGGTGCCGCCCGAAGCGGTGCGCCGGGCCGGCCGACAACTGCAAGCCCTGACCGAGTCCAAACACACCCTGATTCAACGGCTCCAACAGGGGCATCGGGAGGAGGTGTTGGCCTACGTGCGATCGGGGCAAGGGCTCACGTTGTCAGATCGCGTGCGGCAGGACCTGCGGACCCTGGAGGGCTATCTCGACCGCGAACTGGCCCGCCTGACCGCCGACCAAGAAGGCGTCACCCATGTGACCTTCTGGGGCTTGCTGGGTGCGCTCGCCGGGGGGCTGGCGCTCGGCGCGCTGGGCGGGCGCCTGCTGGGGCAATCCATTACCCAGCCGCTGGCCGTGCTGCGTGCCGCCGTCGAGCGCTTGGGCGAGGCGCAGGCCGCGGACGCGCCGCTCCCGGCGATTTCCGTGCAATCGCTGGACGAGATCGGCCAGTTGGCGCGCGCCTATGAGGCGATGGCGCATCGGATCCGTGCCCACATCCGCGAGCTCGAAGCCCTCATCGCCACCGGGCACGACCTCAACACCATCGGCCCCGACGGCCTCGACGGCTCCCTGCGACGGATCGTCGACCGCGCCGTGGACTTGACCCAAGCGGATGTCTGCCTGGTGCTGCTGCGCCACGAGCCGATGGGCTGCTGGGTCGTCGAGGCCGCCTCCGGGGCGTGGAGTGACACCCTGCGCAAGTCCGTTATGCTGTGGGAGGAATTCCCCGTCGCGGTGCGAGCCTTCGACGCCCGCGAGCCGGCGATGGGCCATGAGTTGCGCCGCGACCACCGCCCCCAAGTGAGCCGGCGCAATCTCATCGGCGACAGCGTGCTGGCGATCCCGCTGCTGGCCCAGGGGGCCCCCTTCGGCGTGCTGCTGCTGCTGAAGGAAGAGGATCGCGGCCCGGCTGGCTGGAACGTGCGCTTGGCGCAAGGGTTGGCGCAAGAGGCGGCCTTGGCCATCGCCAACGCCCGGCTCTACGAGCAGGCGCACCAGAAGCAGAAGGACCTGGCCGCGCGGCTGCGGCAGTTGGAACACCTGGCTGAAACCCTCGCCCACGACCTCAAAGCGCCCGGCAAACGCATGGGCAGCCTCGCCGCGCTGTTGCAGCAGGAGTACGGCGCCGCGCTCCCCGCTCCGGCGGCGCGGTGGCTGGCCTTGATCGAAGAGAACGCCCGGGAGCTGGAGGCGCGGGTGGAGAGCCTGCTGACGGTGGCCCGGGTCGGCGCCCGCGCGAGTGCCGTAGAGGCGGTGGACGCGGCGACGGTGGTCCACGACGTGCTGAAAGCCCGCGCGGGAGAACTGGAGGCGCGCGGTGCCCGGGTCGCGGTCAGCCTGGCGGTGCCGCCCGTCGCCTGCCATGGCGCCTACCTGCGCCAGGTCTTCGACAACCTGCTGTCCAACGCGCTGAAGTTCGCCCGGCCGGAGGCGGCGCCAGCGATCACCATCCAGGCGGACTGCCGCGACCACCGGGTGTGGTTCGCGGTGCGCGACAACGGCGTCGGCATTCTGCCCGAACATCGGGAGCGGGTCTTCCAGCCGTTCGTCCGGTTGCGGCCGGACCAGGCCCCGGGCAGCGGGATCGGCCTGACCATCGTCCAACGCATCGTGGAACTCTACGGCGGACAGGTGCGCATTGACGCCAATGCCGACGGCCCGGGCTGCACCGTGACCTTCTCCCTGCCGGTGATCGGCGACATGACCCTGGCTTGTGACTTGTCTTCTAAGGTTTCTAAGGTTGAGGCGGGCACCCAATAGTAGGCTTCAGGAAGAAGGCGTGATTGGTTCTTCATCAACGGCCGTCACCCGAAAGAGTCAGCGTCCTCCTCACGCGATTGACGAATGACGGCGTTATGGAGAGGAGGTGGAACGTGTCCCATGGTCCACGCTGTAGCGGATTCGCAAATCTTTTCCAAAAAGCTTCAAGCGCCTTTTACCGTCTTGGTGGTCGAAGACAATTCCGCCGACGCGGAGATGCTCCTGCATGCGCTCGAGCAGGCCAACCTCAAAACCCTGGACGATCACCTCGACGTCGAAGTCCGCGCGACCGCGGAAGGCGCCCTCCAATTGCTCAATGAGCGGACGGTGGATCTGGTCCTCACCGACCTGATCCTGCCCGCCATGGACGGCCTCGATCTGGTCAGCCACCTCCTGGAGCTCGACCGCCACCTCCCGGTCCTCGTCGTGACCTGGATGAACACGGTGGACCTGGCGGTCGAGGCCATGCGGCGCGGCGCCTTCGACTATGTCCTCAAACCCCTCAATCCCACCGACCTGGGGATGCGGCTGCATCGCGCCATCCGCTATTCCGAGATCCTGCGGCGCACCTCGGCCTTCGAACGGATGGTACGCCACGACCTGGAGACCGGCAGCCTGGTGGGCGTCAGCGCGGCCTTCCAGCGCGTCCTGCGCCAGGTCCGCGAAGCCGCCCAGGTCCGCTCCACCGTGCTCATCACCGGCGAGACCGGCACCGGCAAAGGGCTTATCGCCCGAGCCATCCATGAACACAGCCGCGAACGCGCCAAGCCCTTCCAGGTCATCGACTGCGCGACCATCCCGGAGGGCACCATCGAAAGCGAACTGTTCGGCCACGTGCGCGGCGCCTTCACCGGCGCCAGTACCGACAAGCCGGGGCTCATCGAACTGGCCCATGGCGGCACCGTGTTCCTCGACGAAATCGGCGAGCTGCCGCTGGGCCTGCAAGCGAAGCTGCTGCGCGTGATCGAGGAGAATGAAGTGCGGCCCGTTGGCGGCACGCGGGCCAAGCGGGTGGACCTGCGCATCATCGCCGCTACGAACCAGGACCTGGCGGAGAAGGTCAAACAGGGCGCGTTCCGCAAAGACCTCTACTTCCGTCTGGCCGTCGTGCATATTCCGGTGCCACCCCTGCGGGAGCGGACCGAGGACATCCCGGTGATCGCGCGCCACCTGTTGGATCGGCTCGGGCGCGAGATGGGGAAGCCGCGGTGCTACTTCGACGCTGCCGCCATCGACGCCTTGACGGCCTATCCCTGGCCGGGCAACGTCCGCGAACTGCGCAACGTCGTCGAGCGGGTGGTCATGCTCGCAACGTCCGACAAGATTACGCGCGCTCAAGTCGAGGCGCTCTTGCCTGGCGAACAGGCAACCACTTTCTTGGACGATCCTTATGGAGACTTGACCTACATGGAAGCCAAGCGTAAGGCGGTCACTGCTTTCACGCGAGCGTTCCTGCGGTCGAAATTAGCCAGGAGTCAGGGCACCATTACCAAGGCGGCGGAGAGCAGCGGGATCTCGAAACAACATTTCTGCATGTTGATGAAACGATACCTTGGAGAATCCAAGGGCAACGAAGATTGATGGCCTATCGGCGCGGGGTATTATTCACGTGGACCGTTGGTGACAGTGAGGTTCGACAGGCGAATCCGAGAATTCCAATCGCGATTGACCTATTTCTCGATGGTGACGTGATATCCTTGCACCTGGCCACTGCATCCCCTCTTCGATCCCAGATAAAACTCACCTGGCACCGTGTCACATCTTGATGTGACACATAACTCATTGATCTCACATTTCTTTCGTGATCTCGTTTACCGTTGTTCAAGAAAAATATGACCGGACGGCTTTCCCTGTCCTAGTTCCCGTTTCTCTTCTCTTCCGCTCTCGATTTGAGATGCTCCTTTTTTCCATCAGTTGCGCTGCTTCTCCGTTTTGTGCCTCAAGTCCAACATTGTGGCAAATCCTTTGCTCAACAGCAGGAGCAGGATGATGTGCGTCCAGTGGTGAGGATTACCGGAGCAAGGAGGTGAGACAGGACACGGAAACACGAGCGGTAGCGAAGGGAAAGGTTGGAGTCGTTGTGAAAAAAGGGAGGTATGGACGATGTATCTATCACGGAGACAGTTTTTAAAAGTCTCAGCGGGGACGGTCGCCGCGGTGGCCCTGGCTGACAAGGCCTTGGCCTTGACGGCCCTGCAGCCGGTCATCGAGGTCGGCAACCCCCTGGGCGACTATCCCGATCGGTCCTGGGAGCGGGTCTACCACGACCAGTACCGCTATGACTCCTCGTTCACCTGGTGCTGCTCCCCCAACGACACCCACGGCTGCCGTGTGCGCGCCTTCGTCCGCAACGGCGTCGTCATGCGGGTAGAGCAGAACTACGACCACCAGACCTACGAGGACCTCTACGGCAACCGCGGCACCTTCGCCCATAACCCTCGGATGTGCTTGAAGGGCTATACCTTCCACCGGCGGGTGTACGGCCCCTATCGGCTGAAAGGGCCCCTGATGCGCAAGGGGTGGAAGGAATGGATGGACGCCGGGGCGCCGGAACTCACGCCACAGGTGAAGAGCAAGTACAAGTTCGACGCCCGCTACCTGGACGACATGCTGCGGGTGTCCTGGGACACAGCCTTCACCTATGTGGCCAAAGCCATGATCATCATCGCCCAGCGCTACAGCGGCGAGGCGGGAGCGCGGCGGCTGCGCGAGCAGGGCTATCCGCCGGAGATGATCGAGATGATGAAGGGCGCGGGCACCCGCTGCTTCAAGCATCGGGCGGGCATGCCAGTGCTCGGCATCGTCGGCAAGATGGGCAACACCCGGATGAATGGCGGCGTGAATGCGCTGCTGGACACCTGGATTCGCAAGGTCGGCCCGGAGCAGGCGCAGGGCGGCCGCTACTGGTCGAACTACACCTGGCACGGCGACCAGAACCCGGCGCATCCATGGTGGGCTGGGGTCCAAACCTCCGACATCGACCTCTCGGACATGCGCTTCAGCAAGCTGAACACAAGCTGGGGCAAGAACTTCGTCGAGAACAAGATGCCGGAAGCCCACTGGAAAATCGAATCCATCGAGCGGGGCGCCCGGATCGTCGTGATCACGCCGGAATATAACCCCATGTCCTACCGGGCGGACTATTGGATTCCGGTACGCAACAATTCCGACGCCGCGTTGTTCTTGGGCGCGATGAAGATCATCACGGACGAGAACATGCACGACGTTGACTTCCTGAAAGAATACACGGACGCGCCGATCCTGGTCCGCAGCGACACGTTGCAATACCTCGATCCGCGCGACGTGATCCAAGATTATCAGTTTCCAGATTTCTCGAAGAGCTATTCAGGCCGGGTGCAGTCGCTGAAGCCGGAGCAGATCGAGCGGCTCGGCGGCTTCATGGTCTGGGATCTGAACAAGAACCAGGCGGTACCAATTCACCGCGAGTTGGTCGGGTATCACTTCCGACAGACCGGCATCGATCCGGCCTTGACCGGCACCTACCGGGTGAAATTGCTCAACGGCCGGGAAGTGGACGTGCTGCCGATCTGGCAGATGTACCTGATCCATTTCCAGGACTATGACCTGGATACGGTACACCAGATCAACCGGGCGCCCAAGGACCTCATCGTCCGATGGGCACGCGATGCCGGCACGATCAAGCCACATGCGATTCACAACGGAGAAGGCACGAACCATTACTTCCACATGACGACGGCAGCCCGCGCCGCGGCGATGGTGCTGATCATCACCGGCAACATGGGCAAGTTCGGCACCGGGCAACAGACGTGGGCTGGCAACTACAAGGCGGGCATCTGGGCAGCCACGCCCTGGTCCGGCGCCGGATTGGCGGTGCACACGGGCGAGGATCCCTTCAACATCACGTTGGATCCCGGCGCCCACGGCAAGGAGATCAAGACCAAGTCGTACTACTATGGCGAGGAAGTCGGCTACTGGAACCATGGTGACACGGCCTTGATCGTCAACACGCCGAAGTACGGCCGCAAGGTCTTCACCGGCAAAACCCACATGCCCAGCCCCAGCAAGTTCCGCTGGGTGACCAACGTCAACGTGCTCAACAACGCCAAGCACCACTACGACATGGTCAAGAACGTCGATCCCAATATCGAGTGCATCGTCACCCAGGATATTGAGATGACCTCCGACGTCAACCATGCCGACGTGGCCTTCGCCTGCAACTCCTGGATGGAGTTCACCTATCCGGAGATGACGGCCACGGTGAGCAATCCCTGGTTCCAGGTCTGGAAAGGCGGCATCCGGCCGCTGTACGACACCAGGAACGACCTGGACACCTTCGCAGGCGTCGCGGCCAAGTTGAGCGACATGACGGGCGACAAGCGCATGCGCGACTACTTCCACTTTGTCTATACCAACCGCGTGGACGTATACGTGCAACGGCTACTGGATGCCAGCTCAACGGCCTATGGCTACAGCGCAGACGTAATGCTGAAGTCGGAGAAGGGCTGGATGGTGATGACGCGCACCTATCCGCGGCATCCTTTCTGGGAAGAGGTCAACGAGGCCAAGCCCATGTGGACGCGGTCGGGCCGGTTCGAGAACTACCGGGTGGAGCCGGAGGCCATCGAGTACGGCGAAAACTTCGTCGTGCACCGCGAAGGCACCGAGGCCACGCCCTATCTCCCGAATGCGATCTTCACCACCAACCCGTACGTCCGGCCGGACGACTACGGCATTCCGATCACCGCCCAGCACCATGACGACAAGACGGTGCGCAACTTGAAGCTCCCCTGGCAGGAGATCAAGCGGCATGCCAACCCGTTGTGGGAGAAGGGGTATCAGTTCTACTGCGTCACCCCCAAGACCCGGCATCGGGTGCACAGCCAGTGGTCGGTCAACGACTGGGTGCAGATGTACGAGTCGAACTTCGGCGATCCCTACCGCATGGACAAGCGGACGCCGGGGGTCGGCGAGCACCAGTTGCACATCAACCCGCAGGCGGCCAAGGACCGCGGCATCAACGACGGCGACTACGTGTATGTGGACGGCAACCCGGTGGACCGGCCCTATCGCGGCTGGAAGCCCTCGGATCCCTACTACAAGGTCGCCCGCTTGATGATCCGCTGTAAGTACAACCCGGCCTTCCCGTATCACTGTACGATGGCGAAGCACGCGCCGTACGTGGCGACGGCGAAGTCGGTGAAGGGGCACGAGACGCGGCCGGACGGCCGGGCGATCGCGCTGGATACCGGCTATCAGTCGAACTTCCGCTACGGCGCCCAGCAGTCGTTCACGCGGTCGTGGCTGATGCCGATGCACCAGACGGACAGCCTGCCGGGCAAGCACGCCATCGCCTGGAAGTTCAAGTGGGGCTACCAGGTGGACAACCATGCGGTCAACACGACGCCGAAGGAGTGCCTCATCCGCATCACCAAGGCGGAGGACGGCGGCATCGGCGCCCGAGGGCCGTGGGAGCCGGTGCGCACGGGCTTCACCCCGGGCCAGGAGAACGAGTTCATGATCAAGTGGCTCAAGGGGGAGCATATCAAGATCAAGGTGTAGGCCCATGACCCGAGTTCCGGGCCCTGTCGCCCGCAAGGGGACGGGGCCCCGGAGCCGGGACCGGGTGGCGGAGGACGGATCACGGATCACGGAAAACGGAGGACACTATGCCGGAAGTCTATAACTGGCAACTGGGCCGCAAGATGCTCTATCCCTACGAGGAGCGGCATCCGAAGTGGCAGTTTGCCTTTGTGTTCAACATCAATCGCTGTCTGGCCTGCCAGACCTGCTCGATGGCGGACAAGAGCACCTGGCTGTTCAGCAAGGGGCAGGAGTACATGTGGTGGAACAACGTGGAGACCAAGCCCTACGGCGGGTATCCCCAGTTCTACGACGTGAAGATCACGCAACTGATCGAGCAGGTCAACCCGGGGGGCCAGGTGTGGAACGTGCGGGTGGGCCGCAAGCACCATGCGCCCTACGGGGTGTTCGAAGGGATGACGATCTTCGACGCCGGGGCCAAGGTGGGCCAGGCGGCCATCGGTTACATCCCGACGGACCAGGAGTGGCGGTTCGTCAACATCTATGAGGACACGGCCACCTCGATGCGGGCCATCGTGGAAGGCATCGACAAGTCGGGGTTCTCGCGGGACGAACCGTGGAAGCTGACCGGCAGCAGCCTGCCGGAGCATGAGACCTTCTTCTTCTACCTGCAGCGGATCTGCAACCACTGCACGTATCCGGGCTGTTTGGCGGCCTGCCCGCGCAAGGCCATCTACAAGCGGCCGGAGGACGGCATCGTGTTGATCGACCAGAACCGCTGCCGGGGCTACAAGAAGTGCGTGGAGCAGTGCCCCTACAAGAAGCCGATGTACCGGGGCACGACGCGGGTGAGTGAGAAGTGCATCGCCTGCTATCCGCGCATCGAGGGCAAGGACCCGCTGACGGGTGGCGAGCCGATGGAGACCCGCTGCATGGCGGCCTGCGTGGGCAAGATCCGCCTGCAGAGCCTGGTGCGCATCGGCGAGGACGGCCTGTGGGCGGAGGACCGCTGGCACCCCTTGTATTTCGCCATCCGCGTGGAGCAGGTGGCCCTGCCCCTGTACCCGCAGTGGGGCACCGAGCCCAATGGGTTCTATATCCCACCCCGCCATGCGCCGCGGGGCTACACGCGGCAGATGTTCGGGCCAGGGGTGGACAACGCGATCGAGAAGTACCTGGTGCCGAGCCGGGAACTGTTGGCGGTGCTGCAACTGTGGCGGGCCAGCCAGCAGATCATCTTCCGCTACGACGTCATTCCGGGCCCGAAGGTGTTTGAGACCCAGATCCACGGCAAGCGGTTCGAGATGTACAACGACACCGTGCTGGGCTTCAACAAGTCGGGCAAGGAGGTCGTGCGGCAGCAGGTGGAGGAGCCGATCTACATCCGCCCGGCCGAGCGCGTGAACTGGCTGTAACCCCCACGCCGGTTCCGATGGAGCACCCCTGGAGAAGGACCCCGGCACAGCGGGGTCCTTCTCCCGTCGGTCCCCAAGGGGACAAGGAGCAGACAGGAGGGGCTCCTTGTCCCCTTCCTTTTGCCTCGGTTGACTCTCGCTTGCACGGAGTGACGCGATGCGCGGGCTTATTCCCCGTCCTACGCTCGGCCAGGTGGCGGTCAGTCTCCTGATCGCGCTGGCCGGGTTCCTTGCCGCCCAGACCCTCACCCAGGTCGATCGGGACCTGCGCGTCCTTTACACGGAATATACCCTCGCGGCGGCAGACTTGGGCCATGTCTCCGGCGACCTCATCCGCTACCGCAGCACCATCTTGCGCGCCCTGGAAGCCCCGACGGCCCAGGAGGCGGAACGGATCCTCGCCGCGTTGCCCGGGCAGCGGACGCGGGTTCTCCGCGCCCTCGACCGCTATGCCGCCGCCAGCCGGCAGGTCGCCCGCGGCGGCCCCGCCGCTACCGCGGCCTTGCAGGCCTTGCGGACCCAGGTCGAGACCTACTTCGCCGACGCCGACGAGACGGTCCGCTTGATCCGGCGCCGGTGGACCGCGACCCGCCTGGCAGAGGCCGCCGCCTGGCAGGAACAGGCCGAGCAGCACGCCGCGGCCCGGGCCGGCACCACGTTGATCCAAGTCAGCGTAGCCTTGGATCAGGTGTTGGACGGCGTGGCGCAGGTGGCCGGCGCCCTGTACGAGGACGGAGCGCGCACCACCCGGCGGAGCAGTCTCCTCCTGGTCGGAGGAAGCCTGACCTTGATCGCCCTCGTACTGTTCGGGTCACGGGCTCCCCGCTCAATTCGCTCAGGATCCCGTACAATGTCTCTTCCGTTGCGAAATGGGACCCCGAGAGCGGATGTCCTGCTTCCGCTGGACCATCGGCTTCCAGAGCCTTCGGTTCCGGCTCGATACAACCCACATGATCGGGAAGCGCCCCCCGGCGACCAGTGAACTGCGTCCTACCCGGCCGACTTTCCCAGACTGCCCGGGTTTCTTTCCCCTCGGAGTTGCACTGGGAGACCACCTCGAGTAAGGTACATCGAGTCGGCTCAATGCGCGATTACGGAGGCAAGATGATGAAGATCGTAGGATACTCGTTCACCGTGCTACTCATCGCCCTTGTATTCGCCAGTTCGGAAAGTCAGGCACGGCGGGAGATCCGCACGCCGGACCAAAAACAGCAGTTGCGGCAGATCCAGCGGGTGCTCGTCAACGTCCTAGCCTTGACCGACCATGGCCAAGCGGACCCCACTCCCCTCCGCGACGTTGTCGTCCGCCGACTCGCCGAGATTGGCTATACCACACTGACCGATCCGGCCCAGCCGCATGACGCCATCCTCAAGGTCAAATGCGAGCAGCGCAAGGTATGGGAAGGCACCACCTCTCTTGGAGGCGATGCCGATCTGCCCGATCTGCCGCTGCGCACCTGGAAAGGGCCAGCCTGCCAACTCACCTACTGGGTCCAGGACCGCCCTTCGGAGTGGCGTCGGGAGGTGAGAACCGACTTTGCCGATGCCATTGCCGCAGCAGCAGAGGCAAAGGCAGAGGACCCCGGCGCGTTTGCCCTGGAGCACTTGCGGGCGCGACTGGAAGCGTATGACTTCCCAGTGATCCTCACTCAGGAATGGGAACAGGAAGAGCGGTTGCTGGCGCTGTTACGCCAAACTGATGAGCCCTCCACACGCAAGGTGAAGATCATCCGGGCGCTCGGCGAGTTGTTCGCCGCCTCGGCGAGTCCCGACCTGCGGACTCTGCTCCACGACCCGAACCCGGAGATCGCCGCGGCGGCGGCCATCGCCCTGGGCAACATCGGCCAACAAGACAGCCTGGCCGCGCTTATCGAGGCATTGCACGTCGGCAGTCCCCCGCTGAAGCTCGCCGCCGCAAAGGCGTTGGGGAAAGTCGGCGCCCTGCATGGGAACGTAGCGATCATTCCCCCGCTGCTCGACGCGCTCAAGACGGACGACGTCGCGCTCAAGACCGAGGTGGTCTGGGCCTTGGGGCAACTGCCCGACCGGCGGACCTATGAACCGCTTTTGGCTTTGCAACGGTCTCTCCGCGATGTCCGCACGAGCGACCGCACGTCACCGGAGGGAAAACTCTGGGATGCGCTGAGCTATACCCTTAAACAGATCGACGCCTTCGATCAGCTCAACTGATCCGCTGGCACGGAACTACGAGTTCCGCGTGAACCATAGCGAACAGCCTGCAGCTTTGAACGATGTAGATACGCTGCTAGCGATCGGCTCGTTTCCAGGCTTTCACCGTTCTCTCCCCTTTGGCCGGAGAGGCAAGATGGCCGAAGTCCGACTTGAAAAGCTCAGCAAGCGCTACGGCCGAGCCGACGTACTTGCCGGGCTGACGCTGACCGTGCGCGATGGAGAACTGTTCGCGATCGTCGGCCCCTCCGGTTGCGGCAAATCCACGCTGCTGCATCTGATCGCCGGGCTCGATACTCCGACGGAGGGTCGCATCCTCTTCGACGGTTTGGATGTGACGGAGTTGCCGCCGCGGGCGAGGGATGTCGCACTAGTCTTTCAAAGCTACGCCCTCTATCCGCACATGACTGTGGCGGAAAACCTGGCCTTTCCGCTCCACGTGGCGAAGCGCCGGACCAGCCGGTCCCGCGAGGAGATTGCTGCCGAGGTGCGGCGCATCGCCGAGCTCCTGGGGCTCGTAACCGTTCTAGAACGCCGCCCGCGGGAACTTTCCGGGGGCCAGCGGCAACGGGTGGCGTTGGGGCGCGCGCTGATTAGAAGGCCTCGGGTGTTTCTGTTGGATGAACCGCTCTCCAATTTGGATGCCCAACTGCGGGCTGGCATGCGGGCTGAACTGCGGAAACTGCACGACGACGTGAAGACCACCATGATCTATGTCACTCACGACCAGACCGAGGCTATGACGCTCGCCGACCGTCTGGCGGTCCTGGATCGTGGTCGCCTTCAGCAGATCGGCACACCGCGCGACCTCTACGACGCACCAGCGAATCGGTTCGTTGCGGGATTCATCGGTTCCCCGCCCATGAATCTGTTGGATGCGCGTCTGGAAGACGGGGAAGTTCGGGCAGGGCCGATCCGTTTCCGTCTGCCTGCGGGAGTCGAGACGCGGCGCGGAGCACCCGCCGGCACGGCCGTCACGCTTGGCATCCGACCGGAACATGTGCGGATGTGTGCGGCCGACGCCGCGGGTGGGAGCAACGGCATCGTCGGCACGGTGCGGCTGACCGAACTCTCGGGGAGCCAACTGTGGGTGAGTGCGGAACTCGGCGGTTACAATCCGGGAACGATCCTCGTCGGTCTCGCGGATGCGACCGATCGGCTTCAACCCGGCGATCAGGTTACGATCTCGCTCGACCGGATGGTGTCCCACCTCTTCGATGCGGAAACCGGCGCGCGTATCGACTGTGAAATCGGGCTGGAGCCGGGATGACGGGGTTCAGGTTTTCTGCCGCAGGCGGAGCACCACGACCGACCGGGCTTCCAGCTCGTATGACTCCCCGCCCTTGAACATCTTCTTCAGCGGCTTCCGCTCGCCTGAGAGCGCGGTGTCCAGAACCGGCACCCACCGCACGCCGCGCTTATGCGCCGGCAACGTGAAGGACAACGGTTCATGGTGCATGTTCAACAGGATGAGCAAGGTCTCGTCCTGAATCGGTTGGCCCCGCTCATCCGTCTCTTCGATGGCGTCCCCGGCCAGGCGCAACCCCAGAGACCGCGCATAGCCGGAGCCCCAATCCTCGTCGGTCATCTCTTTGCCGTCGGGACGAAACCAGGCGAGGTCCTTCACTTCGGAGCCCCGGATGCGACGGCCTTGAAAGAAGCGCCGCCGCCGGAGCACCGGGTGCCGCTTACGAAACGCGATCAGGCCCTGCGTAAACGCCAACAGCTCGCGTGCCGAGCGGTCGAGTTTCCAATCGAACCAGCTCAGCTCGTTATCCTGGCAATAGGCGTTGTTGTTGCCGCGTTGGGTCCGCCCGATCTCGTCGCCGCCGCAGATCATCGGGACTCCTTGCGACAGGAGCAGAATGGCCAAGAAATTCCGCTTCTGTCGTTCGCGCAACGTGTTGATCGCCGGATCGGCGGTGGGGCCTTCGACCCCGCAATTCCAGCTCAGGTTGTCGTCGGTCCCGTCGCGGTTGTCCTCGCCGTTGGCTTCGTTGTGCTTGTGGTTGTAGGACACCAGATCGTGCAGGGTGAAGCCGTCGTGAGCGGTGACGAAATTGATACTGGCATGGGGCCGTCGTCCTCCGCCTTCATACAAGTCGCTGCTGCCGGACAGGCGGTAGGCCAGTTCCGCCACCTGGCCCCCGTCCCCTCGGACGAACCGCCGGATGGTATCCCGATACTTGCCGTTCCACTCGGCCCAGCCCACCGGGAAGTTGCCGACTTGATAGCCGCCTTCGCCCAAATCCCACGGCTCCGCGATCAACTTGACCTGGGACAGGACCGGATCCTGATGAATGATGTCGAAAAAAGCGCTCAACCGGTCCACATCGTGAAGCTCGCGCGCCAGCGTGGAGGCCAAGTCGAAGCGAAAGCCGTCCACGTGCATCTCCAGCACCCAATAGCGCAGGCTGTCCATGATGAGCTGGAGCGTCCGCGGATGTCTGACGTTCAGACTGTTGCCGCAGCCTGTATA
Organism: Nitrospira calida; assembly: GCF_976986435.1. Lineage (NCBI taxonomy): Bacteria > Pseudomonadati > Nitrospirota > Nitrospiria > Nitrospirales > Nitrospiraceae > Nitrospira > Nitrospira calida. Next base: position 3,348,281 of record NZ_OZ335950.1, read on the forward strand.
GTCCATATAGTATCGAGGCTGATCGGGGACCAGACGGTAGTAGGTGGCGTTGTCGATGCCGCGAAACGACAGCGTCGGCCCGAGATGGTTGCCTTCCGCCGTGTGGTTGTACACGACGTCCAGAATCACCTCAATCCCGGCGCTGTGGAGCGTTTTGACCATCGTCTTGAACTCCTTGACGTGGCGTCCGCGCACCGGCGAGGCCCCGTACCGGATGTCCGGCGCAAAGAATCCGATGGTGTTGTAACCCCAGTAATTCGTCAGCCCGCGATCGTGGAGATGCTTGTCCCGCACGAAGTGATGAACCGGCAGCAGCTCGACCGCCGTCACCCCCAACTCCGTGAGATAGTCGATGATCGGAGGAGTGGCCAGGCCGGCGTAAGTGCCTCGTAACGCCTCCGGCACCTCCGGATGCTGCACCGTCAGTCCTTTGACGTGCACTTCGTAGATGATGGTCCGCTCCCAGGGCGTGCGCAGCAGGCGGTCGCCGCCCCAGGTGAAGGCCTCATCGATCACGACGCATTTGGGAATATTCCCGGCGTTGTCCCGGTCGTCCCGGGACAGGTCCGCCTCCGGATCACCGAGGCGATAGCCAAACATGGCGTCCGACCATTCGACCGTACCCGCGATCGATTTCGCATACGGGTCGATCAACAGCTTGGCGGGATTGAAGCGGTGCCCTTCTTGGGGCGCATAGGGTCCGTGCACGCGATAGCCGTAATGTTGTCCTGGCCGCACTTCAGGGAGATACACATGCCAGACCTGGTCGGTGCGTTCTTCGAGACGGATCCGGTGGGTCTCCCGTGTGTCATGCGGCCCGTCGAACAAGCACAGCTCGACGGCGGTGGCGTTCTCCGAAAACAGCGCGAAATTGACTCCTTCTCCATCCCACGTCGCGCCCAGGGGATACGGGCGACCAGGCCAGATTTTCATCTCGGAGCACTCCTATAAAAAAAGAAATGGTCACCGGTCAACGGCCAGAGGCCTCTCATGCGCTACGTGCATGGGTTCCTGCCAGACAGAACGCACGCGGTGTAAGTTATAGCCGCGGCAACCCGCCTGGCGCAACGCACCCGTGTTTCCGGTTGTGCAAGGCTGTCGAACCCCGTAGCATAGGCTCATTCTCTCGCAAAGGGGAGAAAAGGGAGCGAGGCACCAGGCAAGGGGTTCGTCTTCCTCCTCCTGACCTCTGACCTCAAACTCATTTTGACGTGGAGCACGCGATGGATTGGAGTCGGCCGTGGCAACTTGATCTGGGCGCGCGACTTCTCGGCCCTGACCGCGTCCGTTTCCGAGTATGGGCTCCCCGGGCGAAGACAGTCTCGGTCCGACTGCTCGGACGCAACAGCCGTCCCATTCCCTTGCAGGTGCAAGACCTCGGTTACTTCGAAGCGGACGTGCCGGGCGTGGTCGAAGGCGATCGGTACCTGTATGTGCTGAACAGCGAGCAGGAGCGACCTGATCCGGCGTCGCGCTTTCAGCCGGAGGGGGTGCATGGTCCTTCGGCGGTCGTGGACCCGCACGCGTTCCGGTGGACGGATCAGGGCTGGCGTGGCCTCACGCGCGATGGGCTCGTCATCTATGAACTCCACATCGGGACTTTCACGCGCGAAGGTACCTTTCAGGCCGTCATTCCCCTGCTGGACTATCTTCAGCGGGAGGTGGGCGTGACGGCGATCGAGTTGATGCCGGTCGCCCAGTTTCCCGGAACCAGAAATTGGGGGTACGACGGGGTCTATCTCTTCGCGCCGCAGGCGAGTTACGGCGGGCCATCGGGACTCCGGCTGCTGGTCGATGCCTGCCATGCCAAGGGACTAGGCGTGATCTTGGATGTCGTGTACAACCATCTGGGGCCGGAGGGGAATTATCTCGGGGACTTCGGGCCCTACTTCACCGACCGGTATCGGACCCCATGGGGAGCGGCGATTAACTATGACGGTCCGGACAGCGACGAGGTCCGGCGATATATTATCGACAACGCGCTCCATTGGATCACCGAATATCACATCGACGGACTCCGCTTGGACGCCGTTCACGGCATCTACGATTTCGGAGCGCGCCACATCCTGCGCGAACTGACCGACGCGGTCCACGCGCAAGCCGAGCGGCTGGGACGATCCGCTCTGGTCATCGCCGAGAGCGACCTGAACGACATCCGCATCATCGCGCCGCCGGAGGAGGGCGGGTATGGCCTGGACGCGCAATGGAACGACGACTTCCACCATGCGCTCCACGCGCTGCTCACCGGCGAACGGGACGGCTACTATCAGGATTTCGGGCGGCTCGACCAGGTGGCGACGGCGATGCAGGACGGTTTCGTCTACACCGGGCAGCGGTCAGCCTATCGCCGGCGGCGTCACGGAAGCGTGTCCCGTGGCCTGCCCCCCTCGCGCTTCGTCGTGTTCGCCCAAAACCACGACCAGGTCGGCAACCGTGCCCGCGGCGACCGCCTGAGCACGCTCATTTCGTTCGGCGCGCTGAAGGTCGTGGCCGCGGCTGTCCTGTTGACTCCGAACATTCCGCTCCTCTTTATGGGTGAGGAATACGGCGAGCGCGCGCCCTTCCTTTATTTCATCGATCATGGAGACCCGGGCCTCGTCGAAGCCGTCCGCCGCGGACGGAAGGCGGAGTTCGCCGCCTTCGGATGGACGGGCGACATTCCCGATCCGCAGGATCCCACGACCTTCGACCGTTCGCGGGTGCGTCCCGGCGAGCCGACCGATCCGCAGCAAGCGGCCCTGCTCCGCTGGTACTGCCGATTGATCGCCTTGCGCCGATCCGTTCCGGCCCTCGCCGCCTCGGAATCCGGCGAGGCCGGACACCGCGTCCGGACCGACGACGCGCAGCAGATTCTGACCCTGCACCGCTGGGCCGCCGACGGCTCGGCCGCGCTGATCTGCTTGGGATTCAACAAGGGGCCGGCCTCCTTCAACCTGCACCCGCCGCAGGGAACGTGGCGCTTGTCGCTGTGCTCCGAAGCCGCAGACTTTGGCGGAAGCGGAGAAGACTGTTGGCCGAAGGAACTGGCGCCCGAACATGGCGATGCGGCCGTCCGTCTCGCCGCGTATACGGCAGCTATCTACCTGAAATCGGATCCATGATAGCGCCATAGGGCAAATGGGCACGCTGGCTTCGCCAAGGCGCGAAACGATCGGCCCGGCCGTCCAAGTCGGATGCAAGGGCTAGCCCGGTTCTTGAGCAGGTCGAGCCGGTTGAAGCAGGACCAGGATGTCGCCTGCTCGGAGCGTTTCCCGTTCCTGCAGATCCCACAAAGTAAGCACCTCGCCGCCTCGGTACACACGGAGCAGCACATCGGGCTTGAGATCCCCGGCGCGCTTGCCGATCTCCCCCGGACGGACGGCCCGCTCGACCAGATTGATGCGCCCCCCGGCCGTCAGCAGATCTTCCAGATAGTGCACGAGGCGCGGATGCTCCACGGCAGCAGCCAAGACATACCCTCCAAAGGTGGCCGGAGAGATGATGGTGTTCGCACCGCCTTGTCGGAACAGTTTGACGTTTTCTTCCTCCTGGGCGCTGACGATGATGCGCAACGACGGATGGAGATGGCGGGCGGTAAGCAGAATCAAGGCATTGGTGTCGTCCCGGCCCGCGGCGATGATGAGCGCCTTCGCTTGCTCGAGCATTGCGTCCTTGAGGATCGCTTCCTGCGTCGCATCGCCCTGGAAGGCGACAACCCCTGTCTCAACGGCCGCGCGCACCCGCTGTTCCTCGGAATCGATCACCAGGATACGTTTGGGCGAAAGGCCTTTCGCCAGGAGTTCCTTCACAGTGGACAGCCCGGTGTAGCCGAAGCCGCACACAATCACATGTTCGTGCAGCCTGGCTTGCAGTTTGGCCATGCGATACGCCTCCATGTATTGACGAATGACCAGTTGATACGCCGTACCTAGAAACAGGAACCACACGACCACGCGGATCGGGGTGACGATGAGGGCGTCGATCAGACGAGCCCGCGGCGTGATCGGCACGATATCGCCGTATCCCACGGTCGTCACGGTGATCATGCTGAAATAGACAATGTCGCCAAAGGAGACTTCCCCGTCGAGTTGGTCCCAGAGCCCGGCCCGATCCAGCCAGAGAAGAAGGATCACCGCGGCCAGCAGCGCGAGGACCATGCCGAGCCGCACCAGCAGCGTCCGGCTGGGCGTCACGTCCGCGGGCGTGAATAAGACACGCGAGGGCAACCGTCGTGGAAATCGGGTTGCATGCATAAAGCAACTCACCCTAGCAAGGCGCTTCAAACGATGTCAAAAGCCGCGCGATCCGTTTCCGCTCCGGCCGTTTACGAGCCTTCGCTCGCTCGTGCAGGATAAAAGCGAGACTCACAAAGGAGAGAAAAAGAGGAAAGACGGGGTAAAGCCACAGGCTGCTCAGTCTTTGCCGCTGGCTATTTTCAAAGCGGGCCGAAGCGGTGGCGTAAGGCATGGAGCAGGGGTATCATAGGTCTAGTCGACGGAAGGGGCAATCCGCCGTTCCGGCGGGAAAATGAGGGAGCGATGGTGGAGCGACGACGCCAACCCAGAGTTCTAGCTATGATCATGGCCGGCGGCAAGGGCGAGCGCCTCATGCCGCTGACGGCGGTCCGCAGCAAACCTGCGGTTCCATTCGCCGGCAAGTACCGCATCATCGACTTCGTCCTCAGCAACTTCTTGAACTCCGGCATCTTGGCGATGTACGTGCTGGTCCAATATCGGTCGCAGTCCTTGATCGAACATCTGCGCCGGGCGTGGCGGACCGGCGGGTTGATCAAGCAGAACTTCATCACGGTGGTGCCACCGCAAATGAAAGCCCGGGGCGGCTGGTACGAAGGCACCGCCGACGCGGTGTATCAGAACCTGAACTTGATCCGGGATTTCGATCCCGATCTGGTAGCCGTGTTCGGGGCCGATCATATCTATCGAATGGACATCAACCAGATGGTTCGGTTTCATCTGTCCCGTCACGCCGACGTGACGGTGGCGGCCCTTCCCGTTCCTCTCCACGCGGCCAAAGGCTTCGGCATCGTGGAGGTCGGACACAAGGACCAGGAAGATCGGATTCTCGGCTTCGAAGAAAAGCCCAAGCAGCCTAAACCCATGCCGACCGATCCCGAACAGGCTTACTCGTCGATGGGCAATTATCTCTTCAACACCGACGTGCTGCTGGAGATCCTGGAACAGGACGCCGCGCGGCCGGGCTCCCACGATTTCGGACGGGACATCATCCCGCGCCTGCTCCGCACCCATCGCGTGATGGCCTACAACTTTCTGTCCAACGACGTGCCAGGCCTGAAACCCTACGAGGAGCGGGGATACTGGCGGGACGTGGGAACCTTGGACGCCTATTGGCAGGCCCACATGGACTTGCTGGGGGAGGCACCGATCTTCGATCTTCGCAACACCGAGTGGCCGATCCTGACCGACAAGTACGACGCGCCGTCGGCTAGTCTGGTCCGGTCGCGGATCGACGAGTCCATGATCGGCCAGGGCAGCCTGATTGTCGACGCGGACATCACGCGGTCGGTGATTGGCCGGCACGTCGTGATTCAGCACGGCGCGCGGATCGAGGAATCCATCATCATGGACGGAGCGGTCATCGGCTCGAAGGCCCAACTCCGCCGCGTGATTGCGGACCGGTTTAATGTGATCCCGGCTGGAGCCGAAATCGGATTCGATCCGGCGGAGGACCGGATGCGCCATCAGGCGGTGACAAAGACCGGCCTGGTCGTGTTGCCGCGAGGTCAGCCCTCGCCACTTTCCCCCAGGACACTGTGACTATGGAGCTGTCTACAGCCGGCGGGCCGCGCTTTCCGTCCGCGACCTATCGCATCCAGTTCAACCAGGCTTTCCCCTTCAAAGCGGCGACGCGCATCGTCCCGTATCTCCATGCTCTCGGCATCACAGACTGTTACGCCTCCTCGTACCTGAAGGCGGTGCCGGGCAGCACCCATGGCTACGACGTGGTGGATCCGACGGCCCTCAACCCCGAGCTCGGCACGGAAGACGACTACCGGGAATTCGTGCGGTCGCTCCAAGCCCACGGCATGGGACACCTGCTCGACCTGGTTCCGAACCACATGGGCATCGGACAGTCAGCCAACCGCTGGTGGCTGGATGTACTGGAAAACGGGCCGAGTTCACGCTTCGCCAACGTCTTCGACATCGACTGGCACCCGCTCAAGCGCGAACTGGACGGCAAGGTGTTGCTGCCCATCCTTGGCGATCTTTACGGCGCGGTACTGGAAAACGGAGAGATCGCGCTGGCCTTCGTGGACGGGAGTTTCGTCGTCCGCTATTACAACCACACCCTGCCGGTGTCGCCCAAATCCTGGGTGAAGATCCTCTCCTATCGCTTGGATCAGTTGATCGCGCAGACCGGCGAAGACGCCCCGCACGTGCAGGAGCTCGAAAGCATCATCACGGCGCTGCGCCACCTGCCAGCCCGCACGGAAATCGATCCGCCGAAGGTGCGCGAACGCTACCGCGAGAAGGAGATCGCTCGGATGCGCCTGGCCGCGCTGGCGCGGGACAGTTCGACCATCGCGGCGTTTATCGAGGAGAACGTGCATCGCTTCAACGGGACCAAGGGCGATCCGCGCAGTTTCGATCTGCTCGACGACCTGCTGAACGACCAGCCGTACCGGCTGGCCTTCTGGCGCGTGGCATCCGAGGAGATCAACTACCGGCGCTTCTTCGATATTAACGAGTTGGCGGCCATTCGCATGGAAGACGAGGCGGTGCTCCGTGAGACCCACAAACTGATTTTCTCGCTGTTGAAAGAGCGGGTCGTGACGGGTCTGCGCATCGATCACGTCGACGGGCTTTACGACCCCGGCCGTTACCTCCGGCAGGTGCAGGCCTGGGCGGCGCGCGAATTGCCGCGTTCCTCGGAACAGGATGCCGCCGCGGACCGGCCATTGTTTATCGTGGTGGAAAAAATCCTCGATAAGGACGAGGCCTTGCCCGAGACCTGGCCGGTGTACGGCACCACCGGGTACGATTTCCTGAACCTGGTCAACGGCCTGTTCGTCCAAGGGGCCCACGAACGGGCGATGGACGAGACGTATGCGCGGTTCACCCGCACCCGCCCGTCCTACGCCGACCTGATTTACGAGACGAAAAAGCTCATCATGCGCGTCTCGATGGCGAGCGAGATCAATGTGCTCGGGCACCAGTTGAATCGACTGTCGGAGCGGGACCGCCGCTCGCGCGATTTCACCCTGAACAGTCTGACGCACGCGATCCGAGAAATCATCGCCTGTTTCCCGGTTTACCGGACCTACGTCACCGACGGCCCGGAGCCGGTCCTGGAGCGGGATCGGACGTACATCCGGCAGGCAGTCGCCCGAGCCAAGCGGCGCAACCCCGCCCTTAGCGGGCTGGTGTTCGACTTCGTCCAGACCCTGCTGCTGAAAGAGTGGGATGAGCGCACCGTGCAGGACCGGCGGGAACAACTGCAGTTCGTGATGAAGTTCCAACAGACCACCAGTCCGGTGACGGCCAAGGGGATCGAGGACACGGCGTTTTACCTGTACAACCGGCTGGTCTCATTGAACGAGGTCGGGGGAGACCCGCAACAGTTCGGCGTCCCGCCGGCCCTGTTTCATAAGCGCATGCGCGAACGCCAGGCCCGCTGGCCTTGCACGCTGTCAGCCACCTCGACGCACGACACCAAGCGCAGCGAGGACGTGCGGGCCCGGATCAACGTCCTGTCGGAACTGCCGCAGGAGTGGCGGGTGCGTGTCACCGGCTGGAGCCGGTTGAACAAGAAACTGAAGACCGAGGTGGACGGCCAGCCGGCGCCGGACCGGAACGAAGAATACCTACTGTACCAGACGCTGCTGGGCGTCTGGCCCCTGACGCAACCGGATGACCGCGAATATCGGATCTTCTGCGACCGCATCCAGGGCTACATGCAGAAGGCGTTGCGGGAGGCCAAGGTCCACACGAGCTGGGTCAATCCGAACCACGCTTACGAAGCCGCGGTCTTCCGTTTTATCGCGGCGCTGCTGGACCGCAGCAAGCCGAACCCCTTTCTGGAGGATTTTCTGCCGTTCCAGGAACGGATCGCGCGCTACGGCGCTTGCAATTCGCTGGCACAGGTATTGCTCAAAATCACGGCGCCCGGCATTCCGGACTTTTACCAGGGCACAGAGCTGTGGGACTTCAGCCTCGTCGATCCCGACAACCGCCGCCCGGTGGATTATGACCTTCGGACCGGCCTGCTCGCCGATCTGCAGAAGGCGTGCGATGAAGCGGGAGCGGATCGGCGCGGCCTGGTCGCGCGGCTGATGGAGAGCTACGCCGACGGACGGATCAAACTGTACGTGACCACGAGCTGCCTGCGATACCGCCGCGAGCATACCGATCTCTTCCTGCGTGGCGAGTACGTGCCATTGGGGGCGCGCGGCGACCGGCCGGACCACCTGGTCGCCTATGCGCGGATTCACCGGGATCAGGCGGTGGTAGCGGCGGTCACCCGTTTGGCGGCTGGACTGGGCCGTGGCGCCGCGTCGTTCCCTCTGGGACGCAGCGCCTGGGGTGACACGTGGCTCACGGTACCGTCGTGGCGGTCCGGATCGCTCTATCGGAACCTTCTCACCGGCGAATTGCTGAAGACGACCGACGCAGAAGGGACCCAGGTGTTGCCGGCGGCTGAGATCTTCAGAACCTGTCCGGTCGCCTTGCTGGAACGGATCTCGTGACCGAACGGAGGGACGGAGGCATGAGCGTTCAGGACACGCCGGGCGCGGCGATCGGAGATCACGGCGTGATCGGTGACCTGCACACGGTCGCGCTTGTCGGCCTCGACGGCTCGATCGACTGGTGCTGTCTCCCGACGTTCGACTCGCCCAGCCTCTTCGCGGCGATCCTGGACGAGCGGCGCGGCGGGCGCTTCGTTATCGCTCCTGCTGACCGGGGAATCCGCAAACAGATGTACCTGCCCGAGACGAACGTGCTGCTCACCCGATTTCTGCATACTGAGGGAGTTGGGGAGATCACCGACTTCATGCCGATCGAGCAGGACGAAGCGGGCATTCGCCCACGTCGCCAGCAGATCATCCGAATCGTCTCGGTGGCGCGAGGCAGGGTCCACTTCCGACTCGAATGCGCGCCGGCCTTCAACTATGGACGGGACCGGCACGTCGCGGTCGCGCACAAGCGCGGAGTGGTCTTTCGCGCCGGCGACATGGCCGTCGGGTTAGTCAGCCCGGTTCCGTTCACCATCTCGGAAGGAACCTGCACCGCGGAGTTTACCCTGTCCGCTGGCCAAAGCGTGACGTTCTTCCTCGTTCATCTGGATACCTGCGCCGATGCTGAACTGCTGGACGTGCCGCAGTCGGGCGACTCGGCATTGCGGGACACCGTGGCATTCTGGCGAAAGTGGCTGGCCCAGTGTCAGTACCACGGGCGGTGGCGCGAAATGGTGCAGCGATCGGCGCTGACCTTGAAACTCCTCACTTACGCCCCCACCGGCGCTATTGTGGCCGCGCCCACGACCAGCCTGCCAGAAGATCCGGGCGGCGTGCGAAATTGGGATTACCGCTTCACCTGGATGCGCGACGCCGCCTTTACCCTGTACGCCCTGCTGCGCCTCGGGTTCACGCAGGAAGCCGGCCGCTTCATGGAATGGCTGAACGCCCGTTGCCACGAACTCGAGCCGGACGGCGCACTCCGGCCGGTCTACGGGATCGACGGGCGGCACGATCTGCCCGAGGTGGAACTGTTGCACCTAGCCGGGCATCGGGGGTCGCGTCCCGTCCGCATCGGCAATGGCGCCGCGGGACAACTGCAGTTGGACATATACGGCGCGCTGATGGACGCCGTCTATCTGTTTAACAAGCACGGCCGTCCGATCAGCTATGATTTGTGGGTCAACCTGACCAAGCTGCTGGAGTACGTCTGCGCCCATTGGGACCAACCGGACGAAGGCATCTGGGAGGTGCGCGGCGGCCGCCAGCACTTCGTGTATTCCAAGGTCATGTGCTGGGTTGCGCTGGACCGGGGGATCCGGATCGCCGACAAGCGAGGGTTCCCGGCGGACCGCGCTGTCTGGGCGGCCCAACGGGACCGGATTTACACCGATGTCATGCGCCGCGGATGGAGCCCGGAGGCCGGCGCTTTCGTCCAGCACTACGGCGGCCGGGAACTGGACGCAAGTAACTTACTGCTGCCGCTGGTGTTCTTCGTCTCGCCGACTGATCCGCGCATGCTCTCCACGCTGGACCAGACCCTGCAAGAGCTCGTGTCCGACAGTCTCGTGCGCCGCTACCGCATCGGGCGGGCCGCGCCGGACGGCTTGCCCGGCGGCGAAGGCACGTTCAGCGTCTGTACTTTCTGGCTGGTGGAAGCGCTCACCAGGGCCGGGCGGCTGGCAGAAGCGCGGCTGATCTTTGAAAAAATGTTGAGCTACGCCAATCACCTGGGACTGTACGCGGAGCAACTGTCGCCGACGGGCGAGCAATTGGGCAATTTCCCTCAGGCCTTTACGCATATCGGGTTAATCAGCGCCGCGTACAATCTGGATCGCTACCTGGGACGGGGAGGAGCATTATGACGCCGCAGGAGCGCGAAAAGCGGCGTCCGAGTGCGGCGGCCACGCCATTCACATTCATCGGGTGCAGTGAGTTGCAGGAACTGCTGGGCAAGAAAGCCAACGACGAAAAGGAATTGGCCGAACTGCTGGAAGAGGTGCCGGTCGATTCCGTCTACTTCCACACGCACAGTTATTTCCTGCGCCACAGCGCCATCGCCGGTGCCTATGCTAACGACTTTGCCCACTGGGTGGTCACCCAGGTTCGCGACCGGGTGCTCGGGGAACGGCTGGCAGTGCTGGACCCCTTCGACTTTGCGAGCCTGGAAGAACTGCGGGAGGAGATCATCTCGATCATCGACGACCATCTGTCGCGGACCTCGGTCGTACCCCGGGTCATCTTCGGGGAACCGTTCCATTTCAATCAGTCCCGCATCATCGAGGTACCGACCGGTCTGCAGGCCTGCACCCTGCCCGAATTCCGGAACGCGTTGGCGGAGGTGGACGCCAGCGCGATTTATTATCACATGTTCGAAGCGCGGGTCCGCCTCCGTCGAGAAGAAAGCGATTTCTCCTTCTGGGTCAGGCAAGCGTTGGGACTTCCCGACCTAGCGGCCAGGCTCCGCGCCATCAACCCGTACGTCGGGAGCCTGGAACGTCTCCGTTCCGCCCTGCTGGTCGCCTGCGATGAATTCCTGGACCGGACCGGCGAGCCGTGAACGAACGGAAAGGAAGGACACCGTGCTGAGCATCGACGAACACTGGTACAAGAACGCGGTCTTCTACGAACTGCATGTCAAGGCCTTCTACGACGGCAATGACGACGGCATCGGCGACTTCCGTGGCCTCCGGGAGAAGTTGGACTATCTGCAATGGCTGGGTGTCGATTGCCTGTGGCTGCTGCCCTTCTTCCCGTCGCCGTTGCGGGACGACGGGTACGACGTGTCGGATTACTTCGGCGTCTATCCGGACTACGGCTCACTGGAGGATGTGCGCGTGTTCCTCGACGACGCCCATCGGCGCGGCATCCGCGTGATCGCGGACTTGGTGCTGAACCATACGTCCGATCAGCATCCCTGGTTCCAGGAGGCGCGGCGGTCGCCTCACTCGCCCCGGCGTCATTATTACGTCTGGAGCGACACCGATCAGAAATACAGCAGGGCCCGGATCATCTTCATCGACACGGAAAAGTCCAACTGGACCTGGGACCCGGAGGCGCAAGCCTACTATTGGCACCGCTTCTTCAGCCACCAACCGGACCTCAACTACGAGAATCCTGAGGTGCGCCGGACCATGCTGGATGTCATGACTTATTGGCTGGATCTGGGGTTGGATGGGTTTCGATGCGACGCCGTGCCCTATCTGTTCGAGCGGGAAGGCACGATTTGCGAAAACCTGCCCGAGACGCACGCTTATCTGAAGGAGATCCGCCGGTACCTCGACGAACGGTACTGCGGACGCATCCTCCTCGCCGAAGCGAACCAGTGGCCGGCCGACGTGCGCCCCTACTTCGGCGACGGCGACGAGTTCCATATGGCGTTCCACTTCCCCCTCATGCCGCGGCTGTTCATGAGTGTGCGGAGCGAGGATCGCCAGCCGATCATCGACATGTTCACGCACACGCCGCCCATTCCTGAGAACTGCCAGTGGTGCCTCTTTCTCCGGAATCACGACGAGTTGACGTTGGAGATGTGCACCGGCGAGGAGCGGGACTATATGTACTATGCCTATGCGCGGGATCCGCAGGCGCGGCGCAACATCGGGATTGCGCGGCGGCTCGCGCCGCTACTGGAGAACGACCGGCGCAAGCTTGAGTTGCTGAACAGTTTGGTGTTCACGCTGCCCGGTAGCCCGATCGTCTACTACGGCGACGAGATCGGCATGGGTGACAACATCCACCTTGGCGACCGGAACGGCGTGCGCACCCCAATGCAGTGGACGGGAGACCGGAATGCCGGCTTCTCCAAAGCCGACCCGGCGAAGCTCTACCTGCCAGTGATCGCAGACCCGGTGTACGGCTATCAGGCGATCAACGTGGAATCGCAGATCCAGACTCCGCATTCCCTCTTGAACTGGATGCGGCAATTGATCCGTATCAGAAAAGCTCGGCCCGTGTTCGGCCGCGGAACGATGGAATTTCTCCCGCACGCCAACGAGAAGGTGCTGGTCCACGTGAGGGCCTACCGCGGGGAGACTGTCCTCCTGGTTCACAATCTCGCCGGCTCGGCCCAGCCGGTCGAGCTGGACCTGAGCCAGTTCCGCGGCTCGACGCCGATCGAGCTGTTCGGCGAGTCCCGGTTTCCCCCGATCGGCGACCGTCCGTACGTACTCAGCGTAGGCCCCTACGGGTACTACTGGTTCCTGCTTCGCTCGAAGGACGGCGAGGACAATCTTTATGGCATCGAACGCACCGCGATCTGAACGAGGAACTATGAACTCCCGACTGCCGACCGCCCAATCCTAGCCGCCAGTTCAGGAGTGTTTTGAGCGTGAGGACACCGCCGCCATGACCGCGAGCTTGGACGAGTATCGAGAGATCGCGCCCAAGGGAACCGTGGATTTTCTCTGCCGGCTCAGCGAGCTGGTGAAGGGCCGGAGCTTCGTCAACGTCAACACGGTCCGCTACGGAGGCGGCGTCGCGGAAATCCTGCGCCGCCTCGTGCCGATGATGAAGAGCTTGGGCGTCGAGGCGCGCTGGGAAATCATCGCGGGCGTCCAGGAATTCTTCGACGTCACCAAACGCTTCGCCAACGCGCTGCAGGGCCAGGAGCAGACGATCACGGAGGAGATGTACCAGACCTATCTGCAGATCAACCAGCGGAACGCCCAGACCCTCAACCTGGAGGCGGATCTCGTCATGGTCCACGATCCACAACCCGCGGCGCTGGTCGAGCATCGGAAGAAAGGCACATGGATCTGGCGCTGTCACCTCGACATCGCGCAGCCGCAGCGACGGGTGTGGAGCTTCCTGCGCCGGTACGTGGTAAAGTATGACGCTGCGATCTTTTCGCTCCCCCATTTCACCCAACGCCTGCCGATCCCGCAATTTCTGATTCATCCCTCCATCGACCCGCTGAGCCACAAGAACCGCGAACTGGCCAGGAGCGAGGTGCACGCGATTATGGACCGGCTGCAAATCCCGAGGGACAAGCCGATCCTCCTGCAGGTCTCCCGATTCGAACGGTTCAAGGACCCGGTCGGCGTGATCCAGGCCTACCGGCTGGTCAAGAAGCATCACAACTGCCGACTGGTCTTGGCCGGTAGCGGCGGGACGCATGATCCCGAAGGAGAAGCGGTGCTTGCCGAAGTCCGGGAAGCCGCCGGACGAGACCCTGATATCCACGTGCTGCAACTGCCGCCGGAAGCCGACCTCGAGATCAACGCCCTGCAGCGGGCGGCGACGATTGTGATCCAGAAGTCCCTCAAAGAAGGATTCGGACTAACGGTGTCGGAAGCCATGTGGAAAGGCAAGCCGGTGATTGGCGGGACGGCCGGAGGCATCGCGGCTCAGATCATCGAGGACGTGACCGGCTATACCGTGCATTCCCCCGAGGGCGCCGCCTTCCGTATCCGCCACCTCCTGAACAACCCCGGGCTGATTGGCCGGATGGGCGGCGCCGCGCGGGAACATGTGCGTCGCAATTTTCTGATCACCCGGCACCTCGGCGACTACCTGACCTTGCTGAAGATCTTTAGCGGACCATGACACTCGACTTCCTCGCTCACGACGTGCGCGGACGGCTGTCGGAGATCGGCGCCGCCGACATTCTGGTCGGAGTGCCCACCTACAACAACGCTAAGACCATCGAGCGGGTGCTGCTGACCGTCGATCAAGGGTTGATCGAGCGGTTCCCGGACGCACGCTGCGTGATCGCGGTGTGCGACGGCGGCTCGCAGGACGGGACGCTGACGATCGCGGAACGCGCCGCGCTCAAGACCCCGCTCCGGCTGCTCGTTTCCCTGCCTCCTTCTCCGCTGACCGTCGCCCCGTATCAGGGTGCCGCAACCATGGAGGAGGCGATCCGGACCCTTTTCGCGATCGGCACCGCCCTCCGGGTGCAGGCTTGCGCAGTGATCGACGCCGACCTTTTGTCGATCACACCCGGCTGGATGGACCTGTTGATCAGACCGATCCGCGACGAGCGGTTCGATTATGTTGCGCCGCTCTTTCGCCGTCACAAATACGACGGGAGCCTGAGCAACGGCGTCGTCTATCCGTTGACTCGCGCGTTGTACGGGAAGCGCGCGCGCCAGGCGCCGGGCGGCGGTTACGGCGTGTCGGGTGCGCGCGCCGCGGCCTGGTCGGCCAAGGGCGAATGGGGAAGCGTCGTAACCCGGCAGAGTCTGGATATCTGGATGCTGACCTCCGCGTTGGCGGAGGACGCGCGTGTCTGTCAGGCCTACTTGGGACCGGTACTCCACGCGCCTCGCGACGGCAAGGCGGACTTGTCAGCGCAGTTGACCCGCGCGGTCGGCGCGGTCTTCACGCTCATGGAGCGCTACCAAACGGAGTGGCAAAACGTGACGGCCTCCGTGCCCGTGCCGGTCTTCGGTCCCCCGTTCGAAATGGAGACGGCTCCGGTCGCGATCAACGTGGCGCGCATGGTGAAGGCGTTCAAGCAGGGGCTCCGCGACCTGTTGCCGATCTGGGAAGTCGTCCTGCCTTACGAGACGTTGAGCGAACTGCTTCCGTTGGGCGGTCTCGAGAGCGAAGAGTTTCGCCTGCCCGTCCAACTTTGGGTCCAGATCGTGTACGACTTTGCCTTGGCCTATCACGAGCGTTTGCTGCACCGGGAGCACTTGCTGAAAGCCATGACGCCCCTCTACCTGGGCTGGACCGCGTCCTTCGTGCTTGACATGAAGGACGGAGGCCAGTCCGAGGTCGAACAGGCCGTCGAATCGCTGTGTGCCACCTACGAAGCAACGAAACCGTATTTGCTGCAGCGATGGAGGTAGCGGGATGAGCGAACTGTGGCGAGAAGCGATGGTCGAAGCCTTCCGGGACACCATGAAGCGGATCGCGCTGTTCTTACCCAATCTCCTCGCCATGATCAGCCTGGTGGCGGCCGGACTGGCGGCGGCGTGGCTGGCGAAGGTCGTGCTGCTGCGCCTCCTCCGTGCCGTCCGGTTCGACTCGCTCTGCGAGCGCTGGGGGCTCACCGCTTCGCTAATCAAGGCGGGCATCGGGCAGTCTCCCGCCCACCTTGTCGGCCGACTGGCCTTCTGGATGATTTTTCTGTTGTTCGCGTTTATGGGCCTCGGCGCCCTCCAACTGCCGGCCTCGACTAGCCTGATGAATGTCATCTTCGGCTTTCTGCCCAGCTTGCTGGCGGCACTGTTCCTGCTGCTCTTCGGTCTGCTCCTGGCCAATTTTTTCGCCGAAGCGGCTTTGATCGCCGCTGTAAACGCACAGATTCGGGAGGCCCGGCTTATCGCCAATCTGATCCGGTGGGGGATCATGATTTTCACGGCAGCGATGGTCCTGACTCAGTTGGGGATCGCCAAGGAGATTGTGGTTGCGGCCTTTTCGATCACGTTCGGCGGCGTCGTGTTGGCACTGGCCATTGCGCTTGGCCTCGGCGGGAGAAACATCGCAAAGGAAGCGCTGGAACGCCGCCTCCGCGACGCCCGAGAACGGGAGGAAGACATTTCGCATCTGTAAGCGGACGCGTCGGCGAACAGCTCTCGGCAGTTTGCCGTTCGCGACCGGCTGGTTTTCTGAAGGAGCGGACATGCAGCGTACGGAAGGCAGAATCCGCGTCGTCATCGAACATGTTACGCCGGAAATCGACGGAGGCCGGTTTCCGATTAAGCGCATTGTCGGCGAAGCGGTCGTCGTGGAAGCGGACATCTTCGCCGACGGGCATGACGCGCTTTCCGGCCTGCTGCTGTACCGCAGGGAACAGGACCCTGATTGGACCGAAGTCCCGCTCGTGTTCCTAGCCAACGATCGCTGGAGAGGCGTGTTTCGGGTCGCGGAGCCGGGACGGTACGTGTATACGTTGACCGCCTGGGCGGATCGGTTCAAGTCGTGGCGACGCGATCTGGCCAAGAAAGTCGAGGCAGGTCAGGACGTAGCGGTGGACCTGTTGATCGGCGCGGGGTTGCTGAAGGACGTGGCCCGGCGCGCTGCCGGTCCCGATGCGCAAGCGCTGGCCCGATCGGCCGACGACCTTGAGGCGGCGGGCGCAGACCCTGTGGAGCAGATCCGAATCGCCTTGAGCGACGAGGTGGCGACACTGATGGAGCGGCATGCCGACCGGCGGTTTGCCGCGACCTATGAGAAAGAACTGGTGGTCGTGGTCGATCGTAAGAAGGCCCGCTTCAGCACCTGGTATGAAATGTTTCCTCGGTCTTGTTCCTCCGAACCAGGTCGGCACGGGACCTTTCGGGATTGCGAAGACCGGCTTCCCTACATCGCGTCGATGGGTTTCGACGTGCTGTACTTTCCGCCCATTCATCCGATCGGCCGGACGCACCGCAAGGGAAAGAACAACCGGCCGGTTAGCGGACCCGACGATCCTGGAAGCCCCTGGGGCATCGGCGCCGAGGAGGGCGGGCACAAGGCGATCCATCCGCAACTGGGCACCCTGAGCGATTTCCACCGTCTGCTCGCCAAGGCGCGGGAGCAGGGTCTCGAAATCGCGCTGGACTTGGCCTTCCAGTGCTCGCCTGATCATCCCTATGTTAAGGAACACCCGGATTGGTTCCGGCGACGGCCGGACGGCGGTGTCCAGTACGCGGAGAACCCACCCAAAAAGTACCAGGATATCTACCCGCTGGAATTTGAGACCGAGGATTGGCAGGAGCTGTGGCGGGAATTGAAGAGCGTCGTTACCTACTGGATCGACCAGGGGGTCCGCATCTTCCGCGTGGACAATCCCCATACCAAGCCGTTTCCATTCTGGGAATGGTTGATCGCGGACATCAAACGGCGACACCCCGACGTCATCTTTTTGTCTGAGGCCTTCACCAGGCCGAAGGTCATGTACCGACTGGCCAAGCTGGGCTTCACCCAGTCCTACACCTATTTCGCCTGGCGCAACACCAAGACGGAACTGATGCAATATTTCACGGAGCTGACCCAAACGGAGGTGCGGGAGTATTTCCGCCCTAATCTGTGGCCCAACACGCCGGACATTCTCACCGAATACTTGCAGCGCGGAGGCCGGCCGGCATTCATGATCCGGCTAGCTCTGGCAGCCACCCTGGGCGCCAGTTACGGCATCTACGGCCCGGCGTTCGAGCTGTGCGAGCACTGTCCCTATGAGGAAGGAAGCGAAGAGTATTTCGACTCGGAAAAATACGAAATCAAGCATTGGGACATCGAGCGGCCGGACAGTCTGCGGGACTTCATCGCCCGCGTGAACGCGATCCGGCGAGACAATCCCGCCTTGCAGAACGACTGGAGCCTGCGGTTCCATCCGGTCGACAACGACGAGTTGCTGTGTTACAGCAAGCGTACGGAAGATCGATCCAACATCGTGGTGACGGTCGTCAACCTCAGCCCCGTGCACATCCATGCCGGCTGGGTGGAACTCAAGCTGGACGAGCTCGGCATCAACCCCGACGTACCGTACCAGGTCCACGACCTCCTGACCGATACGTACTATCTCTGGAAGGGAGCGAGAAATTATGTCCAGCTCGATCCGCGGACCGTGCCGGCGCACATTTTTCGGGTTCGACGCCGGGTCCGGACCGAACGGGACTTCGACTACTACCTGTGACCGTGCAAGGAACGGACGGCGCGATGGATCGCATGACGTCGAGGCTCACCGGCCGCTGGGACACGCTGTGGGAGGGGCAGACGAAAGAGGCGTTGGAAGCCCTGCTACGCGACACGCTGCCGACCCGCCGCTGGTTCGGGGGAAAGGCCAGACGGATCAAATCCGTCACGGTGAGCGATGCGGTTCCGATTCGTACGGCGAAGACTCATGCCGTGGTGCTGTTGAGTCACGTCGTTTACGAGGAAGGAGAAAGCGAACAATACCAGATTCCCCTGGCCGCCGCGTTCGGTGAAGCGGCCGTTCGGATCGAGAGCGAATCGAGCGCCGCGGTGATCGGCCGGTTGTTCGCGAACCCGGACGACGACCTAGGCAACGGCGTTCTCTATGACGCGTTATGGAACCCGGACGTGACCAGGACCCTGCTCGAGGCGATCGGGCAGGGCCAGCGCTTCGCCGGCACAGCGGGCGAAATGATCGCGACCTCCACGCACGCGTATGCGGAGCTGGACGCGATCGGCGCCCTGCCGGCTCCGAGGGTGATCACGGCGGAACAAAGTAACACCTCTGTGCGGTGCGGCGAACGGGCAATCTTGAAGCTGTATCGGCGCTTCGAAGACGGAATCAATCCGGACCTGGAAATCGGCCGGCATCTCACCGAGCGACGGTTTCCCCATGTCCCGCCCCTCCTGGGCGCGATCGAGTACTTCCGGGGGACGGGCGAACCGGCGACCTTGGCCGTCCTTCAAGGCTTCGTGCCCAATCGGGGCGACGCCTGGGGATACACGCTGGACTCGCTGCGCGCCTACTTCGCCCAAGAGCGGCCGACTCCCACGGTTTCCGACGACACGGCGGAGCCAGAGGACCTGCTGTCCGCGCTGCTTGACGGCTCCGTCCCGCAACAGGCCGAAGCGCGGCTCGGTCCGTATCTGGACTCGGCTCAACTGTTGGGCCAGCGCACCGCCGAATTGCACACGGCGATGGCGTCATCCCCTCATCCTGACTTCGCGCCGGAACCGGTTTCCGCCGCCTACCTGTGGGAACGTTGCGAATCGATCGTGCGGTCGGCAAGCCAGGTGTTCGACTTGCTGCGCCAGCGGCAGGCCGATCTCCCAGACCAGGTGCGCAGAGAGGCCGACGACGTTCTCAATCGGAACGTACGTTTGTCTCGCCGCCTGGAGATATGGCGTGGCCTCCAGCCCGCCGCGTTTCGTATCCGCTGTCACGGCGATTTCCATTTGGGGCAAGTGCTTCACACGGGCCGGGACTTCGTGATCATCGATTTCGAAGGCGAGCCCGACCGCCCGCTGAGCGAGCGACGAGCCAAGCACGTGCCGCTGCTCGACGTTGCGGGGATGCTGCGTTCGTTTCACTATGCCGTGTCGGCGGTCCTGTTCGAACAGCGCGCGCGAACAAACGGTCTTGCCGAGAGATCGGCCGACGACTGGTATCGGTGGGTGTGTACGACCTTTCTCCGGGCCTACCGAGAGACGGCCCGCACCACCGCCTGCCGAGTCGAATCGACGGCGCAGACCGAAGAACTGCTTCGCCTGTACCTCGTCGAAAAAGCGCTTTATGAATTGAAATACGAACTGAACAATCGCCCGGACTGGGTCCGGATTCCGCTGCGCGGCCTGCGCCAGCTCCTCACGTAGAGCGGCTGGCACCGATCGCGCTTTTCTCCGAGCGGAACGCAGGCATTAATTCGTCGTTTCATCATCGGTCAATCGACGATCGCCGTTGAAAGAGACTCGTCTCTTTACACGAGTGGCATTGTCTCATTCCCGCAGGTACCGGTTCACCTCAGCAGGGTCGAAACGGTCGGCGGCCAGCACATTTTCGACGAAGCGGAAGATGGTCCGGCGGACTTGGATGGTCAGGTCCGGATACCACAAGGGACTCGCAATGACCAACCCGCGGAACGCGAAGAACGGCGCGGCCGTTTTGGTGACCGCGCGGTCTTTGCTCGCCGACAGGTAGGTCTCCCAGAACATACGGAACAGCACCTCTAGCGGCCCCTGCAGCTTCCCCCAGCGGCACAAGGAGAAAAAGAGATAGTTGATCGACATCGCCGTCACGTCATCGGCCGGCTCGCCCCACTCCCCGCGCGAACGGTCCAACACGCTGAAATCCGTGCCGCGACGAAACAAGACATTCCACGGGTGAAAGTCCCCGTGAACTTGGGAAAGACGGCCGGTCCGGTTCCGCAAGCGCCATCGCCAGCGGTTGCAGGCTTCTTCGATCGACCGCAGGAGCTCGCTGGTGATAAACGCAAAGCGCGTCGGATAGCTGTCGGTCAATCCCATAATGCATTCTCCGTGGCCGATCAGCTCGCGCAGCCTCCGCCGATACAAGTCGGGATCGCGCCGTTTGACCCGATGGATCGCCGCCAGGTAACGCGCCAGGCCAGCCGCGCGTCGCCGATCGAGATCCCGCAACCTGCTCTCCTTCGTCAGCCGTTCGAGATCGGTGTGATAGCTCGCCCCCTCCGCCCAAGCTGTGAGCACAAAGAACTCGCGCGCGGCCGCGACGGAAAACAGCGCATGGTCTTTGGTGAACGCGCCGACATCGAGAGCCTTCACATGTCGCGGCAGGCGGCCGTAAGAATCATAGTCCCAGAGAAGGGCCTGCGCCCGGTCCGCCATGTGCTCGTGGCCGAAGGGCCCGGGGCTCATTGTCTCCAACACGGCCTGCCGGATCGTCCGGCCCACCTGAAACGTGAGTCGAACCGGTGCTCCGTATCCGTATTGCTTATAACTGTCCCTTGCGGTCTCCTTCCCGATGGGTCCGAAGGAGATCAGCCGGGTGGCGGAACCGAATCGTTGCCGCAAATAGGCTTCTAACTTCGCTCGCTGGAGCGTCGGCATACAGACTCCTTACGCAAGTCATGTTCCAAATCGACAATAAAGGAAATTTTCAGAAATGCCCCGCCACAACTTCAGAATTCGGAACTTAGAATTTAGAATTGGCATGCTCCCTGTCCCGAAAAACATGCCTTGGAGTGCTGCATTCGGCTGCAGTCTTGGAAAAGAGACTGAGGAATTATGCGCCAGTCGGTGAGCCGGCTAGGAATATGTGGCCAGGAAGGAGAGGCGGCCAGAATGGAGCAGGAATGAATGAGAATTGGGAAAGAAGAAATTGGGAATGTTGAATGTTCGCGCGGACTTTTGCGTGTCGGCCATTGAACATCCTCTCTGCTCACTCTGAACCTCCCTTGGACCAACCTTCCTTAAAATTTCTTCATTCCCCCACCTTAGCCTCTCATCCCCCGCCTGGGTTTGCTCAAGGCATATCGTTTGCTGATCCAACGGATGGATACCCTCTCTTCAGGATCAGGAGGCGCGATGGACCTAGAAATCGAGAGCCGCAACGTGGCGATGACGCCGCGATGGAAAACCGAGATAGAGGAACGGATGAACGATCTGCAACGCGGTCACAATGATCTGATTCATGGGCGTGTGACCTTGACCAAGAACCGCCACCATAAAAAGCTTAAAAACGTGGCCGAAGCACTCGTTGTCATCACCCTATCCGGACGTCATACGATCACGGCTCGGAAAGCGGACAAGACGTTCGAGGAAGCCATCCGCGCCGCCTTCGACGCCGTCGCGATCGAACTGCGCAAATTCCGTGAAAAGCGTGCCAGCACCGAAATCCGCACCCCGCCACTTCCCCCGTTCCGCGGTGTCGTCTGCAAACTGTTCCCCGAAGAAGGGTATGGATTCATTCTCATGGAGGGCGGAGGCGAGGTGTACTTTCATAAGAACGCGCTCCACGGCCTGTCATTCGACGAACTCGAAGACGGGACCGAGGTCGTGTTTAACGTTGAAGAAGGCGAGAAAGGTCCTCAAGCCACCACCGTGAATCCCGTGCCGGTGATCGAATGAACGCCGACGTGATGGACAAGTTCAAACTGCCGGCTTCGATGTTGGCGCCTACGGTCGAACCGAGCCGGCTCGGCTTTGCAGACACCAGCGAACTCGATCCGCTTGATGACATTATCGGGCAGGAACGGGCGGTCGAGGCCTTGGAATTTGGCCTGCGGATGCAGAGCGCCGGATTTAACCTCTATGTCTCTGGGCCGGCCGGGACGGGCAGAGGTTCGCTTGTCCGCCAGATGGTCGCCCGGTTGGCGCAGTCATCGCCTGCCCCGCCGGATTGGTGTTACGTCAATAACTTCCATGATCCCACCCGGCCGATCTGCCTGGCTCTCCCGGCGGGTCAAGGCCGGCCCCTCATGCGCAACATGGCCGCATTCATCGACGGACTCCGGCGGGAAATTCCCGCGATCTTCGAGACCAAGAAGTATCTCGATGCGAAGGCCAAGCTGATCGAAGAAACCGAAGGAAAGAAAAAAGCGTTGTTCCGGGACTTGGCTGAGCTCTGCCGGGAGCGCGGATTCGGGTTTGAGGAAACGCCAATCGGCTTCGGGTTGGTCCCTCTCCGGGCCGGTCGCCCAATGACTGAACAGGAGATTGAGGCCCTGTCGGACGAGGAGCAGCGCGAACTGACGGAACGGAGAAAGACGCTGGAAAGCGAAATCCGCGAATTCCACGTGCGGGTCCATACCCTGGACCATGAAGCCGAGCAGCGGCTTCATGAGATGGATCGACAACTCGTCGCCAATGTGCTGGACGCGCGATTTCAGCCCTTGAGAGATCGGTACGCCGACCTGCCGGCGGTCTGCGCCTACTTGGACGAAGTCCGTAAGGACGTGATCGCCAATTATAAGGATTTCCTTCCGCGCGAAAGTCCGGTGTTGCCGATCCCGGGGCTCGAGCCGCCGGGACGACGCTCGGACTTGACCCGCTACCAGGTCAACGTCGTGGTGGAGCACAAGGCTGACAGCGGGGCACCGGTGGTGGATGAACCGCATCCGACCTATGCCAACCTCGTCGGGAAGATCGAACGGAAAGCCCACCTGGGCGTGATGTACACCGATTTCACCGAAATCCGTGCTGGGGCGCTGTTGCAGGCGAGCGGAGGCTTCCTGATCCTCAACGCGCTTGATGTCCTGCGCCAACCCTTTTCATGGGATGCCCTGAAGCGCGTCATCAAGACGCGATCGGTTAAGATCGAAGATCCGAGCGAGTTCTTCGGGCTCTCGACTGCCGGCCTCAGACCCGAGTCGATTCCCGTCGACGTCAAAGTGATCCTGGTCGGCCCCCCGATCATCTACCATCTCCTGCAAGCGTATGAAGAGGATTTTTCGAAGATCTTCAAGGTGAAAGCCGACTTCGACATCGACGTGCACCACGATGAGCACCAGGAGCGGCAGTATGCCCGGTTCATCGCCCGCCTGTGCCGCGATGAGCAGCTCCCCCACTTCACAGCAGACGCGGTTGCCGAGGTGCTCCGTGAGGGATTCCGTCTCGCGGAACGCCACGACCGGCTTTCCCTTCGATTCAGCCAGATCAGCGACCTGGTGCGCGAAGCCGCGTTCTGGGCCAAGCAGGAAGGACGCAGCCTGGTAACCCAGGCCGACGTCGAGACCGCGATCGAACGGAAGCGACGTCGGGCCAACCTGCCCGAGCAATGGATCCAGGACGAGATCAAAGAAGGCACCATTCTGGTCGATCTGGAGGGCGAGGTTGTCGGCCAGGTCAACGGGTTGTCAGTTCACCAACTGGGCGACTATTCATTCGGCCGCCCCTGCCGGATCACCGCCCGAACGTTTGTCGGTACCAAGGGACTCATCGACATCCAGCGGGAAGCCGAGCTGGCCGGGCATATTCACAGCAAGGGCGTGATGACCTTGGCCGGCTTCTTGGCTGGAAAATTCGCCGGCGCCCATCCGTTCGCCTTGAGCGCAAGCCTCACGTTCGAGCAGACCTACTCGGAGGTCGAGGGGGACAGCGCCGCCGTCGCCGAGTTGGCCGCGGTCCTTTCCAGTCTGGCTGACGTGCCCGTGCGGCAGTGGCTGGCGGTCACAGGCTCGGTCAATCAACTGGGTGAAGTACAGCCGATCGGTGGCGTGAACGAAAAAATCGAAGGGTTTTTTGAATCCTGCAAGAAACGCGGGCTCATGGGGCGCCATGGGGTCATTATTCCAGCCCGCAATACGAAACACCTGTCGTTGAGGCGCGAAGTCGTCGACGCCGTCGAAGCCGGCACGTTCGCCGTCTACGGTGTGAATACCGTAGAAGAAGCCTTGGAACTCCTGACCGGAATCCCGGCCGGAGAGCGAGCACCCGATGGAGATTATCCGCCTGACAGCATCTACGGGCGCGTAGCTAGACGTCTCGCCGAAATGGCGCACGCGGTCGCGGCATGGAGTGGTTCGGAGCGGCTGGAAGCGGCCAAAGAGTAGCGACTGAATGATGAATTCTGAATGCTGAACTTGATGCAACATTCCCAATTTTCATAATTCACAATTCCAATTCGGAATTGGAGCGCAGCGACCCATGCCGATGTATGAGTACAAATGCCTAGACTGTGGGAAGGAATCCTTGCTCGTGCTGACCCTGCAACAGCATGAGAAGGGCGAAGTGAAATGCCCTGCCTGCGGGAGCACGAACATGCGGCAGATGATCACTTCCTTCGTCCCCCACACCGCCAAAAAGAGCTGAGGGCATGGACCGCAGCCTGGTTCTACGGCGCGCATTCGGTTTCATCATGTTGAGCGCGGTGCTTGGCATGATGGCGGCCGATCTGGGGGCCCAGGACGGCGGAGCCGACGTGAACCGCGGCCAGGCGGTTTATGAACGGCATTGCCTGGCCTGCCATGGCGTCAGCGGCCGGGGTGACGGCCCTGAAGCTGCCTCGTTGGGGACGAGGCCGGCGAATTTTCATCGTGCCGTCTCGATGCTGAAGTCTGACGAAGAACTCCTGCGCATCATCGAGTACGGCGTGGTCTTTAGCCCGATGCATGCCTGGCAAGGGAAACTGACGGAAGACGAACTGCAGGAAGTGTTGGCGTATATCCGCTTCATTTCCCAACAAGTCCCATGAGCCCATCGCTCACCCGCTGCTGTGAAAATAGCTGGCAGCACATTCGACCTCCTTCGGTGTCCTTCACTCTACTCTATGATGAGAGAGAAGTTGGAGCTACTGGCTACTTGTCAACTACTCGCTATATGTGATGTGCTGTGGGCTATTTTTAGACAAGCTACCGGCTTGACACCGCATTGAGGCGACGAATACCATCGGGCTCGCCCGCGCGGGCGAGCGCCGTCCCTCATCAACACGGATCCAGCACGATGATCTTTCCTCTGCGGACATGGTGGAGTCAGCTCCAAGTCCAGCAGAAGCTCTGGCTGATTCTCATCGGGTGTTTTGTCCCCGTGCTCGTCGCGCTAGCCGTGCATCTCGCCTTCGTGCGTCATCTGCTGCAGCTCCAGGAGAAGCGGCATCAAGTCCACCTCGCGCGCGAGCAGATCGAAGTCCTTCGTCGCCTGGCGGTCGACGCCGAAGACGCCTTCCGCGGCTACCTGCTCACCCAGCAACCGGCGTTCCTGACCCCTCTCCAGGAAGCGCAGGCGGACCTGGAGCCGGTGCTGGCGCGCACGCTGCGCCTGGTCGCGCAGGTCGACGGGGTGCCGCCCGAAGCGGTGCGCCGGGCCGGCCGACAACTGCAAGCCCTGACCGAGTCCAAACACACCCTGATTCAACGGCTCCAACAGGGGCATCGGGAGGAGGTGTTGGCCTACGTGCGATCGGGGCAAGGGCTCACGTTGTCAGATCGCGTGCGGCAGGACCTGCGGACCCTGGAGGGCTATCTCGACCGCGAACTGGCCCGCCTGACCGCCGACCAAGAAGGCGTCACCCATGTGACCTTCTGGGGCTTGCTGGGTGCGCTCGCCGGGGGGCTGGCGCTCGGCGCGCTGGGCGGGCGCCTGCTGGGGCAATCCATTACCCAGCCGCTGGCCGTGCTGCGTGCCGCCGTCGAGCGCTTGGGCGAGGCGCAGGCCGCGGACGCGCCGCTCCCGGCGATTTCCGTGCAATCGCTGGACGAGATCGGCCAGTTGGCGCGCGCCTATGAGGCGATGGCGCATCGGATCCGTGCCCACATCCGCGAGCTCGAAGCCCTCATCGCCACCGGGCACGACCTCAACACCATCGGCCCCGACGGCCTCGACGGCTCCCTGCGACGGATCGTCGACCGCGCCGTGGACTTGACCCAAGCGGATGTCTGCCTGGTGCTGCTGCGCCACGAGCCGATGGGCTGCTGGGTCGTCGAGGCCGCCTCCGGGGCGTGGAGTGACACCCTGCGCAAGTCCGTTATGCTGTGGGAGGAATTCCCCGTCGCGGTGCGAGCCTTCGACGCCCGCGAGCCGGCGATGGGCCATGAGTTGCGCCGCGACCACCGCCCCCAAGTGAGCCGGCGCAATCTCATCGGCGACAGCGTGCTGGCGATCCCGCTGCTGGCCCAGGGGGCCCCCTTCGGCGTGCTGCTGCTGCTGAAGGAAGAGGATCGCGGCCCGGCTGGCTGGAACGTGCGCTTGGCGCAAGGGTTGGCGCAAGAGGCGGCCTTGGCCATCGCCAACGCCCGGCTCTACGAGCAGGCGCACCAGAAGCAGAAGGACCTGGCCGCGCGGCTGCGGCAGTTGGAACACCTGGCTGAAACCCTCGCCCACGACCTCAAAGCGCCCGGCAAACGCATGGGCAGCCTCGCCGCGCTGTTGCAGCAGGAGTACGGCGCCGCGCTCCCCGCTCCGGCGGCGCGGTGGCTGGCCTTGATCGAAGAGAACGCCCGGGAGCTGGAGGCGCGGGTGGAGAGCCTGCTGACGGTGGCCCGGGTCGGCGCCCGCGCGAGTGCCGTAGAGGCGGTGGACGCGGCGACGGTGGTCCACGACGTGCTGAAAGCCCGCGCGGGAGAACTGGAGGCGCGCGGTGCCCGGGTCGCGGTCAGCCTGGCGGTGCCGCCCGTCGCCTGCCATGGCGCCTACCTGCGCCAGGTCTTCGACAACCTGCTGTCCAACGCGCTGAAGTTCGCCCGGCCGGAGGCGGCGCCAGCGATCACCATCCAGGCGGACTGCCGCGACCACCGGGTGTGGTTCGCGGTGCGCGACAACGGCGTCGGCATTCCGCCCGAACATCGGGAGCGGGTCTTCCAGCCGTTCGTCCGGTTGCGGCCGGACCAGGCCCCGGGCAGCGGGATCGGCCTGACCATCGTCCAACGCATCGTGGAACTCTACGGCGGACAGGTGCGCATTGACGCCAATGCCGACGGCCCGGGCTGCACCGTGACCTTCTCCCTGCCGGTGATCGGCGACATGACCACTTTCCCCCATGCTGTATTGGCTGGATCGGAAACGGGAGGAGCAGCCATGGGCGGGCGAAGCGAACCGTGACGTGTTTGACGCTGCGGGAAAGAAAAGTGAAAACAGCGTGACTCGCGGAAATGGAAGAAGGCAAACCCGCCGGTCATGCGCGTCGCACGGCAACCTGGAGGGAGAATTGTTCGCTGCCCGCTGTTAGGTTCTATGGACATAGAACAGTCGCCAGAAAGGACCTGCTGAGATGCACTCCCTGGTAGATCCTCAACTACTCGTCAAGAAGCCCAAGGCGCCTTTTACCGTCTTAGTGGTCGAAGACAATTCCGCCGATGCGGAGATGCTCCTGCACGCGCTCGAGCAGGCCAACCTCAAAACCCTGGACGATCACCTCGACGTCGAAGTCCGCGCGACCGCGGAAGGCGCCCTCCAATTGCTCAATGAGCGGACGGTGGATCTGGTCCTCACCGACTTGATCCTGCCCGCCATGGACGGCCTCGATCTGGTCAGCCACCTCCTGGAGCTCGACCGCCACCTCCCGGTCCTCGTCGTGACCTGGATGAACACGGTGGACCTGGCGGTCGAGGCCATGCGGCGCGGCGCCTTCGACTATGTCCTCAAACCCCTCAATCCCACCGACCTGGGGATGCGGCTGCATCGCGCCATCCGCTATTCCGAGATCCTGCGGCGCACCTCGGCCTTCGAACGGATGGTACGCCACGACCTGGAGACCGGCAGCCTGGTGGGCGTCAGCGCGGCCTTCCAGCGCGTCCTGCGCCAGGTCCGCGAAGCCGCCCAGGTCCGCTCCACCGTGCTCATCACCGGCGAGACCGGCACCGGCAAAGGGCTTATCGCCCGAGCCATCCATGAACACAGCCGCGAACGCGCCAAGCCCTTCCAGGTCATCGACTGCGCGACCATCCCGGAGGGCACCATCGAAAGCGAACTGTTCGGCCACGTGCGCGGCGCCTTCACCGGCGCCAGTACCGACAAGCCGGGGCTCATCGAACTGGCCCATGGCGGCACCGTGTTCCTCGACGAAATCGGCGAGCTGCCGCTGGGCCTGCAAGCGAAGCTGCTGCGCGTGATCGAGGAGAATGAAGTGCGGCCCGTTGGCGGCACGCGGGCCAAGCGGGTGGACCTGCGCATCATCGCCGCTACGAACCAGGACCTGGCGGAGAAGGTCAAACAGGGCGCGTTCCGCAAAGACCTCTACTTCCGTCTGGCCGTCGTGCATATTCCGGTGCCACCCCTGCGGGAGCGGACCGAGGACATCCCGGTGATCGCGCGCCACCTGTTGGATCGGCTCGGGCGCGAGATGGGGAAGCCGCGGTGCTACTTCGACGCTGCCGCCATCGACGCATTGACAGCCTATCCCTGGCCGGGCAACGTCCGCGAACTGCGCAACGTCGTCGAGCGGGTGGTCATGCTCGCAACGTCCGACAAGATTACGCGCGCCGACGTGAAAACCCTGCTCCCTACCGGTCAGGCGAGGGTTTTCTTGGACGATCCGTATGCCGATCTGACTTACATGGAGGCCAAGCGCAAGGCGCTCACCGCCTTCATCCGAGCGTTTCTCCGATCCAAACTGGCCACCAACGGGGGCGTGATTACCAAGGCGGCGGAGAGCAGCGGCATCTCGCAACAACATTTTTCCCTTCTCATGAAACGACACCTCGGGGGAGCCGACGGCGACGGCTCTTGACCTTTGCTGACCGTGGCGAACCCTTGTGTGAGGTTTTGGTAATGCAGACCCCGCTCTGATCGGACCATAAAGGTTGCAGGATAGTCGGACATTTCTTAAAGGTGACAGAGCTCTCCGGTATTCTTCTTCTCCGCAACGCGACCACCGTTTTTTATTCTGCAAAGCACTTGCACATATTTCGATATGTACTTCCAACTCATTGCTTTTCCACATTTTGTTTATCTCTTAGTAACAGTTACATATAAAAATATGAATTCCTAACCCGTTCTCCTATTTTCCCTTCCCTTTCTTTCTCTTTGTCCTCTTTCACAATCTCTATTTTTTCAACAAGTTCAGACGTTTTCTGTGTTTTGAACTTCGGTGAAGCCGCCCTGGCAACTTCCTTGCTCAGAAACCAGCCTGCCGAGAAGAGTTGTGAGAACTGGACCGGTGCGCCGGAGGAAGGAGGTGATCGCGGATACCACCTGCACGGTCAACGGACTGTGACAAAGCGAAGACAGTGAAGTTCTTAGAGTCATCGCAGCAAGGGAGGTACTAACGATGTATTTGTCACGTAGACAGTTCTTAAAAGTCTCAGCGGGGACGGTCGCCGCGGTGGCCCTGGCTGACAAGGCCTTGGCCTTGACGGCCCTGCAGCCGGTCATCGAGGTCGGCAACCCCCTGGGCGACTATCCCGATCGGTCCTGGGAGCGGGTCTACCACGACCAGTACCGCTATGACTCCTCGTTCACCTGGTGCTGCTCCCCCAACGACACCCACGGCTGCCGTGTGCGCGCCTTCGTCCGCAACGGCGTCGTCATGCGGGTAGAGCAGAACTACGACCACCAGACCTACGAGGACCTCTACGGCAACCGCGGCACCTTCGCCCATAACCCTCGGATGTGCTTGAAGGGCTATACCTTCCACCGGCGGGTGTACGGCCCCTATCGGCTGAAAGGGCCCCTGATGCGCAAGGGGTGGAAGGAATGGATGGACGCCGGGGCGCCGGAACTCACGCCACAGGTGAAGAGCAAGTACAAGTTCGACGCCCGCTACCTGGACGACATGCTGCGGGTGTCCTGGGACACGGCCTTCACCTATGTGGCCAAAGCCATGATCATCATCGCCCAGCGCTACAGCGGCGAGGCGGGAGCGCGGCGGCTGCGCGAGCAGGGCTATCCGCCGGAGATGATCGAGATGATGAAGGGCGCGGGCACCCGCTGCTTCAAGCATCGGGCGGGCATGCCAGTGCTCGGCATCATCGGCAAGATGGGCAACACCCGGATGAATGGCGGCGTGAATGCGCTGCTGGATGCTTGGATCCGCAAGGTCGGCCCGGAGCAGGCGCAGGGCGGCCGCTACTGGTCGAACTACACCTGGCACGGCGACCAGAACCCCTCGGATCCGTGGTGGTGCGGTGCCCAGGCCTCCGACATTGACCTCTCGGACATGCGCTTCAGCAAGATGAATACGAGCTGGGGCAAGAACTTCGTCGAGAACAAGATGCCGGAAGCCCACTGGAAGCTGGAATCCATCGAGCGCGGCTGCCGGATCGTCGTGATCACACCGGAATATAACCCGACCGCCTACCGGGCGGATTACTGGATTCCGGTCCGCAATAACTCGGACGGCGCGCTGTTCTTGGGCGCGATGAAGATCATCACGGACGAGAACATGCACGACGTTGACTTCCTGAAAGAATACACGGACTCGCCGCTCCTGGTCCGCAGCGACACGTTGCAATACCTCGATCCGCGCGACGTGATTGCAGACTACAAGTTCCCGGACTTCTCCAAGAGCTATTCGGGCCGGGTACAGTCGCTGAAGCCGGAGCAGATTGAGCGGCTCGGCGGCTTCATGGTCTGGGATCTGAACAAGAACCAGGCGGTACCAATTCACCGCGAGTTGGTCGGGTATCACTTCCGGCAGACCGGCATCGAGCCGGCCTTGACCGGCACCTACCGGGTGAAATTGCTCAACGGCCGGGAAGTGGACGTGCTGCCGATCTGGCAGATGTACCTGATCCATTTCCAGGACTATGACCTGGATACGGTACACCAGATCAACCGGGCGCCCAAGGACCTCATCGTCCGATGGGCGCGCGATGCCGGCACGATCAAGCCACATGCGATTCACAACGGAGAAGGCACGAACCATTACTTCCACATGACGGCCGCCTCCCGCGCGGCAGCCATGGTGCTGATCATCACCGGCAACATGGGCAAGTTCGGCACAGGCCAGCATACCTGGGCTGGCAACTACAAGGCGGGGATCTGGAACGCCACCCCGTGGTCTGGTGCCGGGATCGCCGTCCACACGGGCGAGGATCCCTTCAACATCACGTTGGATCCCGGCGCCCACGGCAAGGAGATCAAGACCAAGTCGTACTACTATGGTGAGGAAGTCGGCTACTGGAACCATGGTGACACGGCCTTGATCGTCAACACGCCGAAGTACGGCCGCAAGGTCTTCACCGGCAAGACCCACATGCCCAGCCCCAGCAAGTTCCGCTGGGTCACCAACGTCAACGTGCTCAACAACGCCAAGCACCACTACGACATGGTCAAGAACGTCGATCCCAATATCGAGTGCATCGTCACCCAGGATATTGAGATGACCTCCGACGTCAACCATGCCGACGTGGCCTTCGCCTGCAACTCCTGGATGGAGTTCACCTATCCGGAGATGACGGCCACGGTGAGCAATCCCTGGTTCCAGGTCTGGAAAGGCGGCATCCGGCCGCTGTACGACACCAGGAACGACCTGGACACCTTCGCAGGCGTCGCGGCCAAGTTGAGCGACATGACGGGCGACAAGCGCATGCGCGACTACTTCCACTTTGTCTATACCAACCGCGTGGACGTATACGTGCAACGGCTACTGGATGCCAGCTCAACGGCCTATGGCTACAGCGCAGACGTAATGCTGAAGTCGGAGAAGGGCTGGATGGTGATGACGCGCACCTATCCGCGGCATCCTTTCTGGGAAGAGGTCAACGAGGCCAAGCCCATGTGGACGCGGTCGGGCCGGTTCGAGAACTACCGGGTGGAGCCGGAGGCCATCGAGTACGGCGAAAACTTCGTCGTGCACCGCGAAGGCACCGAGGCCACGCCCTATCTCCCGAATGCGATCTTCACCACCAACCCGTACGTCCGGCCGGACGACTACGGCATTCCGATCACCGCCCAGCACCATGACGACAAGACGGTGCGCAACTTGAAGCTCCCCTGGCAGGAGATCAAGCGGCATGCCAACCCGTTGTGGGAGAAGGGGTATCAGTTCTACTGCGTCACCCCCAAGACCCGGCATCGGGTGCACAGCCAGTGGTCGGTCAACGACTGGGTGCAGATGTACGAGTCGAACTTCGGCGATCCCTACCGCATGGACAAGCGGACGCCGGGGGTCGGCGAGCACCAGTTGCACATCAACCCGCAGGCGGCCAAGGACCGCGGCATCAACGACGGCGACTACGTGTACGTGGACGGCAACCCGGTGGACCGGCCCTATCGCGGCTGGAAGCCCTCGGATCCCTACTACAAGGTCGCCCGCTTGATGATCCGCTGTAAGTACAACCCGGCCTTCCCGTATCACTGTACGATGGCGAAGCACGCGCCGTACGTGGCGACGGCGAAGTCGGTGAAGGGGCACGAGACGCGGCCGGACGGCCGGGCGATCGCGGTGGATACCGGCTATCAGTCGAACTTCCGGTATGGGGCCCAACAGTCCTTTACCCGGAACTGGCTGATGCCGATGCACCAGACGGACAGCCTGCCGGGCAAGCACGCCATCGCCTGGAAGTTCAAGTGGGGCTACCAGGTAGACCACCACGCGATCAACACGACGCCGAAGGAGTGCCTCATCCGCATCACCAAGGCGGAGGACGGCGGCATCGGCGCGCGGGGGCCGTGGGAGCCGGTGCGCACGGGCTTCACCCCGGGCCAGGAGAACGAGTTCATGATCAAGTGGCTCAAGGGCGAGCACATTAAGATCAAGGTGTAGGCCCATGACCCGAGTTCCGGGCCCCGTCGCCCGCAAGGGGACGGGACCCCGGAGCCGGGACTGGGTGGCGGAGGACGGATCACGGAAAACGGAGGACACCATGCCGGAAGTCTATAACTGGCAACTGGGCCGCAAGATGCTCTATCCCTACGAGGAGCGGCATCCGAAGTGGCAGTTTGCCTTTGTGTTCAACATCAATCGCTGTCTGGCGTGCCAGACCTGCTCGATGGCGGACAAGAGCACCTGGCTGTTCAGCAAGGGGCAGGAGTACATGTGGTGGAACAACGTGGAGACCAAGCCCTACGGCGGGTATCCCCAGTTCTACGACGTGAAGATCACGCAACTGATCGAGCAGGTCAACCCGGGGGGCCAGGTGTGGAACGTGCGGGTGGGCCGCAAGCACCATGCGCCCTACGGGGTGTTCGAAGGGATGACGATCTTCGACGCCGGGGCCAAGGTGGGCCAGGCGGCCATCGGCTACATCCCGACGGACCAGGAGTGGCGGTTCGTCAACATCTACGAGGACACGGCCACCTCGATGCGGGCCATCGTGGAAGGCATCGACAAGACGGGGTTCTCGCGGGACGAACCGTGGAAGATGACCGGCAGCAGCCTGCCGGAGCATGAGACGTTCTTCTTCTACCTGCAGCGGATCTGCAACCACTGCACGTATCCGGGCTGTTTGGCGGCCTGCCCGCGCAAGGCCATCTACAAGCGGCCGGAGGACGGCATCGTGTTGATCGACCAGAACCGCTGCCGGGGCTACAAGAAGTGCGTGGAGCAGTGCCCCTACAAGAAGCCGATGTACCGGGGCACGACGCGGGTGAGTGAGAAGTGCATCGCCTGCTATCCGCGCATCGAGGGCAAGGACCCGCTGACGGGTGGCGAGCCGATGGAGACCCGCTGCATGGCGGCCTGCGTGGGCAAGATCCGCCTGCAGAGCCTGGTGCGCATCGGCGAGGACGGCCTGTGGGCGGAGGACCGCTGGCACCCCTTGTATTTCGCCATCCGCGTGGAGCAGGTGGCCCTGCCCCTGTACCCGCAGTGGGGCACCGAGCCCAACGGCTACTACATCCCGCCGCGGCACAGCCCGCGGGGCTACGCGCGGCAGATGTTCGGGCCAGGGGTGGACAACGCGATCGAGAAGTACCTGGTGC
The DNA here is from genome assembly GCF_976986435.1 of Nitrospira calida. Taxonomy (NCBI): domain Bacteria; kingdom Pseudomonadati; phylum Nitrospirota; class Nitrospiria; order Nitrospirales; family Nitrospiraceae; genus Nitrospira; species Nitrospira calida. The sequence continues at coordinate 3,382,593 of NZ_OZ335950.1, forward strand.
CGAGCCGGGAACTGTTGGCGGTGCTGCAACTGTGGCGGGCCAGCCAGCAGATCATCTTCCGCTACGACGTCATTCCGGGCCCGAAGGTGTTTGAGACCCAGATCCACGGCAAGCGGTTCGAGATGTACAACGACACCGTGCTGGGCTTCAACAAGTCGGGCAAGGAGGTCGTGCGGCAGCAGGTGGAGGAGCCGATCTACATCCGCCCGGCCGAGCGCGTGAACTGGCTGTAACCCCCACGCCGGTTCCGATGGAGCACCCCTGGAGAAGGACCCCGGCACAGCGGGGTCCTTCTCCCGTCGGTCCCCAAGGGGACAAGGAGCAGACAGGAGGGGCTCCTTGTCCCCTTCCTTTTGCCTCGGTTGACTCTCGCTTGCACGGAGTGACGCGATGCGCGGGCTTATTCCCCGTCCTACGCTCGGCCAGGTGGCGGTCAGTCTCCTGATCGCGCTGGCCGGGTTCCTTGCCGCCCAGACCCTCACCCAGGTCGATCGGGACCTGCGCGTCCTTTACACGGAATATACCCTCGCGGCGGCAGACTTGGGCCATGTCTCCGGCGACCTCATCCGCTACCGCAGCACCATCTTGCGCGCCCTGGAAGCCCCGACGGCCCAGGAGGCGGAACGGATCCTCGCCGCGTTGCCCGGGCAGCGGACGCGGGTTCTCCGCGCCCTCGACCGCTATGCCGCCGCCAGCCGGCAGGTCGCCCGCGGCGGCCCCGCCGCTACCGCGGCCTTGCAGGCCTTGCGGACCCAGGTCGAGACCTACTTCGCCGACGCCGACGAGACGGTCCGCTTGATCCGGCGCCGGTGGACCGCGACCCGCCTGGCAGAGGCCGCCGCCTGGCAGGAACAGGCCGAGCAGCACGCCGCGGCCCGGGCCGGCACCACGTTGATCCAAGTCAGCGTAGCCTTGGATCAGGTGTTGGACGGCGTGGCGCAGGTGGCCGGCGCCCTGTACGAGGACGGAGCGCGCACCACCCGGCGGAGCAGTCTCCTCCTGGTCGGAGGAAGCCTGACCTTGATCGCCCTCGTACTGTTCGGGTCACGGGCTCCCGCCTCGGTGCGTCCTCTTCTTCGAGAGACCTCTCCCTCGATGCGAGACGGAATCCCAACGAATGTCGCCTCTCAGTTGAATCACTGTGAGGATTCACCGGCGCCAGATCCGAAGAAATCCCGCTATCAGGAAGCACCCTCGTGGACCGGTGATCAAGGACCGTGAACGTCGCGTCTTCAGCGCGTTCCCCGAAGACAACGGACAGCGGATCAGCCATGCCCACAGCAGATCTCGTATCGCTCACTCGGCATTTCTTCCATCGCCTTGAAGATGGCGGTTCGTTCGCTGTCTTCTAAGACCTTATCGATGGCGGGATACAGAATTCGCTCCTCTTTCAGATTATGTGAAGCGAGGACCGCCAGCAGTCGCTCTTCCTCTTGATCGCTCTCCGGATTTTGTGCCTTCACTTTCTCGTGAAGAGCCTCCAGTAGCACTCCGATCTGCCGATGCTCCGTACGCATCACCTGCGTGGGTCCAGCTTCGGTGAGACCGGTTTTTTGTTCCCAGATTGGAAACAGTAGGTCTTCCTCCCTGACGATGTGCCGCTGCAGGCCGAACTTGAATTGCTTGAAAGCCTCTTTGGCCTTCGGATAGTCGCTTCGCTTCAGCTCCCGAAACGATTTGAACAGCTCGTCGAGCCGGTCATGATCCTCTTCGAAATAGCTCCGTATCGTGCTCTCGGTCATGGCTCACTCCTTTCTTTTCTTTCAACGATGAGCGATCTACTCCTTGTGACAGGCCGAGCAAGCACAGAGGGCTGATGTGTCCGCATGGACTCGCTCTCGGAGGTCACCGCCCTCATTCATCGCCGCCGAGTTCTTTGGTAAGCGCACGGTTTCGGGGCTCGTGCTCCTCTGCAGTTTCGCCTTCTGATCGGGCTTGCCTTACAGTTTTCGCTCTGCTATCGGGCAATGATCATGCCCTGCCCCCCACACTACTGGAAAGCGATGATTGTTCCATTAAAACGGGGGGTTGAGTTGGTCGACAGGGAAAAGGACCGGCAGGAATCGGGGACAAACACCCCAACGGTCCAGGGGGTATTGATGCAAAACGCCACGCTTCGAGCGAGCGGCCCGAGCCGTTTCTTCTGTTCCGGCACGGAGACTGGGGAGGACGCTGACAAATATCCGAGCGAATGGGCTATTGCCCTAACATGAGTCCTATAACTCTCGACTGGTCGCTGGGTTGCTATTCAAACACAAACAATCCTCATGCCAAGGAGGACTCGGCTTTTCCTCAGTCACACCTCCTTGGCTTCCAAAGCGATGACGCCTGTCCGGTCATCGTAGGTGAGCAATTCGGCATAGCGCCCCCAGGTAACCAGCGTGGCAAGCTGACGGTCGGCTTCTTCCGGCGCGAACTCGAGCTCCAGGGCCGTGTGGACCATGTCCCAGGTCAATGCCTGTCGCTCCGACGCCTTGAGCAAATGGACGAGCCATTGGAACATCGGCAGACGTCGCAGGCGGCTGGCGAAGATCTCTTTCCTCGCCAGAATACTCGCTTCCGCGAAGGTCTCCCCCAGCGGAGTCAGCGTGATGTCCCCCTCCGCAATCGCGGCAAAGCCCAGCAGGGTGGTCGCATCCGTCAATTCCAAGAAATGCTTGGTGTCCATCTTGAGTTCTTCGGCCAACCGGAAGAGGTCGGCGCGATGACCGGGAATCTCGGTCAGATGCTCAACTAAGCCCGCCAAATCGTGAATCGTGATCGCCGGCAGACCTCGAATATAGCCCGGCTCGCCGGCTGCCGCAGCCGGTAATCCGCGCACAGACGGCGCTTGCGTCGCCAGCAGCCCATAGACTTCATCGACGAGCGCGAGGAACGCGGTGGTTTTGTGTCGTCGAGGATAAGGCAAATCCACAGGCAGCTCCGTCACCACTCGCCCGGGCGCCTTGGCCATGATCACGATCCGGTCGGCGAGGAGCACGGCTTCTTCGATATTGTGCGTGACCATCAGGATGGTTTTCGTGGGGATCTTCCCGCTCGTCCAAAGTTCCAACAGTTCCCGCCGCAAGGCTTCCGCACTGAGCACATCGAGGGATGAGAAGGGTTCATCCAGGCAGAGCAATTCTGGTTCGACCGCCATGGCCCGGGCAAACCCTACTTTCTGTCGCATCCCACCGGACAACTCCCGCGGATAGGCCGACTCAAACCCATCCAACCCGACGCGGTCGAGCAACTCCGTGGCGCGGGCCGTTCGCTCTACCGGCGGCACCCCTCTCGCTTTCAGCGCGATTTCCACATTCTGCTGCACCGTCATCCAAGGAAACAGTGCGAAAGTCTGAAAAACCAAGGTCACATGGGGGTTCACGCCGTGCATCGGCTGCCCCCGATAGAGCACATGCCCCTCCGTAGGCGGCAGAAGACCGGTCAGAATCCGCAACAGGGTGCTTTTTCCGCATCCAGAAGGTCCCACAAGCACCACGAACTCTCCCTCGTGCAGGCGCAGACACGCGTCCTTCAGAGCGGTGAACCGCTCCCTCCCACCGAAGACATGCGTAACATGCTGGAGTTCAAACAACGGACTGCCGGTCACAGCCTACTCCATGCGAAACCGTTCTTCAGCCAGTCGATACAGCCGTCGCCATAGCAGGCGGTTGAGCGTGACGACGGTGAAAATCATTGTCAACGTCGCGGCAAGCAGCAACGGATAGTCCCCGCGCGCCGTGGCTTGGGCGATCTGCGCTCCAAGGCCGATGGTCGCCTCGACCTGCCCCCCGAATTCGACGTACTCCGCCACGATGCTCGCATTCCACGCTCCGCCGCTTGCGGTAATGCCCCCGGTGATTAATGACGGCACCAATGCCGGAAGGAGCAGCGTCCGCCAACGGTCGGCGCGCGACAACCGCAGCACGGCTGCCATATCCTTCAGATCCTGGGGGATAGCCGAAACCCCCGCAATCGTATTGAACAAGAGATACCATTGCGTGCCCATCAGCATGAGGAGGATGGCCGCCATGTTGAGCCCCCAGGGCAGGCCCAGCAGGAGGAGCAAGACGATCGGGAAGAGGGCCGTGGCGGGAACGGATGCGGCGACCTGGACCACCGGTTGCAGCCACCCGGCCACCCGCGGATTCATTCCGATGGTCACGCCGACCGGAAGGGTCCATCCTAGCGCAATGATCAAGGCGGCAACCACGCGTCCCAGCGTCGCCAAGAGACCGACCCCAATATCCCGCCATTGGGCTGCCGTGACCGTAGTCAACGACGCCCCGGCCCGATATGCCCCGTAGAGCAGAGCGCAGCCTCCGACGGCAGCGACAGCACGCCACGACCAGATCAGCAGACGTTCTTCGGACCTCTGTGCCACCGGCAGAGGGAACCGCCGCGTAAACCAGGCGTCCAGGCGTTCGAGGGTCGGTCGTATCACGCTCGTTCGCAGCCACCCCGCAATCCTCGAGCTGCGGAGCGCGTTGTAGAACCACGAGGCATGCGCGTCTCGACTTTCGACCATCTCTAACTTGAAGCGTTCAGCCCACGCCAGCAGCGGTCGCCACGCCAGTTGATCCAACATGACGATCACTAGGATCAGCGTGGCAAGGCCCCACGTCATGGCCATCACGTTCCCTTGAGCGGCTGCTTCCTTCAAATAGGCTCCGAGTCCCGGAAGCCGGAAGTCGCGGTCTCCCACCGTAAAAATCTCGGCGGCCATCAAGAAAAACCACCCCCCAGCCCAACTCATCATACTGTTCCACAGCAACCCGATGGTGGCGAAGGGAAGCTCCAGATACCGGAAGCGGAGCCAGGCATTCAAGCGGAAGATCCGACCGGCCTCTTGTAGATCCGTCGGAATGGTACGAAGCGATTGGTACCAACTGAACGTCAGGTTCCACACCTGGCTCGTACAAATCAGTATGATCGATGCCAGTTCGACCGCCACCGCCTGCGGCAGAATCGCGCTGAAGCTGAGCAAGACCACCGGCAGAAACGAGAGAATGGGCACACTTTGCAACACATCGAGCAAAGGAAGCAGAACAGGCTCCGCACGCCGGTACCGGGCGGCGGCATAACCATAGGGAAGCGTGAAAAGCAACGAGAGTGTATAGGCGACGAGCATACGCCCGATGGATAGCAAGGCGTACCAGGGCAAGACGGTCAGAGAGAGTGAAATCTCCGGCCCCTTCAGCTCCGGCGGCGCATGGACCGCCAGGCGCACGCCTACATAGACCATCACCGCGACGAGGAGGCCGACCACGAGGTCGCCCCATGTGAAGGAGCGAAGTGGAAGCGGAGGAGCCAGCAATCTCACAGGCAGCCTTCTCACCGTCGAGCCCCGAATAACGTCCACCCTCCAATGGCCAAAAATCCGCTTCCCGCGGCTGACTTGGGGGGCCGCGGGGAGATAGCGGCGGGAAGCTGTCCGCCGATCAGCACGGCAAGTAAGCTGGACAAGAGAAGTGCTCCAGCGGAGGCGCAGAAACCACCCACCCGGCTTATCAGTGGATCTGCGGCGAATGCATGGCCGTCCTCCTTTCTGCCCGTGCGTACGGACCGAACGGAGACAGCCATCAGGCGCGTGAATTACGCGAGCACGATGCGGGCGACTCTGCGAACCCAGCAGGCGCAGAAGGGCAGTGAACTGTCTACGTGCGGGTCCTCCGAACCGTCACCGGCGAGTCCAACCGGTTCCTCCAAAGCCATCGCTCGCGATGTGTCCGCGTGTTGTTCAATACCGACATTCGCAGAGGCTGTCAACCGCACAATGGTGAGGTTCATAAGACCCGGCGGCCCCCTGAGGTTGCGCCGCGTTCACGGCAAACATCCCTGAAAGCTCGCCTCATATTCATCCTCACTCTCACAGGCGACACTCCTGTCGATCGCATGTGGAGGCATGGTCGTACTGAAAGGCTTCTTCTCCGATCCCGAGCTCAAACACCTGCGAGTCCTTGCTGCCATAGCGATAAATCGTCACGCCTTTCAGCCCCAGTTCCCAGGCACGCCGGTAGGCCCGCGCCACTTCCGCCGGCACCGCCTCCTGCGGAAGATTGATCGTTTTCGAGACGGAATTGTCCACGTGGCACTGGAAGGCCGCCTGTATCTGCAGATGCCGCTCAACGGGAACGTCCAAGGCGGTCACAAACAGACGGGTCGCCTCATCAGGCAAACCGGGCACGCCGGCCAGACGGCCACGCTTTTGCACCTCAGCAATCACCTTCTCTGTGTTCAGACCGTGCCAGGTGCAATAGTCGAGGAGAAGCTTCTTCTTCACTTCCACCAAGCCTTCCCCGCCAAGGGTATGCCGACGCCGGTAAGCCAGTGCGAACAGTGGCTCGATGCTGGCGCTCGTTCCAGCAATGATACTGATGGTGCCGGTGGGAGCGATGGCCGTGCAGGTCGCGTTGCGCAGCCGTAGTCCCTGCCGCTCGTAGATGCTCCCGCTCCAATTCGGGAACACTCCCCGCTCCTCTGCCAATGCCTGCGAGGCGACGCGAGCTTCCTCGGCGATCGTGCGCATGAGCTGCTCGGCCAGCTCGATCGCCTGGTCGGAATCATAGGAGAGCCCCAATCGGATGAGCAGGTCCGCAAGCCCCATCACGCCGAGGCCGATCTTGCGGTTGCCCTGCGCCATGCGCGAGGTCTCGGGCGTCGGGTAGTGGTTCACTTCAATCACGTTATCCAGGAAGCGAACCACCAGCCGGACGCTCGTGCGCAAGCGTTCCCAGTCCACAACCGGACGTCCGTTTCGCTCGGATATCAGGAGCGCGACATTGAGCGAGCCGAGATTGCATGATTCATAGGGCAGCAGCGGGACCTCGCCGCAGGGATTGGTGGCCTCGATGGCGCCGAGATGCGGCGTGGGATTGGCCCGGTTGATCGCATCCAAAAAGAGTAGACCCGGATCGCCTGTCCGCCACGCAGCGTCCGTGATCGCCTCGAACACCTCCATGGCCCTGAGCTGTTTGCCCGTCCGACCGGTTTTCGGATGGACGAGGTCGTAAGAGGTTCCTTGGCACACCGCCTCCATGAAAGCATCCGTCACCCCGACGGACAGATTGAAATTTTGCAGGCTGACTCCATCCAACTTGGCGGCAATAAATTCGAGAATGTCCGGATGATCCACGCGCAAGATCCCCATATTGGCACCGCGCCGCCGGCCGCCGCGTCTGATATGCTCGGTGGCGCAGTCGAAAATCTTCATAAAGGAAACCGGGCCTGAAGCCTCCCCGCCCGTCGATGCCACGAAGTCGCCCTTGGGCCGCAGACGGGAAAATGAGAACCCGGTCCCGCCGCCAGAGCGTTGCACCAAGGCCATCTCCGTGATTGCCCGAAAGATGGCCTCGATAGAGTCTTCCACGGGCAGCACGAAGCAGGCGCTGAGCTGTCCGCCGGGCGCATTCATGAGCGTGGGACTGTTCGGTAGAAAGGTCAGGGAAGTCATCAATTGGTAGAATTCATCGCGCCAATACGAGACTCGATCGGGATGACCGAACGCCACCTCAGCCTGAGCAATGGCATCCGCCACTCTGGCGAACATGTCCTCCGGCGTTTCCAGGACTTGCCCCGTTGCGTCGCGGCGGAGATACCGCGCCTGCAGCACTCGGAGCGCATTGTCGGATAGCTGGACCATCAATTTAGGTTCTGAACGCTTCAACAATCTGCCCGTCCTTCGGGCTGCCGTCGACACCCGGCTGGACATGCCCCGCCACTCTTGTGTAGGCCAGGAGGCTACTTCCCGAGCGCCTTCAGCACTTCTCGGGCCACGAGGAGCTCCGGTTGCGCCCCAAGCACGCTGTGGGTGTCGTTGATGATGGTCTTTGGCACGCCTTGGACGTCGTATTTCACCGCCAGGTGCGGGAACTCGGCCGTCTCCACCATGTCCGCTGTGATGTGCTCAGACGCCATGGCGAAGCGATGCGCGGTCGCCACCGCCCGCGAGCAGTAGGGGCAGGTCAGCGTCACCATGACCTGCAGGTGCACCGGACGATCGACCTGGGCCAGCATCGCACGCACCTCGGCCGATAATCCAGGATCGCGCTGTCCCATCTGCCGAATGGCTTCCACCAGCGATCCGAATTCATAGCCACCGGGCACCCCAGAGAACCGGACGCGGGCGTTCCCGCCTTCGGTCACGAGAATGGCTGGAATCTTGTCCACGCCGTATCGTTTAGCCAAGTCGGCCTCCTGCACGAAATCATGCACCTCCGCGCGCACCTTCCTGGACAAGCTCCCCAGCTCCTCGACCAGCTCGCGCGCGAGCCGGCAGGTCTCGCATTCCATCTCTTGCGTGAACATCAGGAGCGTGACGACGTGAGGAAGCGCGTCGAACGTCTTCTTGAGCGCGTCCCGGTCTTTTTCCTTTAACAACGCCATCGCTCTTCCTCCTCATTCTCATTCCGGCGACTGGCTCGCCGACTCGCCCCGCACCAGGTACTCATAGGCGGAGAGGGCCGCTTTCGCGCCTTCGCCGGCGGAGATGATGATTTGCTTGTGGGGTACTGTCGTCACATCGCCGGCTCCGAACAAGCCCGCCACGCTGGTCCGGCAGTGGCAGTCCACGATCAGTTCCCCGGCTTGGTTCAGCTTGGCGAGATGACGCACCGGCTCCGTGTTCGGGATGAGCCCGATTTCGACGAACACGCCGTCGGCCTGGACCAGCGTTTCCCGTCCGGATTCCAGTTCCTTGATCCTTACCCCGGTCACCCGTTCCGTTCCCATGATGCGGGTGACCGCGTGACGATCGAGCAGCCTGGCATGAGACCTGACTGCTTGGACGAGGATTTCATCGGCCTGCCATCCGGCGGCAACATTGATCAGCGTTACCTGCTTGGCCACCTTCAGCAGATCGACGGCCGCCGTAAAGGCCGAATTCCCCCCGCCCACCACGACCACCTGCTTGTCCGTGAAAAACGGCGCATCGCAGGTGGCGCAGTAAGCTACCCCTTTCCCGATCAGTTCCTTCTCGCCCGGCACGTTCAACATGCGCGCTCGTTTGCCCGTGGCGACAATCACCGTCCGGCCGCGAAACTCGGTCCCGCTCTCGAAGAGCACGCGGAACTGCGTGTCCTCCTTTCGCACGTCTTTGGCGGAGTCGCTCTGGTACACCGGGACCTTGAAATAGGACACATGTTGCTGGAACCGCTCGACCAGCTCGCGGCCGGTCACGGTCTGAAACCCCAGGTAGTTGTCGATCTCCGTGGTTTCCGCCATCTGACCGCCGAAGTCCTTCGTGAGCAGCGCCAGCGTGAGCAGTTTTCGTGCGCCGTACAGCGCGGCAGCCATGGCTGCCGGACCGCCTCCCAGGATCAACAGATCGTACAGCCGGGCCGGATCAGGCCGCGGCACGTCCTGCATCGGAGACCAATCGAAGGAGACCGTGCGGAATTCCATCGCCTGATCTCACAGGCCTTGGCTCTGGGCCCTGACCCACCGGACGATGTCGTGCGTCCCCATCGCCCCAGGCTGTCGCCCGATCTCCCGCCCTTGGTGAAAGAGAATGAGTGTGGGGATACTGACGATTCCAAAGCGAGCCGCCAGCGCCTGCTCTTCTTCCGTATTCACCTTGGCCAGGCGAACCTGTGGTTCCAGAATCTTCGCGGCCTGCTCAAAGGCGGGGGCCATCATCCGACAGGGTCCGCACCAAGGCGCCCAGAAGTCCACGAGCAACGGGATATCATTGCGTGTCGCGTGCAGGTCGAAGTCCGCCCCGGTCAGGGCGATCGGGTGTCCGGTGAACAGCGGCGCATGGCACCGGCCGCACTTGGGGCCCTCGCTCAGACGGGTTCCGGGCACGCGATTGACGCCCCGGCACTGGGAACAGACGATGTGTACCGGCTCACTCATCCGCAGCCAGCCCTGCCCGCTTCAGATGCTCGATGTCGCTCCCTACCACGGGACCTTGCGCCGTCGCCCTGGCCCTCGATGGGCCCGAGACAACCTGCACGATCTGATTGTGTCGCGTGTCAAGCCTTTCAGCCCCGTCCATGTCGCCCACGCACGACGAGCGTGGTGCACGAGCCATGCGCACAAGGAGCGCCTTGCCTTGAAGCCCGTTGGCCTCCAACAGCTTCTCCGTGTCGGCGCGCACCTCGCGTGCATGGATGACCAATCGTTGCACCTCTGCCTGAACGGTGGGGCGAAGTGCTCCGGCAATTGGCCGGGGAAGCACAGGCACCGCAAGGCTCGGCACATCGATGACATGGAGTGCGTGCACAACAAGGGGGATCACGAAATGGCAACACACCGAGCCATTCAATGGCCCAACGGGAATACAGCGAACCATCCACGGCCGCCAGAACTGTCATCCTCGTTCGTGAGCGTCTGTCATCCCTCTGCGTCACGGCGTTCCCTGCATGGCTTTTGAAGCCCCGGCAATCGCGTCGTCTTTCGGCCACGCGGCTTCGTCTCGGATGCCGTTCTCCCCCCGCGCACCCACACTCTTCTCGGCGTGTCTCACCTCATGGACGATCTCCAGTACATAAGCGGCGTTGCCGAAGGAGAACGAGGCACACCGCCGTTCCAGGTCGCGGTCATTGTGCCGAAGGTGTTCTAATCGGACGCAGCCGCGCCAGTCCAGATTCAGGACCTCGGCTGCCCGATTGCGATAAAGCCTTGCACCGTCGGTCGTCCAGAGGCAGACGGCTTCCTCGATCGTATCGAGCAAGAAGGCGACGGGATCGTGCCGGTACCCAAGAGTCCAGGCTTGGGGACCAGGACCCCGACACGCCAGCAACGTACAAGCAGCAATTAGCCCCGCGGCGCCCATATCTGTCAAAGAGGCTGCAACCCTCGGCTCGCTCTGTTGCGGTGTCCAGGGCACCGGCAAGAAATCCTGCTCCTCTACCAGCGTAAGGTGCCATCGATCCCGTGCCATGACCTTTCCCTTCCTTCACAAGTCAGCGCGCCAGAGAGGCGACGCCGACAGACTGGGCGCCTACCGAACCACTCGGCGATGGTCTTTTGCGGTACTCACATCCCTTCACTACTGCGGACTGATCGACAGGAAAATCGTCGCATTGCCACGGGTCACCAGCAGAAGCACCCGCTCCTGGGGACGGAGTCGTCCGGCCATCCGCTCGAAGTCTTCGACGGACTTCACCGGCTTCCGGTTGATTTCTCGGATGAGATCCCCGGGTCGCAGCCCGGCGAGTGCGGCCGGACTCCCGGGATCCACGTCAACGACCCAGACTCCTCCGACTCTCCGACCGGACCGGTCACGAGGGGCAGGTTCGACGACGATACCGGCCAAGGCGTGATCACCCTCGATTTCACCGGACGCTCGTGCGGTTTCTCTCGGCAACTCCCCAACCGTCACCTTTACCTCCCGTGTCCGTTCATCCCGCACTACGGTGAGGGTTACGGTCGTTCCCGGCGCGGTGTCGGCCACCAACATGCGCAACTGCGTCGGATTGGTAACCGGTTTTCCATCGTATGCGGTGATGATGTCGCCGCGCTCGAGTTTGGCTTTAGCGGCCGGTCCGTCGTCTAGCACGTCGGCCACCAAAACACCCTTGGCGTCCTTCACTCCGAATTCCTTTGCCAACTCAGGGGTCAACTCCTGGATCGACACGCCGATCCAGCCGCGGATGACCTTCCCGTGCTTCTGCAGGCTGGCCATGACGCTCTTGGCCATGTTGCTGGGGATCGCAAATCCGATCCCCATATATCCCCCGGTTTGACTGAAGATCGCCGAGGGGATGCCGATCAGCTCGCCCTTCAGATTCACCAGGGCGCCGCCGGAGTTACCCGGGTTGATGGCCGCGTCGGTTTGGATGAAGTCCTCGTAATCGACGATGCCCATATTGGCCCGGCCGACCGCGCTGACAATGCCCATGGTCACGGTCTGCGTCAGCCCGAACGGACTACCGACGGCCAGCACGAGCTCGCCCACCCGCAACTTACCGGAGTCTCCCCACGGCAAGGGCGGCAAGCCCATCGCATCGATCTTGATCAGCGCGAGGTCCGTCCTCGGATCGGTGCCGATGATCTTCGCTTTGAAGCGGCGTTTGTCAGGGAGAATGACGGTGAGTTCCTCGGCCCCCTCGACGACGTGGTTGTTGGTCATGATGTACCCGTCTGAACTGACAATCACACCCGAGCCTTCGCCAAACTCCCGCTCCTCGCGGCGCGGCCCTCGTGGGCCGAGTTCCTCTCCGAAAAACCGCCGCCAAAACGGGTCGCCGTAGAACGGCCCAAACGGTTCGCCGACGGCCACCTTACGGGACGATGCAATATTGACGACGGACGCCGTCGCACGCTCGGCCACCGCCACCAACGCCTCATTCGGCGGGAGCGCGCCGGTGGAGACGAGGATCGGTCGGGTCTCCTGCCCAGGCGCTGACCCAATCGACGGTGCGGCTTCGGCGGTCATCCCGACGACGCCGATCCCGACCGCCAGCCATCCCGCGATCGCCGCCGCTCGCCACCACCGAAACGAAATCTCTCGTCGGGTATGTGCCGCCTGTCTCATCATGATCCTCCTCGCATCCCTCAACCGGCTTTGACTTCGATGAATCGCGACGCGGCCTTCGCGCTCGGCTTACAGGGCAGAGTCACCGTCAGAACCCCATGTTTGAGCTTGGCCTCCAATCGATCCAGATCGGCATCGTCAGGCAACGACAAGATGCGCTCGAACGCGCCGTAGCGGCGCTCCATCCGGTAGACGCCGGCATGCTGCTTCTCCCATTTCTGCCGCTTTTCTCCCCGGATCAGCAGGGTGTCGTCCAAGAGTTCCAGTTGAAGATCGCTCGCCTCCAAGCCCGGGACTTCAGTGGTGATCACATAAGTTTTTTCAGATTCACGGCGCCCTCCTCATCCAAAAGGTTTTCGACCACCCTCAGTCCATGTCGGCACAGGATGAGACCTCATCGCCAGCGGTCTAGTAGGACCGCTGAGGGCAACAGCAACTCAAACAAAAAGACCGCGGCGTTGGCGAGTACAAGCGCCGTCACTATCACCGGCGGATTGAGGCTGGGCAGGCTGTCACGCAAAGGAAACATCGTCCCCCCCCTACTCCTTATGTTATGATTTGCGAAGCAAGCCACCCTCCAAGGCCGCCGGCCTCCTTCAGCTTCGCCGCTCCCTCTCCGCAGACCTGTTCGACCAATGCTCCCATGACCATCCGACGGGGTTCGTTCATCCGCTGGCCGTGATCACCGTGCGCCATCGCACCTGAAGGGTGGAGTTCGGCCAGTTTTTGCTTAAGGAAGGCCCGTGCGTTGTCCAGCGCATGCTTGACTTCTGACTCCGTGATCCCGAGTACATGGGCCGTCTCGGCGAGCGAGCAGCCTCCCGCTTCATGGAGGACGAGCGCGAGCCGCCACTGTGTGGGCAGGTGCACGAGCATTCGATTGACGGTGCGTTGAAGTTCCTGCCGCTCGACCATCTGATCCGGTGTCGGAAGCTCCGAGGCCGGAACAAGGTCCTCCAATCGTACGACTTCGTCCGGTTGGTAAAACTCGAACAGGCCGTCTTCAGACCCCGGCATCGCACTGGCTTCTTCCAGGCGCAGCAAGCCTCCTTCTTTTCGCATCCGCCTGACCTCGCGCTCGACCTGCTCGAGCACGAGTTGCCTGAGCCAGCGATCGAGCGGCAGGTCCTTGGGTCGATCGGCAAAACCCTGGGCCGCCGTGAGGACCGCCGCGTCAACGATGTCGTCAAACGGTCACTTGGCCAGGGAACAGATCGCCGGCCGCCAGCCTGGCCGCAATTTCGTGCGCAGCAAACCGCTGCAGGGTGTCGAGATGATCGCCAAGCGCGGTGAGAAGCGCCTCACGGTCCCGTTCCTCCAACGGCACCGTCTTGAGTTTCGTGGCAAGGGCCAGCGCCTCGCGGCGTTCACGTCGTTTCCACAGCGGTTCGCGGCGCAACATCGCGCGATGCTTATCCACCTGTCGCATCATTTCCGTGAACGCCTCTTTCAAGACGGGCTCAAGGCTCGCACCATCTTCCTTTCCACTATCACTCGTCCCGGAACCGACAGCAGGAGCATGGCTTGAAACCGCCGTTTGTTCGAATGGCGCTCAACGAGACCTCGCAGTGACACTCGATCGGAAGCGAATCCCTTCAGCTGCCGCTCCAACCTGCTCCGCCATCGCGCCAACATGTGGGCGGTGCGAGTATCTTCGCCAAGTCCCTTGAATCTGAGATCCCATTGCATGGGCTCCTCATCACTGTTTGTGGTGCTCGTACCGGCACGGACGGCCGATCGCCGCCCCGAGGACAGCGGTGCCAACCGCATCGACCCGGTCTCCCAGGCCGTGCAGCACGCACCATCCGATCCGACACGTTCAGTTTCCGAGACTCCTATGCCTGCCCTCCGCGGCCACCCGGCCCGGCCCTGGTCCGCCATCCGGCAGCGGAATCGGGATGCGTTCAACCTGCCGCCGTGCCTGTTCGTTTTGGTCCGCATCACGCAGGCGTTCCAGCTCGAGATCGGTCAACGTGAGCGTCGGCTCGGAGCGATGGCCATGTTCGTCGATGATCTCCCGCTCCAGAAACGTGATCTTCGTCCGCCCGTCCTGCCAGACCGTTCGCCGGCGCCGCAGATCGCCCGAATCGATATCCAGATGGTCTTCCCGGTCGACTGACGGCGGCCCATAGATCTCCTTCAAACGGGCCAGCAACCCCGTCACACCGCTCGGTAAACGCTCGGGACGATAGTGAATCTGAATTTCGTACAGTTTGCCCCGGTGAAACCGATATAAGACGCGCCGGATGGCCGGATCCGACGACGGCTCGGTCAACGTTACCGTCGCCAGATTCTGCCGGCGCGTTTTCGCCGTCTCCGGACTCACACGGCTGAATTCGCCCAGCGCCATCCCGAGCCTGGCCCGCTGAAACGACCGCGGCAGCACGCGTGGCGTGGCGGCATCCTGCGCGGCGAGATGGTCAATGATCGCGGCAGAGGTATGTACTCCAAGGACGGCGAGGAACACCAAGAGGCCTGTGGAGAGCCAACTCCGTCTTGTCATCGTTCGCCCGGCACCCGTCATGAGACCACCTCGCACTGTAGGGGTTGGAGAGTTTATGCATCCAGCGTCGGATCATGAAACGGATCGCCGTTTGCGCCCGGATACTCAGTCGACTGTTTTTCGACCATTTCCGTTGAGTCGCTGCTTAATCGCAGACTCGATCTGTTGATCGCTCAATTAGGTCATGTCGCCGACACACCAACTAACACGCAACCGTCAACTGTTATGACCAGGCTGTTGCTCCGGGATCACGTCCCGCTAAACCTGAGGGTGGCACCTTAGATCAATTGGTGGTGGGAACAAGACACATCTGGACCGTACCCCCTTTTTGCTGTCACACCCCCATTGACGCTCGCCGCTCGTCTGTGATCGGGGTCTTCGTTACGGGATCTTCACCTCGATCGCCTTCGGCGTGGCCTTTTCGAACTTCTGCAAGTGGATCGTCAGCACGCCATCCTTGAATTCCGCGCTGACCTTGGTGCCGTCGGCATCGCCGGGTAGCGCAAAGCTGCGCTCGAAGCGGTGGCATTTCTTGCCCTTTTCTTCCTTCTCGTCCTTGTGCTCCCCCGACAGGGTCAACACGTCGTCCTGCACCGTCACCTTCACGTCTTCCTTCTTGAGCTCCGGCAGCTCCGCCTTGATGAGGTACTCCTTCTCGTCCTCAATGATATCCACCAACGGCGTCCATTCGGTAACAGTAAGGGCTTCTCACCTGTCTCCGTTGGTGCGCACCGGCGCGCGGCCCAAAAGGGTCGACAGCCAAGGCCAACCACCGTCAGTGAAAACGCTTCCGTCGGCGGGAGCGAGAATTCCATAAGGTGCACGACCGAACCACTCACCGGCATGCCGTTCCCGAGATCCGAGCGACCTCCTCTGGTGCGGCTCACAGGCTCATCGGACTGGTCATGCAACCTTCACCTCAATGGCTTTCGGTTTCGCCTTCTCCGACTTCGGCAGATGGATGCGCAACACGCCGTCTTTGTATTCGGCAGACACCTTCGTTCCATCCGCGTCTTCCGGCAGTGTGAAACTGCGCACAAAGCTTCCGTAGCTCCGCTCGACCCGATGGTACTTTTTGCCCTTCTCTTCTTTCTCGAACTTGCGCTCGCCGGCGATCGTCAGCACGTCGTTTTCGACCGTGACCTTGACATCCTCCTTCTTAATCTCCGGGAGCTCCGCTTTAATGAGGTACTCCTTCTCGGTTTCTTCAATATCCACGAGCGGCGACCATTCCGCGACCGTCAGGGCTTCCTTCTCGCCTTCCCGACGGCGTACAGGCCGGCCAAACCAGGTCGAGAGGCGTCGCTCCATCTCCTCGAGTTCCTTGAACGGATCCCACCTCGTGAATGGCTCCCACGGTATCAAGGTACCCATGACTCTTCCCTCCTTGTTGTGTGATCTGGTGTGTAAACTCGTGAACTCTCAGTCGCCGCGCGACACCGGCCACGAGCGTTTCATGGTTTCAGGGACCGAATGTAGGCGATCACGTCGGCCATTTGTTGGTCGTCGAACGCCTCGCCGAAGGCGCTCATGGCCGTGCCGGGCACCCCCTCGACAATCGCTTTGCGGAGTTGCCCATCCTTCTTGGACTGCGTCGTTTTGGCTGTAAGATCGGCCGGCCGAGGCGTGAGCGAGGCGGCCAACTCGGTGTCGGCCTTTCCCGTCGGCCCATGACAGTGCTGGCAGCTTTCCATATAGATTTGCTTCCCCGCTTCGGGCTTGCCCTTGCTCGGCTCGGCCCAAAGAAGAGAACCCATGGGCATGGCCACACTCATCGCCCAGACTCCGACCAGAAACAACAGACTCCGCCACGTCGCTCGAATCATAACTTCTCTCTCCCCTGCAGATATCAGTGACGTTACTCCGCGCCATCGACTGGAATCAGCGAATTTTTCGCGCGGAAGGATTCCGGCTGGTTCCCCAGCATGGGATGACGAGTGACTCGGTAGAACACTCTCAATAGGTCTTCATGATTACCGGTCAACCTTCCAACTTGGATTCGGCAGACATGACTACACTCTTCTGTCTTGCCGATTCCTTATCGCCCGCCACCAGCGCCGCTACCCTGGCGCTCCGGCCGCTCCGTTCTCTCCATCTGTGGTTTGTCCGGCCGTTCCGTGCGGGTCTGTTCCCGTGTCCGCTCGCGCGTTCGTTCTTGTGCTTTCACCTGCTCCTTGGTCTGGGTCTTCTCCTTCTCCTGGAGCTGCTGCTGCGTCTGAGTCTTCTCGCGCTCGCGCTCCTGAGCCGACCCCACGGACACTACACCTAACGGCAGCAGCGTGGCGGCGGCCACGGCAACGGAAAGCATCGTTTTTGACTTCATAAGGCACCTCCCTCTGAATACGGCCGGAGCGACATTGCTCGCGGTCGATGTAAACCTCAAGGGTTCGCAACACTGACAAGAGTTCCCCATTCATCCATCTCTCTTCACGCCTCACAGCCGATTAGCGATGCCTTACGCTTCACGCTTCCCACACCTAGCGCCCTGCGGCAAACCGATACAGGTCATGACAGATAGTGCAGCGCGCCGTCATGCTCGAAAGCCGCTGAAGGAGTTGCTGTGATGATTCTTTTTGGACGATCGCGTCCGCAAGCGCATCCATGTCTTGGTGGATCGACATGCCCATCTGCTTGAAGGCCAGCGGGAGCTTGGCCATGATTGCAGGGTTGGTATCGGCCGCCATGGTCATGCCGGCTGCTCGCGCAGCCTCTTCGGCGGCTTTCATGTCATCGTCCGAACCGCTCAATCCGGCCACCACCCCATGGACCGCCTTCAAGAGTTGCCGCATCTCGGCCAGGATCTGATCCCGCTCGGCCGGTGCCAGGAAGATTTCCGTGCGACCATCGGTGCCGGATACCGTCCATCCCATGACGAAAATCCAGCCAAGAGCGACGATTGTCGCCGCCCACAGCACCAAGGCCGTCCCTCCAATTACACGCGCCGTCATGGATCCCTCCACCTTCTGGCTATCACGGCGGGAACCAGTCTCCTCGACCTTCAGCCTCCCGCCTTTATGAACGTCACCATGGAGGCCGTGATTGTATAGATGCTTTCGTCAGACAGCGGCGGATTCGGGATGTAGGAGCCGCTGTCCGGCTCGAAATCGTTCGGGTTCTGGTTAAAGCGATAGACCCATCAGCTCAGCATTGAGGCGTTCACCGAGCTTGATGAATGAGGTACTCGACGTGCCTCCCACATACCCCCTTAGCCGTTTGGGCCGGTGTCAGGTGTCAGTTCTAGCACCCACGCTCCCGAGAGAGCTTCTGGCCTCGCCCAAGCTGCTCCGGCGGTCCCGGTTTCATGATGCCTTCCTAGATGCGAGGATCCTTCCGCGTGGCAAGAAATTCACCCGCGGCTTTCGCCTGATCGACAGGCAGAGCGAGATGCCGCTTCTTTCGCTCCGATCGGAAATCATTCCCGACAGGTAATAAGTCCGGGTTCTGAAGCCACGCGACAAGCCACTCGCGACGATACTTGTTCCCGGCCCAGATGAGATCCGGGGCTGTCTTTGTCCGGCGCGGTATCGGTTTGCCCTTGATGCGATGGCACGCCGCGCACGTGCTCTTGACGAACATTGCACCGCTCGGATGGCCGCGGCCAGTGCCGTCACGCCGGCTCCACTATCGGCTACGACATGCACCGTGACAACCGAAGCGGCCAACCGGCTCCGTCTCGTCCATCTCATGCGGTGCCGCGGTCACCGGACTGTTTCCAGTGGATCACAGCATCCTCCCTCGCGCGAACCCATTCCGCCACCTGGTCCCCTGTGCTCCCTTTCGTGCCGTGGTCCCATGGGTGCTCGGCGTCCTCGGTCTTCCGCAAAGCTGCGCTCGTACTCGATGATCGACCAGATCTCCTCGTCCGTCAGCATGCCGCCGAAAGGCGCCATCGCCGTCCCTGCGATGCCATGTTTGATGACCCAGAAAATCTCGCCGTCCGTTCGGTGCCGCCAGAAGCCGCGATGGTGAAAGTTCCGCGGCGAAGGTTCCAGCCCCACCGCCGCGACACCGTCGCCCCGACCGCTCACGCCGTGACAAGTGACACAGGTCCCTTTCCCATGGTAGAGCGCCTTGCCTTTCTCGATCACGTCCGGCGCATGCGGCAGCGGATTCACCAACGCCCGTGCTTCCGCCAACTGATCGGCCGGCACCCGCGGCTGCATCATCGACCGTTCCGCTGCGAACAGTGGGAGCGCAAACAGCCCTAACACAGCTGCGGCTGTCGCCAACCTTCCTCCATAGACCATGTTACGATTGCCTTTCGTCAATCAGAACGCGATGTTCCGGTCACGCATCGCGACGGCTTGCACGTACTCGGGCATCCCCTTGATCGTCGCTCCCGCAACCAAATCGCTTTGGCCAACCTGGCGCGCGACGGCGCAGGCGCCGCAAACCCAGATCGGCACACCGGCATTCTGTAGCGCCGCCAGCAGGTCTTTCAGCGGCGTCAGGTTGACTCCGGTCACATGATCCGCCACGCCTTTGCGGGCCAACACCACGGCTTCGTTCTGAAGCCATAACACCACATCGTGTCCCTGCTCCTTGGCCGCCTTCGCTGCCATGAAGGGCAGCGTGGCCATCGTTGGATCGTCCGTGCCTCGACTGCCAGAAATGATGAATGAGGCCATGCCTTACCTCCCTGTTACAGGGTTCGCACGACTCGTCCTGATGATGAAAGAGTCGTCCATGAACCATATAGCCCTCGGCCCGCCTTGAGATAGCCTTAAGAATCCCGAGCCCGCGCTCTCCGTCGACCCTCCTTGCGTCATGTGACCGATTGGCGCTGCCCCACCTGAAGCGTGATCGCCACCTCCGGCGGAACGACCAGCGAGTGATGCACCGTACACCCGCGCGCGACCTTGAGCAGCCGCTCCCGCTGCTCGACCGTCACTTCCGCAGGGAGCCGCAGCCGGAGCGCCACGGCGCCGACGCGGTGAGGCTGTTCGGCCATGGACCACTCGGCATCAATCGCGAACCCATCGATGGGAATGCGATGTCTCGCGCAGAACTTTGCCACGAAGTAGCCGACACAACCGGCGAGTGAGCCGACGAACAATTCCACCGGGCTCATCCCGGCGTCCGCCCCGCCATCCTCGATCGGCTGGTCGGTAATCACCGTATGCCGGCCGCTGGTCACGTCGAATCGCACGCCGCCTTGATGGGTGACGGTGAGCTGCATGATCGCATTCCTTTCACACTTGAAGCCCCCACAGCTTGATCATGTTCGATACGATCAGCCAGAGCGCAAAGCTGACCGTGATCGTCGCCGCGATGGCGCTCACCGCTTGGGGTGACGCCACTCGACCGAGCCGTGCGCCAAGCAGGATGCCGAGCACGCTACCCGCGATGACCAAGGCAGCCAGCCGCGGATCGAACGAGCCGAACTGCACATGGCCGACGATTCCGCCGATCGAGATCAGCGCAATGATCGTCAACGACGTCCCTACCGCCAGCCGCGGCGTGAATCCCAGCGCGAGCACCAACGTCGGCACGATCATGAAGCCGCCCCCGACGCCGAAAAATCCGTTCACCGCGCCCACCGCGAGTCCGATGGCCGCGACTTTCACCCAACATGTCCGGGGAAAGGTCGCCGCGCACGGCTTTTCTTTGTCTGGCAGCGAAGCAAGCCCGCCGTATCGCACCATCAACGCCCGCGCGATCAAGAGCATCACGCCGAACCCGATGAGCAGAACCTCCCCTGGGATCAATTTGTGGGCGTACGCGCCGCCCCACGATCCGATGATACCCGTCCAACTGAACGCCAGAGCCGCTTTGGCCCTGATCTGCCCAATCTTGGCGTACTCCCAGCTCCCCACCAACGCCGTGGCGGCGACGATCACCAGCGACATGGCCGCCGCCTGTTGCACTGGGATGCCGGCGATGTAGACCATCATCGGCACCGCAAGCAGCGCGCCGCCCGTTCCCGTCGCGCCAAGTTGGAGACCGATGGGGACACCTGCTGCCACCGCGAGAGCCGCCTGCCAGATCATGGAGAACGTATCGCGTAAAGCAGGATCCTCGGCCCGAACCCTTCCTTGATCGAGGGATCGCGTGTCGGAGAGGAGGCTACGCTTCTAAGCCCATCCCGAGACCAAGCCCGATCCAGGCGCGCAGGAGATCATGCCGAGTGACCGTATAGGCCACCTCGCCGTTCTTCTCCACCGGCAGATTCAGGAGACGCTTCTCTTCCATGATCTTTACCGCCTCTTGGATCGTGGTCGTATCTTTGATCGCAATCCGGTCCTTGGCCATGATCTGGTCGGCGGTACATTGGCTCAGATCCTTTCCGGCCTCGAGCGCGCGGAGAACGTCAAACTCGCTGATGAATCCGATAAAACGGTTTTTCTCGTCTACGACCGGCGCCCCCGGTGTGTGCGTGGAGAGCAGCTCAACCGCGACCGCTAATCCGTTCTGCTTGGCGTAAAACTTCAGCTCATTTGTGGGCACAATCTGCCCGACGGTTTTCAGTCCCCCGACCGGTACTCCTGCAGCGATATTCGCCATAGCTCCCCTCCTTGATGGCTTCAAATGAATGATGGTTGACTTCACGCCGTTCAGCCGCTGAGGCGCGCCTCGCCCGTCATGCCAGGCCCGGGCAGAATCGCCTTAGCTCTCAACGAGGTCTCCAGTTGACCCGTGTAAAAACGGCCGCAGCTTCCTACCTTTCAAAAGGCCCTCATCTGGACAAATTGCATACTTCGCCACGCCCCGCGCGGATTTGGCGGTCTCTGCGACACAACCGAGAAACGGATCGCCGACAACAAGCCGGCCGGTGCTCCGCCAACTATTTTGCCGGGGCCTGTCCCAACGCGTTGAGGCCATAGGTCAAGGCGCCGATCGCCGGCGCCGAACTGCCTTCTCGCCCCAAGGCGGCCGCCAGCATCCCCGCGGCTAATCCGGCTTCCCGATGCACCTGGGCTACGCTGGTTCCCTTCAGCGAACGCCTGGCATGTTCTGCCGCATCGTTCAGATAGGCCAGCGCATGATCCAATGCGGTCCCCGCATCGGTGGAGAGGCCGCCCGGCAACGCATCGAGCGCGTCCCGCAGATGCCACACCGCCCCATAGCCGTCTCCAGGGTCCTCGACGGTTTCCCTGAAATCCGGACCGCGGCGGCCCTCGATGACGTTCAAAACCCGTTGCATGTGCTGCCTCGTCCACCCGCTCCCCGGTTGATGCGGCGCCAGCGACAACTCGGCTTGCTTGAGCGCCAGTTCGATCTGCGCCTTGGCCTTTTCGAGACTGATTCGCGCGTGTTCTCCCTGCGACTCGGCAGCCGGACCCGCCGCGGCACACGCCAGAACCGCGGCGACCGAGAGGCCGAGAATCCGGACGGGGCCGTGTGTTCGAGTCATGATTTGATCCCTTCTTGAATCCTGTGCGGCCGCTGCGAGGCGAGCGGCTGGTTTACGCCTGCTGTTCCAGCTTGGTGATCCCCAGAGCTTTCAGGATTGCCTTCTCGTAGTAAGGCTCACTCACGCCCTTCTTCATCTTGTGGAGGAAGTATTTTTCGAGGGCGACCTTGGCCAGATGCACCCACTTGCCCTTCTTCGCCCACGTCACGTTGCGCGGCGCCATCTGCGGCAGCGCAACGAAGGCCATGCCCGTGTCACCCATATCGGCGAGACAGATCGCGTTCCAGGTCGCCGTCTCGCGTTTGGGGTTGTTCTCGATGTCCGCCTTGATGTTGTGCACGGCGGCCGAAACCATCGATTCGATCATGTAGCCGGTCTTGGGCGCGCCGGTTGGAATCGGCGTCTGTTCCACCGGCGGGATCGCCACGCACACGCCGACCGCGTAGATGTTCTTGTACTTGGGATTGGCTTGGTAGGCGTCGATGTTGACGAAGCCTTTCGGGTTGCACAGTCCGGGCGTGCCCGCCACGGCGTCCACGCCCGTGAACGGGGGAATGAACATCGAATAGCGGAAGGGAATCTCCTGACCGTCCTCCAGGAACACCTTGCCCGGTTGTACTTCCTTGATCGCGACGTTCGGAATGGCCTTAATCGAGTGTTCTGCGAACTCGTCTTCCATCAACCGCCGGGACTTGCCCACGCCGGCCAGTCCCATGTGCCCGATGTAGGGTTCCGGCGTGACGAAATAGATCGGCACCTTTCGACGCAGTTTCTTCTTGCGCAGGTCCGCATCCAGAATGAACGCCATTTCGTAGGCCGGCCCGAAGCAGGAGGCGCCCTGTGCCGCGCCCACGACAATGGGCCCCGGATCTTTCAGAAACGACTGGTACGCGCCCCAGGCTTGCTCCGCGTGGTCCACGGTGCAGACCGACTGGGTATAGCCGCTCGGCCCCAGGCCCGGCACCGCGGAAAAGTTCAGTTTCGGCCCCGTGGCGATGATCAGGTAGTCGTACGGCACCTGGCCCTTGGCCGTGATGACCCGGTTCTGCTCAGGCTCGATCCGCTCCGCGGCAGCGTAGAGGAATTCGATCCCCTTCTTTTGCA
This sequence comes from Nitrospira calida, assembly GCF_976986435.1. Lineage (NCBI taxonomy): Bacteria > Pseudomonadati > Nitrospirota > Nitrospiria > Nitrospirales > Nitrospiraceae > Nitrospira > Nitrospira calida. Next base: position 3,406,014 of record NZ_OZ335950.1, read on the forward strand.
ACACCGGTCCAAGGGGAAAACTGATGTCCTTTCGCGTTCTCCATCCGACCGCCACCCAGGGATTGGACGGCACAAAATGAAAGTAGTCCACATTCGAGACGACCGTGACCTTGTGCTTCTTGTCCAGCATTGCCCGCGCCTCGTAGGCCGCCGGCAGTCCGCCGATCGATGCGCCGATAATCACAATGCGAGCCATACCCGACCTCCGGTTGGAATTCAGACTTAGGAATTAGGAATTCGGAATAGTCGCTTGCGGACCGCGTCACGACTGACCGGCCGTCACTGTTTCATGCTTGGCTTCGGCGCGCACGTGTTGATGCCGAACAGTTTCCAGGCCGGGCAGAAGCCGATCGCACCTGTGACGAGTGCCACGGCCCCGACGATCATCATGATCCCGGCTCCGATTGGCGGCAAATCCGCCAAGGCGCCGACGGCAAGGAACAACACGCCCAGCACGATGCGAATCGGCCGCTCGACCCCGCCCACGTTACACATCATGGTCGCACCCCCTTGATTCAAGCCGCCAGCTCTCAGTGGTCGGTCCTCAGCTCCGGACATCATAGGAGAGCAACTCCCTCGCGTTTTCCGTTTTACTCGGTATGAGTCCTTACCCTCAAAAAGGATTCAGCCCGATCCCCTTTATCTCTCTCGATGGCTCGATCGAACCTTCGCACCGATGGCCAATCGCCGGTAGCGCCATGCGGTCCGGCCTGTCACAAAGAACCGGTCTCCTGCGGCGACGGTGGCCCTCCAGCGCGAGCTCGGCCAGACAGGGCGTTCGCAGCGGCATGGCTTCTCTCATTGGCTCAAGCTGCGGATATAGGCGAGCACATCCCGGATGTCCTGCTCCGATAACTGGCCCTTCCAGGCCGGCATGGCGGTCGGGGGTTTGCCGTCCCGAATAATCTTGAGCAGGTCTGCATCCGATTTCTTTTTGCTGGCTGCGCTCGTTAAGTCGGTGGCCGGAGGAATCAGGACCTTGCCGGTAGGACCGTCGCCTTTGCCTCGCGATCCGTGACAGATCAGACAATGCTTCTCGTAGATCGCTCTGCCTTTACCCGCTTCCTGCTCGGCCGACGACAAAAGTTGCGGCAACATCCAGAGCCCCCCAGCCATGCCCACCACAATCAGGACGACTGTACGCGTCCATCGTCTGCGTCGAGCGCCGCTGTTGTGTTCCTTTTGCTCCATCGCGTCCCCTTCTCTCATGGCGGCTTGCGATGAATGTGCCATGCGTTGCCGTCTGGTAGGTGGTTCGGAAAGGCTTTGAGATTCAGAGCTTACAAGGAACCGGGCTTCGCCGAGTATGACGCCAACAGGGGAGAAAGACCCCAGTGATGAGCAAGGTCACTGGCGCGGGATGCCACACCGCAGGAATGTGGAGGCTATCTTCGGCGAGACGCGGGCACGCTCGCATCCCGGACACACCAGAAGATCGATAGACGGTTGTGCTGCTTCACAGTTGACGCCGCATGCGCAGGCCGTCGTACCGACCACCGTAATATGCGGGAAGCCGTCTCACCGGACTAAAGCCTCGGTTCGTGAAAAAGCGAATGGCGTCGGTGTTTGCCCTGGCGACTTCGATCGTCACACGCTTGGAACCACGGCGTTGGGCCTCTTCAATGAATCGCCTCAGGAGGAGTCCCCCGACCCCTTGGTTCCGCATTCCCGGAGCAACAGCCAGGCTGTCGATCCGCGCGGTGCCCCGTCGAGAGCCGGCGCCGCAGGTGCCGGCGAGATAGCCGAGCAAGAGGCCATGCCGAACGGCCACTAGGAAGATCGCCCGCGGGTTTCGAAGGAAAGACGTGAACTGCGATCGGTTGAATTGATGGGGGCGGTAATAGGGACTGTCAAAACAGGCTTTTTCCAAAGCCAGCAGCTCAGGGAGGTCGTCCTCGGATGGTAGACGAAACTCAACTGGTTCGCTGATCCTCGCGGTCATGGTCCTGTTTCGACCTCGGCAAACAATAACTGTCCACTAGCAGGCGCTTTAACCCATCCCGCATCACGAGTCACGTTCTCCGGCGCAACAATTGTGCACATAAGCAGAGGGCTTGGGGGTTCGGCATCAGGGTACTCCCTCCGGCTATCGCGTCGGAAGAGGTCAGTGGAAGCGAATCAGGCCCGCGAGTATGATCGGTCTCACCTCCCCGAGCGCTTTCATTGCGGACACCTATGGCGAGTGACTACGGCGCCATCATTATCGGGGCCGGGCACAACGGGTTGGTGGCCGCCTGCTATCTGGCCCGCGCCGGCTGGAAGGTGTTGGTGCTCGAACGACGGCATCTCGTGGGCGGAGCCTGCGTCACCGAAGAAGTATTCCCCGGCTTCAAAGTCTCGACCGCCGCCTACGTGATCAGCCTGTTTCGCCCGGAGATCGTCCGTGACCTCCGCCTGGAGGCCTATGGCTTGAGGATCCTGGAGCGCAGTCCCTCTTCCTTCACACCGTTTCCCGACGGGCGGTTTCTCCTGCTAGGCGCCGATCCTGATCTGAACCACCAGGAGATTGCCAAGTTCAGCGTTCGCGACGCGGACAACTACCCCCGATACCAGGACTGGCTGGAAGGGCTCGCCACGGTCCTTGAGCCCCTCCTGACCGTGACCCCGCCGAATATCCGTCGTCTTGGGCTGCGAGATCTCTGGAGGCTGCTCAGACTGGGTCGCATGGTGACGCGGATTGGCCCTCGGATCGGCGACCTGGTTGAACTCCTGACCGGAGCGGCCCGACCGATCCTCGAGCGATGGTTCGAGTCGGAGGAGCTCAAGGCGACGCTGGCGACCGATGCCGTCATCGGCACCATGGCCTCACCCTCGACGCCCGGAACCGCCTATGTCCTGTTTCACCACGTGATGGGAACCACCAACGGGAAACGGGGAATCTGGGGGTATGTGCAAGGCGGGATGGGAGGCCTGACCCAGGCGTTGGCACGAGCGGCTCGCGATCTCTCGGTCACCATTCGCTGCGAGGCTGAGGTGAGCCACATCCTGGTCAAGGACGGGGAAGTCGCCGGTGTCGCGTTGGCCAACGGGGACGAGTTCAAGGCTCCGGTGGTTGCCAGCAACGCCGATGCCCATGTCACGTTCACCCGCTTGCTCGATCCCAAACAACTGCCAGACGAGTTCGTGCAGGCGGTGCGACGAATCGATTACCGAAGCGCCTCGCTCAAAATCAATCTGGCCTTGTCCGAGCTCCCCAGCTTCCTTGCCTGTCCCGGTACCAAGCCTGGCCCTCAACACCGCGGGACAATTCACATCTGTCCCGATCTCGAGTACCTCGAGCGGGCCTACGATGAGGCCAAGTACGGCCGTCCCTCCGATCGCCCGATTCTCGAATGCACCATCCCTTCGGTGGTCGATCCCTCCGTCGCCCCGCCGGGCTCCCACCTGATGTCGATGTTCGTCCAATACGCGCCGTACAACCTGCGCGCGGCGACGTGGGATCAATTGCGGGAGCGCTTTGCGGATCGCTGTGTGGATCTGTTAACCGAGTATGCCCCGAACTTCAAAGCCTCCGTCATCGGCCGGCAGGTCTTGACGCCCCTGGACCTTGAGCAAATGTTCGGCCTGACCGGCGGCAATATCTTTCAGGGAGCGATGACGCTGAATCAGTTGTTTTGTTTTCGGCCCGTGCCCGGCTATGCGGATTATCGAACGCCGATCGCCGGATTGTATCTGTGCGGGGCAGCCGCCCATCCAGGCGGCGGTGTGACGGGAGCCGCCGGCTACAATGCCGCACGCGAGATCCTGTCACGGGGAAAATGGGTTCCTCGATAGCGTCAGCACGATCCGTGACCGTTGAAGCCCTTGGGGGTTCGGCAACCCCAGCCCGCGCAGCCACACCGGTTCCTGCCACTCGTCGAGGTGTCGCCGGACTTCAAACGGCTCCCAGTTCCGGGAGGCCACCCGACGGCCCAATTCCTCCACGATGGTCCTCGCGATATTGGTTACGCCTTGGGGCAGACCGCCCGACGAGGAAGCTGGCTCTCGCAAGTCTGTCCTGAGAGTGGTGGGTGTTAGCCATTCAATGGCCGCCCGACTGGCGTAGAGCACGCGCAGTGAAGGCGACAGGACGATCACGCCGACCCGGGCATCGTGACGTCGTCCGCTTTCTTGGTCAGGGGCGGGCTCGCTGAACTCACTGTTCATGGACAATATCCTCCCCGACCTTCGGTCAACGACTCGTACGGCTGCAGTGAGGGCACAACCCCCGTCCGGAAGATTTCCGCTTCTATAGCGGGTCAGCATGTCAGCAACGAAAGGTTGGTTGTTCCCGAGTTCGAACGCCGTTTCCTTTCGCATTGCGCGACACCCTCTCCCTGTCTTTCGCACCCTCCCCGTTACACACCCGCTATCGTACACCCGTCGTCGGCCATTAACCCGGTCGGCGCAAAGGGCCTGCCGAGACAGGACAGCGGAAATGCGGGCTGCCGGCCGATCCGTCGAAGCGAGTTGGCAATCCGCTCGGGTTTGCCCCAATCGCTCCAGAGGACCTCTTGCATCTCGATGACCGCGGTCTGTTCCGGAATCCGTTGAAGCAAACCGGATGAAAAGCTGTAACTCGGCATCTGGTGATAAATGGTGTCTAGCACTCGCGCCTCGTGCGGCGTGCCGATCGCCAGGTGCAAGCGCTCGAACAACGACATCAAGTCCGGGAAACACCGATCACCCAGGCCCCAGAGAGTCTGCGCGTTGGCAGCGAACACTGACGTATTCCACAGCGCGCCCGCCGCGAGCGCCGCATCAGCTTCAGCCAGCGCAGGTCTCTTGGAAAAAGCCCGCACCGCCTGAATCCGATAATTCGACGAGCGATCGAGCGGTTCGCCGGGCAGGATCCATTCGTAGTCCAATTCCAGGCGATCCGGAGTCACGCCGAGCAGCACGAGTCGATCCGGAAGCCATTCGGCGGTCAAGACCGCCCGCCGGACTGAGTCGACAAACCGCTGCTCCGGATACACGAAATGGTCTGATGGGTAGATGATCACGGTGGCCTCGGCATCGCGGGCCTTGATATAGGTCAGCGGGAGAAAGATCCCGGCTGCCGTGCCTCGGTTGGCCGGCTGCAGGATCACCATGCCCGAAGGTCGCTGCCCCAACTGCGGCCAGACCTCCCAGGCGTGCGCGCGTGCGATGACGATCGCTTTATGATCCGCAGCCGTGAGTCGGTCGGCTCGATCGAGCGTATGCTGGAACAAGGACCTGGTTCCCACAAAGGCGCAGTATTGCTTCGGCTTAGGGCGGCCCAGCCACCGCTGGACGAATGGCCGGACACGTTCCCCCTCGCCCCCTGCCAAGATGATGGACCAGAGCCGATCGCACGGCTGGATGTTATTCATGCTCGTCCTCCCGAACATGGTCACTCACTTCCCTCTCCCCAACCGGGAAGAGGAAAGGCGAGGGGAAATGCCCACAGGCTGGCGGCAAGAAGCTACTGGATCATGGTGACTCGATCGACATGCCGGGGACGTCCTTTCCGGCCGTCGGAGCATCCGCCTTCTGACTTGCTCCGGTTGCTGACGATAATCTCGTCGACGATGTCTCCGCAGAGGAGGCACCGAAGCGCGCGAGACGCATCTTGCCCTCTACTGCCCGTCCAATCCCGCAGCTCGATCGGACACATGAGCCCCTGACAGCGCCGACACCGCACGGCGTCGATCTCCTCCCATGGAGTCACGATGCCGCCCGGCACACAGCGAGGCTCTCGCCACCGCGCCCATCCCGAGGGAGGCTCGCAGCATCCCGAGCGCCGGGCGGGAGCGAGATCAGAAACCCGAACCGGGTCGGATGGCGAAGCGTGAGGCGCCCCTGCCGGCTCAGTCGATCCACCGTGCCAAACACTTCGTTCCAGGCATACTGCGGCAGCCAGCCGACCAACTCCTCGAATGAACATTCGGATACACGGCTCACGTGCCGATAAATCGCCGCCTCAAGCTGATACGACCGGTCCATGACGTCCTCCCCGCCAACCTTCGGGCGAACCGCCGGCCTCTCTCTCGCGGTCGTGCGAGACAAGCCGGCGAGTCGCGTCCTCCACCGAGGCCGCTCCGTCTCTCGCTCACTCGCCTGTGACGCGGATGTGCCGCTGCTGGATGACACACCCACCTTTCGCGGGCAGATATACGCGAAACGTGCGGCGTGCGCTATCAGGAAGAGGAGGATTTTGTTGTCGAATCTCAACCCATCGGGTTGTCGTGGTTGGTACGACAAGAACTCAGCACTCTTTACAACCCCAAGCCGTGCTGAATAACGTACCGCGTCAGCTCGGCGTTGGTCTTCATGCGCATCTTTGCAAGGATACGGGCACGGTAAGTGCTGATGGTGGTGACGCTCAAGTGCATGACCTCGGCAATCTCGCTGACGGTTTTGCCGGAGCCGATTAGGCACAGCACCTCGAATTCGCGGTCCGACAATAGCTCATGCGGCGGCTTCTCGGTCCCCTGCTTGACGCTCTGAACCAACTTCTCCCCGAGCGAGGCGCTGACGTAGTGCCCGCCAGCGAGCAGCTTCTTGACTGCATGGACCAACTCCTCCGGCGCGCTGGCTTTGGTGAGATACCCGTCGGCGCCCGCTTTGAACATCCGGATCGCGTATTGGTCTTCCGGATGCATACTGAGGACCAGCACCGGTACGGTCGGCCGCTCGGCCTTCAACGCCTTCAGCGCCTCAAGGCCGCTCCGTCCGGGCATACTGATATCCATCACGACCAGATCCCATTTCTTGTGGCGGACCTGCTCGAGCAGCTCCTGCGCAGTGCCACATTCGCCCACCTTGACCGCTTCGAAACCGTCCGCCAGGATATCTTTGACACCGCGTCGAAACGACGGGTGGTCATCGGCGACGAGAATTTTCAACATGGATGGAAACCAAGCACATAGCCCATAGCGGGGAGCGAATAGCTCCCTCAGCGAACAGCCAGTAGCGAATAGCCGGAAACCAGGGAGAGATGGGTTCTTCGTTTCTACCTGCCTGCGATGCGCTACTTGCTATTCTCGCTCTTTGCTGCTGGCTTGTGGCTGTTCACGATCGGCAACGACAACGTCACCGTCGTACCCTCGCCCGGCCGACCGGTCACGATCAGGCTTCCTCCCCACTGCTCGGCCCGTTCGCGCATGCCCACAAGCCCGAGCGATCCTGCGCCAGAAATTTTGTCGGGCCGAATGCCGCACCCGTTGTCCTTTATCTCCAGCAACAGACGGCAGCGTGTCTGTTCCAAGCAAACGGTGACCTCGGTCGCCCGCGCATGGCGCGCGACATTGGTGAGCGCCTCCTGACAGATGCGGAAGACTGCCGTCGCCTGCTCCCGATCGATCTCAACATCCTCCAGGCTGGAGCGGAAGGCGCAGGCGATTCCAGTACGTTTGTGAAACTGCTGCGCTTGCCATTCGAGCGCCGCCACCAACCCGAGGTCGTCCAACACGCCGGGCCGGAGTTCGCTCACGAGCCGTTGCACCAGCGCGATTGTATTGTCAAGCGGCTGCATCATCGACAGAATCTTGTCCTGTAAGTGCACACGAACCGCGCCCTGGTCGACCATCGACACGACCCGGTTCAGTTGCGACAGATCGATTTTCAAACAGGTCAACATGACGCCCAGCTCGTCATGGAGTTCCCGGGCGATGCGAGCCCGCTCTTCTTCTCGGACCTGCTCCAAACGCCGGGACAAACCCCGTAATTGACGCAATGCCGCCTCGCGTTCCGCCTCTGCTTGCTTGCGCTGGGTGATGTCGGTGAACGTCACGACCGCCCCGGTGATGACGCCTTGCTCGAAGACAGGAAACGACGAATACTCCACGGGTAACGCGGTTCCGTCCTTTCGCCACATCACTTCATCTTCAACGTGGCACCCTTCTCCGCTCTGGAACACCGCATAGATCCGGCATTCCTCGCACGGATATGGTGAGCGGTCGTGGCGCTGATGATGAATCTGTTCGTGCATGTTCTGGCCCAGCAATTCTTCAGGCTGATATCCGAGCATCTTCGCTCCGGCCTTGTTGATAAAGGTGCATCGGCCCTGCAGATCGATCCCGTAGATGCCTTCGCCGGTGGATTCCAAGAGCAAGAGCTTGTCCTTCGCCAGCTTCTGCCGGTCTTCTTCCGCCCGCTTCCGTTCCGTGATATCGCGTATAATGCCCACGTGGCCCACCACCCGGCCACCCGCCACATGGGGGACAAGGGTCAACTCCCCGATTACATGGCCGCCGGCTTTCGTGCGCACACGCAAGACCGCCGTGAGCGCTTGTCCCTCCGCCAGCGGGGTCGCCAACAGGTCCCTTGCGCAAGAGCAATCGTCGGGATAAAGAAGCGAGCCGAAGGGTTCTCCGATCCACTCGGTGCAGGACCAGCCCGTCCAGCGTTCAAAGGCGGGGTTTAGCGAGGCGATCGCGCCATTGGTGGAAACCGTGAAGATGACATCCTTGGCGCTTTCAAGCAGGCTACGGAGCCGGTGCTCGGAATCGCGCAGCGCCGCCTCAACGAGTTTGTGACGGGTGATGTCGTGAAACACCACCACGCTTCCCCTGGCGGTACCGTCGGTGCGTTGCAAGCTCCGCGTGCTGACACTCAGCCAGAACCCTTCGGCACTTCCCGTTCGGCGGATGAACAGCTCCGCGTTGTTGACCTCACCCCCACGGAAAACCTGTAAAAGCGGCAAGTCCGTGCTCGGACTCGGATAGGATGAAGCGTCATCGGAGACCACGGCCCTCATGGGCTCGATCCACTCGGCCAACGAGACTTCCGGCGGCGGGGCCCCCAGGATGCGCTGGGCCGCAGGGTTGACCAGCACCGGAGTGCCTGTTTCATCAACGACCACGACGCCTTCGCTCATGCTGCCCAAAATGGAACGGAGCAGCCAAGCCTGCTCGTGCAGGGCCCGCTCGGAGTGCTTCAACGCCGCTTCAGCGAGTGTTCGTTCGACGGCGTAGCGCAGGGCCCGCCGCAGGAGCGGACCGGTGACCTGTCCTTTGACCAGATAGTCTTGCGCTCCGGCCCGGATCAACTGGAGCCCCAGTGCTTCATCTTCGAGGCTGGTCAGCACGACGATGGGCACGCCGTTCGCCGCCGCGTGCACGCGGGTCAATGTCTCCAGGCCTTGGCTGTCTGGAAGCGAGAGATCCAGCAGCACCACGTCGGGCTTCGCATCGATCAGCCGCTCGATGCCGGCGGCAAGCCGGTCAACCTGGGTGACCTGAACCTGAAGTGTGCCCGCCTCTGCCAGATATTCCTTCAGCAACCGGACATCCCCGGGGTTGTCCTCCACCAACAAAATGCGCAGTGCATCCTGGTTCGTCATTCGTCAAATCCTCTGGGCAAAGAGCGAATAGAGAACAGCTCATAGCAAACAGCTTGAAATCGAGAGCGAGCAACTAATAGTCGGCGGCCGGTCGCCCTCAGCCGTTGGCTGTTGGCTCCAACTATTTGCCGTCAGCTTTTCAGCGCGTCACGTTTCACGCCGCACCTGATTGCCATTCTTGGGCAGCACCACGATCCCTAGCCAGAAATCCTCGATCGACTTCACCACCGTGATGAACTGCTCCAAATCTACCGGCTTGGTGATGTAACAGTTGGCGTGAAGGTGATAGCTCTTGAACACGTCTTGTTCATCCTGTGAGGTCGTCAAAATGACCACGGGAATGCGCTTCAAGTCTTCATCTGCTTTGATCTCGGCCAGCACTTCCCGTCCATCCTTCTTGGGCAGATTCAGATCGAGTAACACGAGATGCGGGCGAGGCGCCTGTGCGTATGGACCCTGCCGGCGGAGAAACGCCAAGGCTTCCACCCCGTCCTTGACGACGGTCAATCGATTGATGACCTTGGACTCTTTGAGCGCTTCCATAGTCAGCCGGACATCGCCGGGGTTATCTTCGACCAAAAGAATCTCGACCGGCCGTACCAGTTCAGGAATAACCATTGGGCCTCCATACCAACCTTCGGTTGAACCGGCGCCTCCTTATCGTCTTATCGAATAGGATGGCGCCGGAGAAACGCTTCCAGTGCCCCATGACCTTCAGTCTCTATTGACGCATGACCATTGACGATGGACGGCATGTTCTAAACAGGGAGCGTGAAGTAAAACGTCGCCCCCTTGCCGGCCTCTGACTCCACCCAGATGCGCCCGCCGTGCCGCTCGACGACCTTTTTACAGATCGCCAGACCGATGCCGGTGCCGGGATACTCTTCCCGGCTGTGCAGGCGCTGAAAGAGGACGAAAATCCGATTAGCGTACTGCGGGTCGATCCCGATCCCGTTGTCGCGGACCGCAAACCGCCATTCGGCGTCCCTCCGTTCAACCGCAATGTGCACCCGCGGCGGCTCACGGCCCCTGAACTTGATGGCATTGCCGACGAGATTCTGGAAAACCCGGCCCAGTTGCGCGCCGTCGGCCATCACGGTGGGAAGGCGGTCGTACGTCACGACAGCCCCGCTCTCCTCGATCGCGACACGCAAGTTCAGGAGCACGTCCCGCACCAGCGCCTGGCAATCCGTCGGCTCGAAGGCGTGCCCGTGTGAGGTGACCCGAGAGTAGGCCAGCAGATCGTTGATCAGCTGTTGCATGCGAACGGCGCCGTCCACCGCGTAGCCGATGAACTCGTCGGCGTCGGCGTCCAGCTTACCCCTGTAACGCCTCGCCAGGAGTTGCGTGTAGCTGGCCACCATGCGGAGCGGTTCCTGCAGGTCGTGCGAGGCGACATAGGCGAATTGCTGGAGTTCCTGATTCGACCGTTCCAACTCGACGACGGACGCCTCCAACTCCCGCCGCGTCCGTCGCAGAGCCCGGCTCTCCCGCACCAGCCGCCAGGAGGCCCACGCCGCATAGCCCGTCAGCGGCGCGATGACGAGGAGGCCGACTCCGCCCACCAGCCACACGAGACGATCGATGGGAGCGTAGGCCTGGTCGCGGTCGAGGCGAATGAGGACGGTCCAGTTCAAGCCGGGGAAACCGGCATGGCCGCGGGTCTTCGCGTACCCGGTCAACACCGGAACCTGCCGTCGCAGATGCCTTTCCTCGACGAAGCCGGACTTGCGCGGGTTCGCGTCGGCCGCCCGCACGGAATCCATCGCCTCCGCCTTGACGGGCAACGGTCTTTCCCGATCCCCGGCGCTGATGACCAGGCCGCTTCGATCCAACAACAGCCAGTCGTACGTTCGCCCCTCGCCGTGCCGTAACCGGCCCTCTTGCTCCAGCACGGGCCGCACGTTTTCCAGCGGCATACGGCTGGTGACCGCGCCGACAAATTCGCCAGCCGCTCCCAGGAGCGGAGCGGAAAATCCCACTGCCATCGCACCTCCCGACTCCGGCGAGGGCTTCACTTCAGCCACGTGCACCGCCCTGGTCCGGCGAACCTCCTGAAACCAATCTTGCCGGCTCACATCCTGTCCGCGATCATCGAGCCCGCTTCCGACCACGTCGCCGGTGGTCGCTGTCACCGCTCCGGTATCCGCAATGACCTGACCTTCCCTATTCGTGACGGCGATCCACGAGTAATATCCGTAGAGCGATCGGTACTGCCGCAGCCTTTCGGCCATCGAGTCCGGCGTACCATTCCGGAGCACGCTGTCGCGCGCGAAGGCCTGAATGTCGCCAACGCGCTCGAACAAAATACGATCGAGCGTGTCCGCCACTGCGACCGCCGTCCTGGCCAGATCCTCGCCTCGTTCACGGACGAGCGCGGTTCTCAGGTAGAACAAGGAAAACAGCGCGATGCCCACCCCGATCGCAAGGGATGATAACAGAAGGAAAGGAAGGGACAGTTCCGACCACCGATTTCTCGCTGCGGATCTCGATGCGGCGCGATTCACCGTTCGGGTCTTCCACTGCAAAACAGCCAACAGCGAGGAACGAAGAGCTGTCTACTTTGCCTCCACCCCTATCCCCCTTTTCAAGGGACGGGTTCCTTAGAGGACATTAGAGGACATTGGCGGAACCTGCCAAGAAGATTGCGCGGCGAGAAGCCTGTGCAAGCGACGGCGAACGCTAAGCGCGGAGGGTACATCGCGGGAATCGGATCTCGACAGAGATCGGCGCGGAGCAGAACGCGATTGCGCGGATGAAGCGTGCGCGGGGTCCGCATGCTGGTTCTCGGCTACAGCAAACCCTGAGAACGGAGCACAAGAAGGCGGCGGAAGGATAGCAGGCTCCGCTGGTCGAGACAAGCGCCGCGTTCTCCGTTTCCCGCTTTCCGCCTGACGGTCGACAGTCGACGGTCAACGGGTCGCGGTTTCCAGTCAACGGCCAAAAGGCGCGACAGCCGCGGCCTTTCCGGGCATTGAACAAGAGCAGGAAAGGGAATAGGCTGGTGGCGGCAATCTTGGTTTGTCGGGTCGACCGGCTGACCGATCGCCCAAACTTCGGACAAGACAGGCTCAATAAATCTAGATAGACGAGATAGACCAAGAGGCAGGAGGTGCGCCATGGCCATTACCGGCAAGCTCAAAGAATTTCTTGATCGCGAACACGTCCACTATGACGTCCTGCCGCACCCGGAGGCCTTCCGGGCCCTCGCCATCGCCCACTCGCTCCATGCCCCCGAGAAGGAGATGGCCAAGGTCGTGATCGTGAAAGTCAATGGACGCTTCGTCATGACCGTCTTGCCCGCGAGTTGGAATCTGGATCTTCATCGGCTCCGCGACCTGTTTCTGACCCACCAGGTGCGGTTGGCAACCGAAGACGAACTCAAGGACCTCTTCCCCGATTGCGAGCTGGGCGCCATGCCGCCGTTCGGGAATCTGTATGGATTGGATGTCTATGTGGATCGGTCGCTGACCGAAGACGAGCACATCTTCTTTCAAGCCGGCAACCATTGCGAAGCGGTTCGGATGCGCTATGCCGACTTTGCCGCGCTGGTTTTCCCCAGGGTAGCGGAGCTCCACCGATCACCTTCGGAAGTCTGGTGAGAAAGAGACCTAAGCAGAGGGTGGCCTGAAGCTCTCGGCGGCATCAACGGGGTGCTCGGACGGCCATCTCACCCGGAAGATGGAGCAAAAATCCACCAAGTGGGTGATAGCCGTTTTGTCTTTTTTGGTTCCAGTATTAGCGAAGCCGGCTTGGGGAGTATTCGTGTGAGTCAGAAGCCGGATTGTCTGGTTCGTGTTGCGGCGGGCTCCTTTTTCCCCTTCCCTTGGTAAGGAGAAGAGGTACGGCCCCCTCTGGGAGTCAGATCTATGGCCGCCTGGGACACATGGGGATATTGGGGAGTGGTTATCGGTCTCGTGGCTTCGCTTGCGACCTTTTTCGTCGGCTTACAGGTCATGCTTGCTGCTTCTAAGACGGCAGGGGGAAACGAAGAGTCCGGGGCGCAGCGTGAACCGTCGCCAACCACTGGAAAGCGCGCAGCCTAGGAACGAGTAGCCGGTAGCTGATAGCGGATAGCGAACGGCAAAGAGGGAGATTGGTTTGAGCTAGTGGCTATGACCTCTTGAGCGGAGAAAAAAGTAGAATTTGAGGACGTCACACGACCGTCGCCTCCATCGTGACCTTCGTCTTGACCGAATGGGAGATCAGGCAGTTGGCTTCGGCCTTGGCGAGAATCTCACGAGCCTTGGTGGGATCGGCGCCCGGCGCGAGCGTCACCCTGGGTTTCACGACCACCGTGGTCACCTGAAGCTTGCCGTCCACCAATTCGACGCGCCCTTCGGCGTCGCTCTCATAGGCCGTGAAGGCCAGGCCGGCCCGCTCGGCGAAGGCGAGGAAGGTGCTCATCACGCAGCTATTGATTGACGCGACGAACAACTCTTCGGGCGACCAGATCCCTTCGTGTCCCTTAAACTCCGGCGGCGTGGCGATCGGAACCTCCGGCTTGCCCGGTGACGCCATCACGCCCATCTTCTGCTCGGTCCATTTGACCGTCGTGCGGTAGGTGTACACCTTGCTCCTCACTTCCATCATCACCCTCCACCCTCCTGGTGAACCGATGAATGAGGAATGCTGAATGATGAATTGCGCGTCTTCCCCTGCAGAGAACTCGTCATTCAGTATTCCGAACTCCGCATTCCCGTTTCAGCCGCTCCGCCAGTCTGAGATTTTCCGAGTAATCCACCGGACAATCGATCACCGCCGGTTTGCCGCACGCGAGGGCTTCCTTGAGGACGGCGCCCAACTCCGTCGGCCCTTCGACCCGATAGCCGGCCGCGCCGAAGCTCTCGGCGTACGCGACGAAGTCCGGGTTGCCGAATTCCACGCCGGCCGTGCGCCCGAACTTCAGTTGCTGTTTGAAACGAATGACACCGTAGCCGTCGTCCCGCCAGATCAGCACGACGAGCGGCAGGCGGAGCCGCACGGCTGTCTCCAATTCCTGCGAGTTCATCAGGAACCCGGCGTCGCCAGCAACGGCCACCACCTGGCGTTGCGGGAACAGCAGCTTGGCCGCGACGGCGCCCGGCAACGCGATGCCCATGGAGGCGAATCCGTTGGAAATGATGCAGGTGTTGGGGACGTCGCAGGGGAACATCCTCGCCATCCAGAGCTTGTGGGCGCCGACATCGCAGATCACCAGGGCGTCCGATCCGAGCACCGCTCGCAGTTCGCGCACGATGTGCTGTGGCCGCATCGGCCATGAAAGCGGAGCCGCCCATTCCGCTTCGAAGGCCGCCTGAATCCGTTCCCGCCCGCCTTTCGCCCACCGCGGCTCAAAGGACGTGAGATGGTCCGCGATCTGATCGAGCGACAGCGAAAGATCACCCAGCACCCCGACATCGACGATGTAATGCGCATCCACCTCGGCGGGCGTCACGTTCACATGGACGATGTGTTTGTCCCGGTTCGGATTCCAGAAGCAGGGGGCGTATTCGACCAGGTCGTAGCCGACCGTGATCACGACGTCGCTCTCGGCAAAGACCACGGCTGAATAATCCCGCAGTTGCAGGCCGATCGTGTACAAAGACAGAGGGTCGCTGTCCGGCATGACCCCCTTACCCATGAACGTGTGAGCGACGGGAATCTGACACTGGCGGGCCAACCGGCGGAGTGCCTCATGCGCGCGGCCGCGCACCACTCCGTTGCCCGCGAGGATGATCGGCCGGCGGGCTTTGGCGATCACCTCGACCGCCCGATTCACCTGCGCGGTGAGCGGTTCGGGCAAGAACGGAAATTGGACGCGCAACGGGCTGTGGTAGGACGAATCGGCGACCTGCTGAGCGGCGACATCCTCAGGCAACTCCAGATGCGTGGCCCCCGGTTTTTCCGTTTGCGCGACCTTGAAGGCTTTGCGCACCGTTTCCGGAATGATCTGGGGGGTGAACAGCTCGGCGTTCCATTTAGTCACCGGCCGGAACATGGACAGGACGTCGATGAACTGGTGCGATTCCTTGTGCATGCGGTCGAGCGAGGCCTGCCCCGTGATCGCCACCAAGGGGGCGCCGTCGAGATAGGCATCGGCCACGCCGGTCAGGAGATTGGTCGCGCCCGGCCCCAGCGTGGAGAGACAAACTCCGGCCCGGCCCGTCAGCCGTCCGTGCACGTCGGCCATGAACGCCGCACCCTGTTCATGGCGTGTGACGATGAAGCGGATGGGCGAACCCAAGAACGAGTCCATCACGTCGAGGTTTTCTTCGCCCGGCACCCCGAAGACAAAATCCACCCCTTCATGTTCCAGACAGCGCACGAGCAGATCCGATGCCTTCATCGTCGCCTTCCTGGATATCCAACACCTTCACATCGAAGTACAGCGTCTTGCCGGCCAATGGGTGGTTCAAGTCCAGGACGACGGTCTCTTCCCGGATCTCCGCCACCCGCGGATACACCGGCGTCCCGTCTGGCGCCTCGCCCTGAAGCTTGGCCCCGACGCGCAAGGCGTCCGGCGCAATCCGATCCTTGGCGATCTCAAAGAACCCTTCGGGATGCACGTCGCCGTAGCCCTCGGCCGGACTCACTATGATCCGCTTGCTCTCGCCGATCGCCATGCCCTCCAACCCCTTCTCCAAACCGGGCAGAATTTCCTGCGCCCCATGCTGATAGATCAAGGGCTCCACGCCGACATTCGTGTCGACGATGTCTTCCTCATCGATCCGCAGGGTATATTCGACCGTCACGACTTTTCCGATTGATACGTGCATGGGGGGCACTCCTTTCGCTGCCGACGAGGACACACGCTCCAGCCGCGCCCGATGTGACGGCATCGCCGGGTTCTTCCCCGTTCGGGCTCAGACAAAAAAATCGTGGCCTGGAGAGGGCGAAACCGAGGAGGCTCCGTTCCAGGCCGTTGGCGTGGGCGTAGCCTAACACAGTTTGAACGCCGCGTCATCGACACAGAGAGCGGGCTTTGCAGAAACAATCCGACACAGCGATCGTCTAATACATAACATAGAGCGACGCAAACGAACGTTCACTTTTCACAAAGAGACAGACCCCATGACTCACCGAACCGGTTTAGCCGCAATCAGGCCGCTCATCCTGACCTGGGGCATCATGACCCTCGCAACGGGGCTGTCCTTCCTGTTCCCGCGTTTCGACCAAACGGCCTTCGCCGTGAGCAGATCGACGTTTCCGCCGCAGGTGCAACGACCGCCCGATATTGCAGTCGAGCGCCTGGACCGGCCTCCACGGGACCGTCCCGTCGTCGGCCAGGTGATCGACCTCAACACTGCCTCCCTCGATCAACTTGTCACGCTGCCCGGAATCGATGAGCCAACCGCCAGGTCGATCATCGCAGGACGGCCCTATCGGACAGGAAACGAGCTCGTAGAGAAGCGGATCCTCTCGGAGGCCGAGTACGAAATGATCAAAGATCGCGTAACCGTGAGGCCCGAGTAACGAGAAAACCCATCACATCCCCCGGACGTAGCGCCCCACCAGTCGGTAGGCGTTGTGCAGATACTGGGCCATCATGCGATGCGTGTTGAAGAAGGCGCCGTTCAAGGCGATACAGTGCCGCATGATCCCAATGAAGCGCTCGCGGTCCTTATAAAAACAGGGCAGGATGTGGTTCGCGAGCTTGTCATAGAGCGCCGCTGCGTGGCAGGCATCCATCCCGGAGGCCGGTTCCAGACAGGAGTCGATGCGCTCCCCGATCGACCAGCCGGTCACCCCTTCGACATGGCCTTCAATCCACCAACCGTCCAGGACGCTGAGGCTGGGCACGCCGTTGATCGCCGCCTTCATCCCGCTGGTTCCGGAGGCTTCCAGAGGCGGCAAGGGGGTATTGAGCCACACATCAGCGCCGGCACAGACGAGCTTCGCTAACGCCATGTCATAATTGTTGAGGTAGGCGATTGCGACGGCGCCTTCGAGTGCTTTCCGCGCCTCGTAGATCCGCTGGATCATGTCCTTGCCGTCCTGGTCCCGCGGATGGGCCTTGCCGGCGAAGACAAGCTGGAACGGCCCCACCTGCCGGGCGATGGCCTTGAGACGATCGAGGTCGTGGAAGATCAGTGTCCCACGTTTGTACAGGGCGGCGCGCCTCGCAAATCCGATGGTCAGCACGTCGCGATCGAATCCCGCATTCGTCTCGCGATTGACTAATTTCACCAGCGCCCGCTTGGCCTCCGTATGCGCCGCCCAGATCTCCGCACCGGGAATGCCCACGGCGTACCGCAGCGACAATGGATCGCGCCGCCAGTCCGGCAGGCGGCGATCGTACAGCGCCTGGAATGCCGGGGCGGCCCAGGTCACAGCATGAACCCCGTTGGTGATCGAGTGAATCGGATAGCCGGGAAACAGAGATTGGGATACCTCGCCGTGCTTCATGGCGACACCGTTGATGTACCGGGACCCACGCAACGCCAACTCGGTCATGTTCAGCGCCGGTCCGGTCCCGCAGGCCTGCAACCATCCACATCGACGCTCGCCGAGTATGCGGCGGGCGAGGTCGGCCGAAAACTGGTCGTGGCCGGCCGGGACAGGCGTGTGGGTGGTGAAGACGCATTGCGCGCGCACGGCCTCCAGCATGTCGGCGGAGACCGGCCCGGTCCTTCCTCGCGCGGCCAATTTCTCTTCCAGCAGGGCCAGAACCAACAGCGCGGCATGTCCTTCGTTCAGGTGATAGCACGGCACCTCGCGATAGCCCAATGCGCGGAGGATCTTCAGCCCGCCGTACCCCAGCACCACTTCCTGGCAGAGCCGATAGGACGCGTCGCCTCCGTATAATACATCCGTCAGCCGGCGGTCTCCCGGCTGATTCCCATCCACGTCCGTGTCCAAGAAGTACACCGGTACGGTAAAACCCGACACACCTTTCACCAAATACCGCCAGGCGCGGACTGCTACGGTCCGGTTTTCGATGTCCACCGTCACGCGTCCATCCACCGGCTCCAAAAAATCATCGATCGGCCACAGCACCGGCTCCTCGGCCTGCCGGCCGGCGTGATCCAGCCGCTGGTAGAAGTAGCCGTACCGGTGCAGCAAGGTCACGGCAACCATGGGCACTTCCAGATCGGCGGCCGAGCGAATCGTGTCGCCCGCCAGCACACCGAGTCCTCCCGCATAGGTCGGAATCGCCGGGTCCAAGCCGATTTCCATAGAGAAGTAGGCCACAAGCGGGGTCTCGATCGGTTCGGTACTCATGTCACGCGGTGCCACTCGTTCTTCTTGGCTCCTCTCACTACGTCATTTCAGCCATAGGCGCAAGTCATCCCAACGTCTCCCGAATCCAACCTCCCAGGTAATGGGTGATCGCCACGACGCACAGGCCGATGAGCAGATGCTCCCCAATGACCTTCCACGGCGCGATGCGTTGCGCTCGGGCCAGCGCAACACTGAGCAGGGTCAAGAGGAACAACCCCCAGGCGACGCTGATGCCGACTGCCAGTTGAAGAGGTAGCAGGAAGACCGGGACAGCAAAGGTCATCGCGATCACGAATTTTGCCGCAAACGTGGCGATCGTCGACTCCCAGATCTCCAAGGGCGTACCGCTGTTTTTCGACTCCTCGGAAATATGGATGCCCAGGGCGTCCGACAGGGCATCCGCGACGGCGATGGTGAGAATGCCCCCGATGACCACAGACTTCGACTGGGTACCGGAATGGAGGCCGACCATCAGCCCCAACGTCGTGATGACGCCCGAGGTCAATCCAAAGCTAAAACCCGTTTTCACTGAAGACTTCATGGCTCGCATCACCCCCGCCTTCTTTCCCCCTCCGAAGGAAGGGGAAAGGAGGGAAGATCAGCGGGGAAATGTCAGCACATACTCCAACACATCGCGGGTCTCCTCTTCGGACAGAACCCATTTCCACGCCCCCATGGCCGTGTTGGCGCGGCCTTCGTGGATGCTGCGCAAGAGCTGGGAGTTTGGTTTCTTAAGGACTTGGGGCGACGTGAGATCCGCGACCGGCGGGTTGAACCGCCTATACCCGTCCCCCCTGCCCTGCGGACCGTGGCAGGCCAGGCAGTGGGTTTCGTACAGCGCTTTGCCTTTGATGGGATCTCCTTCGGCCGCAAGCGCACGCGGGCCGCCATCTGCGATGGCAAAGGTCATCAATAATGCGAGGAAACCCGATTTCGTCATCGTGCGCAGTCCGAATGTTTATGGAGACACGCGCTTGCCCATTGCGCGATCTGCTCCAGCAATTTCGTCACCGCCCGGTTGGCCCCCAGTGCGCCGCCGTAAGCATCCTCGCTGGGCGCAGGCTCCAGCACTTCGAATCGGCGCGTCCCGACCACGCTCGGCTCCCTCAGATCGACCAGTTGCGCGCGCAAGGCCATGCGGACGCGGCTGGGGGTCTCCAGAAACTGCTGCTCCAACGCCACGTCCAGAGTATCGAGGCGATAGTCCCCGCGCAGCGCACTCGGCATCGGGATCACGGCTTGCCAGGCCCCGCTCTTCTCCAGCGCTTGCACCAACAGCGGAGCCAGCATGCGGGCCGGCGTATCGGCCCATTGGTTGACGGCGTAGTACCGGACTTCATAGGGGCGTGTCACGTAGGCCATGCGCGGCGTGTCGAATCCCGCCTCCGCCTGCGGCGGACCGACCAGCAACACCGGCGAGGCGCCCGCGCGGCCGCCCGGTTCCTTGTCAGCCCACATGGTCTCCTCGGCACGCAGGAGATAGGTATGCACCGGCCCGCTGTCCGACCGCGGCGCTAGACAGGCCGTGAGCGCCGTCGCCACCAGCGCACCGAGGACCGTCCCGACCCCTCGATTCACCATGCTCCGCATTTCCACCCGACCGTGAGGTGTTCGAGGTTCGCGGGTCGAGGTCAAAGTGCTGCTCACGTCGAACTCCACACCGTGAACGTCGAACCGGTTCTCTTCATTCCCCTGGCCCTTTCGGCTGCAGCGACCGGCCGAAGACCAGCGCGTTCGGTTCCCGCTCAATCTGTCGGGCAACGCGTTGCAACGTGGCGGTCAGTTGCCGGAGCTCCGCGATGAGCAGGCTAGTCTCGGGCAAAGTCTGACGGGAGAACTGTTCGACATTGGGCTTGGTCTCGTTCACGAGCGCGCCGATGGCCTTGCCGGTGCGGGCGAGTTCTTCCGTCATCGCCTGCAACGAAGCCGCGCTCCTGTTGACCCGTTCCAGCAGGGCCGGGATTTGCTCGTTGAGGGTGCGACTCAGCTTGGCGAGATGCTCTGCCGTCTGCGCCGCGCCGGTCAGCCCTTGATCCACCCGCCCGCTCCGCGCCGCCAGAGTCCGGCTGACCGTGGCCAAGTCCGACAGGATCTGCTTCAGCGCCGCGCGGTTCTCCTGATCGATCACGCCGCGGGCGTCCTGCGCCAGCGTAGTGAGATTGGCCAGCAGCCGGGAGAGCGATTGGTCTTCCAGCAACCGTGAGACGGCGCTGTCCAATCGCGCGAGCAGCGACGGGCCGGTCTTGATCACCGCATACGCTTGGCCAGGCTTGGCCGTGAGAGGCGGCGAGTCACGGGTCCCGCCGGTGAGGTCCACGATGGCGAAGCCGGTCAACCCCTGCACATGAAGCACCGCGACCGTATCTTCTTTGATGGGGGTGCCGCGGGTGATGTCCAACGTGAGCCGCACCTCCTCCGGATTCTCGGGATTGAGCCGAATATCGGCCACGTACCCGACTTCCACCCCGCGATACTTCACCGGCGAGTTCACGCTCAGGCCGGCAACCGACTCCTGCATAAAGGCGTAATACCGGTCATACACGGTTCCGTATTCGCCCTTGCCGAGCCACAGCACGATTCCAAGCAAGACGGCGCTCAGCACCACGACGAAGAGCCCGACCAGGACGTAGTTCACTTTCGGTTCCATCTCCGTATCCTCTCACGCGGCAGGCGCGTGACGAGCGGGACTCGCAAGAAACGCGCACCAGGCGCGCGTCGCGCTATTCGCGCGTGCCCCGCATTTCTCGCGCTCATGTGCTGTCACGCTTTCCGCCTCATGGATTGCTCCCTCGCCGCCCGCCCGCGCGGACCGTGGAAATACTCGCGGATCAGCGGATCGGCTGACTGGGACAATTCCTCCATCGTGCCGATCCCCAGCACCTTGCCGTTTCCCAAGACCGCCACCCGATCGGCCACCCGCCAGAGCGAGTCGAGATCGTGCGTGACCATCACGATTGTCAGGCCCAGCAGTTTCTTCAGCTCCTTGACCAGGTCGTCGAACGCGCCGGCGCTGATCGGATCGAGCCCGGATGTCGGCTCGTCCAGGAAGAGCAGCTCCGGATCGAGTGCGATCGCGCGGGCCAGCGCCGCCCGCTTCCGCATGCCACCACTCAGCTCGTTGGGATACTTGTCGGCGGCCGACGACGGGAGGCCGGTCAGCGCGATCTTAAACATGGCGATGTCGCGGATCAGGCCTGGACTCAAGCCGGTGTGCTCCCGCAAGGGGACCGCGACGTTGTCCGCCACGGTGAGCGAACTGAACAGCGCCCCATGTTGAAACATCACGCCGCAGCGGCGGTGGAGGGCGCGGACGCCGGCTTCGCCGAGGCCGGCGCATTCCCGGCCGAACACCCGGATCGTTCCCGAACTCGGCGTCAACAGCCCGATGATCTCGCGCAGCAAGGTCGATTTGCCGCAGCCGTTGCCGCCGGCAATGGCGAAGACTTCCCCTCGGTACACCGTCAGGCTCACATCGTCATGCACCACCGCTTCGCCGAACCGCGTGGAGACACGACGAACGTCGATCAGCGGAACGATACCGCTGTCAGAGCCGGTCACACTTTCCATTTCGTTTTCTCCCCTTGGCGCCATCTTCGGCTCCAACGTCGGCGAAAAACGCGGGGGAAGCGCGACTCGCGCGAATTGTCGAACGTCCAGAGGCAGGTTCCACGCCCCTCGCGCGCTTCGCGCCCGTCTCGCCAGTCCCGCGGCTTACACCCAGCGCGTGTTTCACGCCTGTCTCGCTCGTCTCGCCAGTCGCACCGGTCCCACACTTCACAACTTCCACCAACTCAAGAGAATCGAAAAGAACGCATCGAACACGATGACGAGAAAGATGCTCTGGACCACACTGATCGTCGTGTGGCGGCCGACATCGTCCACGCCCCCGCGGATCTGGAATCCCTGATAGCAGCCGACCAGCGCGATGATCGCCGCGAACACCGGCGCCTTCACCACACCAATCAGGAAATGCCGCAGCGCGATCGCTTCCTCGAAACGGGTCAGGAATTCGAGGAAGGTCACGCTCAACTGGCCCGCCGCGATCAGCATGCCGCCGAAGACCCCCACCACATCCGCATAGACCGTCAGCAATGGCAGGGCGATCGCCAAGGACAACACCTTGGGGAGCACCAGCACCTTCATCGGCGACAGGCCCAACGTTCGAAGCGCGTCCAATTCCTCAGTGACCTGCATGGTCCCGATTTGAGCGGTGTAGGCCGACCCCGAGCGGCCCGCCACCAAGATCGCCGTCACGAGCGGCGCAATTTCCCGCAGCAGGGCAATGCCCACGAGGTCCACGATGAAGATGTTGGCGCCGACGCTCCGCAACTGCTCGGCCCCCTGATAGGCGATCACGATTCCCATCAGGAACGTCAGCAACCCGATGATCGGCAGCGCGTTGAACCCGTCCAGCTCCAGACTGTTCCACAGCGCTCGCCACCGGATCGAGCGCGGCGCGGCCAGCGACCGAACCAGTGCGACGGCGCTCTCTCCTAAAAACCCCAGACCGCCGATCCACTGTTGCAGGCGATTCCACGCGAAAGCCCCAACTCGTTCCAACCAGTTTGCTGACGGTCCGGTCGCTTCCCGCCCGACGCGGGTCCAATGCGCGGAGACCAACTTGAGCAGCTCGGCGAACTCCGGCCGCAACCCGCGCAACGTGACGTGCCGCCCCTGGCGGTCAAGCTGCACCAGCGTCCGGTGGAGCAACACCGCCCCGCCCGAATCCATCGCGGTGACCTGGCTGGCATCCCAGACCAGATCGCGGCCCGCCGGCCACGATGCGCTGGCTACCTCCCGTTCGATCGCCGGCAATTCCGGCAAGGTCCAGACCCCGGCGATACGGATGACCGCATCGGTCCCGATCGCCACCGAGGCTCTCGCCGTCTCCCCCCGCACCCCCATGGCGTATACTCCATTAGCACCGGACAACCTTTACTTAATCGTACGCCACAATGGCCTGAATTTTCTCGTGGTGCTCACGCGAAACACCCCTGCCGCTTCTGCCCGGAGCACTCATTGATCCTCGCCATGCAACGGGCCACGGGGACGAGGAGAACGTTTTATCTTGCAGTCAAGAACCGAGAGCCTTTTCAGACCTCGTCCCGACGGCAGAGCCGGTCTCTTTCATCGAAACTGCCGCCGGAACCGCCACATGCCGAACCCAAAGAGCGCCACGCCCAGCATCGCCATAGAGACCGCCATTGGCCAGAGGATCGGAAGCCCTGCCCCTTTGAAGAGGATGCCATGCGCGATGTCGATGAAATACCGGAGCGGTGACAAAGCCATGAGGGCACGCACCCAGACCGGCATGGCCTCCAGCGGCGTGGTGATACCGGAGAGCAACAGCATGGGCGCCACCGCCAGCAACGTCATCATACCTACCTGCGCCTGATTGCGGGCGAGAGACGCTGCGAGCAAACCCATTCCGGCCGTGGTGAAGACGAACAGGGCCGTCAGTGCGAAGAACAGCGTCACGCTTCCCCGGACCGGGACGCCGAACACCGGTCGCATGATTCCGAACAACGCGACGGCGGTCGCGACGAGGATTGCCGCCGTCATGGCCAGCACTTTGGAGAGCATGATCTGGAACGGGGTGAGCGGGGACACCAGCAACTGTTCGACCGTCCCGTGTTCCTTTTCGCGGACCAGCGCGGCGGCCGGCAGCATAATCGCAAAGATCGTGATCATGCGGAGGAGGTGCGACACGGATTCGAACCAGCTTTCTGTCTGGTTCGGGTTGTACCAGACCCGGTGATCGTTCAGGACCATCGGCCGGTTCGGCGACGAGTCGTTCGCCGCGCCGATTCGCGCCAGCGCTGCCTCCCTGCCGAATTCGCCAATGATGCGGGTCGCATAGCCGGCCGCCGAGAGCCCCTGGGCGGAATTGGTCGTATCGACCAGGAGCTGCACCGCGACAGACTCGCCACCGTGGAGCGATTCGTGAAAACGGGGGGGGAGGTCCAACACCAGCAAGGATTCTCCCCGGTCAAGCCGACGCACTCCCTCATCCGCCCCGAACAGCTCCCCATCAAAACGAAAATACGGCGGATGAAACCGGCGGATGAGCTCTCGTGACGACGCGCGATGGTCCTCGTCATACACCAGCAGGCCGGCGTTCCGCAGTTGCGTCTGGATGCCGCTCCCGGTGAGATACACGGACAACGTGAACGAATAGACCACAAACGCCATCAGCGGGAGATCCCGAAACAACTGCCACAGCTCTTTCCGTGTCATCACCGCCAATCGGCGCCACCAGGTCAGCGTCCGTGGAGACTTGAACATCATTGTGGCGCGCTTCATGATCGCGGCCTCTTCGTGAACAACCGATAGCCAATGAGCCTGAGCGCCGCCGCATAAAGCACCAGGGCCAACCCGTCACGCCACAGGACCTCCGGCCCGACCCCTTTGAGGAACACGCCCCAACAGACGTTGGCGTAATACATGCCGGGGAAGAGATGCGCCAGAAACCGCGAAGTCGGGCTCAAGGAGGAAACCGGAAAGAGCAGGCCGGAAAACAGGATAGTGGGCACCGTGCTCACCACGACCGTAATGATCAGCGCGGCCTGCTGGGTGCGCACCAGGAGCGAGACGATTAAGCCAATCCCAGTACTGCTGAGCACGAACATCATGGACACCGCCAGGAACAAGACCGGATTCCCTTTGAACGGCACCTTGAAGATCAGGAGGGCCATCAGCCACAGGATGATCACGTTGAGCATGGAGATCAGGACATAGGGCGCCAACTTGCCGGCTAGAAACTCGATGCGGCTCACCGGCGCGCTGTAGATGTTGTAGATGGACCCGGTTTCTTTCTCCCGCACGATCCCGAGCGCGGTAAGGAGCGGAGACGAGACCATGAGCGTGAACATCACGAGGGCCGGCACAATCGACCAGGTGCCCCGCACCTCTTCGTTGTACAGATAGCGCACCTCGGGCGTGATCGGCCGCGCCAACGTCTCCGCCTGCCGGCGGGAGAGGCCTTGGCTGCGCGCGAGATGCGTGATGAGCAGTTCTTCGTTGAAGGCGGCGGTGATCGCGATCACATAGCCTTTCGTGATATCCGTCCGCAGCGGAAACGTCCCATCGATCAGCGTCTGAACGCCGACGCCCGTTCCGGCCGACAGACGTTCCTGGAATTGTTCCGGTACGACGATCACGGCGCGGACCTTTCCGCTTTGGAGCAACGCGTCCGCCGCCTCCTCCACCGCCACGTACCCTTGAAAGTCGAAGTACCGGGACTCGATGAAGCGATGCAGATAGTCGCGGCTGAGGGCGCTGCGATCCCGGTCCACGACGGCGAACGGAATGTTTTCCACATCCAGCACGAGTCCGTACCCGAACACGATCATCCAGAGCGCCGGCATCAAAAACGCCAGGAGCAGAAACATCCGGTCGCGGGTTACCTCGCGCCATTCTTTCGAGACGACCGCCGCGATTCGCCGAAGGTTCATGCGGCCGCTCCGTCGTTGGTTGCCCGCTCCTGCCGTTCCAGCGCCATCACCCGATAGACGAACACGTCTTCGAGCGTGAGAGGGCGAACGTCCGCCCGGTCGATTCGAATCCCCTCCGCCGACAAGATGGCACGAATGCTCGCCTCGTCGCGTGCCGGATCGGGTGAGAGCCAGTGGAGCTTGGTTCCAAAGAGCGCTGCGCCGGCGAATCCCGCCCGTTGCAACCGCGCGAGGCTCACCTCCGGCCGATCGGTCGCCACTTCCAGCAAATAGCCGGCTTCGCGTTCCACCTGACGTTTCAGGTCCGCGGGCGCGCCCTCCGCGACGATCCGGCCCACATACATGAGCGCCAGATGATCGCAATGCTCTGCCTCGCCCATATCGTGCGTCGTGATGAGGATCGCGACGCCTTCTTCCCTCGCCAATCGCAACAGAATGTCCCAAAAGTTGCGGCGCCCGATGGGATCTACGCCGGAGGTCGGCTCATCCAGAAACAGCACGCGCGGGCGATGGACCAGTGCGCAGCCCAACGCCAGCCGTTGCCGGACACCCATCGGAAGTCGACCAGTCAGGTCCGACTCGTAACCCTTCAGCCCCGCCATCGTCAGAATCCATTCCAGCCGCGCGGCGGCCTCCCGTTTGGCCAACCCATAGATGCCGGCGAAGAGTCGGATGTTCTCCACGACGGTCAGGTCTCGATACAGGGAGAACGCTTGCGACATGTAGCCGATCCGCTCTTTGATCGCGCCGCCGGCCGTCCGCATATCAACGCCCGCCACCCACCCTTGACCGTCCGTCGGCGGCAAGATGCCGGTCAGCATCTTGATCACGGTGGTCTTCCCGGCCCCGTTGGCTCCGAGAAGGCCGAAGATTTCGCCTTGCTTGACCCGAAAACTCACGCGGTCCACCGCCCGGAAGGACCCGAACTCGCGCACGAGCCCTCTCGCTTCAATGGCAAGCCTGTCGCGAGCGGGACCGGCATCTTCTCCGGCTCTCCAGGCCGACCGCTTGGAGGGCGGGGGCAAACCCGACGGGGCTTCATGCTGTCGAAGCAGGAGCGCCACGACGACATCTTCGAGTTCCGGCTCTTCCACGCGGAGCCGCTCGACTCTAATCCCGCCTAGAGCGGACTCGATGCGCGTCGTCGCGGCCTTCGGATCAGTCTCCTCCATGAACACATGGAGCAGAGGACCGAGCGCTTCGACTTGCTTGTATTCCTTCTTCAGCCGAGCGAGCGCCTCGATTTGCGGAGTCGCCTCAAATGCCACCATCGTTCCGGGAACCAACGCCCGAACCTCTGCAGGCGTTCCGCAAACCAGCGTCTTCCCGTTCGACACAAATGACAACCGATGAAACCGTTCCGCCTCATCCATA
This sequence comes from Nitrospira calida, assembly GCF_976986435.1. NCBI lineage: Bacteria > Pseudomonadati > Nitrospirota > Nitrospiria > Nitrospirales > Nitrospiraceae > Nitrospira > Nitrospira calida. Next base: position 3,433,332 of record NZ_OZ335950.1, read on the forward strand.
TAGGCGGTCGACACCAACGCCGTCATTCCGCGTTCCCGGAGCAACTCGCCCAGAATGGCCCAGAAGTCCCTGCGCGAGACGGGATCGACGCCGGTGGTCGGCTCATCCAGAATCGCCAACTCCGGCTCGTGAATGAGCGTACAGATCAGCCCCAGCTTCTGCTTCATCCCGCCGGAGAGATGCTTCATGGCGCGGTCGCGGAACCTGTCGAGCCGCGTCATCGCGAGAAGACGGACCTTCCGCTCCATCAACTCACGCTCCGGCACCAGCCTCAGCCGCGCAAAGAAATCAATGTTCTCTTCCACCGAGAGTTCGGAATAGAGGTTGAGGCCGAGGCCTTGTGGGAGAAACCCGATGCGGGGTTTGACCCGCTCCGCCGCCCGCTCGGAATCCACCTTCACGCCGAAGACTTCGACCTCGCCGGCCTCATAGGTCAATACCCCGGCGATGGCCTTCATGAGGCTGCTCTTGCCGGCTCCGTCCGGCCCGATCAGGCCATAGATCTCGCCCCTGCGAACCACCAGATCCACCCCGTTCACGGCGAGGTGCTTCTTGTAGCGCTTGACGAAGGCGGAAACTCGGACAATAGGACCATTATCCTCCACTGCTTCCCTCATCCATTTTCTTCTCTCCAAGGGTAGGGTGGCTGGATTGTTCCGTACTGCGCGCATCGACCGAGCACCGCCCTCGATGTGATCATTTGATCAACTCTTGCGTGCGCGGTCTGCGAGCACGAAGGACGATCCAGCCCCCTACCCTCATTTCGGCTTCGCCCACGCCACGTCATCCCGCCATTTGATGACCGCGTCGGCCGGCAATCCTGGCGTCAGTCGATGGCCCGGGTTCTCTTTGAGATACAGCTTCACCGCGTAGACCAGTTTCACCCGCTCATCCGGTGTCTGGACCTCTTTGGGCGTGAACTCAGCTTTTGAGGCGATATAGCGAACCACGGCTTCGAAGGGCTGATCGGGAAACGCGTCAGTGTAGATGCGGGCCGGCAAGTCCAGACGGACCTTGCCGATCTGCACCTCCGGCACATAGACCTGAAGATAGAGACGGTCCAAGTCCACCAGCTCGAGCAGCGGGGCGCCGGCGGCCACGACTTCCCCGACATCGATCATGCGGGTCGTCACGGTGCCGGTCGTCGGCGCGACGATGGTCAAGTCCGCCAGCACACTCTCGGCTTCGGTCAAGGCCGCCTCCGCCTGATCACGCTGCCGCTCCAGCGCGGCCACTTCGTGTTCTTTCGCGCGAATCTTCTTCCATCCTAGTTCCGCCTGCGCCAATTCCTTCTTCGACCGAAGCAGCGCGGACTTGGCCGCCTTCAGGTCGTTCTGTGCCACCGCCCATCGGGCCTCGGCTTGGTCAAGCTGTTGCTGCGAGACCGCTTGTTCGGCGAAAAGCGGCCGCATCCGCTCCACATCGCGGCGCGCTTCCTGTTCCACCGCCTCGGCCTTCGCCACGGCTGCACGAGCGCTGGCGACCCACTCCTCCGCGGCCTCGATGGCCAGCGGCACCTCCACGTTCAACACGGCCAGCGAGGTGTGGGCCGCTTGGACCTGGGCTTCGAGCGCCTCGACGGCCCGTGTTGCTTGCTCCACCTTGGCCCGCGTCTGGGTGTCGTCCAAACGGACCAGCACCTGACCTGCTTGGACAGTGTCTCCTTCTCTGGCTAGCAATTGCTCAATCCGACCCGGAAACTTGCTGGCAACTGTGACGTGGTCCCCCTCAATGCGCCCGTTAGCTTGAATCAGCCCGTCCGGGAACCCGCTGTCCCACGCGCAGCGTGTGAGCGCCACCAGCGCGCCGACAACAAGCGCAATCGTGACCACTGTGGCGAACCCATATCGTTTGGACAGGTGGAGAAGGGACGCCGTGGTCAATGCCTGATGCACCCGCCCGACCTCCGGATAGCGTACCTTAGTCAGTTTGACCCTTGGGAAGGCGAGCACCTTCCACTGGGTTTGCAAGGCAGGGCCCACTCATTTGCCGTCGGGCAGAGCAAGTCTTTGTGTAAGAAAATCACGCGGTTGTCGAGCCATTCCATGGGACAGCCAGAGGACTCAGGGGAAGTCCTGCTACAGAACCACACCTCCTGGCTGTGGCGGAAGGCGACAGGATCGAGGAGAGTCGAAGGCGGCGGACTTCATGCCTCCCGCAGCTTTGCGTCCAGATAGGACTTCAGCGCCACCGCGTTGTTGCGTTCGACATCCTTGGCACCGAATAGCAGCGTCACCGTGCCGGACCGCGCCGCCTCCAGCAGTGGACGCCAGGCCTCGGGGTTGCGGTCAAGTTCCGCGAAATAGCGGCGTTGAAATTCGGCCCATTTCTTGGGATCGTGCGCAAACCAGGTGCGGAGCTTGTCGCTGGGCGCCACATCCTTGAGCCAGCCGTCGAGGGGCAGGGCTTCCTTTTTCACTCCGCGCGGCCAAAGCCGGTCCACGAGAAAATAGGCGCCGGCGCCGCGCTGTTTGAGGTCATACACGCGTTCAACTCGGATCATCGACGGCTTCCCTCTCTAAGAGCGAATGGCGAACTGCAAATAGCTCTGAGCTATTCGCGGTAAGCTGCCCGCTCGAGAGTTACGGATCACCGAACGCGTACCCCGCCCGCGCACAGGCGTTTCGGACCGTCGTCATCACCGCGGGGCTATCTGAATGCGGCATCACCGCCACCTCCGGTGCCTCGCGCAGGCGGGCAAGGATCGTGTCGGCCGCGCCACCAGCCAATTCGTCGCAGGTCTGGTACAGGCCTCCGGTGCCCTCTTCAAGCCGATTGTGGGCGGCGAGGATGGCGCGGATCGCTGCCAGCACCGCCAGCGTCGGCGTGGGCATGAGCAGTGACGCGAGCGCCCCGTGGTCAAGCCGCAGTTTGACGGCGATCGGAAGCGGCTCGCCCCCGCGCAGCCGCTGGATGGCTGGCAGGAGGATTTTTTCCTCCATCCCGATATGGCGCAGCAGCCCGGAACGGAATCGATCATAGGCCTCGTGATCGATATGGCTCGGATCGGCCGTGGCGGCGCGGAGCAGTCCATCGAGCCGCGCATGGTCTTCGGCGAGGAAACCGGCGATCCGGTCTTTGTGCACGCTTCCGCTGGACATAGGTCAGTAGACTACCCGGCTTAGGGTCGCGGTTCAAGCCGTCCGTTACCCCGTGCTTACGTTCGCACCAATGCCACGGCGAGGAACAAGATGACGAGCGTCAGCACGAGCGAAAAGCGCGCCAGCCAGGGCGACCAGGTGATCAGAAGACGGTCGATTTCCGTTCGATCGGATTCCGGAAGAGGCTGAATGCGGCTGACGCGGGGCCCGACCGCGAAATCGTGGACGCCGGTCAGCGCGAGGAGGAGCAGGACAAGGGATAATTTGGCCGTCAACACGGCCGGCCACCGACTCGGCTCGAGCAACGACAGGCCGCGATGCGCCAGCAGTATAGGGCCGGTGATGACCAGAACTGCGATGGAAAACCACACGACAGCCCGAAACCTAAAGGCGATGACCCGGAACAGCGCCGTCCGCTGGGACGACACGCCTTCACGCCTGAGTGCCGGCACCAGCACAAGGGAGAGGAACACCATCCCGCCGATCCAACTGACCGCCGCGAGCAGATGAAGCCAGACCACCAACACCATCACGCAGCCGTTTCCAACCGACCAGACCAGGTGGATCCTGAACCGTTCCTCGTAGAGTCGTTGGTCGCGCGCCGCGAGCGGATCGCCGCCCGAAGGCGATCGAGTGTGGACGAACGGTCAGAGGGATCGACCAGGATGTCGATGAGCGTTACGCCCGGCCTCTCGCAGGCGGCATGGAGCGCGCTTCGAAACCCAGTCCGCGTGCTCACGCGCACGCCGATCGCGCCCAGCGCTTCGGCGACTGCCACATAGTCCCACGAGGGAATCTCGCACACGGTCGGCGGAGCGCCTAAGGCTTCCAGGCTGCGATACCCCCGGTTATTGAGCACGATCACCACGGCATGCACCCCGTATCGCACCAACGTGGCGATCTCCATCCCAGTCATCTGGAATCCGCCGTCGCCCACCAGGGCGATCGGCCGGCGGTCGGGCAGGGCCAAACCGGCGCCCAGCGCAGCCGGCACGCCGAAGCCCATGCTGGCATAGTAGCCCGGATTCAGGATGAGCTCCGCGTTGAGTTCCACCGAACCGAACAAACAATCGCCTGCATCGGTCGTGAACACATAGCGCCGATCGTCCAGATGGCTCAATTCCGTAAAGACGTCGTCGATCAGCGAGCCTCCGCGCGAGCCTGGCCTCTCGGGCACATACTCGTTCTTGAACGTCCGCGGCGCGATCGCCCTTCCCGCAAGCAGCGATGTCATCACTTCGACCAATCCGACCCGCTCATAGCGATGATGGCTGATCACGGTGTCATTGGCCAGGATTTGAATCACGGCTTCCCGCTTGATCGCGCTCGTGAACAAGCCGGTCTCGGTATCGGTAAGCCAGGCGCCTAACATCAGGAGGCAATCGGCCTCTTCGACCATCCGATGCGAATAAGGATGGCCGGCCGCGCCCATATACGTTCCGATGAACTGCGAATGGTGTTCCGGGAAGACGGCTTTGCCCATAAAGGAGGTCGAGACGGGGAGCCCGTACCGCTCGGCGAGTTGGATCAGTCGATCTCTGAGTCCTAATCGCATAATCTCGACCCCGGCGAGGATGACCGGGTGGCGGCTGCGGTTCAAGCGGGTCGTGATCTCCTGCATTGCTTCGGTCAACGCTGCCTCGTCCCGTTCTCGGACCGGAACAGCGGCCGCGCTCGGCTCGCCGATATCGACCCCGACCAGATCGCAGGGGATCTCCACATACCCGGGCCGCTTCTCCCAGCGCACCGCGTCGATGACGCGGTCGATGTCCGCGGACGCCCTCGCCGGGTCCTCCAGCGCTACCGCGGCTGCGGTGAGCTGTTCGTAGATGCGCCGCTGGGTCTCGAAGGTCCTGACCTTATGGTGGATCAACAGTTCCGGCCTACGACCGGCCAGAGCAGGCGCCCCACTCAGGACCACCATCGGCGATTTCTCGGCGTAGGCCTGGGCGACGGCATTCACCATGTTGAGGGCGCCGGCCCCATAGGTGCCGATGGCCAGCCCTATCCCTTTGAGGCGGGCATAGGCATCGGCCGCAAATCCGGCGGAGGGTTCGTGGGTGGTCAGGATCGGTCGGATCGGACCGTGCTCTACTTCGGTGTACACCGGCAGGATGAGATCACCGGGAATCCCGAAAGCATGAGCCGCGCCAAGCTCATACAGCCGGGTGAACAAATAGGAGGCCAACCGCATGGGGACTGGTCCCATCGGGTCATGGCGCTTGCGCCGCTTCCCCTTATCCGGTGAGCGTCGGTTGGGGGAGATAGAGGCAGGCCGGCTCTTCGCCCAGGTAGTGGCCGGTCCGGCCGAACGCGCGGGCGCGACAGCCACCGCAGACGATCCGGTATTCGCACCGCCCACACTTCCCCATGAGGCGTTCAGGATCCCGGAGATCGGCGAACACCGGCGAATCAGCCCAGACTTGGGCAAAGGTCTGCCGCCGCAGATCGCCAGCCTGAACCAGGAGGTAGCCGCACGGAAACACCTCGCCCCGATGCGAGACGAAGCAGATCCGGCTGCCGGCCAGACAGCCGCGGCGGGTCTGGCTCGTCACCCGCGCTCCGTGACGTGTCTCTTGGGCTTCTGTTTCAGACGCTTCACGCTTCGCGATCGACGCATGACGCCCCGCGAGCGCCTGCCGTTGGAGGCGGACACGCTGGATATGCGGCGCACAGGTGGCGCGGATCTCCATGGTCTCCCGTTCGGCCACCTCGTCGATCCACCACAACACCGCCTCATAGTCATGTGGAGTCAGTTGCAGGGATGAATCGATCTCTAGCCCGCAGCCGACCGGGACCAGCAAGAACAGGTGCCAGGCGTCAGCGCCGAGCTTGCGGACCAGCTCATAGATCGTTTCCAACTGGTCTCGGTTATGGTACGTCACGGTGGTGTTGACCTGCAGGGACATCCCAAGTTCCTTGAGATAGATGAATCCGTCCACCGCCGCATCAAAGGCACCGGCCACGCGGCGGAAGGCATCGTGTGTCTCCGCATTAGGCCCGTCGAGGCTGATCGACACCCGCCTGAAACCCGCCGTGACAATACGCTTGGCCATCGCGCGGGAGACCAAGGTGCCGTTCGTGGCGAGTGCCGAGGGCACGCTGCGACGCCGGGCATAGCCGGCCAAGACAAAGAGGTCATCCCGGAGAAGCGGCTCCCCGCCGGTGAACACCAGCAGAGGCCGGCCGATCAGCGCAAGTTCGTCGATCAGCCGGAAGCCCTCCGGCGTGCTCAACTCGCGCGGATCGGTGTCCGCCTCCGGCACCGCCCGGCAGTGGGCGCAGCGCAGATTGCAGCGCTTGGTGAGCTCCCAGTAGACCAGACACGGTGGTGGAGGACGCATCATGGCTTACGCGAACAGAGAGCCGCCTCGTAAGCTACTCGCCAGTCCAACCGACGGGGACGGACAAGGTGACAGGAGGAACAGCCTCACCTTGTCCGCTGAGCTGGTCACCGCTCATTCCCCTCTTCCATCAGCAAGCTGGTCGCAAATCGCCGGCAGGTGTTGGACATGACAGGGCTCAGACTGTTCGAACCCACAGCTATCCGCTACTTGCCACCAGCTATTCGCGACTTATTGCATCAGAATGCAATCCCGACATAGGGTCCGACTTGGAAATAGCTGTTCTCGGTATTGGTCATGTTGGCCGCCAGGTGATAGCGGACATCGGCGCCGAGATGAAAGGCCTTCCAGACGCGATACTCGAATCCGGCTCCAAACTGGACACCCACATCCAGGTACTGAGTTTGGTTAGAGGGCGGACTGATGACATGAATGTCCAAGCCAATGGGGATGATCCAGGGTCGAAAGGCGCTACCCTCCATGAATTTGAGCTTCGGGGCAATGTCGATGGTGACCATCGTAAGCTGCGTCTTGGCGGGGGTGGTGCCGCCTCCCAGCGGGGTCCCCGCTAGCGCGGTGACGGTCGGCACTGCACTTGTCACCGTCTTCGACGCCAGCCGGTTGAACTGCACCCCGATTTCCCCGACGGCCCAGACGCCGCTCATCATCCCCCACGTGTCCTTCGTGAGGACGTTGTCCAACCAGGCGCCCACATACCAGCCGTAGGCATTGTCGTTCCGCCCGATCCCCAGAGCATTTTGGGTATCGGTAAAAATTTCCCCACCCCGGTCGCTATTAAGCCGCATGAACCCGCCCTTGAAGACCACCATGTTGCCGGTTTCTTCCGCCCACGCCAGCGGAAGCGTCGCTAGGGCGATGCCGAGCCCCGTGAGAACCCCCCCAACAGATTTGAATAATACTCCCTTGAGCCTGCCGTCGATCATGCGTGACCTCCTCTTGTGTGATGCATGATTGCCCGGCCGGCCCCGAGCCGTTGTCAGTTATGCCATTTGAGATTCGGACACCAATCCACCTCCGCAAGCACCGCGATCGTCCTGAGTTGCTCCTCGACCGGCGTCGCGCCGGCATTGCGAACCAATTGCAGACACCGCGCGCACACGAACGGACAGCGCGCATGGCAGGTCCACACGGGACAGCCCGCCGCTTCGCCGATCCGATCCGCCTGCCGGGCACAATAGGCCTCCTTGTCCTGCTCTCCGAGACTTTCCGCGTAACACAGCAACACACTTAAGAACTTGGACAGATTCACGACGGATCGCGAATTGATCGTCACACTGACCTGCGGTAGGTTGAGCGCTTCGCCGATCAGCCTGGCGGCCTGATAGATCTCCGCAGGCAGATCCGGAAAATGCGCCACGTGCGCGCGAGGGGCTCCCTCCGTTTCGATGAGCTGATAACGAGGCGCCAAATGGGCCAAGGGAATGGCCGCGGAGAGTAACGCCGCCTCGGTTTCCGGAATCCTGACGGTCAGCGAAATAACTTGCCGTTCCATGACCGATGGCGGCCCTCCGCATCGTGGCAACGATCGTGTCACCGTTTCGCTGGTTTGCTCCGCATCAGCACCGCCGGCCCGAAATAGGCGAAGGCGTCTTTCAAGTTGGAGAACATCCGTTTGAAGGGCCCCATCTCCTGATTCGTGACGTATTGCAGGGTGAGGATGACGCGCTCCTCTCCCTTGCCCAACGGCGTCACAGCGTGCCACAGCTTGTCGCCGTTGAAGATCACCGCGGTTCCTGGCTCCATGGCGATCCGCATTTCTCGAATTTCCCGCTCCGGCTGGTTCTGATAGAGCCTCGCGACCAACCGGCAGTGTTCTGACCGCTCCACCAGTCCGATCAGGACCGTATAGCGCTTTCCCTTGTAATAGGAGGTGTCGTAGTGAAAGCCAATATGATCGCCCAGCTCGGTATAGAAATAGAGGGCGCAGGAATGGGGATCGTCTTCCGGACAGAGCAACAGACGCGATTCGGTCAGACCGCTCAACAATGAGCGCAACGCCGGCGATCGGTACAGCGTGAGCATAATCGGCGCCTTGTCCCGGATCGCATAGAAGCTGACGCTGCCCCCCTTCTTATGCCCGGGGACGTAATTGCGGTTGATGGCGGAGCGGAGATCGTTCGCTTCCGCAATCAACACCTCGACCAAATCCGCTGGCAGGAAGTGTTCGAGCAGCAGGAACTCGTTCTGCAACCAATAGGCGTTGTGGGCCGGCTCCAGATCCACCGCCTCGATCACCCGTTTGAGACTCGACTCGACGTCTAGAGCGAGCGCCTTCATCGTGGCCTCCCGATGAGCGATTGCTTGACCATGCCCCTTGAACGGGTGCCCTCAGCCGTCAGCGAACAGCGAGCAGCACATAGCCGGTAATGAAGAAAGCAGAGCGCTTTTCCGAGCGGTTCGTTCTCGGCTACCGCGCGGTCCCTTCCGTCGCCACTGGCCTGGCTTTCGGCGCCACATCCCGCGCGCAGCGGAAGCCCAGCCAGTTCATCTTCGTGTTCGGGTCGGCGCCGTTACGCATCGCCGCCCGCATAGTCGTGGTGCTGTCGATCCAGCCGCCGCCACGGAAGGCCTTTTGGGTTCCGTGCTCCGGACCTCTCGGGTTCCGATCCGGCGCGACGGCGTAATAATCCTTGTCGTACCAATCCGCCACCCACTCCGCCACATTGCCGATCATCTGATGCACACCGTACGGGCTCACCGCGTTTTCGTACTTGTCCACCGCGATGATGGGCGGGTACAGCAGGAGCCGCTCCGGTCGGTCTCGCACAGGGCCGGAGAGACCCGATCGCCCGAAATTCGCGCGGCTCAACCCTGCCGTCTGGTTGCCCCAGGGATAAATCCGCCCGTCCTCCCCACGCGCGGCCTTCTCCCACTCCGCCTCGGTCGGCAATCGCTTGCCCGCCCACCGGCAATAAGCGTCCGCGTCGTACCAGGTGACGTGCATCACCGGATGGTAAGCCATGCTTTCCTGAAAGTTACCGCCGTCATACCGCCAGTCAATTTGCGGATTACGACCAGTGGCCAGCACGAATTTCAAATACTGGAGATTCGTGACCTCGTATTTGTCGATCTCGAAAGCGTCGAGGTACACCCGGCGTTGCGGCAACTCGGCGCGATAGGCGTTGCGGTCGACGCGCTTGTCGCTGCCCATGAGAAATTCTCCGGCCGGCACCAAGACCATTTCCTCTTTTACCGGCCATGTCGCCACCCGCTTGAGCGCGAGCTGCTTGCCTTCCGGCGTCCATTCGACCGTGATGTCCTGCGTGTCGAGTCCCCAGGCGAGACTTGCCAGAGCTAGCGCGGCGCCGACGGCGAGGAGCACATTCACGACCTGATTGGCCCTCGCCCATCCGCCGGAGTCATCCCTGTTCATGTGTCGGCCTCCTTGGTTCGTCTCTCGTCGTCCGTGAAGCGTCTTCGCACAGGCAGGATCATCGTAGTTCGGCCCGCGCTTCACGCTTCACGTGCATCGCATGCGCATCGAAATCCAATGAGATAACTCCGGTGGTCGGGCACGGCGGCGTTGCGTCCGGCCGAACGGGCCACCTCCGGGTCTTCATTCCAGGAACCGCCGCGGAACACTTTGTCGGTGCCGTGCGAGGGACCGGTCGGGTTGCGCGTCTCGCCGCGGCGGTAATACTCCGGATCGAACCAGTCGGCCACCCACTCGCTCACGTTGCCGGCCATCTGATACGCGCCATATGGGCTCACTCCCCGGTCATAGCGGTTGACGTTGGCGAGCGGCGGATACTTCGTGCCGCGCTTTGAACCGGGATGGGCGATGTTGCTCTTGAGCCACCCGGCCGGCTCGTTGCCCCAGGGAAAGATGCGGCCGTCCGTTCCCCGCGCCGCTTTCTCCCATTCCGCTTCGGTCGGCAATCGCTTGCCTGCCCACCGGCAATAGGCGTCCGCCTCCCGCCAGTTCACGCCGATGACCGGATGCAAGGCCATTTTTTCCGGAAAAGGCTCTTCTCTCCAATAGGGAGGCCAGTCGGCGCCCGTCGCGAGGACATAGCGGAGATACTGCACGTTCGTCACCTCGTAACGATCGATCCAGAACGTGTCCAGATAGACAAGCCGTTGCGGTTGCTCCTGGGGCCCGGCGGCACGGTCCACCTTGGGGTCGCTCCCCATTAGAAACCAGCCCGCCGGTACAATGACCATCTCGTCCGGCACGTCCATTGCAGCGAGTCGCTCGGCTTCAAAAAGCGGGGTCCACAGCGGTGGCCGTTTCGGACGGTCATGGTCGGCCATATTCGGGCTAGGGATCAGGAGCACGAAGCAAAAGGCCAACAGGCAACATAACGTACGGACCGTCCCGTCTGTCCAAGTCACGGCTCTTGCCTTGCTCCCTTGTGCCTCTCGCCTCGTGCCCCTCGCCGCCCTCATTCATAGCTCTGTTTCTCCAGCGTCGGCACGATCTGGCTTTGCACGTCTTGCGTGATTTGATACCGGATGTAGGGACTGTCCACTATCTGATTGGCATACAGGCGCCCCTTGGGCGACTGGACCTGCAAGGTCACGCCGGTCTGTCCCCTCGGCTCGATCGTGACAGCCTGCTCCACCGGTTCCCGGAGATACGGATGCCAGATTTTCACAGTATATCTGCCTGGGGGAATGTCGGTCAGTTCGAACCGCCCCTCATTGTCCGTCACCGCATAATAGGGATGGTCTGCCGCCAGCGCCCAGGCTTCCATATAAGCGTGGAAGCCGCACTGCATGACAAACACCTTCCGCCCTTTGGTCATTCTCACAACCTGGGTTACCGGCGTACCGGCGAAGTGCTTGTGGAAATGTGCGCTGAGTCCGGCTTCGTGCGGATATTTCGAACTGATCGGTAACGGCACATTGAACAGCACCCGCGGCCCAAGATCCGAGGTCTCATAGGCCTGGATGTCGTGCATCGCGGGATCCATATTCACCACTACGATGTCGTGTTGATCGCGGACGACGGTCACGAACGGGAGGAATCGGCAGTCGATCGCCTCGATACGCGGCGGTGTAAACGGCCCGAACGGCTTCCCTCGGTCGATCGATTCCAGGTACACCACAACCTGCCGGAATTCGCCGTGAGCGCCGACGTTGAATGGTTGCAACAATCGCCAGCCCCGCCCGTCGGAGATCCGACCGCAATACACCGGATCAGGTAGTGTGGCGAGGTTGTAGCCTTTCGGCCTGGGGACTTTCCCCTCGAGCATCACCGTGCCGGTGAGGGTCCCGCCGTCGATCACGGTGACCTCTTCGTAGGCCGACACCCCACTCGCACCAAGCAAGCAGGCGAACACGACCGCCAGGAAACCCGTGGTGTACACCTGTTGCCTTCCCCCCATTCCGCAGTTCCCCTTCTAGCTAGAAGAGTTGGCTTTCAACCGAGAGCTACGAGCCGCCTTGAGACAAGACAGGGGAAGCCACGCTGATTTTCGGTAGCTCCCCCGCCCGCTTTGCCTTGACCTTTGCTTCTTTTTTCTTCGTTCCGATTTGTAATGGCGCGGGAGCAGTGACCGCTCCCGCGCCTCCCCTCCTTCATTCATTTATTCATCGCGGTCGGGATCGCCGCCGGTTCGACCTCCGCACGCTTGATGCCGGCGCCGGCACCGTTCAGCGGAAGAAGTCGCTGATCACCAGCCGGCAGCACCCGGAAGTAGCCCCACTGTCCGGACTGCGCGTAGGGGAGCCGTGCATTGGACCACACGAAGTCGCCCACTTGACGGTACGGACCTCCTGCGCCGCCCCGGAGGAAGACATCCAAGGTCTCCGATCCGGCGTACTCCACCACGCTAATCATATCGGCGCCCGGCATGTAGGGCTCGATCGGCCATTCGTGGCCCTCGATGGTGAACATGCCGTTCTGCTCGCTGTTGGCGCCGATCACATGGATCCGCACCGGGTCACCGGCATGCGCCTCGATGATCGGCGTGGCCGGATCCTCGGGCTTATCCACCGCGCACGGCTGGAAGATCCGGCCGAGCGTGCAGCCCTGCTCCTCGCGGAACTTGTACGGTTCCGCCCGGTAATTGACCGCCGTCAACCCCGCGACATTTTGGACGTAGGGCATGAACGCGGTGCCGATGATGTTGTCCTCATCCTGGAAGAAGAGAGCTACATCCCGGTAGTTCACCTTGCCCGCGTTCTCCGGCAGGCTCCGGTCGATAATCACGTCCGCGCGCCAGGCGTTCTTGAGCGAAATGTCCTGGCCGGTCACCGGATCGCGATACTGTGATCCGCGCGGCCCGACGATGATCGCCCCGTACAAGCCGTTGCGCGGATTCGTCACGATGTTGCCGCCGTCCCACACCAGCGACGTCGTCTCTTTGTTCGCCGGATGCGCGTAGTAGGTGTAGGTCCGGCTCTCGCCTGGGCCGATGGTCTGATCGCCGGGGTTGTTCCCGACGTTGAGGCCGAGTGAGTCTCTCGGATCGAAGGCCAGCCCTGGCGCGAAGAACGACGCCCGGCTGTTCTTCATCTTGTTTTTCAGGTTCACCTTGATGCAGTCGCCCAGGTTCACCCGCAGCGTGAGCGGGTGCGGCATCACGTCCGACGCCACCTTGGTGACTTCCTCCTCGAGCGCGAAGATCTTCCCTTCCGGCACGGTCATTTCGATCTTCCGCTCGAAGTCCACCTCGATCGCGTCCGGCGCCTTCGGGTTCAGCTTCAACGGACGGTCCATCGCCACCACGTTGAAGGTTTTCACCGGAGCGTCGGCCGGACAGACCGATTTGGGCACCGGGGGAATTTCGAACGGTTTCGTCCCGGACGGCAGCGGCATGAGATCCGGCACCGGCTTGTCCAGCACCCGGACGATGCCCCATCCGCCTTCGGCGAAGTGCGAGGTTCGGCCATTGAAGTGGATGTAGTCGCCCGGCATGCCCTGGAAGCCGCCAGCCTTGGTCACCAGATCGTACCGCTCGGCGATCCCCACGTGGATCGAGTACTTCCGATTGGCGTCCGCGGCGAACCGCTCCGTCAAGAAGGTGTGCCCGGACAGCGTCCAGACGTGCGACTCGTTCATGAGCTGATGCAGCAACCGGAACACCAGCGTGTCGCCGACGTACGCCCGTAACAGCGGCGTATCCGGATCGCCGTGGATCGCGCTGCTGAACAGCTTCGAGGTATCCGGATTGTTGGCCAATCGCTGCGCAAAGGGCTCGGCGCGGAAGTTCATGCCGCTCCCTGTCGTATGCGTGCCCCCGTTGATATAGGGGTTGGGCGCCATGAGGATCTTCTCCGGCATTTGGAAGGACACAGTCTTGCCGGCTTCCAGCGCGACTTCGACCGGTTGTCCGGGCGGATTGCCCGCCTGGATGATGTTTACGGTATGGGGTACGGTGTCATGGATCGACACCATCAATTCCCGGAAGCTTCCGCTCACGCCGGCGCCGATCGGCTCCGTGGTGTGGATGTCCGCGATTGGCCCGCTCCAGACGAGCTTGCCGTTCTTCGGATCATGGTAGGTGGATCCGTAGGGCTCCACGATCGTCACCCCGAACCCGCCGTGCGGCCAGGTCGTGGCGCCGAACGCGTGGTCATGCCAGAACACGGTTCCCATGTCCACGTCCACCCACCAGCGATAGCGCACGAACTCCGGCGACACCAAGTCGTTCGCCGGATGGTTGTGCTTCAAGGGCTTAAAGAACGTGATCGTATCGCCCTTGATTTCTTTGATCCGGGCGACTTCCGAACAGCTCTTATCCCGCGGCAGCGAAGCCGTGGGATCGTCACCCTTCTCCACACAGTCCATCCCGACCATCACCTCGGTGTTGACGTGGAACGGCGTGGCCCCGGGCGCCATCTCGATCTTGATGGACGTCGCTCCGGCTTTCACCGCGCTCTTGAGCTTCGCCACCATCGGCGCAGGCAATCCGTGCTTAGTCTTCTTCCCCCACATGGTGAAAGGCCGGACCGACATTTCGTACTCGAATCCGGAAATCACCCCATCTGAGTTCCCCGTGTCGAACTGGAAGAAATGCGGGTGAATGTTGATCTTGGACGCCTGGAAGTTCGTGAAGTCGTCATCGTCCCACTCGCTCGTCAACACTAAGTCTACGCAGTCATACACATTGGCGCGAATGACTGCGGGATATTTCAGATCGTCGTTGGCCCTGATCAGCCGTTCTTCCTCGTGCAAGACGTAGATCAGGCCGTCTTTATCCACGATCGGCGGCTCATTCCCCTGCTTCTTGGCCAGGGTGATCGGGAGCCGGATAAAGTGCAGGTTGTAGAACTTCTGATTGGCGTTGTCCGGACACAGACTCCACCGGCCCTGCTCGCCAGGCTTGGCCGGTTCGCTGGTCCGCTCGCCGTTTTCATCCTGGTGGATCGGCTCCAACCAGGGCGCGCCATTGTGGTTCGCGGAGAACGGCACGCGTTTGCCGAAGTGCGGCTTGAACAACGGCCAGGCCAACTTACCCGTGGTCGGGTCGAACAGAATGGGCGGCCTGGTGCTCTCGTCCCACTTCTCGGCTGCAAGGTACTTCGGGTTCTTGGCGGTACTTTCCCGCTCGCCGTAGGCGACATTCCCTCTCCAGACCCAGTCCCACACGGTCGCGTCATAGGCCATGACCTGGCCACGCTCGTCGTCCGTATGGCCGGGCTTGCCCTGCGCCGGCAGGAACATCTCGACCCAGTCCTTGATGTTCACGACGGCGGGATTGGCCTTCCAGTTGGTCTTCTGGTTCTTATCGACGATCTTGAACTTCTTGCCAAACCAATCCACGGTCGTGCCGATCAGCTTGTCGGAGGTCACGCCGAGCTTCATCCGGCCCAGCCGATCCGGCAATTCCCGCAGATCCGGCATGGTATCGGTATGGCCCTGGCCGACCTGCAGCGTGTTGTACACACGCCCGTAGCCCCACATGCCGGCCACATAGTGATGCGCCACATGGCAATGGAACAGGAACTCGCCCGCCAGGTGCTGGCATTGACCGGCACCGCATTCCGGCTCTAAGTCCAAGGCTTCGGAGGGCCCGATGACCTCAACGTCGACCCGGTCCGACTTGGTCCGAATGACCGGATACTTCACCGGCCCGTCCTGACCGGCCGCCCAGAGCATATTGGGTTCGGTGGCCGGGCTGCGCTGCCAGCGGATCGATCCGCTGTGGGGATGGTGGGAGTGGAAGACTTCGGAGCCGCCGTGCACCAACCGCCACTTGACCGGATCACCCAAATAGGCGCGTGGAATCGTGGTCGGCGTATCGCCGAACGTATAGGCGCTGTAAGCCAACGACTCGTCCTCGAACCCGAAGTACTCGTGTTGGAGATGCATCTGGTCGATGCCGAAGGGCTCACTGCGGTAGTTCAACGCGCGGCCACCCGGCCGATACGCGTCGGTCAGCGGATCGCGCTGCGGCAAGAAGTCGCCCTTCTTGTTCAACGGACGGAACGCTTCGTCGCCGATTTCGTGATAGAAGATCACGAATTCGCGGAAGTCTGGTCCGGTGCCGTTGTCGATCATGACCTGCCAGCCGCTCTTCGCTTCGGGGGCGGGACCGGTGCCGAGCGGGTCGAGATACTTGGACCCCTTCGGCTCGATCACGAACGCACCGAACAGCCCCAACACGGTCAGTTCGCGGTCATGGCTCCAGGAGTGAAACTGCCGCACGCCTTCCTGCATGTGGGGGTGGATGTACCACTCGAACTCCTGCGATTTGCCCGGAGGAATGATGGCGTCCGGATTGGTTGTGGTCGCCGGCTTGCCAGTCGCACTGACGACCATGCTGGACGCCTGGATGAACAGGCTTCCCTCCTCGTCCTCCATTTGATTGCGGAGCGTCATCTTCACGCAATCGCCCTGATTGGCACGGAGAACGAGGGGCTGGATGTAATCCCCCTGCAACCCGGTGGACACGGCGCCCGGATCAAAGCCTTCTTTCTCCCGAGCCGCCTTGTTCCGCGCCTCCTCCGCTCGCACTTTGTCGATGTTCTCGGTCAAGACGTACATGTAGCCGGGATAATAATCCAACCACCGGTTCAGCGTGATCTCGACGTTGATCATCGAGACATCGTAATGCTTGGTCGGCACGCCGGCTGGGCAGCGCCCGCCGGTGCTGAGGACCGGCTCTCCCTTCGTTGGGTCCGTGGCCAGCAGAAAACTGCTCCCATCCTGGCCCATGTACTGGTGCATCATGGACATGTTGTTGAACAGGCCAGAAGTCTGCTGGGCCTGGGCGTCTTTCTGCGCTTGCTCTTCGAGCCGGCGCATGAGCCGATGGTGCTGCAGCTCGATCTTTTCGGAGCGATCGGCCCGCCCTTCGATGGTGTCCTCGACTACGGTCTGGCCCTTCAACGTCTGAGTCCAGCCTGGCATTGCCACGGGCGTGGCGTGTCCCTGATGGGACGTTCCTCCCGGCTCCGCGGCCAACAGCCACGGCGAAGCGATCAGCCCACCCGCCAAGACCGCGGCCTGCAAGCACCGGGTCGTTCCTCGACGACCGTGCCCGCGTTGTTCATGGAAATACGACCACTTCATAATGCGGCCTCCTTGTTAAAATGAGCTAACAGCCGAAAGCTGATAGCGAGTAGCAACGATGAGACAATCCCGAGCGCATTGCGACATGAAGAATGAAGTGCGGTCACCCTTCTCCCTCCTCTTTCCGGCCTTGGCTCTCAGCTCTTCGCTGCTCGCCTTCGCTTGCTGAAAAGAGCTGGTGAAGGGCCCTCTTTGCAGAGGTTCAAGGGTCATTCGGAGGCCGGTCCAAAATCACCCGCGCCTTCACCAGCGCTCTCCATGTGGGCAACCGGCGTGCCGAACAACATGGAATTGTGGGAAACGCGATCTTCTGCCGTGTAGGAGCGGACTTTTCGAATGATTGGGCGAACGGCGCCGAAGGCGGTGACGGGGCGCTTTTCCACGGTCTTAGACAGTGTCGGGGTACGCCCCGACGGCAGCCTTGCAGTTTCAATCGGTTAGGCTGTCTATTGTTTTGGACACACGAAGAAGAAAAGTGAGGAGAGATGGGACAGTGTTCTGCGTGCTGGATTAGAAGGGTCCCCAGAAGGATGAATGTGCCGAATTGCTGAGTAGAAGGAGGCTAGTCTGAGGTCACATTGTTGGAGGAAAGCCCGCGAAGTGCTTCCAACGCCTTCAGGATCTCCGCCGGCCTCGGCGGGCACCCGGGGATCCGCACATCCACCGGCACGTGTTTCTCAACCGGACCGGTCACGGCGTAGCTGCCTTTAAAGACGCCGCAGGTGATCGCGCAGTCACCGAGGGCGATAACAACCTTCGGATCAGGCGTCTGCTTATAGGCGTCCTTCAGCGCCCGCTCCATGTTCACCGTCACCGGCCCGGTGACGACCAGGGCATCGGCATGCCGCGGCGATGCCGCGATGTGGATGCCGAAGCGTTCGACGTCGTACACCGGATTCATCAGCGCGTTCATTTCCATCTCACAAGCGTTACAGGAGCCGGTGTCCACCTCCCGGATCGCCAGCGAGCGGCGGAAAGGTTGGCTTTTCTCCACCGCTGCCGCATCGGGCGGCATCTGTGCCTGGACTGGCTCAGCATATCGGCCGGTCACCACACCGGTTTTCAGGCTTTTTTTCAGAATGCGAAACATCGTTTCCTCCCATGAATAGGGCCTCTGTCAACAGGGAACACAAGGCCCTGACTAATAATATGATGGACCGTTAACCTCCCATGCGGGCTCGGGTCGCCCAACCTTCCGGTTCAAAGACAGCCGCCCAATCTCCAGAACGAGGTGCGTGCCTCAAGGCACATGCGGGCTCACTGTCCTTGCTTGTCCATCAGGGTGCGCCAACCTGATCCGACGGTCTCTCGCATGCTACGCGGTCGCGGGCTCGAGCCTGCGCGGATCATCGCGCTCGCCGGACTTCAGCACGCCGTAGGCCGTGGTCAGCAGCTTCCGCGCTAAGGCCACGACCGCGATCTTCTTCCCTCGTCGGCGGGCGATGCGGGCGAAGAATCGTTGCAAGGGCTTGGCCCCGTGGCTCTTCATCCGCGCCACCGTATGCGCGCACTGCAGGAGCACGCGTCGCACCTCGCCCCGGCCATCCCGATTGATCCGTCCTCATGGCCGGACTGCCCCACTCTGATAGATGGTCGGGGCCAGCGCCCCATAGTTCGCCACGGCCTTGCTATCCTCAAACCGCTGGGCCTCGTCCAATGCGCTCACCAACACCCGGGCCGACAGTGGCCCAATGGCCGGGATGCTCTCCAGCAGGGGACAGCGCGGATCCTCGATCGCCTCGAGCCGAGCCGTGAGCTGCCGCTCCGCCGCACTCAACGCCTCGATGCTCGCCATGAACGTCTGCATGATCAGCTTCAGCGGCGCACTCACCGGCAGCCGCGCCAGCTTCGCCTGCCAGGTCGTGCCAGCAAAGAACTTCTCTGGGAGCCGATACCCTTCTTGGTACACATCGCCCCGGATCGTGTTGATCAGCGCGATGCGCTTGCTCTGCAGTTGCTGCCGCGCACTCACCAACTCGCGCAGCTCCCGGACAGGCCCCTCTACCACATGCACGGCTCGCGGCAACATCCCCGCTCGGGCCAGCTCCGCCAGCTTCTTCGCATCCACCCGATCCGTCTTGCCCCGACTCTCGGTGATCCACTTCACCTCGTTCGGATGCCCCACATGCACCTGGACCTCCGGCAGCGTCTGCAAGGTCTCCGCGATCCACTTCATCTGATTGCCCGCCTTGAAGGCGACCAGTTTGGCCCCGAGGCCCACCTGTCGCAGCAGCGCGCGCAGTCCCGCCCGGGAGGCCGGCTGCTCCCCCGCGAACACGCGCTGTTTCCGTTCATTGACCGCATAGACCACCAGGCTCTTGCCACTGACATCCAATCCGACGTACACCATACGCTGCCCCTTTCATTGGTGGTGATCGCTCACCGCAGACAGTCGGGCCTTCGTGCCTCGCCTGTCAACCAATTGAAAGGGGGCCCTATTCATAGAATCTCCTGGATTCGCGACCAGCCAGCAGCGTAGGGCCGGCAACCTCAGGCTGCTCTCTGCCAGCTACCCGCTCTTCCTCATAAGTCATTCCCCGCATACGACAAATTGAAGCTTTTGTTGATCAGCGGAAAATCCGGGATGATATTGCCTAAGACCGCCCATTGGATTGCCGGCCAGTTCACGAACGAGGGATCACGCACCTTGCATCGGTGAATCCGCCCGCCTGTGCCGGCCATGACCATGTAGAGAATTTCACCTCGCCAGCCTTCAACCGCGGACAACGCCCATTCTCCCGCTCCCGGTGTTCGGCTCGGCGTCGCTGTCACCAACCCGGACGGGATTCGCCGGCGGATCTCCCGAATGAGTCTCATTGATTCATGTATCTCGTCCATCCGGACGCGCATCCGAGCGCGGACATCCCCATATCGATAGAGCGCTACCTTTGGCTGAAGCTCTGTGTAAGCCGCGAACGGACGATCGCGCCGGATGTCCCGATCGATGCCCGAGGCCCGGCCCACAACCCCCACCACGGCATGGTCCCAGGCAATCTGTTCAGTCAGCACACCCGTCGTCTCCAACCGGTCCGTCAGCGAGGCATTGGCGAATAGGATCCGTTCAAGCTCGGCGAAATCGGGCTCGATGGCGTCCAGTTCCGCCACCACATCCTCAAGTTGCCGCTCGCTCAGATCGAGGCCGACGCCGCCCGGACAGATCACGCCGCGCAGAAATCGCGACCCGGCCAACCGATCGTTGAGCTGCAGGATCCGCTCCTTCATCCGGCCGCAATGCGCGTGGGCCAGCGCATAGGCGGTATCGTTACAGATCGCGCCGACGTCGCCCAGATGATTGTGGATGCGCTCCAGCTCGAGGAAGAGACTGCGGAGATAGCGAGCGCGGGGCGGCACCTCGATCCCCAGCAGCGTTTCGGCCGCCTGGCAGTAGGCGAGACCGTGGCCGACGGTCGTGTCCCCGGACACCCGTTCCGCCAGCGAGACGGCGTCCGTCAGGGTCATCTGTTCGAACAGCTTCTCGACCCCGCGATGCTTCCAGAAGTGGCGTACTTCAAGCTGCATAATGGGCTCCCCGGCGACGGAGAATCGGAAGTGGCCCGGCTCGATGATCCCCGCATGGATCGGACCGACCGGGACCTCGAACACGCCTTCGCCCTCGATGTGACGGAAGGCATACTGCCCCTGGGCCCGGGCGAGCACGGTGTCCCATCGGAAATCCTTCTTGAGCGGGTGCGTCCCCTTCGGCCAGTGTTCGTGGCGCACCAGCCGGCGCATGTCCGGATGTCCGACGGGAATCAGGCCGAACATGTCGCGGATCTCGCGCTCGTACCACTTGGCCGCGTGGACGGACGGCGTGATGGAGCGGAACTGGCGGGAATTGCCCAACAGCTCGGTCGCGAGCACCACCCAATCGCGCCGTTCCTCGAGCGTGAAGAGGTACAACAGCTCATAGCGCGCTTCGCGGGGTCGGTGGTCCACCGCCCAGAGGAGCGACAAACTGCCGCGGAGGTCCGGCTTGGTGTGCAGGTAGTGCGCGACCAACGGCACCTGATCGACTTGGAGGCGAACGAGCGGCTTGCCGTGAACCTCGCCGGTTCCCACCACCGCGCTCGGAAACGCTTGTTGCAACAACGCGACCGCCGCCTTTGCGTCCGCCATCTTCTTATTCCTTCAGCAACACGGAGACCGCTCGATCCACCAACCCTTTGATCGGATCCGGCATCGTCATCCCAAGCCCGACCAGCGCCGCGATCGTCACAATCAGCGGCACGTGTCCGATCTCCCATCCTTCGCCGCGCCTGACGCCGTCCGGGGGAGTCCCCCAGACCATCACGACCACGCGAGACATGAATCCTGCGAACAGGGCGACGGCGAACACCAGGAAGAGCGTCACGATCACAAGACTGCGCACATCATCGGCAATGGTAACGGTTAGGAACCTTCCGAGGTGGAGCGTATCGGAGGCAAAACGTTGATTCGCCAGCGCCGACACGACCATGATCTCGCTGATGAACATCGAGAAGGGGGGCATGCCGACCAGCGCCAAGCCCGCGACCAGCATGGCCGCCGCCGTCAGCGGCTGAACGGTCGCCAGTCCTCGCACCTGGTCGATCTCGCGGGCGGCGTACCGGCGATGTACGTTGCCGGCCGAGAAAAACGCCAGCGACTTGGCCAACGCGTGGTTGAGGAGGTGAAAGAGGCCGCCGAACGTGCCGGCCGGGCCGCCCACCCCGAATCCCGCCATCGCTACGCCCATGTGCTCGACGCTCGAGTACGCGAACAGGCGCTTGTAGTCCCGCTGGACCAACATGAAGAGCGCGGCCACGACGAACGAGAGCAAACCGAAGACCATCAGCAAGTTGCCCGTGAACCCTGCCGGCAGCGCATGGTCCATGACAGCCTTGCTGCGGAGGACGGCGTACACCGCGACGGTCTCCAAGACGCCGGCCAGCATCGCCGTGACCGGCGCGGGCGCTTCGCTGTACGCCTCAGGAACCCAAGTATGCATGGGCACGAGGCCGATCTTGGTGCCGTACCCGACGAGGATAAAGATGAACGCGAGCTTGAGCACATGCGGATCCAGTTGGTCGGCCACCTCTTGAAGCATGGTGACGTTCAGCGCCGCGCTGACGTCCCCTAAGACCCGCACCGACGAGTAATAGGTCAACACGGTCCCGAACAACGCTAGCGCGATCCCGACCGAACAGAGGATCAGATATTTCCAGCCGGCCTCGAGCGATTCACGCGTTCGGAAGAACGCGATGAGAAAGGTCGTCGCCAGCGTGGTCCCTTCGACGGCAACCCAGAGCACGCCCAGGTTGTTCGCCGCCGTCGCGACGATCATCGCGAAGAGAAACAGATGAAACAGGAAAAAGAACCGACTGAGCCGCCGCGGCGAGACCGCGCCCTGCGCGACGTACTCGTCGAGGTAGGACCACGTATAGAGCGAACAGGTGAGACCGATGCCCACAATGATCAACAGGATGAAGGCGGACAGCGCATCGAGAGAGACGAGTCCCTGCAACGCCGTGAAGGGTCCCCGCACCACGATGTGTTGAACCACGGCCGTCTCGGCAATGCCCAGCGCGCTCATGGTGGCCAGGTTCAGCCCGTGCAGCACCTGAGCGCGCCTGGTGAGCAAACTCAGACCAGCCGCCAGCAGCGGCGCCCCGAGAAGGACCACAACCGGAGCCGCACCCGTCCCCATCACGGTGCCTCCACAGTCAGGATTGACACGACCGCCCGGAGCAGGGTTTCAAGCCCCGGCGGCACGTGCAGGCCGATCGTGCCTAGCAGCGCCGCATTGATTCCCACGGCGGCGCCGGTGAACAGGCGGCACCGAGGCCCTACCGCACGACCCGCGTCTCCCGGCGAGCCCAGCGTCATGCGGAACACCTGATACAGCAAGGTCGCAAACGCCAGCGCAAGCAGCCCCAGAAACGCGGCGGCCAGCTCCGGCCTCGCCATGTACGCCCCGGCCGCGATCAAGACTTCGCTCGCGAACAGTCCGAACGGCGGCAGGCCGGCCAGCGCGACACCGGCGACCAGCATCGCGCCGCCCGCAAGGGGCATCTGACCGAGGAGCCCCGTCACCCGGTCGAGCAACTTGTGATCGTGCCGGAGGAAGACCAGCCCTGCGCCGTAGAAGGCCGTAGACTTCGCCAGCGCATGATTCAGCAGATGCCAGGCCCCCGCAAAGGTTCCGGCTCCACCGACGCCGAAGCCCAGCAAGGCGATCCCGATGTGTTCGATGCTGGAATAGGCGAACAGTCGCTTGTAGTCGCGCTGCACGAGGAAGAACGCCGCCGCGATGGTCAGCGAGAGCAAGCCCAGTCCGACCAGGAGTCTGCCGCTGAACGCCGGTCCCACCGCCCGGTCCGTCACCGCCTTGAACCGCAGGATGGCGTAGACCGCCAGCGTCAGCATGTTCGCCGACAACATGGCGCTCACCGGCGTCGGCGCTTCGGCGTGCGCGTCCGGCAGCCAGGTATGCATCGGTGCCACGCCGGCCTTCGTCCCGTAGCCGATCACGGCGAAGATGAACGCCACCTTGATGGCGGTCGGATCCAGCCCTTCCGCCACCCGATACAATTGGAGCCAGCGCAGCGCTTCACTCGACACCCCCAGCAGATGTTCGGAGGAATAGTAGACGAGGATGGTCCCGAACAGGGCCAGCGCAATGCCCACCGAGCTGAGAATCACGTATTTCCAGCCGGCCTCCAAGGCGACCTTGCTGCGCTCGAATCCGATCAGCAGCGCGGCGGAGAGCGTCGATCCTTCCACCGCAATCCACATGAGCGCGATGTTTTCCTGATTGACCGCCACGAGCATGGCGGCGAGGTACAGATCGAACAGACAGAAGAACCGCTGGTAGCGCCTTGCGGACAGATGGCCGCGGTCCATCTCCTCGCCCATGTAGCCGACCGCGTACAAGGTCCCGGTGCTCCCCACCACGCCGATGATCAGATCAAGCCAGGCGCTCAGCGCGTCGGCCTGCAAGAAGATGCCCGCCGACACGCCCCCGCCGGAGACGACGCGCCCCGCCACCAGCACGGCCGACGCCGGGAGCGCGCCGGCCTGCGCGCACTGCAGCGCGTCCACGACGCGCCGGTCTCTCGCGAGCAGGCTCGCGACACCGGCGACGAGAGGCGCCGCGACCAAGAGGACAAGCGGCCAAGCCATGCCTCACGGCTCCTTCAAAATCGTGAACTTGCTCGTATCCACCGTGTCGAAGGCGTCCTGCAACCGATGGGTATAGATCCCGATGATCAAGGCGCCGACCAGCACGTCGAAGAACACGCCCAACTCCACGATCAGCGGCATGCCGTAGGCGGCCGCCGTGGCACCCAGGAACAGGCCGTTTTCCATGACCAGGAAGCCGATCACCTGCGTGACGGCCTTCTTGCGGGCGATCATCGTGAAGAAGCCGATCAGCACGATCGCCAACGCGATGGCCAGCGAATCCCGGGTCAGCAGGAATCCCAACGGGATGATGGGCTGGGAGATGGAGAAGGCCAGCATCACCAACCCGCCGCAGATCAGCAATCCGGCCGGGATGTTCACGTTCATGATCAGTTCGCGCGTCACGTTCAACCGCTCGATGACTTGTTTGAGGATGCGCGGGATCACGATGATCTTGATGACGACGGTGAGGGCGGCCGCGACATAGATGTGGTGGATGCCGGTGAGAAACGCCACCGCGGTCGCGGTCAGCGCCAAAAACCCCGACTGCAGGGCGAACAAGTCCACGCAGGCCGACAGCCTCCGTTGGGCCACGATGCCGAAACAGGTCAGCAGGAGCAGCGCGGAGCAGAGATCCACCAATTGCGAACCGATCTCGGGAGAAACGAGTGACACGCTACCCTCGCAGGACGTAGAAGAAGATCATGCCCAGAAGCGCCAGGATGAACGCGACCCCCAGAAATTCCGTCACGCGAAACAGCCGGAGCTTGGCGAACATGGATTCGAGGACGCCGATCGCCACAGCCAACCCCGAGACCTTCGCCAGATAGACCAGGAGGCCGAGCGCGAGCGCGGCCGGTTCCATGCTGGTGGCGATCCCCCAAGGGGCAAACACGTTCACGATCACCGTGAGGAACACCAGTAACTTGAGCCCGGCCGCCCACTCCACGAGCGCCAGGTACCGGCCTGAATATTCCAGGATCATGGCTTCATGGATCATCGTCAGTTCCAGGTGCGTCGCCGGATTGTCCACCGGCACCCGGCCGGTTTCGGCGATGGCCACGATGAACAGCGCCGCCAGCGCCATCAGGTGCGGCGAGGGATCGGTCACGATTCCTTCCAGCAAGGCGGTCTTGTGCACGATGGTGGAGAGATTCGTGGACCCGGCGGTCAGCGCGATGGCGAAGATGGACATGATCATGGCCGGCTCGGTCAGCGAGGCCACGATCGCTTCCCGGCTGCTTCCCATTCCGCCGAAGGCGGAGCCGGCGTCGAGGCCGGCCAGGATGAGAAAGAAGGTCCCCAGCGCTAACAGATACACAAGCGCAATGATGTTCCCCGCGAAGCTCAGCGGGATTCTGGAGGTAAAGACCGGGACCAGGAGACCAGCCGCCAGCGTCGAGGCGAAGACGAGGTATGGTGTCGCGGTAAAGATCCACGACGTCGCGGTGGATACAACCGGCTGCTTGCGAAAGAGCTTGGCAAGGTCGGCATAGGGCTGGAACACGCTCGCCCCCCGGCGCAGTTGCAGGCGCGCCTTCACCTTGCGGATGAGTCCCACGATGAACGGGGAAACGATCAGGAGGACGATCGTTTGGGCAACAACCAGAACAGCGGCTTGCAGCATGTGAGTTGGTCTATCTGGTCTATCTGGTCTATCTGGTCTGTCTGGTTTGTTTCGTTGAACCAAACAAACCAGACAAACGAGATAAACCGCACGAACGTTCTTCTAAACCGCCAAGAGCAACAGCACCACCAAGGTCACAAAGATATAGGTCAGGTAGAGATGGAGACTCCCGGCCTGGATGACCCGCAGACGGTCGGCACATCTCGAGAACAACGCCACGATCGGGTCATAGAGATATTTCTGGAAGACCGGCTCGATATGGAACTCGAACCGGCGCCGCTTGGCGAAATAGCGGGACTCTTCGAGCATCTCCGTCTCCAATTTCACCGTGGGTCGATAGATCGCGCTGAACACCCGCTTGATCGGCTGGACGAACCCGGTTGCGGTGTATTCCATGCGGGGCGTCAGGTTGATCCCGCATCCCCAGGTCCTGGAATAGCGTTTCTGCGTCAGACCGCCGAACGCCGCGACCAAGGCGAGCCCCAGGAGCGACAAGACGATCAAGCCGAGAGCGAGCGCCGGAGGAGAGAGACTAGAAAACTCCACGTTCACGGGCGCCAGGGCCCAGCCGTCGAGCGTCACCACTTTGCCGCTGATCGCCGTTCCCACGAACGGGGCGACGACCCGGTCCAGCAGCAGGACCACAACCATCGCCCCGATCCCCAGCAGCACGCAGACCGCAGCTAGCGCACCCATGCCGAGGCGCATGGAGACCGGCACCTCTTGCGCGCGCCGCGCCTGGGGGCTCCGGGGCAGCGCGAGAAACGCGATGCCGAACGCCTTCGCAAAGCAAGCGAGCGCCAACACCCCCGTGAGCGCCAACATCGCCGCGGCGAGCGGCAGCACCAGTTTCAGCAGCACGGTCGGAATCTGAAAACTGAGAAACAGGCTTTGGAACACGAGCCACTCGCTGACGAACCCGTTCGTGGGAGGCAGCGCCGAAATGGAGACCGCTCCGATCAGAAAACAGAGCCCCGTCCAGGGCATGCGACGGAGCAAGCCTCCGTAGTCTTCCAAGTTGCGCGTATGGGTCGCGTAGAGCAACGCGCCGGCGCCCAGAAACAAGAGTGCCTTGAAGATCGCATGATTGACGGTATGGTAGAGCCCGGCCAGCACACCCAGGGCAGCCAACTCCTTGAGCCCATATGTCTGAAAGATCATGCCCGCTCCGATCCCCAGCAGGATGATCCCGATGTTCTCGACGCTGTGATAGGCCAGCAGACTTTTGAGATCATGCTCCATCAACGCGTACATGACGCCCAACAGCGCCGACACCGCACCGATGACGAGCACCGCGAACCCCCACCACCACGGGAATTGTCCGCCGAGAAAATCGAACCAGACGCGAATCAGCGCGTAGATCGCCGTCTTGATCATGACCCCGGACATCAGCGCCGAGACATGCGAGGGCGCGGCCGGGTGGGCGTACGGGAGCCAGACATGGAGCGGCACGATGCCGGCTTTGGCGCCGAAACCGATCAGCGCCGTCGCAAACGCGAGGGTTTTCATCCCGTCCGGCAAAGACGTCTCCACACGCCGGAACGCGTCGAACGAGAACGACCCGGCCTGCTGGAAGAAAATCAGAAACGCCAGCAGGATGAAGGCGGTGCCGACATGCGCCATGATCAGGTAGAACAAGCCCGCGTAGCGCACATCCGCCTTCTCATGCTCCGTCACCACCAGGAAGTAGGAGAGCAGCGACATCAGCTCCCAGACGATGAGGAACAAAAAGCCGTTATCGGCCAGCACCACCAGCGTCATCGAGGCCAAGAAGGCGTTGTAGAGCGCGCCAAGCGCTTTCCCGGAGGCACCGCCCCGGATGTGCGGGACGTAGCCGATCGCGTAGATCGAGACGGCGAGCGCGACGAGCGAGATGGTGAGCAGGAAGAACGAGGCAAGGGGATCGAGCCTGATCGCAAAGGTGAGCAGCGGCAGGGACGACTCGATCGCGGCGGCAAGCGGTTTTGTGGAGAGCAGTCCCCAGATTCCGAGCCCAACCCCGATTCCGGCGGCAGCGGCGGCGAACAGGTGGGCGGCAAGGGCTTGCGCCTGCGGACGGCGCACGCACAGGGGTGACAGGATCCCGAGCGCATAGCACCCGAGCACGAACCACAAGAAATTCAGCATGGGGTTGGAAAGTGTCCTATCGGTTTGGCCGAATCGGGATCGGTGTGAACGGATGAATGCTCATGAGAAGTACATCTGCCATTTCCGGGGCGCACAGAGGAAGCCTGCGACGGTCTTCGGGCAAAAGGAACCGATCGCTGCCGCTCCCGACGATGACCGGGCTGGCCGGATCAATGACGTTGGGTTTCCACCATCGGCTCGATTTCTTTTTTCACTTCGTCCGTCACGCTGTATCGGTTGTACGGATGGTCCAAGACTTCGTTGGCATAGAGCCGTCCCGTCGGGGCCGGAACCACCAGGCGGGTTTCGACCGTCTGTTTGGGACCGACGGTCACGGTTTGCGTGATCACGGTCCGAATGTACGGATGCCAAACGGCCAACGAGTAGGTGCCCGGCGGCACATCCGTGATGGTGAACCGGCCCTGTTCGTCGGTCTTGGCAAAGTACGGGTTCTGGACGGCCAGTCCCCAGCTTTCCATGTACGCGTGGAAGCCGCATTGCATGACGAAGATCCGCCGGCCCTTGCTCAAATTGACCAATTGCTTCATGGGCGCGCCGGCCATGTGTTTGTGGTACAGGGCGGCTTCGCTGCGATCTTTGAAGTTCCGTGGATGCCGGGTGTTCATCGGCAGCGGCACGTTGAACAGCACGCGCGCTCCCAAGTGAGAGGTCTCATAGGCCTGAATGTCGTGCATGACCGGGTCCATATTGACCACGGTGACCGATTGATTGTCTCGCACGACCGTGGTGAACGGGAGAAAGAGACAATCTTTCGCCTGGATTTGGGGCACGCTGTGGTCGGGAAAGGGCTTGCCCTTCTCGACTCCCTCCAGATACACCACCACGTCGCGAAACTCGCCCGCGGGCCCGACGTCGAAGGGTTGCAGAATACGCCAGCCCTGTCCGTCGGAAACGCGCCCGCAGTACAACGGATCAGGCAAGGTGGTGAGGTTGTAGCCTTTCGGCTTGGGGACCTTCCCATCAAAGATCACGGTGCCGACGATGGCGCCTCCCTCCGGCACCGGAACTTCTTCGTAGGCCCACGCTGCCCCCGCTAAGCCGCTCATCACCGCCACGAACACCGCTCGCGTGAACACTCCCATCACACCCCTCCTTGCAACTCCTCATGCGTGATCTTGCCGCTTGCTGTTGGCTGTTCGCTGCTCACTATGGGCTCATCTTGCTACTTCGAGCACGGAGAGACCTTTCTTCAGTCCGACGACGCCCTCTCCCGCGAGAGTCAGAACAAAGTCGGTTTCATGATCCCATCGCGCGGGAAGCCAAGCCGTGAAAGGGGGCACGACGCCGCCTCTCTGCAATCCACCATTCCGGTGAAGCCGCCAGGCGGTCAGGATCCCCCATGGTCCCACCACCGCACGTGATCGCCGCTCAGAAACAGCGTGTCATAGAGGGCCGACAAGAACTCCCGTCCCGCATGCGGGAGTACGAGGTTCCCGCTCAGATCTCTACCTCCATTTCTGACCATCGTCACGCGAAGCCCGGGATGATTCGTCGTGACCCGGCCAGTCTCAGCGTTCCATCGCACCACGGCCGTGTGCCCCGTGGAAGCTGGACAATGAGCATGTCCATGGCCATGTCACCCCGAAGGCCATCGGTGTATTTTTTTCCTGTTTCTCTTCTTTCCCGCCGAAAGCTGTCTTCACGGATTTTTGCACGTTTCCCGCTTTTTCTCCGTTGTCGATCGGATGAACGCCGAGCCGCTTCGGCCGCCACAAAAACCGAATCCCGGCCCATTCACGGTCTACGCCGAATGCGCTTTACTGAACCCTCCCGGGTCCGACCGGACGTAGATCAATTCCACTTCCATTCCGTGGAGGTTATGGTGATAGGTCAACTCCACAAACTCACCTGCCCGGATATCGGCCAAAGCGATACGCCGAACTCCCCGAGCGATAAGCGTCCGGGGCGATACGCTGGCATGGACCCTGAGGTCAGCGTGCCGACTCGGCCTCGTCCTGATCACGATTTCACCGGAACCATCCGGATGATTGCCTACGGTCTCCACGGTTCCCCAGGTCGTCGGCATAGCCAGCTCCGCATTCAGCAGGTGCGCGGGAGCCCCCGCGCCAGCTTTTCCCTGCACCGCGCGACGCCTTCCCAGGCCTCGAGATGATTCGGGTTGCAGGCCAAGACCGCCTTCCAGTGACACAGCGCCTCCTCCGGCCGGCCCAGTTCTTCCAGCAGATTCGCCAACTCGCAGCGAGTCGCGAGATCGGTCGGGCAGACGACGACCGCATCTTGCAATCGACGAAGTCGGATGCTCCGTTCTCCGGCCGTCACCGATTGCTCCTCCTGCTGATCCGGCCGTAGCGATAGCGGCGCTTGCGACGCCTCCGTTCCTCGCTCTCCCATCGAGCCCATCCCGAATCGTACGGGTGTCCAGTCGAGCGACTCCCCCTACGGTTCCTACGCCATCAACG
This sequence comes from Nitrospira calida, assembly GCF_976986435.1. Classification (NCBI taxonomy): domain Bacteria; kingdom Pseudomonadati; phylum Nitrospirota; class Nitrospiria; order Nitrospirales; family Nitrospiraceae; genus Nitrospira; species Nitrospira calida. The sequence goes on from NZ_OZ335950.1 coordinate 3,463,598, forward strand.
GGTTGACCGACTCCACGCTGTGGTTGGCCCGGACCTGCGTCCCGGTGAATCGGACGGTCTTCCCGTCTTTCGGCATGGCGATCCTGAGTTCTTTCCGAACCTTGCGGAAGATGTCGATGACATGGTCCATCTCCCTCACATCCAAGTCCTGCAGGCTGACCATGGCGTCCTCGTGGCTATCGTGACAGAAGGCAACGGTGAGGCAGTTCGTTCCCAGCAACGTTCGGCCGATCGACCGCCGAGGTCATGGCGTTGTCCTGCGCGCCTCTCTCTTAAGGAGTCGGTTTGCCCAGCAAGGTCGGTGCCACGAAGATTGGTGGGCATGGTTACGTGGACACGCGAAGAACTACCGAGGGTTAGACGAGACCGGCGGGGCGGATCGTTCCGATGACGCCGCTCGATCCCTTCCGCCGCGCAGAAACTGCACCCTCGCGGGATTCTCTACGGCGCGCAGGCGGTTCGCCGCGACGTCGCTCTCGCCGTTCTGCTGTTTCAAACGCCACAGCAGGCGGACGTCGCGGAGCACGGCGTACGCGGCGACCAGCATGACCAGCGCGATGAGGAGATTGAGCTGGAGCCCCCACGTCGCGCTGGCGGCCACAGCCGCGACCGCGATCACCGCGCAGACGATCTCCAACGTCCCCACCTGTTTTTCACGATTTTTTGTGTTCTTCCTCACCATGTGCGCCTCCCGATCGGATCACATTGCCACAGCCGGTCATCGCATGGCTGGCGTCGTCCGTGCTTGGGCTCTTGTTCACTCCACGGCGGCTGGACGTGACGCGTGTCGATTACACCGGTATCTGCCAAGCCCCTCAGCGAAGGGTGTCACGGAATAAAGCCACGATAGCGAGGACAGCTACCGAGATAATGGTCAGCGAAAAGGCGGATTCGGAAACCAAGTACGCCAAGGTCGCCGCCACTGCACCTGCCAGCAGCACCACTTCAAAGAGGCCAGGCTTGACTTGTGGGGCCATGAAGATTCCGCGCTATTTTTGAGCGAATCCCACGGCTTTTCCGCGCGAGTCCATGAGTTGTTCATGACAGCGACGGCAGACCATGCCGGTGGTCTCCGAATCGAACAGCAACACCGGTGCGAGTCGCCGGCACCGGGGACATCGCACCGGCCTGGTCCTGCCCGATACGGCTCCCCGGAGGTCCCTGGCAATCGCCGCGGCCTCTCCGCGAACACGCATCAGCGCCTCGTGGCAGTGGGTGCAGACCATCCCGACGGCCCGCGAATCAAAAAGGAGCACCGCGGCTGCCCGCCGGCATCGTGGACACCGCACCGGTTTCGCATGGCGGGCCGCCTCATATGATTTATCCAACCTCATGGCTCCCTAAGCATAGCCAGCAGCGGATAGCTGGCAGCCAATCGTCGTGTGCGCCGCTCGCTGTTTGGTCTTCAATCCTCACCGGGAGCGGGTGCACGAAGGAGACACCGAACTAGCCCTTGCGACTCGCGACCTTTTTCCCGCTCTTGGCCTTCTCAATGGCTTGCTGAATTTCATCGGAGACTGATGCACCCTTGTCCTTGAGCGATTTGGCCTGTGCTTCCGCGCCCGCGTAGTCGCCCTTCTCGATGAGCTGGTGAACCGCCCCAAGGCTTTCTTCCAAGCCGCTCAGATCATGTTTGATGGACTCCACCGCAGCCCGGTCCTTTCCGACCGGCGCCTTCGCCAGCAACTCCTTGGCCGTCGCCACCGCTTGCTGCGCCTCTTTCTCCACGGTCAGCGCGGCCGTCTTTGCGGCTTCTTTGTTGGCGGCGGCTTTGGTCTCCACTTGTTTGCCTTCCTCGGCCACGCGGGCCAGCATCCGGTCGGCGTCGGCGTAGGACCTGAAGATCGCCATGGCCTTCTCTTGTTTTGCCAGCTCCTCCTTCGCCAGGGCGAATTCCTGTTCGAGCTTCGCGAAGTCCTCCTTCGCATACTCAGGGGCCCCGGCGGAGCGTGCCGCCTCCACGGCCTTCTGTGCCGCCTCCAGGCGCTCGGTGGGCGGTTGGGCGCAGCCAGCCGCTAGGAGAACCACCGCCACCCCTGCGATGATGCCCGCGACGCTCAAACGGAAACCAGATCGTCTCATGGACATGCCCTCCTTTCGCTCGCCCTCGGCGTCCGGCCTCTCTCGCCTGTTATTGCAGGCGGAGTGCCGAAGCCGCGCCGACGAATGACTTCTATGAATATCGAGGGCTTATGGTATGAACGTGGAGGGACGAGGGAACGGATCGCTTTATCGCACCCCGAGCCGTGCAAGAACTGCAGATGCCGATGCGTTGTTGATGCTGCGGAGCGGCGGAACTTGCAGATGGGATGGGCTCCGTCACCGCCCTCGGGTTACCGTTCGAGATGTGCGAATTCGGCGGACGGATCAACGGGGGATGGGGAAACGCGTCAGTCTCGTATTCCGTACTCCTTGATCTTGTATTGCAGCGCGCGCAGGCTGATTCCCAACAGTTTCGCGGCCCTTTCCCGGTGATTCGTCACCTCGGCCAAGGTGCGTCGGATCACTTCCCGTTCAATCTGCTCGAGCGAGCTGCCCAACGTGATCACCATGGTCCGGGCGTCTTCCTTGCTCGCTTGAATGTCTTCCGGCAGATGCTGCGGCTGAATGGTTTTCTCACGCACCGTGACGACCAACCGCTCGACGAGGTTGCGCAGTTGCCGAATATTCCCCGGCCACGCGTACAGCCGCAGCAACCGCATCGCCTCGCGCGACATCTCCTTGGGCTCCCGGTTGTGCCGCGCAGCGAATTCGTGGAGAAAGTGTTCGATCAGCAGCGGAACGTCGTCCCCCCGCTCGCGCAACGGCGGGAGCTTGATGGGCACCACGTTCAATCGATAATAGAGATCTTCGCGGAACTCGCCTCGCTTGACGGCCTCCTCCAGGTTCCGGTTGGTCGCGGCGATGATCCGCGTGTCCACCGTGATCACCTTGGTCCCGCCGAGCCGGCGAAACTCTTTGGATTCCAACACCCGCAGAAAGTCGACCTGAGACTTCAGGGACAACTCGCCCACTTCGTCGAGCAACAGCGTGCCCCCGTCGGCCAGCTCAAACCGGCCGACCTTGGTCGCCATGGCTCCGGTAAATGCCCCTTTTTCATAGCCGAACAACTCGCTTTCGAAGAGGTTCTCCGGCAGGGCTCCGCAATTCAACGTGATAAAGGGCCCGTCCGTCCTCGCGCTTTTGTGATGGATCGCCCGGGCAACAAGTTCCTTGCCGGTTCCACTTTCCCCAGTGAGCAAGACGGTCACGTCGCTTCCGGCCACCAAATCGACTAATTCGTATACGCGCTGCATGGGCTCGCTCGCGCCGATCATTTGTTCGAAACGCGTCCGCGCCTCCAGGCGATCCCGAAGCCGTTGGTTTTCAGCTGCCAAAAAGTGGCGTTCGAGCGCCTTCTCGACCACGACGGGGAATCGTTCCCGATCAATGGGCTTGGTCAGATAGTCGTACGCGCCCAACCGCATCGCCTCCACGGCCGTATCAATGGAGCCGTAGGCGGTCATCACGACGACTTCTGTGTCCGGCCACGCGCCTTTCAGGCGGCGCAGGAACTCCATGCCTCCGATCCCCGGCATCTTCAGGTCGGTGATCACCAGATCAGCCTTGGCTTCTTCCAGACGCGCCAGCGCTTCTTCCCCGGTCCCGACCCCGCATACGCGGTGGCCCTTCTTTTCCAGCATGGTCACCAGCGCGTTGCGAATGTTGATCTCGTCGTCCACGACGAGGATGTCAGCTATCGGTTTCATCATTCCGCCGTCACCGCCTCAGGCCGGCCCACAGCCGCCGGAAACTTCATCACGACCGTCGCGCCGTTTCCCGGTTCGCTGGCGACCTCGATCGTGCCAGCATGGTCCTGGACAATCCGATAGGCGATCGCCAGACCGAGTCCGCTCCCGGTCGGTTTCGTGGTGTAGAACGGTTCGAACAGCCGCGCCAACTCTTCCTTCTTAATCCCCACTCCCGTGTCCCTGATGGAGATCTCGACCCACGGTTTCCCGTCCACCTCGCGCCGGAGGGCGCTGACCCGGCAGACGCCGCCTTCCGGCATGGCATGAAAGGCGTTGATCACGACATTCACCAGGACTTGGCTGATCTGCGTCTCATCGCCCAGCACGGGTGGCAAGCCTTCTTCGATGACTCGCTCGACGCGGATCTTGCGCTCCTCCGCCTCGAACTGCATGAGCATCAAAATGTGTGCGATCAGGGTCCTCACATCCACTTCACGGAGGCTGGGGGCTCCGGGTCGGGCGAATTTCATAAAGTTGTCCAGGATCGCGGACAACCGCCGGCATTCCGCGTTGAGCACGTGCAAATAATGCGCGGCCTGCGGACCCAACGCCGCTTTGTCCTTCAATTCCTCTTCCAGCAGATGCAGGTTCAAATCCATCGCGCTAAGCGGATTCCGCAACTCGTGCGCCATCCCGGCCGACAAGGTGTGCAAGGCCGCGAGCTTTTCGGCAACGCGGACACGTCGTTCCAGCGCCAGCCACTCGGTGACGTCCTGGGCTTGCAGAATGACACCGGCGGGTCGGCCGTCGTCCCCGGTCAATTCCGCCGTGCTGACGCGGATAGTCCGAGCAAGCCCATCACCTCGCTCATACGGCAAATCCTGTTGACTCACGTACCGGTGGTTCCGCAACGCCCCGTCGAGTACCGTGCGGATCGTCTCGCCTTCGGTGAAGACGGACGCGTAGGAATTGCCGAGCAAGCCAGACGAGGAACGCTTCAACACCGCTTCGGCGGTCGGGTTGACGGCCGTGATGACTCCGTCGCGGTTCACCGTGAGCACCCCGGTCGGGATGCTCTGCAGGATATTCCGCGCGAGGCCTTTCACTTCTTCGAGGGTCCGCCTGGTGCTGTGATAGTGCAGAAACGTGATCACCGCGGCGATGCCGATCGCGCTGACCAGGAACAGGAGGACGGTCACCGCGATCAGATCGCGGCGTGACTGCCAGAGCGCAGGAAACAGCTCCGTGGGAACCGACTTGCCTTCCGTAAGCCCGCGCAGGAGGAGTTTTTCGTGCTCCAAGCTGACGAGCAGGATGACGGAGACGGCGAGCGTCAGGATGATGAGAACGGATGCGATCAGACGGAAGGGAATCCCGCGAAAGAGGGTCGTTTCGGGAACGGGCCGGAACATCCTGATCGACCAGGGCTGAAGGTGAGGCTCACCGATATGCTAACACTACCCGACGACGCTGTATATCCCGGCGAACGTGCCGGGTGTCGGCGGGCTCCGGAGCCAGGTCAACGCCCCGACTTGGCGGGCCGACTGTGTCTTGCCCGTAATCGCGCCAGTTCCCGCCGGCACTCCGCGCAGAGTTCCTGCAAACTGAGGTCATCAAGAACCAGGGTTGACGCCCTCCGGGCGCACCGGTCGCAGTACCGCGCCGGCGTCTCTTCCGGCTCTGATGTCTCCACAATGTTCATTGAGTCAGCCCCTCCTTTTGGTTGGTTCCTCTCGTTGCCGTTGATCGATCAGATCCTCGCCGTCACCTCGGACGACGGCTCTCGCCCATACGAGATCGTTCACCTGGTCCCCGGCCTTCGCCTGCCGACTGGCCCGTCTGCGAGCGGATGGCCTTCCCAGAGCATGATAAGCAACTCTGATACCTCCCACGCGCAATCACCCCTACTGCCGATCCGTGCAAACAACCGATCGTTCAGCTTGAAGAAATACGCTCCGCCGGCTCGCCCACGCCCGCTTTGTTCTCGCGACCGTGCTCACACCTGCAAAGATTGCACGTTCGCAGGGGACTGCTGCGGCGACGAGAGAGTCGGACACCGGCGCCCTTGCTTATGCACAGGGCTCCAAACTCCCTCGTTTCTCCGAGTTTTCCGCCGACTCCGGCCCTTTTTCATAGACCCCCCTTCTCAGCTACCGAGGCATGCTCTCTGCGTTCTGGTGAGGCTTGTCGATCAACACCGCCATCAGAAGGAGAGACGCAACTATGGCAGCCGATACGCTTCAGAAACGAACGGTCAAAAGGAGTTACAAGCTGCGGGGAACCCTCGTTGGGCTGGACCTGGTCCACCACACCATCGTGATTCAGCCCTCCGAGCACGACGGCAAGCGGGTTCGGCGCCTGGTCGTCAGGCCGGACAGCGAAATCCTGGCGGGCGATGAGCGCAAGACCCTAGCCGATCTGATCGTCGGAGACTGGATTTCCGCCCAGTTTGTGAAAAAGAAGGAGAACACGAGGTGCTGAAGCGGCTGCCTATTCCAAGGGGGAATAGGCGCATCCTCTTCGCACCGGCCTAAGCAAGGCGAGATGACTCCCGCGATCGGGAATGATCCGCTTTTGAAGAGGTCGTGAGATGACGTGTCGACGGTACGGCGGAATGAGTGGGTTGAAACGAGCCTATGCGTCGGTCGCGCCAGCGACGACCACGTTACTCCGAGTAGCGGCAGACATGACCCCACCAACGATGGCCACGGCTCTTGCGCCGTCGCCGAATCGCATGACGGACCCGTTCGAAGGCCAAGCGCCTTGCCAACGTCGCCATCCACGCTCCGGCGATCACATCGTCCGGCCGATGCGCCAGAATCCGCTCACATTCTTTGGCCGCCTGAATATGGCACCGGTTCGCCACCAACAGAAACAGCAGGTAATACCGGAGCTCAACACTGCCGGGCTGGCGGGTGATCAACCAGCGGAGCTTTGCCTCTTCATCAGCCAAGTGCATCTGATATTGGGTCTTCCGTCTCACAAGATCACCTGATCTCTCTTGCCACTAGGCTGATTGCCGAACGGGCTGGCGCGCCCGGAGTTCTCGCATGCCCTTGAAGCAGCGCGGGCACAGGAGCAGTTGGCTGCGGTTGTCGAAGAACAGGCGCGGCGAAGCACGCCCGCAGCACTCGCACGGGCTGTCCTGGGGTTCCAAGATGTTTTCGTCCTCTTTACCCATCGGATCGTTTCCGTGCCCCTCCCGTCCGATGACTCATGGCCATGAAGCTGCGAGACCGGACGTTCCGCTCTAAGACCGGGGGCAGCGGAGGAATGCACTGGTCGCAGTAGACTTGTTCAGTGAACTTATCCCAGATTGCGTGGGTCAGGACTCGGCCGCAGCAGGCGCAGATCAGAGGTCTCACGGTCCGGCATTCCCCGCCATACAGAAAAAAGTAGAGGCACAGGAACGCACTCACCGCTTGCTCAGCAACAGATATGCCGTCAGGGCGGTGAGAACCTTCCTCGTTTCCTTCTTCAATGAAATTCAAAACTTTCAGATTGGCCGAGCGGGCGAAGGCAAGAACGACAATCCCGGCGGCCTGGGGGGACGTGCAAAGTTTGCATGCCTGGCTCGGGAGACCGGATCCCTGCCGTTGCAATCGAATCGCACCGGGTCCTGGGATAAAGAGAGGGAGGGCGAGGATAAGCTGGCGTTATTGGCTGTCGGCTATTCCTATTCTTCGAGGTTCCTGCTCCCGGTCGATCCCGTATTCGCGCAGCTTGTTATAGAGGCTGGCGCGGCTGATCTTCAGGAGGCGGGCGGCTTTGACCCGGTTGCCCCCGGCTTCCTGGAGCGCCTGAAGGATGCGAGCCCGCTCCGCCTGTCGCGCGGCGCTGCGCGAGACGGTTCGCAAGTCACCGCACGGAGGAAGCGCGGCAAGACCGACAAAATCCTTGCAGGTCAGCTCGGGCCCCCCGGTGGTCACGACGGCGCGCTCGATCACATGTTGTAGCTCGCGCACGTTCCCGGGCCAGGGCGCGTTCGCCAACGCCTGCATGGCTTCGGGTGTCACCGCTCGGATGGGTTGTCGGTGTCGCCTGCAGGACATCGCCAGGAAATGTCGGACCAACAGCGGGATGTCTTCTCGCCGTTCGCGAAGCGGCGGCAGAGACAAGGGCAGCACCGCCAACCGGTAGTAAAGATCCTGGCGAAAGGCTTTCGCCTTGACCTGTTCAAGCAAATCCTTGTTACTGGCCGAGATGACCCGCACATCCACTTTGATCCGTTGGCTGCTCCCCACCGGCTTAATCTCCCCCTCTTGCAGCACCCGCAACAGCTTGGCCTGGAATTGCAGGGAGGTGTCCGCGATTTCGTCCAGAAAGATCGTTCCCCCGTCGGCTTCCTCGAACAACCCGCGCTTGGACGACACCGCGCCAGTGAAGGCGCCCCTGACATGGCCGAACAACTCGCTCTCCAGCAACGCCTCGGGCAAGGACCCACAGTCGATGACGACGAAGGGGCGATCGCAGCGGGCGCTGAGCCGGTGGATGGTTTTCGCAACCAGTTCTTTCCCGGTCCCGCTTTCACCTTGGAGCAGCACTGTGGCTTGGCTGTCCGCGACCAGGCGAATCATCTCGAACACCTGTCGCATCGCCAGACTCCGGCCGATCAGTTCGCCGAGCCGGTCCTCTCCCTCTCGACCCTCGAGATCGCCGACGCCTCGGTTCGGGATTGGAGCTTTACCCGCTCCCTTCTGCGGATTCAGGAAGACGAGAACCGACTGCGTCTCGTTATGTGAGGATTTCAACGGAACGGCACGACTGATGCCGCACGGAAAGTCGGCGCCGGACGCATCCGGCGCCGATGCCGCTTCGCCAGTGGCGAAGGACTGCACAGCCGGACAGGGTGCACAGCGTACCACCCGTCGGCCGATGATCTCGTAGCACAGAGCCGGCCGCTCGGTATCGCAACCGGCCGCCTGCGTCCAGGCGGGCTCGTTCGAATAGACAATCCGCAAATCAGGACCAAGCACCACGACCCGCACACGATCGGGAAGATGGTCGGCCAGCAGCTTGAGCGCCTCTACTCGCGCGTTCAACACCTCATCAACGAACGGGCCGCTTGCAGGTGAGGCTTTCGGAAACCCGGCCGTCTCCACGTGCGTGGTCTCCTGTCCACAGAAATAGCCCACCGCGAAAAGCCGGCCTCACGGGCAGCCGTCCCTTCGAGCTGCCGGCTCTTCACGGTTCGTTCTGTTTTATGCACTCTGATGGTCCAGCAACCGTCTGATCGTCGCCTTTAATTCCGCAATGCGGACCGGCTTATCGAAGTAGACCGTGGCTCCGCGATCAAGCGCCTCCTGCCGAATCGCTTGCTCGCCGAAGGCGGTCATAAGCACGATCGGGCATCGCGGCGCAGCCTGCCGCAGCCGGCTCACATACTCCAATCCACCCGACGGCATCTTAAGATCCGTCAGGATCAAATCCGGGACCTCCGTGGCGATCGCCAAGAGGGCCTCCTCCCCATTGGCGGCCTCCCGAAGCTGATACCCTTCGCTCATCAGCTCGTCGCAGAGTAAGCTGCGCATATCCAGGTCGTCTTCGACGACAAGCAACACGATTGCCCTCCCTCCGTGCACCAAGGCTCCCCTTTTGACTGGAAAGCTTCTGGCGACGATGTGACGCAAGGGGCATGCCCATCAGCCAGGTCTGCCAGGTTGCGCAACTAGGCGATTCTTTATGAAGATTCGGCGTGAACGCGCGGGAAAGGTCTCACGGACGGCCGGTCTCAATGGCGAGAAAAACCTCAGCAGCGGGCAAAGCGCTGTCGCAGGATGCCACAGTCCTCGGAGAGGGAGAAAGCGATCAGCTATTCGCTACCCGCTGTTCGCTTGTTGTATTACTGGCTCACCGGCAGGCTGATCGTGAAGGTGGTTCCTTTTCCCGAGTCGCTTTCGACCTGAATGGACCCACCATGCTCGTCGATGATGCCCTTGACCACGGTCAGTCCTAACCCCGTGCCTTTGCCCGTCTCTTTGGTGGTGAAGAACGGGTCGAAGATTTTCGGGAGATCCTGCTGCGCGATCCCGTGGCCGGTATCGGCCACGGTCAACCGGACCATCCCGTCTGCCCGAGCGAGAGCGACCCGCAACATGCCGCCCTCCGGCATCGCCTGGATGGCGTTCATGACCAGGTTGATCAGCACCTGGCTCATCTGGTCCGCGTCGGCGTGGACCTTGGGACAGTCGTCCTGGAAGGATTTCTCGATCCTAATGCCGTGCCGGGCCATTCGTTCCTGGAACATCTCCAGGCTGCCCTCGATCGTCTCGCGTAAATCGAGGGGCCGGCGCTCGACCGGGCGTCGCCTGGCGAACGCCAGCAGTTGGTTCATCACCCGCGTGATCCGCTCGACCTGTGTGACGATGACCTGCAGGCTCTTTTTGATCGGCTCCTCCGTGACCCGCTCCAAGAGATATTCCGCCCGGCCGAGGATCACGTTCATCGGCGTACCGATCTCGTGCGCCATGCCCGAGGCCAGCGTGCCCAGTTCGGCGATCCGCTCGGTCCGGCGCAACTGCTCTTCCAAACGCCGGCGCTCCGTGATATCGACCACGGAGGCCAAGACATACGTACGCCCGCTTACCCGGAGAGGAGTCAGTCCAATTTCGACCGGGAATTCGGTGCCGTCCTTCCGCAGGCCATAAAGTTCCCGTCCTCGCCCCATCGGGCGGGCTTGAGGATCCTGCATGTAGCCGATCCGGTGAGCCCGATGGATCGCCTGCGCCGGTTTTGGCAGCAGCACTTCCACCAATTGCCCCAATAACTCCGCCTCCTGATACCCGAACTGGGCGAGCAGGCAGGGATTCGCCATCACGATAGCGCCCCTCTCGTCGACCAATAAAAGCCCGTTGGGCGACGCTTCAACGATCAGCTTGTAGAGCGAGTGATCCGCCTGAAGCTCCACGGGCTTACTCCCGCGTCTTGCTCTCGATCTCACCCAGTTTCCGATAGAGCGTCTTCCGGTCGATCCCCAGGATGTGCGCGGCCTGGTACTTGTTTCCTCCAGTCTTCTCTAGAATCCGGAGGATGTACTCCTTTTCCATTGCCTCCAACGACAGCGTCCGTTCCACCGCCTCGTCCAGAATCCGCCGTTCCCCTCGCGCGCCTTGAATCGCCGAGGGCAGATCTTCCGGCACAATCTTGTCACCCCGGCTCAAGGTCACAGCGCGCTCGATCACGTTCTCCAACTCGCGCACATTCCCTGGCCAGGCGTAATCGACCAGCAGGGCCAGCGCGGCCTCGCTCACCCCCTGAACCTGCTTGCCCCGAGCCTCGGCGCACTTCTTCAGAAAGGCGTCCACCAGCAATGGAATGTCCTCTCTCCGCTCCCGCAGCGGCGGCAGACGAATCTCGATCACGTTCAACCGGTAGTACAGATCCTCCCGGAACCGTTTCGCCCTCACCTCTTCAGCCAGGTTGAGGTTAGTCGCCGCAATGATGCGCACGTCCACGGCGATCGGTTTGGTCGCGCCGACCCGCCGGATCTCCCGCTCTTGGATCGCCCGCAGCAGCTTCGCTTGCAGCATGATCGGCAACTCGCTGATCTCGTCCAGGAAGAGCGTTCCCGTATGGGCCTCTTCGAAAAGCCCGCGTTTGTCCATCTTGGCGTCGGTGAAAGCGCCCTTCACATGGCCGAACAGCTCGCTCTCGAGCAGGGCCTCGGGAATGGCGGCACAGTTGACCGGCACAAACGGCGCATGGCGACGGTCGCTGTTGTAATGGATCGCCTTGGCCACCAATTCTTTCCCGGTCCCGCTTTCGCCGGTGATCAGGACGTTGGTCGGGCTGTCGGCGACCCGGCGAATTAAATCGAACACGGCCTGCATCGGCTTGCTCTTCCCCAGAATCTGGTGGAAGCTGTATTCCTTGTGCACCTCCCTTCGGAGACGCGCAATCTCCCGCCGCAAGGCCGCCTCCCGCAACACGCGCTCGACCACGCGGACCAACTCGTCGGTTTTGACCGGCTTGACCAGGTAATCGCTCGCGCCGTGCTTCATCGCCTCGACCGCCGTCTCGACGGAACCGAACGCCGTCATCAGGATCACGCCGGTGTCGGGATAAAGCCGCCTGATCTCGCCCAGCAATTCGATCCCCTGCATCTCTTTCATGCGTAGGTCGGTCAGGACGGCCGCATAGTCTCCTTCGGCGAGCCGTTGAAGCGCCTCTTTGCCGTCGCTAGCCGTGGTCACCTGGTGGCCACGCTCGGCAAGCACGTCCCGGACCAGTTCGCGCATCTCCGCATCATCATCGACGACCAGAACGGCGCCCTCACTCTCCGCCATCGTCACGGCCTCCTCTTCGAGCCCTCACCCCGCACCTGCTGTCTCCTCAGGCCGCCCAAGCCTAGCCCTTCCGCCAATAGCCGTCAAGAGAGCACAAAAGGGGTCGGGAGTCTTTTCCGCACTCCGCTGAGAAATAAAAGACTCCCGACCCCTTTTCGATTCCTTTTCGATTCATTTGTCAGCGCCCGCCGAACGACCGCACATAGAGCAACACCTGCCAGGCTTCTTCTTCGGTCAGAATGAGCGGAATGAACGGGGCCATGTCGGTGCCCGGGCTGCCGTTCTTGAGAATCCAGAACAGCTCGCCGTCGGTTCTGGCCGCCTGCCAAGTTTGGTCCGTGAAGTCGCGCGGAAGCCGGCCGACCAGACCTGGGATGTCCCCGAGCCCCTTTCCGTCTCGCCCGTGGCAGGTGGCGCAAAAGGCCTTGCCATGATAGAGGGCCTTGCCTTTTCCGACGTTCTCCGGAGTCGCAGCCAATGGGTTGGTGACCGTCCGGGCGGCCTCGATCTGGTCGACAGGAACCCGCGGCCTCAGCACCTCGGGGTCAGCTCCCCACGTAGGCCCCACGACGATCCCCGTGACGCCCAGAAGAACTGCAACACCGCGCCGGAGCCAATCGCCCACGTTCGCCCCCCACATACCCCTTCAAGAAACGGCGCCCTGTTCATCGGCCGTTCCGTCTTTCGCCCTCGCATTCACTCGCCATGCACACGGGCAGGGCTTGTAAGTACAGCCCTGCCCGACGCACGGACCGCCTACCTTACGGGGCAGAAACGAGCCGTTCGCTGTGCCCGGTGAACGTATGGCCGAGAGACTGCGGAAAGGTCACCGTCCCGTCCGGGAATTCTTGTCCTTCTTGCCAGAGGTGATAGATGACGCCGTCCGTATTAGATGCGGCTTCGGCAATTTCTTTCGCCTTGTCCGCGGGCTCAAGCACCTGGACGCGGCCGGTTGCGATCTCCACCTTGTGATCATGGAAATGCCGGTGCCACTTAATGGGCGGGAGTTTTCTGGAGAGCTCTTTCGCCACGAAGTATTCAACCCCGATCAGTTGCGCCTGTGGATCCGTGGATTTGAACAGCAAGCACTGGAGGATTTTATCGGAGATCCCCTTGCAGTAATGATGATACGGTCCCCCCACTGTGCCGTCGTGCATCATGTGCGGGGCTTGGACATGGATATCATACCCATCGACCGGTGACTTCGGCTCGGCGCCGACATGCTGCGGCGCAACAGCACCGCACCCAAACACACCGATGGTTATCGCAACGATCACTCCGTTCCTCATAACGGCCTCCTTGTAGGTAATGGGTGGGAGCAGCGGCGGGATCGCGTGACCACGCGATCCCGCCCGGCAACATGTCCCGTTAGAGGAAGGAGACTCCCAAAAGGATTCAAACGTATTACTTCGGCAGCTTGGGCATCTCGAATTTGATCGGTTCGCCGGTCAGGGCCTTGAGAAACGCCAGAAGGTCGGCTTTCTCCTCGGCCGTCAGCCCGAGCGGCTTGATGAGCGGGCTCAGGTTGGGATTCGGCCCTCCGCCTTTGTCGAGAAAGTCGATCACTTCTTCCAGTGTCTTGAACACCCCGTCGTGCATGTACGGCGGGGTCTCCGTGATGCTGCGGAGGGTGGGCGTCTTGAACGCGCCCTTGTCCTTCTCCAACCGCGTGACGTAGTAGCGGCCCAGGTCCTCTTTCATCGGGCCGACTTGCGGGACGCCGAGGTTGTGGAACTTGCCGTCGGTGAAGTTGGGGCCGTTGTGGCACAGGATGCAGCGGGCTTTGCCTTTGAACAGCGCCATGCCGCGCACCGCTGCCTCGTCCATCGCCGCCTTGTCGCCCAACACGTACTTGTCAAAGGCGGAGTTGGTCGAGATGATCGTCCGTTCGTAGGCCGCGATCGCCTCGGCGATCCCCTGCAGATTGACCTCGGTCCCGAAGACGGCGCGGAACTGCTCCCGATAGCCCTTGATCTTCCCGAGCTTCTTGACCACATTCTCATGGGTTTCCGCCATCTCCACCGGATTTTGAATCGGCCCGATGGCCTGCTCTTCCAGCGACCGGGCGCGGCCGTCCCAAAACTGCAGGTGGTTGAACGCCGTGTTGTACACGGTTGGCGCCTGGCGCCCCCCCACCTTGCCGTCCACACCGATGGAGGTCTGGCGTGGATCGGCAAACCCAGCGCCGGGCGTATGGCAGAACGCGCACGAGACTGCATTATTCTTGGAGAGCCGGCCGTCGAAATAGAGCTGTTTGCCTAACTCGATCTTCGCCTTGTACGTGAGATTGGTGGACGGCATCGGGACGGCGGTCGGCAACGGCCCGATGTCGGGGACGGTGATCCCGTCGATTGTCACGGTCCCCGGCATGCCCTCGGCGACCGGCGAGGCTTGGGCGTGCCGATCGCTGGTGAACAACACCGGGCTTGCGGCCCCGATCACGACGCATGCAACGATGGTGACGATGCCCTTTCGCGACATAACCATTCCTCCTTGTTCGCAAAGTAGCGAGTAGCTGAATTCACCGCAGAATACCATAAGTCCGAGCCCGTATGTCCGTCGCATTCCTCACGGCCTCGCCGCCGGCTCCAGCATCCGACCGGCCTGTTCCGGTGCTCGCTCCTCGTCCCCGGTCTTCGGCGGAAGAGGAACGGACCGGGCACGCTCGCCGATCAACGTGGAGTACAGCACCGGGATGACCACCAGGGTGAGTAGGGTCGAGGCGCCGGCGCCGAAGAGCAATGAAACGGCCAACCCTTGGAAAATCGGATCGAGAATGATGACGAAGGCCCCGACCATCAATGCCGCCGCGGTCAGCAGAATGGGCCTGGTGCGGATCGCGCCGGCCCGGATCACCGCTTCCGCGACCGGCACGCCCTGCGCCTGTTCGAGCCGAATGAAATCGACGAGCAGGATCGAATTCCGCACGATAATGCCGGCCAATGCGATGAAGCCGATCATCGACGTGGCGGTGAAGTAGGAACCGGTCAGCCAGTGGCCTGGCAGAATTCCGATCAGCGTCAGCGGGATCGGCGCCATGATGATGAGCGGCGTGAGGAACGATTGAAACTCGCCCACGATCAACAGATAGATCAGCAGCATGGCGACAGCGAAAGCGATCCCCATGTCGCGGAACGTTTCGTAGGTGATGTGCCACTCTCCATCCCATTTCAGCGCGAACCGGCTCTCCGACCACGGTTGCGACGCGTAATGCTGCTCGAGGGCATAGCCTTCCGGCAGGCGATAGGCGTCGAGCTGCCTCCCCACCCCCAGCACGCCGTAGACCGGGCTCTCCGCTCGTTCGGCGCCGGCCCCGCCGACGTCGGCTGTCACGTACACGACCGGCTTCTGGTTCTTGTGGTAGATCGTCTTCTCCTGGAGCGTTTCTTCCGGTTTGAGCAACTCGGACAGTTGGACGATCCCCCCCGAGGCGGTCTTCATCCCGATTTCGCCGAAGTGCTCCAGTCCGGTCCGCTCCGCCTGCGGCAGGCGCAGGACGATCGGCACCGGCTCTTTCTCAGCGGGCATGTGCACCAGACCGACCGCGGCGCCGTCCACCGCCATGCGCAGCGTGTTGATGATCTCCTGCGACGGGATGCCGGCCAGCGCGGCCTTGGCGCGATCCACCGTGAAACGGTATTTGACCTGGTCCGCTTCGATAGAATCATCCACGTCCACGACGCCCGGTGTGCTCTCGAACAGGCGCCGCACATCGCGCGCGACCGCGAGCTGTCGCCCGTAGTCGGGGCCGTAGATCTCCGCCACCAGCACCGATTGCACCGGCGGGCCGGGCGGCACCTCCACCACTTTGACATTGGCACTGTGTTCCCTCGCGATCCGCTGCACCACCGGTCGCAGGCGCCGGGCGATCTCGTGGCTTTGCGCCGTGCGCTGGTCTTTCGGCAGGAGGTTGATCTGGATATCGGCCTGGTGCGGCTGATCCCGGAGAAAGTAATGCCGGACGAGCCCGTTGAAGTTGAACGGCGACGCGGTACCCACATAGGCCTGATAATCGCGCACCTCGGGCACGGTCGCCACATAGCGGGTGAGGGCCTTGGTCACCCGCGCAGTTTCCTCCAGCGTCGTCCCTTCCGGCATGTCGATCACAAGCTGCAGCTCGCTCTTGTTGTCGAACGGCAGCATCTTCACCGCGACGGCCCGCGTGTAAAAAAGCGCGAGTGAGGCCAGGAGCAGCAGACCGACAGCGGCGAGCACGGCGAACGCGAGGAGCGGATGGGCCAGGACCGGTGACAACAGCCGCTGATAGAGCCGGTAGGTCCGGCCAGAGGCCTCCCTCTCGTGCTCTTGAGCCGAATCCTCTCCCCTCTCCCTTTCCCACGCCCTCGCTTTAATGGAGAGAGGGGAAGGGGAGGAGCGGTAACACTTCTGGCAGAACCATGGGACGACCACGAAGGCGACGAGCAGGGAAAAGAACATCGCAATGGAGGCGTTGACGGGAATCGGCCGCATGTACGGTCCCATCAAACCGGACACAAAGGCCATCGGCAGCAACGCCGCGATGACGGTGAAGGTGGCAAGGATGGTCGGGTTGCCAACCTCGTCCACGGCGCGGATCGCCGCCTCGCGATGCGGCAGGATTCGGAGCATGAGGTGCCGGTAAATGTTTTCGACGACCACGATCGCGTCGTCCACCAGGATGCCGATCGAGAAGATCAGCGCGAACAGCGTGACCCGATTGATCGTGTACCCGATCAGCATCGAGGTGAAAAGCGTCAGGGCCAACGTCAAGGGGATCGCGATCGAGACAACCAGCGCAGGGCGGGGACCGAGCGCCACTCCCAAAAAGACCACCACGGCCGCCACGGCGATGAGCAAGTGCCAGAGCAGCTCATTGGCCTTTTCATCCGCCGTTTCACCGTAGTCGCGCGTGACCGTCACGAGAACATCCGCCGGCAGCACCGTCCCTTTCAGCGCTTCGACCTTGCGGACGACGTCTCGGGCCACTGTCACTGCGTTGGTGCGAGCCTGCTTGGCAATTGCGACCGTAACGGCAGGACTGTCGTGAGGGGTGAGACGTGACGGGCGAGGCGATCCGGCGCTCTCCTCACCCCGCATGCCCAACGCCTCATGGGCCGTAGGACCGACGCCGAACCACACATAGCTCGTCGTCTCGCCGGGGCCGTCGGTAACGTCCGCCACTTGACGGAGATACACCGGCCGTGCCTCGCCCGGTTCCCGACCAGAGCGCGTGTCCGGGCGGAAGACGCCGACGACGAGCGCTTCCAGATCCTCCCGCGAGGCGATGAAGCGGCCGGTCTCCACCACGTAGTCCCGGTTCCCACTCTGAAAACGGCCGGCCGGCAAGGACAGGTTTTCGCCTTGAATCACGGAGGCGATTTGCAATGGGGTGATGCCGTACGCCTTCAGGCGGCTCGGATCGAGTTGCACCCGCAGTTCGCGCCGGCCGCCCCCCACGATGAAGCCGCCCGAGGTGTTCGGGACTTTCTTAACTTCTTCCAGGACATGCTGGGCCAGTCGGCGGAGTTGGAACTCCGAATACCGTTCGCTGGAGAGCGTGATTGTGACGATCGGCACGTCGTTGATGTCGCGGGGCTTCACCTGGAACGGGCCCGCGCCGGGCGGCAAGAGGTCCTGATTGGACATCAGCTTGTCGTACAGGTCCACCAGGCTCTGTTCCATCGGCTCGCCGACATAGAAGCGGACGATCAGAAGCGCGCCCCCCGGCCGGGAAAGGGAATAAATGTACTCGACACCCTTGATCTCGGAGAGCTTGCGCTCGATGGGCTTGGTGAGTTGTTCTTCGACCACTTTGGCCGAGGCGCCGGGAAAGGGAAGGAAGACGTCCGCCATCGGCACGACGATCTGCGGTTCCTCCTCGCGCGGGGTGAGGACCACGGCGAAGAGGCCGAGCAGCAGCGCGCCGACGATGATCAGAGGGGTGAGCTTGCTGCCGATGAAGAGTGCCGCGATGCGGCCGGACAGGCCGATCTTTGGAGAAGGGACATTCGTCATATTCAGCTCGTCAACGGCCATCGGTCATTCGTTAGCGGACTCTTCACGATTGACCTTGGACCATCGGACCATCGGCCTTGCCCTTGCCGTGTTCCGGCTCACGGTTTCGCCGGCGATGCGACCGATTCGGCGGACTCGACGCGCGCGCCGTCCACGCCCAGACCGGCATTGGTCACAATCCGTTCACCGGCGTTGACTCCGGACAGGACTTCGACGTAGCCGCCGCTCGCGCGACCGACTTTGACCCAGCGGAGATGGGCGATCCCGTCCTCCCCAACGACATACACGCCGGTCAGTTGCCCCCGCTCGATCAGGGCTGATTGAGGCACCGCCAGCGTCTGACTTACGCCCTTAGCCAGGCGCATGCGGCCGAACATGCCGCTCTTCGCACCCGCCGTCGGAGGCAGGTCGACCTTCACCAGAAAGGTATGGGTGGCGGGATCACCTGCGGGCAGAACCTGCGCGACCGTACCGGTCAAGGGCTGATCGCCCAGGGCGTCGATCACGACCGACACCTTGTCGCCCACCGCCACGGCTTTCACATCCCCTTCGGAGACCGTCGCTTCCAGACGCAGGCGCCGGGGGTCTTCGATCTTCACCAGCGGCCGGCCGGGCGAAGCCAACTCGCCGACCTCGATGTATTTCTCCGTCACCAGACCGTCGAAGGGCGCCTTGATGACGGTGTAACTGAGTTGCACCGCCGCCGCCCGTCGCCCGGCCTCGGCGACCTTATACGCGCGGGTGGCGTTGTCGAGCTCCTGCTTGGCGACCGATTCTTCCTGATACAGCCGCTGCATGCGGGCGAGCTGCGTCCGCGCGTTGTCGTACTCCGCTTCCGCGCGGGCGAGGTTGGCCCGCAGGTCGCGGCTGTCCAGCACAACCAGCGTCTGCCCCTTCCTGACCATCTCGCCTTCACGCACGCGCAACTCTTGCACCGTGCCAAGAACTTTGGCGGAGAGTGTGGTCTGCGACGCGGCGGCAACCCGCCCCGTCACGTCGACCGTAATGGGAAACGGTGCGGCTCGCACCTCCGTGACCGCCGCTTTGATCGTCGCTGGCGCACCCGGTGTCGCGGACAGGCCGGCCTCATCGCGCGAGCCACAGGCGGTCACCAAGAACATGGCGAGACCCAGAGAAAAACCTTCGAGGTTCGCCCGCATGCGCTTCACATTCACCCTGCCCCCTTGCGGAACTGCCCCGTTACCAGTTCCTGGCGCGCCTGGCCGATCCGCTCGTCGTACAACGCCCGCATCCGGTTGTGCTTGGCCTGATTCAAGACCAACTCCGCCGTGAGGAGGTCGAGCACTGACGCCATGCCGGATTCGTAGCGGTTGCGGATGATCCGAAGGTTTTCTTCCGCCTGCGCCACGGCGCGCTCGCTGACGGCGAGGCGTTCGCGCGCAGCCGCGAGGGCATAATAGGCTTCCACCACTTCGACTTCAATCTCTCGGCGCTTGGCCGCCAGCAGTTCGCGCGCCTTTTCCTCCTGCGCCCGCGCCTTGCGCACCTGGGCGGCGTCCTGCATGCCGTTGAACAGATTCACGCTGACGACTCCGAGCGCGGCGTAGTTCGTCTGCCCGTTCGGGCCCAACGGAAACGTGCTGTTGTTCTCGAAGCTCCCCTGGAGATTGAAATTCGGCAGGTAGGCCGACTTGGCTAACTGGGTCGCCATCTCGGCTTTTCGGAGTTCCGCCGCCAGCATGCGATAATCTGGTCGGCTCTCAAGTGCAGTCGCGAGAGCGGACTCCAGGTCGTGCGGGCGGAGTTCGCCCGCAGTCAAGCCTTCGACGACGTCCACCGGCTCATCCAAGCCGATGGCATGCCGCAAGGCGATGGCGGCGACGCGCACCATCTGGTCCGCACGGATCGCCTCTTCCCGGACCGCTGCGAGCCGCACCTCCGCCTGTAGGAGATCCGACTTCACCGTCGTGCCGCCTTTGTAGCGGGACGCGATCTGCTTGGCATTGGCTTCGGCGATCTGCACGGTTTCGCGGGCGATACCTAGCACCGCCTTGGCCAGCGCCAGATCGTAATAGGCCCGCGTGACGGTGAACAACACCTGCTGCCTGGTACTTTCCACACCCTCCGTCGAAGCGGCGTGACCGACCTCGGCGATGCGGAGCCCGAGTCGTTCCCGTCCCCCGTTGTAGACAGGCTGGGTCAGATTGAGCGCCGAGCGATAGTTCTCCGTCGAACCGGGCCGGTTCAGCGTCCCGATGTCGAAGCCGGCCTGCGTAAACCGCCCCTGATTCAGCAAGATGCCGAAGGCCTGTGCGGGATTGTTCGTGTTGGTCCAAGCCTCCACCGCTTCCAGCTTGGGCATGTAGGCGGAGCGGGCGATTTGCCGTTGGGCTTCCGCGGACCGCAGATCCTGGCGGGCGGCTTTCAACACGGGGCTGTGTTGCTGCGCCAACTCCAGCGCTTGCTCTAGCGTCAATTCACGAGCGGCGGATGCCGCGGACGGCGGCCACGGCAACATGCAAGCCAGCAACAAGGCGACAGACAGAACGGAGAAACCCGGCGCGGTGTTCCTGACAGCTCGCATCGGCGGACTCCTTTCTTCGTAAGGCATGGGGCTAGAGACGAGAGGCTCTGGGCCATAGACAAGACCCTAACCCACCACATACTGAGTTGTGAGCTCTGAGCGCTGAGTTTAGAAAACGGAATTCTGTTCGCCAAGTCAGCATTCAAGACTCAGCACCCTGAACGTTCCCTGTCTCCCATCGCCGCTCGCCTTTTGCCACTTGCCGTTATTCCTGCACCCCGAGCTTTCGCAACAGCGCCATCATCGGGCACCAGCCGGTGAACGCCGATTGGATCAGGTTGACGGCGACAAAGGCCGCGAAATAATTCCAGTAGGGATGGACCGTGGCGCCCAGAACCAGCGCCAGCAGCACAAAGCTCCCGGCAATCAGACGCAACCATTCATTGAGTCGCATAGCTCCCTCCTTTTGTCCTGGCCAATTAGAGGCAAGACCGAGGAAAAAGATTCGCCCGGATCAGGCACGGAATACGGAGCAGGAGTCGCGGAAAAGACAAGAAGACGAGACAAGAAAAGGGGTCGAGGGTCTGGGGTCTGAAAAGGGGTCGGGAGTCTTTTCAGGCCGGTTTTTTGTTTGTCTGCTGTCCAATAAATAAAAGACTCCCGACCCCTTTTTTATCCCCACGACCCCTTTTTTATCCCGGGCACGTGTTACGTTCTTTTGACCGTGGACTTCATGAGGCTGTCAGCTTGCGGCGGCATGAAGCCCAGGTAGCCGCGGTGGCGTTCGGTCAGCTCCAGCACGGAGAAGGGTTGGCCATCAACCAACTCAGGTGCGGTGAAGATCTGCCGCAGTTCGCCGCCGCGCGGGCCGACGATCTCGCCGGCAAAAATGACGCCCTTGGCCTGCAGGCGTTGGATCGCCTTTTCGATGTCCTCCACCCGCACCGCCACATGGTGAAAGACCTGGTCCCCGAACTTCGCCACCCAGCCGGGAATGATGCTGGTCTTGCCCTTCTCACCCGGATAGGCCTGATCAATGAACAACGCCGGATAACCGGCCAGCCGATACACCTTCGCGAACCAGTCGTCATAGTTCAGCGTCTCGCTGTGCGCATAGCCGAGCTTCGCGAACTCCTCGGCCCGCCGATCGACGTCCAGCGTCCGAATCGTCAAGTGATCGACGACGGGCTCGAAACCCACCCCAGCCTCGTCCAGCATGTCCCGCAGAATACGCGCCGCGCGATTCCTCGCAAGATAGTCGGCGACCATCCTCGCGATCAAGGCATCCAGCTCGGCTCCGTGCTGCATGGCCCCCCCCCAGGAAAAGAAATTAGGAATGAGGAATTGGCGGCGACAACGGTATGAGTCCGCACCTCATGCCTCATTTCTCATTCCATGTCCATTACTCTCCAAACGTGATGCCCTGCGCCAGCGGAAGGTCGGTTCCCCAATTGATCGTTACCGTCTGCCGGCGCATATAAGCCTTCCAGGCATCGGACCCCGCTTCCCGCCCGCCGCCGGTTTCTTTCTCGCCGCCGAAGGCTCCGCCGATCTCGGCGCCGGACGTGCCGATGTTGACGTTCGCGATCCCGCAGTCGCTCCCCGCCGCCGAGAGAAACCGCTCGCTGTGTCGAAGGTTCATGGTAAAGATGGCGGAGGAGAGCCCCTGCGGCGCGTCGTTTTGCATGGCAATCGCTTCCTCCAGCGTCTTGAACGTCATCACGTACAGGATCGGAGCAAAGGTTTCGCGTTGTACGACCTGCCAGTGATTCTGCGCGCGCACGAGAGTCGGCTCGACGAAGTATCCGGGCCCCGGCAACACACGGCCGCCGTAGAGGATCTCCCCGCCTTCCCGCTTCACTTCGCCGAGCGCCGCACGGTAGGCCTCCACCGCAGCTTGATCGATGAGCGGGCCCATGAGGACGCCGGGGTCAAGCGGATTGCCGATGCGCACCTGTTTGTAGGCCGCCACCAGCCTGGCGACCACCTCCTGGTAACGCGACTCATGGACAATGAGCCGTCGCGTCGTGGTGCAGCGCTGGCCGGCCGTGCCCACCGCACCGAACAGAATGGCCCGAACAGCCAGGTCCAGATCAGCGCTTTCGTCCACGATGATCGCGTTGTTCCCGCTCAACTCCAACAGCGTGCGGCCCAGCCGCCCGGCCACGAGTTCTGCCACATGACGCCCTACGGGAACCGACCCCGTGAACGAGATCAACGGCAGCCGCGAATCCCGTACCATCATCTCAGCCAACTCGGCCCGGTCGGTGATGAACAGCGAGAAAATCCCCGTGTAGCCCTGCTGCTCCATGACCTGATTGCAGATGCGCTGCACGGCGACGGCGCAGAGCGGCGCTTTGGGAGACGGTTTCCAGACCACGGGATCGCCGGCCACCGCCGCGATGAAGGCGTTCCAGGCCCAGACGGCGACGGGAAAATTGAAAGCGGTGATCACCCCGACCGGCCCGAGCGGATGCCACTGCTCGTACATCCGATGGTTCGGCCGCTCGGAGTGCATCGAGAGCCCGTACAACATGCGGGCCTGGCCGACCGCGAAGTCTGCCATGTCGATCATCTCCTGCACCTCCCCGTCGCCCTCGGCTTTGATTTTCCCGACCTCCATCGAGACCAAGCTGCCCAAGGCGCTTTTCTTCTCCCGCAGAGCCTGGCCGATTAAGCGGACGATCTCGCCGCGTTTAGGCGCCGGCACCATCCGCCAGGTCTGAAACGCCGCGACAGCGTCTCGCACGACTCGCTCGTAATCGGCCGCCGAGCACAGATTGACCTTCGCGAGCACCTGTCCTGTCGCGGGGTTGATCGACTCCAGCACGCCGGCCCCGGCGGACGACCACCACCCGGACCCCGAACTGCCGCCGGGATTCATCGGCTCGATGCCCAATTCCCTGAGAACGTCCATAGGTGAACTCCAGCCCGCAGCGAATAGCGAGCAGCGGCTCTTGGAGCGTTCAGCGATCAATCACCGACGACCAGCTATTCGCTATCGGCCCTTCGATGTGGCTATCGAAAACAGGCCCCAAACCGATTTTCCAACACCCGACGCAAGGGAAACGTCTCCTGTGTAATAAAGCCCTTGTACGACGAGGGGTCGTCGAGCACGATGTCTAGCACGCTGCACAGACCCGAGGCCGTGGTCACCTGAATCGCCGACCACAGCCGGCCGTGGATGGTCTGCGGGTAAATCTTTTTCACATAGGTTTCCTCGAACAGCGCGCCCTGGCGCTTGCCGGTGACCGAAGCGTAAATGAGCACCACATCCTGCAACGTTTGCGGGATGGCGTTCTCCAGGATTCGTTTCAACGTGTCCCGATCCTCGTTGAGCTTCAAATCTTTCATCAGAAGCTGGATTTTCTCGCAGTGCCCGGGATACCGCATGGTCTTATAGTTCATCGTGCGGACCTTGCCGGCGTAGGTGTCCGCCAGCGTGCCAAGTCCGCCCGAAGTGTTGAAGGCTTCGTAGAGCAAGCCGTCGACCTCGATGGTTTCGTACCCCTCCAGCGGCAAGAGCGTCACTTTCTTCCCGCCCTCGATGCCTTCGCAGAGGTTTCCGTATTCATTGATCAGGCCATCGGTGGACCAGGTGAGCGAGTACTTGAGGGCGTTGCTGGGATTGACGGGCAGGGCCCCGACCCGCAGTTTCACCGTGTCCAACGTCTCGAAGTGCGTCATCAGTTCCTGCGCCACGATGCTGATGAACCCCGGCGCCAGCCCGCATTGCGGCACGAAGGCACGATCCGATCCCGCAGCAAGTTCTTTGATGCGCGCGGTCACTTCGATATCTTCGGTCAGGTCAAAGTAATGCAGGTGATGGGCGCGGGCCAGTTCGGCGACCACAGGATTGCAGAAATACGGAAGGCTCGACACAACGGCGTCGAAAGGATGGGCGCGCAGGTATTCGCTCACGACTTCTGGGCGGCGGACATCCAATGTGCAGGGCGTGAGGCGTTCCAAGGTCAGGTCTTCGACCAGGCGCTTGGGCGCATCCAGCGTCACATCTCCCAGATGGACGTCATACCGGCCGCTGTCCGCCAGCAAGCAAGCGATCAACGAACCGATCTTCCCGGCACCCAACACCAACACACGATGCATGCCGTCCTCCTCCCGACGCTCATTGTATACCTCCAGCGTCCGTTGAACCAGCGCTCGAGACACTCTGCCCGATAAGGAATCCGCGTCCCGCCCGGCGCAAATTGGAGCGGCCACGGTCAAATTCCGACCTCGCCGGCGACGGCCGTGTCCAGATGATTCGGCCAAGCCTGCATTTTCAAATTCGCCGGCGTGGACCGCCTCTTGCAGGGTTCATCATGCCCCCGCAACCACCTGCGAAAGGGCCGGCCGCCTTGATAAAACTACAAGGGGCAGCTTCCGACGCCCATCCAGGGAAAGCCCTCGTCCTCGACATCGAGCAAGAGATGATCTCCGTCCTGGACGACCAGGGCGAACCATTGCGCATCATTCCCTGGAGCCCGCTTATCCAGTGGCTCAGCTCGGCCCTGGCGGAGCGACACAAAACCCGTACTAGGCGGTACCCACGAACGTCTTTGGCCCTGCGAGTGACGTATGCAGCGAAGGGGGGCCGATCGTTCGAGGGCATGACCTCCAGCATCGGCGGGGGTGGACTCTTCATCGAAACCGGGACCCCGCTGCCGGTAGGTACGGCCTTGTCGGTGGCGTTCAGTCTGCCAGACCGTCCCTGGATCACCCTCACCGCCTCCGGCAAGGTCGCTTGGATCCGCCGGAAGCCGGAACGTCAAATCTTGCCGCCTGGCATGGGCATTCAGTTTACCGAGATTGCCCCGAGCACGCTGGACCGCCTTATTGGATTTATTGCGACACTCCTGCAAGCCCGTTGCTGAAGAAGAAAAGAAAGGGGTCGGGAGTCTTTTGTGACCACAAAAGACTCCCGACCCCTTTTCCATCGGGGGGGGGATTGACAAATCAATTTTTGTTGATATAGCTTTTGGCATGTCCCAGACCTTGACGCAAGATGTGACGCGAGCCGCGCGGCTGTTCCATGCGCTGGCGGACGAGACGCGCCTGCAGATCGTGGAATTCCTCAGCCGCGGCGAGCAATGCGTCTGCGATTTGACCGACGCGCTGGAGACAGGACAGTCCCGGCTGTCGTTTCATCTAAAGATTCTCAAAGAGGCCGGCCTCATCAGAGATCGCCGGGAAGGACGGTGGAACTACTACTCGCTGGCTCCGGAGGCGTTCGAAGAGGTGGCCAAGCTCGTTGGCGCGATGAAAGACGGCACGAAATTGTTTACGAAGCCTTCGCGTTGCTGCGGCTGATCTCTTTTTTTTCCGGATTCATCAACAATTGTTGTTGGGTGAAAGGGCTGACCTTTTGCCATCAAAGGTCGGAAGTCGAGGACTCTAGTGCCAGCCGCTTGCATCGGTGATGAGAAAACGAGAGCACGTAAGCGGATCAAGCAAAACTTGGTATGGAGGACGCCATGAACCCTCAAGACATTCGAGAGACCGTCAAGACCAGGTACGCGCAAGCCGCCCTGCAGGTCATCGGATCGGGCCGCAGTTCCTGCTGCGGAACGACAGCCTCACCTGAAGCATGGGACTCCATCACCTCCAATCTGTACGAAGCGAGCGACAGGGCTCAGGTGCCGGAAGACGCCGTCGCCGCGTCATTGGGCTGCGGCAACCCGGTGGCGCTGGCGCAACTCCGCCCGGGTGACACGGTCCTGGATCTGGGTTCGGGCGGCGGCATCGATGTGCTGCTCTCCGCCAAACGGGTGGGTCAGACCGGGAAAGTTTACGGCCTGGACATGACCGATGAGATGCTCGCGCTGGCCCGCGAGAACCAGCGCAAGGCCGGCGCGGACAACGTGGAATTTCTCAAGGGGGAGATCGAGAACATCCCGCTTCCCGACGCGTCGGTGGACACCATCATTTCCAATTGCGTCATCAATCTCTCCGGCGACAAAACTCGCGTGCTGGCCGAGGCGTTCCGCGTGCTGAAGCCAGGCGGCCGGTTGGCGGTCTCCGACATCGTGGTCCGCCGGGCCGTCCCGACCGCGATCCGCCGGAGCGTGGAACTGTGGGCCGGCTGTGTAGCCGGCGCGCTGGAGGAATCCGAATACCGAGCCAGGCTGGAGCAGGCCGGTTTCGTCGCGGTCTCCGTCGAGCCGACCCGCGTGTATCGAGCGGAGGACGCGAAACAGTTGCTCGACAGCTCCGGGCTCGACGCCGACGCGATCGCGCCGCACGTGGACGGAGCCTTCATGAGCGCCTTTATCCGGGCGACGAAACCGCCGATCGATGCAAAGGAGTGACCCGATGGAATTTGCCGTTCCGGTCGCGCAACCGGTCGTCAAACGACTGAATCCCTTCGAACGCTACCTGAGCCTGTGGGTCGGGCTCTGCATGGTTGCCGGCGTGCTGCTCGGCAAGAGTGCGCCGGCGCTGATCGACGGACTCAGGCGCTTGGAGTTCGGACGCGACAGCCATGTCAACTTGCCGATCGCGCTGCTCATCTGGCTGATGATCATCCCGATGATGATGAAGGTCGACCTGGCCGCCGTGCGCAGCGTCGGCCGGAAGCCCCGCGGCCTGGCGGTGACGCTGTTCGTCAACTGGGTAGTCAAGCCCTTCTCGATGGCGCTCATCGCCTGGATTTTCTTTCGTCATGTTTTCGCGCCGTGGCTCACGCCGGCCGAGGCCGATCAGTATATCGCCGGCTGCATCATCCTAGCCGCGGCGCCGTGCACGGCGATGGTGTTCGTGTGGAGTTATCTCACGGACGGCGATCCCGCGTACACGCTCGTGCAGGTGTCCGTAAACGACCTGATCATGTTGTTTCTGTTTGCGCCGATCGTCGGCCTGCTGGTCAGCGGTGCCTCGTCGCTCTCGGTTCCATTCGAAGTGTTGTTGTACTCCGTCGTCGCCTTCATCGTGATCCCGCTGGCGGCGGGCACGGCCCTGCGCACGTGGTTCGTCGCCCGGCGGGGCCGAGACTGGTTCGAGCAGATTCTCTTGCCCCGGTTCGCGCCGGTGACCATCCTAGCGTTGTTGGCGACCCTGATGTTGATTTTCGCCTTTCAGGCCGACAACATCACGGGCAAGTCGCTGCACGTCGCACTGATCGCCGTGCCCATCCTGCTGCAGGTCTATTTCAACGCCGCCCTGGCGTACGGCGCGATGAAAGCGTTGAAGGTGGAACACGCCGTCGCGGCGCCTGGCGCCTTGATCGGCGCGAGCAATTTTTTCGAACTGGCCGTCGCTACAGCCATCGCGCTCTTCGGCCCGGGATCCGGAGCCGCACTAGCTACCGTCGTCGGCGTGTTGGTTGAAGTTCCCGTGATGTTGTCGGTATGCGCCGCCTGCAACCGTACGCGACACTGGTTCCCGCAGGAAGAAAGGGTAAAGAAGAGGTAAGGGGTCGTGGGGAAAAGAGCGAGCGCGGGGATCAACGTGCAAGACGCCCCGAGAACATCATGAAATTATGAAAAAAAAGAAAGTCCTGTTTCTCTGCACCGGCAATTCCGCTCGGAGCCAGATGGCGGAAGGACTGCTGCGCCATCTGGCCGGCGACCGGTTCCTAGCAGCCAGCGCCGGCACCCATCCAGCCGGCCTCAATCCTTACGCGGTGGAAGCGATGCGCGAGATCGGGATCGACATCTCCCACCACGTGTCGGAACGGGTCGACACCTATCTCGGCGAACGTTTCGACCGGGTCATCACCGTCTGCGACCGGGCCAAGGAATCCTGTCCGGTGTTTCCCGGCGCGCCGAAGTTGCTCCATTGGAGCTTTGAAGACCCGGCGGCCGCGACCGGGACGTTCGAGGAGCGCATGGCGGTGTTTCGGAAGGTACGCGATCAGATCGAGCGGCGGGTGCGGGAATTCATCGAACAAGAGGCGATTGAAACGTCTCCTGTCCCAGGCGGCGGGTGACGATCCGCTGGAGCCGCTCCCGTGCCAGCGGATGTATATCCGTGAACAAGAGCCCGATGCGGTCGCCTTTCACCGACCGGATTTCCGCGCCGGCAATCTCCAGCGGCGGCTCGCCATCCAGCGTATGGATCCGGAGGCGGAGCTGCATCCCCTTGGCCAGCGCTCCCTCGCTCCTCACCAGACAGCCCTGAATCGACAGGTTGACGATCATCCCCTCCCGATCGTTCTCCCCTTCGGCGGACACGGGCGCAAATGAAACGGGGTACTGAACCGGAAAACGTCGGTACTCCCGCCTCGGGTTGAAACTCGGTCCGGCCCGCGAAGCCAAAAAGCGGTTCCCGCACAACTGGCAGCGAAAGGGAGAAATCAGCAGGAAGGTAAGGAGAAGCTCATGGACAGCCCGGCGCGAAGCCTCGTGCACCCATCGGCTACCGCAGTGCGGGCACTTCAACATCACGTGACCTCGCCGAGCGTCAACCGTCCACCAACGGCGGCATGCCCCGGTTCCGCCGGGTCTCTACACGGATTCATCATACCGGCCCGCCATGGAAAAGCAAACCCGAGCAGAATTGTTGGCACCAAGGCCTCACCCCATCCCCATGGCTTTCCGAACAAGCCGATGGAGAGACTTTCAGGGACGCTGGGAGCCGCAATGCGGCACCAGGTGTCCCATGCCGCAACGCAGCGCAGGGCCATCGATGCGCCATTCGCTTGGGGACCATCTGCGCCAGTCGTCCATTGGCCCAATGGACCATTCAAGCTATTGATAATAAAAGACTTTTAGAACAAGAATCTCCCCCCAATTTTGTGTTAGGCTAAAGCCTCCGGTCTGGCCGGACCTCGGTGTTTGGAAACCTGGCGACTTCAAATGGTCAGCAGCGAGCGGCAGATAGCCTGAGTGAGCCGCTCTCCTGTGAGCTCACCGTTCCGAGTTGGTGGCTTCGTCTTGACAGTTCCTTGACTTGGACTGAACGGGAGCCTCAGGGCAGGTTTTCCAACTGAGGCCTTTGAAGACCAGGAGAGAGCTCGATCTCGATCTTTCTTTTCTTTTTTTATTGCGAATGGTTGGAGTCAAGAGACCATGTTGCGCATACCGACCCGTGTGGTCCTTCCGTTCGGGTACCGCATCACGGTCCGACAGGTGCCGGATTCGGAGATGGACCGTCGCGATCCGAACGCGGACGGACTGTGGGATAACGAAACCAGGACTATTTATATTCGGAAACGTCTGCCTGTCACGCGACGTCGCTATATTCTTGCTCACGAACTCGGTCACGCCTGGCTCGATTGGCAGCACCGCTATCTGGACAACGGAAAAGCAAGAACTTAGCGAAGGGTGAACCACCGGAGGCGGAGAGCCGGTCGCAAAGAGCCGTGAGCAGCCGGCGGAGAGCGGATGGCCAGGTTAGGCGACTCCCGGGCTTGGTTCGGAACTGGGGGCGGGGCTCTGCGCGAGGGCGCGAAGGACTTCGTCATCATCCACCTGGCTGAAATCCAGGTAGTGTTGCCCGACCGCGTGAAAGGGCTCGGGCATGGCCAAGACGACCAATTCATCCACTAGACGGCTGATTCGCCCCAACGAATCCTGAGGACCGACGGGAATGGCGGCGATCAGTCGCCCCGCCCGAGCCGCCTTGATGGCGGCGGCGGCCGCAGAGAACGTCGCGCCGGTGGCAATCCCGTCGTCCACCAAGATCACGGCCCGGCCCTCCAACGAGGGAAGCGGCCGGCCTTTTCGATACAACGCCTGCTGCCGCGCGATCTCACCGCGCTGAGAGGCGATCAGCGCCTCCAGTTCGCGATCGGACAGCGGAAATTCGGCCAGCGCCTCGTCGTTCATGAAGACGGAGCCGGTTTCCGACACCGCGCCAAGGGCATACTCGGGGCACCCGGGCGCCCCGAGCTTGCGGACAATGATCACATCGAGGGGAAGCCGGAGGCGCTGGGCGATCACCGCGCCGACCACAACGCCTCCGCGAGGCAGCGCCAGCACCAGTCCACTGGGATCCTCCCGATACAAATCCAGGCGGTCCGCCAAGAGCCGGCCCGCTTCTTCGCGGTTCCGAAGCATCGGAACTCCCACGTCAACCGACGACTTAGCCACCGGCCAGCTTCAGAATGATCGCCCATTCCGAAGGCCGGACCGGCTGGACGGACAGCCGGGAGCCCTTCCGCAGCAACTCCATGCCCCTCAAGCCCGGCTGCCGGCGCAGGAGATCAAGCGGAAGGGGCGCCGGGAACTTCCGGACGAAGCGGATGTCCACCATGTCCCACCGGGGCTTGGCCGGATCACTCGCCGGATCGTAATGCTTGTCCGTCTTGTCGAACTGTGTGGGATCGGGATAGGCGGTACGGACGACTTCGGCGATCCCCACGATCGCCGGCGGATCGGCGTTGCTGTGATAGAACAGCACCTGGTCCCCGATCTTCATGGCCCGCATGTAGTTGCGCGCCTGATAGTTGCGGACTCCGTCCCAGCAGGTGGTTTGCCGAGGCGCGTTCCGCAGATCGTCAATGGAAAAGACCTTCGGCTCCGATTTCATGAGCCAATACCGTTTTGTCTCCGGCATAGGATTCTCCTTGCCCGCGCAAGGTGTTGTTCCTCTGGCGTTCTGCGCTCAGTCCGGGTACCTTCTCGTTCAGAAATGCTCACCTCCTTCCCCTTCCTGCTCCCCCATTACAACTAAGGAGGGGAAAGGGATAATCTTAACGAGGAGCCGCGATGGAACTATCACCCTTGTGGTTCGGTCTGTACAAACTGGTCAAATACGCCGTGTACCCGCTGTCGTGGGTCGCCCTGCTGCTGGGGCTTACGGCCGTCCTCGCCTTCCTACCGCCGTCACCGCTACGCCACCGGTGGATCAGGCGGCTAGCCCTATCGGCATTCCTGGCGCTGTGGTTGCTCAGCATGCCAATCACTGCGAACCTCTTGTTGGGCACGCTGGAAGCCTGGTCCCCGCCACCCGAGCCGGCGGCCCTGCCGCGTTTTGATGCGATCGTCGTATTGGCCGGCGGCGTCCGAGCCAAAGGCACGCTGCGGCCCGCGCACGAGTTGGTCGATCTGACCAGGCAGCGGACCGCCTGCGGCGCGGACCTCTTCTTACAGGGTCTCGCGCCCAAGCTGCTCCTCTCCGGAGGCGATGCGGCGATTTTCGGCCACGGCCCGAAGGAAGCCTCGGAAATGAAACGCTGGGCCGAGCGCCTCGGCGTGCCGGAAACCGCCATCCTGCTCGAAGAGCGTTCGCGCACCACGTATGAAAACGCGGTTTACGCGAAACAGATCCTCGGCGACGCGTCCGTGCTCCTAGTCACCTCCGCCAGTCACATCCCTCGCGCAACCGCCTTGTTCCGCAAGCAAGGCCTGCGCGTGACGCCGTACCCGTGCGGGTACAGGGTGCGACACCGGCCGGCGGACGGATGGGACGAACTGACCGTGTTTGACTTCATCCCAGACGTCTGGTCGTTGGACAAAACCACAGACGCCGTCGTCGAGATAGCCGGCGTTGTGCTGTACCGGCTGGCCGGCAAACTCTAGCCGCTCACCCGCCGGTTCGTTGCGGCTCCGCCGCCAGCCGGTACACGCCCCCCCGGTGATCCACGACATACAACTCTCCCTGTTCGTCCTCACCGAAAGACGAAATGCTGAGGCCCGTCTGGAGCAGGACGCGCGCCTCGCCCGAGGCGGGTGCGGTCGCATCGAGCGCAAATAGTTCGCCGCTGCAATAATCGCCGTAGAGATACAGTCCCTGAAGCGCGGGCACGGCCCGGCCTCGATACACGTAACCGCCGGTAATCGAGCAGCGGCCGCGCTCATGTCCATACTCGGCGACCGGAAAGATCAGCCCCGCCGTCTGGCATCCGCGAGGGGGTGAATAGCAATGCGCGCCTTCCATGATGCGCCAGCCGTAGTTCCCGCCGCGCTGGATCATATCGACTTCCTCCCACTCATATTGCCCCACATCCGCCGCCCA
This sequence comes from Nitrospira calida, assembly GCF_976986435.1. Lineage (NCBI taxonomy): Bacteria > Pseudomonadati > Nitrospirota > Nitrospiria > Nitrospirales > Nitrospiraceae > Nitrospira > Nitrospira calida. The sequence continues at coordinate 3,495,991 of NZ_OZ335950.1, forward strand.
CAGCATCCCCGTCCGCCGGTCGAACGAGAACCGCCAGGGGTTCCGCAGCCCATACGCAAAAATTTCCGGCCGCCCGCCGCCGGCGACAAACGGATTGTCCGGAGGAATCGCATAAGGGGTCCCGCGATCCACGTCGATCCGCAGAATTTTTCCGAGCAGCTCATCCCGGTTCTGACTCCGGTTCTGCGGATCGCCCGCCGACCCACCGTCGCCGAGCCCGATGTACAGCAACCCGTCCGGGCCGAAGGCCACCATGCCGCCGTTATGGTTAGGATAGGGCTGCGGCACGATCAGCAACACCCGCTCCTCAGTCCGCGAACGGGTCGGCCGGTCGGATCGCCGGTACTCGGCCACCACGGTTGCGCCATCCGGCCGTCGGGTGTAGTTCACGATATAGCGGCCGTTTCGGGCATAGTCCGGATGAAAGGCCACTCCGAGCAACCCGCGCTCGCCGCCGCTGAGTACCCGCTCCGAGAGATCGAGAAACGGCGTCTTGAGCAACCCGCCGCGTTCGATAACCCGGATGCGGCCCGGCTGCTCCACGACGAACAAGAGACCGCTACCGTCGCCGGCATGGGTAAGATACAGCGGCTCTTGCAATCCGCTCGTGACGATCGGCACGAGCCGCAACGGCGGCACGGCGGCGGACGTCACGGCCCGGGCGGTCGCGCGCAACGGCGCGCGTTCGCCCGGGGAAAAGGCGAACGCGTTGGCACCGACAAGGAGAGTCACGGCCACGGCGATCCAACGCCTCATCGGCTCGCTCACTCGACGCGCTGTTCGATGAATTCGATCAGAGCCCGGTACGTCAATTCCCGGATCCCGGCCTTGGAGAGCCCCTCCTGGCCGACATTCGACTCCAACCAGACGCGATCGGCCACCTGGGCCTGCGCTTCCTGACACAACGTCCACATGTCGTGCAAAAACCCTTCCGGCAACCCGACTTGCACGCCTTCCGACTCGATGCGGTCGTCCAGGATCGCCAGCAAGTCGGAAATGGCCTGGTCCGGACGGTAGGGCGCAGGCGCGAACCCGAAGGTCCGCTGCGCCTCCGTCTCCTGACGAGCTTGCTCGACCAGATCGCGCATATATTCCTTGAGCAACCCGATCATGTGGCCGGTGAGTTTCATCGTAAGGACAGTAGCCGGTAGCGAGCAGCCTGGTTCTCAGCTATTCGCTATTGGCTATTCGCTGTCTGCCGGTTCGTCGCGCCATTATCCGTGATCGCCCCCAGCGAGGCAAGCCGAGGATCGCCCGCCGGCCTGTGCGCGACTGACTTGGTTGACCGCTTCCGGACCGTCGCCTATGATGGCGATAAGACATGCAGCTCGCAGCGCGGAAGGACTCTGATGACCGACCGCTACGACGTCTCGCTGAACACACCGGCCGGACAGGTCACGACGGCCATCGAAGTGCCGTCCGGCTTCGTGCCGATCACCGCCATCATGCCGGCGCTGCGCAAGTTGGGCGAACAGGCGCTCGCGCAAGAGGAGCGGCGGGTCACCGAGAGGGGACTCGCGATTTCGTGCCGGAAAGGTTGCGCCGCCTGCTGTCGCATGTTGGTGCCGGTTTCCGCGCCGGAGGCGTTCGCACTGCACGATAGGGTGCAGGCGCTGCCCGCCGAACGGCGCGACGCCCTCATGGCCAAGGCGGCGCAAGCCCGAGCCAAGCTGGAGCAAGCCGGCCTGCTCGCGCGCCTGACGAAGTTGGCGGAAACGGACCGCCCGTTGACGGACGAGGAGTTCGAGCCGATCAACCGCGCGTATTACGCGCTGCGCCTGCCCTGCCCGTTCTTGGAGGACGAACTCTGTACGATCTACGACGACCGGCCGGCGGCTTGCCGCGAGTTGTTGGTCACCACGCCGGCCGAGCTGTGCAACGACCTCGCCCACAATCCGGTGAAGCCAATCCCCGTCTCCGTCCGGGTCAGCACCGTGTTGGGATTCTTGTGGGCGGAGCTTACCGGCGGCGCCGCGCGACTGATTCCGCTTCCGCTGGCCCTGGACTGGGCGGCCCGCCATCAAGCCGAGAACCGCCGCACGTGGCGAGGCGCAGAATTGCTGGACAAGGCGCTCGACAAGGTCTGGCGGTTTCTCAGCCAGGAATTTGAACGCAGGCGAAACGCCGACGAGCGATGACGTCCGCCCCAACCCTGAACACCGTCGGCCGGGCCGCGACGTTGCCGACGCCGGCGCTCTTGCGCTATGATCAGCGGCCTTTGTGCGTGCCTCCGCCCTTCCTATCGCCCATTGCCGAGCGCCATGGCGATGGACAAGCAAGGGATCACAGAGCAACAGGTACGCGGGAGGCAACGGGAGAAATAGCGGCGGAGCTGAAACGGCTCGCTCAGGGTTGAGAGTTGCCCCTCTCGCTGACAACTCCCGGCTCTTCGCTGCTTGCTATTCGCTCCCGACTATGAGCGCTTTTCGAGGCGCATGACCATGGAGAAACCCGTCATTGTCTGTTTGGACCTGGAAGGCGTGCTCGTGCCGGAGATCTGGATCAATGTCGCGCTCAAGACCGGCATCGACGAACTGAAAGCGACAACGCGGGAGGTGCCGGACTACGACCAGCTCATGAAGCAACGGCTGGCGATCTTGGACCGACACGCCCTGAAGCTGCCGGATATTCAAGCCGTCATCGCCGCAATGGGGCCGTTGGACGGCGCCACGGATTTTCTCGCCTGGCTGCGCGAGCGCTGCCAGGTCATCATCTTGTCTGATACCTTCTACGAGTTCGCGTGGCCGCTCATGCGGCAACTCGCCTATCCCACGCTGTTCTGCAACCGCCTGGAGGTGGATCAGACCGGCCGGATCGTCAACTACCACCTGCGCCTGCCGAACCAAAAGAAACACTCTGTGGCCGCGCTGAAACAACTCAACTTCACGGTCCTCGCCGCCGGCGACGCCTACAACGACACGGCCATGCTAGGCGAAGCCGATGCCGGCATCTTCTTCCGCCCGCCCGACACGGTCGCCAAACAGTTCCCGCAATTCCCGGTGACGCAGACCTATGAAGAGCTGAAAGAGCACTTGCGGAAGGCCGGTGGGCTCCACCCATAGCCCTCATCCTTAACTTAAAAAAGGGGTCGAACTTAAAAAAGGGGTCGGGAATCTTTTTCACATCAGCTTTCTGTATAAAAAAGACTCCCGACCCCTTTTGATCAGTGGATATTCACGCTCCACTGAGCCCACACCTTGCCTCCTCTGGCGGCTCCTTTCCGTCCAACACCGCCGCCCCTTTGGCGGTGATCTCCAGCACCGGAAATTCGAGCCCCTCGACTCGGAGGCAACCCGACGCGATCAGGCGCTGGATCAGCCGGCTGATCGCTGGGCGCCGCCAACTTTGCAACCGGCCGAAACTCGACGTCGTGTGCAAACCGAGCCGGGTGACGGGCTTTGACAGGCTGCCGTGCAGAACCTCCGCGATCCGCGTGACGCCGAATCGCCCGTGCAGGCAGGCCACCGTGTGCAGCACCGCCCTCACAGCGTCCTGCTCTTGCGGATCCGTCGCGCTCACGCCGAGCGGGGGCGCGAGACAGCGGTCGCACTGCCTGCACGGGCCGAGCGCCCGCTCATCGACGTCACCGAAATAGTCCAGGAAGGCTAACTGGCGGCACGTCTCAGCCGAGGTATACGCGACCATCCGCCGCAACAGCTCGCGGAGCGTGTCGGCCTGCCCATTGCCGGATTGCTTGATGAAATACTCCTGGGTGCGGACATCGGGCCGATGAAACAGCAAGACGCAATTCGCCGGTCGGCCATCCCGTCCAGCCCGTCCGGCCTCCTGATAATAGGCCTCCAGGCTGCCGGGCATATCATAGTGCACGACCAGCCGCACATCCGGCTTGTCGATGCCCATGCCGAACGCATTGGTCGCCACCAGGACCGCAATCTGTCCGGTGAGGAATTGCTCGTGCACCTTGGCCCGCAGGTCATCGGCCAGACCGGCATGGTAGTAGCCCACGGAAACGGAGTGTGGGCAGAGGGATGAGGACTGAGTGCTGGATGCCCAGGCCTCAGCCGCAGTCTTCAGTCCTCGATACGTGGTCCTGAGGAATGTGGCGACTTCTTCGACATGCTTGCGGGTGGCGCAGTAGATGATCGCGCTGCCCTCGGTCACAGCGGCAAGTTCGCGCTCGACGGCCGCGAGCTTCTCCGCTGCGGTGGAGCAAGCCTGCACAGAGAATCGGAGATTAGGCCGCCGGAATCCCGTCACGACACGGAGCGGTTCGCGCAGAGCCAACTTCTCGGCGATGTCCGCCTGCACCATCGGCGTCGCGGTCGCCGTCAATGCCAGGCAGGGAGGCATCCGCAGCTCCCGCCGGAGTGCGCCGAGGCGGAGGTAGTCCGGTCGGAAATCATGGCCCCAGTGCGAGATGCAATGGGCCTCGTCCACCACGAAGAGCGACACCCAGGCGGACCGGAGCAGCCGCATAAACCACTCGTGCTGCACTCGCTCCGGGGCGACGTACAGCAACCGCAACCGGCCGAGCTTGAGATCCTGGATGACGCGATCCCGCTCCGGCTCCGACAGACCGGAGTGGAAGGCCGCCGCCCTGATACCCTTCGCGCGCAGCCCGTCCACCTGATCCTTCATCAGCGCGATGAGCGGTGAAATCACCAGCGTGAGGCCGGACTGGAGCGTCGCAGGGAGCTGAAAGCACAGCGACTTGCCCTGGCCCGTTGGCATCACGGCCAACACGTCGCGTCCGGCGAGCACCGCCTCGATCACCTCGCGCTGGCCGGGGCGGAAGTCCGTAAAGCCGAACAGCTGCCGGAGTTGCCGATCCAGATCAAGAGAAGATGACGACGGGAAGAGGTCAAGACAGTCGGACATGCCGGAGCACAGTATAAAGAAGCGCCATCCCTCCGGCAAGCCAAGAAAAGGGGTCGGGAGTCTTTTCTTGACACACCCACGGCCGCGCCGTATAAGCAGCATCATGCCTCGGCGTCCGCGTGTCGCAACCGGCGGGATGGTCTATCATGTGCTCAATCGGCGGGTCGGCCGCCTGCCGCTGTTCGAGAAGCCCGCCGACTATACCGCCTTCGAGAAAATCCTCGAAGAAGCGTATGCGCAGACCCGCCTGCGCATTTTGGCCTATTGCCTGATGCCCAACCACTGGCATCTGCTGCTGTGGCCCCGGCAGGATGGGGAGCTGTCCGAAGTCCTTCAGTGGATCACGGTGACCCACACGCAGCGCTGGCACGCCCACCGCGGCACGGCGGGGATGGGGCCGGTGTATCAAGGACGGTTTAAGTCGTTTCCGGTGCAGACCGACGAGCACTTTCTCACGGTGGCGCGCTACGTGGAGCGGAATCCGGTGCGGGCTCGGCTTGTGCGGCAGGCGGAAAACTGGCGTTGGTCGAGCCTGTGGCGGAGGCTGCAGGATGATCCGAAGCTGTCGCTGTGGTTGTCGGACTGGCCGGTGGAGCGACCGCGTAACTGGGTGGCCTGGGTGAATCAAGCGGAAACAGGGGCGGAATTGGAAGCGCTGCGGCAGTGTGTGCAGCGGGGACGGCCGTTCGGGAGCGAGAGTTGGGTCATGCGGACGGCCAAGCGTCTGGGGCTGGAGTCAACCTTGCGACCGCGCGGCCGGCCGAAAGGTTCCTGAGCGAACGAACTCGCCGGAAAAGACTCCCGACCCCTTTTCTTTTCTTCCTAGAAATTCATCCAGAGTTGGACGATGCCCCAGTCTTGATCCGAGTTGGTGCCGAGGTTCCGGCGGACGTAGTCGCCCACGAAGAAGTGCCCGTAGGTCGCGGTGAGCGCGACTTTGCCGTCGGCGAACATCCGCGTCCAGGCGAAATCGACTTCGTCGCCAACATGATTCACCGTGTTATTCGCCGCTGAGAACACGAGCGGGCCCTGCGCGCCGCGGTACCAGTTGTCCCGCGCGTTGGCCAGGTAGTGCCGCTGGCCCCAGAACTCCACATGATCGCGGGCGGTCGGCCGGGCCTGCAGATTGACCTGCGGTTGGATCGAATTCCGCCAGGCGGCGTTCAGCATATAGCCGGCGTGGATGTAGTTGGTGGGGAAAAAATTCTCGAAGGTGTTGGCGGTCTTGCACCGATAACCCGCCGAGGCGGTCGGCGCGGCCAGTTGGTTCCCGGTGTTCGCCGCGACGGCGCAGTTGGCATTGCCGTCGCCGGAGGCGTAGTCAAACCCCACGGCGAAGCGAGGCTTCCACTTCCACTCGAACCACGTGTACCCCAGCCAGTTGCGGGTCGCCCAGGCGTTGATGGTCAGGTTCCGCTGATTGTCCATCCCGAGCCCGTCGGCCATGCGGCCGAATTGCCAGGCGGTCTCGTTGATGACATCCCAATTGCCCTTGCGCAGCTCGGTGCGCAGCCCCACCATGTGGCGCAGTTGCGAGGCATGCTTGGGGGTGCCGATGCCGAAGCCGCTGTTCGCCGACTCGTGCAGGTTGTTGCTGTAGAGCACGTAGAACGGCTCGAGAAGAAAGCCCGGCACGGCTTTGATCTGGTTGTAGAGGATGAACCAGTCGGCATCCAACGAGCCGTCCGGGCGGCCGTTGCCCGCGCCCACGACGTTGCCGTCCAGGCTGCCGACCGGAGCCGCCTGCGCCAGATCGGTCTCCGCGCTGCGGAACCAGCCGACATAGGTGTCCACGGCGCTCGTCGAATACTTGACCATGACCCCATCGTGCGAGTAGCCGGTATTGGCCCAGTCGAAGTGGCCGAAGAGGGAGTGATTGCCGAAGACGACGTATTGCCGGCCGACCTTCAGACTCAAGCCCTGCACGCCGCCCAGGTTTCGGATCAGCACATAACCGGCCCGAACGCCGAGGCGGCAGGCGCCCGGCGTCACGCTTGAGCAGTTGTGGTTCAATGGATCCCCCCCGTTGCCGGCATTCGCCGGATTGCCGTTCCCGCCCCACACGGCCGAGTCGATCACCTCAACATAAAAATTCACGTCCGGCGAGAGGTCATAGCCGATGCCCAGGCGCGCCCACTGCTGGACGTAGAAGTCGTTGGCGCCCTTACCGGCATTGGCGCGGTTGGCCGTACCGGCGGCGGGATTGAACGTGTTGCAGACGCCCCCAGCCGGCGCGCCGCCGCCGAAGCAGACGCCGTTCCGCCATTCGGGCCGCACGCGCAGATCGGCGCGCAGCCAGAAGTTCTTCAGGTCGAAATTCCGGCCGATGACCGGATCGTAGGGTTCATAGGATTCGAGCTGCGGGATGGCACGGGAGAGGGCGGGAAGATTGGTGATGCGTTCGCCGGGGGGCAGTTCAAAGCCGGCCGGCGCGGCGGCCGGCCGGAGCGCCAGCCCCAGCAGGATCAGCGGCAAGAAGAGGACGAGCCTTTTGACCACTCGGACGCCTTTCCTCATTCGTACCATCTCCTATATCGATTTCGTTGTTCGCCACCCCCACCCTTCCCTCCCCCATCAAGGGGGAGGGGTTATTTTCGTTGCCCCCTCCATCAAGCAAGGGGGAGGAGTTATTTTTGTAGGCCTCCTCCATCAAGGGGGAGGTTTTTCTCGGTCCTGCTCCGCATCACGGTTGCCCTCTCCCTCCCCAGCATTGGGGAGGGGGCAGGGAGGGGGGCACAAAAAAATCCCCGCTGAGCATCGGGCAGATCCCCAGCGGGGACGCTTTTTTAGAACGGGGTCGCGGGATATCGGGGAAAGGAGTCCGGGGCATTCTCCCCGCGATCCTTCTACCCCTCTCTCCTTTTCCGATTACGGGGCCACGTAGCTGCCGAACTTGGGTACCTTGTCGCAGACATCCGCCGGTTGTCCGCCGGCTTGCTTGCAGAGGTAGTACAGCGCGCCCTGCGCCGACAGCCGCGCTTCCTTGTGCAACGTGGCTTCCGCATAATCCACCGCCAAGTCCAACTGCGCCCTGGCCTGCGGATCGGTCGTCTTGTTGAGCGCCTCGCGGAGCAGGACGGCGGCTTTCTTGATCTGCGTAACATCAGATCCCCAACGCTTGTTCAGGTCCACAGTGGTCCGCTGCCCGAGGGCCGGCGGATCGGTCAATTCCATGATCGCCTGGTTGACCTCGGCGATCTGGGCCTGGGCACTCAACGGAATGCCCGCCAACGCCAGAGCGGCGACGCCCAGCGTGAGTCCCCTCAGTGTGTTCATGGTTGGTCTCCTTCTTGTTAGGCTCACCCCCTCACCCTTCCCTCATCCCACTAGGGGAGAGGGCTGGGGAGCGGGGGTTCCCTTCACTCTTCCCTCCCCCCTACCAGGGGGAAGGAGATCAGGCTAGAAGTTCATCCACAATTGCACGAAGCCCCAGCTCTGATCCGACGGCGAGCCGGGCAGGTTGGCCGTCAGATAGCCGCCGGCGAATATGTGGCCGTAGGTCGCCTGGAAGGCCACCTTGCCGTCAGCGAACATCCGCGTCCAGGTGAAGTCGATTTCGTCGCCGATATGGGTCTTGGTGTTGTTCGCCTTGGAGAACACATAGCAGCCCTGCGCGGCCCGATACCAGCAGTCCTTCGAGCTGGCCAGGTTCATGTTCATGTACCAGATTTCGAAGTGATCGCGCGCCGTCGGCCGGAACTGGAAGTTGGCCTGGGGGGACAGCATGTTCTTCCAGGCGATCACGTCCGCATAGCCCATGTGGATGTGGTTCGTCGGGAAGAAGTTTTCGAAGGTATTGGAGGTCTTACATTGAGCCGTGGCCCCTGCTGTACAAGCAGCGGCCCGGCCGTCGCCGGAGGCATAGTCTAAGTTCACCGCCAGACGCGGCTTCATCTTGTTCTCATACCAGGTGTAACCTAACCAGTTCCGGGTCGCCCAAGCGTTGATCGTCAAGTTGCGCGAATTATCATTTCCCACACCATCAGCCTGCCGGCCGGTCTGCCAGGCGGTTTCGTTGATGAAGTCCCAGTTGCCCTTCCGCATTTCGATCCGGTTGCCGATCATGTGGCGGATCTGGTTGGAAAACTTGGGCGTCCCAAGGCCCTGAGCCGAGTTCAGTGACTCATGGAGTTGATTGATGTACAGCACATAGTACGGCTCGATCAGGAACCCAGGCACGGTCTTGATCTGGTTATAGAAGATGAACATGTCGGCGTCGCCACCGCCATCAGGTCGCCCATTGCCGGCTGTTCCTGCAATGTTCCCAGCCAAGCTGCCGACCGGTGCTCCTTGGGCTATGTCGGTTTCCGCCTGCCGGAACCAGCCCAAGTAGGAGTCGAAGGCCTTGGTCTGGTAAGCGAACATGATGCCGTCGTGCGAATAGCCGGTATTGGCCCAGTCGAAGTGGCCGAAGAGCGAGTGGTTCCCGAAGATCACGTACTGTCGCCCTGCCTTCATACTGAGACCTTCGATGCCAGCGAAATTCCGGACAAGCACATAGGCAGCACGGACGCCCAAACGACAAGCACCGGTTACCTGGTTAGAGCAATTATGGTTCAGCGGGTCCCCACCATTGCCAGCATTTTTAGGGTCTCCGTTTCCCCCCCAGGTCGCCGCGTCGATGATTTCCATGTAAAAATTCACATCTGGCGAGAGGTCGTAGCCGATGCCCAAGCGCACCCACTGCTGGACATAGAAGTCATTGGCGCCCTTGGTGATGCCGGCGCCGCCGTTCTGAAACGCCGGCGCGTTCGCCCGCGCGCCGACAATGGTGGTGCAGGCGCCGCCGACCGGCGGGCCACCGCCGAAGCAGACGCCGTTGCGGAACTCCGGCCGGACGCGCAAGTCGGCGCGCATCCAGAGGTTTTTGATGTCGAAGTTCCGGCCAATGACCGGGTCGTAGACTTCGTAGGCTTCCTTTTGCGGCATGGCCCGCGGGATGTGCGGGAGGTTGGTGATGCGTTCGCCGGGGGGCAGTTCGTACCCGGCGAAGGCGGGAACGATGAAACCCTGGAGCCCGGCGGCCAGGATGGCCGCCCCTGCGGCGATCGCGTAGCGCAACCACCGCGTCCGTCCCTGGATGGTGCTCATAGTGTTCCTCCTGTTTGATTGGCTAGCGAATCCCCCTCGCTCGTCCTCTCTCCTACCCGGGGAGAGGGAATGAGGAGAGTTCTCTCGCTTACGAGTCCAACCGTGCCACTACGATGCTGGTGTGTCCCCTCACCGCTTTCTCTCCCCCTCCCCTTTCCCACCAGGGGAGAGGGAACTGGGAGAAGCTCCTCTCCGCCAGGAGAGGGCTCTGTCCAGGCAGAGAAGATGCACGGTGAAGGCCTCTCTGTTCACGCGGAGGCGACTGTGCCCACGCCTCCGTCCGTCCAACATAAAGCCGACCGCGAATAGCTCGTCGCCGGCCGCACGACGCTCTTAGCTCCCGGCTGTTCGCTATTCGCCTTGAAGTGGCGTCACCTCCCTTCTTCTTCCGCTGCAAGCTGAACGCTCATCGTCTCCATCTGAAAGCCGCATGGCTTCCAGACTTGTTCTTACCGGCTGTTTTTTCCCGTTCCATTCCCTTGGATTCTGCTGTCACCGGCTATCCGCTCTTCGCTATCGGCTCTGTCCCGAACAGCTCTTCCACCTTGCAGGCGAAACCCGGGAGCACCTCCGCTCCGTCCAGCGCGTCCTTCTCACTCAAGTCGCGGGCCTCGCCGCCGGGCCGATAGACGATGACGTGCCGGGTATCGGGATAGAGGACCCACACCATCGCCGCACCGGCCGTGAGACACTCTTGCACTTTCCGTTCAACATCCTGCGCCAAATCGTTGGGCGAGACGACCTCGATCGCCAGATCGGGCGCGCCAGGGAAGAAGCCGTCGCGTGGCAGATCCGCCAGGCGCTCCCGGCGCACAAAGGCGACGTCGGGGCCTCGCACGGTGTCGGGGTTGCGGCTGAGCAGAAAGCCGGTGTCGTTCCCAAACAGCTCGCCCAGCGGATGCTTCTGGAGAAACGTCTGGAGGGGAAACGCAGCCTTCAGCGTGATGTTCCCGTGCTCGACCGATCCCGGAGACAATTCGATAACCTCCCCGGCTACAAGCTCCCGGTTCCGGTCTCCATAGAGCTTCCAGAACTGTTCGGCTGTGACGTGTGCGGTGGCGGTGGACATCTTAAAGTCCGTGATGCGTGACCCCTTGTGTTCCCTCAACGCTCTCCCGCCCGGGGAGCGGGGGCCGGCTTGCAAAAATGGTAGCCGGTAGCTCTGACCTTCCCGCCCCTGGCTACCAGTTTATTCGCTATGAGCTGCTCGCTTTCTGTTCAGTTCCTTCCGCCGTCTTCGTGGCCGCGTTGATTTCTTCCTCGGCTTCTTTCATCGAGGCTTCGAAGTCCTGCTCGACCATCTTGACTTCTTGCGTGATCATGGTGATCTCCGGCTCGACCGTCTTCCGGAGATCGTCCGCCGTTTCCTTGAAGCCCTTGACCGCTTTGCCGACCTGCCGGCCGATTTCAGGCAATTGCTTGGGCCCGAACAAGAGAAAGGCGATGATCAAAATGATGAGAATCTCGCTTGCGCCGAGGCCGAACATCGTGTTGTCGGCGAGCGGCTTGGAGCCGGGGGCTCAGGGCTAGAAACCTCTCCGACCTTTCTTGGCCCATCACCTCTCGCCTCCAGCCTCTTGCCTTCTCCTTAAAAATTATCCTTGCTTCGGTTGTTCCGTCGGCTGGGAGGTAGTCGCGCCAGATTGCGGCGGCGCTTGGGGTTGTTGCGGCGGCGCGGCCTGCGCTTGCGTGATCGGTTGGGCTGGCGGTACCGGCTCCGCCTGCGCCGTGACGTCGATCGCGTCCGGCTCGTTGACGGACTTCTTGAATCCCTTGATCGCCTTGCCCAACCCTTCGCCGAGTTGCGGAATCTTGCCCGCGCCGAAAATGATCAGCACGATGATCAAGATCAGCAGCAACTCCATCCAGCCGAACGACCCGAACATCGCGTGCCTGTCTTGTTTCTTCCGGTGATCTCGTCGTCGTGTGTTTCGGTGTCTCTCAGGCCCCCTACGCCCCGTCGCGCCGGCCGCCACCCTGCGGTTCCTTCACGCGAAGGCAGGGGCTGTTCTCCACGAACGGGGGTGAGGCTATAAAAGTTTTCCCAAATAGTCAAGGCAATTCTCGGGGTTCCGGGTCTTTTCGCGGATCACGACCCGCGACTAGCTGGTAGCCGGTCGCTGGCGACGCATCGCTCCACGCTCGTCGCGGCTTGCTGTTTGCTGTTCGCGCTTCGCTAGTTCAGCGCGCAAAACATATGAAAATACTCGATGTCGCTAAGGGGGGCTTCGAGCGCCATTTTGATCAGCTCCCGGTCGTAGCCGATCGCTTCCAAGTCGGGCATGGCGCGATAGAGTTCGTCTTCCGTGAGGTAGGCCACGGTGTCGGGCACGCCGTCCTTCTTCAAAGAGAGCAGGATCCCCTGCAGAGTTTCTCGTTCCTCCGGCGGGGTTTCTTTGCGGATTGGGAACTCCAGCTTGCGCTCGTAGGGGCTGTGGACCGTCTCGTTGAGCGCGCGGATCGTCTTGATCACCAAGCGATCCCGCTCCCAGGGTTCCAGTTTCTGCCCGGCCGACGGATGGACAGCTAGCAGATCCATGAGCGTGATGACGTGGGTGTTCAGGCTGCGCCCGACGAATTCCCGCTGGGCTTCCACGACGACCGCTGGGATGCCGAGTTGTTTGGCCACCGCCGCAACCAGCGGGAAATTGATCATGAAGCTGTACTGGCCGCCGAACTGGCCGTAGCAGGGCTTGTCGGGATTGTTCAAGACCTTCAGCTCGGCTGCGCCCGCGTCGAAGCTGCTGAAGCCAACGGCGTCCGGCGTGAGAATCCGCTTGGCCTCCTTGAGCGTCGCGAACGCGCCGAGATTCACTGGCACGAGCACCTGCTCGTCGATCTGCTTGAGAAACTCGACGATGGTCTTGCGGTAGGGCGTGTCCTTCCACTCGACTTTGTGGTACTCCTTTTCCCAGACAAGGTCCTCGAAGAAGGGCGGGAAGCCCTTCAGCGTGTCGGCGTCCTTGGCCTCAAAGGCCCGTACGAATCCCGACCAGTCCGTGATCTGCGCGTGTTTCGTCTCGCTGAGGTTCGGGCGCAGGTGTTCCTCTTCGATCTCGCCGGCCTTCCTGACCATCAATTTGGTGGGCAGATCGTTCCACAGCTCGTTGCAGATGATCCGATCGACTGTGCCGTCTTTCACCGCGGCGAGGTTCGCGACATCGGCGCAGAGCGTCTCCACCCGCTCCCGATGCGGCGCCAGGTCGGGATGCGCCTTGGCCTGCTCCAAGGTCGCCGGATGCTTATCCACCAACACGTACCGGATCCGCGGATACACGCGCCCGTCTTTGTCGAGGCGCTGCAAGTGGGTCAAGAAACAGGCGGCCAGGTTGCCATTGCCGGGCCCCCATTCGTGGATGATCAGGGGGCGAGGCGGGCGGGACTCGCCCTGGGCCTCTGTCTCGCTTTTCTCTCCGGTCCCGCAAGTCGCGCCGAGCGTTTGCTCACGTTTCGTGACGCGCTCGTAGTAATCCTGCGCCAGCGCGTGCGCGAGGCGATAATCGGCGGAGGCGAAGGTCTGATAGTATTGGCGAAGCTGGTCGCCCCGGAGGCGATAGAAGAGCTCGTTGATATGGGCCTGCCAGTAGTCAACCGGCTTATAGTCGCCGATCGGCTGGGGCAGGGCCTCGAGGTCGTGCAGCATAGCTCATAGCCGATAGCGAATAGCTCTCATCCTCAGCTGCTCGCTACCCGGTATTCACCTTTCCCTGAAGCGGCAGCGGATTCTAGCAAATGGCTTCGCTGGGCCGCAACCGCGGGATCGCTCGCGGCCATCGGCTTTCCGCGATCAGCCTTCAGCGGAAGATTCCTGAGCACTCCTCATTCCTTCCACAGGGGGAAAAGGGAGGTGAGGGGGGAGCTGAAGACGGCTGGCTGAACGCTCAGAGCTGGCAGCGGGCGTAGGGGAGGGACGGACGAGGGCCTTGCTTGACAGCCGCGAGTGCCCGGGTGTACGAACATAAATTAATGATAAGCGGCAAACAGCGCACAGCAAGGGACATACTCGGATCGTGCATGGTCGTCGCACTGCTGGTGTGGTCGGCGGCGTGGGCGGAAGACCTGCCCTTGACGCGCAACGTGCCAATCGACCAGTTCCAAAACCGGCTGGAGGATGTCAAGCCCTACAACTTCGACGCCCCTCCGGAAGGCATGTTTCGCTCCATTGAAACGACGGAAGGGTTCGAGGAGGAACTGGGCTTTCGGCGACAGAACGAATATGTTCCGATTAATCCCACCACGGAATACCGGTCGGACTCCAAGCCGGTGTTCATCGTGTTTCGCCTGCACCAACACTACCAGTCCTTTCTGATCATCGGCGTCTGCTATCCGGAGGACGTCCCCGGACTCGATCCCAAGGTCGAGCTGACCCGCGACACGGTGTACATTGCCACCGAAGATGAGAGCGGCTACCTCAAGCTCTTCCCGCCCCAAGGCGGCTGGAAGCCGGGCCGGTATAAGGTGGAGATCCACGTGGGCGAGGAAGTCAGCCCCATCTCCCTGATGGGGACCATGCGGTTCACCGTCTCGCCCGCCGCCAGCGCGGCCACCCCGGCCGCAGGGCCAAACTGAGCTTGCAGCCAAGAAAAGAGCCAAGAAAAGGGGTCGGGAGTCTTTAATTTTTATATTGTGAAAAGACTCCCGACCCCTTTTCCCGCCTTCTTTTCTTGCCTTGACAGGCGGGGGCGGCTTTGCTATAGAGGTGTCCGTTCAGAATAGGCTGACGAGAAGACAACGAGGTCTTTTCTCGTTTGGCGGGGCAAGGACAAGGACGTCCTTTTGGTCATGACGGGCCGAAAGGGCGTTTTTTTGTGCCCGCGACGGCCCGCTCCGGAGGGCAACCCCATGCGATTCTCGACCGTCGCGGTGGTCTTGATAGGAGTAGGGCTGTCGGCAGGCTGCGCGGGGACTGTTCCCCCGGACACGTCGTTGCGAGAAGCACGGTACGAACGAGAGGCTGCTTCCGCCCGCTTGCTGAAGGCCCTCGCGCGCTACTGTTCGTTGACCGCTCGGTCGCTCGACGCCCAGCATCAGTGCATCGTCGAGCATCGTCTCCTTCCATTCCTTCCCGAGCCCGGTTTCCCGAGCGCGCACTCCACAACCTCCGCTGCTCCGTTGCAATTCGCCGATGGCACGCCTGCTTCGCTCGTCCACTGCCAGCGGGTTCGTTCGCAGACCACCTGCCGACGGGCCGATCGTCTCTCTACCCCGTCCGGAGGAGGGTAGCCGCCGCACCACGCCCGGTCAGTACTTCATGTTGTGCGGCAGTTGCCGCTGCGCGTCGCGCGCCAGTTCGTCCGCCTGTTGAGCTTCGGCTCTCAGTTGCTTCGCCAGCTCACGACTCTTGGCCACCGGCTCTGCATCCTGTCCCAATTCCCTGGCCTTAGCCATCGCTTCCAACTCATACCGTTGCGCCAGCGCGCTGAGTTCCGCCGCCTGCTGGCGGTATTGGAACATGGTGTCCCGGAGACAGGTATAGTTTGATCCGCATTTGGCCACGACAGGATCGGATGCGGTAGCGCACCCAGCCGCGACTACCGACATCGCCCACAGGGCCCCCAGTCCCACCGTTCTCACGCGTTTCATGGCCGCCCTCCTTTCGCGTCGGTCCTCGACGATCCTGTGTTCTCGTATCATTCTACACCTCGTTCGGCTTTTTTGCCGTCATCGCCCCGGCAGCCGCCGCAACCGTCCCACGGCGTCTTGCCTGTTTGGTTGACAGGTTCCTTGGCTTCAGTGTAGGAACTGTTCACAATACGGTTTTCCGGGCCGGGTGATGGGGTTCACCCTAACCGCCGCCTCCCCGGGAAAGGATGATGAGGCGGCTGATGACTCCTACTCGCCATGGCGGCGGTGGGAGTTTTTTGTTTCGGAGGTGAACGCCGACCGAGGGAGCATGCCGATCGGGGACTTCCTGCCTCAATATGTCCGCACGAACGTCGTCCGGGACATTGTCGCCCATCTCAGCCTGTTTCTCCGATTGGAGCGCAGGATGCTCGGGATCATCGCCTCCTATGCCGTGGCGATCGGCCTGTTCATGCTGGGCGTGCCGATCGCAGTCCAGGAATTGGTCAGCACGTTTTCCTTCGCTGTCGAACCGCGCATGATCCTGACGCTCGCCCTAGCGGTCGCCGGGACGTTGATGGGCGTCGCCGCCTTCCGCGTGCTGCAGGCCCGTGCGGTCGAAACGCTCAACCAGCGTCTCTATACTCGCGTCGCTGTCGCGTTCACCGAGGCCCTGCCCCGGCTGCGCGAAGACCATTTCCTGCCGCAACACGCCTACCGCTTCATGGAAGCCGACCTGTTGACCCGTGCCCTGGCGGCGATGACGGCGGATCTGTTCAATGTCGTCGTGGTTGGGTCGATCGGCATGACGATGCTGGTCTTCTATCATCCCTTTTTCGCCGCCTACAACCTGGCGCTGGTCGCCGGCTTCGTCTTCCTCGTCTCGCTGTTCGGCCGTGGCGGGTTCCTCATCACGCTGGACATGTCTCGTCTGCATTACGAGATTTTCCACTGGATGCAAAACATCGCGCTCAATCTCGCCCACCTGCGGGCCGCCGGCTCCAGTCCCTATTTGCTGCACAAAACCGACGCGCTGACCCGAGCGTACGTGAAAGTGCGGCAGCGCCGCTCGGATCTCCTCACTGGACGCCAATACAAAGCGGCGTCCCTGTGGCACGTGGCGGGCCACAGCGGCTTGATCGCTATGGCCGGCTTGTTGGTCGCCGAGGGTCAGCTCACTGTCGGGCAATTCGCCGCCGCCGAGGTGATCGTGGGCAATCTCCTGTTGAACTTGGACACGCTGGCCCGCCGTATCGCGGTGCTGTTCTTCGCCTTCGTGTCGTTCCGGGAAATGGCCGGATTCTTCGCGCTGCCGAAGGAGGTCCCGCTTCCCAAAGTTCACCTCCCGATCGCGCGGTTCGGCGAAGGGGTCACGGTGACGGGCAAGAATCTGGCCTTCGCCTATCCAGGCTCGGCTCCCCTGTTCAGTCATTTCAACCTTGAGGTCGCGCCCGGCGAAAAAGTGGCGGTCCTCTGCCGGAGCAGCACCGAGAAGACGGCGCTGGCCAAGGTGTTGGCCGGCCTCTATGCGCCGACCGCCGGGGTCGTCCGCTATAACGATATGAATCTCGTCGACCTCAGCATGGATTCGATCAGCTCGTGCCGGGGGCTGGTGCTGGATTCTCATCCCACGCTGCTGGACGGTACCCTGGAGGATAACATCGTCTTGGGCCGTCCGTCGATTTCCTTCGACGATATCCAGTGGGCCCTGCGCTTCGTGGAACTGGAAGAGGAGGTCGACGCGCTCCCGGACGGCTTGCGGACCATGGTCACGGGACACGGCAAGGATTTCACGCTGAGCCAGATCTTGCGGATCCTGGTCGCGCGAGCCATCGTCACGCGGCCGCGCCTGCTGATCTTCGACGGGACCCTGCACAGCATGATCCCGAGCCTGCGCGAGGTCCTGCTTCGCCGGCTGTGCTCGAAGGAGGAAGAGTGGTCGGTCATTTTCGTCTCCAACGACCCGAGCTTCACGAGTTATGTGGATCGGCATGTCTTGCTGCGCTGATCCGGCGCTGCCGCGGGCACGCGGGTGTTTCATGATCCCGCAGCGGAACTTTGGCGGCTGGGCCGGGATGCTCCGGACCGGCGTCGTCCTCGCGCTCGCCAGCTTCTGCGGCGTGCTGTCGCCGCCGTCCGCGACCGCCGGCGAGATGGAGCGGGACCCCGGAGGGTTTTACGGCATCCGCTGGGGCGCCAAGCTGGCTGATGTCCCGGAGCTCGTCCAGGTCGAGGCCGGAGACCGCCTTCAGACGTACGAATTCAAGCACGGTGCCCCGCTGTTGGGCGATGCCCGGCCCGACTCGGTCCGATTGATCGCTATCCACGGGCAATTCGCGCGCGCCACCGTCCGGTATCGTGGCGCGCAGACTCATGGGCAGATCCTGGCCTATCTGGAGCGAGAATTCGGCCGGGCTGACCGGACCCCCGGCTCGATGATCCGCGGGCTGAACCAGGAATTCAACTGGCGCGGCTCCGATACGGAGGTGAACCTGACCTACGAGGGCTTTGGCGAACGCGGCATCATCTTCATCGAAAGCCGCACCCTGGCGCCGCGGTTCAACGACGTGATCCCCGAGCACGGTTATTGATGGCGATTTCCCACGAGCCGCCCTCGGGAATCCGCGTTGGCTGCCGACCGGTTGACGGAGTTTCCGAACCGGGTGTATAAAAACTCAGTACTCTGTCATCAGGTGATGGAGTTCACCTGAAGCGCCGGGCTGGACGGCCCGGCTGATGACTCCTACCGGCGGTTTCCGCGGTAGGAGTTTTTTTATTTATGGCGCCTGCCTCCGCTCAACCCAAGGAATGGCTGATCGCTCGCCTCGCCGAATTCCACGGCGTGTTGGCGGAGATGGGCTCCGACTTCACCGGGCTCGCCGCGCGCGTCGCGGAATTGTCCGATCGTTACGACCAAGGCCGGTTCCGGCTCGCAGTCTTGGGACAATTCAAGCGCGGGAAGAGCAGCCTGCTGAACGCCTTGTTGGGCGAACCGCTCCTCCCCACCGGCGTCCTCCCCTTGACTGCCATCCCGACCCTCCTGCGCTATGGTCCGGAGCGCCGGGTCCGTGTGATCCGGCTGGATGGGCGGCAGGAGGAGCATGTCGGGACGGCGGACGCGTTGACGCAGGTCCTGACCCGCTTTGTCACCGAACGAGAAAACCCCGCCAATCGGCTCGGCGTCGCGCAGGTCGAAGTGGACCATCCCTCGGCGTTGCTCGCGAACGGGGTGGAGATCATCGACACCCCCGGCATCGGGTCCACCTTGCCGCACAACACCGAGATGGCGCGGCACGTCTTGCCGGTCTGCGACGGCGCGCTCTTTATTCTCTCGCCCGACCCGCCGATCACCGAGATCGAACTGCAATTCCTCCGGCTGGTCAAGGAGGCAGTCGCCCGGGTGGTCTTCGTCCTGACGAAAGCCGACCTCCTTCCGACCCCGGAGCGGGCCGAGGTGCTCGCCTTCCTCCAACGGGTGCTGCATGAGCAAGCGGGCTTCCGCGCCGAAGAGCGCATCTTCACGATTTCCGCGCGCCAGGCGCTGGAGGCGCGCGCCACCGCCTCGGCTCCTCTTCTCTCCGAAAGCGGGATCACGGCCTTGGAGACGTACCTGGCGGACTTTCTCGTCACCGACAAGCAGGCGGCGTTGCAAGAGGCCGTTCGAACGAAAGCGGCGCGGATGATCGGTGAGGCCCTGTTTGCCCTGGACCTGCAGCGCCGCGTGATCGATCTGCCTCGTGAAGATTTGGAGCGGCGCGCGGCGCGCTTCGACGCCCATCTCGAAACGATGGAGCGCGAACGGGTGTACTTCCATGATCGGCTGGCCGGAGACCGGCAACGGCTGTTGGCGGAGCTTGACCGGCTGGCGGACGCGCTCGTTGAGCCAGCGACCAAAGCCCTGTCGGCCTGTGCGGAGACCGTGCGCGGCGAAACCGGCGCCGGCATAGCCGGCGCGGAGCTGCCACGCCGGATCTCCACCTTGCTGGCCGAAGAAGTCGATCGGGTGTTCGGGCAGGCGGCACGCGAGCTGTCGGCCGCCGTCGCTTCCCGGTTCCATGCCGTTCAAGACCTCCACTGCCGGGAGCTCGAACATCTCATCGACCGCGTGCGGCGAACCGCGGCGGACTTGTTCGAGGTGCCCTGCCTGGACACCGCGGCGGTGGACCGCCTTGAAACCGTCCGCGAGCCCCGGGTGATCAGCCAACGCTGGGTGACCTCCTTTACCGAGGAAGCCGGGGTCTGGATCACTTGGCTTCTGCCGCGGCGCTTGCGGGCCAAGCGCTTCGACCGCCGCCTGCGCGAGACCATCGCGTATCTGGTCAGACGGAACGTCGAGGAGATCCGCTGGGCGACGCGCCAGAACCTGGAGGAGACCTTTCGCCAGTTCGAAGCGCGGATGGATGCGCAGCTCGACGCCGCGATCGGGCACATCCGCACGGCAGTGCGCGCCGCACTCGAACGTCAAGCCCGACGCGAGGCGGCCGGGCTTCCGGAGCTGGAGCGGCTGAAGGGTTTTCGGCCGCGGCTGACGCAGTTGCTGGCGGAGCTGTCGCCGCCTGGGAAGGCAACCTCGTACGGCAGCCCGTTGTAAGGCGTTCGAGCAGACGCGGCCGAGCGCGGCGTCGGCGATGCATGGTGAGCGACGATGGACGTTCGTGAAGCGGATCGTCATCCGGCCGATGATGAGGACATCGAGGCTCTCGTGCGCGGCCTCGACAACCTGCATTGGAATCTTCAGGTTCAGGCGGACATCCTGAGACTGGGCGAACGCGCCGTCCCGGCCTTGGCGCGCTTCCTGCTCGGGCCGCCCAGCCAATTCCCTCAAGGACGGGTGCTGGCGGCCGAGGCCCTCGGCCGGATCAAAGGAGAGTCAGCCTTCCACGCACTGTTGAACGCCCTCGATCCCCGGCGTCTCGTCGGACTCAGCCCGCTCCTGCGCCTTTCCGAGGAAGACGTGCAGAACGCCGTCGCCCGCCAACTGGCTCGGATCGGCGATCGGCGTGCGATCCCGGCGCTGCTGGACGCCTTGCGCAGCCAGCACCTGGTCAGCGCCGCCGAGGCGTTGGTCCGCTTCCATGAAACGGCGGCGTTGCCCTGGATGGTCGAGGGGCTCGAAGACGCCTTTAAGCGCGATCGTTTCGCGCAGGCTATCCTCGACATGGGCTGGGCCGCCATTCCGCCTCTCATTGCGACGTTGGCGCAGCGGCGGATGTATCGGGACGAAGAGCTGTTGCCGAGCATCGAGCGACGTGCGGAGGCGCTCCGTCTGCTCGGTCTCTTGTACGCCAAGGAAGCCGTGGCCCCGATGCGCGACGCCTTATGTGATCGCTCCGACAAGGTGCGGACGGAGGCCGCGCTCGCCTTGACGGTGGTGGAAGCAGGCGACGCGGTCTTGGAGGCGGTCCCGGCTCTCCTCGCCGGCTTGACCCACCCGGATTTTCTCCAGCGCGACCGCTGCGCCGAGGCGCTTGCCCGTATCGGGCCGCGCTGCGTTCCGCTGATCGAGCAGGCGCTCCTCCATGGAGTCGTATCCGTGGCCGGCGACACGGTTCCCTTGACCGTCAACGCGCGGTCGGCCGTGCTGGCGGTGCTCGAACGCCTGAAGGGACACGTCCCGTGCTGAACGACGCGCAACGGACGAGTCTGCGCATCGTGATGAGCCTGATTGAAGAGAAGATGCGCGACATCGAGGCCCGACTCGCCTCCCCGGAGGAACATGGCCTGATGTTCGACGTTTGCAACGACCTCGCTCCGGACGTGGAACAGGCGTTGCGACTCACGGTCGCAGAGGTCTATGCGCTGATTTCGACCCTCCGCGACCGGCTTGCGCTGCCTCGTGAAGTCAAACCGGTAAGTCGAGAAATCCTGAAGGGGCTTTCGCAACTCTGGGTGGTGTTGCAGGAATCCGACAGCCAACGGCTGCGGCGGTACGGGGACGTGGACCCGGCCCTTGGCGCCAGCCTTGATCCCGAAATCGAGGCGCTCGCCCGTCTGATGCTTGAGTTGGAACATCTTGCCATCGGAAACGTGCCTCCGGCGAAAAACGGACGGGATGACAAGGAAGATGCCGCGCCTTGTTCGAAGCGCGCCAACATCTCCGCCCAATCAACGTGACGGGTCAACCCTTCGAGGACCATACGGCTCTTGCATGTCCGCCTCAAACCGTGACGGTCCCGCTCGGCCGCCACGTCCGTCCCATCTTATCCTCGTCGCGGAACAGGCCATCAGGCGGTTTGATCCCGTTGGCGGGCATCTGCTGAAGCCATGGGCTTTGTCAGCATTTTATTTCCGGGACCGGATGACCCGAAGGCGCATGGGACGCCTGACGCGCCCGAGTTCTTCCATGACCTGAACCTCGACCAAGTTGTGAAGGCCATCACGGCCGGCCGGGAGGACTACGATCTCGCGCCGTTCTTCCAGCTTTCCTTGCACGATCTCGATACGATCGCCTATCGCCAGGAAGTCATGCGCGATCTCGAGGATCGGACTCTGCTGCATGCCATGACCACATTCGCTCAAGGCATGCGCGCGATGCGTCAGCATCTTCACCGGTCGAGGACGCTTGATTACAGGTATGAGCAGGAAGGGTGGTTTCTCGCCGCCGCCGCACTCTATTGCGACACGGTTGAACGCCTGTCGCAGGACCTCGCTGAGCTTCACCCGACATCCCGCGGCATGCGCGCCTTCGGGGAGTTTCTGGTGGCCTATGTCCGCTCCGCCATGTTCCGTACGCTCGCGGCCGAAGCCAGGCAACTGACGGCCGCGTTGGCCGCCATCCGATACACCCTGCTCCTGAGGGACAGCAGCATCACAGTTTGCCATTATGACGCGGAGATCGACTACCGCACCGCTGTCGAACGGACGTTCAACAAATTCCGGCGGGGCGCCGGGAAGGAGTACCGGGTTACCTTCCCGGAACGCGCAGGCATGAACCACGTCGAGGCCCAGATCCTGGATCGGGTAGCGCTGTTGCATCCGGCCACGTTCCGCGCCCTCGAAAGATTCTGCGCGGAACACGCCGAGTATCCGGACCAGACGATCATGACTTTCGACCGCGAGATCCAGTTCTACGTCGCCTATCTCGAGTATGTCGAGCAATTCCGGCGCGCCGGCCTGAGCTTCTGCTACCCGCAGCTTTCGGACAGTCGCAAGGAGATTCACGTTCGGCATGCCTTCGATCCGGCACTGGCCTATACGCTCATCCGGGAACACGCCGCCGTCGTGACCAATGATTTCTCCCTGCGCGGCCCGGAGCGGATCCTCGTCGTATCCGGCCCGAACCACGGCGGCAAGACGACGTTCGCCCGCATGTTTGGCCAGTTGCACTACCTGGCTAGCCTCGGTTGCCCGGTCCCGGGCATGGACGCGCGCCTGTTCCTGTTCGACCGCCTTTTCTGCCATTTCGACAAGGCAGAAGACATCACGAACCTCCGTGGCAAGCTGGAAGACGACTTGGTCCGGATTCGGCGGATTTTGGCTCAGGCCACGCCGAACAGCCTCATCGTCATGAACGAGATTTTCTCGTCCACCGGGCTCAAGGACGCGATCTATTTGAGCAAGAAGGTGTTGGCGAGGATCTCGTGGCTCGATCTGCTGTGCGTCTGCGTCACCTTTCTTGATGAACTGGCCTCGCTCAACGAGAAGACGGTCAGCATGGTCGCCCTGGTCGATCCGGTCAATCCGGCGGTTCGAACGTACAGGGTGGAGCGACGGCCGGCCGACGGGCTCGCCTACGCCCTCGCTATCGCGGAAAAATACCGCATGACCTACGACCGGCTGAAGGAGCGGCTGCGAGCATGAACGCGCGTCTCATGCACCGGCATCGGGATTTCGCCGCCGGCCGGGATCTGCAGGGCCACGAACGTCTCCTGCTCCAGGACCTGGAGCTGAACACGCTGTTTCGTACCATGGCAAACGGCGACGAGTTTCTTTTCGACGTGGCCCGGACAGTCCTTCTATCGGGCCTGGAGAACGATGTGGACACGGTTCTGTATCGGCAGGCCGTCTTGAAGGACAGCCTGAAACATCCGACAGTGGTCAGAACCTTGTACGACCTCGCGATGGAGGCGATCGATGCGAAGCGGAAACACTGGTTGGGCGTGTTCAGCCGGTATCCGAGCGCGATTCTGCACGGCTCGATCGAACTGCTGCAGCTGTTCCTCGGCGTCCTCAGGAAGCTCAGGGTCGTCGCCGAGCAACAGACGGGGCGCTTCGAGTCGGAGGGGTTCTCGGCCTTTTTCGCGATGCTGCAAACGGAGTTGAGCGACGACTATTTGGCCGAAATCGAGGAACATCTCCGGAACCTGAAGTTCCCGGAGGGCGTTCTGATGAGCGCCGAACTGGGTCGCGGCAATCAGGGCACGAACTACATCCTGCGCAAACCGCACCGTAGGAGACAGACTTGGTTGGCCCGACTCCTCGGGAAGGGGCCGCCCGCGTACACCTTTCGGATCGCCGATCGCGATGAAGCCGGCCACAGAGCCCTGTCGGAACTGCGGGACCGGGGCATCGACCCGGCCGCCAATGCGCTGGCTCAGTCCAGTGACCACATACTCGGGTTCTTCCAGACGCTCAGGGCGGAATTGGCTTTTTACCTCGGTTGCCTGAATCTGCACGATCGCCTCACGGCCAAGGGAGAGCCGCTGTGTTTTCCCAAGCCGGCGCCAGCAGGCACGCGCAGGTATCGCGTCAGCGGGTTGTACGACGTGTGCCTGGCGCTCCACATGGAGCGCCGCGTCGTGGGCAACACAGTCGACGCCGACGGCAAGAGCCTTGTGATCATCACCGGCGCCAACCAGGGTGGGAAATCGAGCTTCCTGCGCGGCATCGGTCTGGCGCAAGTGATGATGCAAGCCGGCATGTTCGTCCCGGCCGAGTCCTTCGACGCCGAACTATGCACGGGTCTCTTCTCCCATTACAAGCGAGAAGAAGACGCGACGATGAAGAAGGGGAAACTGGACGAGGAACTGGCGCGATTGAGCGAGATCGTCGACCGTCTCGCACCGAACTCGATGCTGCTCCTCAACGAATCGTTTGCGGCCACGAACGAACGAGAGGGGTCCGAAATCGCGAAGCAGGTGGTGCACGCTTTGCTGGAGCAGGGCGTCAAGATCTTCTATGTGACGCACCTGTACGAGTTCGCCCACGGTTTCTTCGAAAGGAAGACGCAAGACACCCTGTTTCTCCGCGCCGAGAGGCGAGCCGACGGAACGCGAACTTTCAGACTGGTCGAAGGCGAGCCGGAGGAGACCACTTATGGCGAAGACCTGTACCGGAAGATCTTCGGCGATGAACCGGATGCGACACCCGCGGTCGGAGTTTTTGCAGGTGATCGGCATCCGGCAGGATCCCCGCTCGGCCGACGAGACGGATGATGAGGATGCCGGCGGTCATGGCCGCCTTTGCTCGCCGTCGGTCGCGACGAAGGCGATGCGGTTCTCACTTCGTCGTCGCCTCTTGACACGACTGTTGTGAGTGGATTATGTAACATCCCAGACGTATTGGTGATGGAGTTCACCAAGAAGCGTCCCGCCGCAACGTCGTGGCTGCGGGGCTGATGACTCCTACCGGAGTGAATCTGGTAGGAGTTTTTTTTCGCGGCGCACGACCCATTCTCCTGCCAGCTAGGCTCCAACGACTTCTTCCCGTCACCCATGTCGCCAAAGGCTTCGCATGGGGCATCCAGCTGCAGGATTACTGAAAGTCGGCAAGATCCTGGTCGCGCTCGATGGATCGGATAGGGCGAATAAGGCCCTTCGTGTGTCCGTCGACCTTGCGAAGCGGTCCGGCGCCGACCTGCACTCGATCTCGATCGAAGAGGATTTGCCGCACTACGCGGTTGGGCTTCTCACGAATCCGCGGCGGCCCCTCTTGAAGTTTGACCCAGCAGGCACCGTGCCACATCCTGGTTGTGAAATGAGCGAGAGCCCGAGGAGTCATTGGTCGTGAGACTTCCGGACGTCGTCCTTCAAATCCTGCAGGTCATCACGGTGCTCCTGTGCTCGCCGCTGATCAGCGGCGTGATCACACGCCTGGAGGAGATGGTCGAATCAAAACGGGGGCCGAGCATCCTGCAACCCTATTACGACCTGCAGAAACTCTTCCGGAAGGTCTGGCTTCTCCCGAGCGCGGCGTCCACCGTGTTTTTGGTCGCACCGTTCGCGGCCTTCACGGCGATGATCACCATCACGCTGCTGATCCCGGTCCTTACAGACTTCCCGCTTCCACTCGGCTTCATGGGCGACATGCTGGGCGGCGCGTTTCTTTTCGCTTTGGCCGGCTTCATGGTGAACTTGGCCGGTATGGATACCGGCAGCCCTTACGGAGGCCACGGCAGTAGCCGCACCACCTTCGTCGCGATTCTCGCCGAGCCGACCCTGATCCTGGTGCTGATCGGCGTCGCGCTCATCGCCCAATCCATGCTGCCTTATGTGGTCAACCACACCTTGCGGGACAGTCTCACCGCGTATTTCAGTCCGGCCCACCTGCTGATCCTGGCGGCCTTCTTTCTGCTGTTTCTGGCCGACACGGACCGCTTACCGTTGCACAGCAACACGCATGTGGAGATCAGCATGATCGAGGAGGCGCGGATTCTCGAATATTCGGGCTGGGGGTTGGCCCTGTTGAAGTGGGCTTCCCATATGAAGCAGTTCTTGTTGTTGGTTATTTTCTGCAACGTCTTGCTGTTCCCGTGGGGGCTCTCCCGGGACGGGTCCGTCCTTTCGGTGCTCGGGGCTCTGGTCGGTCTCCTTCTGAAAATGGGGGTCATCGTGGTCGTCGTGACGGTGGTTGAGACCTCCATCGCGCGACTTCGGTACTTTCGCTACCAGGAGTATCTCGGCAGCTCGTTCATCTTGGCGCTCCTGGCCATCATCGCGCACCAACTGGAAGGAGGTCCGTGATGGCGACCGTGCTCCTGAATCTGATGATCGTGGCCATCCTGTTGTCCGCGCTGGTGATCCTGGGAACCCGGTGGCTCCGGGTCTACATTCATGCATACGCCTTCCAGTCGCTGACCCTCTCGCTTCTGACGGGGCTGCTGGCCGTCCAGACGGGGCATGGGGTCTTGTACGCGGTCGCGGTGCTGACCTATCTGGTGCGCGGCCTGATCGTGCCGCTCATTCTGCTTCGAGTCACAAAAAATCCTGTGATGGAACAGGAGATGAATCTTTTCCTCAAGGTGCCCAGTTCCCTCTTGATCGGGATCAGCCTGGTGATCTGCGCCTATCTCGTGTCGCTCCGTCTGTTGGGTCGCCAGGGCAATCCCTTCGTGATCGGGGCCGTCGCGGTGGCCCTGGCGTTGGTCCTGATCGGCTTCTTCGTGCTGTCGTGTCGGTCTCAAGCCGTGACCCATGTGCTCGCGCTTCTGATCGTGGAGAACGGCATCTTTCTCGGCTCCGTGGTGCTGGCGCCGGGCATGCCGCTCATCGTGGAACTGGTGGTCCTCTTCGACATCCTGGTGACCGTCATTGCCATGAGCGTCATGGTCCAGATCATGGCCATCCGTTTGGGAACCACCAGTGCGGCCGAACTTCAACGGTTGACCGGATAGGAGGCGCCGATGGTCTTGACGGCTCTCTTCGTGATCCCGCTCGTGGTGGCGATCGCCGCCGTGATCGGACGCTACCGCCGGACTCTCGAGTGGGTAGTCGCGGCCGGAGGAGTCGGCGTGCTGGTTTGCGCCGTCCTGCTGCTGATTCAAGTGGTGACCGCGGGTCCCGTTCGCCTGCTGGACGGGTTTTTGGAAGTGGACTCCCTGTGCGTCTTTACGATTCTCACCGTGGCCCTGGTTTCCTGCACGGCCTCGATCTATTCCGTGGGGTACATGCGGTATGTGCTGGGGAACTCGCCGGAGAGCCAGGCCCGGCTCCACCGCTACCATGCGCTTCAGGCGCTCTTCATCCTGACCATGCTGGTTTCACCGGCCTTGAGCAACCTGGGGGTGTATCTCATCGGCATCGAGCTAACGACCATCATGTCCACGTTTTTGGTCAGTTTCGAGCGGGCACACGAATCGCTCGAGGCGGGATGGAAGTACATCGTGATCGTCTCGGCCGGCATCTCATTGGCCCTCCTTGGCACGATCCTGTTGTACTTCGCCGGGACCCCGGTGCTCGGATCGGTCTATTCGCTGGATTGGCGGACCGTACACGCTGTGGCTCCCCAACTGGATGCCCGCATGGTCAAGGTGATCTTCATCCTGATCCTAATCGGCTACGGAACGAAGGTTGGTCTGGCTCCGATGCACACATGGCTTCCGGACGCCCATAGCGAGGCGCCGTCGCCGGTCAGCGCGCTGCTCTCGGGGGCATTGCTTAATACGGCGATGTTCGGAGTCCTGCGCTTCTACACGATCACCGCGGCCAGCGTCGGGGAGGCTTATCCGCAGGCCTTATTGATCATCGTGGGCCTGCTTTCGATGGCCATCGCGTCGTTCGCAATTATTCAACAACGCGATGAGAAACGTTTGTTCGCTTATTCGAGCGTCGAGCATATGGGCATCATTGCCGTCGGCTTCGGCTTCGGCGGCACGCTCGGCGTCTTCGGCGGGCTGCTGCACATGCTCAATCATTCGCTGGCCAAGTCCCTCCTGTTTTATGGCGCCGGCAATGTCCTTCGAAAATACCAGACCAAGGAGATCGGCCGGATCACCGGGATCATCCGCGTGATGCCGGTCACAGGAATCGTCTGGATGCTGGGCGGATTGGCGATTCTCGGAGCCCCGCCGTTTAGTCTCTTTCTCAGCGAGTTTGCGATTCTCGCCGCCGGGGTCGGTCGCCGTCTCTGGCTGCCGAGCCTGATCTTCTTGGGCCTGATCCTGATCGTCTTCGTCGCTTTTTTCTCCTACCTGAACACCATGGTGTTCGGCAGACCCCCCGAGCGACTGTCTCGGGGTGAACTGAACGGCTGGACCGTCGCGCCGCTGGTCCTGAGCTTCATCCCGGTCCTCTGGCTGGGCCTCTACATCCCCCATCCGGTGCAGCACGTCCTGGACCAGGTGAGCGAGCTCTTGCTGGGAGAGGTCTCGCCATGATCGGCCTCACGGAGCGACTCCAGGCTCGGATCGCCGTCGAGTGGAAGAACGGGCCGGTCGAGATTGCCGCCGGCATGGAACCCGAGGTGTCCTGCCGGGTGTTTCCCGACCAGTTGCCCGAGTTCTGTGCGTTTGTGTCACGCACCTTGAAGGGCAGCTTGGCTACGGTCGTCGGAACCCAGGAGGGCGATCGATTCACGGTCCTCTATGTCTTTTCGATCCCAGACGAGCACGCGTTCATCGGCGTTCGGACCAGCCTCGACTCGGCCGACCGTTCGTTCAGATCCGTGACTCCGGTGTTGCACGCCGCCCATTGGGCCGAACGTGAACTGCATGACCTGTTCGGAGTGGTCCCATTGGGCCATCCCGGCTTGGCCCGATTAGTGCTGCATCCCGACTGGCCCGTCGGCGTCCATCCGTTCCGCCGGGAGTTCGATCGTTTCACTCCGGTTCCCCGGCTCGACGCCCGGCAGCCGGACCTTGGTCCCCGACGGGACGGCGAGTTCGAATTGCCGTTCGGTCCCATTCGCGCAGGAGTGGTCGAATCGGCGCATTTCAGGTTCCTGACCGTCGGAGAAGAAATCCGGCGGTTGGAGATGCAGCTCTTTTACAAACACCGGGGTATCGAGCGGTTGTTCGAGGGACAGCCGATCGTTCTTTGTCCGGTCATTGCGGAACGGATTTCCGGCATCTCGTCGTTCGCGCACTCGTTGGCGTTTTGCCAGGCGGTGGAACGGGCCGCCAGCATCGAGGTGCCGGTTCGCGCGCGACTCCTCAGAACCATCTATGCCGAGTTGGAGCGGCTCTACAACCACATGGGAAACTTGGCGAACCTGTCGGAGGCGACGTCCCTCCGTGTCGCCCAGGCCCAGTGCAGTCTAGTTCAAGAGCGGATCAAGCAATTGAATGCGCGCTTGGTCGGCCATCGGTTCCTCCGCGGCATCAATACCGTCGGCGGGCTCAGACGGGACCTAAGCGCCGACGCGCTTGAGGACCTGCTTCAGAGCATCGACCACCTGGGGAGGGAATGCGTGGTCTTGATCGACCTGCTGCTGTCTACGAAGAGTCATCTGGATCGCCTGGTCGGCACCGGCGTGTTGCCGGAGAAGGCGGCTCGAGACTACGGCGCCGTGGGGCCGGTCGCGCGGGGATCAGGCTTGAAGCGCGATCTCAGATACGATCACCCGTACGCGGCCTACGCCGGACTGACGTTCACCGTTCCCGTGTACCACTATGGCGACGCGCTGGCCCGGATGCGGGTGCGGATGGATGAGATCTCGGAATCCCTCCAGTTGATCAGGGAAGCCGCGGCTTGCCTCGAACCCGGGCCGATTCGTACGGAACTGCCGACGCTGTCCGCGGGGCAGGAAGCGATCGGGTACGCCGAATCACCGCGCGGCGCCATCGTGACGTACGTGACGATCGGCGAAGACGGCACGCTGCGACGCTGCAAGATCCGATCGCCCTCCTTCAGCAACTGGTACCTGTTTCAAACGACCGTCGAGAACACGATGATGATGGATTGGCCGATCAACGAGCGCAGTTTCGAACTGACCCATGCGGGCTGCGATCTCTAGCCGATCATCGAGAGGAGCGCCATGGCTCTTTGGACGTTGAAAGGCATCATGACCGGCATCGTCTCGGGACGCTATCCGGACGAGCCGGAGGCCATGCCCGACGGGTATCGCGGGAGACCCACGCTGCATCAAGAGCGCTGTGCCGGTGACACCTGTCGGCGCTGCGTCGAGGTATGTCTTCCGAAAGCGCTGACCTGGACGACAGGATCCGAGGCAACCGAGCTGAGGCTGGATTACAGTCGCTGCGTGTTTTGCGGCCTGTGCGAAGAAGCCTGCCCCGAGCAAGCCGTGACCTTGACCAGGAACGTCGAGCTGGCGGCGCGGCGCAAGGCGGATCTGACCGTCGGCTTGCGGATCCTCGGTAACGGACACGCATCATCGGACGCCTCCGCCGCAGACCTCGAAGCCGAAATCGAAAGCACGCTGCGCGACGAGATCACGCGCGTGTTCGGCCGGTCTCTTCACATCCGCCACGTGGATGCCGGGTCCTGCAACGGATGCGAATCGGAGCTTCAGGCATTGAACAATCCCTATTACAACCTGCATCGCCTGGGGATTTTCTTTACGCCGTCGCCCCGGTTCGCCGATCTCCTGTTGGTGACCGGACCGGTGACTCGTCCGATGGAAGAGCCCTTGCGGAACGCCTACGAGGCCATGGCGGAGCCCAAGTTGGTGGTCGCGGTCGGCGCCTGTGCCTGCAGCGGAGGGATATTTCCTCCGACGGCGTTCACGCTCGGCGGGGTAGACCGAATTGTGCCCGTGGATGTGTATATTCCCGGGTGCCCGCCACCGCCCGTGGCGCTCATGCACGGGCTGCTGGTCGCGGTCGGACGCCTCGAACCGAAGATCAGAGCCGGCGCGGTGAACACATGACTCCGATCACGCTGCACCTCCTAGTGGTGGGGGCACCGTTCTTCCTCATAGGGGCGGTGTTGGCTGCCGTGTTGAGACCGGCTCGGCTTGCGAGCGGAGCCGGGTTCGCAGCCAGTGCAGCGTCATCGTTTATCGGGTTGCTCCTGGCGGGATGGTTTCTGGCCACCGACCAAACCTCGGTGCTGGCTTTGGGCACCTTCATACCGGTCGGCCGGGTCCGCTTTTCCGTGGATGCCCTGGCCGCGTTCTTCTTGATTCTCACCTTCCTGGTGGTCCTGGCCGTGTCGGTCTATTCGCTGGGCTACATGCGCCAGTATGAGAGCCGGTACAACGTCCGCTACTTCGCGGTGCTCCTGAACCTCCTCTCCCTGTCGATCACGCTGACCGTCGCGGCGGACAACGCCGTCCTGTTCCTGATCGCCTGGGAGGCCATGGCGATCCTCGCCTATTTCATGACCGTGTATCGGTTCGATTATCCCGCCACGCCGCGGGCCGCGTTCCTGATGACCGTGATCATGGAGATCGGAGCGGGGATGCTGATTTTCGCGTTCTTACTGCTCTACAGCTATGCGGGCGAATTCGGTTTCGACGCGATTCGCCGGGCCGGTCCGACGATTCCGGAGCACACACGAGGACTGATTTTCGTCCTGGCGCTCCTCGGATTCGGCGCCAAGATCGGCATCGTGCCGCTCCACATCTGGTTGCCGGAAGCCCACCCGGCGGCTCCCAGCAATGTCTCGGCGCTGCTCTCCGGCGTCGTGGTCAGCGCCGGGCTGTACGGGTTGGTCCGTGTTTTACTCGTCCTCCTGGGAGGCGGTCCGGTCTGGTGGGGCATCGTCTGTTTGACGATCGGAACCGTCACCGCCGTCCTCGGCGTGATGTACTCGATGCAGACGCACGACCTTAAGTGTCTGTTGTCCTACAGCACGGTCGAAAACATGGGGATCGTGCTGCTGCTCTTCGGAGCGGGGCTGATCTTCGGAGCCTCCGGGCTTCCGGCGCTGGCGTCGCTGGCGGTGCTCGTGGGACTCTACCACACGCTGAATCATGCCGCGTTCAAAGGGCTCTTGTTCCTGGGGGCAGGCGCGATCGAGTACGCCATCCACAGCATCAACATGGACCACATGGGGGGACTGGCCAAGCGGATGCCGTGGACCGGCCTCTGGTGCTTCATCGGCACGCTCGCGATCGGGGCGATCCCTCCGCTCAATGGCTTTGTGACCGAGTGGCTCACGCTCGAGGTGATGTTCCAAGGGTTTCGCCTCACCGAAGCGTTGAACAAGATTCTCCTGTCGCTCGCGGGCGCGGCGTTGGCGCTCACGATCGCGATGTCGCTCACGATCTTCATCAAACTGTACGGTCTCTCGTTCCTCGGCATGGCCCGAAGCGACGCGGCCGCACGGGCGCACGAAGTTCCGGTGTCCATGCGCTGGGGGATGGGCATCCTTGCGATCAGTTGCGTCGGGCTGGGGGTCCTGCCCTTTCTCGTGATCCCGTTTCTGGACACCATCACGACCCCGCTGTGGGGAACATCGGTAACCAGTCATGTGGTGGCCGGGCTGATCCTGATTCCGTACGACAACCGTTTCTCAGCCGCTTCTCCCACCTATCTCGCGTTCATGCTGCCGATCCTGCTGCTGCTGCCGGCGGGGATCTCAGCGGCTTGGGGGAGATTTCGTGTGAAGCGGGTGGAGCGGATCTGGATCGGCGGACTCCCGGCGCTCCGACCGACCATGCAATATTCCCCCTTGGGCTTCTCCAACGCGATCCGGATCATTTTCGGCTGGATCTACCGGCCCCAGCCGAACGGGGCATCGGCCGCTTTTCCCTATTCTTCCTACTTCGTGCGGTCTACGGGATACCGGTCGCACATCTTTCCGTTCGTCGAACGGTTCCTCTACCTGCCCTTGATCAAGGGAGCCAAATCGATTTCGCGGTACGCCGTTCGCTTTCAATCGGGCAGTTTGAACCGGTATATGGCCTACATGTTCATTCTGTTGCTGGTCGCGCTTCTGTTCGGGAGCTGAAGGAATTCCGGCAAGGAGGGATGAGAGACCATGTTTCAGAAAATCCTGGTGGCGTACGACGGCTCCGATACGGCGAAACGGGCGCTTAATACGGCTCTCTCCGTTGCGCGATTGTACAGCGGGGAGCTGGATTTGATCACCGCGCGCGAGCCGCTCCCGCACTATGTCTCCCGGAAGCAAGGCGAATCGACACCCGCCGGCGGGCAAGCCGATGACTACTTTCGGCAGCTTCATCGGGAAGTCATGACCGTCGCGGATGAGGCCCAGGTGCTCCTTCATCCGCATCTGCTCCACGGCCACGAGGTCGAATCCGTGATCGCCTTCGCCAAGGAACACCGGACCGACCTCCTCGTCATCGGCCAGGTGGGGCATACGAGTATCCTTCGGCGGGTCTGGGGCGGAGCTGCGCAAAACCTGACCCGACTGGCCCCCTGCAGTGTGTTGGTCGTCAAGTAATCAAAACGGGGGTCTCCCCGACTAACCCTGTCACATTCGACGCGAGGCGCGCCTGTGACGGCGAAACCCTTGGGTCGTGAAGAGATCGTGGAATTGCTGGTCAACTCCATCCGCCAAGGGCAGTCGGTTCTGCTGATTGGCGCGGAGGGGACGGGCAAGACGGCGATCCTTCATACGGTCATGGACGACGCCGGGCGATTTGGAAACGTACGTACTCCGATCTACTGCGAAGAAGCGGCCACGCTGAAACACCTCCTGCGGGCGATCGCGCAGGCCCTGTTTGTCTGGCGCGAGCGCCGACCCGTCGCGCGAAGGACGGATCCGCCTGATACCTCCTCTTGCGGCGCAGTCAGGAACGGGTCCTTCACGACGTGCTCGATCGGCCAGCTCAGACGGATGGTGTGGCCTCGGCTGCGGTCGGGACGGTATGCGCTCCTGCTGGACCATATCGGTCAGGTACGCGGAGCGTACGCCGCCTTTCTTGAAGAACTCGCGGAGGATCTCGGCGTGCCGATCGTGGCGGCCGTCCGTTCCTTATCCCCCCGCGAGATCGGCAAGCTGTGGTGGGTCGGATGGGGCTTTGCGAAGATCGAACTGTCCAACTTGGCTCCGAGTGAAGCACGTCGGTTGATCGAGCACCTTCTGGACCGCGAGGGCGCCACGGTGCCGGATCGGGAGGACTTCGTGCGGAAGGTGCTCCGATTGACCGACGGCAACCCGCGCCTGATCACCCGCCTCTGCGAGATGGCTCGGCAGCCTCGATACCAGATCGGCGGACGGACGGACGTCCGTCTCTTGTCGCTTGACCTCAAAATCCAGCAACTCCGGCACAGGATCGACGCGGCAGCTCGGACGCCGCTCCGCGGCCCGGTCTCGCTCGAGGCCGATTGGGGTCCCTGATGCCGGTGTCATGCCGTGTCTCTCTTTGGATCGTGCCGGAAACGCCGATCGATTGCCGATCCGGCGAATCACAAGCGTGGCGGACTTGACTTTACCTGTACGGGGTTGTATTGTTTGCGTACAAACGGCTGGTGATGGAGTTCACCGGAACCGTCCTGCCCTCATCAGAACGGGCGCGGGACTGATAACTCCTACCGGAGACAATCTGGTAGGAGTTTTTTATTGGGCCCGCTGCACTGTTGGCAGCCCCTCCTACCCCACTGGTTCACTTCAAGCAAGGGCGAGAAGCATGGGCGTCATTCGCGTTCTGTCATAAGGATTCAGCCATGCGCTCTGCGGCGGAGCGCACGCGACCGACGGGATGCTTTCTCACCCGGGAGGAATGCCATGGACATCAGGACAGCCATACTCGCCGGCGCCTTGGTCACGATCCTGATTCTCTTTGGAATCGGGATGTTCGGCATTAGTTTCGGGGAAGAACCGCGCACACCCGGCATCGACATGCAGGAGGCCGTGCGTATCGTCCTCGCGCAGTTTCCGAACGCCCGCATCACGGAGATCGAACTGGACACGGAAGACGGCAGATTCGTCTATGAAGTCGAATTGGTGACGGCGGACGGGCAGAAAAAG
The DNA here is from genome assembly GCF_976986435.1 of Nitrospira calida. Lineage (NCBI taxonomy): Bacteria > Pseudomonadati > Nitrospirota > Nitrospiria > Nitrospirales > Nitrospiraceae > Nitrospira > Nitrospira calida. The sequence continues at coordinate 3,530,979 of NZ_OZ335950.1, forward strand.
GAACTGCACGTCAACGCGACGACCGGCCGGATCGAGAAGATCGAGCATGACTGACGGTGGACACCGATCGGGAAGGAGTGAACGATGGAAGTGACCTGGCAGGTCGCCGCGATCTGGATCGGCATGGCCTTGGTGGCCACGCTGTTGTCGGTCCGGCTTGGGATGTCCGTCGCATTGGTCGAGATTTGCGTGGGGATCGCCGGCGGAAATTTGTTGGAGCTGCATTCGACGGTCTGGATCGACTTTTTGGCCGCCGTTGGCAGCGTGCTGTTGACGTTCCTGGCCGGTGCGGAAATCGACTTGGTGGTCCTTCGCGTTCGATGGAAAGAGACGATCTCCATCGGCCTTGCGTCGTTTCTGGCCCCGTTCTTGGGCGCGATGGCCTATGCCCATTGGGTGGCCGGCTGGTCGCTCGCCGCCTCCGAGATCGCCGGCATTGCGCTCTCCACGACCTCGGTGGCCGTGGTCTACGCCGTCATGCTCGAGCGCGGATACAATGCCACGGCTCTGGGCAAGGTGATTCTCGCTGCGTGCTTCGTCACGGACCTGGGCACGGTGTTGGCACTCGGATTGATCTTCGCCCGCTATGACTGGTGGCTGTTGGCGTTCGTCCTCGTCATGGGCGTCGCGCTGTGGACGTTACCTCCGGCCACCGCGTGGTTCTTCGCTATGGTGGGCCCGCGAATCAGTGAACCGGAAACCAAATACATCCTCGTGATCCTGTTCGCCTTGGGCGCACTGGCCACGACGGCGCAGAGTGAAGCCGTGCTGCCGGCCTATCTCGTCGGCATGGTGCTGGCACCGCAATTCCTCGCCAACCGGACGCTGGCCCAACGGATGCGTGTGATCGCCTTCTCGTTGCTCACACCGTTTTATTTTCTGAAAGCGGGGTCCTTGGTCGGCCTCCGCGCGGTGCTGGCAAGCGCCGGACTGATCGGCATCTTTCTCGTCGTGAAGATGGCGGCGAAGTTCGTGGGCGTGTGGCCGCTGGCCCATGCGTTTCGCTTTGGCCGCCGCGAAGCCACCTACACCACGCTCCTCATGTCCACGGGGCTGACGTTCGGAACCATCTCGGCCCTATACGGCCTCAGCCACGAACTGATCACCCAAGATCAGTATGCGGTCCTCGTGACCGCGGTCATTCTCAGCGCGATCGTGCCGACGTTGATCGCCGAGCGCTGGTTTGATCCGGGCGGAGCGCCGCAAGAGGAGGCGCTCGATCGGCGTGCGACCGAGCGGGTACCGGCGGTCGAGCCCGACAAGGCCCACCGCCCGGTCCACCAGAGCTAAGGAGGAATTCCCCATGTTTCGGAAGATTCTTGTGGCGAATGACGGATCGGAGGGCGCCAAGAAAGCGCTCCACGCCGCCATCGACGTGGCCAAGCGCTATGAGGCCGAACTGCACGAGATCTCCGTCGAAGAACATCTGCCCCACTACGCCGCGACGGTGGGGGAAGTGGTCGAGGCGAAACAGGAAGCGGCGGACTATTTCCGGAAGGTCACCCATGAGGCCGAGATGGCCGCCAAGGCGCAGGGGCTTCGACTGACGTCCCACGTGGTTCCCGGACACGAGGTCGAAACGATCGTCAAGTTCGCCAAGGATCACGGCTTTGACCTGCTGGTGATCGGGTTCATGGGTCACTCGCGCGTGTTCGAACGCATTTGGGGCGGGACCTCTCAGAACCTGACGCGACTTTCGCCCTGCTCCGTGCTAGTGGTGAAGTGACGCGCGGCCTCGCGGACTGGCCGTGAGGGATGCCGCCCTGCTCGGCACGTGGCCCAGCAAGAGGACGAACGCGAAGGAAGGAATCACTCTCATGTTGCACAAGATCCTCGTCGCCTATGACGGATCCAAGGGATCGACCAAGGCGCTCACGGTTGGGAGCTATTTGGCTCAGCAATGCGCGGCCGAACTGCACAGCATCACGATCGAAGAGCAACTTCCGCAGCACCGGGCTCCGGTGGTCGGTGGAGAGCTCCGAACCGACCCCAAAGCGACCGAGTATTCCCGTATCGAGGCCATCCGATCGGGATCGATCGCGCACTCCTTCGGCGTGCCGTTGACTCAGCATGTGTTGAAAGGGCATCCGGCGCAATCCATTGTGGAATTCGCGGAGAAATATCGGTTTGACCTGCTCGTCGTCGGTCTTACCGGCCATTCGCGGATCTTCGGCCAGAACACCTGGGGCAGCACATCCCAGAGCCTCACCGCCCTCGCACCCTGCTCCGTGTTGGTGGTGAAGTGAATTGCCCCGCGCAAAGCGCGAAGCTTTCTGGGCAGGTTCGGTGATCGACCATGGAACGCGCTCTTGATCGGATCAAGCGAGAGATCACAATCTGTCGCCTTGTTTTGCAGGACGACCGGGTTCCACGGTTCGCGAAATGGCTCCTTGCACTCGCAATCGGCTATGCCGTTTCGCCGATTGATTTGATCCCCGATGTCCTTCCGCTGCTCGGGCACCTGGATGATGTCATCATTGTGCCCGCTTTGTTCGGATTAGCTGTCGCATTCATTCCCGAAGACGTCATGCAGGGCTGCAGAAACCGGATCGCGGATGACGCCGACCAGCCCACTGGCGAAGTTTTGCTCCGGCGTTCACGTGCTGGAGCGGGCAGCGGGAAACCGGATGGAAGAAAGCCCGGCTCATCCTAAAGGGGTTGGCCGTACCGATTGTCTCAGTGAAAGGAGATTCTATGAATAGGGCCCCCTTTCAATTGGTTAACGGGCGAGGCACGAAGGCCCGACTGTCTGCGGTGAGCGATCACCACCAATGAAAGGGGGCAGCGTATGGTGTACGTCGGATTGGATGTCAGTGGCAAGAGCCTGGTGGTCTATGCGGTCAATGAACGGAAACAGCGCGTGTTCGCGGGGGAGCAGCCGGCCTCCCGGGCGGGACTGCGCGCGTTGCTGCGACAGGTGGGCCTCGGGGCCAAACTGGTCGCCTTCAAGGCGGGCAATCAGATGAAGTGGATCGCGGAGACCTTGCAGACGCTGCCGGAGGTCCAGGTGCATGTGGGGCATCCGAACGAGGTGAAGTGGATCACCGAGAGTCGGGGCAAGACGGATCGGGTGGATGCGAAGAAGCTGGCGGAGCTGGCCCGAGCGGGGATGTTGCCGCGAGCCGTGCATGTGGTAGAGGGGCCTGTCCGGGAGCTGCGCGAGTTGGTGAGTGCGCGGCAGCAACTGCAGAGCAAGCGCATCGCGCTGATCAACACGATCCGGGGCGATGTGTACCAAGAAGGGTATCGGCTCCCAGAGAAGTTCTTTGCTGGCACGACCTGGCAGGCGAAGCTGGCGCGGCTGCCGGTGAGTGCGCCGCTGAAGCTGATCATGCAGACGTTCATGGCGAGCATCGAGGCGTTGAGTGCGGCGGAGCGGCAGCTCACGGCTCGGCTCGAGGCGATCGAGGATCCGCGCTGTCCCCTGCTGGAGAGCATCCCGGCCATTGGGCCACTGTCGGCCCGGGTGTTGGTGAGCGCATTGGACGAGGCCCAGCGGTTTGAGGATAGCAAGGCCGTGGCGAACTATGGGGCGCTGGCCCCGACCATCTATCAGAGTGGGGCAGTCCGGCCATGAGGACGGATCAATCGGGATGGCCGGGGCGAGGTGCGACGCGTGCTCCTGCAGTGCGCGCATACGGTGGCGCGGATGAAGAGCCACGGGGCCAAGCCCTTGCAACGATTCTTCGCCCGCATCGCCCGCCGACGAGGGAAGAAGATCGCGGTCGTGGCCTTAGCGCGGAAGCTGCTGACCACGGCCTACGGCGTGCTGAAGTCCGGCGAGCGCGATGATCCGCGCAGGCTCGAGCCCGCGACCGCGTAGCATGCGAGAGACCGTCGGATCAGGTTGGCGCACCCTGATGGACAAGCAAGGACAGTGAGCCCGCATGTGCCTTGAGGCACGCACCTCGTTCTGGAGATTGGGCGGCTGTCTTTGAACCGGAAGGTTGGGCGACCCGAGCCCGCATGGGAGGTTAACGGTCCATCATATTATTAGTCAGGGCCTTGTGTTCCCTGTTGACAGAGGCCCTATTCATGGGAGGTTTACATGAGCGGGAAAAGGTCGTGGAAATTGGTCTTGGCGGCGGTGTTCGGCTGCTTCTCCGTCTGGTTGAGTGGACCGACAGGGGAGCCCGGAGAGTTCGCGCACGCGGCCGACACGTTGAATGTCGAAGGCCTCCCCAAAGATCTCAAGGCCTACCGCGCCCAAATCGATCAGATGCTGAAGAAAGTCGATGCGCTCATCGAAAAGCTCAAAACCCAGCCGAACGCTACCGCCATCGTCTTGGATTTGCAGCAAACCCGGGACGACATTTTGCGGGAACTTCCCAAGATCGAGACCGCCCCGGGCGACGCTAAATGGACCGCGCAGGAGATGCGCAACAGCGTGGATGCCAAGCTGAAACTGCTGAAAGAACAATATGAGAAGGCCGTCGCGCTGGCCGGTTAGGATCCGGCTCATGCGCGTTCCGCTCCTTTCAGCCGGTCGGTCTCGTTCGTCTCTTCCTCGCTCCGATCGTCCGGCTTTCCGCTCCCCATCGTGGCCAGCCGGTGGCTTCTTGCAGCCGCCCGGCGCTTCTCCCCCGGGAGTCGACGGATGACAGTCTCAACCGGTGTGTTTTGCAAACGGCTGCTCTTCTCCTCGGTCGTTCTTCTCGTGATCGGTCCGGTCTCTTATGGGCTCTACGTCTGGAAAGAAGGGAATTTCGACGTCGTCGCCGAAGGCCGGGTGTACCGCTCGCGCCAATTGGATCAGTATGAACTGGCCCGCTACGTGCGCGAGTACGGGATCAAGAGCATCCTGAATTTGAGAGGGAAGAATCTCGGTTCCCGGTGGTATCAGGAAGAACTCATGGCCGCGGAGTCGCTGGCACTCCGGCACTACGACTATGGGATTTCCGCCAATCGCGACGTCGCGGACCAAGATCTCGAGCGGATCTTGGCCATCCTCCGCGAGGCGCCCAAGCCCATTCTGATCCATTGTAAGTCTGGCGCTGACCGGACCTCCTTAATCTCGGCGCTGTATCTCTACGGCATCGAAGGCCGAAGCCCCGAGGAAGCGGAGCAACAGTTCTCGATGCGATATGGGCACATCCCGTTTCTCGGAAATTCTACGGCCGCAATGGACCGCGCGTTTCGCCGCTATGTGCGCACGCATCCTCTTTCTCGGAGCACGCCGCAGCATGGGTCGCTTCCCGCGTCGAAAGCAATGACCGACGACGCGATGGACGGGCGGATCCCTCGTGACGGTCGCCGCGATGGGATCTAGCCTGCCGTCTCGGCTCGTGACGGTCACGGGAGGCGCCGCGCTTCTCTGCCTGGGGACCGGTTGCGCCTGGATAAGCTTGGTCGCGACCGATTCCGTGGCCGAGTCCGCGGCGGTGGAGCGACGCTGCGCTCCCGCCGCGCCGGTTCCGGACTCCCGATACATCCGTCAACACGCTCCGGATTCGGAGAGCCCCCTTGCTCAGGTCCCCCCGGCGCTCGGCCACCGATTCTCTCGCGAAGCCTTGCTTATCGCCGAGACGATCGGAGTCTCCGATCTCATTGCGCAACTTCCGTCGCTGGAAGCCGAGGCGGAGCAGCAGATCGAACGCTCGGCCGTGCGCTTGCTCCAGGTCCGGCAGGAGCTGTCGGACCGACTGCTGCTCGCCTTTTTTGACGTCGCCCGCACAGCCGCCGAAGCTGACTGCGAAGAGGAACGCGCCGATCAGCTCGCGGATCGACTCCAGGAAACACGGGACCGGCGGGTGCGCACACAGACTCTTATCGCCATCATCGGCGACGCATTGGTGGGAGTCCTGTCCGGCGGGCTGAGTTTAGCCGGTCACGAGACCGCGGCCGCAGCGGGCGCGATCTCAGGGGGCGTGCTGGCGACGGCATTCGGCACCTCTGCGCTTTTCAGCGGCGTACAGCACGACTTTCGCCATCCCCGGAACCTCTTGCGGGAAGTCTGGGAGGCTCCCGACGAACCGACCCTGATCCCCAGATCGGTCTGGCGATTCCTGAATCGTCCGTTAGCCGACGATCCTGAGGGGCGGTCGTTGCGCGAGACCTTGATTTCTCGCTGGCGTCAACACGGGCGTCTGGGCGAGCCGAGTTCGGACACGGAGCAGCGACGGATCGCGTTGTTCTTCGGCGAAGGCGGCTTGTACGAGATTGAGGAACTCCGCGCCCGGGCCGCCATGCTGGATCTCCTCGAAGCGGACGTCAATCTCATGAGCCAGGACCTCGAACGCCTCCTGCAGGAGATTTTGGCCTCGCGAGCGCCCTGAGAAACTTAACAACCAGCACCGGAGGACCGCGGTTATGCGTTTCGGCTCTATGAAGATAACCTACGCTTCACTTGCAGTGACCGCCTGCGTCGTGACGCTTGTCGCCTTGCTCCCCCGACTTACGACCGCTGCAACGGAGGAAGAGATCGCCCGGTATCGCACGATCTGGAACCCTTTTTCGGCCGGCCCCCAGTTGGTCAGTTCGGCGGATCTGCAGCCCAAGGGCCAGTATTTTTTCCGTCCTTATGTCTACAGCGAGATCGGGCATGGTCAGTTCGGCAACACCTGGTCGAGCCGCTCTCGGTCACTCCCCCAACCGCTCTCCGCCATCAATCCGCAAGTCGAGTTCTCCTACGGCATCACGAATTCCGTCGAGTTCGAGATGTATGTCTCGGAAGTCTCATGGTGGCAATCCTCCGGGAACGGCCAGCCCGCTCGGAGCGGCCATGGATTGGGTGATACGACCGTGTTCCTCAAGTACCGCGCCATCGTTCAGCAGCCAGACACCTGGTGGCCGACCTTGACGAATGCGTTCTACGTCAGTCTGCCCACGAGCGACTGGGCCGGCACACCGTCGATCCCCGGCGGGTTCGCACCGCTGGGCCGCCTTCCCTCGACCCACTTCGGAGCGCCGGAATTCACGGAGTCCATCCTTTTTCGCAAGAATATTCGCCCGGTTCGCATCTCGGGCGGGATCTTCTATTCCTATGGCCCACCCAGCTCCAACAACGGCTTGCCCCAGTATTTCGGCGACATCTTCCAATATCGACTGGCCGTTGAACATTTCCTGGACGACGCCAAGGGATTCGCCTATGCGATCGAAGTCTTGGGGTTGCACGGCCTGCCGTTTCGGTTGGACGGACACTCCGTCAACACAAAGCCAGGCTCGTTCGGACTGGTCGGTGTCCAGCCCACCGTGGAGTACAAGTTCACGGATCAGATCGTCGGGGCCGCCGGTGTGCTGTTGACGCTCGCCGGGCAGAACGACATCGCCGCGATCTATCCCAATTTTTCGATCTACTTTTACTGGAGTCGGAGCGGGCGCGTGATCGCTCGTTAAGCGATCGCAACGCACCAATGACGTCTCTCGGCAGGGTCGTGGGACGGTCATTCACAACGAACCGGAGCCAGGCACGGGCGAACGGACGGAAGAGCGCCAGGCGGTGCATGCACGGCTGGAGGCGCTGGAGCGGCAACATCTTTCGTCAAGCGATTCGGCAAAGACCATGCCAAAGATGACGCTCGATCACGACGGCTCGCCGGGTTTGTTGTTTCTGGACACCAATGACGCGCTCCTGTTCAAAGCTCCATAAGGGCATTCGGAACGTTCCTCCTTTCTGCTCCGGAGGGACCGGGCTGTGAACTTTTCGCGGATGACTGGTAATTCGCCTGCGAATTGTGCAAGTGTTTACAAGGACGATCCTCTCGCATGGCCAAGAAGGAAGCCGATTCCGTCACCATAACTGATGGCTCCGTTCCCTTGCGGTCCCCAAGGGCGCACTGGATCACGCCGACCGTCGCGGGGATCGTGCTGGCTACGTTTTTGTCCGACTTGAGCCATGAGATGTGCACGGCGGTCCTGCCGCTCTATCTCTCGACCCTCGGCTTGGGCCCCGCCGCCTTAGGCCTGATCGAAGGAATCGCGGATTTCCTGGTCAGCCTGTCCAAGCTCCTCGGCGGGATCGTCGGGCACCACGTTCGCCGCAAACGGCCTTGGGCGTCGCTCGGCTATCTCGTCACGGCGGTGGCCACGTGGGGGATCGGGCTTGTCAACGGGCTTGCCGCCCTGTTGACCTTGCGCGGCACCGCCTGGATCGGCCGCGGCTTTCGGGGCCCGCTGCGTGACCATCTGCTCGCGGACGCGGTGGCCCCGACCCACTATGGACGCGCCTACGGGCTGGAACGCGCGGGCGACATGCTTGGGGCCGTCGCCGGACCGCTGGCGGCCGCGCTGTTTGTTTGGGCCGGCGTGGAGTTTCGCACGGTGATCCTCTGGACGTTGGCGCCCGGCCTTCTGGCGGCCGGGTCCTTGTTCTTTTTCACAAGGGAGCGCGACGCGACGATCTCGTTGACCCCGCAGGATGCCGATCCCAAACCTCGTCGCTCGTTCCCCCGCCTGTTCTGGATGTTCCTCGCCGGCGTCTTCCTGTTCGGCCTCGGAGATTTCTCTCGGACATTTCTGATCTGGCTTGCGGCCAAGCCTTTCGCCGAGAGCTCAGGACCCGCGGCCGACTCAATCTCGGCCGCCGTTCTTCTCTACACGCTCCATAACTTGGTGAGCGCCGCCGTGGCCTATCCGATCGGCCGTTTGGGCGATCGCGGGCATAAGCGGCAGATACTGATCGGCGGGTACGGCTTGGGGGTCGGCACCAATGTTTTTCTTGCGCTGTTCAGCCAGTCGCTTGGCTGGCTCGTCGCGATCGTCGTCCTCTCAGGCATCTATATTGCCGTTGAGGAAACGCTGGAGAAAGCCATCGCTGCCGAACTTCTTCCCGGCGAGCTGCGCAGCCTCGGCTTCGGCATCCTGGCCTGTGCGAACGCGGTGGGCGACATGGCGTCGAGCTTCTGGGTCGGATTCCTCCTGGACGCGCATCAGCCCGGTTGGGCGTTCGGCATGGCCGCGGCAGTCGGTGCCGCGGGAACCCTTTGGCTGGCCTGCGTGTGGAAATTTGCTGGGGTTAGATACAGACAAAAGTGACCTGAAGACAACAACAGACCCTCCCTCCTGCCCATCCGCGGACGCTGGCAAGGAATTCCCTAACGAATCTTCGCAGGAGAACCGGAGATCCACTCTGCTTCGTCAGGCACGAAGCGTCATCTCGCTTCTGACGCGCATGGGCTAACCCGCACGTTTGCCGCCGAGACCTCTCCCTGATCCGCTCTCCGCTTTTGCGCTAGAACGAGAGGGCCGACCTTTCGTCCTGAACTTTCAGTTGCTCGAGCATTTCGGGAGTCAGTTCCGGTTGCTTTTGATCGCTTGCGGTTTCCGGCATGATCATCGGCCGCTCGCGCTCCTTGGTCAGTTCAGACGCGCCGGACGTGGTTGGCTGCGAAGACGGCGGCGCCTGCGGAGGCTCCGCTCTCATTTCTTTCTCAGCCGAAGTTCCCGTGCCGGGCTGATCACCTGCGACCGCCATCGGCGCAAGCATCCAGAGCGCCAGCGCCACGACCAGGACCGGCCATGTCATGTTGAACGCGCTCCTGGCTGATCCGGTGTCACTCATGTTTCTCACCACCTTTCCCGCCCCAAAAATAAAAAACTCCCACCGCGCAATGCGCTGGTAGGAGTCATCAGCCGGTCACCCCCTCCTCAAGATTCCGGCGGTTGGGGTGAACTCCATCACCGATTCAATTCTGTCGTGTCAGTGTACAATATACAATCCAACCCAGGTGTGCTTCAACCGGCCCTCTGAGCGCTTCAATGCCGATCGATGCTTATCCGATTTGTTCCGCACGCTTCCAGAAATCTCAAGGGCTTAATTTGACCCTCCCCGGAGCATTCTGTAGAATGCCCCCGTGGTTGACGTGTATTCGATCCTTCGAAGGACCGCCCGCTCCGCATGACGGTTTCACCCCGCCCATGGGCTTCGGTGGTCATCCCGATCAAGGACGAACGGGAGAACCTGGTTCCCCTGACCGAGCGGCTGCTCAAGGTGCTTCACGCGCGCGAGGAGTCGCGGTCCGCGCCCTTCGAGATCATCTATATCGACGACGGGAGCACGGACGGCAGCGCCGCCGTGCTCGACCGGTTGGCGAACCAGTACCCTCAGGTCACCGCGCTGCATTTCGACCGGAACTATGGGCAGACGTCGGCCTTCGATGCGGGATTCCGGCACTCCACCGGCGAGCTGATCATCACGATGGACGGCGACCTCCAGAACGATCCAGAGGATATCGGCGCGCTGCTTTCCTCCGTCGATCGGTACGACCTGGTGTGCGGCTGGCGGCAACACCGGCACGATACGCTGATCCGGCGGCTGTCTTCGCGCATCGCCAACTTCGTGCGCAGCGCCGTGACCGGCGACCGCGTCCGCGATACGGGCTGCTCGTTGAAGGTGTTCCGGCGCGCCGTCGTGGAGCGGGTGCCGCTCTTCGACGGGATGCATCGGTTCTTCCCCGCGCTGGCGCTGATGTACGGCTTCACCGTGACGGAAGTGCCGGTGCAGCATTATCCCCGCGCCCACGGCGTCTCGAAGTACGGCGTCGGGAACCGACTCTTCAGAGGCCTGTACGATCTGATCGCCGTGCGGTGGATGATGAAACGAGTGTTGCGGTATCGATTCCGTGACCCGTGACGTCGTACCGGTCGACGAGGTTAGGGCACGCATCGGGACATGGGGAAAAGCCCCTTGGTCTCACAAGGATCAGGACATATGGCTTTGCCGCGGACTTGCAGACTCGACCCAGCCTGGCCGGACAAATGACAGGTGGGTCCGACGACAATGGCTTGGTTCGCCTTGATCGCGCAAGGCCCAGGCTGCTGGGACTTCTTCGATTTTTCACAGATCAATCCCTTGCGCATTACACATCACGCGTCGCGCCTTTCACATGACACTCACTGAAACCATCTGGATCGCGATCGGCTTTCTCGGCCAAGGACTGTTTTTCGGACGCTGGGTCCTGCAGTGGGTGGCTTCCGAGCGGAGCGCCGAGAGCCGCGTGCCGCTTGCGTTCTGGTACATGAGCCTGATCGGCGGGCTGATCACCTTGGCCTACGCCATCTACCGGATGGATCCGGTGTTCATCGCCGGCCAGAGCGTCGGGTCGTTCGTATATCTGCGGAACCTCATGCTCATCCATCGCGCTGGCGGGAAGCGGTCGCTGACCGAGGTTCGCTGGTGAGCACGGCGGGCGTCACATCGACCGTGGATCTTCGCGCAGCCTCCCCCTGGTCCCACCTGCTGCTGTTGTTGTCACTCGCCGGGCTCCTCTTCTTCCTCAACCTCGGAGGGATAGGGCTCACCGACCGCGATGAAGGCCGGAACGCCGAAGCCGGCCGCGAGATGTTCGAGACCGGCGACTGGATCAGCCCGACGTTCAATTACGAGCCCCGTTACGCTAAGCCGGTGCTCCTTTACTGGTTGATGAGCTTGTCCTATCGGCTGTTCGGCGTGAGCGAATTCGCCGCGCGGTTCCCGTCGGCGGTGTTCGGCGTCGCGTTGATCCTGTTGCAGTACGCATTTCTTCGGCGCTGGCGCGGAACGCCGGTCGACCTGTTCAGCGGGCTGATGCTGCTGCTCAACGTCGAGATCATCGGCCTGGGACGCATGGCCTTGACGGACAGCGTGCTGGTTTTCTTCACCACGCTGGCGCTCTACGGGTTCTGGTCCGGACTCCACGCTTCGACCGATCCCGGCACAGGCTTACAAGGTTCTGAACGTCACGTCATGTGGCTGTTTTACGTCGGTATGGCGCTGGCGACCCTGACGAAGGGGCCGGTCGGGGTCGTCGTGCCGCTGTTGACGGCAGCGCTGTATCTCACATGGACCAAGCGATGGGGACAGTTTTGGCGGCACGGCTTTCCGATGGCGGGCGTACTCGTGTTCGCGCTGCTCGCCTTACCCTGGTACGCCGCCATGCTGGCCATCCACGGCTCGGCCTACACCGCCTCCGCGCAGGCCAATACCGTCGGCCGGTTCCTCAATCCGATGGAAGGGCACAGCTTCACCGTCTTGTTCTACATCCCGGTGCTGTTGTTCGGGTTTTTCCCTTGGAGCGCTCTCCTGCCATTCGCGCTGCATGCCGCGTTCCGCGACTGGCGAGAGGCGCGAGGCACGCCGTCGCGGGAGCTGGAACTTTTCGCCGCCCTGTGGGTGGCCGGGGTGTTCTTGTTTTTCACCCTATCCTCCACGAGACTGCCGCACTATATCGCGCCGCTGTTCCCGGCCGCCGCAGTGTTGACCGCGTCCTATTGGCACCGCTGCGTGGCCGATCCCGCCACGCGCGGCGCCCGCGCGTCGATCCACGTGATGATGGGGCTGGGCTATACGCTGGCGTTGGGCTTGGCCGCTTTGCCTCCGTTGTATTCCACGTTTGCCGAGACCATCGCCAAAGAGTTTCCCGCGGCGACGGAGGCGGATCTCGGGATCGGCCCCTATGCCGCTGCCACCATCCTCGTGGTCGGCATGGCCCTGGTCGGCTATTTCGGTCTATGGGAAACGCGCCGGGCCGGCGCGTTTTGGGCGGCCGGCGCGTCGATCGCGCTGGTGGGGTTGATCGCGATTCAGGTGAGCCTGCCTCGCCTCAGCCGCTATTTCATCGCTCCGCCCCAGGAACTGGCCTTTACAGCCGGGCTGAACTTGGGGCCTCAAGACCGGCTCATCCTCTATGGGCCGCCTCGGCCGTCCGCGGTGTTCTACGCGAGACGCAAAGCCATCGTCATCCATCCCGGCGAGGAGGAGAACATCCGCCCGTATCTGAAGGAACCGGGCCGGACGATGATCTTGTTGCCGGCCCGGCTCAAATCCAAACTTCCCGAGGAAGCCGCAGACTATCCCGTCATCCTTCAGCGGTACGGCTATCTCCTGCTGGCCAATGAGCCCATGGTGAAGGTGCCAGCCGCCCAGCCGCCGCCCGATCTGTTGCGGATTCCGGGGCACTGACGGTCGCCACTCCTCAGTGGATCGGTACCGCACCTTTCACGCTCTGCAGCATCAGAACCGCCAGGACGATTCCAGCCAGCCACGCGCTCTCGGACAGGATGCGGACCGCCAGGCGCGACCCCATCGCGTGCTCGCAATCCGCCTCGGGCGAAGCCTGCCAGACCAACCACCAGGCCGCGCAGACGCACAGAGCCAGCGCCGCCACCAGCAGCGATCCCGTCGTGACCGCCAGGCCGACGCCGATGGCGACCTTCGCCTCGGATCGCCCAGCCACCCACCGCTTGCTTCCCGCGGCGGATCGGTCGTACATCCGGCTGACGACGCCGTAGAGCATCATGGCGCTTCCCAGGCTCAGCATCGCGGTGTGACGCCAGGAAGACTCCGCACCGTGCGAGACTGTCCAGAGGAATGTGAAGGCGGCGGCCAGATACGTGGTCACGTTGAGAAGGGCCCGGCTGAGCGCCGCGGGCCATTGCCTGAACGGCTCGGCCGCCGCGGCCCCGACGAGGACCCCGATCACGGCGCCGGCCGCCACGTCGGTGGGAAAGTGCGCCCCTCGCAGGACCCGGCTCGCCGCGATGGCGACGGCGACGCCCATCGCGCCCCACGCGACTCGGGGACATTGTCTGGACAAAACCATTGCGACCGCGAAAGAGGCGGAGGCATGGCCGGAAGGAAAGGAGTCGAAGCCGTTATCCATCGAGGGGCCCAGTTGCTGAGTTCCCGTGTGCATGAACTTCGGACGAGGCCGGCCGATCAGATGCTTAAGCCCGTTCGCCACAATCGCCACCGCGCCGTGCGCGATCAAGGTCCGGAGCCCCGCCGCTCGTACGACCGGCCACCTGCCCGCGAACCCGACGGCCAGCAACGTCAGAGAGAAGAGCACCAGGGATCGCCCCCGGCCCAGCGCATCGCCGAGCTCACTGAACCGGGCCAGCCAGGGATTCGGCAAATACCCCACCGGATGATAGAGCGAGCGCATGGCTCGAACCACCGGAACATCCAGTTGGGTCAGCCCCCAGAACACGACGGCAAGCGACGCACAAGACAGGAGCGCGATCGCCAGCCGCAAAGAGCGAGGTGCGATCTGCTCTGCGTTCCATGCTGTTGCCTGTTCGCTGTTTGCTCTCTCCGGCGAAGTCATGGGACCCAGTCGGCGAGGAAGATGTTGAACTCTCCGGGTTCCTTCGCGCCGCGGTCTGACACCCAGACCAGTTTCTTGCCGTCGGGCGAGAACATCGGGAAACTGTTGAAAGAGCCTTCGAACGTGACGCGCTCCAAGCCGGTTCCGTCGTCGTTGATGAGATAGAGATGAAACGACGGCGGACTTCCGCGTTCCGTTTTCCGCCGGCCATCACCCGTCAACGGAGAAGGGGACCCGGAAGAAGAGGACACGTCGTGCACGTTCGACGAAAAGATGATCCGCCGGCCGTCCGGATGAAAGAATGGCGCGAAGTTGGAGGCGCCGTTGGCTGTTACTTGCCGCTTGCCCGTGCCGTCCGCGTTCATCACGAAGATTTCCAGTCGGCTCGGTTCGACCAAGTTCTGCGCCAGCAAGGCTTTGTATTTGGCGAGATCGGCGGGATCCGTAGGATGGTGCGCTCGATAGACGATGCGTTTGCTGTCCGGCGAGAAGAAGGGGCCGCCGTCGTAGCCGACTTCGTCGGTGAGCCGTCGCAGGTGGGTGCCGTCCAGGCTCATGGCGTAGATGTCCAGATCCCCGTCGCGCACCGAGGTGAACACGATCGTCTTGCCGTCCGGCGAGACAGTTGCCTCGGCGTCATAGCCCGGCGTATGGGTCAGGCGTTGCATTTGCTGACCGTCGATCCTAACCGAAAAGATGTCGTAGTCGTCCAAAGCCCAGCGGTAGGCCCCGTCCCGTTTGGGCTTGGGCGGACAGTCGGGCCCCCGCAAATGGGTGGAGGAGAAGAGCACACGCCGGTCGCCTGGAAAGAAGTAGCCGCAGGTGGTCGCCCCCGTCCCGGTGCTGACGAGGCGGATGTGGCCGGTCTCCAGATCCATCACGTACATCTGATAACAGCCGAGGCCCGACTCCGCCGGCGCGTGCGTTTCTACGAAGGTGTTTTTCATCCAATTATTGGTGGATTGAAAAATGAGCTTGGTGCCGTCGAAGGAAAAATACGCTTCGGCGTTTTGCCGGCCGAAGGTGAGCTGGCGGATGTTCGCGAGGTGCCGCTCGATCGCGTCTCGGGATTCGAAGCTCGCCGTGCGAGATTGATCGGCGTTCGGAAGGCTTCGCGCGTCGACTGTCGCACTTCGCACGTCGGAACACAATGTCCCCGCGAGCACGCTCAACAAGATGAGTAATCCAGGGTTCGGCATTGACTTAGGGCGCTTCAACCACGACCTCCACCACATCCTGCGACTCTTCCCAGTCTCCGCGGGCCGCCACCGCGCCGTCGCGGAAGACGACATAACTGTTCCATCCGTAGAAAAACAACAGCCTAGCGACTTTCGCCGCCGCCTCCGGCGACACCCCGTAAAAGAGCGTTACGACGCTTGCTGGCAGGTCCGGCCGCCGGCAGGACACCAAGAGCGCCACCTGCGGCCCTTCATAGCGATTTCCCTCGACGGCGAACCAATCTTCGGCGATCCGCACTTTCCCGCCGCAGCCCTGCACTGCCCACTCGGCGGCCCGATTGGCGCCGGGCCCACCCAATACTAGCACCGACCCTTCGCCCGAGACACTGTCCGCTGTTGTTCCTTCGACAACGTCGGTCTGTTCACCGGCTGGTCGTGACGGATTTTGCTTGACGATGCGGGCGACCAGTTCCCGATACGGCGCGAGCGCCGCCTCCAGCCCGGCATGAGGCGGCACCACCGATCGGCGCCGGTCGGTCGCATAGAGATTCAGCATCGGCGGAAGCCGAGCACGGTCCAGATATCGAAACAGCATCAGGTCAGGATCAAGCCCGACGGCGACGGGTTTGGCCGGAACGGATAGGGTCGCATCCTGCTCGGCTTGCTCGATCGTGATGTCCGCGCGGTGCGCCAGATTTCCCTCCATTTGGACGAGCACCGGCATCCGGAATCGAAACGGAGTTCCCGCCTGCACGACTCGGACGGTAAGCCGATAGCCGCCCGGCTCCGCCGGTCCGGCCGCCGGCCGTGCCGTCGCACCCGTGATTTTCACATCCGGGGCGCCGGGTCGCTCGATCCATTGGGCGAAAAACCAGCGCAGATCCCTGCCGGCCGTTCCGGCGAAGACTCGTTCGAGATCGCGCCAATCGGCATACGCTCCCTGATAGTCCGCCACCAGCCTCTTCACGCCGGCCCAGAAGGCCGTTTCGCCGATCTCGCCGCGTAGCATGTGGAAGACCATAGCCGCTTTTTGGTAGCCGATGGCATTGTCCTTCTCGTCCGTTTTCCGCGTGAACCTTGCAACCGGATAGTCTTGCTCCGGCCTGACATGCACGGCGTAGCCGTAGAGCATCAGGCGCCGTTCCCGTGTGGCCTCCTCGGCCTTCCCGGTTAACTCGTGCCAATAGTAATTGGCGAGGTAGGTGGTGAGGCCTTCGACCCAATTCCCCGTTCCCGTCCGGTTCAAGACGGCGTTGCCGATCCAGGAGTGCACGATCTCATGGCCCAATGCGTAAGGCTGCACATAGTGGCGCTTGATCACGCCGCTTCCCAGCAGGGTGAACGACGGCATGCCCAAGCCGCTGGCGAAAAAATTTTCCACGACGGCGAACTTGGGGAACGGATACGGGCCGAGGATCCCGCTGTAGACTTCCAGATAGCGGAGGGACGCGTCAAGATACTCGTCCGCCAGGTGGGCGTCTTCGGGGAACAGATAGGTAGCCACCCGGATCGGGCGTCCTCCCTTGTCCCGCCACTCCCGCTGCGACGTGACGAAGCGATTGGCCACGAGCGTCAGCGCTTCGGTCTTTTCCGCCACTTCCCACTCGGCCGTTACCGACTCTGGTCCCCCGCCGGCTTCTCGCCGGGAGAGTTCTCTGCCGTGTGTGACGGCCACCCACCCGCGAGGCGCAGTCACCAGGACATGGAAGGTCGCGAGCGAACCGGCGAGGTCCGGGTACCATTCCGTTTCGCCGCTCAGATACACGCCTTCCGGACCGATATGACCGGAGGTTTCGCTGGGCGTCACGAAACGCAGATGTCGGGGTTCGCGCGGCGGATCATTGATGAGGCCCTCATACCGCCATTCCAACATGAGGGTCCGGCCGGACGGAATCGCGCGTTCCAATCGGACGAGCACCCGTTGGCCTTGCGATCCAGAAGGCGCCGGGGTTGTTTCCGATTCGGTCGTCCACGTAACCGTGATCGACTGGGACTCCAGGCTAGCCCGGATCTGGCGTACCTGAAGCGACGCCGCCAGCGAAAACGCGAGTTGCTCGATCGGGCCGGCCCCGAGTTCGACCGTCATGCGGTCGACGGCGATCAGCCGATGCGTATCCGGAAGGAGATCGATGGTGAGCGCATGAGACCGGATGCGCGCGTCCTGCGGCTTGAGCGGGTCGGCAGGTCCCGTGGCGGCCCAGGCGAACGAAGAGCCTCCCTGCAGAAGGCCGGCGAAGGAAAGCACTGCGGCGGGGAACAGGCCGGCGAGGCGCACGAGGCGAAACAGAATCACCCTCCACCGTGGCACAGAAGCAGCAAACTCAACATTCCCGACACACCAGCACAAGTTGGATCGCCGTCAACAATCGCTCCAGGTCGATGGGTTTGCCCAAGACTTCCTGCGGGCCCATGGCCCAGGCCTTGTCGAGCAACTCTTCGCTCTGACTGCCGGTGAGGATGATGATTCCGCCCTGGTATTCTCGTTCCCGCAAGGCGCGCAGCACATCTACGCCGTTCATGCCCGGCATGATCACGTCCAGCAGCACCAGATCCGGCGGCGCTTGCTCGATCATCCTCAGCGCTTCGGGTCCGTCTTTGGCTCCCTGCGCGCGATACCCGCGCAGATTCAGGAAGCGGACCAGCAGGTCACGCACCATCATTTCGTCGTCCACCACGAGAATGGTTTCGCCTTCGGTGCTGGCTGGGGCAATCGCTTGCGGTAAGGACGGGGTGAACGCTCGCGCAGTCGGTTGCTGGGCCACCCGATTCACCGTCCCGATCAGCACGTCCAGGGACAACCCTTTCCGCAGAAAATCCGTGACCATCAATTCGCGAGCCTGATTTTCCTGCGCCTCAGTCGCCCCGCCTCCCAGGATGATGACTGGAGCATAGGGGTCGATGGCGCGGATCTCTTTGAGCACCGTCAGCCCGTCCATCTCAGGCATCCGCAAGTCCAGCAACGTGACGCGCGGAGTCAGTTTGCGAAATAGGTCCAGACCCTCGCGCCCGCTGGTCGCCGCGAGCACGTGATAGCCTTGGCGCGAGAAGACGGCTTGGAGCAGGTCGCAATTCAACCGATCGTCATCGATCACAAGAAGGGTGTTCACAGGATGACTCGTGAAGGGAGCCGTGAGGCTGCCGTCAGCATAACACAGGCGCCGGACCATGAGAAGGAATTGACGTGATCGAAGCAAGCCGGCGATTAGGCCGACTTGTCGAACAGCGCCTCCACGAAAGCTTGCGGATCGAAATCCTGCAGATCGTCGACCGCCTCGCCGACGCCGATCAAGCGGACGGGAATCTTGAACTCCTCGGCGATGGCCACGACGATTCCGCCGCGCGCGGTGCCGTCCAGCTTGGTCAACGCCAGCCCCGTCACGCCGACCGCTTCGTGAAACTGCCGCGTCTGCGACAGGGCGTTTTGCCCCACGGTGGCATCCAGGACCAGGAGTACCTCTTGCGGCGCGCCGGGCTGTTCCTGCGCCAGCACGCGTTTGATCTTCCGCAATTCTTCCATCAGATTCGACTTCGTGTGCAACCGGCCGGCGGTATCGATCAACACCGCCTCAACGCCGCGGGCTTTAGCGGCCGCCAGGCCGTCGAAGGCGACGGCGGCCGGATCGGCGCCATGCCGCTGGCGAACCAGCTCCACACCGATCCGGTCCGCCCACACCTGGAGTTGATCGATCGCCGCGGCCCGAAAGGTATCGGCCGCCACCAGGAGCGGCGTGGTGCCGCCCTGCCGTAATCGCTGGGCCAGTTTGGCGAGCGTCGTGGTTTTCCCCACCCCGTTGACGCCGACCGTCAGGACAACATAGGGGCGCGGGCCCTTGGCAATCAATCGTTCAATCGATTCGCCGGCGCAGGCGCGCAGGCTGTCGAGAATGATCGCCCGAAGCTGATCTTGCAGATATGCGGCGTCCGAGCCTCCGCTGCGGGCCTGCACCCGCACACGCTCCATCAGCCGGCTCACGACACGGACTCCCAGGTCCGCTGAGATCAACGCGGCCTCCAGTTCGTCGAGCAAGGCCGGATCCGGAGCCCGGCCGGTCAACCGGTTCAGTGAGCCCTTGATGACCCCGCGGGTCTTGGCTAACCCTTGGCTGAGCCGTTGAAACCAACTCATCTTCTTCCTTGGCTTGAAGCAAATCGCGAGGAGCGAGCAACCCCGGAATCCCACTTACTGCCTTCGGCTATTCGCTATTTACTACTTGCTATCAGCGTCGGAATTGGCTGCAGCGCCCGCCATACGGCACGTTCTTTGCGCTTCATCCGGCGGGCTTCTCTCTCTCCACGTTCGTGATCATATCCGCACAGGTGCAAGACCCCGTGGATCAGCAGCGCCGCGACTTCATGATCGACGGGACGGCCGTCACGTACCGCCTGCCGTGCGGCCGTGGGCAGAGAAATTACCACATCCCCGAGAAGCGGCGTCACGGGCGTCGGCCCTTCTCGCATCGCGAACGCCAGCACGTCGGTCGGCGCATCGTGCCCGCGATACCGGCGGTTCAATTTCCGCATCCGACGATCGCCGACCAGCTCCACACTGAGTTCGGCGCGGGACTCGCCGACCGTCTCTAACAGCTTTTGGGCCAATGCCTTGAACGCGGCGGTTCGGATCACAATACGGCGCGGCCTTGCCCGCAGCAATACCGGCATTAGTGCGGTTGACCCCAGTGGTCTTTTGAGGTCTGGTCGGAAGACTGAGATCGGCGGGTGGAAGGATGGCGCGCAGCCGGGGGCTGCCTGGAGGCCTTCGCCGATTTGGTCTCCGCCTCGCGACCGGCGCCGTGCCGATCGTAGGCTTTGATGATTTCCTGCACCAACCGATGGCGGACCACGTCGCGCTCATCGAAATAGACGAACTGAATCCCATCGATATCGCGCAAGATGTCCCGGATCTCGATCAACCCGGATACGCGGTCGGCCGGCAAATCGACCTGGGTCACATCCCCGGTGACCACGGCCTTTGAGTGGAACCCCAGACGGGTGAGAAACATCTTCATCTGCTCGGCCGTGGCGTTCTGTGCTTCGTCCAGGATGACGAACGAGTCGTTCAGCGTTCGGCCGCGCATGAACGCGAGCGGCGCGATTTCGATCTCGCCGCGCTCGACCAGCCGGTTGGCACGGTCCACATCCATCATGTCGTAGAGCGCGTCGTAGAGCGGCCGTAAATAGGGATTGACCTTGGCGTACATGTCTCCTGGCAGAAAACCAAGTTTCTCCCCCGCTTCGACCGCCGGTCTGGCCAGGATGATGCGGCTGACTTCTCTGCGCAGCAACGCGTTGACCGCCATCGCCATCGCCAGATAGGTTTTGCCTGTTCCTGCCGGACCGATGGCGATCACGATGTCGTATTTCTCGATCGCTTCGATGTACGCCTTTTGACCGGCAGACTTGGGAACAATGAACCGTTTCTTGGTGGCGATGGGAGCGGCGCTGAGCAGGAGGTCTTTGAGCGGTGTGTCCTGATTCTGCCGAAGCGCCGTCAGGACCAACCCCACGTCTTCGGCTTTCAGTTCGTATCCTTCGGTCGCTAAAGCAGCCAGTTCCGTCAACACCCGTTCGGCCCGCCGTTCGGCGTCGGGCGAGCCTTCGATCGCCACCTCTTCGCCTCGCGCCGACAACCGAACGCCAAACTCTTCTTCGATCAGTTTCAGGTGCCGGTCGTGATGACCGAAGAGCGCAGCGGTATTCGTCCCTTCTCGCAGCTTGATTTTACGCACGCGACGCTTTTGCGACAACCTCCCATTCCGTGGCGACTGGATTCTAACAGAGGATCGGAAAACGTGACAAGGTCAAGGGATAAGACGCGAGCGGGCCAGGCGATTCGAATCAGGACGAAGCGGGTGCGCTGGGGGACAAATCGAACTCTTGAAAAGCCCAGCCGCCCCGATCGTCCTGGACCACCACCTTGACCCGGTACGACCCTTTCAATTCCGGCGGGATCTGCCAGTCGATACGGCCGGTCTTCGGATCGATCGTCATGCCGGGCGGGGCGGTCGTCAGCGCAAACGAAACCGGATCGCCTTCCGGATCGGCAGCTGTGACGGTATAGAGGTAATGCCCCCGTTGGATGGCCGAATGAGGAATCGAGGTGATCTTCGGCGGGCTGTTCGCAATGATCATCGTGGAAGAAAACACTTCTTTGCCCTCTCCGCTGTCGTCGCGCGGGATCACGGAGACCGCAACGGCATCGTCCCTGAGAAACCCGGTCGTCTCAAACATGTTCTCTTCGCCTTCGGAGACGAGTCGATTGTTTTTCCACCATCGGAATCGGAATCGGACCTCATCGTGGTCCGCATCGGTCGCTTCCACCTGGGCTTTCAACACATCTCCGACCTGTATCCGACCGGGCTCGATCGTCACTCGCGACACGACCGGAAGCGTATTGCCAACGATGACCGGCTCGGACCTGTACGGAGCACCTTGCGCCTTGCCGTCGAAGGGAATGACTTCGACGCTGACGCGGTCGCCGCGTTTGAGTTGATCGGGGTTCAACTGATGGCCGGTGGCTCCGGAAAGCAGCTCGCCGTTCACCAGCCATTGATAGCGAAAGGTGAGCGGATCACGGTCCGGATCTTCTCCTTCAACCTGGACTGACACGGGTTCGGACAGGACAGGCGGAATCGGCACGATCCGAGCTGATCGAACGGAAGGCAGGTGGTTGTTCCTTGTGGGAGACGATTCCGCACCGCTCACCTGAGCCGATTCAGGCGAGCAGGCCGCCATGAGCAGAAGGCCGAGTGGTATCGCCAGAAATAGACGATGGGAAACCGATCGCCTTCTGCTTGTCATAGGCTTCCAGCCACACGATGGTCCGCTCCGGCGAACAACCGCACAGAAGCGGACCATTGTGTGCGGCTACCGCCACAGAGCAAACGATCAATCTCTCTGATTAATCCACGAGACATACCGGCTCCACGAGGGCAATGCCGGCTTCGTACAGGGCTGTGCGATCGCGCCGGTGCTCGACTGCACAAAGCCGATCACGCCGCCTTGACAGCCGGACCCGCTCGGCCCTCCGCCTGTGCCTCCGCTACCCTGGGTGCCAATCTGGACGGCCATTTGCGAGGCTAGACCGGTCCCCAACGCCATCGACCGGTTGACCGTCTTGTTGCTTCCAGCCGCGGTCGTGCCGATCACCGCTTCCTTGTAGGCGCTGCCGGTCAGATAGAAGAGCGCGTACAGGTTGCTTTCTCCCGACGCACTGCAAATGTCGTTATTGGGAATGAAGGAGGGGAAGAACACGATGCCCCCGATAATCGTCGGACTCGCCAGCACGCGTTCGCGCGACGCCGGCAATGTGGTGAACCAGCCGTCTTTGCTTTGGACGAGTCCGATCAAGGAAGTCGTTCCCGCCCCCTCGAACGTGGTGACGCCTGCGACCCCAGTGACTTGATTTGTTCCGCTGCCGCATGTCCCGACGCCGACTACGCAAATCGTGGCGCCGGACACGTTGACCAGATCGTCGTCCAAGCAACTGACGACGCTGGTCTGTGTACAGCCCCCGCCGAGCACCGAGTCCTTGATCCCGAAGAAATATTGGGTGTCGGTGTTGGTCTTGTCCGCCGTACTGTAATACCGGCCGGTCCCGAAGAAGATCCAGACTTTCCCCGTGTCATCCAGTGTGACCGTGGGCGCGGCTACGATCGGGCCGACCAGGGTGCTCCCACCTGTCGGGAAGGTATCAATGACCTCCGTCGGAATCCGATTGCTCCCCGAGGCGATTCCCCATGTGGCAGTCGAGCAGGGGGCACCTGGGCAGGCCCCCATCGTCAACCGATACATTTTCCCGGACCAGATGCTGCGGCCGCTGCTGGCCGGATCGATCGTCCGTCCGACATAGACGGAGTCGGCCCGATAATCCAAATCGCGGTCCAGGGTGATCAAGTCCGCCATGAATGAATACCAAGATCCAATGGGGAGCGTTGTCACCAAGCTGTTGTTTGGTCCCGGCCCGGTCGCCAGATCGACCGCGTAGAGCTTGGCCGCCTGCGCGACGCTGCCATCGTAGCCGGTCACGCCTGACCCGAAGACCACGTACCATTTGGCATTCGTATTATTCGTCTTTGCCTCATTGGAGGGATTCATCCGAACGACCGTCGGATAGCTTGTCGTCAAGCCTTGGTCCGACGACGAGAATGACCAGAGCAACTTGGGCGGCACCTCGGGATTGGTAATGTCCAACACGAAATACGCGCTGTAGAACGTCCGGCTCGTCCCGCCGATATTCACGGTCATGGGAGGCGCGCCCGCCCCCGCACAAGTCCCGCAGCTCCCACCCATCCGGAATCCGCCGATCAGGATCGTCCCCCAGCCATTGGGATGATCCGCATCGGGGGTGAAGATACGCACATCGGTCACCTTGGGTTTGAGATCGACGTAATACACGTGCGTGTAATCCGTCCTGGTGAGCCACTGCAGGTGCGGCAGTAATTGATAGGGGATGAACCCCCACAGCTCTTCGCCGAGCAACTTGCCGCTCGTGTTATCGTTGGGATTGCGGGTAAACCATCCGTGCTCCGTCACCGTCGTCGTGTTGGGATCATCGCCACGATGATAGAACCCGGCATTGAAGGCATGGAGCATGCCGTCATTGGCTCCGACGTACGCCACCTGGCGGCGATTGCGATATTGTTGGAAGAACGCCGTGTAACTCGAGTCGCCGTAGAGCACGTCGAAGCGTTCCTTCGGCGCCGCGACCACCGTCGGCGTGGAATGAATGGGATCGCCCAGCTTCCAGACCTTCAAGCTGCCGTTGACGGTGAGCTGTCGATCCCGGAGACCGACGATTTGGCTCCCTCTGATGAAGTTAACGATGTTGTCGGCCGTGTAGGGAGCAGCCCCCGCCCGCAGGTAGGGGGCGAGCGTCGCCGAATTGGCTGTCGTGAAGTCCATTTGCTCTCCCGGATCCACCGCTCCGTCGTTGTTCAGGTCCACCCACGTAAGCAGCGTCCGATTCGCCGGGTCGGTCAACGCGAGTTGCTTTCCAGCTTCCCAAATTCCTTTCATGTCCCGTAAGGTCACGGTCTCGTAGGGGGTCGTACTGTCGGCCTTGCCGTCACCATTGGCATCGCGGAAACGATCGACAAACACATTCCCAGTGCTCGAGTCGAAACGGGTCTGCACGATGCTGTCGTTCTGGTAAATGAGCCGCGCATCGCCGTCGGTGTCTTCCCGGAGATTCCCGAACGTGTCGAGGAACAGTCCCTGGGTATAGCCGGTCCATTTGATGTCCCTAAACCCCTCGAAGATGAGGGGATAGAAATACGACTGATAGAGCGATCCGTCACCAGTCGAAGACGTCGCGAGCACCGAGACCGCGGTTCCCGAGGCGCTTCGTTGCAGGATGCTGGTAATCGCGGCCATGAGCTTTTCGCGCAGATCGTTGGCGTTCGCCGACTCAAAATACGTGTCCGGCAAGCCGTCCGGCCCCTCCGCCCCGGTGTAGTTGTTGTACCGATCCCATTCTTCCGTGAGATCAGGGGCGTTATTCCCATTGCGGTCTTCGAAACCGCCGAGTTTCGCCGTCGTCTGAAGAATTTCCCGTCCGATCGGCTGGCCGAACGCGTAGAAGCTGTAGATGATCAAATTTTGGTTGCCCGCCAAATTCTTCCCGGACTCGTTGATCACCGGAAGCGTGGCTTGTCGCAGATCCGTAGTGTGTGCGTAATATGCCACATCGTCCAGATAATGGGACCCGTTGTTCGCATAATTCGTCTTGTGCGGCGTACAGGGATCCGTGATGACGGCGCTCGTACAATGAGCGCCGTGATAGGTGTGCCCGTAGTCCTGCAAGGCCGACGGAACATTCAAATCCTGGGTCGGCTCACCATCCGTGAAGATGATGACAAAACTCTTGCAGCAGGTGACATACTGCGACGTGCCCGCCCACTTGGGCTGGGTGAAGTAATAGGGATCGCGGTTGGTGACGTTGTATGAATAGTCGGAATTGGTATAGGCAGGTGGAACCTGCGCGAAATACCGCGTGGCCTCGTAGAGCGACTCGGCCAGCGGCGTCCAGGTGGAGGGCGTCGTCGCTTCGATCGCGGTGATGAGATCCTGAATATTGCTGGATCCGACATCGGAAAGCACCTTGCCGCCGTCGCCGGCTCCTTTGAACTGCATCAGGCCGAACCGGGCCTTATTGCCAACCTCCTGGAGAACACCCGTCGCGTTCTCGAAATGGTCGATCCGGATCGTCCAGGGCCCTGACTCGGCATACGCATCGCCGTCACCGCAACTTGAACCACTTGGTTGCGTCGGATCGTCGTCCAGGCAAAAACTGCCTTTGAGGGTCCCGCTGCTCCCCATCATATGAAAATAGACCGTGCCGCCGACCGCAGGTAGATACGTGGAAGGGATTCTCCCGTTGGCATCAGCCCGCGAGACCGACGTAGTTTGATCCCGGCAACAAGCCCCGTTGTCGAAATTTTGTTGTCCGATCAACTGCCGGCATCCGCCTTGGGCGTCCCGTCCGCCGACCGAACAGGTCCCGCCCATCATGACCCACTTGACGATATCGATCCGGCGCATGGTGCCGTAGTTCAGCAAGTTGCCGGACCACAAGTACGGAGAGTTCGTGCAGGTTCCCGGCGTCGCGGGATTAGCCGCCGGATCAGGAATGAATTTGTTGCTGCTATAGTTGTAGCACTCCAATGGATCGTACAGACCGTAATAGGTCTGGGCCGGATTAAACGCGGCGTCCTCGTACGCCGCTTCGTTCATGCTGCCCGAATTGTCCATCAGCAACAAGACGTTCGGCGGCACCGCATCGGTGATGAACGGCGGCGAGGCGGTATAGTCGGCCATGTTCTGGGCCTTGACGGCCACCGGCCACATCACAGCCCCTGCCAGCACCAGCGAGAGCATGATTCCGGTTCTGCTCGACTGTGTCATGGTATGCCGTTTCATCGTCTGGCCTCCGCGTGTTGCATGGATCGGCATCGATTCCACTTGCGTCCAATCCCGTGATCCGTGAATCATCGTCGGGTCATTTGGGAAGGACGATCATGATCTGATCGATCTGCCCTTCTTTCAGGTGATACTGAACCTGCACCCCGGGCAACAATTCACGTTCGTCCCTCAGCCTCCCCTCATCGTCCTTGATGATCACTTGAGGCTTGAGGGTAAAGTTCGTGTTGTTGATTTGCAGCGTCGTTCCGCTTTTCGCCGATGTCACCAGCCCGGACTGGAAGTTGCTTACGGACGCGGTTGGCTGCCCTGTTTGCGCCTCAACCGCTGCTCGTGCCATTTTCGGTAAGCCGCCGATGAGCAAGGCCACGACCGCTAAGGAGAAAACGAACCGCTGGCGCCGTGCTCTCATTCGCGTGTCCATGGTCGACTCCTATAGTTGTTTCTGACAGCTTTCGCCCGTCATCGTGCAGGCGTAGATCGCGGTGATTCGGCTGCTCGCGCCTGTGGCGGCGTTTCTCGCCACGCAGTTCACACGGTAGAGAATGTCGACGCCGCCCGCCGAGGACCCTCCAGCCGTTCCTTCGTATCCGCCGAACATTTGCATGCCGGAGCCTGCTTTCGCTTTGGCATACAACCGGTCGATGTCGCCGTTCACGGTGTAGGCTCCGACCGTCTGCACCAGGTTCGGCACGGCCCCTGTTCCGTCGGCCACATCGGGATTGTTGTCCGATTGCCCCAGGATCTCTTGATTGAGCACGGTGGCATTGGTCTGCGGCACAGGGCCGGCCGGGGTCGCATTGCTCAAGAACGTCGCCGGCAACGAACCCTGGTCGATGGTCTGTTGGATAATGTTCACCGCCGTCCCCAAACATGATTCGGCCGCGCTGGATGCCGCTTCGCTTGTTCGCGCGAGTCCCGCAATCCGGTTCTCCAGTCCGCTGACCGTCACCGCCGCGACTCCGATGACCGTCAGGATCAGCAGCAGCAGCATGACCGTCAGGAAGGCCACGCCTCGCTGGTTTCCGGTAAACCCGCGCTCGGTTTTGGTCATCTCCCGACGGTCTCCGTCCGCCGCCCATTTGTTCAGAGCCCCAAGTTCCTCGTCTGCACGGTCCGCGTCAGCACCCGCCGGCGGAACTGCGGATACGTGACGGGATCATACGCGGCATCGGCGGCGTGGTTGTGGTCGCTGATGACCAATGGCACGGCGGTTGCCGTCATCGCCGTCCGGCCCTCGCCGAACCCCCGATCGGCCACGGTCTGTCGAGCCACCACGTTGACCTGGACGAGTCGGATTTTGTCCGGAGTCAACGGTGCCAAGGTCCAAGCGCTGTTGGTGATGAAATCCGCTTGGTCAAACGTGTTGGATGCGTTCTGGTCATCGACGACTCCGTCCGCCACTCCACCGTTCACCGTCGCATTACAGCCGTCACACGCGTATGCGAATTGGATATCTTCAATGCCATCCGTGATGGGCGCGCAAAGACTGTTCACGACATCACAGTTGAGCGCAGCCGTGACGCCGCGCACCAGGCAGGGCGCGTTTCCGCCGCAGAGCGCGTTGTTATCGGGAGAGCGTATCACTTGGTACGTGACGCACTGCAGCAGATAAACCGGGGTTCCCGCGAGAAACGTCGCCGGTGGAGCGATCGCGTTCGAGAGCGTTAACGTATCGCCGCTGATCGTGGCGACGGTCGCCGTGACTGCGCCATTGATCGAAATTTGCGCGGCGGTCGGTTGCGCCGGATTGAGACCGACCGCCACCATCTCGGCCACGGCACCGGCTTGGAGCGTGATTTGGTTGAAGCCGGGCCCGACGGCGCTGGCGAGCGTCCACAGCGGCGGCGTCGAACTGGTCGTCGGAACGACCAGCGAAATGGAATCCGGACCGGCATCGGCCCCGCCGGGATTGTTGTCCGCAGGGACGATGGCCGCAGGCGATCCGGCCAGCGCGCACGCCCCTACTTGATTGACCATGCCGAACCCGGCCAGCTTGATATCGCGCGAAAGCAATTCCATCGCCACCCGCACATTCTGTTGCGTATCCACGGTTTGATCGTTAGCGCGAACGGCTTTGTTGGTCGTGTTGAGCGCCGTAAAACCCGCCGCGACCACCACGAGCGTGACAAAGATGCCCGCCATGAGCTCGACGAGCGTCACGCCGCGCTCCTCTCCGTAGACCCGGCTTCGATTCGTTCCGGTGGTTTTCATTCCGGCGACACCACCGTCGTGAGCGTGACGACCTTGTTTCGCATCACGCTCGTCTCCCCTCGCACAGAACCGCTCCACGTGATCGTCACCGTCACCGAGTTCTGATTCAGCGGCGGTGTGGTCGGCCCTATCGCCGCCACGGTGACGCGCCCCTGCACCCCGGCCAGGCCGGAGGAATTCAGCAACGCCTGCCACTGGGCATAGTCGCCGCGAGCCATGGGCTGACTCGTCGGCGGTTGCGTCGCGGCGTTCAAGGTGTCGATGTTGTTGTACGCAAGAACGTTTCGTCGATTGAACTGAATCCGTTCCAGCATGTCGGCTGCGAGGTTCGTGACTCTCGTCAACTCATTGGCATCGACGTTGCGTCCGAACGAGATGGCCTGCATCCCCGAGAGCGCTAAAAGGCCGGCGCCCAGAACCACGGCCGCGATCATGCCTTCGATCAACGTAAAACCCGACTGCGCTGAACGCGTTGCGTGCATGGCGTTCTCGTCTTCAGGGACAGGTCGGGCTTGCGCACCAGGTCGCTTTCCCGCCCGGGGTGATCTTGATCGAATAGGTCAATCCCTGAGTGTTCGTCACCGTCAGCGTTTGGTTCCCTGCTCCGCCGCCGGATCGCAGGCCAAGCGAGTTAAACTGCACTGGTCCTCCCGCGACGTTGGTCACGTGGACCATCATCGCCTGCGTCGGCAACACCTGCGCACCTGACACATCCGTTGTCGTCACTGTGACTTTTCCCCCGACGGCGCTCACCGTCACAGTGACCGCCATATTTCTGTTCATGGCCGCCAACCTGGCGAGTGCTAGTTGAGTGTTGATCTCGGTGACCGCTTGTCGTAGCTGGTAACGCGCATTCCATTGTGTATAACTCGGAACCGCCAACGCCGCGCCGATCCCGATAATCGTGATGACGGTCATCATTTCCAGAAATGTAAATCCCCGTTCTCCGGGTATGTCGACATGGCCAGATTTCGGCAAACCGGCAGACATAGCGCGACAAAGGTGAGCAAGTGCCGTGCCCTCAGATTGAGAAGAGAGTGATCTTCCAACTGGTTGATTTCACGTTGTTACCCCTCATTTGGTGGAGTACAAATTCGCACTTCGCCGGTCTTTCTTTATGACAATTTTCGTCATGAACTGACCGGCCGCGCCCACTCAACAGGCCGCGAACAGCTTGCCGCATCGGACCATTTTCAGCTTCCGGCTAACAAGTAGCCGGGCACGGCCCCGTTACACCAGTGGGCACAAGAGCATTCGGCC
Source organism: Nitrospira calida (assembly GCF_976986435.1). NCBI lineage: Bacteria > Pseudomonadati > Nitrospirota > Nitrospiria > Nitrospirales > Nitrospiraceae > Nitrospira > Nitrospira calida. The sequence goes on from NZ_OZ335950.1 coordinate 3,560,569, forward strand.
CTCAGCGGAGGCGATCGGGCAGGAGGTGGGCGAGATGGCGGGCATGTGGAGGAGGCGTTCCCCAGTCGCTTACCGGCAGGTTGACGGCCTGTCTGCTATTTCAGCGCGACGGCCCTGACCTGTTTGAGCGTCGTCACGCCTTTGAGCACTTTTTCGATTCCGTCCTGGACCAGCGTCGTCATCCCCTCCTTCATCGCAACGGCCAGCATCTCTGAAGTTCTCGCTCTGGATTGGATGAGCTGTTTCATATCTTCCGAGGCACGCAGCAATTCATGCAGCGGCACGCGTCCCCTAAATCCGGTTCCGTTACAGGCGTCGCAGCCCCGCCCGCGATACAACCGAAATTCGTCGGTGTACTCAATACCGAGCTTCGGCCAATGGTTCGCGCCATACGCGTGGACCAGTTCGTCATATTCGTGTCTTGTCGGATGGTAGGCTTCCCGGCACCCACGACAAATGCGTTTACACAATCTGGTGGCCAGCACCCCCAGCATGGCGTCGGCGAAGTTGAAGGGGTCACAGCCCAGATCCAACAAGCGGGTCACGGTCTCCACCGCGCTGTTGGTGTGAAGCGTGCTGAATACCAGATGGCCTGTTAGCGACGCCTCGATCGCGATGTCGGCGGTTTCCTTGTCGCGCATTTCTCCGATCATGATCACATCCGGGTCGGCCCGCAAAAACGCCCGCATTGCCGTCGCAAAGGTGAAGCCGATCTTGGGCTGGACCTGAACTTGCCGCAGCCCTTCCTGGGTGATTTCAATCGGATCCTCGGCCGTCCAAATCTTTCGCTCGTCGGTATTGATGTAACCCAGAATCGCATGCAACGTCGTGGTCTTGCCGGAACCCGTCGGTCCGACACACAGGACGATCCCATAGGGCTTCTCCGCCAATTCTTTGATGGTCGTGAGCGTCCGTGAAGCGAAATCCATGGCGTCCAAGGGCATCGGTCCTTTGGCGGTCAGGAGCCGTATCACCACGTCTTCGTTGGAACCGGCCGTAGGGAGGGTCGCCACCCGCAGTTCGATTTGCCGCTCTTTATTGAGCTTGAACCGAATTTTCCCGTCCTGCGGCTTCCGGCGTTCGGCGATGTCGAGATTGGCCATGATCTTGATGCGGGACACGACCGCCCGCCGGTAGGCGGGCGGGATCTTCATATAGGTGAAACAGGTTCCATCCACGCGGAACCGCACCGCCGTTTCCTTGTGATCGGAATACGGCTCAATGTGAATGTCGGACGCACCCCGACGGTCGGCTTCGGCGATGATCTGGTTCGTCAGCCGGACGATTGCGCTGTCGTTTTCATCGATGACCGTGCTGCCCGCCTCCTCGCACTGCTCCAACTGCGCCTCGCTGATGAGTTCGCCAAGAATATCGCTGATGGAACCGGTCGCTACACGGCCTACGGCGGTCAGAAGAAACTGCTCGATGTCCCGCTTGAGCCCGACCGTGAAGCGGACAGCCAACCCGGGAAAGGCGCGTTTGATGTCCGAGCCCTTGTCGATATCGTGCGGATTGTCAATCACGACCTCCAGCAGGTTATTGTCCCGTCTCAACGGAATCCAATGGTTCCTCTTGAGATAATCGTGACTCAGGTTCCTCAGCAGCGCGGGATTCACGACCGTCCGGTCATCATAGGGCGTATAGGGACAGCGGTAGTACTCGGCCAACGACCTGCCGAGTTCCATCTTCGGCACATGGTAGGCATCCAGTAAGAGCGATTCCAGGTCGATGGCGCGCCGCTTCGACTCTTCGATCGCCGTATCGAGGTCGGCGGCACTGAGCAGGCCGTTGCGGATCAGATACTCGAACATTCCCCTCTCCACCGCCGGGACGGGCGATGTCCACCTGACTCTCTCTTTCACAGGAGACCGGTCACCGCAGCCCTCTCTCGAACGGACGGTGTCATGACGATTTCCGATTGTCACAACCATATACAGATCACTCCTCATCCCCGAAGCATAGGCATGTCCGCCAGGTTAACGAAACTCATCGATCATCGCGGCACGGACAGACTCGGGCCCCGTCCAACCACCGGGCAAATATGATCAGGCCTGCTTTAAGACTACTGAAGTTGCCACGTTCCGGCTGCCGGATAGACCAACGGGAGTCCCCGCACGAGCCCGCCGCGCAGGTCGTGGTTGTACCAGACTTCGAGTGAGTTCCCTGTCCCGCCGGCTTCTCCGAGCGAACCGGCGGCGAGCACTGCCCCATAGACTCGCGGCCGGCCTTCGAATAATAAGTTGCCGGCGGTATACACGACCCCCTGCAGATGCACTCCGCTCAACTGAACGGGCACCCGCGTCGCCAAGGACGTGAGCCCCTCGCGGGGCGGACTGAGAGCCGGCACCGGCCGCCCCGTTCCGCGCGGCTTCCACGAGAGGTGCGCATTGACCACAAACAGCCCTTCCGCATAGTCCGTTGCAACGGCGATGGTCCCTAAGTTATCCGCACGCGGCGGGAGCCGATCGAGGGTATCGATGAACACAAGCCCGCGATGATCGCCCACGCCACCGGAGGCAAATACCTCGTCCGCAGTCACCCCGCGCCCCGGCTCGACGATACCGTCGGGATAGAGCAGGCTGTCTCGGCCTCTGGCATAGTAACGCCCGTACAACAGCGCAGCGTGTTTGAGGCTCTCGTAGTCCCATTGATCCATCCGTAATCCCGGAACAGGTTCCTGCCACGGATGGATATTCACGGGCAGGGAGACTCCAGTCGCCGGACTCGTGGCGCCGAACGATACAGAGCCGCCAACCCAGATCTCGACCCATCGGTCTTCGCGGCGTGCCATCTCCGAATACGATTGACCCGTGACCGGCGCAAGATCCGTTTTGAGCGGCACCGCATCGATCGTGTTCCACCGGACATCTCCTCCCACTTTTAGATCGCCCCAATGGACCTCGACCGGCGCTGACGCACCTCCGGTGGCTGTGGCGAGAAGCCCGGCTGCCTGGACGGCTGCTCGGACGGCAGGAATGGTGCGTGTCCCCAACTGCACCGACACGGTTCTGGCGAGCCCCGGTGACCCCGGAGAGGCGGCCGCTGCCGTGGCCTCAATCGTGCACAGCAAACCGGGTCGCGTCGGCCTGTACACCTTGAGCTTGAGTACCCGACCAAGCCCTCGCAGCGACCGAAACCATCCGGCTGTCGGCCCGTTTAACAGCTCATCATGGGCGGGCTGCGTCGCGTCGAACAGCACGTCCGGTTTCTCGGCCGTACCCGTAAACTGTGACCGTCCCTGCGCGTCGAAAAACGACGGGCCGCTTCCGGGCAGTTCGAATCGTTTCGCAAGCAGCGCTCCCACCGGTCCCTCCGGCGCAGCACCAGGATCGTGGAACCACGTCATCACCTGATCCACTGCGGCCTCGGCCAGATGCTGAGCCGTTCTCTCCTCCCTGGTCGCGCCGGCCGCCTGAATTTCCAGGCCAGCTAAATTGAGGGATGTCATTCCCAGCACTGCGAGAATCAGCAGGGTCAGAACAGTTCCCAACAAAACCATCCCCCGCTCATTCACGATCCCGGCCCTCTTTTTCCCTGACGCTCGAGCACTTGCCGATCTTCCATTCATTGGCACCTCCCCCTACCCGCGGAGTCCGATTTCCTGAATCACCATCGTTGGCGCGCGACTGACCGCTACTTCTACGCGAATCCGGGCCACGCGGTCCGGCGCGCGGGCGGGCCTCCCCTCTCGATCGAAGTATTTCAGCTCGAAATGCGCGACGTCGCCGATCAGCGTACCGGCGCCGCCGTCCACCATGCGCATGACCCGGGTCACGCCGCGCCCGTCATGGCCCAGGTAGTAACGAACATCGTTGGAGACGGAGACGACGCTACCCGACGGGAAGAACTGTCCCAGCGGCGCGATCAGTGTCAGCCTGGTACGCTGACCGTCCTTGGCCAATCGCCCTTCCGCGCACTGCTCCGCCGCACACACCACAATGCGCTTTCCTTTAGGCCAGTCGGTACCATCACCGACCACGAGCTCTTGCTGACCCGCCATGACCGGCTGCGCTAACGTCGTCACATAGCCACCGAGGTTCGCCGCAAACTCGATTTCCTGGGAGTCAGCTTTCCGCACCGGCCGATCGGCCGGTGAGAAGCCGGATCCAGCCAAACGGAGCTCGCTGGCCATCACCTCCAGCCCCAGGCGAAGATCCTGGTGGCGGGCGATCGTGTCCTGCTGGGTATGAAACCGCCATTGGCAGTGATGGAGCGTTTGCAGAACCGCCGAAAACACGACCGCCCCGGCCGTCATGGCGATCAACAACTCGATCAGCGTCGCGCCTTGCTCATCGCCCAGCGACTTCGCCATCCCCATAAATAATCCCTCTGGTCACATACTCAGGAAACGTTCTATCGCAAGCCGACAAACTGCGGATTCGCCCGCACCGTGCCGAGCCGCACCGCTCGACGTTGACCGCTCGCCGTCGGATAGTCGGCTCGAACATGGATCACAACCGATCCGGCATACGCCAGGGGACCGGGGTGGTCCATCGCCACCGTCCAGACAAGACGGATGCCCTGGTGATCGGAACTTGCCGTGTAGACCCGATCGCCGGCGATCTCATCCGGCTCAACGCCGTCGTCGCGCATCACCGCATCGGGCAGACCATCCGCATCCCAATCTTCTGTGAGCAGCAGATTCCACGCCACCGCCCGCTTGACCTCCAGCTTGGACTCCACCAAGGCCAACGCACGTGTCCGTGTGATTCCTTCCCGAAGCCCGCGATCGGCCCACTCAAAAGTCGTCACGGCACCTAGCAACCCGATGGAAAGGATTACCATGGCGATCATGACCTCGATGAGGCTGAATCCCTTCTGGGCACGCATCGCAAGGGCGACCTGACGGAATGGCTTCAACCCGAATCGAACATCCTCCGTGCTCATGACAGAGCAACCCTCCCCGTGATGCTGACGGTGATCGTCCGGCGTTCCCCCGACTGGCCCAGGAGCACGATCGTGGTAGGAGAGGCGGAGCGCCCATTCGGATGAAACATGATCTGCGTGCCGCCGCTGAGCCGCTCGATTACCGTCCTCCTGCCGTTGTAGCGATATGTACGCAGCAGACGACCGGATCCGTTTGCCAGTTCTGTTCTCAGACTCGCATTCCCCGGATCGAACACCACTCGAACTCGCTCCCGACGCCCGATCGCCAGCTGACGAGCGAACCGCAGCTCCGTCGCGATCTCCGCGACCGCGGCTTTCTCCTGTTGTCGGGCGGCCAATGCCAGGAAACCTTCTCCTCCCCAGACGGTCACCACGCCGATGACGGCGATTACCACCAGCAGCTCCATGAGGCTGGTTCCCTCTTCCCGGATCAGGCGGTTCCGAAACGTTGCACTGGACCGTGTGTCTCTCATAATCGGAAGCGCTGCTTTGCGTTCGCGCGCCCTCGTCAGCCGCAGGGTTTTCCAAAAGCCGTGCCGCGGCTATCGGCACCCAAAACCGGCAGCAACATTCCCAAAGGCGAAATCGGTGACGCGCGGTTCTCCCGCACGGGAAGCGGGAAACGCGCGACGACCATTATGAGAGGCGTGCAGCGGGTAGGAATAATCTGACAGCGGACGGGGAGCCAACTGTCACGGTTCGGATACAGGGGGACGCCGGATTAGATACAGCTTGAACCGGTGATCACGGGATGACACACGTAGAGAAAACCGTCGGCGCAAGGGCCGCGGCGAGATCATTCCAGCGGAGCGACCAAGTTGAAATACCATTCGAGCAGTGGCTCATGGAAAAAGAGGGACAGAACGGCGCCAAGCGCCAAAAAGGGACCGAAAGGGATGTAGTCATCTCTCTTGATCACGTTGAGAGAGATCAACCCCATCCCTACGACAGACCCGACAGACGCACCGATCATGATCGTCAACAGGGTCGCTTTCCATCCCAGAAACGCGCCGATCATAGCCAGAAGCTTGATGTCGCCTCCCCCCATGCCTTCCTTCCCAAAAAGATAGGGGCTGACCCAAGCCAAGACCCACAGAAGTCCCCCGCCGACCAGCATACCCATAATTGAGTTGACCAATCCCACCGGCAGGATCGTGGACGCGCAGAGCAGACCGAGCAGCATGCCTGGAACAGTGATCACGTTGGGGATAATTTGGTGGGTGAAGTCAGTGCCGGTCACGACGAGTAGCGCGGAAAAGAGGACCGCGTACGCCGCCGACACCCATCCGGCACCGAAATGCCAGAAGATGACGCCGTATCCGACCGCATTCGCGGCTTCGATAAGCGGATAGCGGAATGAAATCGGTGCGCCGCAGGCCCGACACTTTCCTCTCAGCGCGAGGAAGCTCAGAATCGGGATATTATCATACCAGGCGATCGGCCGAGCGCATGCCGGGCAACGGGACGATGGCCAGACGATCGACTCCCTCCGCGGAAGCCGGTAAATGCATACGTTGAGGAAGCTGCCGATGAGCGCTCCGAAAAGACCGGTGATCACATACCCAGGGATCGAAACCATCGAGCCTATCCCGGTTTGTCTGCCTAAGCAGAGTCAGGCAAGAATGGTAATCTTAGCGACCACACCCAGAGCAAAACTTCTCAGACAGAAAATACTTGCATTTGCCCTAGCGATCCAGGTTATTTATACATTCAGCACCTTTTTCCGCGCCTGCGGTGCTTTGTGACCATGGAGACTTTTCCGGTCTTGCGATGAACCAGGAAGGAGAGCCTGATTTATGCCAAAGGTGAAAGTCAGCCCTCGAAGCCGTCCTCGGAAGGCCACGTTGGAGCTTGTTCCGCCCAGACGCAAGCGTCCGGAAGCCCTCACCAGCCGGGAGCAGGAAATTCTCGAGCTTATCTGGTCCGGGTTCAAGAACAAGGAAATTGCCCAACGATTGAAGATTAGCGTCAAAACCGTCGAAGCGCACCGGGCCAATATGATGAAGAAGGTCCGGGTGTCGAACACCGCGCAGTTGCTCAAGGCGGCGATTCAGGGAGGAATGATCAAGATCCGCTGACCGCAGCGACAACGGGATCGGCGCCTGATCGCTGCCGGACCACTTCAAAGAAGGTCACGGCCGCGGCGGCTGAGACATTGAGGGAGTTGACCCGGCCGTGCATGGGGATCCGTGCGCGGTCATCGCATTTCTCCAACACACCTGGGCGGATTCCTCTCCCTTCTCCTCCCAGCACCACCGCGATGGGTCGCCGAAAGTCGAGCGACGTGTAGGGCTTCGACGCTCTCGCGTCGAGGCCGTACACCCACAACCCGGAGGCCTGCAGATCCTCGATCAGACGCGATAGATTCTGCGCACGGCCGACTCTGACATGATCGAGCGCGCCAGCCGACGCTTTGGCCACCGCCCCCGTGAGCCCTGCCGAGCGTCGATCCGGCACAAAGACTCCGTGCACGCCCGCGGCGTCGGCCGACCGGAGCACTGCACCCAAGTTCTGCGGATCTTCCACGCCGTCTAGGATAACGACGAACGGCGGCTCCTTGCGCACGCGTGCGCACTCCAGGATCTCGTCCATTTCGGCATAGGCTTTGGCGGCGATTACGCCAATGACGCCCTGGTGCCGCCCCTCGCGCACCAGTCGATCCAACGCCGGTCGAGGTTCCACATGAATGGGGACGCGCTTAGCGCGGGCGAGCTGCGTGATCTCGGCGAACTGCCGATCGGTGCGAAGCACGAGGATCCGCTGGAACGGCCGAGCACCGGCGCGCAGCGCTTCCCGGACCGCATGCAGGCCGTAGATGACGTCGGTGGATTCACCGCTTCCAGCGAGTGGTGCCGTCCGGTCGGTCTTCCAGGATGATCCGCCTGGCCGCCAGCGATTTCCGGATTTCATCCGCCCTCACAAAATCTTTCTTTTTCCGCGCCTCGTTCCGTTCGGCGATCAAGCGTTCGATTTCCGCATCTTCCAGCGACGGACTCGAGGTTTCCCGCTCCGCCGCTGAAATCTCCCCTCGCGAGGCAAACTCCCACGCTTTGACCTCCAATTGGAACAAATTCAACACCCACCCCAAGGACCGAAACGCCGCACGGACCTGTGCGCGGTGCTCCCGGGACAGCCCCGTTTTCAGCAACTGGTTGACGGTGGAGCGGAACTGTTGAAAGCCCGCCAGCGCAGCCGGCGTATTGAAGTCATCGTCCATGGCTTCACGGAATGCGTGTTGAAGTGCATGCAGAGCCGGAGAGAGCCTGGCAGCCCCACCACCGTCAGCGGAGGGCGCTTCTTCGAGCCGAAGAAAGAGATCGTAGCACCCATCCAGTGCCCGCTTCGCTTCCTGCAGGGCCTGATCGGAAAAATCCAGCGGGCTGCGATAGTGGGTGGAAAGGAAAAAATACCGCAACACTTCCGCCGTGACCGGTTCCCGGTAACCCCATTTTTCGAAGACCTCCCGGATCGTGAAGAAGTTCCCGAGCGACTTGGACATCTTTTCTTGATTAACCTGTACAAACCCGTTGTGCACCCAGTAGCGTACAAACTCCTTGTCGGTGGCGGCACACGACTGGGCGATCTCATTTTCATGGTGGGGGAAGATCAGGTCCGCCCCCCCGCCGTGAATATCGAATGTCTCACCCAGGTGTTTCATCGACATCGCCGAGCATTCGATGTGCCACCCTGGCCGACCAGGGCCCCAGGGACTGTCCCATGACGGCTCGCCCGGCTTGGCGGCTTTCCAGAGGGCGAAATCCATCGGATGCCGCTTTCGCTCGTCCACCTCGACACGGGCGCCCGCCTGCATGTCCTCCAGCTTACGCTTGGACAGGACTCCATAGGCCGGAAATTTCTCCACCTGGAAATAGACGTCGCCGTTCACCCGATACGCAACGCCCTTTCGGATCAACGTTTGAATCAAGTCGATGATATCGGCCATGTGTTCCGTGGCCTTGGGCTCGACCGTCGCTCGGCCGATCCCCAAACGCCCCATGTCCCGATAGTAGGCGTCGATGTAGCGTGCTGTCACCGCCTGCCAGGGAATCCCGAGCTCGTTGGCGCGATGGATGATCTTGTCGTCCACGTCGGTAAAATTTTTTACGAAGGTGACAGAAAACCCGCAATGTTCCAGATATCGCCGGATCACATCGAACACAAGCGCGCTCCGGGCGTGCCCCAGATGGCATTCGTCGTAGACCGTGACGCCGCACACGTACATCCGCACCGAGGCCGGCGCGAGCGGCTCGAACGGTTCTTTCCGACCAGACAGGGTGTTATAGATCTTCAACACGATGGAGGTCCCGATTCCAGATCAACGCGGCGACGCCGCGGCCAATGCGACCATACAAAATAGGCGAGAACGAGCAGGAGAAGCAACCCAATCACGCCGTCGATCCGATGGAAGTGCTCGCGCAACTGGTCCCACCGCTCGCCCAGCTTCAGCCCGAGATAGGCCAAGGCGTAGCACCATGGCAAAGCGCCAACAAAGGTGAACACGACGAAACGGGTCACGTTCATGCGGGCCACGCCGGCCGGTAGCGAGATGAACGTCCGCACGACCGGCAACAGGCGGCTCAGCAACACCGCTGCTTCACCGTATCGGGCAAACCAGCGATCGGCCAGGTCGAGATCCTTTCGTGAAATGAGCAGATAGGGACCGTATCGCTCCACGAACGGCCGCCCGCCCCAGATGCCGACGTAGTACGCCCCAAGTGATCCCACGACGTTGCCGATGGCGCCGGCCAGCGTCACGCCAAGCATGGAAAACCGGCCGGTCGAGGTGAGGTACCCGGAAAACGGCATGATGATCTCGCTCGGCAGTGGAATGCAGGCGCTCTCGATCGCCATGGTCAGAAGGATACCGGCGTAGCCGAACTTCGAGATCGTCGCAATGATGAACTGGGTGAGTTCCGTGATGAGCTGTTCAAGCCATAAGATCAACATGCCCAGGTTACCGACGGCCTCGCGCGTGCCCCGCGGGCCGGATGCCTTCAATCAATTGCTCCCAACTCCGCAGTCGCTCCAGCACGCCGTAGTGCGTACTATCGAGATGGATCGGCGTGATCGAGACCATTCCTTGTCGGATCGCCTCGTGATCGGAATCCTTCTGCCGGTTCCAGGCGATGCGCGTGCCGGCAATCCAATAATATTTGCGCCCGTGCGGGTCGATTTTCTCGACGATCGGGTTCTCGAATCGCCGGCGGCTCAGACAGGTGACCCGCACCCCCTTGATGGCGTTCCGGGGACGGTCGGGAATGTTCACGTTAAGCATCGTCTCCTCCGGCAAACCGTGTTCGAGCGTCAACTGGGCGATCCGCTTGGCGTACCGCGCCCCAACCTCGAACCGGAATCGGTCGCCGCCCTCCTGCGACACCGCGATCGACGGAACCCCAAGAATGGTACCCTCCAACGCCGCCGAGACCGTTCCGGAATAGGTCACGTCGTCACCGAGATTGACACCCCTGTTGATTCCGGAGATCACCAGACCCGGCGGTTTCGGCAGCACCACCTTGACCGCCAGATTCACGCAATCGGTCGGTGTCCCGTTCACCGCAAAGATCCGATTGCCCAGCGGGGTCAGCCGGAGGGGCTTGTGCAGCGTCAGGGCGTGTCCGACCGCCGTTCGCTCCCGATCGGGAGCGACAACCCACACGGTACCGAGCGCCCGCATGGCTTCGGCCAAGGCATGCAGGCCAGGGGAGGCCACACCGTCGTCATTGGTCACCAGGATGTGCATGGATGGCGCAAAGCAATAAAAAAAGCTGCACGGGGCAGCTTCCGAGACGTTGATCCACCGGCACCATCGCGATGAGGCAACAAGTAACCGGTGGTTCAAACCATGTGTAGCATGTGTAGTGATCTGAAGAACGACAATTCAAACAATTCGGTTGAGGGCTCTAGCCGCTCACGGCAATTTCGGCAGCCTGATACAGGGCGAGCGGGCTCCTGCACGCTGCAATGGAATCCTGGAAATGTTTCTTGCGGCGCCATCGGATTACCAGCACCGCACTTCGTCAGTGCGGGATGGTCGGGGCGAGCCGATTTGAACGGCCGACCACTCGCACCCCAAACGAGTGCGCTACCGGGCTGCGCCACGCCCCGACCGTGCTTATTTCTGCTCGTTCTTCTCGATCGTCTGGGAACCGCTACCGTTCTCTGATCTCAGCGAAGACGATGCGCTCAGCCAGAGTGCGACTCCAGGATGCGCAGGATCGCTTGGAGGTCCCCTCGTACTCGCTGAGCTAACTCCCTCGGCCTGATCTGTTTGTGCGCATGACGGCCACGACGCGCCCAGTACCGCTTCACCCCGGCGATCGTATGGCCTTCTTCATACAGCATGCGCTTGATTTCCAAAATCGTTTCGATATCGCGTTGGACATATAGCCGTTGATTGCCTCGACTCTTCTTGGGCTTGAGAAAGCTGAATTCGGTTTCCCAAAACCGCAACACATAGGCCGGAAGTTTCGTGATTTGGCTGACTTCTCCGATCTTGTAGAAAACCTTGCTCCCCAGTCTGGGTTCATTCCCCATAACGACCCTCACGACTGGATCGCCGGCGTGTACGAAGAGATTTACGAATTGACGTACTTCTTGAACACCTGGCTGGGACGGAAAGTGACGACCCGGCGCGGCGTGATCCCGATCTCCTCCCCGGTGCGCGGATTACGACCTTTCCGTGCTCCCTTACTGCGGACCACGAAATTCCCGAACCCCGCAATCTTGACCGATTCTCCTTTTTGCAAGACCGACTTGAGCAGGTTCAGGATGAGTTCGACGATGTCTGCGGCCTCGTTCTTGGACACTCCCACCTGTTTGTAGATCTCATTGGCGATATCAGCCTTTCTCATGCCGTCCCTCCTGACAGCCTGCTTGCACACTCCTGCCGCATCGCTCCGGCGAATCCCTGAGCTTTAGTGAGATTTTTTCATAAATTACGTGAGGTTATCAGCCGTGTCAAGGAGTTTTCTCAGACCTGGATGAGGTACGCGGAATGTCGGTCCCGCGGGAGCGTTCCTTCTGAAGCAACTTGTATTCGATGCTGTCGGCCAAGGCCTGCCAACTCGCTTCCATAATATTGTCCGACACCCCGACTGTTCCCCATTTGTCTTTATGGTCGCCCGACTCAATCAGCACCCGCACTTTCGACTCGGTGCCTTTATTGGCCGTGAGGACACGAACCTTGTAATCCAGAAGCCTGACCTCACGAAGCTGGGGATAGAATTTCTCCAGTGCTTTGCGAAGCGCATGGTCCAGCGCGTTCACCGGGCCGGCCCCCACCGCAGCCGTGTGTTCGATCGCCTCGCCGACCTTGACCATCACGGTCGCCTCCGAGACCGGCGCGCCGTTTTCATCTTTCTTCTCCACGATGACCCGGAACCCAAGCAGATGGAACGACGGCGTGTGGGTGCCCATCGCTTTACGCATGAGCAGTTCGAAAGATCCCTCGGCTCCTTCAAACTGATAGCCTTGGCTCTCGCGCTCCTTAAGCGTATTGACCAATTCTTGCAGCTTCTGATGATCCTTGCTTAGCTTGATTCCATACGTCTCCACTTTCTCCAGCAGACCGCTGCGGCCAGCGTAATCGGAGACCAACATGCGCTGGCGGTTTCCAACCCGCTCGGGGATGACATGCTCGTAGGTGGCGGGATTCTTGAGAACCGCGTGGATGTGCACGCCGCCCTTGTGTGCGAAGGCCGAATCCCCGACATACGGTTGATGCTTGTTGGGCATGAGGTTCGCGATCTCGGTCACGAATCCGGACACCTGCTTGAGATGCGTGAGGCGTTCGCCAAGCACCGGCCGGCCCATCTTCAGCTCCAGATTCGGCACGATCGAGCAGAGATTGGCGTTGCCGCACCGTTCGCCAATGCCGTTGATCGTCCCCTGCACCTGAACGATGCCGGTTTCGACCGCCACCAGCGAGTTGGCGACGGCCATCTCGCAGTCATTGTGCGCGTGAATGCCCAGCGGCACGGCGAACTCCCGACGCACCGCCTCGCAGATCCTGCGGACCTCCCACGGCATGGTCCCGCCGTTCGTGTCGCACAGGATGATCCGCTCCGCTCCCGCGTCTACCGCCCTCCGCAGCGTCTCCAGCGCATAGTCCGGATGGGCCTTGTATCCGTCGAAAAAATGCTCCGCATCGTAGAAGACCCTCCGCCCTTTGGAACGGAGATAGTGGATGGAATCGCCGATGATCTCGAGATTTTTCGCCAAGGAAATCCCCAGTGCATCCGTCACGTGCAGGCCCCAGCTCTTGCCGAAAATCGTGATCGTCGACGTCTCCGAGGCGAGCAACGCCTGAATGTTGGGGTCCTTCTGAACCGGATTGCTGGCCTTGCGCGTCGAGCCGAAGGCGACGATCGTCGCATGCCGCAGCGGAATGGTCTTGATGATCCGGAAAAACTCGATGTCCTTGGGATTGGCGCCCGGCCACCCGCCTTCGATGTACTGCACGCCCAACTCGTCCAGCTTCTGCGCCACGCGGACCTTGTCCTCGACTGAGAAACTCACATCCTCGGCCTGTGCGCCATCGCGCAGGGTCGTGTCGTAGATCTCCAACGAAGGCGAGAGGCTGGCGGCGCAAGGCGCGGAGGCATCATGAAGAAGAACTTCTCTCTTCTCGCTTCTCGTCCCTCGCTTCGCGCCCTTTTGCTTGCGCATCATGATGGCACCCGATCCAATCCGAAGGCGGCATGCAGAGCCCGCATGGCGAGCTCGAGATATTTTTCATCGATCACGCAGGAGATTTTGATCTCCGAGGTGCTGATCATCATGATGTTCACGCCTTCCCGAGACAACACCTCAAACATCTTGGCCGCAACACCGGAATGCGACCGCATCCCCACACCCACGAGCGACACCTTGGCGATGGCCTCGGTCACAGCCACTGACTTGGCGTCGATCTCCTTCGCCACGCGCTGCACGAGGCTGACCGCTTTCCGCAGATCGGCCCGTGGCACGGTGAACGAAATGTCCGTCAGCGAAGCCTGGCTCACGTTTTGGATGATCATGTCGACCACGATATTGGCTTCCGCCACCGGCCCAAAAATGCGCGCCGCGATGCCCGGCTTGTCGGGGACTCCGACGATCGTGATCTTCGCCTGATTGCGATCGCCGGTGACCCCGGAGACCGCCACGCCTTCCATGTCCGCGTCTTCAGTCGTCACGAGCGTTCCCTTTCCTTCGGTAAAACTGGAACGAACCTCGATCGGCACCCCATACTTCGCGGCGAACTCGACCGACCGGCTTTGCAAAACCTTTGCGCCCAGGCTCGCCAGTTCCAGCATCTCTTCGTATGAGATCTTATCGATACGCCTGGCGGTCGGCACGATGTTCGGATCCGCTGTGTAGACGCCGTCAACATCGGTGAAGATAATGCACCGATCAGCTTTGAGCGCGGCGGCCAAAGCGACCGCCGTCAGATCCGATCCGCCCCGCCCCAGTGTGGTCACGTCGGACTGTTCATTGATCCCCTGAAACCCCGCCACGACCGGGATGACGCCTTCCGCCAGCGCGGTTCTGATCCGTTCGGCCGTCACCCGGGCGATACGGGCCTTGGTATGGGAGCTGTTAGTCAGAATCCCGACCTGCCGGCCGGTAAAGGATCTGGCGTTGAGCCCTCGTCCCCGCAGATCCATCGCCAACAGCGCGATCGTCACCCGTTCCCCGGTGGACAGGAGCATATCCAGCTCGCGCTCGTCCGGCGAGGGCGTGACTTCGTGCGCCAACCGGAGAAGCCGATCGGTTTCCCCGCTCATCGCAGAGAGGACCACGACGATCTGGTGTCCATCCCGGTGATCCCGGGCGACACGGTCGGCGACCCGATGGATCCGCTCGATGCTCCCGACCGACGTGCCGCCGTATTTTTGGACGATCAACGCCATGTCCCGTCTCTATCCGCGCGGGAACAGCTTGGTGATCAGCTTGGTGGCTTCCCGCAAAGGCGCGTCGCTCGATTTGGCATCCATTTCGCTGAATCGCCGCGAGCTGGGGGCAATCTTTTGCGCCGGCCCTTCTGCGAACACATACAGCGCCAGCGGGGACTGCATTTTGTTGTTCCCCGCCACTGCATGGTCCGAGACGAGCAACATTCGGTAGGCCCCCCATTGAGGGAGCCCACTCACCACGGTCCCCACAACGTGCTTGTCGAATTCCTCGATCACCCGCAGTTTGGCTTTGGGATCGCCACCGTACAGGATCTCGTCGGGCAACGCCACGTGCACATACACGAGGTCCCTGCAGGCCAGCTCGCGAAGCGTCGCTTCACCCACCGTCGTCAATGTGGGGCCGTCGGCTCCGCTTAAAACCACCGGTTCCACCGCCTCCAAACCGGCGCAGATCCCGATTCCCCGATGCAGGTCGCTGGAGGCGACGACGGCGCCCGTGACCCCGAAGCGTTCCGTCAAGCTCGGCCAAGCGTGCGGACGTCCAGGTCCCCACAACCATAAACAGTTGGCCGGCTTCAGCCCTGCTTCACGCCGATCGTCGTTGATGGGATGATCCCGGAGGATAATGAGGGCGGCCTCCATCAGCTTTCGCAAAATATCCGCTCCATCGCCGGTCGGCAAACACTCGGCGATCTGGCGCCCGACCGCTTGGCGTGGATCCACACACGAGGCGCGGGCCTTGCCTCCGACCCACACCATCAGATGCCGATGCCCAATGCCGGGATAAAACTGAATCGTCTCGGAACCGAGCTGCTCGTTGACCGCATCGATGAGCTCGCGCGCTTGCTCCGTGTCGATGTAGCCGGCGGTCGGGTCATCCAGGATCACATGCGGGCCGAACTTCTTGACATCCATCGTGGGTTTCCCCCCCTGGACAGCTTCCGTGCGCAACGTCACCATGGTGCAACGGAACACGACATCATGCTCGCCGACGGCCACGCCGAGACTGGCCGCCTCCAGCGGCGCCGGCCCGGGGTAGTATTTGCGCGGGTCATAGCCGAGGATCGACACACCTGTCACATCACTGCCTGCCAGCGTCCCGTCGGACGGAACAGCCGCCAGTCCCAATTCTCCCTCCCGAACCAACCGGTCCATGTTCGGAGTGGAGGCCGCCTGGAGCGGGGTTTTCCCGCCCAGTTCCCGGTAGGGCTCGTCATTCATTCCGCTTGCGTGGAGAATCACGTATTTCATGGCACATCCGTCGAGCTAGACCTTCAAGAGACGGGCTACGTCCTCGCGGCTGGCTTTCACCGTCAGCGGTTGCCTGGATACGCTGATCGCTGTATCAGCGTCTTTCAACCCGTGGCCGGTCAACGTACACACCACCGTGTCGCCTTCCCGCAACGCGCCAACCCGGCTCAGCTTGATGACACCGGCCACCGAAGCAGCCGAAGCCGGTTCGCAAAAGACGCCCGCTTCCGCCGCAATCAGCGTATAGGCGTGCAGGATTTCCTCATCGGTGACCATGTCGATCAGCCCGAAGGATTCTCGCACCGCCTCGAGCGCCGCAGTCCAACTGGCCGGATTGCCGATCCGTATGGCGGTCGCAATCGTCTGTGGCTCCTCCACCACCCGGCCGAGTACGATCGGCGCGGCTCCCGCCGCTTGAAACCCGATCATGCGCGGGAGACGGGTGCATTGGTTGGCTGCGCGATACTCCTTGTAGCCGCGCCAATAGGCGGTGATGTTGCCGGCGTTGCCCACCGGTAAGACATGGACGCTCGGCGCATCGCCGAGTTGGTCGCAGACCTCCATCGCGGCTGTTTTCTGCCCCTCGATTCGAAAAGGATTGATCGAGTTCACCAGCTCGATTTTATAGGCGGCGGCCAGTTCTTTGACGATGGCCAGCGCCTGGTCGAAATTGCCTTCGATCTGAATCACCGTTGCCTGATGCATCATGGCTTGAGAGAGCTTGCCGAGCGCGATCTTGCCAGCCGGAATCAAAACGTAAACTGCCAAGCCCGCGCAAGCACCGTAGGCGGCGGCCGAGGCCGAGGTGTTGCCTGTGGAGGCGCAGATCACCGCCTGGGCTCCGGCCTCCATGGCCTTGGAGATCGCCATCGTCATCCCGCGGTCTTTGAACGACCCGGTCGGATTGGCCCCTTCGAACTTCAGATACAGTTCGACGCCGGGCGCGACCTTTTTCCCCAAGCGCACGGCATGGATGAGGGGCGTATTGCCCTCGCCCAAGGTCACCACCGGCGTCTGCTCGGACACCGGGAGGAATTTGCGATACTCGTTGATGACGCCGCGCCAGCGTGTCATGGGAAAGACAGCCGGTCAGTGACCGCATCGGACCCGGCGGGGCGCATGCCTCATTCGTCCTGCCCCTCGACGCGGATCAAGGTGGTGGGTTGGGAGATGAACGCCATCTGATCGATCTCGCGGAGGGCGGCCTGCACATCTCGCTCGGTCGCCGTGTGCGTCATGATCACGACCGGCACCGTTTGCCCCTCCTTGCGGCCCTGCTGCAGCACGGATGAAATGCTGATGCCATACCGTCCCAGGACTCCTGAAATCTGCGATAAGACTCCGGGCTTGTCGAGCACCATAAATCGCATGTAGTACAAGGAGCGGATTTCATCGATCGGACGGACTCGGAGCGGCCGGCGCTGATCCTGCCGGAAAGACGCCGGAGGCACCCGGCCGGCTGCGCCCACGAGCAGATTGCGGGCGATCGCGACAACGTCGCTCACGACCGCGCTGCCGGTCGGCAATGATCCGGCGCCCTGGCCGTAGAGGACGACATCGCCGACTGCATCCCCGATCAATTGGATCGCATTGTAGACTCCGTCCACCTGCGCGATAGGGGAAGTCGAAGGGATCATCGTCGGATGAACGCGAGCCTCGATCTCCCCGTCCAAAAATTTCGCGATGGCGAGCAGCTTGATCGCAAACCCGAACTCCTTCGCATAGGTGATATCCAGCGGCGTCAGCTTGGTGATGCCTTCTGTATAGATATCCTTGAAGTTGACCGGCGTCCCATAGGCTAGGCTGACCATAATGGCCAGCTTGTGTGCTGAGTCGATACCGGCTACATCGAACGTCGGGTTCGCCTCGGCATAGCCAGCCCGCTTGGCTTCTTCAAGCACCTCGGTGAAGCCGTGTCCCTCCTTGGTCATGCGGCTCAGAATGTAATTGGACGTCCCGTTGATGATGCCGTAGACCGAGAGAATCGTATCGGCGGCCAGGCCTTCGACCAACGCGCGGATGACCGGGATTCCTCCGCCGACACTGGCTTCAAAACCCAGATCGACCCGGTGCCTGACCGCGGCCTCGAAAATCTCCTCGCCGTGGACGGCTAGCAAGGCCTTGTTCGCCGTGACCACCGCCTTACCCTTCGCCATCGCATCGAGGATCACTCGCTTGGCCGCATCAGAGCCTCCGATCAATTCGATGACGATGTCGACCGCGGGATCGTCGATGACCCGTTTCGCGTCGGTCGTCAGCACGCCGTCCGGCAACGCGACACCGCGGTCCCGCGTGATGTCGAGATCCGCGACGCGCACCAATTCGATCGGCACGCCGACCCGCCGCCGGATGAGAGCGGCGTGCCCCATGAGGATCTTGACCACTCCCGTTCCGACCGTGCCGAATCCGATCAGGCCGACCCCGATACGCGACCTCATTACCCGTTTCCATTCAATTTCAACGCCTTGCGGATCCCCCTGATCGCCTGCCTGGTCCGGTGCTCGTTCTCCACGAGTGCGAACCGTACGTAGTCATCTCCGCCCTCGCCGAAACCGATGCCGGGTGACACGGCGACCTTTGCGTCTTTCAGGAGGAGCTTGGAAAATTCCAGCGACCCCATGCCCCGGTACGGTTGCGGGATCCTAGCCCAGACGAACATCGTCGCGCGCGGCTTGTCGACCGGCCATCCGATCCGGTTCAGACCGCCCACCAGAACGTTCCGCCGCTTCTGATACAACTGCACCGTCTCCTTCACGCAATCCTGCGGTCCGTTCAACGCGATGATGCTGGCAATCTGGATCGGCTGGAAGATGCCGTAATCCAGATAGCTCTTGATCTTGGCCAGCGCCCCTACCACCTCGCGATTGCCGACGCAAAATCCGACACGCCATCCCGGCATGTTGTAGCTTTTCGACAGCGTGTAGAACTCCACGCCGATATCCTTGGCTTCCGGCACCTGCAGCAGGCTAGGCGCCTTATAGCCGTCGAAGACGATGTCGGCGTAGGCCAAATCGTGGATCACAACGACGTTGTGCTCTTTGGCAAAGGCCACTACTTTCTTGAAAAATTCCAGGTCAACCACCGCCGTCGTGGGATTGTGCGGAAAATTAATCACAAGGATACGGGGACGGGGAAACGTCTGCCGATAGACCCGAATCAAGTCTTCAAAAAAATCGCTGTCTTGCCGCAGTTCAATCCCCCGCACCTCGCCGCCCGCAATGACAAAGCTATACATATGAATTGGATAGGTCGGCGTGGGCGTGAGGACCACATCGCCGGGCCCGATCATCGCCAGGGCGAGGTGGGCGAGACCCTCCTTCGAACCAATGGTCACGATCGCCTCGGTTTCGGGATCAAGGTCGACGTTGTAGTTGCGCTTGTACCAGCCGGTGATCGCATGGCGCAGTTTGGTGATGCCGCGCGAGGCGGAATACCGGTGGTTCTTGGCCTTCTTGGCCGTCTCGATCAGTTTCTCGACGATGTGGCTCGGCGTCGGCTGGTCCGGATTCCCCATGCCGAAGTCGATGATATCTTCGCCCCTGCGACGGGCTTCCAGCTTCAGGGCCTGAACCTGCGCGAACACGTAAGGGGGAAGCCGCTTGATCCGGTAGAATCCCTCCAGCACGAACACTCCTTCGCCAGACGCAGGCCGGGGACGGGTTGACAGGATAGGCTGTCCTGGTCCCAAAGGTGGCCTATTCTAATCGACCGGGGCGATTTCAGTCAATTTTCGCCGATACTTGCAGGTTGTCGTTGGGTCGGCGAGCAGACTCCGGCCGCGCGCCGCTGGGACCGACGGGCTGGTTCTTGCTCGCCTCTGAGGTTTCTGTAATAATGCGCTTCACCTTGCGCAAGCTCGCAATGAGTTTCCGCACGACGCATCGCGCGCCCAGCGCAGGAACGACGCCATGGCGAGACTCGGTGTCAACATCGATCATGTGGCGACCCTCCGACAAGCACGGGGCGGTATCGAGCCGGACCCCATCGCCGCGGCGGTGCTGGTGGAACTGGCCGGCGCCGACGGGCTCGTCGTACACCTGCGGGAGGACCGCCGCCATATCCAGGATCGCGACTTGACCCGGCTCCGAGAGATCGTCCAGACCAAGCTGGACCTGGAAATCGCGGCCGATGAGTCCATGGCCAAAATGGCGCTCAGCGTCAAGCCGCACCTGGTCACCCTGGTCCCGGAACGGCGCCAGGAGTTGACTACCGAAGGAGGCCTGGATGTGGACGGCCAGCGGGACAAAATCCAAAAAATCGTCGAGTTGCTCCACGATGGGGGCATTCCGGTGAGCCTGTTCATCGAGCCGGACCTCGTGCAAGTCAAGGCCGCGCACAAGGTGGCGGCCGATTACGTGGAATTGCATACCGGCCGCTATGCCAACGCGAAGCGCGCGAAAGAGGAGCAACTCGAAGTCGAAGCACTGTCACAAGCCGCCAAGTTGGCCTACAAGCTCGGGATGGGAGTCAATGCCGGCCACGGGCTGAATTACCGGAACGTGAAGCGGCTGACCCATATCCAGGAGATCGTCGAATACAACATCGGCCACAGCATCATTGCCCGAGCCGTTCTGGTCGGACTCGAACGGGCGGTGCGCGAGATGAAACAGCTCCTCTCGTAACCCGGCGAATCGCTCCGCGCCTCCAACTTCATGCCTCCTGTGATGAAGATCGTTACCGCCGAGCAGATGCAAACCCTCGATCGCCGCACGATTCAGGAGGCCGGCGTGCCCAGCCTGACATTGATGGAACGCGCCGGCGCTGGCGTGGTTAGCCACATGGAAGACGTGTTCGGCCGTTTGAGCGGCAAGACCGTCACGATCATCTGCGGGAAAGGCAACAACGGAGGAGATGGGCTCGTCGTCGCGCGCCTGCTGGCGAAGAAGCGTGCCGGAGTTCGAGTGTTTCTCCTGACGGGCGAGAAGGACCTCTCCCGCGACGCGCGGACCATGTATCGCCGCTGCATCCGGGCGGTCGGGAAGTCTGGTGTGCGCACGCTTGGCTCCGTCGAACCGCTCAAAACCGTCCTCGCTGAAAGCGATGTGGTTGTCGACGCGCTGCTTGGAACCGGTCTCTCCGCGCCGATCACCGGGAACTATCGGGAAGTCATCGAAGCGATCAACGAGGCGAACCGACCGACGGTGTCGGTGGATCTCCCCTCGGGAATCCACGCCGACACGGGTGCCGTGTTGGGCGCCGCCGTCCGCGCGACGTTGACCGTCACGTTCGGGCTGCCGAAACTGGGTCTGTACGTGGGACCTGGCATCGACCATGCGGGACAGGTCAGGATTGTCGACATCGGCATTCCGCCCGCGTATGTCGAAGCGGTCGAGAGCCGCGTGTCGCTCCTGACCGAAGCCGCGGTTCGCGGCGTCCTTCCTCACCGTCCCCCATCCTCACACAAGGGCACTTTCGGCCATGCCGCGATCATTGCGGGATCGGTCGGTAAAACCGGAGCCGCGGCGATGGCCGCCAAGGCCGCCTTGCGGGTGGGAGCCGGACTGGTCACGGTGGCCACGCCGTCGAGCGTGAACGACACGCTGGAAGCTAAGTTGCTGGAAGCCATGACCGTGCCCATGCCGGAGACCAAAGCCCGGACGCTGGCGCGGTCCGGCCTCGACCGGTTGCTGACGTTCATCAGCGCCAGGACCGCTGTCGCCGTCGGACCCGGCCTCACGACTCATCCGGAAACGGTCGAACTGGTCCAAGCCTTGATCAGGCAAATGGGCAAGCCCGCTGTACTGGATGCCGACGCACTGAACGCGCTGGCCGGCAAGGCGTCGTTACTGGGGGAGTGTAAGGCACCGCCGATTCTCACGCCGCACCCCGGCGAAATGGCTAGACTGGAAACGGAGGCGACGCCGCACTCGGTGAATGCGGATCGCATCGGGGTCGCCAGCCGATTCGCCGTCCAGCGGAGCGTCATTCTGGTGCTGAAAGGAGCCAGGACCGTCGTGGCGAGACCGGACGGCACGGTCGCCATTTGCCCGACCGGCAACCCGGGCATGGCCACAGCCGGCACCGGCGATGTGTTGACCGGCATGATCGTCGGCTTACTGGCCCAGGGCCTCAACCCGTGGGACGCAGCATGTGCCGCCACCTATCTCCACGGACTAGCGGGAGACCTCGCGGCCGCCCAATTGGGTATTGCCGGCATGATCGCCGGCGATGTCATCGACCAGATTCCCCATGCCCTCGTTCAAGTTGCAGGGCGCTAAGTGTTCGATCCTGTCTCCCCGGCGTGTGGTGAGCATGGCTTGGGCAACTTCGTCCAGAGACTGTCTCCGATTTATTTCTTCCTCCGTCGAGGACACGGAGCGCCTGGGACGGGTGATCGGTCGGGCTCTGCGCGGCGGAGAAGTGATCGGCCTCTACGGGGACCTCGGAACCGGGAAGACGACGCTGGTGCGCGGGATCGCCGCAGGGCTTCGCGCCGCCCCCCGGTTGGTCAGCAGCCCGACCTTCGTGCTCATTCACGAATATCGCGGCCGGTTGCTCCTCGCCCATGCGGATCTCTACCGCCTCGCTTCCCCTGACGACGTCGCACAGACAGGGCTTTCGGATTATCTGGACGGCACCACGGTCACAGTGGTCGAATGGGCGGACCATGCCGGCGCCGAATTACCTAACGACCGGCTCGAGATCCGCATAACCCACAGGGGACGGGAGACCAGAGTGCTACACCTGAGCGCGACCGGCCCAATTTCGGGGGCTCTGTTGCGAAAACTCTGTCTCGCGGCTGGAAGATCGCGCCCTCGATCGAGGAGTCGAACCGGATGAAGGTGCTGTGGGCGCCTTGGCGGATGGCGTACATCCAGCAATCACCGAAGCCTTCCCAGTGTATCTTCTGCGTCAAGGCAAAGGCAGCGCGAGACCGGGAGAATTTGCTGCTGCACCGGGGCCAGCATGGATTCGTCATGATGAATCTGTTTCCCTATAACAGCGGGCATCTGCTGGTGGCTCCTTACGCGCATGTTAACAGCATCGAATGGCTGTCGGACGAGAGCGCGCTGGATCTGATGCGGCTCACCAATCTCAGCCTCCGAGTGTTGCGGGCGCAAATCAAACCCGACGGGTTCAATGTCGGGGTGAACCTGGGACGGGTGAGCGGCGCCGGCGTGGAGGGCCATGTCCATCTGCACATCGTGCCTCGCTGGGACGGTGATACGAACTTTATGCCGTTGTTCTCTGAGACCAGGGTCATGCCGGAACATTTGGACGTCACCTATCGCAAGCTCAAAGCCGGCTTCACGGCCGCTCTGACCGGACGGAGCGGATACCGGTCCATTTCACGCCGAAGGACCGGAACACGTCGGTCATGATCAGGCTTATCCTCGTCGGCATCCTGTTATTACTCTCCCTGGCGTTTTTCCTTCAGAACCAGGAACAGGAGGTGACGCTCCGCTATTTCTTCGGATTCCGCTCCGCCTCAACACCGATCTATAAACCTATTCTGGGAGCCTTCGTGACCGGGCTCCTGCTCGCCGGCATCCTGCTGTTTCCCGCCTGGGTGCGAGGACGGATCGAGCTGCGACGAAAAACCAAAGCGCTTCAGGAGGCCGAGGTGGATCTGGAACGGTTGCGCCAGTCGCTCGACAAGGCTTTGCACAAGAGCTCCGGACACACGACGCCCGAATTCATCGAGGAACGATCGGATGAGTGATACCGACCTGACTCCGCTCATGCGGCAATATCGCGAAATCAAACGCGGCTACCGCGATGCGATTCTGTTCTTCCGCGTTGGCGACTTTTATGAAATGTTTTACGAAGACGCCGAGGAGGCCTCGCGGCTGTTGTCCATCGCGCTCACATCCAGGGACAAAGCCAGTGCAAATCCGGTCCCGCTCTGTGGGGTGCCGTACCACGCGGCGACCAGCTATATCGCCAAGCTGCTGAAGGCTGGACGCACAGTCGCCATCTGCGACCAGGTGGAAGACCCCAAACTCGCCAAAGGTCTCGTGCGGCGCGAGGTGGTGCGCCTGTATACGCCGGGTACGCTGATCGACACCGAACTCTTATCACCCGCTGAGCCCAATTTCCTCGCCGCAGTGGCGACCTCGTCACGCCGCTCCGCACAAGCCGCCGCTTCGCCCGCCTTCGGCCTTGCCGCGCTCGATCTCTCGACCGGGGAATTCTGGACCATGGAGTTCCACGGCGATCGGGCCGCCACAATCCTGATCGACGAACTGTCCCGTTTGGAACCGAAAGAGCTGCTGTATCCGGAAGAACCGTCGCCCGGCGGAGCGCCATGGGTCGGACGACTCAAAGGACTACGCCTGTGCGCCCGGTCTCCCGCCTGCTTCGACCTATTGGAAGCCCGGCGTGTGCTTCAGCAACAGTTCGGCGTCAGTTCGCTGGATGGGTTCGGATGTGCATCTCTGACGTTGGGAATTCAAGCCGCCGGCGCCGCGTTGCGTTATCTGCGCGAGACCCAGCCGTCGTCCCGCCTGGAACACATCCGTCGCCTCCAGGTCCGACGGATCGGCCAGGACATGCACCTGGACTGCGCGACCGTTCAGAACCTGGAGTTGGTTCGCCCGATGATCGGTGGAGAGCGGCGCGGAGAAATGACGTTGCTCGCCGTTCTGGATCGAACTGTCACAGCGATGGGCAGTCGCTTGATGCGGGACTGGATCCTGAAGCCGTTGCTCTCATGCGACGCAATCAACGCGCGATTGGACGCGGTCGCCGAACTAAAAGACGCTTTCCAGGCTCGCGCCGCCATTCGGACCGCCCTGCGAAACGTCCAAGACATCGGCCGCCTCGGCAGCAGACTCTCCCTCGGCGTGGCGGGACCCCGTGAACTGCTGGCCTTGAAGCAGTCCATCGCGGCGCTACCCGAACTACGCCGACACCTCTCCCGGCTTTCGGCTCCGCTCGTCCGCGATCTTGTCCGCGCGTGGGACGACGCCGGCGACCTGCACGACCTGATCGACCGCGCGATTCACCCCGGTGCGCCAGCCGCATGGCGCGACGGCGGCATCTTCAAGGACGGCGTCCACCCCCAGGTCGACGAACTGCGTAAGGCCAGCAAGGAAGGGAAAAACTGGATCGCTGGATTGGAGGCTCAGGAGCGCCAACGTACCGGCATCGACTCGCTCAAGGTCCGCTACAATCAAGTCTTTGGTTATTACATTGAAGTCACGAAGGCGAATCTTTCGCGCGTGCCAGATTCCTACATCCGCAAACAGACTCTGGTGAACGCCGAACGCTTCACGACGCCCGAATTGAAAGAGTTGGAGGAACGGGTCATCGGCGCGGAGAGCAAGGTCAAAGCGCTGGAGCAAGAACTCTTTGAACGCCTTCGGGCGCAGGTGGCCCGGGAGACACCGCGTCTGCAGGCCATCGCCGCCGCGCTCGCGCTGATTGACGTGCTGGCCGCCCTCGCGGAGACCGCCGCCCTCAACCGCTATGTCCGCCCGACCGTCGATGAGGGAGAAACCATTCGCATCGTCGAGGGACGCCATCCTGTCGTGGAACGGCTGGAGATCGACGGCGGGTTTGTGCCAAACGACACGCTGCTTGACCTGGAGAGCAATCGGCTCCTGATCCTTACTGGTCCGAACATGGCCGGAAAGAGCACCTATCTCCGTCAGGTGGCGTTGATCGTGCTCATGGCGCAAATGGGCAGCTTCGTACCGGCGACGGAAGCAAAGATCGGGGTGGTGGATCGGATCTTCACGCGCGTCGGCGCCTCGGACAATCTGGCGGGAGGACAAAGTACTTTCATGGTGGAGATGATCGAGACCGCCAATATTCTCAATTCCGCAACCCCGCGCAGCTTGATTTTATTGGATGAGATCGGACGCGGCACCAGCACCTACGACGGGCTCAGCATCGCCTGGGCCGTCGCCGAATACATCCACGATCGGCGGCACCTCGGCGCGAGGACGTTGTTCGCCACCCATTATCACGAGATGACGCAACTGGCGAACCAGCGCGAGGGGGTCAGGAACTACCGCGTGGACGTACAGGAACGGGACGGAGACGTACTCTTCCTGCGTAAAATCGTGGCCGGCGGGGCGGACCGGAGCTACGGCCTCCACGTCGCCAAGCTGGCTGGTCTCCCTTCGCCTGTAATCGATCGCGCTCGGGAAGTGCTGGCGCAATTGGAACAACCAACGGCGACCGTTTGCGGGGAAAGCACCGAACTCCATGCCCGGTCGGAAGCAGAACCCTTGCCCAGACCGCACCCGCTTATCGAGGAAGTCAGACAGATGGACCTGTTTTCCATGACCCCGTTGGACGCTTTGAACCGCCTGGCCGACCTCCAGCGGCGAATCGAGCAGCAGGCCAACTAGGCGCATACGCGGAAATTAAAAAAGCGGCACCCCATTCGAGGGTGCCGCTTTTTCCTGAAAAGGCCCCGCGTTATTTGCCTTCGTTATAAGGCGCTGTCCAGGGAATCAAGCCAGCCAGCGGCTTCTTGTCGGGGCTCAGCACGTCGTATTGCATCGCCACAGCCTCTGCCCCTTTCGGAGAAGTGTTGAGGGTCTGCTTGGCCTTGTAACACGCCGGATCCAATTCGTTCTTCCCCTGGCATTCCTTAAGCCGGAGGGCAGTAATGCTCAGTGTCTTGCCCGGTGCGCCAGCGATCTCCGGAAGCTCCTTGACGGAGTGGATCACCCGATGGTTCTGCTCGACTTCCTGGGCAACGAACTCAACCAGGGCTGTCTTGCTTGCCGGCGGCACTTCCTTGGCAGCAGCCGGACCGGCATGCGGGCGAGCCAAGGCTTTCAGTTTTTCCCATACCTCCTTGTTCGCTGCATAGAATTTCAACGTCTTGCCCGGATGAATCTTTTGCCAGAAGTATCCGCTCTCGGCGTTACCGCCGAAGACAGCAATGTTAATCCACACCGCCTCGTCATATGGATCCAGGATAATCACCCGTCCTTGGAGGGTCGTCGGCTGGCTCATATCCCCCCATTCGAACCGCTCCTGAAACGCCTCAATGGCAAGAGCGGTCGATGTCGCACCGACCATCAAGGCCAAGACAGCCAGAAAGGCCCAGCCTTTTGTATGAAGCTTCATGATCTATCCCTCCTTCAACGCTGGCTATGAACGATAAAAATTCGTCTTTCCAAGCGCCGCCATGACCTATGTTGTATTATTTTTTATTTGAGCACTTTGAACCCGGTGATGGTCCGGCCATCGAGGGTGACTTCCATCGCCACAAGGTCTTGGGACGCTTTGATGATTTGGTCCATAAGCGCCTTGTCCTTCACCGCCAGACGGACGGTCGTCGCGGCATGGTACCAGCCGGAATACGGGTTGTTCTTCTCAGTTCCGCCGGTGAACCCCCAGGCGCAGCAGGTGAATAGCGGATCGGGCGGCTTCACATCCAAGTCGGTGGAAGAGCGACCAAAAGGAGTCCCTGACGCCGGCTCACCGGTATTCCAATATTGAATCCCGAACAACAACTCTGTATCAGGGTTATCCGCCCACTGTGCCCAGACGCGTCCCTTCAACGTCTTGACCGGTTCACCTTTTAGAGGCTTTCCGCCGATGATCTGCTCCGTGGGACCCGCAGCACTGGGAGCGTCGGCTGCGGCCACGAACTCGGCCGTCATCAAGCCAACACCGGCGAGCAGCGCGACTGCCGCTATGACTACGACCCTCTTCATACCTTGTCCCTCCTTCATAATGAATGAACGACAAAAACGATGAAGAACCATACCCCACACGAAAATTCCATTTTTTTATAATTCCCAGAACGCCTCAACGCGAGAACCCGCTCCACACCCCCTTTCGTTTCGTTCCCGCTGCGCGTTTGAAATCTCTTTTTCTGCTTCTGCGACGAAAAACGCGGACATCGTACTGAAATCCCAGTATGGTGTCAAGGGAATGTTTTGGGCCGTCCCTTTCTGCGGTCATCTATCAAAACCAGTCGGAATCTCAAGTTCTTAGGGGACCGACTTACCGATCATACCCTGGTCGTCGACGGTCCGTTGCGAAGCAGGATTCTCAAGCGAAAGACGGCTGGATCGCATTTCGGGAAACGGGCCCCAGCGCAGTGACGGAGAGACAGCGCGGATCGAACAATTCACAGCTCAGATGGTGCACTTGTTCCTCGGAAACCCGATCGATTTCGACCAGCATATCGCCAAGAGACGTATGGTGGCCGAGATAGAGTTCATCTTTGGCCAGCTTGCTCATCCGACTGTCCGAGCTTTCCAGGCTCAACATCAGACTGCCTTTCATCTGGTTTTTGGCCCGATCAAGTTCCTTTTTCCCCACCCCGGAAGACCGCAGACGATTCAACTCGCGGCAGACCAACTCGATCACGCGCGGCACTTCCTTGGGCCTCGTCGCCGCATAGACAGTAAGAGTTCCCGCGTCGGAGAAGGTCGAGAGATAGGAATAAATGGAATACGCCAGGCCGCGCTTCTCCCTGATCTCTTGAAACAGTCGCGAACTCACGCTGCCGCCCAGGATCCCGTTCAGCGCATGAGCGGCGTACCGATCCTTATGCCCGGCCGGTACTCCCTTCAGCCCGAGGCAGAGGTGAACCTGCTCCAACGGCTTCCGTTGAACGATCACACCGCCCTTGATTTCCGGCGGCCATCGGTTGGGCTGCGGAAAGCCGTTCGATTTGAACCGGCCGAAGAAGCGGGCCAGCAACGGCTCTATGGTTTTCTCCTCGAAATTCCCGGCCACCGCAATGATCGTGTGACGTGGATCATAGTGGCGCCGCGTATAGTCCAGCAGGTGCTGTCGGCGCAATCCCTTGATCGTGGATGAGCGTCCCAGGATTGGACGCCCAAGCGGATGGCGCGCCAGCGCCTGTTTGGTATGGAGATCCTGCACGAGATCTTCGGGATCGTCCTGCACCATCCGAATTTCTTCGAGGACCACCTGTTTTTCTTTTTGGATTTCTCTGGCATCGAACCGGGAGTGATGAAACAGATCTGCCAGCAACTCGAGAGCAGGCTCGAGCTGCTGATCCTGCACCTTGACGTAAAACGTCGTCGTCTCCCGGCCGGTGAAGGCGTTCATCTCTCCGCCGAGCGCGTCGATCTCCCGCGAAATTTGCGTCGCCGATCGGCGCCGGGTCCCTTTGAAAAACATATGCTCGATGAAGTGGGACAGTCCCTCCTCGCCTTTCCGTTCATCGCGTGAGCCGACAGTGACCCAAATCCCGACGGTCACCGATCGCAAGGTCGGAATCCTCTCGGTAACCACGCGGAGGCCGTTGTCCAGCACGAGTTTTCTATACACGTCTCGCTATCCTGCGGCAGGTTCTTTCGCAGCGGATGTTGACGGCGCGGGCATCGCTTCCTTCCGGCTCAACCGAATCTTGCCTTGTTTGTCGATTTCGAGAACCTTGACCAAGATCTGATCGCCCTCGGACACCTCGTCGGAGACAGATTTGACGCGATGATGGGCGAGCTGAGAAATGTGCACCAACCCGTCAGTCCCGGGCAGGACTTCGACGAATGCCCCGAAGTCCATGATCTTGCGCACCGTTCCCAAATAGATCTTGCCGACCTCGACCTCTTCCGTCAGCTTGTTGATCATGTCCATCGCTTTCTTGGCCGACGCCTCGTCCACGGCGGCGATAGAGATAACGCCGCTGTCTTCCACGTTGATCTTGACGCCGCACTCGGCGATGATGCTGCGGATGGTTTTCCCCCCGGGGCCGATGACTTCGCGAATCTTGTCCGGCTTGACCTTCATGGTGAAAATGCGGGGCGCGAAAGGAGACAAATTCGCCCGAGGCCCGCTGAGCGCTTCAAGCATTCGCACGAGGATATGCAATCGGCCCACCCGGGCCTGATCCAGCGCCTGCCGCATCAACGCCGGCGTGATGCCGGCAATCTTGATGTCCATCTGCAGGGCCGTTACGCCATGCTTGGTCCCCGTAACCTTGAAATCCATATCCCCCAGATGGTCTTCCAGGCCCAGGATGTCCGAGAGCACCATGACCCGGTCTCCCTCTTTAATGAGCCCCATGGCGATCCCCGCGACCGGCTCCTTGATCGGCACACCCGCGTCCATCAGAGCCAGCGTCCCGCCACAGACAGTCGCCATTGACGATGAGCCGTTTGATTCCAGGATGTCCGACACGATCCGGAGCGTGTAGGGGAACGTTTCTTTGGAAGGAATGACGGGTTTCAAGGCTCGTTCCGCCAGCGCACCGTGTCCGACCTCCCGGCGCCCAGGAGAACGCAGCGGCCTGGCTTCTCCAACGCTGAAGGGCGGGAAATTATAATGGAGCATGAAGGTTCGGGAATATTCGCCTTCCAAAGCGTCCACCCGCTGCTCGTCTTCAGTCGTTCCTAAAGTGACGACCGCCAGGCTCTGGGTTTCTCCCCGTGTAAACAGAGCCGACCCATGGGTACGAGGCAAGACGCCAACCTCGCAGGTGATCGGCCGGATATCAGCCGGCCCTCGGCCGTCGGCCCGTACGCCCTTCTCCAAAATCATGTTGCGCACTTCGCTGTATTCCAGCGAGTGAAAGATCAGCTTGATGTGCCGCTCGCGATTTGGGTCATCGCCCTTGAGCTTCTCGACCGCTTCACTGAGAATTTGATCCAGCCGTTCTTGCCGGGCAGTCTTGTTCGGAATGAGGATCGCGTCGCGAATGGGACCCGCCACGAGCGCCCGCACGGCTTCCTCCAACGCCGGATCGATCTGTTCGTTCACCACCGGACGTTTGGGTTTGCCCGCCACCGCCTGGAGCTCGACAATCTTGGCCACGATTTTTTTGATTTCTTCGTGCGCCAACTCGATCGCTTCGATCATGACGTTTTCAGGCAGCTCGTTGGCTCCCCCTTCCACCATCATGACCGCGTCCGCGGTTCCGGCGACCACCAGATGCAGATCGCTCCGCTCCAGGGTCTCCAGGTCGGGATTGATGACGAACCGCCCGTCCACTCGCCCAACCTTGATCCCGGCCACCGGTCCGCCGAACGGGATGTCTGAGATCGCCAACGCCGCCGACGCGGCGGTGATGCCGATCACATCCGACGAACCCGTCTTGTCGGCCGAGAGCACGGAGGCGATGACCTGCGTTTCGAAGTAATAGCCGTCCGGAAACAGCGGCCGCAGGGGCCGGTCGATCAACCGACTGGTCAGCACCTCTTTTTCCGAGGGACGGCCTTCGCGTTTGAAATAGCCGCCGGGAATCTTGCCGGCCGCATAGGCTTTTTCCTGGTAATCGACGGTCAATGGGAGAAAATCGATCCCGGGCTTTACGGTCTGCGACGCGACGGCCGTAGCCAGTACGACCGTGTCGGCGTAGGATGCCCACACGGCACCGCTGGCCTGTTTCGCCACACGGCCGGTTTCGAGCCTCAGCCTGCGGCCCGCGACATCCAGTTCCACTGCGTGAATCATCTAGAGGTCTCCTTTGTTCCCTGCCCCACAGATGCCCACAGAGATGCGCTTGAACGCAAAACTCGTAACAGCGAAAAGCCTGCTGCTAGCCATTAGCTGCCAGCTTGGTTCCAGCCCATGTCCGTGTTCACCTGTGGCGGCAGCCGGTGAATACACGCGCCGAAGCGCAGGAGCGACTGGAGCCAGGGTTACTTCCTGATTCCCAGTCGCTCCAGAACCGCCCGATAGCGGGCCTCATCGATACGGCGCAGGTAGTCCAACAGGCGCCGTCGCCGGCCGACTAGGTTGAGCAACCCACGCCGCGAATGATGGTCTTTCTTATGGATTTTGAAATGCTCCGTCAGATAGCCGATCCGGTTCGTCAGGATGGCGATCTGCACCTCCGGCGAGCCACTATCCCTGTCGTGCCGCCGATACTGGCGAATCAATTCTGTTTTCGTCTCCTTGAGCAACGCCATGTTCCCCTGCTCCTGGTTGTCCCTCGTCCACCTCTATCCCGCTCACCTTACGCTTCAACCAACACTTTCTCGACTACCACCGCGATTTCCGCCGGATCCTGGAATGCTCCGCTTGCTCCACTTCTATCAGGCACAGCACCGATCGCCAGCAGACGCCCCGCTTGATCCTTGATTCGGACCGGTCCCCGCCGGTAGGGCTCCCCAGTCGGAGATTCCCATTCCATAACCCCCCGCAGCGGAACCGGCGCTCCATGGACGACCCTCTGCCCCGTGCGCTGATCCACGACGACTGCAGGCAGTGTTCGGAGCGCTTCGTCCAGCGACAGGAGAGACTCGGCCAGCCGTCCGGTCATAGACCGGCGGGCGATGTCCTCCAACGTAACCGCTTGCTCCAACACGAGCGGCCCGACACGCCGGCGCTCCAAGGCCAGCAAATGGCCTCCCACCCCAAGCACCTCGCCGATGTCGACACACAAGGTCCGGATATATGTCCCTTTGGAACAGCGCACGCGCAACGACACGTCGGGCAGGTTCACTTCCAGTACCTCGATTTCATAGACGGTCACTTCACGCGGTTTGCGCATCACGCTCTTGCCCGCCCGCGCCGCCTTATACAGCGGCACCCCCCTCACTTTCACGGCCGAATACATAGGGGGAATCTGCATCAGCCGTCCCTGAAAGCGAGACGCCGCCTGCTGGATTCGGTCCGCAGTCAACCCGTCCAAAACGCACGTCGCCAGTGTAGCGCCGGTCGCGTCTTGGGTGTCGGTCGTCACTCCCAGCCGCAGTACCGCCTGATATTCCTTATCCCAATCCAGTAGATATTCGGCAATCCGCGTGCCTCGCCCGATCAACAGCGGCAGCACCCCCGTCGCCGCCGGGTCCAAGGTGCCAGCATGGCCGATCTTACTTTCCCGCAACAGGCCTCTCACCTTGGCCACCACATCGTGCGAGGTCCAGCCCGCCGGTTTGCTCACGTTCAAAACGCCGTCGCCGATTTCACAGGATTGAGATGTCTGAGCGCCACGCAGCATGCGTTGGTCCCAAGAGTTCCCTGCTACGAAGCATCGGCAGGATCAATCGTGTGAGTCGCGGAGTTCGTCTCGGGCGGCCCCGGTTCGACCTCCGGTTCTACGTGGAGACTCTCCAGCAGACGCAGCACCCGGTCCCCCCGAGGACCGCTGACATCCTTCACGAAAAGCAATTCAGGGATATGGCGGATCGTCAATCGCCGCCCCAACTCGGTCCGAATGAATCCGTTGGCCCGGGTCAGTCCGGCGAAAACCTCCCGCTCGCCTTCTTCTCCCGCGATCGTGGTGACGTAGATGCGAGCCAGACGCAGGTCATTACTGAGCAGCACATCCGTGACCGTGACGGAGCGCAGGCGAGGGTCCTTCGTCTTGCGCATCAGGATGTCGGCAACCTCCATGCGGATTTGATCGGCTACACGATCGGCGCGCTTGTACGCGGTCCTCATTATTTCCGCTCCTCACAGCTTTGCCTCATGCGCAGGCGCGCGTTCATACACCCCGACTCCGCGCCCCCCGTTCGCCTCACAGCAGTTCTATCTGAGTGCGCACGACCTGAATCGCCGGTACTCCCCGAATGACGTTCAGCGCCTGATCGAGAACCCGGTTGACATGGGCCCGCTCGTTCGAGACGCAAGCGATGCCCAGAATCGCTTTTTGCCACAACTCCTGCTCGCCCACTTCTGCGACGGAGACGTTAAATTTGCCGTGCAGCCGGTCCTTGAGACTCACCAGAATTTGGCGTTTGGCTTTGAGAGAGTGGCCGTTCGGAATGAACAGTTCGACCGTGCACAGCCCGACGATCATGTCCGCCGCCGAGGGAGACACTGGCCTTTTGGCTCAGAGCTTAGCCGCGACCTTGTCGAGGACGTAGGCCTCGATGATGTCTCCGGTTTTGAGATCGTTGAAGTTTTCGATGCCGATACCGCACTCGTAGCCTTGCTGCACCTCCCGCACATCGTCCTTGAACCGGCGCAGCGAGCCCAGTTTGCCCTCATACACAGTCACATGGTCCCTGACGACCCGCACACCTGCGCTCGCCCGGGTGATGGTTCCATCGACCACATAGCAGCCGGCGATGACGCCGACCTTGGGAATGGTAAAGAGTTGACGTACTTCAGCCCGTCCTAGCACGCGTTCCTTCACCGTGGGTTCGAGTAATCCTTCCATCGCGGCCTTGATATCCGCAATGGCGTCGTAAATGACGCTGTAAAGCCGGATGTCGACGCCCTCCTGCTCAGCCAAGGCTGCGGCCTTGGCTTCCGGGCGAACGTTGAAGCCGATGATGATCGCCCGCGACGCGGACGCCAGGAGCACATCGGTCTCCGTAATGCCGCCGACCCCGCTGTGGATCACACGAAGCTTGACGGCGCCGGCCGGGAGTTTTTCCACCGCGGCTGCCAACGCTTCGGCAGACCCCTGCACGTCGGCCTTGATCACAAGCGGGAGCTCTTTGACATCCCCTTCCTTGATCTTGGCGTACAGATCATCCAGGGTGACTTTCGCTGGACCCGCCAGCTCTGCAGTCCGCTGCTTGAGCGCCCGGGCCTCGGCGATCTCCCGGGCCACACGCTCATCTTTGACGACTTGAAAGGCATCACCGGCCGACGGGACGCCGGGGAGGCCGATGACCTCGACCGGTGTCGAGGGTCCGGCTTCTTGCACCTTGCCCCCCGTATCCGCGATCAAGGCCCGGACGCGGCCGCTGAACGTCCCGACCACGAACGCGTCACCCACGCGCAGGGTGCCGTTTTGAACCAACACCGTCGCCACCGGTCCGCGCCCACGATCCAATTTGGCCTCGATCACCGTGCCCTTGGCGGGACGATGCGGATTGGCTTTGAGTTCCAGCACCTCGGCCTGGAGCAAAATCATTTCCAGCAACGTGTCCAATCCGATTTTTTGCTTGGCCGAGACTTCGACCATGATGGTGTCGCCGCCCCAGGCCTCGGGAATCAGGCCATGCTCTGAAAGTGCGTGCTTGACCCGGTCCGGGTTTGCACCGGGCTTATCAATCTTGTTGATCGCGACAATGAGAGGTACCCCGGCCGCTTTTGCATGGTGGATCGCTTCGACGGTTTGCGGCATCACGCCGTCATCGGCCGCCACCACGAGCACCACGATGTCGGTGACTTTTGCTCCTCGCGCGCGCATGGCGGTGAACGCCTCATGACCCGGCGTATCCAAGAAGGTCACCTGCCTACCGTTCACGCGGACCGTATAGGCGCCGATATGCTGCGTGATACCGCCGGCCTCTTGCTCCGTCACTCTGGTCTGACGAATCGCGTCCAGCAGCGAGGTCTTGCCGTGATCGACGTGCCCCATGATCGTGACGACGGGAGGCCGCGGCTCCAGCCGTTCGTCGGCCAACTCCTCGGCCGCTTCCTTCAGCAGTTCTTCAGCCGCCTTTTCCGTCGAGACTTCCGCCCTGACACCGAACTCTTCGGCGATCAGCACGGCGGCGTCCAGATTAATGGGCTGGTTGAACGTCAGCATCTGCCCCATGTCCATCAACTTGCGGACGATATCGGCCGGTCGCTGTCCGATCAATTCCGCAAACTCTTTCACCGTCAGACCGGCGGTCAGCTTGACGCTCTTCTTGCGAGGCTTGGTAATCTCGGCGGTGGAACTCGGCTGAACATGGCGGGAGCGATCTTCCCTCCGGTGCACGGGAATGGCCCGCAAGTCTTCCCAGCGAGCCGCATCGTCACGAAACCGGACGTCTTCCTCCTCGCGGGCCCGGCTGGGCTTGCGGACTTTCTTGAGCTTGTCCTTCAGCCCAATTCCTTCGGGTTCGAGCGCCTCGATCGAGAAGCTCTTTTTCTTCCCGATAGGGAGGAGCGGCTCGACGGTGGAGACCGTCGGTGGCGGCTGAGCCGGTTTAATCTCGCGCACCTCAGGCTGAATACTAGGGAAAACCACATCAGCCGTCCGCACCGGAGACGGTGAGCTCTCGAGCTGGGATTCAACCTGCGGCGGCTCGGCCGCTGCAGGCGTCGGTGAAGGACCGGCTAGGCGGGCGGTATCCTGGAGCAAGGGGCCTGGCTTGGTGGTAACGTCCGGTGGCGCACCCGCAACTGGCTCCACGGTCGTTTCTTCGGTTTTTTTTCTTTTGATCAGAATGCGCCGCTTGTCCGGCTTGGGAGCCTCCTCAACGGCCGGCTGTTGCAGTCGCGCGGAAGCGGGCCTGCCCGAATCGCGTCCTGCCTCCCGCACTGAAGCCTGAGATGCCACACTCCCTTCTTCGCGGTGAGAACGGATTCCTCTTTTTTCGGCGCGAGACTCGGGTTGGTCGCCCGTCTCCGCGGTCTTGGCTTCGCCTTTGACCGTGGTCTTGCCTTTCGGCGCTAATTTTTCTATGACACGCTGCGCTGTCTCGTCGTCGAGAGTGCTGCTGTGGGAGGCGACCGCGATACCCATCCGTTTCAACTCGGGAATGAGTTCACGATTCTCCATGCTCAGCTTCTTGGCCAGCTCATACACCCGCATCTCGCTCCATCCCTATTGGACCTCACCCGCGGCTGCAGCCTCGGGCATCGCAGCGGCTTCCGCTAGCAGCGGCTTTTCACCAGCGCCACGGCTCGCCCGGGCCGCTTCTTCCTGCTCTCGTTGCGCCTCGGCCTCCTCGGCGAGAGCCGCCCTGATCTCCCTATCCCGCTCGGCCTTCTCTTTCTCGTATTCGGTCGCGCTAATGATGTCGATCTTCCAGCCCGTCAGTCTCGCCGCCAAACGGACGTTTTGGCCGTTTTTGCCGATTGCCAGCGAAAGTTGCGAATCGGCGACGACAACGAGCGCGGACTTCTTCTCTTCATCGATCCCGACCTTCTCGATGGTGGCGGGGTTGAGTGCTTCTGCGATGAATACTCGCGGATCAGACGTCCAGGCGACGATGTCGATCTTTTCTCCCCGCAACTCCCGCACCACCGCCTGCACCCGCGATCCCTTAATGCCGACGCAGGCCCCGACGGGGTCCACAGCTTTGTCGCGCGACGCGACCGCGATCTTGGTCCGGTCGCCCGGCTCCCGCACAATCGCCTTGATCTCCACGATCTTTTCCGCGACCTCGGGCACCTCCAGTTCAAACAGTTTGGCGACGAACTGAGGATGGCTACGGGACAGAATCACTTGCACGTCCTTGGGCGTGCGCCGCACCTCCAACAGGTACGCTTTGACGCGATCACCCCGTCGATAAGTTTCCCGAGGGATCTGTTCCTGCACGGGCAAAATCGCCTCCGTTTTACCCAGATCGACGAGGTAGTTGCGTCGCTCCATACCTAGGATGATCCCGTTGACCAGATCGCCCACCCGCGTCGCATATTCTTTCTGGACCGCCTCCCATTCGGCTTCCCGGACCTTCTGAAAGATCACCTGCTTGGCCGTTTGCGCCGCGATGCGGCCCAGTTCGTCCATCTCGATCAACGAGCCGATCTCATCGCCGATCTCCGCCTCGCTGTCGAACTCCCGGGCTTCTGCAAGCGAAATTTCGGCTTTGGGGTTGGTGACCGTATCGACGATGACTTTCTTCGAGACGACCGAAATCTCACCGGTTTTCGGGTCGATTTCGACTTGAATGTTCTCAGCCTGGCCGAATCGCTTTTTGGCTGCGGTCTGCAGAGCGGCCTCGATGGCGCTGATCACCCTCGCCTTGTCGATGCCTTTTTCCCGTCCGATTTGATCAATGACCGCGATCAGTTCTCTGTTCATGGCTCACCTTCGCCCCTCGTCCCGCTCGCCCTAGAACCTCACCTCGAATTTGGCCTCCGCAATAGCCTCCAACTCCAACCGAACCGTTTCCCGAACCGCCGAGTTTTCCAACTCCACCACCACGGCGTGATCTTCGACCGCCACAAGCCGTCCGACAATCCGCCACCGGCCTTCGACGGGAGCTTTCAGCTTCAGATTGAGGGATTTCCCGACCGCCCGGCGGTAATCTTCAACTCGTTTCAAGGGCCGGTCTAATCCGGGGGACGACACCTCGAGCGTGTACGCATGCGGGATAGGATCTGCCACATCCATCGCCGGGCCGAGCGACAAATGCGCCTGTTCGCAATCGTGCAACGTCACGCCGCCCGGCTTATCGATGAAGATCCGAACGACCGTGCGAGGGCCGTCTCCCGAGCAGACGACATCCACCAACTCCAAGCCGAGCGCCCAGAGAATCGGAGACGCGATCTCCCGGATGCGCTCGGCGACTCGCTGGGAATTGTACACATATCCCTCCGCGACCGCCGCCGCAGCCATCGCCGCAAACAAAAAAGTGGGCCGACGCCCACTTCACGCGAAAGCAAAATACCACGATGTCCCCAGCAAAGCAAGGGGCCTTTACACCGTCAGGTTGCGAAAACGCGCTGCCAACAGGGTCACGACGGGGCCAGGCCGACCGGACCCGATCGCGATTCCATCGATCCGGTTGACCGGCAGCACTTCGACGGTCGTCCCAGTCAGAAAAACTTCGTCGGCTCCTCGCAACTCCGCTTCCGATACGGGGCGCTCTTGTACGGCAAGACCCTCCTTGCGAGCCAGCTCGAGCACAAGGCTCCTCGTCACGCCGGACAGAATGCGCTCCCCCTCCGGAGAGGTCGCGAGGACGCCGCGTCGCACGATCATCACGTTGCTGACCGCACCTTCCGTGACCTCTCCGTCCCTGATAAAGATGGCTTCAAACGCGCCCGCGTCTTTGGCACGCTGACGGGCCAGTACATTGGCCAGGAGACCGATGCTCTTGATATCGCATCGTCCCCAGCGGAAGTCCGGGAGGGTAATCGCGCTCACACCGGACCGGAGGCCGTCGCTCAGGGGATGGAGTTCCCGGACCGTCATCACCACGGTAGGATGGACGGCGGTGGGGAATATATGATCTCTGGGCGCAGGCCCTCGCGTGAGCTGAAGGTACACTTTGCACTCCCGATAGCCGGCCAGGCGGATTCCTTCGGCGACTCGTTCCGCCCATTGCGCGGGAGAGAGCGGGCAGGGCAAGTCGATGGCTTTTGCGCTGCGTTCCAGCCGGGCAAGGTGCGCGTTCAAGTGAAACGGCCGGCCGCCGTATGTTCGGATGACTTCGTAGACTCCGTCGCCAAATTGAAAGCCGCGGTCCTCGACGGAAACGACGGCGTCCGCCAGCGGCATGAACTGCCCATTGACAAATCCGATGTCAGGCATCATCCCCTCGCCGAACAGTCGCCTCCCGGAGAGACCTGAACGAGAAACACGCGTCGCTCTTCGGCTGTGAATTTCCAGCCCAACCGCTTTTCGAATACCACCCGGTGCGTACCCGGCGCGACCGGTTTGAACTCAAAAGTCCGGCGACCGGCATCGACCGCATTGCCACTCGCGATCCGCAGGAAATCGTCACCGACGAGCACCAACGCCGCGGGATCGTAGCACGGAATCCAGAGTTCTCCTCTGGTACGGTCTTCCCAGAGGCGAATCCGCAACAGCTCGCCCATTCGAGACGTCAGCACCTTAGCGTCTCGCTCTTGTTCGCTCGCCAGCGCTTCGCCCTGCCGATTCATAGCTAGAGTTTGCGCCGGCCACCGACAAAGACGTCCTGCCCCTCGACGCGGACTTCATAGCTGCCGACGCAGTATCCACCTCCATCGGTTCCCTGCCCATTCCGCACATCAAACGCCAAGTCATGCCATGGACAGGACACCACACATCCCTTCAGCCGTCCCTCAGCGAGTGGGCCACCTTCATGCGGACAGACGTTGTAAATCGCGTAAAATGCGCCGTCGACGTTGAACAGCGCGATTGGCTTCCCGTTCACGATCACAACCTTCGCACGGCCCGGAGGAATTTCATCGACCCGCGCCACGAATTGAAATCCGTTCATCGTTCACCCCTTGCTCAACAGTCAGTCCGCAGAGCGGACCGGAGGATTTTACAACCGCAATGCGAATTTCAACTCAGCACCGGTCTGAAGATGTTCGCGACGGATCAGCCCGGCGGTCGCCTGAAGGATATAGCGCGCGTGTTCAGGAGGAGGTCCGTAAAAAGGGCAGGGATCTTCGGCGCATGGCTCCGCATGTTCGACGAGATGGACGATGTGGCGATATTCGTCGACCCAGATCATGTCCACGGGAATGCGGTATCCTTTCGTGCGGACGCGATGCGGACCGGAAGCTTCAAAGATGTAGAGCATTCCGGAGCCCTCGGGCAATTCCTCCCTGAAGGCAAGCCCGAACAGCAGCTTCTCGGGCGTGTCGGCGACCTCGGCTTCGATCTGATTCCCGCTCGGAAGTGTCAC
This sequence comes from Nitrospira calida, assembly GCF_976986435.1. Lineage (NCBI taxonomy): Bacteria > Pseudomonadati > Nitrospirota > Nitrospiria > Nitrospirales > Nitrospiraceae > Nitrospira > Nitrospira calida. The sequence continues at coordinate 3,600,671 of NZ_OZ335950.1, forward strand.
GACAATGATGTCGGCATCTTTATGATTGCCGAAGAACACGCTAGCGCTGATCAACAAAATGGCGAGCAGGATCAGAACGACCGCGCGCTGTTTTCTCTGACGAGGATCGGACTCTGTTGTAGAACTCATCGCGTGACGCTCAACTTAGGACGCGCATATTCTCTCGCGAGGCTTGGGTCGAACGGCTCATCATCATATCGAGCACATAGGTCTTCTGAACAGCCCGGCCACAGTTGACTTGGAAAAGTACAGCGAACTAGAATGACACACTTTTTATGATCTTTGAAGGCCGCGCCGAAGCGACCGGAGCGATTCAACGTTTGATCTGTCTTTTCTAGCACATCGGATACCGCGGGAAGGAGGCAAGGGTCATGTCACTGCTGATTACCGACGAATGCATCTCTTGTGGAGCCTGTCTCCCAGAGTGCCCCAACGAGGCCATCTTCGAAACCAGGAGCGATGCCGAAAGCAAAGGCTACCATGTGAGCGATGGCCAAGGGGTCGGCGACAATATTTATGTGATCACTCATGATCGCTGCACCGAATGTGTCGGCCATTTCGACGAACCCCAGTGCGCCGCTGTCTGTCCGGTGGACAACTGTTGTGTGCCAGACCCGGCCTATCCCGAGACCACGGAGGCACTCCTCGAAAAAGCAAGGAAGCTCAATCCCGACAAGCAGATCGATCCTAATAAGGTGTGGAGCGGGGTGCGGAACTAAACCGCCCCGAGCCTCACAGTTCTTCGCGCTGCTTTCCCTTGACATCCAAGGCCCTCGCCGCTGTAGCGGAGGCGAGGGCCTTGCTGTTTTGTTTTTGACCCCGTCACCTTTGCGGGACCAACCAGCATATTCCTGGATTTTATGGTCGGCGGAGCAGTACAATTTTTTCTAAAAAAGGGCGCGTTGGCCTCTTCTCATCAGAACCAACTGCGGCGGGCAAGCTGATCATCGTAGAGAATGTCCGGCCGAACCGAGTTGGGCAAGCGCTCGGAGGTGAAACCATGAACCCTACACGGGCTCTGTTCTATTTTTTTATTGCGACGACCCTGTGGCTGGCGGCACCAGCCGATCCAAGCACGGGCGACCTTGGCTCCATCATCGAGCGATTCGTGACCGCCCGGTTCCCGGACGCGATGAGCCATTTCTGGGTGGTGAACAGCGCGCAATGGGACGAGGATGAACTCGTCGTGGACGTCAACACCGTCGTCCTGGAACGATTCAAACAAGAACCCACCGAAAGCCGGTTTCTCCTGCTGATCGTCGAGGGTAAGGTGGCCGGAGCTCAGAACATCCCGCTCGATTCGCCTTCCGAATGTCAACCGGAAGAGCAGAATCAGGCTTGATCAGCCGGCAGGACTGGAAATCCTAAAAGAACCCCCGTTCACCCTCCCAGGATGAACGGGGGTTGCATGTCCGCTTGTTTGCACGGATCCTACTTAATCATCAGCAGCGTCCCGCCGACGTGAGCCGGATGCAGATGGCAGCGGTACTTCAACGTCACGCCCTGCGTAGCATAGAACAGATCGCTCGTCGGCACCCCGATGTATTTGGTTTCGCCCGGCTTCAGCACAATTTGAGCCTTCAGCACCGTTGGCGCGCCAAATGCCTCGTCCGCCGTCAACAAGAAGCCATGCTCGGCAGAGGAACTGTTCGTGACTTTCAACAACACAGGACGGCCCGGCCGAGCCTTGAAATCCAAGATCGTGGCGGGCGGATACCAGGCTTTGACGGTCCCGATCTCAACCGCATACAGTTCCGCATCAACCACTAATTCCTTGAACGGTTGACCGACCACGGAGCCGGTTTCAAGATCGCCGATTTCGACGCCGCCAGCCTGGTGAGCGAAGGCTCCCGACGCGCCGACCATAACCATGACGAGGCTAAAAAAGACAAATAAGATCATCTTGCCCATGACCAACCTCCTTCATGAAGAAGAAATGTGATTAGGTTTAGCAAAGAACCCTCGCCAAGCCCACGGATTGGTGAACTCGTTCCGAGATACCAGTTCGCCTCCTTTTGTTGTCAAGACAGAGACTTGCCCCTGTGCAGAGTGGGGAACCTTATAACATAGGGGTGAAAAGGGAAGCAAGCTCGTAGTTTGGAACACTTGGCTCCCGCCGCCCTGGGAGCCGACGCCGTTCGCCTCAATTAATTTTCTTCAACGCTTTCACATCATTGCGATAAGCCCGCCGGCTCTAGTCCTCCGTCATCGACTGCGCGCCCGATCAGGAGATCGTAGGGAGCATAGTCGTCCGTGAGAGCAAGTCCGGCCCGCCAAGGTTCTATCCTGCGCGTCGACAGCAACGCCAGCGCTTCCATTGGAAGCCGTCCGTTCGCGGCAAGGGCGCTGACCCGGCTTGCAAATTCTTCGAAGGTGAGTCGATCGAGAGGAACTCCGGCAAAGAAAAGCACATTTTGCGCACCGGGTTGTTTCGTGCGCCAGGGGCCTTTCACCCCGAATGATTCGACAGCGGGGAACACCGTGCGCAACGTGCGCATGACAGCGCTCTCCCGCAAGCGATCCCCGCCTTCCCCTGATGTGGCCAAGTTGACGACGACGACTCCGTCGGGCTTCAGGTGGGCCCGCACTTCCGAAAAAAACTCTCTCGTCGTGAGGTGGAACGGTACCATGTGCCTGGCGAAGACATCGATCCAGATCACATCGTAGGTCGCCGCCGTGGAACGGAGGAACGCGCGTGCATCCTTGACATGAATGTGGTGCTGCGGAGGCGGGTGATACTCGAAATACCGCTCCGCAACCCGCACGACAGCAGGATCGACCTCCACCACGTCCAGCTCCAGATCCGGCCAGGTCCGAGCCAGCCATTTCGCCATTGATCCGCCGCCGTGTCCAAGAAGCAAACCGCGTGTGGGCTCGGGCACAAACGCAAGAGCTGCGACAAATAGTTGGCTGTAAGGTAAGAACAGTGCGACCGGGTCGGCCTTCCACATAACGGCGTGAAAGGTCCGATCGAGAATCAGATAGCGAAACAGGTCATCATCGCGCACCCGAATCTGCTGGTAGGGGCTATCCTCCTGATGCACAGGCTTCGGCAGTTGTTGGATACGATAGACCGCCAGCCCACCCAGGCCTACCAATCCTGCCAGAAGAAACAGCCCGCCGAACACGGGGAGAAGGGACCGGGTTCGGAACGCAGCCCCTCGCCCGAACCAGAGTACCCCAAGCGCAATCTGAATCCCACCCAACCAGCCGATCAGCGCCAGGGTTCCAAGCCAGGACAAAAGAAAGAACGCCGTGCCCCAGGTTCCGACCAAGCTCCCCACCGTCGAGACCGCGATCATGCGTCCGGCATGCCGCCCCAAATATCCCATATCCTTCACGGCGAGGCGGAGAAGAGCCGGAAGTACCCCGCTGAGACCAAACGCCGGAGGGGCCAATAAGAAGCTCGCCGCCAAGCAGGGACCCCATCGCGGGTCGTCCGTCAGTGCGGCGACCTTGAACATGACGGGATGCCCGCTCCACGCCAGCAGAAAGGTCCAGCCCCCGGAAAGCAGCAAGAGCCACGCCAGGACCCGCTCACCGGGCTGCCGATCCGATAACCACCCGCCGAAGGCATAGCCGCTGCTCATCGCCGCCAGAATCACGCCGATCAGCGCACCCCACACGTACAAGGAATTTCCGAAGACAGGTGCCAGCAACCGGCTGCCGAGTATCTCCAGCGCCATCACGACAGCCCCAGAGATAAGCGCGGTTACCAACAACAGCACCGCAGAGGATGGAGGGGAACCCGGTCCCGTGGTCATGTAGCTGGGGGACTCATCAAGTCGTCCGGTCGGGTTCAAGCAGAGAGCGGCGCGGGATGAGAGATCACAACGTTCCCCAGTTCTTGAAATACCGGAGCAGATCGCGGACGGAAAGAATGCCGACGATTTGGCCTTCTTCGGTGACAACCAAGTGACGGATGCCTTTTTCCGCCATGAGGTCGCTGGCATCGTGCGCGGAGCGATCGATCTCGATCGTGATCAAGGGGCTGCTCATTACCGAGCAGACGCGGGTCTGCCGGGCATCGACTCCCTCAGCCATTGCCTTGCGCACCAGATCAGACTCGCTGACGACGCCTAGGTAGACATTTCGTTCGCTCACCAGCAACGCACCAACCTTGGCGTCGCGCATCTGTCTCGCGGCTTCGAGGAGGGTCGCATCAGGGCTGACCGTTTTGAGCGCTCGGCTCATCATGACCGCCAGAGGACGCAAAATCGCTCCCGTCTGCAGGGCCATGACGCGGATCCTCCCCCGTGTTCTTGCAGGGTCAGAATTCTACTGAACGGTTCTGAGGGGTGTCAATCGAGGAACCTGACTTCCGTGAAAGCGGCCGTACCTGGGTGCTGAAGAAAACGAATTGGGTGGCTGGCTTTCCGACGCTTTGCTATACTCGCCCTCCGTCGACCTTGACATGACATAATCGCCGGACGATCCGGCCATACGATCGCCAGCTTCAGGAGGGTTTCCACTATGCATATCAGCGTCATCGGGACCGGCTATGTCGGATTGGTGACCGGGGCGTGCTTCGCCGAATTCGGGGTCAACGTAGTCTGCATGGACACCGATTCCCGACGGATCGCCAAGTTGGAAAAGGGGGAGGTGCCTTTCTACGAACCGGGTATCACCGAATTGGTCGCCAAAGGTTTACGAGAAAACCGCCTGGCTTTTACCACCGACATCGCCAAGGCCGTTGACCAAGCGCTAGTGCTGTTCATCGCTGTCGGAACGCCATCCCGCGCGGACGGCTCAGCCGATCTCTCTTATGTCGAAGAAGTCGGACGCGGCATTGCCAAGAACATGAACGGTTACAAAGTCATCGCGACCAAGTCTACCGTGCCGGTCGGCACGGGCGAGAAACTCCGGGAGGTCATCAAGGCGAATCTGTCAGGTCCGTATCGCTTCGACATCGTGTCGAATCCGGAATTCCTGCGCGAGGGCTCGGCCATCGAAGACTTCTTGCGGCCCAACCGCGTAGTCATCGGAGCTGACAGCGATCAGGCCATTGCGATCATGAAGGATCTCTATCGTCCCCTGTATCTGATCGAGACTCCGTTTGTGGTCACGGACATTCCGACAGCCGAAATGATCAAATACGCGTCCAATGCGTTTCTGGCCACGAAAATCTCGTTTATCAACGAGATCGCCAACCTGTGCGAACGGGTCGGCGCGGACGTGCAAGTGGTCGCCAAGGGTATGGGCTTGGACCACCGTATCGGCAGTAAGTTTCTTCACGCTGGCCCTGGTTTCGGCGGTTCCTGTTTTCCCAAGGACTTGGCCGCGCTCGTGCAGACCGGTGAACGGGTGGGCTATCAGTTGGAAATCGCCAGCGCGGCGGCGCGCGTCAATACCCAACAGCGCCAGCGCATGGTGGAAAAGATCCGTGGCGCGCTCGGCGGTGTGAAAGGCAAGACGCTGGGGTTACTCGGGCTGTCGTTCAAACCGAACACGAACGACTTGCGGGAGGCGCCAGCGTTGGCGATCGCACAACAACTGATGAAGGAAGGGGCTGTGATCCGTGCTTACGATCCGGCCGCGTTGGACGAGGGAAGCAAACTGCTCCCCGGCCTCGTTCCGTGCAAAGACGCATACGATACGGCGGAAGGTTCCGACGCATTGATCATCATGACGGAATGGAACCAGTTCCGAAACCTAGATTTCGATCGATTGAAAACGGCCTTACGGCGCCCGCTGCTGATCGATCTACGGAACGTGTACGATCCTGCTCGAATCGCCGGCTTCGGATTTCACTATGTGTCCGTCGGCCGACCCGATCGGGAACCCCGCCTCTCTTCCTGATCCTCACGTGGAGTTTCGATTTTAGGTGGATGAACTGGTCAGCCTCGGCTTTTCCACCACCGGCTCTTCCTTCGGCTTGGGCTTGTATCCCATTCGATCCAACACCTTCATGATGCGGCTCTTAAGTCGATCGTCCGCATCGACCAAGGCCGTCGCCAAAGGTTCGACTGCCGGTTTGCCGATCTTGCGAATAATCTCCGTCACTGATTGCCGCAACTCATCTTCCTCGGACACCAGCAAAGGAATCAGCGCCGGCACCGACACGCCACCCAGCTTGATCAGCGCATCGTAGGCCCGTTGCCGCACATCCCCGACTTCGTCGGTCAGCGCTTCGACCAGGGGCCCCACCGCTCTCGGATCCTTCAGCTCTCCCAACACCTCGGCCGCGTACTTGCGGTTCAGCCAGTGTGAATCTTTCAGATCCAGCAGCATCGCATCGGCTTTGGCGGCATGTGGATCCTTGGCCCGGATCTTAAAGCTCTTGGCGACGCGCTTCCCGCCCTCCTCCACAACGCGGATAGTCGCGCCGTCGCCGACCTTAATCTTCTTGAGGTCTTCCAGAACCTCTTCCGCCACATCCAGGACCACGGTTTTGCCGTCATAGGCCAGCAGTTCCACCTCGATCTGCCTGGCCTCGGGATTCACCGCCACCACCCGCTCGGTGACGAGGTTGAATCCGTCCTTCTTGATCCCGCCCTTCGGACCGATCTGAATGAGCTTCACCGGTGCTTCGTCTGCCATGGTGTTCGTCCTCTATGCCTCGGTTACGTCGTGCGCTCGGGCTTCCAGCCGAGACTGGCCAGCACGCCTTCCACGGTTTCCTGTACGATCGTGTTCTCGTCCTCCAGTAAGGGCAGCAACGGCTCAATCGCCCGTTTGTCTCCCAGCCGGGCCAAGGACTCGGCCGCGTTGCGGCGCACGAGCCAATCCTCGTCTTTCAACGATTCGATCAAAGGCTCAACGCCGCGGGGATCGCCGATCTTCCCCAGCGCCTCGGCCGCGTGGCGGCGGACCATCCAATTATTGCCCATCAGCCCCTCGATCAACGCGTCCACGGCGCGGGCGTCGCCGATCTTCTTGAGCACCCGAGCGACGTCCTCCCGGACCGTGCTGTCGCTCAAGGCTTCGATCAGGCCGGGCACAGCACGCGAATCGCCGATCCGCTCCAAGGCCCAGACCGCCGCGGTTCGGACGGCGCCGTCTTTATCCTTCAGCGCCTTGACCAACGGCTCGACGCCTCTCGGATCCTTGAGTTTCCCCAACGCCGACGCCGCCTGTTCTCGAACCGACCACTCCTCGTCCTCGAGCGCCTCAATGAGGCGATCCACCACCGCTGGACCGATCCTGACGATCGCGCTGGTGGCTGCTTCCCGGATCACCGCGTCTTCGTCGGCCATCAGACCGATCAGTTGCGGCACGGCTTCCAACCCCATTTGCCCTAGGCTCGCGATCGCATGGTCCCGCAGCGCGTCGTTGTCGTCGCGCAACGCGGAAATCAACTGCTCCACCCGATCCGATCGATGTTCCTCATCACGCATGGTGTTCCTGCTCTTCGTGCTCCACGGTGTGCATGCCTTCTAGCGCTGCCAATTTGTTCGAAATCAGACCGGCGTTGTACGCGACCAGCCCATCGCGATCCGTCTTCAGACGCTCGAAGAGATCCTTGTATGGCTTCAGCACTTCCACATCCTTGACTTTGGCCAGCGCTTCCATCGCAAACACGCGCAACGGCCGGATCGGAATCGCCTCGATGTACAGTTCGACCGGCCGCGCATCGCCAATCAAGCCCAACGCTTTAAGCGCCAACTCCTTGACCCCCGTATCCTTGTCCACGCGCAACCGTTCCATGAGCGGCTCGACCGCCCGCACGTCGCCGATCTTGCCCAACAGATCAGCCGCCGCTTCGCGCACCACCCAATCCTCGTCGCGCAAATACTCGATGAGAATTTCCACGCTGGGTCGCCCGATGGCCAGCAGATCGATCACGGTCGCCATGCGGGCTTCCTCCCGCTCGCTCGCGCCCTCGACATCCCGTAGCGCGTTGAACGCGCGGTCGATCCGCTCGCGGATCGCGCCCAGTTTCTTGAGCGTGCGGACAGCGATGTCACGGACAGCCGGAGAGCCCATCGCATCGATAAGCGCCTCCGCCGAGCGCGGATCGAGCAGATGCTCCAAAATCGTCGCGGCCGTCACCTGCGCCTCTTCATCCGGGTGCTTGAGCATTTCGCCCAAGGGGGCAATGGCGTTGGGAATGACCCCCAGGAGATGCGTCACCAGCTTGCGCGTCTCCTCGGCCTGGGCGTCACAGAGCAGTCGCACTAAGGCAGAGGCTGTCTCGGCATCCACAACCCCGGCCATCTGCTCCAACGCTGCAGCGCCTGCCCTCCGAACCGCTTCCTCCTCATGCCGGAGCAAACGCACCAGCGCCACACCGGCGTGCGGATCCTTGATCCGGGCCAGCATACCCGCTGCCTCGATCTTCAACGCAGGACTGCCCGTCTCCAACGCGCGGATCAACGCCTGGACAGCCCTCGGCCCGCCGGACAGACAGGCCGCCGTCGCCCGCATGCGGCGCCAGTCTTCCTCGTGCACCAGCTCCGCAACGAGGGTTTCGATACTTTCCTTCGGCATAGCGACTCACGAGACAGACAACGGATGAGGGGATGGAGGCTGCAGCTCCATCAGAAAAAGTTCACGCCTTCTGCTGCCATCTCGCCCCTGGCCATTGCCCCATGCCTCCTCGCCTGTTCTATGTCCGTCCCCGCCTCCATCCCAGTTGTGTCAGTGCCTCCTTCACGTGGTAGCGGAGGTTGTCGTCTTGTTCCTTCGCCAGCACCGGGAGAAGATATGGAACCGCGGCTGGACCGAATCGCACCAACGCGGCCGCCGCCTCGGCGCGGGTGATCGTGCTCTGGAGCGCCGCAACTAGGATCGGGAGGGCTCGATCGTCGCGAATGAGGCCCAGCGCCCGGACGGCCGCACCCATCACGACCATTTCTTCGTCCCAACGGTCGCCGCACCCGTCAAGCGGACGGCTGACGGCCGGCCTGCTCGATCCGTTGACGACTTCGATCAAGGCCGGCACAGCGCGGGCATCGCCGATCCGCCCTAACGCTTCCACCGCAAGCAACCGCAAACCGGGCTCCTTCATGGCCATGATCAGGAACTCAACCGCCCGAGAGTCGCCGATCTCGCCAAGCGCACGGATGGCATCCTCCCGCACCGCAGCATCGCGGTCATTGAACAGCACGTACAGCAAGGGTTCGACGGCGGCTGGGGATTTCATTTTTCCCAGGGATTCGACCGCGTGCAGCCGGACCAGCCAATCCTCATGCCTCAGCGCCTGCAAGAGAAGGGGAACGGCCGCCGACCCCATCAAGGCCAACGCCTGGGCGGCTTCTTCGCGCACGGCTTTCACCTTGTCCTGCAACAGCGGCAGAAGCGGTTGGGCAGCCTCGGCCGCGCCGATTCGCCCCAGCGCCTTGGCGGCATGCATGCGGACGATCCAATCCGGGCTTTGGAGGGCCGCCACCAGCGGCTCGAGAACCCGCCTGTCGCCGATGACTGCGAGGATAGAGGAAGCCGCCTCCTGGATCGAAAGCTCCGGATCGGAAAGGCAGGCTCCTAACACCATGACCGCCGGCTCACCGATCGCTGTCAGCGCGCCGATGGCCGCCTGGCGTACCGCCCGATCGGGATCGCGAAGGAGGGACACCAGGGGCAGCACCGCCCGTGCCTCACGCAGAGAGCCCAAGGTCGACGCGGCTTCTTCGCGGACAGCCCAATCTTCGTCTTTCAGCGCGGCAATTTGTTCGGCCACGTAATCGGACACGCTTTTCCTCTCCCACCACCGCGGTTGACCTTAACACAGGCTTTTTCGCGCGGTCAACGGACGCCCCACCAGGACAGGCGCATAACCACCGTAGAGACCTCCAGCGTCCATCGGCCACCTCTGGACCCGCAAGCGACAGATCGAGGCCACTTCAGATTGACATGCGCTCCGTTCGCCTTCTACTATGAGATTATCGTATTCCGTATTCCCACCATGGCTTCCAATTAAGTTGAACGCCGATGTATTGGAGCATGCAGGACCTGACAGGCAGAGCATCTCATCCGTTCATCCGATAAGGAGGTTCCAAATGAACATGAAGAGGACCGGGCACCAAACGACGCGCGTATGGGGATTGGCGGGATCCATTGCCTTGGCCTTGTGCTTAGGGCTCTCCGTGGCAGCCCGTGCCTACGAGGTGTGGATCACGGATCAATCGGACACCGGGAAGGAAAGCGGCGGCTATCTTTATATCTATGAGGGCGCGCAGTTGGCGGCTAACCCTTCGTCGGCCAAACCGGCGGTCACAATCGATCTCGCCGGCGACATCAACAAATTCTGCCAGGACGCGACACAGAAAGCCGTCCGCCGTCCGCACATGCTGTTTTTCACCCAGGACCAGTCTCACGCCATTCTGTCGTTCCTCAGCGGCCACGTCCTCTTCATGGATGCCGCGACGAAAAAACCGGAAGCGTGCCTGAGCATGGGAAAGAATGTCCATGCGGCTTGGCCGACGCCGGACCAGAAGATGGTGATCGCCGCCAATATCGCGGAGAAGAAATTCATCAGAATCTGGACGGACTACGCGAGTCATCAATTCCGGTTCGACCCTGAAAAGGACGTCATAAACCTTGGCGCGATGGAGAGCGGAGAGCGCCCGGACACGGCACCGATTTGCCCGATTACGGAAGCATCCAGCAAATATGCCTTCATCACGCTTCGAGGAGGAGGACTATTCGTCGTAGACGTCACGGTTACGCCGATGAAGGTCGTCGCCACGCTCGACAATGTCCAGATCCACCCAGCCGGTTGCGGCGGGATTCAGGTCGGAGACACCGTCTATATCAATTCCGGCGGAGGATGGCCGGTCGCACCGTTGTCCTACGATGTCTACGCCTTGAACATCTCCGATCTCCCGAAATCGGTCTCAGCCAAGCTGATCACCACGCGCGATACCCAGTTCGCCGATTCACATGGAATGGTTGCCGTTGGCCGCTATTTATGGAGTGCGGACCGGGCGGGCAACAACATCGAGGTCATCGACACGTTGAGCAACCTGAGCGTCGGGACAATCGAATTGGCGGGGCCCGTGAGCGATGACCCGGCGCCGGACCTGATGGATGTATCCCCGGACCAGGCGTATGTGTTCGTAGGAACGCGAGGGCCGATTCCTCTCACGGGCAACGACAAGAACGTCAATAACGCCAAGGGATCAACTCCCGGCGTCGGGGTGATCAAGGTGACGAATGGAGGCCGAGGAGGGGAATTCGTGGGGATCGCACGGATCACCAACATGAAGGACGGCAAGGAAACCGCCGACACGCACGGAGTGGCGGTAAGGAGAAAATAGGGACGACCACAACTCCTGGGCTCTCAGCGTTCAGCACCGTCCCCCAGCTGCTAACAAGCAGACAGTTGAGCCGTGGAGGGGCTCAACGCTGAGCCTTACATGGCGCCCTTGGCGAGGTCGCCGGCTGGACCGAATCGCCCGGTTTCACCCAGCGGCTTCTCGACCCGAAGGTTGTCGGCCATGCTGGAATCCACCGTCGCTTCCTCGGGCGGCGGCGTCCAGCCCAGCTTCTCCAGCGTATCCAGCACCAGCAGGCGCAAGGCGTCCTTGGCGCTCAGGCGAGATGACGCGAAGGATAAGACGCGCTCGCCTTCCCCTTCCACCTCCGACGCCTTCGGGTCGTGTAGGAACGCGACCAGCGGCTCGATCGCGGTATCGCCGATCAAGACCAACGCCTGCGCCGCTTTCTCGCGCAAAACGCCATCCTTCAGCAACATAATCAAATCCGGAATGACACGCGGGTCGCGGAAGTGGCCGAGGGCGGTCGCCGCCGCCTCCTTGATGAACGCCTCTTCGCTCACGATACAACCGGGAGTCGGCGTCCCGTCCTGGCGAATGCCTTTCCCGCGCAGCGCATCCAACACTGCGGGCAGCGCGCGCGGATCGCCGATCATACCCAAGGATGCGATCGCATGCCGCTTCACCGCCCCGTCCTTCATCGCCTCGATGAGCGGATCGATCGCACGCGGATCGCCGATCATGCCCAGCGCGATCGTGGCGTCCTCCCGCACCGCGCGGTCGGGATCCTTGAGCGCCTCAATCAAAGCGTCGACCACGCGCGATTCGCGGACCCACGGCCGACCGATCTGATAGTCGGTCGTCATGCCGCCAAGGGCGCGGGCCGCATGGCACCGGACGACAAAATCTTTGTCCTTGAGACATTCGATCAACGGCTCGACCGAGGCTTGGCCGATCGCAACGCACGCCGTTCCGGCCGTCTCTCGGACGATTTTCGAAGAGTCGCGGAAAAGTTTGATTAGCGTAGGCACGGCTTTCGGATCGCCGATTTTCCCCAATGCTTCGGCCGCTGCACTCTTCACTGCGCCGTCCCGATCCCGGCAGGCGATAATCAACGCATCGACGGCCCGTGCGTCCTTAATCTCACCGCAAGCTTTGGCCGCATGTTCCCGAACCCGCCATCGTTCGTCTTTCAGGCACTTGACGAGTCGATCGACGACCGGCGGCCCCAGATGGGCTATGGCGGCCACGGCTTCGTTGCGCACCTCTGTGATCGGATCGTTAAAGAGGTTGATGAGGGTCTCGACCGCCTTGGATCCTCCGATTCTGGCGATACCCCACGCCGCATGCGCGCGAACCGACCAATAGTCGTCGCTACACGCCTGGATCAAGGGTTCCAGCGTGCCGGGATCAGCCAATTCGGCCAGTGCCTTGGCGGCTTCCTCGCGCGTGGCGTCATCGACATCTTCCAATGCTTCCAGCAGATCTTCGACCGCTTGAGCCATAGCTTATTGCCTCAGCCCGCCTCGTGAGGCTTCGCTCAGTATTCCCAGTCCCGCTGGCCGCCGTAGGGCACGGTCCTCGTACATCGGACCGTCAGCGTCTGCGTGCCTCGTCCTTCAACGCACTGATCGAGTGTCTGGGAAAATTCGAGGACGCCGTCGAGTGTCACGGTAAATGGGAAATCGAATGTAAAGGTACCGAAGCGATACTTCCCCGGTTTTAACTTCAGCTCCTTGCGTTCGGTGGTGCGATAGGCGTCGGAGGTGTCGGGATCGAGCGTCATGATCATCGGTGTCACCCCCGGCACCTGCCACCTGGTCGGAGGATAGAGTGCCGTCGCATCCACTATGATCGGATACTCCTTCGAATAGGCCGCCGGAGGGGCGGCCGAAGCGGTGTGCAACACAAACCCGACCATCAGGACCGACACCAGGCAGGCCTCTCGCCACCGCAACACCGATCGATCGAGAGAAGGTTTCTGGCGAATGCGCATGCGATCACCGTCCCTGAGGCGAAACTTCTATGGAGCCCGCACTGACCGGAGCAGCGGCCGACGCCGTCAGGAAAATCTCCTCCACGGGACGGCTTTCCCATTCAGTGTGGGTCTCCAGACCCAACGACCGGAGCACCGTGGCGCCCGTGTCGATGATCGAGACCGGCTGGCGGATCTCGTGTCCTGGCTTGATACCGACACCCGACGCAATCCAGGGCACCACAGGTAGATCGCCTCCCCGCCCTCCGCTGCCGTTTTTACTGATTTGCCGCTCGCCGCTTCCGCTCAATGAAGTGACGAACACGGTGGTCCGGTCTAGCAGCTTGAGTTCCCGATACAGATCGAGAACCGATCCCATTGCCTTATCTACTGTCTTCAGCGCTTCCCGGTATTCTTTCGAGTTCCACCCATGCGCTTCCCCGGCCCGGCCCGCTTCAGGCAGATGCACCACCAGCAAGTGGGGAAGGGAAAGAATTGCGTGGCCGTGGCCGTGACCGCTGATCGCTTTCTTGAAATAGTCCCGAATGTAGCGGACCACGGTCTCCGTGCTGCATTCCGGTTTCAGCGGCCCGCACATCTGATAGTCCGTGTAGGGCTCCGGCTTTGCCAGTTGATAGAGAGATTCGTCCATGAAGAAAATCGCGCTGTCCCTACCGCCGCTCAAATCCAGATAGTCGAACACAGTCGGAGGGCGCGGATAGCCGCGGATGAACTCAAAGGAGTTCCAGGTCACGCCGTGTTTCTCGACCGGCAAGCCGGTCAGCAGCGAGGCCATCGTCGGCAGCCTGAGCGCGGGTTTCACCGCGGTCGCCGACCAAGTAACCGCTCCATTCTTGACCAGCCGGCTGAGTACCGGCATGGTTCCGCCTTTCAACGAGTCCTGGCTCAGCCCCTCCAAGACAAAGAGAATCACGTGTTCGGTCTGAACCGTCGGCGGATGGGAAACTCCGACCGAGCCGGCTTCCGCCGGAACATTCGTCATCGTCGTGGCTGTTGCGGAGTTCCCGGGAGAGATCGCGGCGACCAGCAAGAGCGCCGCAACGAAGGGGATCGACTTGTTTCGAGTGAATTCATCTCTCTCCATAAATTTAAAAACCCCCCATCACCTTGTTCGCTTGAGCTTTCCCTTCGGGAGCCCGGAGCTTTGTAAGTTAACATGTGAATTTCCGCGAAGGCAAGCGGGATCGGTGCAGGCTTGTGACATGGGTGGCGGATCAGTGTCCTGTGTTATGCTATACACAAGAGCACAGCGACCGGACCAAACGCCTGAGCCGCCCGGGCAGGAAAAAGTCAGCAGGGCTGTTACGGAACAGAGCGCCGGCGTCTCATCCATCCCCGGCAGGGTGCGGATCATGCTCACTCGATCACTCAGCCTGACCTCGGCGATGGGTTCCAGGCGTTCCCTCTTCATTTCCTCTCTCCTTTGCGCGGCCATCCTGCTTCTTTCATGGTTCTTTTCCGACGTTCAGGCCCGGGCCGAAATCCGCATCGTGACGGCCAGCGGCGAGCACCGTATGGGCGACCGCGACACGCGCGAGGACGCAATCAAACTCGCGGCGGAGGCCGCAAAGCGCAACGCGCTCGAACAGGTGGCGACCTATCTCGAAAGCGTGACGGTCGTCCGCGATCTCGATGTGACGCAGGATGAAATCCGCACCTATACAGCCGGCGTCGTCTTGGTGCTCGATCAGCACATCACAACGAGCCTCGACGGCGAAACGGTTGTGATCCGGGTTGATCTCACGGCGCAGGTCGACAGCGAGGACGTCATTCGGGCCATTGCCGCATTGCGCAAAAACGAAGATGCCAGGGAAGAGTTGGTCGCGCTCAAGGCGGAGGTGGATCGGCTTCACCAGGAGCTGGACGCCGCGAATCACGCATTAGCCGAAGCGGCCTCGCCAGAGCAGGTCCGGAAGATCAGCCGACTGCGGCAGGACATCCTCGACAAGGTCCAATCCAACGCGCTCGTGTCGCAAGCCTGGACCGATTGGGTGATCGTCTCCCCGTTCGTTGGATTTTCCCCCTGGGTGAACGCGGCTTCAATCCAGGCGCTTCTCGCACAAGCGGAGCAATTAAATCCCTCGAACCCCCATGTTCGAGTCGTTCAGCAGGTGCTGACAGCCCGGGTCCCGCCGACCCCGCCGCAGCCGCCAGCTCCGCCTGCGCCGCCACACACGACGCTTGCAATGCCGACCTACCAGGTCGTGCCACAGCAACCGCTGCCGCTCTCATCTCCGCCCACGCTGAACCAACTCCTCCAGGCGCCGATGAAGCAGCCGGGGGCAAGTTCTCCTCCTGCGGATCAGCAGCCGACCGCGCCCCAACCCGCTTCATCTTCTCTGTCACGGCGACTCTCGACAATGACGCATTTGACGCCATTCCTCCTAGCACCTCCAGGATCGATCACCGGCAGCGCACCACCCCCAACCCCTCAGACACCGCCGATGCCTGATTCGCCGCACACGTCGTCCCGCAATCTTTCGCCGATGCTCCAACACACTCCGGCAACGATGCCGGCCTCGCCACCGACGGTGCGCGGAACTCTACCTGCCGCCAAGGTGCTCCCTGCTCCGGATGGCGCGACGCTACCGCGGAAACGGCGTTTGTCTCCGGGACTCGATCGGCTTTTCGCGCCGCAGGGAGCAGGTCCCCATCTCCCCCGCGAATCCCCGCACGTCAGGCCGTTCCCGCCGGGCCGTGGGTTAAGCGAGAGTCAGGGTGGACCTGGCCACAAGGGAGCCAAATGAAATTGATGATGAAGAAAGAATGGCTGGCTGTGCCAGGGCGGGTTTGCTCGTTGATCATTGCAACAGGCTTGGCGGTGGTGGGCGGCTGGCTTTTTCTTTCAGAAAGTCGCGGGGCAGACCCCTCGCCCGTTTCGCCCCCGATCCGCGGACATGCCGGCACCTCGTTCGACCAGCTCCAGCAGCATGAGCGGCGGGCGAGCCGATCACAGGGTGTTCGGCCCGATGCCGATGCGCTTCTGTCGGAGGGACGCGACTTGCAATCCCAGATCTCCTCTTCCGACCACTTTCTGGTCGGCCGGGGTTATGGGGATCTCTCGAAAGGGCGCCTCGTCTGTCAACGGGTGTCGGAATTGGCCGCCCGCACCGACTTGGCCAAGCAAATCCGGGTGCTGATCAAGGAGCACGCCATTGACCGGATGCGGGAGCGCGCCGGTCGGGAGACCGAGCAGGACATCGAAGTGACGCGCGAAGAGATCGTCCAGGAATATCTCCAAGGGGTGAAGATCATCGACCGTCAGATCGATGAAGCGGGCGGCACATGCACCGCCACCGCCGTGATGCCGAAGACCCGGATCGCTCCCCCACCTGCGCCGGAGGCTCCGGTCTCACCCCCCGCGGTCGTCCGCTGAACCGCACACTTCCGACCCTATTTCGACCATTTGCACTCCGAAGCCCGTTTCGGGTAAGTACATCCCGCCATGCCGATCGACAACAATTTTCAGCACGATGAGATGTCCCGCAGAAATCCCGGCGACCGGGTCGGCTTTCGCGAGCTGACCGCCGGCGCTCCGCCGGATTCGCCCGCCTGGCTGGACGCGATGGCCGCGCTGGGCGTCAAGCTATCGCAAGCGGGGGTACGGGTGGTGGTGTTCTTCCACGGGACCTTTCTGGGAAGCGATCTTTTCGGTGTACAGCGCCTGGACGAAGCAGGCGGTCTGAAGCGCGGTTACTCGAGGGGGATTTCCGGGGTCGACGCCCTGTTGGCCCTGATGCGCGAGGGCGACAACGGCTTGCCGAGCAGCCGCACCGGCCTCAAGCCACCGTTTGCTAATGACGAGCCGACCAAGAAGCTGCTCGATGAGCGGGCCGGCGACGCCGGCAATTTTACCGGCGCCTACGTGGATGTGTTCAGCAAGGCCGTCAACAAGGCGGTGTCGAAACCGATTGTCTGCGTGCGCGAGCTCTGGTCGAGCGAGCACCACCACCTCGGACGGGCACTCGCCGCCTGCAGGTTGCTTGATCGCTTGCGCGCTCTATGCAGGGAGCATCAACTCCGGGACGGCGACCGGATTCTAATTCAGGCCCACGGCCACGCCGGGCAAGTGCTGGCCTTCGCCTCGAATCTCCTCACGCCGGCCCCGATCGTCGGACGAAAGCGGGTGTTCGAAATCTTGCGCAAATACGCGGAGCAGACAACGCACGTCGAACTGTCGGCGATGCTCGACCGGCTGGAACGAGCGCATGCGACCGAAATCTTGACCGGTGTGGCGCTGGATGTCGTTACATTCGGGACCCCGGTGCGCTATGGATGGGACCCGTCCGGCTTAGGAAACCTGCTCCACGTGGTGAATCACCGGGTGTTGAGAACCGACGGGAAAACCTGGCTGGCGAAAATGGAGCTGCCGCAGATCACCATGGAGATGCCGGTCGCTTGGGGCGGCGATTATGTGCAGCAACTGGCCGTCGCCGCCAGCGACGCGGTGCCGACCACGGAAGAAGCCAAAGCAGCCAACAAAGCGCTGTGGGAACTGGTCGAGCCCTACGACGGTTTCGAACGCTGGCTGGAATGCGTTCGCCGCGCCGTCCGGTGCCCGACCGACGGCCTGTGCCGCCTGGTCGATTACAAAGACTGCACCGGCTCCACCAACCCTCTCGACCACCTCTTCGGCCATGCAGCCTACACGCGGATGAACGCGATGCTGTTCAATACGAGCGAAATCGTGCGTACGCTGTACGCTCCAGGTAGCGGCTAGCTCCCGACTCGATTCTCACAAGGCCGACGCGAGTGGGCTGGCATGCGATTCCCCGTCCATTCACCGGGTTGGGCGCCCTTCCGCGCCCCCATCAAGAGAACCAGTTGTAGCGAAGAATGCACCAAATCCCCCTCACGCCGTCCTTCCAGGTGATTTTCTTCCCTTCTTGATACGTGCGCCCATAATACGAAATGCCCACCTCATAGATCCGCCACCCACCTTCGGCGATTTTTGCCGTGATCTCCGGTTCAAACCCAAACCGATCTTCTTGCAGCGCGATGGTGTCCAACACCTCTTTACGGAACGCCTTATAGCCCGTCCATACATCGGACAGGTTGAGATTCGTCAGCATATTGGAAAGTGTCGTCAACGTCTTATTCGCGACGTAATGCCAAAACAGCAGGACGCGGTGGGGGCCGGCCATGAATCGCGAGCCGTAGACGACGTCCGCGACGCCCCGCTCGATAGGATCGAGAAGCTGGGGATAGTCTCGGGGATCATATTCGAGGTCGGCATCCTGCACGATCACGATCTCGCCGCGCGCCGCTTGGAATCCGCGCCGGAGCGCCGCCCCTTTGCCGCGGTTGCGTTCTTGGAACAGAACCCGAACATTTCCATAGCCTTCCTTACCGTCCTTCGAGACCGACTCCTGATGAGGCTGCGAAGACCGGGAGCTGAATCGCTCAAGAAGCTCCGCAGTTCCGTCGTCGGACCCGTCATCGACGACGATGATCTCCTTGTCGATCGGAACCGCACTCACTCTCCGTAGCACCTCCTCGATCGTCGCGCGTTCATTATAGACGGGGATGACCACCGACAGTTTGGGACGGTCACCCGCTTCCGGAGTTGCCATCGATGCAAGGACCTTTCCGACCCCCGCTTTTGAAGGGATCCATTGCCGTGAATCTCGGCGCCCCGTATCATGGAGCGCTCGCAATTGATTGCTCATTCTTGCTGGCGCGGCACTTCAAAGACATACACGCCGTTGCGTTGGAATAAGAGCTTCAGCGCCCGTGGTAACGCCTTCAGCCGCCGGTCCTGCTCTTCCGCTTCTTGCCCACGAAACGCGAGATACCCGTAAGCCTTGTGCAGGCGATGGAACTCGCGAACATTGAGAACCACGTGGGTAATCTCCTCTTCCGCCAGTCTGGCTGCGAGGGTTTCCGGCGAGGACGCTTCCGCGACCCATTGCGAGAGGGGGTGGAAATCCATCGCCGAAGGCGCAATCCCAGCACGGGCGAAATGATAGGGCCGGGTTTCCCCGATGAACAAGACACGGGCGTCCGGAGGCAACGCGGCACGAACGAATTCCGCAGCATGAAAGTGCTCCAGATTCCTGCTCAAGAAGCTGTGGCGCGTTTCCCGTCCCAGCGCGATCCGATCCGAGGAAAAGACCTGCATGTGTTGGTTAAGAAAACTCTGCGCGCCCAGAACGCCGGCAACTCCGAGGAGCGTTATCATGAACGCCTGGGCATACCCTCGAAGGCGCAGGCCGATGGCTGCAAGCGAAGCGAGACCGAGGGCAAGCACGGGAGCGAAAAATCGGACGGTGGGAGTGGTGAGCACCCAGCATGTCCCAGCGATCAACACAAAGACCGCTCCCGCATCGCCCCAGCGTTGGTGGCGGGTATCCCGACGGGCGAGCCTCGACAACACGGGCATGGCGAGGAGGACACCGGTCGAAAGAACCGCGACCGTGCCCGCGTCGCCCGCAGACCCGAATTGCTCCGGGTGTTGAAGAATGTCGAAGGGAAGGCGCAGGAGGTCCGCCGCTCCCAAGCTTGCCGATCCATAGGGCAAGTCGGCAAGCAAACGGGCCTGATTCTCGTCGTTCCAGCCGGTTCCCCCCAGCCACCGATAGGCCAATGGATAGACCGGATTGCCGGTAGACCGGAAGGCGCGAAGCCACCAAGGGAGCACGGCGCCCCAGGCCGCCAGTCCCGCTTTGAGCGCCTCCGTCCAGGTCCACCGCATCGCCAGAGCCGCGGCCAGCGCGGCGGCGACCCAAACCAGGCCGGTGAGTTTGAGCGTCGCGGCCAATCCGAGGAGCAAGCCCAGGGCGAGCCACGGCCGCGTGTACAGGTCCGGTCTGACGAGGATGAGGCTGCTGATCAGCACGGCGGTCGCGAGCCAGAGTTCCGCGAACGGCAAGGTCGCCAGAAACCACACTGTCGGCGACGCCGCCAGGGCGCAGACCGCAAGGACTACGCCTCGAACCGATGCGCAAGAGCCCGCAAGGGCGTGGGCCAGCGCCCACGCCGCCAGTGAACAGACGATCCACATCGAGAAATGCGTGGCACGCGCACCAAGGTCTCCCGCGAACGCCATGCCCCAGGCCAGCAGGACATCCGAGGCGTGCGGCATCAGGGTGTAGAACACCCACGGGGTATCCTCCAGACGGCCAGTCGCCAACGCTCGTTGAGGAATCACCAGATGATAGACCAGCTCGTCAAAGAAGATCGGAGGAATCGTCGCCCACAGCCAGGCGACAAGCCATGCAGCGCCTAGGACAAGTCCGGCCAGCGCTGGTCTCATCGGAGGCGGACCGTGTCCGAGGTTACGGACGGTTTGCATGAGACTCCGCAACCCGACCGCAATGCTTGGGAGAACCACAACGGGGCTGAACCAAAGCCCGCCTCCCATGGCCATCAGCGTAACGGCGAAGGAGAGCCCGGCGACACCGAGCCCCAACCGGGTGACGAGCCCGAAGACCGGACAACGCGCTTTGCGGTCGATCTCTCCGCACACCCGTGCGAACCATGCGCCGGCGCCGTACGCAGCCAGCAGAAACGACAGCGGCACCAGCAGAAGCGGTACCCGCTGAGCGTCTATGGAAGCCGTTCCGATCGCCAATACGCCAGACGCGACGACAAGGACCCATGCCGCTTCGGAGCGATACGCTGGCGAAACCACGTCTTCCATCAGACCAAGTTATCAGACTGGGTGATGAGGTGAATCATGGATGGATCATGGTTGTAGCAAATCCGCCCAGGTTGACAAGGAATTTGTCACAATAAAATAAAACGTTCCCCCCGGCTGCCGCCGGCCCGCGCGACATTCCAACTCCGATAGCCGCACCGTTCTCCCAACGGGAGATTCTTCTTCGTCGCTTTCCGTTGACCGCAGGGAGCCGGATGATTATTAGCCTGTTCGAAGAATTCTGAAGTTTCGCTCCGTAACGCATTCAACGCACGAGTCGCCGAAACCGTCAGGAGGACACGGATGTCGGCGGGAAACGTGGGCGAGCGGGGAGCGTGATCCGCCGGAGCGGTCTGTCGCCGAGGCTGACGGAGGGATACGATTGTGAAGTGGCACGTCTCTTTCAAAGGGTTCGAGGGCGGTTCGCGTCTCAGCCGGATGTTGGACCGGCTTCGCGCCACATTGGAGCGGCAGGTGAAAATATTCGCAGAGGATCTGGTCTATCTCCGCGGCGTCATCGAAAAGCATGCGACGCGGATGCTGTTCCGGGTGTCTTTGCTGCTGGATGTGCCCGGGCGAACTTTGGTGGCGAAGGAAGAGCGGCCGGAGGCGGAGCTCGCGCTCAAGGACGCATTCCAGGAATTGGAGCGCCAGCTCAAAAAACATAAAGCGTTTCTCCGCCGGGAGCCGATCTGGAAGAGACGAGAAGGACGCAAGGAACCGGCACAGGCCGTAGAAACCAGATCGCTGCCGCTGCCGGAACGCGAACGCATGGCGCTTCTGGACGTTGTCCACACCCATTTGGACAAACTCTACAGCTTTGCCCGCCGCGAGATCGCCGCGCACCTCGCTTCAGGTCAGCTCCTGCCTGGCCAAGTGACGGCCGAGGACATCGTAGACGCGGTCGTGTTGCGCGCGGCCCGCGATTTTCATCGGCGTCCGGAGACGCTTCCCATTGACCGCTGGCTGTTGAAGATGGCGATCGAACAGGTCGAGGCGGAAGTGGAACGGCTGCGAAAGACCGGACGGGACGCCCGGCTGGAAGACACGGCCAGCAGGCGGGCTTCGGAGGACGAGATCTACGACTTCTATCAACCAGATGAGGTCCTTCGGCTCGAGGATCTCGTGCCCGCTCCGTTTATCCCGACGCCGGAACAAGTGTTCGAGAGCCGCGAACTCCAGCGGTATATCAATCAAACGCTCGCGCAGCTTCCGAAGCGCTGGCGCCTAGCGTTTGTGCTCCACCATGGAGAAGGCTGTTCCATCGCGGAAACGGCCCACTTATTGGAGATGACTGAGAGAGACGCCGCGGAGGCGCTCGAACGTGCGCGCGTCTTCCTCAGCCAGAAGCTGGCTGAAGTCCGCCTGGCCGTTCCTGCGTAGCGACGGACCGGCATCATGAGAACACGAATGCTTTCCTGCAGTCGGACCGTGACATTACTCACCGCCTATCCGTTCGGCTTGCCCGACGGACAGATGGATCGCAAGGTGCGCCGGCATCTGCGCGCATGTCCTCGATGCGCGTCGTGGGCACGCTCCATGCGAGCGGCGGTGGCGTTCTTCGGCACCGCTCCCACGATCGAAGCGCCGGCCTCCGTGCGCCGGCGGGTCGAAGCCGTGTTGGGCAGCACGTCCGGTTCGACGGTCGCCAGGAAGGAAACATGATCACGCGCTCGGACATCGACACCTTATTGGCCAGAGAACCGACTCCCGGGAGCCCCGTGCTCAGCGCGTATCTCGACGTGGACCAAGCCCGGCCGGCGAATCTCAATCGGGGGTTTGAGGTTGCGCTGGACAACATGCTGCGCTCACTCGAGCGACAACTTGCCCAGACTCCGTTCCTGCGAGAATTCGAGCGGGACGCTGCGCGCGTGCGGACGCTTGTAGGTGAGTATGTACCGTCCGCCCAAAGCCTGTGCATCTTCTGCGACGAATCGGAGCATTTTCTGTGGTGGCGCGAGCTGCGCGTCAGGTTACGCAACGATGTGTTCTGGAGCGACACCCCGTTCGTCCGCCCGCTGTTGGACGCGCTGGATGAGCACGAACGGTACGGGGTGATCCTCACCGACCGTGCCCGCGCGCGTCTCTTTACGGTGTTCCTGGGAGAGATCGCAGAACACACGGGCGTGTTCGCAGCTAGGGATGTCCATCGAGTGAAGAGTATCGGGACCGACCGGCTGTGGTCGCACCAACAGTTTCAACGCAAAGCGGACATGCACGCCCTGTGGCATCTGAAATGCGTAGCCCGGGAGACGGATCGGCTCTTCACTGAGTACGCCTTTGACCGGCTGGTGTTGGCCGGCCCGACGGAAGCGACGGCCGAATTGCGAAGGCTGCTCCCTAAACGCCTCCGGACACGGGTAGTGGCGGAACTGCCTCTGCCGATCGACGCTGGTCCCTCCGATGTCCTGAACGCGCTCCTGCCCGTCATCCAGCACGTCGAACGGGCGTACGAGCACGAGTTGGTCGAATCGTTGATCGCCTCGGCTAGCAAAAACGAGCGTGCGGTGATCGGGCTGGATGACACCCTGGTTTTCATCCAGGAGGGCCGCGTCTGGCAACTGGTGCACGCCGAGGGAATTCAGAGCGAGGGATGGGAGTGTGAGCATTGCGCAGCCCTCTTTTCACAGGGACGGGACATGTGCGCCTATTGCAACGGCCGTCTTCGTCAGGTGCCCGATCTCGTCGCCCGAGCAGCCGAGCGCGCCTTTGAACAGGGCGCCGCAGTCGAACAGGTACGAGGAGAAGCTGCGGCGAGACTGCGGGCGGCCGGGGGTATCGGCGGATGGCTTCGCGGGTGAACGACGTCCACGACGGGAAAACCGGTCCGTGAAAAAGGCGACGGCCCCGCGACTCGATCGGTTGACCATGCGATCCCTGGAAGATCGGGTTGCGGCTTTGACCGCGCGGCAATGGCCCTCCCAACCCGCGGCTCGTGCACCCAATTGCCCAGCGCACTCCCGGAAAGCTTCCGGGCGGTCTTGTCTGGCGGAGAGCGACGCCGCCCTTCTTCCACGGGACCCATTCGACTTACAATTGCGCAGGGAGATTGAACGCCGAGATCGGGTGTCCGACCGGAGTCTCTCTGGGACAAGAACCGGGTGCATCGTGGCAGAGCAAGCAGTCCGCATATTCGCCTGTACAAGACGGTGGATGGTCCGGCCCTGGCATCTCGCGGCCTGCGCGGTCTTACTCGGATTCCCGGCCGGCTGTTTGAGTCCGGTCGCGCTGCACCGGGCGATGCTGGAATACGATCGGAGCGTCGCGGAGGCGGAGAGCGAGATGCTGTTGCTGAATATCGCGCGGCTCCATCAGGAAGCGCCGGTGCATTTCACGGTGACCTCGAACATCGCCGCCACATTCGACTTTCGCTCCAACGCCGGCGTGAGCGGCCAGATTTTCGAGCGTGGAGGGACCGCATTTTCTCGAAACACATACGGGCTGACCCTTGGCGCGTCTGTGGCGGAAAATCCGACGATCAGCATTGTGCCGATCCAAGGAGAAGAATTCGCCAGGCGGATCCTGACCCCGTTGGACCATATGAAATTCGACTTTGTGGTGCACGAAGGTCGCAATCTGCACCTGCTGCTGCGGCTGATGGGGCGCGCATTCTATCTCGATGAACCGAGC
Organism: Nitrospira calida; assembly: GCF_976986435.1. NCBI lineage: Bacteria > Pseudomonadati > Nitrospirota > Nitrospiria > Nitrospirales > Nitrospiraceae > Nitrospira > Nitrospira calida. The sequence goes on from NZ_OZ335950.1 coordinate 3,625,092, forward strand.
GGACGCCGCCTTATCGTGAACGATCCGGCCAAGCCAGGTGATTATGAGGAGTTTCGACGCCTGGTCATGCACCTGGCGGCACTCCACGAGGCTAAGGCGTTGTTCATTGGGCCGTTGCGCTATGAAGAAGAGCAAGAGGCCCTCTTGCCGCAACCGCCCACGGCGACTGAAGTGCTCGGCGCGTTGACGCATGGATATCAGTGGAGCAAAACAGGACCGGATGGCCATTACGTGCTCCGTCGGCAGGTCACGGGACGCACGGTTATCACGAACATGAACCCGGAGCACTTACCCAACGCCGAGCGAAAACGCTGGCAGGACAGCGCGGTTCAGGCGCCGCCGAACGCGATCCTGATCGACATTCGCCCTGAAGGCCCTGGCGGAACCTATGCGTTTCGCGGCCTGATCAAGCTTCGAAGCCTGTATGAAATCCTGAACTTTGTGGCGCACACACTGGCACAGACACCTGAATACGGGGTCGAGCCCGATCCACGGAGCCGCTTTCACGGATTGAACCCGGTGCGCACGCTTGCGATCCACACAAGCGAGTCCGCTCCCGCAGACGCCGCTTTGGCGGTCATGTATAACGGGCGCGTCTATTGGATCGCCAGTGACCCAACGGCAAGCTGGGACCGCGAAGCGTTCGCGCTGGTCTATCAATTGTTCCAATTGACCGTCACCGACGTCTCCCGTGCCATGGTCCCTGCCATTGCCATCTCCAAGTAACCCGTTCTCCCGCCTCCGCAGAAGCCCCGTCATACGCGGGTCGCGCGCTACGGATGGGCGGCGCGCCAATTTTTCCCCGCTCCCACATCTACCTTCAGCGGCACCGAGAGCCCCAACTTGGGCCCGACAGCTTCCATCTCGGTTTTCACAAGCTGCTTCGCATGAGCCAGCTCGTTCTCCGGCGTCTCGAAGATCAGCTCATCGTGGACCTGAAGGATCATCTTGGTGCCAGGCAGTTCGGCACGGAGCCGTTTGTGGACGTCGATCATGGCGACTTTGATCAGGTCAGCCGCGGAGCCTTGAATCGGGCTGTTCACCGCCATGCGCTCGCCGAAGTTGCGCTGGGTCGGATCGGCGCTCTGCAGTTCGGGGATCGGCCTTCGGCGGCCGAGGATCGTCGTGGTGTATCCTTTCTCTTTGGCCTCGGCGATAGTGCGATCCAGCAGGGCTTTCACGCCCGCGTACCGCTCGAAGTATGTGTCGATGTATTTCTTCGCCTCGGTCTGCGAGACGCCGATGTTCTGCGCCAGACCGAACGGGCTGATCCCGTACACGATCCCGAAGACGACGGTCTTGGCCGCCCGCCGCATCTCTCGGGTGATCTGCTCCGGCGGCAGCCGGAAAATCTCCACCGCCGTCGCCGTGTGAATATCTTCGCCCCGCTCAAATACCCGCAACAACCGCTCGTCCTGGGAGAGATGGGCGAGAATGCGCGGCTCGATTTGGCTGTAGTCGGCGCACAACAGCAGATGGCCGGGCGGTGCGATGAAGGCTTCGCGGATCCGGAGTCCGTATTCTCCTTTCACAGGAATGTTCTGCAAATTGGGCTCGGTCGAAGACAGGCGCCCGGTCGCGGCCACGGTCTGGTTCAAGGACGTATGCAGCCGGCCCGTCTCGGGATTGACGAGTTGTGGGAGCGCATCGACATAGGTGGACTTGAGCTTGCTGAGGCTGCGATAGTTGAGAATCAGCGCCGGCAGTTCATGTTGCGTCGCCAACTGCGTCAACGTGTCTTCGTCGGTCGAATAGCCTGTCTTGGTCTTGCGGATCGGCGTGAGGCCCAGCTTGTCGAAGAGCACGGCCGCGAGCTGTTTGGGCGAATTGATGTTGAATTCCCCCCCCGCGAAATGCGCGATCGTTTCCATCATCCGATCGAGCTCCCGTTCCAACTCTTTGCTGAGCTGATCGAGCGCCCGCACGTCGAGCAGGAACCCGTTGCGCTCGATCTCGGCCAGCACCGGCACGAGCGGCATTTCCACGTCTTCGAAGAGTCGCCAACTTCCTTGCTCTTGCAGCCGTTCTTTCTGCAGCGGCACGAGCCGGAGGATCACCGACGCCGATTCGGCCGCCAGCTCGGCCGTCCGCTGTTCGGCTTCGTCGCCGGGCTCGTCGAACAACCGCCTCGACGTTTCGTTTTCGGTTGACGCGGTCGCCTGTCCGACCCCCAGCCGATAGCCGAGCAGGTCCATCGCCACCGTCTCCAGCGAATGGGACCGGCGATTGGGGTTCAACAGATAATCGGCGATCATCGTATCGAACCAGGGCGGCCCCAGCTCCCATCCGGCCCGGCCCAAGGCGAGTAGAGCCAACTTCAGATCGTGCACCGCTTTGAGCCGTGTCGGACTCTGGAGCAGATCGGCCAGCGGCTCCAGAAGCGCATGGACTGGGTCAGGCCGACCGGCGCGAAGCGACTCCGGGTGAGGTGGTGCGGCAAAGACCGTCACGCCGTTGGACACGCTCACGGCGAGGCCCTGGAGGATTGCCCGCACTCCCGCCGGTTCCGGGGTACCGTCTGCGCCGCTGCAGACGCATTGGAGCGCCACCATATCCGTATCCCCGACCGTATCGACGAAACGTCGCGCATCGGCCGAATCCTTGATCATGCGGACCTCGGAGCCAAGCGCGTCGCCGACGGTCCCGGCCGACTGGAGCGTTTTGAGCAAGCTGGTGAACTCGAGCTCCCGCAGCAGGGCAATCAGTTCTTCCCCATAGGCTGGCCGGACGGCAAATTGTCCCGGATCGAATTCGAGAGGCGCGTCCGTCTGAATCGTCGCGAGCCGCCGACTCAAGCGGGCGTTGTCCGCCTGTTCGATCAGCAAGGCTCTGGTCCTTGGGGGGGTGACCTCCTCCACACGCCGCAACAACTCGTCGATGCTGCCGAACTGTGTGATCAACTTAATCGCCGTCTTCTCGCCGATCCCCTTGACTCCCGGAATGTTATCGGTGGCATCGCCCATCAGCCCCATCACCTCCACGACCCGGGTCGGCTCGACGCCGAACCGTTCGCGGCACTCGGCTTCGCCGTACCATTTGTCCTTGACCGGATCGTAAATGCGGACATGTGGTGTCAGCAGTTGGAACATATCCTTGTCGCCGGTGACGATGACGACGTCGAACCCCGCCGCCTCCGCCTTGCGTGAGAGGGTGCCGATCAGATCGTCCGCCTCATAGCCGGCCAGTCGCACGGCGGGGAGCCCGAATGCCTCCACCACGCGATGGATGTACGGCATCTGCGCACTCATTCCCTCCGGCATCGGCGGCCGCTGGGCCTTGTAATCCTTGAACTCATCGTGGCGCAGGGTCGGTCCCTTTTCATCGAACACCACGGCCAAGCCGTCCGGCCGATGCTCGCGGAGAATCTTCATCAGCATCGTGGTGAAGCCATAGACCGCGTTGGTCTGGAGGCCCTTAGAATTCGACAACGGCGGGAGCGCGAAGAAGGCACGATAGACGTAGGCGCTGCCGTCGATGAGATAAAGCACGGGCATGTCAATTTTGTCTGTCTGGTTGATACGGTTTCTACGGATCGCCTTTCACCGTCAGCGGCGGCTTGCCGAATTTTTTCCGCATCGCGTTGATGGCCTGGAGCACGGTCGGCTGCCCGATCAGCTTCGCTTCCAAGCGGCGCTTGCCGGGAAAATCCATCAATGAGACGCCGATCAGCATCGTCAGAATCCCTTGACCCGGCAGAAACAGCATGGCGACACCGGCCAGGAAGAAAATCACGCCAATGGCGTTCTTGGCAATCAGCCCGATCATCCGCAGAATCGGGTGTCGGTCTTTCATCCAGGTCCTCGGCACGCGGACATCGAAATAGTCGGCCGGAAGCCTGACCAACACATACGGAATGGCGATAAGGGTCCCGATAAATCCGACCACCGACAGAACGGCCAGCCAGGCCAGGATGGTGTCCCACGACAGCGCTTCCATCGGGCGCGCATCCTAGCAAAGGCTTCCAGAAAAAGTCATGAGGCTACTTTGACTTTTTCCGTATCTTCCGGCGGGCTATAATCCGCAGCCGTGAAGCCGTTGATGCTGACCGGCGAAGACCTGACGCTCGCGTCCTTCTACGACGTCGTGGTGGGCCGTCGCCCGGTCCGGCTGGCTCCCCTCGCCAAGCGCCGTATGACGGCCGCCTACCAGGTGATCAAGCGGGTGGCGGCGCGTTCCGACCCCGTCTACGGTGTTACGACTGGTTTCGGCAAGCTGGCCGATCAGCGCATCTCGCCGTCCGACATCCGTCAACTCCAGATGAATCTGGTCCGCAGCCACGCCGCCGGCGTCGGCGATCCGCTCAGCCGCGAAGAGACGCGCGGTATGCTGCTTCTGCGCGCCAACGTGCTGGCGCGGGGACACAGCGGCGTCCGACCCGCGATCGTGGAGTCGCTGTTGACCCTGCTCAACCATGATGTCCTGCCAGTGATCCCTTCCCGGGGATCGGTCGGTGCGAGCGGCGATCTTGCCCCGCTCGCCCACCTTGCGCTGATTTTGATCGGAGAAGGCGAAGCCTTCGTCGGTCCGCGCCGCGTGCCAGGACGGGCCGCGCTTGCGCAGGTCGGTTTGAAGCCTCTACACTTGGAGGCGAAGGAAGGGCTGTCGCTCCTCAACGGCACCCAGGCGATGCTCGCGGTCGGGTTACTGGCCTTGCGCCGTTGCGAGCTGCTGGTCGACGCCGCCGATGTGGCTGGCGCCCTGTCACTGGAAGCTTTGAAAGGGACGCCGGTCGCGTTCGACCCGCGCATCCATCGACTGCGTCCGTATCGGGGGCAACGCACCGTTGCGGCTAATCTGCGGGCCCTCGTGGCCGGGAGCGAGATCCGCATTTCGCACCTGCGCTGTCCCCGCGTGCAGGATGCCTATAGTCTCCGCTGTATGCCGCAGGTACACGGTGCTGTGCGTGACGCACTCGATCACGTCCGCGGAACCTTGTGCATCGAAATGAACAGTGTGACGGACAATCCTTTGGTTTTCGCCGAAGGGGAGGAAGTGCTGTCCGGCGGAAATTTTCACGGGCAGCCGCTCGGTCTGGCGCTCGACTATTTGGCCATCGCCATGACCGAACTGGCCAGCATCTCCGAGCGGCGCATCGAACGTCTGATCAATCCCGAGTACGGCGATTTGCCTCCGTTCCTAAGCCCGGACCCGGGACTGAACTCCGGTTTCATGCTGGCGCAGGTCACGGCCGCGGCTTTAGCCTCGGAGAACAAGGTGCTCTCGCACCCGGCCTCGGTCGATTCGATTCCCACCTCCGGAAACCAGGAAGATCACGTCAGTATGGGCATGGGATCGGCGTTGAAGTTGAAGCAGATCCTGTCCAACACGGAACACATCCTGGCGATCGAACTGTTGTGCGCGGCTCAGGGAGTGGAATTCCATCGCCCCTTGCAACCCGGCGCAGGAAGCCGCCGGACCCTTCAACTCATCAGGCAGCGGGTTCCGCGCGTCGTGCAGGACCGTGTTCTGGCGCCCGACATCGAGCGGGTCCGGAGCTTGGTGGCGAGCGGCGCGCTGACCACCGTGCTCTCCGATTCGAAGCGCAGACGAAGGAGACCGTCATGAACGACCGGAGCCCAATTCTCTGCACGCTGAGACGGACACTTGTGACCGGCTTGCCGACTCTCCTGTCAGTCGTCCTGGCCGGAGCAGCCGGCACGATTCCCATGTTCGCAACCCGGTCCGTCGCCGCCGAGAGCGACGACCTGATGGTTGAAGTGAGCAAGAGAGGGACAGTCAGCTCAGGCACCTTCGCGAAAGAAGTCTCCATTCGGAAAGGCGCCAGGGAGTGGTTCATGATGATCGAGGTCACTCCTGAGAACACTGTGGTGGTCCGTCAGGAAAAAGACAACGAGACCTACATCGTGGACGAGAGCGAGAACCACGACCGCGCCATGACCTCGGGGGAAGTGGACGCTGCCATCGACGCCTTCATCAACGGGGTAAAAGCCCAGGTCAAGACGGAGAAACAGAAATGATCCGGGCGTCGCGCGGGCCGACGCTCTCCTGCAAAGGCTGGCCGCAGGAAGCTGCGCTCCGCATGCTGATGAACAACTTGGACGACGAGGTCGCGGAGAACCCGCGCGATCTCATCGTCTACGGCGGGAGCGGCAAGGCTGTGCGCAACTGGGACGCCTACTACGCCATCGTCCGCGAGCTGCAAGCCTTGGACCACGATCAGACCCTGCTCGTGCAATCGGGCAAACCGGTGGGCGTTCTTCGCACACATGAGTGGGCGCCGCGGGTATTGATCGCCAATTCCCACCTGGTCAGCCGATGGGCCACCTGGGAAGAGTTCCATCGGCTGGAAGCGTTGGGCTTGATCATGTTTGGCCAGATGACAGCCGGATCGTGGATGTACATCGGCACGCAAGGCATCGTGCAAGGGACATACGAAACGTTCGCCGCGGCGGCGGCGAAGCATTTCGGCGGCGATCTCGCGGGACGATTCGTCCTGACCGGCGGCATGGGGGGCATGGGTGGCGCCCAGCCGCTGGCCGCCACTATGAACGGCGCCGCCATTCTGTGCGTCGAAGTGGATCCACTCCGGATCGAACGTCGGATCAAGACCCGCTATTGCGACCGGATGACCGCTTCGGTGGACGAGGCGCTTGCCTGGGTCATGGCGGCCCGGGCGAAGAGGGAGCCGTTGTCCGTTGGGTTGGTGGGCAACTGCGCGGAGGTCCTGCCCGACCTTGTGCGTCGCGGCGTGGTGCCGGACCTCGTCACGGATCAGACTTCGGCCCACGATCCGCTCAACGGATACATCCCGGCCGGTCTTTCCCTCGCTGCGGCGGCTGAGTTGCGGCAAAGCAAGCCGTCCGAATATGTCGAGCGGGCGTTGGATTCGATCGCGGCACATGTGCTGGCCATGCTGGCTATGCAAAAATCCGGCGCGATCGTGTTCGACTATGGCAACAACATCCGGACGATGGCATTTCAGCGGGGTGTCAAAGACGCCTATGCGTTTCCCGGTTTCGTACCCGCCTATATCAGGCCCCTGTTTTGCGAAGGCACGGGGCCGTTTCGCTGGATCGCGTTGTCGGGCGACCCCTCGGACATCGCGGTCATCGATCAAGCGGCCCTGGAGCTGTTCCCAAACAACGCACGGCTGCAACGGTGGATCACGCTGGCGCGCGAACGGGTGGCGTTCCAGGGGTTGCCGGCGCGGATCTGTTGGCTGGGATACGGTGAGCGCGCAGCGATGGGTCTTCGGATCAATGAGCTGGTTCGCATCGGCAGGCTCAAGGCGCCGGTCGTTATCGGCCGCGATCATCTGGACGGAGGCTCGGTCGCTTCTCCCCATCGAGAAACGGAAGCCATGCGCGACGGCAGCGACGCCATCGCCGACTGGCCCATCCTCAATGCGCTCTTGAACACCGCCTCCGGCGCGTGCTGGGTTGCGCTTCACCACGGCGGCGGCGTGGGGATCGGCTACTCTTTGCACGCAGGCCAGGCCACAGTGGCGGAGGGCACGCCGGAAGCCACTCGAAAGATCGAGCGCGTGCTCACGAACGATCCGGCCCTCGCTATTCTGCGGCACGCCGACGCCGGATATCCCGAGGCGATTACCGCGGCCGCGCGTCATCGCCTGGACATCCCCATGACAAAATCTTCCTAGGCGCCAGCGTCCGCGGCTTGTGAAGGTTTTGACGCCGACGGTATAATCACCTCCCACGAGCCGAGGAAAAACCCGTGCAACAGAAACCCAAATTCGTCATCTTCGCCCACAATGCGACCTACGACAAACTCCACCAGGTCGCCACCTTGGGGCTGACCGCCGCCGCAATGGGCAAAGACGTGATCGTCATCCTGTTGTTCTGGACGATCAAGAAATTGGCCCAGGGACGGATCGACGAGATCGATTTTCCATCGGAATATATGGGCTCGGCCGAAGAAGTCCGCCGACTCCTGCAAGAAAAAAAAGTTCCAAAAATTTCAGAGATGTTCCAGGAAGCCCGCCTGGTAGGACGTTTTCGCGTGATCGCCTGCAGCGCCGGACTCGAATATATGGGCGTCGATCCCACCGCCGTGGCCAAGAACGTCGATGAAATCCTTGGCCTGCCCGCCATTCTCACTCTCACCGCCGACGCGGAAACGAAGCTGTTCATCTGAATATGCTTCTGGTTTGTCTCGTTTGGCAGGTTTATTTGGTTTAACCGGATAAACCAGACAAACCAAACAAACGCGTCCTTTTCCTCTAACGGGATTTCGCCACCCCCACCCGCTCGCAATATCGGGTGAGCTTGCACCGGCTACAGTAAGGAGAGACCGGCAGGCAGAGATTCTGCCCGAATGGCACGAGTAAGTCGTTGTAAGTAATCCAGTATCGCCGCGGCAGCTTCTTGCGGAGGGCCTCCTCCGTCTGCTCCGGGGTGTTCGTCCTCACGTATCCCCAACGGTTGCTGATCCGATGAACATGGACGTCCACGCAAATGCCGGGCTTTTGATAACCGACCGTGACGACCAGATTGGCCGTCTTCCTTCCGACCCCGGGCAAGGTGAGCAGTTCATCGATTGAGTCGGGCACCCGACCGCCGTAGCGATCCAACAGCCGGCGGCAAATCTCGTGGATCTGTTTGGCCTTGGTGCGGTAGAACCCGACCGGATAGATGGTCCGCTCGATGCGCTGCCTGGGCAGTTCCAGCATGGTGGCCGGATCGGCGGCCAAGGCAAACAGCCGCGCACTGGCTTCGGCGGTCGTACGGTCCTTGGTCCGGAGGCTGAGCAGGCAGGAAATCAAAATTCGGAATGGGTCGCGACCGGATTCCTTGGCCACGACGCCCACCACAGGGTCTTGCCACCGCTGCACTTCCTTGCGCAGGATGCGCAGCACGGCATGAATCTCCTCGTCACGCATGCTAACGCGGGAGGTCGCGAACAACCCGAAAGGCAAAAACCGGCGCGGGGAGGGGAAAGGCTGCGAGGGAGTCAGTCCATCCGACGCTTGGCGAGCCACTTCTGCCGGCGCCGCTGAGCTTCGCGTTGCTTGGCCTTCTTGCGTACGCTGGGTTTCTCGTAGAACCGGCGCCGCTTCAGCTCACGGAAAAGCCCTTCTCCGGCCAGCTTTTTTTTGGCGACCTTCAGCGCCTTTTCTACATTGTTGTTGAATACCTTGATTTCCATGTCACTCTGCCTGCGCCCTTCCCGTGGAACAATCACCCACCTATTAGGTTTAGGTTGCTTGTGCAAAATCGCGAGGGGGGAAGTATATCACAAACGTTTCAGGTCCTCAAGGCTCCGTTCGACAGCCTGAAGCTTCGTCTTGAGGTGACTGGCAACATCTTGATTTGTTAGCGATTTTAGATTTACCGCCGCATTCTCCCTTGCACCCTCAATCGCTGCAACCGCCATCCACAGACCGACCTTAACGTCCGTGGCGACGGACGGCTTGACGCGGCGAAGCAGCGAGCGCAAGAGCTCCCCGGTTTCCGCCGTCAAGGTCGCAGTCTCCAACGGCACCTCCGTGGCCTTTTGTAAGGCCGCCGTGACAGCCTCGGCTCTCACCGGATCGGTCTTCGGCAAGCGATACGCGCGCAGCACGGTCTCGTAGGCGTCGGCATCGGCTTGCATCAACTGTCGCAACTTGTCGCGTAGCTCCAGAAGGCGGAGCTCGATCCTCGCCCAATCGAGATCCGGCTTCGAAGCCGCCGGGGAGTCCGCCGCTGCACCGCCGCTCCGCGGTGGTCCGATCCGACACCCCATTACGCCGAGCGCCGCCGCCAGGGCGCCCGCCAAGGCCGCCACGCTTCCGCCCCCCGGCGTCGGTGTACCGGCGGAAACGGCGGCCAAGAAAGCCGTCATTGAAGCGGCCCATTCGGCGGAAGACGTTGGCGCGGTCCGCTCCAAAGACGATCCGCCCTGCGCGATCGCGTTCGCCAGCCGCGTCTCCAGCACCTGACTCGAATCGAAGCGTTCCAGTGCGAGAAACCACTGAGCCGCGTGAAGCAGCGCCTGTTGCGGCACCAACCCGACGATCTCGCTACCGGCCACCTGCACGCCGCGCATCTCGGCTTCCCGCCTCACCGCTTCAAACGCAGCGTGGATCGGCGTCTCCTCGAAATTGGTCAAGTTCATAGAGACCTGCACGAGCCGGCGGCTCGCCAGCTCGACCCCGATCGCCTTCACGTAAGGCAGCCCGCCGCTGGAGAACCGCACTTTCTTGGCGATCGCTTTGGCGGTTTCCAGGTCACCGGTGTTCAAATTGACGTTGAACGCGATGAGTGGGGGGCGCGCGCCGACGACGGTCACCCCCGCGGTCGGATGGGGCGCAGGCGGCCCGAAATCCGGTCGCCAGGCCGGATCGTGACGCATCCGTTCGGCCAGCCCTTCCAGCCCTCCCTTCCGGATCGCCTCCAAATTCGTGCGATGCGGCGCGCTGGCCGCCCGTTCATAGAGGAACACGGGAATGTTGAGCTCGGTCCCGATGCGGCGCCCGACTTCGCGCGCGAGAGCGACACAGTCGTCCATCGTGACGCCGCGAATCGGTACGAAGGGGACGACATCCGTGGCACCGACTCGCGGATGCCCCCCCTGATGCCCACGGAGGTCGATTAAGCCAGTCGCGGCGCGGGTGACCTGAAAGGCCGCTTCCGCGACGCTGTGGGGTGAGCCGGCGAAGGTCATGACCGCGCGATGATGGTCATAGTCCATCTCCTGATCGAGCAGGAAGATGTCCCTAATCGACCGGATCGCCGCCACCAGCGCCGCAATCGTCTCCGGGTTCCGGCCTTCACTGAAATTGGGAACACATTCGACAATGTGGTCCATCGCTGACGCTCCGGGCGAGAGGCGCTGGCTATAGCCCCTCACCCCGTTTCGAAAATATGAGACGCCCTTTCTTGATCGCCAGTCTGCAGTGATTCATGCCGAAGTAGTACGGAATCTCTCGGTAGTCGTCCACGTCCATCACCGTAAGGTCCGCTTGCTTCCCTGGCTCCAATGACCCCACACGATCGCCGCGGCCAACGGCATAGGCGCCGTTGATCGTGGCGGCCACGATCGCCTCCGCCGGTGTCATGCGCATCTGGGAACAAGCCAAGGCCAGAATCATCTGCATGTTCAGGGTGGGGGAACTGCCCGGATTGAAGTTGGACGCGAGCGCAACCGGCACGCCCGCATCGATCAGGCGGCGGGCCGGAGGATACCGACCGGAATTCAGATGCAGAACGCTGCCCGGCAGGAGCGTGGCGATCGTCCCGTGTTTCCGCAATCGTCGTATATCGGCGTCGCTCACATGATCGAGGTGATCGACCGAGACGGCCCCCATTTCGGCCGCCATACGGGCCGCCCCGGTATGCGCAAGCTGCTCGGCGTGTAACTTCAGCTTCAAGCCTGCCTGAGCGGCGGCTGCCAACAGGGTCCTTGCTTCCGCCACTGAAAAATATCCGCGATCGCAAAACACGTCGAAACAGTCCGCCAGCTTCCTGCGCACGACTTCAGGGATGAGGCGCCGGACGATGAGACGAAGATACGCCGTCCGTCTGGGCTTGAGTCGAGCCGGTACATCATGGATGAGCAACGTCGGGATCAACTCGCCTATGACGCGGCAGGCGGTTTCCTTGATCGCCCGCAGCATTTTCAGTTCCTGCGCCGGCTCAAGACCGTATCCGCTCTTGATCTCAAGAGTCGTCGTGCCGTGCTCGACAAACCGGCCGACCACCTCCATGAGCCGCCGGATCAATTTCCGCTCACTCATCGTTCGTATCTGCCTGGCGCTGGCTTGGATGCCCCCGCCTGCTTCAGCGATCTCGCTGTACGTAGCCCCGCGGATTCTGGCTTCGTATTCGTCCACACGCGACGCGGCAAACAGCGCATGGGTGTGGGAATCGACAAAGCCGGGCAGAACGACTCCACCGCGCAGATCGATGCACTCGGCCCTGCGGGCCGCCAGGGATCGCGTGACACGGTCCAGCGGGCCAACCAGCTCGATCGTCGCGCCGTGGATCAGCACGGCGCCGTTGCGAATCAACCCCGGCTCGCCCATGGCCCCGCCGCTTCGTGGGCTGGCGGTTCCCCGGAGCGTCAGAAGTTGGCGGCAATTGATCAACAGAAGCGGTCTCGTTCCGACCGATTGCAAGATTCGTCTCTTCGGCAGGCCGAATGGCGTCGATCGTCAAGACGATGATTACCCTAAAGTCGTCCCTGAGCCAAGTCAAGCGAGGCACAAGGACGCTGGGGGATGGGCGGAGAGTCCCGCTCAGCGGCCCGTGAGTGTAAGCGCACAGGCGGAACAACCGGCTATCGAGCATCGCCAACCGGAATGCACGGTCCCTTCTGGAGGCACGACATTATCGGTCGGCCGATAACGATGATACCAATAGCCGGCAAGAGAGGCTGCTTCGGTGGGCGACCGCGCGTAGGCGTACCAAAAATACCGATACCTGGACCCGTTTCGGAATCGAGCCAACGCGCTGGCCACATCGTCGGCGCTTAACCCGACGAAATCCGCCAGTCGGCCGTTTCTCGACAGAATAAAGGCGCCGGCCGATCGACGATTCACGAACAAATGAAAGAGTCGCAAACGATACGGTCCGGACATGAATGGCCTCCTCGGGGACGGGACGACGGATCTCCGAGCCCGTCTTCCGACCCGCCTTACCACAACACCGGTTCGGAGTCCTGCAGGCGCACAATGCGGATCTTCGACAGCGTCGCCAGCAGCAAAACCGAATTGGGGATCATCGTCGAGGCCGGCACACACAGGAGGGCTCGCCGGGCATGGGCCTGCACAGCCGCACGGTGCAGGCGACGCACATCGGCCAACGACAACGTCTCGCCGGTGTGACCGAAGATCGCGACGTTCTCCAGGAAGGAACTCACGAGGATCCCCACCTGCTGACCGGTGTCCGGATCGCAAAGCGCTCCGGTTCGCCCTCCATCCAGTTTGGCGGCAATCTCACTGGAAATCCTTTCGAGTTGTTCGTCCACGACAGGTGCAGACGTCGCCATTGGGAACCTCCTTGGTTGAGTCCATCCGTTCCGTGACGCTGCCGACTGATGCGGCTGATTGTGTCGACCGCGGAAGGGCGGGAGCGGTACCTGGAAAAATCCGGCCGAGACCATCGCGTTGAGAAGAAGCAACAGGCAGGTGCGTTGCTGCCGACTCCGACTCGCCATCCTTGACTGCCTCCCAAACGGGTGGCCTTTCAGGACTTAGCTAGGCAGCTTGTCGCCGATCCGGCAAGGAGAATCGAGCTGCGTTGTACCAGAGGGTTCCTTGCGTGTCAATGAAAAACTACTATATGCGGGGGGATTGAATTAGCTACAAACAATATCTTGGGGAAAGATTGAAGATAACCTGTTTCGATACTGTGGACGACTTGTCGATAAGGAAGCCGGTGCCTTGTTCCACAGTCGCGGCTTCATGATGCTCACTCTGCAAGCAAGCTATTTCGTTTTCTTGACAAAGGCCTTGTAGATTCGCTTGGACTGATTCTGCTCTTCTTCGAGGCCCAGCATCTCATGCCCGGTCGTTTGGCACCAGGCCGGCATGTCTTTCTTGATGCCCTCGTCGTCCGAGAGGACTTCCAAAACCTGACCCGGCAATAATTCCTTGATCTTCTTCGAGGTCATAATAATCGGCATCGGACAGAAATACCCGATGGTATCGAGTTTCACATCAGCCTGCATCATGCTCAAGCTCCACGTGGCAAGCGAGATGGGCGCGAAACGAGAAACGAGCCATACCTCCATTCTGGCCTTTCTCGCCAGTCCCGCATGTCTCGCTTGTCAAATAAACAGATTCACGCTGCCCTGCTTCGCTTCCGCCAGATAGGTGGTCACGCCCGCCAACTGGTCCACACCGTCGATCAGGGTCTCCTTCGAAACCCCCATCAAACCCATCGTGGTCGTACAAGCGATGAAGCGAACGCCGAGATCTTGGGCCATCTGCATCAACTCAGGGATGCCGGGCATGCGATGGTCCCGCATCACCTTGTGCATCATCTTGGTGCCCAAACCCCAAAAGTGAAACCGGGAAAGCGGCAACCGGCTCGCTCCTCCCTTGTTCAGCCATCCGAACATGCGGCGGAGCCAATCTTTCGCCGTCGTGGTCGCACCGTCCTTGCGGATGACGTTGAGGCCCCAGAACGTGAAGAACATGGTGACCTCCATGCCCATCGCCGCCGCACCGGTCGCGATGATGAAGGCCGCCATTGCGCGATCCATATCGCCACTGAGCAAGACAATTGTCACCTTGTCGGGCTTCGTCCGTTCCAGTTCCGCCAATGCGGCGGCCGGTTCGATCTGCGCAATACTCATGGCGTCACCTCAATGCTTTCTCTGGATGGATTACATCCCACGCACGCGAAAACTGCGCGAGGTGACTATATTCTCCGATTCTTCGCCTTGTCAAGGCGACCGCGCGCGAACGTTGCGCCAGCCGCGGTTCGCTCCGGAGCTTCGAATGCCGCCAGGCTTGACCATGCACTCACGGACCGCTATAGTCCGTCTTCAGTGTCTCCTCCATTCACATGGATCCATCTCACGTGCAGCGATCCTCCTCCATAAACCCCGAGACAGAGCACGAGACAGAGATCGGTTTCAGGCCGTCACGCACTGGTCCGCTTTTCGGTTTTTGGTATCCGGCTGCCCGCAGCTCGCAAGTGCGCGCCGGCAAGATGAAAGCGCAGGTGTTGCTCGGACAACCGCTCGTCCTCTGTCGGACACCGCAGGGCCGGATCGCTGCGCTCCGGGACATCTGTCCGCACCGAGGTATGCCGCTCTCGTTCGGGCGCTTTGACGGAGACCGCGTCGAGTGCGCCTACCATGGTTGGCAGTTCGATTTGCACGGTCGCTGCAAGCAGATTCCGTCTCTCGTGAACGGAACGCTCGAGCCAGAGAAAATCGGCGTCAAGGCTTATCCGTGCCAGGAGCAGGACGGCTACATCTGGGTCTACATGGTGGATGCTCGCGATCCGAATCGTCCCCGACCCGACGTACCGCGCCTGCCGGTTCCTTCCAAGCCCCATACTCTCCTCCATATCTCGACCATGTTGAACTGCACCATCGACGACGGCATCGTCGGACTGATGGACCCGGCCCATGGCCCGTTCGTGCATCACAGCGCCTGGTGGCGGACCCGGAAGAGCATCCACGAAAAGGCCAAGACCTTCGAGCCCATTCCCGGCGGGTTCCGGATGGTCGCGCATACACCCTCGCGTAACAGCGGTCCCTATAAACTGCTCGGCCTGGCCGGCAGCGGCCCCCTCACCACGACGATCGACTTCGTCTTGCCCAACCTGCGGTATGAATTCGTGCAGTGCGGAAAGTGGTGGGTGTCCACCCGCGCGACCGTCACGCCCATCACCGAACACGAATGCCGGATCGACTTCTGCGCCGCCTGGAACTGTTTTCGCTGGGTTCCGTTCGCCAAAACGCTGTTCCGGTTGTTCGCCGCGGCCTTCCTGAACCAGGACAAGCGCGCGATGGAACGTCAAGCCGTCGGCCTCCGGTACAAACCCGCCCTCATGTTGCTGGACGACGCCGACACACCCGCCAAGTGGTATTACAAATTGAAAGCGGCCTATCTGATCGCCGCGGAGACCGGCCAGCCTCTCGATCATCCGCTCAAAGGGCCGGTAACGCTGCGGTGGAGAAGCTGACCGTCGCGCTGCGTTTTACGATGATAACGCGATCCGCAAACCAACTGGGATGGCGGGCCGAATTGCTCGCTGCCGCCGTTGCTGGCCTAATGTGGGTTGCGACGGGCGGAGCCGACGCCGCCTCATCACATCGTTTCGCGACCGTGCCGGCGCTGGCCGTGAGCCCGACTTTCCAAGGGGTCGGCGGCGTTCACTACGTTGTCATCCAAGTCGATCAGAACGCCGGACTCAATGGACCCAGGGTTTTGTTCGACGAATCGTCGTTTCGCGGCGGCTCGGTCGTCGGGGAGGATTGGAAAGCCGCTGCACGGCTGGCTGTGATCGCCGCGGCGAACGCGCTCGGGCGGGATCCGCGCGGATGGACGGTCATCATCAAAAACCATGCGCCCAACACGGTGATCGACGGGGAAAGCGCGGGCAGCGCGGTCGCGGTAGGCGTGATGGCCGCCTGGCGC
Source organism: Nitrospira calida (assembly GCF_976986435.1). NCBI lineage: Bacteria > Pseudomonadati > Nitrospirota > Nitrospiria > Nitrospirales > Nitrospiraceae > Nitrospira > Nitrospira calida. The sequence continues at coordinate 3,641,152 of NZ_OZ335950.1, forward strand.
GGCGATCGGGTGCGACCGGACGTGGCGGTGACGGGCGCCATTACAGCGGACGGCCGGATTCTGGAGGTGGATGACCTGCCCAGCAAACTGGAGGCCGCGGCCGGGGCGAAGTTCACCACGCTGCTGGTTCCCCGCGGCCAAATACGAACTCCGCACGGGAGTCTCACGGAACTTGCCGCACAGCGGCAGATAACCGTGATCGAGATCGGGTCTCTGCAGGAAGCGTACGCCCTGATGACCGAAGCCCCGCCGTGACCGGGCTATTCAGTCTTCGCCTCGGCCAGGAGACTCATCGCGCGCCGGATCTGTTCGCGCGACCCGAGCAACACCACCACGTCTCCGGACTCCAGCCGCACTTTTTCAGACGGATTTGATTGGGTGATCCCGTCTCGCGTCCAGGCGATCACCGAGGCACCGGTTCGCGGCCGGATGGACAGTTCCGCCAGCGACTTTCCGATCGCCGGCGAGTCCTCATCGATTCGGCAGGTCTCCACTTCCACGTCGGTAAGCGTCCCGCCCCTCAAGTGATGCGCCAATTCCGGCAACTCGCTCCGCCGAAGCAAGGCATAGCCCTCGCGCCGGATCTGCTCCGCCTTCTGCACAATGAAGTCCTGCGGCATATTATAGGTGCGGAGCACCAGCGCGAAGATTTCGATCGACGTCTCGAACTCCTCCGGCACGACGTCGTCTGCGCCCAATTGATGTAGCTCGTCGAGTTCGCGGAGGTACCGGGTCCGGACGACGATGTGCAGCTTGGGATTCAGCGCCCGCGCCACCTGGACCGCCCGGCGAGTGGTGAAGGGATCGGAAAGCGCCAACACCAGCACCTTGGCCTCTTCTATCTTCATGTGTCGCAGCACGTTCGGGTTCGTCCCGTCTCCATAGAAAATGGGCACGCCGTGGCGCGATTCCCGCCTGACAGTATCGCCGTCGAGATCGAGGACGACATAGGGGATTTCAGTCTCTGCAAGCACCCGGGCGAGGTTCCGGCCGTTGAGCCCGTAGCCCACGATAATCACATGGTCCCTGATTTTGAGCTGTTGTCCCTCGGCCAACGCAACATGGGCCATCGTCCGCCCCGGCAGCAGATGGTGCAGCCGCTGGAGCGCCTCGGTCCGTCTGGCCAAATGCGGCGACCATTGAATCAAAAACGGCGTGATCACCATGGTCAGGACGGACACGGCCAGGAACAGTTGGTAAGGTTCGCCGGCCAACAGTCCGGTTTTCTCGCCCTCCTGCGCCAAGATGAAACTGAACTCTCCCACCTGCGCCAAGGCGACGCCGGTCAACACCGCGGCACGCGGGGGCTGACTCGCCGCCAGCACTGCGACGGCACCGGCGAGAAATTTCCCGATCAAGACGGCCGCGATCACTCCGATAACCAACCATGGATGCGCCAACACCGCACGCACATCCAACAGGATGCCGAGCGAGACGAAGAACAGGCTGCTGAAGCTGTCGCGAAAAGGGAGCACTTCGGCCATCGCCTGGTGGCTGTACTCCGACTCGGAAATGACCAGCCCCGCAATGAAGGCGCCCAGGGCCAGGGACAGCCCGCTCAAGGACGTCAGCCAGGCGATGCCCAGGCACAACACGATGATCGTCAGCAGGAAGAGCTCCCGGCTGCGGCTCCTGACGATGTGCTCCAGCAGCTTGGGCACGAGATACCAGGCCGCCACCACGATGACGCCGACGAACACGGCCGATTTGGCCAGGGCAAGCAACACAGTCTTCGCCGCATCCTCCGCGGGGCTCGCCAGGATGGGGGTCAGCAGCATCATCGGCACGACCGCCAGGTCCTGGAAGATCAGGATGCCCACCGTCATGCGCCCGTGCATCGAGTCGGTCTCTCCTCGATCGGCGAGCGCCTTGAGCACGATCGCCGTGCTGCTGAGCGAGAAAAGACAGCCCCAAAAAATACTTTGCTGAGCGGGAATTTCCGCTAGCCACCCAGCCAGCATCGCCAGGACCAACACGCCGCCCACCTGGATCGGCGCGGCCAGCAGGAGGACATGCCGGGCGGCCTTCAGATTCGCCAAGGAAAACTCGATACCGATGGTGAACAGCAGCAGAACGATTCCGATCTCGGCCAGCACCTCGACTTGCGTCAGATCGGACACCAGATTCAGCCCCTGCGGGCCGATTAGCGCACCGGCCGCCAAAAACCCCGCGATCGATGGCAGCCGGAATTGATGAAAGACAAACACCACCCCGATCGAGACGACGAAGATCAGCAGCAACTCTCTGAGAACGGTGTGATCGGTCATGCGCGCTGGGCTTTCGTCATGCGCAGCCGGCCGCCGGCTCCGACATCGGGTCGGTCTTGTGTTGAAAAACCGGAAACAGGCCGGAGCATACAGGACGGCGCGCGGACGGGCAAGCAAGAGCATCTTGTTGCAAGTTTCCGCGTGAGGTAGAGTGAGGCGCGCTATGACCGGGATCAGAGCGATCATCTTCGACTTCAACGGCGTCATCGCGGACGACGAGACGCCCCACCTTCTCACCTTTCAGCAGGCGCTGAACGAGCACGGACTCTCGCTGACCAAAGAAGACTATTACGGCACCTATCTCGGGATGGATGAACGGAACTGTGCGACTGCGTTGCTCACGGCGGCAACCGGCTCCTGTGATCCGGCCAGGTTGCGCTCGATCATGGAACGGAAGGCCGTCCTCTTTCGGGACTATACCGCAACCCATAAGCCGGAACTGTTTCCCGGCGTTGTGGAATTCGTGAAGTCGGCCGCCAAAACCTGCCGGCTAGCCATCGCTTCCGGCGGACGGCGCGAGCAGATCCTTTATGCGCTGCGCGGCACGCCGATTGAGGGGGATTTCCCGGTGATTGTCTCGGCTGAAGACACAACCACCGGCAAGCCGGACCCGGAGATCTATGAACTGACGCTGAAGCGCCTGAATGCTTTAACGCCACGCCCGCCGCTGATCAGGGCGGGCGAATGTCTGGTCCTCGAAGATTCACGCGCCGGCATCCGCGCCGCGCTGACCGCCGGCATGAAGGTCGTCGCCCTCGCCACCACCTACCCGGTTGACCAACTGACGGAGGCCCATCTGGTACTGCCGAGCCTGGAAGGGATCACGTCGGATGGAATCGAGCACCGACTGGCCCAGCACGGAGGAAGCGCTTCGCCTGGCTGATGAAGAGCGAAGATGGCCGGACTCATTGCTTCCGCTCAAAGCCAAGGCCGTTTGCGTCTGCCATTGCCGAGCCGAAGGGCTCGTTGAAAACGGGCGGCGAGCATTGTCCGAAGTCCCGTTCGTGCGGAGCTCCGGGCGAGACAAGTGGCGCAGCCGAGCCAGGGACCCGTCGCCGGGGCGTCCGTTGCTTTTCAGTGCAACGGGCTGAGTGCAACGGGTGATGAGGCCCACGGCGGACCCAAACGGACGGGAACCCGTTGTGCCATTCGGCTTCGCGTGTAATGGGTGCGAGTGGAAGTAGGACAGCCCGGCCCCTCCTGGTTGCCTGTCGGGATGCTTTCTTTTAAACCTTATAAAATTCCCGATACCACTGCACGAAGCGCGGGATGCCGACTTCAATCGGCGTGGTAGGTTTGAAGCCCATGTCGCGGGTAAGGTCGTCGATATCGGCATAGGTGGCAGGCACATCGCCGGGCTGCATGGGGAGGAGCTTCTTCTCAGCTTTTTTGCCGAGCGCCTGCTCGAGCACCTCGATGAAGCGGAGCAGATCGACCGGCTGGTGGTTCCCGATGTTGTAGAGGCGATAGGGCGCAGAACTGGTACCGGGGTCTGGCCGCTCGCCGGACCAGGCTGGATCGGGTTGCGCCGGGCGATCGAGGGCCCGGACCACACCCTCGGCGATGTCGTCGATGTAGGTGAAGTCGCGCTGCATCCGGCCGTAGTTGAAGACCTCGATCGGACGGCCTTCCAGAATCGCCCTGGTGAAGATGAAGAGCGCCATGTCCGGCCTGCCCCATGGCCCATACACGGTGAAAAACCGCAAACCCGTGCAGGGAATTTTGTACAGATGCGCGTAGCAATGGGCCATCAGCTCGTTGGCCTTTTTGCTCGCGGCGTAGAGCGACACCGGATGGTCCACATTGTCGTGCACCGAAAAGGGCATGTGCGTGTTCCCGCCGTACACCGAACTGGAGGAGGCGTACACCAGGTGCTCCACCCGCGCGAGCCGACATCCCTCCAGGATGTTCATGAACCCCTCGATATTGCTGTCGGTGTAGGCGTGCGGGTTGACCAGTGAGTAGCGGACGCCCGCCTGGGCGGCCAAGTGCACGACGCAGCGGACGGGATGGTCCGCGAAGAGCGCCCGCATGCCGCGGCGGTCGGCCAGATCCAGTTTGACGAACCGGAAACGCTCGAACGGCGACAACTGGGCCAAGCGCGCCTCTTTCAGCCGGACGTCGTAGTACGCATTGACGTTGTCCAACCCTACCACCCGGTCGCCGCGCTCGAGCAGTCGTCGCGCGACGTGGTAGCCGATGAAGCCGGCTACGCCGGTCACCAGGATCACCGGATCAGCCGCGTTCGATTGACTCACTGTGCGCTCCTTCACCCGCTCACGCGATCTAGGATCACCCCGTTTCGCCCAGGCCACAATCACGAAGCGGGCGTCATCCGGTCGCGCTCTTTTCGGTAGCGTTTCCCGCAGGCCGGACAGACGGCCCTCGCGCCCCTCACATTCAGCTTCACGCCGCATTCGCACATCCAGCCGGTGAGCTTCGCGGGAGTGCCGACGACCAACGCATAGTCCGGCACATCTTTCGTCACAACCGCTCCGGCTCCGACGAAGGCGTAACGGCCGATGGTAATGCCGCAGATGATCGTGCAGTTGGCGCCTAGCGTCGCGCCCCGACGGACCAGCGTCGGCTTAAGCTCCTTCATGCGAGGGATTTCGCTGCGCGGGTTGAAGACGTTGGTGAACACCATCGAGGGGCCGCAGAAGACGCCGTCCTCCAGCGTGACCCCTTCGTAGACCGAGACGTTGTTTTGGATCTTGACGCCGTCGCCGACCACCACGTTGGGACCGATTACCACGTTCTGGCCGATCTTGCAGTTCTTGCCGATGCGGGACCCTTTGAGCACGTGCGAGACGTGCCAGATGCTCGTGCCCTCCCCGATCTCCACGCCCTCGTCGATGAAGGCGGATTCATGGGCGAAATAGGGGCGCGCCGGCGGGATCGGCTTGGGCGACGGGGCGGCGGACAGAAACGGCCGCACCTCCAGCGCCTCCTGGCATTGTTGGAGCACGCGGAGGACCCGGAGCCCCTCCTGCCCGTCCGTCCTCGGTTGGCGACGGAAGCGGATGCAGTCGAGAAAGTGCTGACACTCGGCCCGCAGCGGCTCGACCGACTCGACCGCAACGGTCTGCGCTTCCGCTTTGTTCGGCACCGGCACGTGATGTTTCCATTCGATGGAATGCGGGTACAGCAGCAGCTTGTCTTTCTTTTCCAGGTCGTCGAAGACCGCCATTTTCCGGTCGCCAACTACGATGAGCTTCTGCTCTTTGTACGGATGCAGCCACGACACGAACACGTGCGCCTTCACGCCGCTGGGGAAGGACAGCAAACTCACCGTGACGTCCGCGATCCGCTGGTGGAGATAGTTGCCGCCCTGCGCATGGACCGTATCGGGCATCTCGCCGAGCAAGCCCAAAATGACCGAAATGTCGTGGGGCGCGAACGACCACAGGATGTTTTCTTCGCGCCGGATCTTTCCCAGGTTGAGCCGATTCGAATAAATGTACTGGATGCGTCCGAGCTCTCCGCCTTCGACCAGTTCCTTCAACCGCAGGACCGCCGGGTGGTACCACAAGAGATGGCCGACCATCAGAATACGTCCGCGTTCCTGGGCCAGCGCGACCAAACTTTCGCCGGTTTGAACGGACAAACACAGAGGCTTCTCCACGCACACGTCCTTGCCGGCCAGCAGCGCCTCCCGCACCAGGTTGGCATGGGTCTCCGCCGGCGTCGCGATGGCGACCCCGGCGATCGACTCGTCCCGCAACACTTCGCCGAAGGCCCGATAGGTCCGGCACCCCGGGTACTGACCGGCGAATTGCCGCAGCGTGTCCTCGTTGCTGTCGCAGATCGCCGCGAGCACCCCCAACTCGTGGAAATTGCGGACGAGATTTTTGCCCCAATAGCCAGAGCCAACCACCGCCACGCGAGGCAGGGAGAGCTGTTGAGAAGCCTCTACACTGGCCATTGGTTCACCGCGGGCAGCACCTGCACAGGATCTGAAGGCTATGCCCTCCCGCCCTGACGCGCGAAGGGCGGATCGCCGTGGTCCAGCCGATACAGATTCATTGGGGACAGTTGGTCGGCGATGGAGAGCACGTCGAGGCCGCCGTCGGACCGAGGTCGAAAGAGATCCAGGGCGCGGCTGTAATGATACCCGCAGCCCTGCGGTTCCAGAAGTTCTTTTAACTTTTCCGGCGGCTCCCAATGCGCGGTAAGGAGAGCCGTCCGGGCCGGATTGCGCTGGCTGAACATGAATGACAGGTGATCCGGATACCAATCGGCGCCGCCGGTCGCATAGGACACGAAGAACTTGGCTTGGGCGGTTGCGCACAGCTCGGCCAGATAGGCGTTGGTCAGATACCCGTTCTCGCCGACCTCCAGCCAGCGGCCGGGAGGCGAGAGGCAGGCATGGGCGGCGTAGGTCCGGACTTCGAGGAGTTGTTGCTGCGACGCGAAGACCGCGGCGATCGGCCCATAGCGCGTGACGAGGTCCTGGATCACGCCTTCCTTGATCGCCGATCTGCCCGAGTTCGTCGGCCCGCTGTCCGCGTGCACCAGGGTATTATGACCGCGATCGGTGATGAGGTAGCAGTTGCGCGGCATTTCGAGGTCGCAGGGGTCCTCGCCAAAAAAGGGCACCGACACCACCGCCCCGCCGTCGAATGCCCAAGTCTCGCCGTGCGCCAGTTCGACGATCTGCGCAAAACCCAATTCCCGTAGGAGCGGGAGATAGTCGTAATACAGCTTGCGCCGGTTCCTCCGGCTGGGGACGAACACCGGCACGTCCTTTGGCAGATGGAGCAACGTCCGCGGGTCCACGTGGTCGTCGTGGTCGTGCGTCAGAAAGATGGCCGACGGACGGGGCAAAAGTGAGACCCAAAGCGACGGCACCGGCGCCTCGGCGAACCAGGGCATGAGCCAAGGATCGAAGAGAAAGAACTGTTCCCGTTGTCGGTAGAGCAGGGCGGCGTGGCCGAGGTGCACCGTATCCCGATCCCGCGTCGCCTCCAGCCAGCGAGTCTGCACCGTTGCCTGGCGTGATTGGACCAGGCACTCGTGCTGGAGCAGCAATTCCATCAATCGCGTCAACGTACGCTCGGCGTCCCTCCCAGCGGAGGTCACCACCGTGCGGATTTCCTCCATCCGATGTGTCCCATCCAGGAATCCGAGGAGCTTGCCCACGGCCGGGCCCATCGGACGCTCGAAGCCCAACGGAATCGCCTGACGCTTGACCGCTTGAAAGAGGCGCAGTCCCGCATTGGTGACGGTCGCGGACTTAGTCGGATCCAGTGGAAACTCCCAATAGAAGGTGCCATCCGGCTTGCGGCCGCAGTGGATGTGCCGGCTCAGGTGCGGTCGCGACTGCACCAGTTCGGCGTAGGCGTCCTCGAGGCGGACCGATCTCCTAGGATCGTCGAGTGGGGCTCGGTGTGAAAAGACATCGCTGATCGCTGTCTCGACGCAGCTCAAAAGGAGGCTGTGCGCCTCGTGCAGGCTGGCGACGACTTCCGGCGCCACGCCCCCCATAAAGGGGAACGGGCCGGGCGGCTCGGCGCTCTCCAACTGGACCCACGTCCACGGCGCAAGACCGAGATAGTGATCGCGCGGCAAATTGTCCCAGATCGACATCGTCGTCAGGCGTCGGGCGTGAGGCGCGAATGAGTTTCTCCTTGCGCGTCACGCCTCATGCGTCACGTCTTCTTGCTGATCGTCGGCTCATACAGCGCTTGAATGACATTCCCGTCCGGATCGGCGAAATAGAATGAATAGCTCCCGTCGCGGTGGCGCTTGGGCGGCTTCACCAGCGTTCCGCCCAGCGCATCGAGCTCCCGGTTCACCTCCAGAAACATTCGATCCACCGCTTCCGGGCTGTCCAGGACGACGCCGAAATGATCCAGCAACTGGCCGCGCGGAGGACGGTACTGCGCCAACTCCGCCTGCGGAATCTGGTGCAAGGCCAGATTGTCGGTCCCTGAGCTGAAATAAACGTTGTCGGGATCCGGCTCCCAGACGACCTTCATGCCGAGCAGGCGCTCATAGAACAGCTTCGATCGTTTGAGGTCGGTCACTCGCAACGCCAAGTGGCGCAGCCCTCGATGCGGTGGTATCGTTATGGACATCTGCTACAAGAGCGAACAGCCGGCAGCGAGCAGCGCACAGTGTGAGGCCGTCCGCTCCCACTTGTCGCTTCGATTTTCAGCCAGCCGCGCAAGCATCAGGCTCACAGGCGAATCCCTGCTCTCCATTTTGGTAATTCGCTTTGCCTATTCGCCGCTTTCCTGGCGGTTATAGTAGGGAGATGCCGTCATCCCGTCAACGGAAATTCCGGCCAACAGGCGCGTTCGCCCTGGCCTTGAGTATTCTCTGTATCTGTCCGTTCCCCGACTGCCTATGATAGGATACCGGTCACTCTCTCGCGACGAAACTAAGGAGTTCAGCACTATGGACGTTCGAACCGTTCTCTCGCTCGTCGTTTTCGTCCTATTTCTGTCTGCCGTCCTGGCGATCCTGGCCATCCCAACCCTGGCCGCTTCATCGCCAGACCCCAAGGAATTACCGATCGAGATCATCGGCCAAGATGGCGCGCCGATGGTCCTCGTACCGGCTGGGCTCTTTCCCATGGGCGTGCCGGCTGGCGACCGAGACGGCGGTCGCGACGAGTATCCTCGCCATGAGGTCTACTTGGATGCGTTCTACATCGACAAATATGAAGTCACCAATGGTCGGTACCTGGCCTTCGTCAAAGCCACCGGCCATCGCGTGCCGCAAAATCCCAAGAATCCCACCCGCAACCTGTGGCAGGGTGTCGCGATCTCCGAGTCCTTGACCGACCGGCCCGTCGTCAACGTCGATTGGTACGATGCGGAAGCCTACTGCCAATGGGCCGGTAAGCGCCTGCCGACCGAAGCCGAATGGGAAAAAGCCGCCAAGGGCACGGAGGACCGCCGCTTTCCCTGGGGCAACGTCGAACCGACGGCCAAGCACCTCAACTACAACCAGCAATGGATCGGCGAGAAGACACTCATGCCGGTGGGCAGCTACGAAGCCGGGAAGAGCCCCTATGGCGCCTACGATATGGCGGGCAACGTCTGGGAATGGGTGGCGGATTGGTACGATCCGACCTACTACGAAAAGAGCCCGGCCAAGAATCCCAAAGGACCGGAGACCGGCACGCACAAGGTGCTTCGCAGTTCCGGCTGGCAGGTCGAGACGCCGCTCGTGCGCATCTTCACCCGGGTCAAAAGCGATCCGACGATCCGCAACGAATCGACCGGGTTCCGATGTGCTAAGGACGCAGTGGCCAAGTAGGATTTGATGACCCGGCGTTACCACTGGATTCGATGACCGTGCTGAATCACCGGCTCTCGAAATCAAACTTTGAAGGACTGACGGTCGCCGCCTTCGAGAGCCGTATGGCTGCCGAGATGGCGCGGTTGATCACACGGCATGGTGGCCGTCCGCTCGTCGCTCCCGCGTTGCGCGAGGTCCCGCTGGAGAACAACGCGGAGGCGCTCCGGTTCGGCGAGCAACTGCTGGTCGGTCAGGTAGACATGGTCATCCTGCTTACCGGTGTGGGGACGCGCGCGCTGGTGGACGTGCTGCAGACCCGCTATCCGCGGAAGGCCGTCACGGCGGCGCTCTCCCGCGCGTGCCTCGTCGCACGGGGGCTGAAGCCAGTGGCGGTTCTCAAAGACCTCGGTCTGGCGCCTGAACTGACCGTCCCGGAGCCCAACACTTGGCGTGACATCCTTCAGACCATCGACGCACACAAGCCGGTCCAGGGCCTTCACGTCGCCGTGCAGGAATACGGCGTCTCGAACACGGAATTGCTCAAGGCATTAGACGAGCGCGGCGCTCGCGTGACGCGGGTGCCTGTCTATCGGTGGGCGTTGCCGGAGGATACCAGCCCGCTCAAACAGGCGCTGAACGCGATCCTCGCCGGCCGGGTGGACGTGGTACTGATCACGAACGCGGCGCAAGTGGACCATCTGATGCAACTACTGGAGGAGGACAAGACGACGGACCAGTTTCGGCATGCGCTGCAACGCATCGTCTTGGCTTCGATCGGCCCGACCGCCAGTGAGCGCCTTCGCCGCTATGGCCTGCCCGTGGACCTGGAGCCCTCCCATCCCAAAATGGGCACCCTGGTCAAAGAGACCAGCGAGCGGGCGCATCTTTTTCTCGATGCCAAACGTCGGAGTTCTTAGAGATCAGGGATGAGAGATCGTGACAGCGGTCCGCCGAGCTCAAAAGCTTCGCTCCATTCGGGTTAGCCGGTTTGCCGCGGCTTCGCTTCGGCCTGGTCCCCGCTCTCCTTCGCGTCACGCGCGCAGCGGAAGCCGAGCCAGTTCATTTTCGTGTTCGGATCGGTTCCGTTGCGCTGGGCGACTCGAACGGCCGGCGTACTGTCGATCCATCCTCCTCCGCGAAAGGCTTTCTGTGTACCGCGCTCCGGTCCTTTGGGATTCTTCTCCGGTGCGATCTTGTAGTAGGCGGGGTCGTACCAGTCTGCCACCCACTCCGCGACGTTACCCGCCATTTGGAACACTCCGTACGGGCTGACCGCATTCTCGTACTTGTCCACGGAGATGATCGGTGGATAGAGCAGCAGCCGCTCCGGTCGATCGCGGACCGGCCCCGACAATCCCGTTCGGCCGAAGTTCGCGCGCGACAATCCGGCCGGCTGGTTCCCCCAGGGGTAGATGCGCCCGTCGTCGCCCCGTGCCGCTTTTTCCCATTCGGCTTCGGTCGGCAGGCGCTTGCCGGCCCATTGGCAGTACGCGTCCGCCTCGTACCACGACACGTGCATCACCGGATGGGATGCCATCGCTTCCTGAAAGTTGCCGCCGTCGTACTTCCAATCCACCAGCGGCGGACGGTTCGTCGCCAGGACAAACCTCAGAAACTGCACGGTCGTCACTTCATATTTGTCGATGTCATAGGCGTCCAGGTAGACTTTCCGCTGCGGGAATTCCGGCTGGTAGGCGTTCCTGTCCACCTTCTTGTCGCTGCCCATCAGAAACCAACCAGCCGGGATGCGCACCATCTCGTCCCTGGCGGGCAACTTCGCCCGCTCCACGGCGATCTTCTTCCCTTCCGGGGTCCATTCAGGCGTCACGTCCGCGACATCCAACGCCCAGCTCGCACCGCCCACGGCCACTGCAACCAACACCCCTACCGACATCGCCTTTCGTGCGCTCACGGTCGTGTTCCTCCCCTCCGCCTACATCCCTTTGTCGTTCTTCTCTTTCTGCGGCCCGTCAAACTCTTCCAGCGGCCGAAAGTTCACCGGCAACTGAAAGAGAAAGTCCGAGACGGACCGGAGCTTGACATGCTGGTATTCGACGATCCAACTGCCGTCCTTCCGCGCAAGTTTCATCGGGAAGCGGATATCGGTGGCAAACCATTGATAATAGACGTCGATCCGGTCGCCTTGCTTGACGGTAACCTCATACAGGATGGTGGGATGCCCCTCTCTCACCTCCGTCCCAATCTCCTCACGCGACACCTCGCCCTCGAGATGCTCACTGACTTTGGGTGCCTGCTCGGGATCATAGGGAACCGTTTTGAAATGTTTCATCCGCGAAAGCAGCAGCCACATAACCTGCTTGTCTTTCCGGACGATCGTGACGTTGACCGGGCTGAGGTTGTGGTGCTCGAGTCGCCACATGTCGTCCCGATAGTAAATATTGGCTTTGCGGACATGACCGTCGATTTTGGTGATTTGATCGGCGGTGAATTCCAGCGCCCAGACGCCGGAAACCGGAAACCACCCCAACGCAGCCAAGAAGACGGTTGGAATCGTACGTACCATGGCGCTCATCCTATACGAGACAGCCATCGTTTTCCAGACCCGGCGGGTCATGCTCAATGGATTCGATTCACAGCACGAGCACACCGGCGCCCTTGATCCTCCCGGCCTTCAGCGCCTGGAGCGCCTGGTTCGCTTCTTCCAACCGGAACCGCTGGGTGCGGGGCCGAATTGGAATGGCCGCCGCCTCCCGCAGCAGGTCCAGTCCGTCCTGCTTCGTGTTCGCCGTCACGCTGCGGACGACTCGCTCGCCGAACAGCTCGGTGTCGTAATCCAACGGCGGAATCGTCGACATATGGATCCCTGCCAAGGCTAGAGTCCCCCCCCGCTCCAAGGCCCGCAACGCCGGCGGCACCAGGTCGCCGGCCGGCGCAAAGATGATGGCGCCGTGCAATTTGTCAGGCGGCGGGTCGGCCGCCCCGCCAACCCAGACCGCGCCCAGTTCGCGGGCGAGCGCGCGATGTTCTTCCTTCACGGAGCACACATAGACCGAGCAGCCCCAATGGCGCGCCACTTGGATAGCGATATGGGCCGAGGCGCCGAACCCGTAAAGCCCCAGCCGTTGTCCCGGCTTCACGCCGCTGAGCCGCAGTGCCCGATAGCCGATGATGCCGGCGCAAAGCAGCGGCGCCGTTTCGTCGTCGCTAAAAATCGACGGGACAGGATAGGCAAAGCGGACAGGCACGACCGCCCATTCGGCATAGCCGCCGTCCACGTGATACCCGGTGAATTTCGCCGCGACGCAGAGGTTCTCCCGCCCGTTTGCGCAGAACTCGCACCGGCCACAGGTCTCTTGAAGCCAGGCGATGCCAACACGGTCGCCCTCCTTCACGCCGGCGACATCCTTGCCCACCTGATCCACGATCCCGACAACCTGATGACCGGGAATCACCGGCCGCTTACCCGGAGGCAGTTCTCCCTCCACGATGTGCAAGTCGGTTCGGCAGACACCGCACACGCGGACCCGGATGCGCACCTGGCCTCTGCCCACCTCCGGAGCAGGCACGTCGCGCAGGGCGAGCGGCTCGGTCGCCACTTCGCCGGGTTTCTCCAACACCATGGCTCTCATGATTCGCTGGATGGCTTCGTGGGCGGTAATGCTCGACGTAGACTGGTCAAGGCTTGAGCTGCGGGGTCACCGTCGCGGAGCCGTCGCGCCGGCGTTTGAGAGAATGGATGTTCTTGACCACGGAATGCAACCCGGTTCGCATCCGGACATGCACATCGACGGCCTCCGCTCCCAACTCCTCCGGGAACGGCGGGAACGGTTCGGCTTGGACGATGGCCTGAATGCCGGCCTCGTCGATTTCGCGCACCCCGGACCCTCGTTCGATCTCGATCAACTGGGCGTGGCCGCTCGCGTACATCCGAAAGCGGACCCGCACGGTCTCTTGCGCGGGAATCTGCCGCTGGTGGCGCATACGGTGACTCCAACTGCGGCTGATCAACCGGCTCACTTCCTGCCAATACGCGCTGCCCTCGTCAGGCATCGGCAGCGGCAGCAGGTCTTCCTCGGAAATCAAGGCATTGGCCATCGGTTTCACATCCGGCTGCACCTCCAACTGAGCGTCATCTTGAGACGCATCGGCTGTATCTTTCTCTTCTTCCGCTGTTGCCATCGCGTCCCTTTGCGCCGCCGCTTCGGACCGGCCCAGCGTCACATAGACGATCCGGGTCATGATGCGGTCCAGCTTCATGTTCCGAAAGCGCGCGAAAGTCACTTGAATTCTGGCGGCCTTCGGCGGAACCGACGTCGCGCCCAGCGGATGCGGCTCCAATACCACCGATCCGCGGAGGGTCATGGGGAGTGAATCCGGCGTCATTGGAACGACCCGTCGCTTGAACCAGGGAGTGTCGAACACCGCAACCACAGGATCGCTCCCCGAAGGCACGCCGCCGAGCACCACCGCCAACTCGAAGCCCTTGTCCACCGACACCACCCCGTCAGTGTCGGCGCCAATCAGATCGAACTGCACCCAGCGTTTGGGTATGGCAGACGGGCCGGACTGCGACGGAGCGGCTGAGACGCCGGCAAGAGGGGCCAGCACACTCACTGCGACCAAGAACGCGGCGGTCCACAGAAATCGCGGTGCCCACAACGCCATAGTGGAATCCTAGCGAGACTCGGCGCGCCGATCAACCATCTTTTTTCCGCCTAATCGGCCCCCGATCCGTTTGGCTTGTGTATAATCAAAACAAGCAGGGAAAAGAAAAAATGAGGGCCCTCGTCAAAGCCACCCCGCAACCGGGTTTGACGTTGACCCAGTGGCCGGATCCGACGCCCGGTCCGGGGGAAGCGATCGTCCGGGTGAAAGCCACGTCCATTTGCGGGACCGATGCGCATATCTATAACTGGGATGAATGGGCTCGGAACCGGATTCATCCTCCCCGTATCATCGGCCACGAGATGTGCGGCGAGGTCGTGGAGGTCGGGCCGAACGTCACGCTGGTATCCGTCGGAGATTATGTCGCAGCGGAGTCGCACATCACCTGCGGACGGTGCTTCCAATGCCGGACCGGTCAAGCCCATGTCTGTCGGGATTACCGCATTCTCGGTGTCGACCGGGATGGCTCCTATGCCGAATATGTCGCTCTGCCCGAGCGCGTGCTCTGGAAAACATCGCCCGAAATCCCGCCGGAGCTGGCCTGCATCCAAGAACCGTTGGGGAACGCGGTGGACGCCGCCCTGGCGGAGGACCTGACCGGGCGGACGCTGCTGATCACCGGCTGCGGCCCCACCGGGCTGTTCGCCACGGCCGTCGCCAAAGTCGCCGGCGCTGCCGTTATCATCGCCTCCGACGTGAGCGATTACCGGTTGGGGCTGGCCAAGCAGCTTGGAGCCCACCATACGATCAACGTCAAGACGGACTCGCCGGAGCAAGTCGCGGCGACGATTCTAGAAATGACCGGCGGCGAGGGCGTGGACACGGCGCTGGAAATGTCCGGCGATCCCACCGCGCTGCATCAGACGTTTCGTTCGGTGAAAAACGGCGGACGGGTGACCCTGTTCGGCATCCCGACCGGGCAAGTTTGTTTCGACCTCCCCAATGAGATCATCTTTAAGGGCATCCGCGTGTACGGTGTCACTGGACGGCGGCTGTTCGGCACCTGGTACCGCCTGGCCGGACTCTTCAAAGCCGGGCTCAATGTTCGACCAGCCGTCACCCATACCTTTCCCATGACCGAGTTTGCGCGCGGCTTCGAATTGATCAAATCGGGGCAGTGTGGGAAAGTGATTTTGTATCCGTAGCAAATCGCTATAAACTGGCAGCCAACAGATTGATCTGTCCGCTACTCGCCATCCACCGGCAAGAATCCATGGCTTATCGCTCGCTGAAACAAGCCGTCACCGATCAGTTGGCTGAGATTCGCGCTTCGGGCCTGTACAAGGCCGAACGGCAAATCTTGGGGCCGCAGGGCGCCCTCGTCCGGGTGGCGCAGGGCGAGGTCATCAATCTCTGCGCGAACAACTATCTGGGATTGGCGAACCACTCCGATGTTCGGCAGGCGGCAATCGACGGGCTCAAGCAACACGGGTACGGAATGGCGTCTGTCCGCTTCATTTGCGGGACGCAGGATCTGCACAAACGCCTCGAGCAGGCGATCAGCACCTTCCTGGGAACCGGCGATACGATCCTCTACAGTTCCTGCTTCGACGCCAACACCGGGCTGTTCGAAACCTTGCTGGACGAGCGGGACGCCGTCATCAGCGATGCGCTGAATCACGCCAGCCTGATCGACGGCATCCGCTTGTGCAAGGCCAAACGGTTCCGCTACGCTCACTCCGACATGAACGATCTGGAGGCGAAGTTGAAGGAGGCGTCCTCTTGTCGGCTCCGACTGATCGCCACCGACGGCGTATTTTCGATGGACGGCGATCCGGCGAAGCTCGACGAGATCGCGGCGCTCGCAGAGCAGTATGACGCGGCCGTTGTCGTGGATGACAGCCACGCGACCGGCGTGCTTGGCAAAGGCGGGCGCGGGACCCCGGACCACTTCGGCGTCGCGGACCGGATCGACCTCATCACCAGCACACTGGGCAAGGCGCTGGGCGGCGCGGCGGGTGGGTTCACCTCGGGACGGAGCGAGATCATCGAATTGCTCCGACAGCGCTCACGTCCCTATCTCTTTTCGAACGCCCTGCCGCCGGTGATCACGGCCGCCGCGCTCCAAGCGCTGAAGCTCGTGGCGCAAGGAGAGGCGCTACGCACCGCCCTCCGCGAGAACACGGCGTTCTTCCGCTCGCAGCTCACCGCGCTCGGCTTCACCCTCATCTCCGGCGACCACCCCATCATCCCGATCATGCTGGGCGAGGCCAAGCTGGCGACACAAATGGCGGACCGCTTGCTCCGGGAAGGGATCTATGTGGTGGGATTCAGTTATCCGGTGGTACCGAAAGGGCAAGCGCGGATTCGTGTGCAGATCTCGGCCGCCCATACGCGGGCGCAGCTCGAACGGGCCGTCCAGGCCTTCGCGGCGGTCGGGCGGGAACTGGGCGTCATCACGTAGCGAGTGTGCTGGTTTGTCTCGTTGGTCGAGTCTCTTGGGTTCGCAATCCGATCAACGAAATAAACCAAACTCACACGCCGATGTTCTTTTTCATTCCCGGATCGCCTTCGCCCGCTTCTGTAGGTAGGCATTGCGCACGGCGGTGTAGAGATCGAGCGTCGCTTCCTCCACTCCTTCGAATGTTTCCAGGTTCAGTGATCGTTCGTTGACGATCTGGCCGGCGCGGGTGCCGAGCTGAGCGAAGGTGGACGTGGTCCGGTTCTTGTGCGCAACCAGCGACGGAACACCTCCCACCTCGACTATGGGAAAGACCAGCCAATTAATGGGGTCAAGCGCGAGGTCGATGACATACCCGACGGCATCCCGGACCGTCAGCGGCGGAAGCAGCGGCAGCACCACATACGGACCGGGCCGGAGCCCATAGACGCCGAGAGTCTGCCCCGAATCTTCATCGGGCGTCTGCCAATGGAACCCGTCCTTCGCGACGTCAAAGAATCCCGCGACGCCTAACGTCGTGTTCACGACAAACCGACCCAGTTCTAAACCAGCTCCTTTAACCTTTCCCTGCGCGAGGTTGTTCACAAACCGCGGGACGAACCGAACGTTATGAAAGAAGTTGCTCACGCTGACCTGCACCCGATCGGGCAAGATGAAGTTGTAGACCTGCGCGACCGGCTTCACCACATATTTGTCGACCTTGCGATTGAACTCGAACATGACGCTGTTGAACGGCTCCCAAGGATCGTACTCTTCCTGTTCGGACAGGACCTCGCCGGGTTTGGCGAAAGGATCATAGAACTCGTCCTGGGTTGTCTGCGGCGGGGATTCGGTCTGCGCGAGGATCGGCTCGCGTTGAGCCATCACGGGCACGACAGGCGCGAGAGGTTGCTCCTTCGTTTGCTCCGACCGCGGCGCTGGATCCAGGAGGATCCCGGAAGAGGCCGATGGCGCGGTCACGGAGAAGTCGAGCCGCTGGTTGAACCGGTCGGCGCAGCCCCCGAACCCGATGGCTATCACTGTCATGCATATCCGGAGCAGTCCTTCGCACCATCGCCGCACGAATTCCTCCTTTCCACTCCTGTTCGCCATCAGGACGCATGGTCGGCCTCATGGCGGTGCCCTACCTTCAGCGGCCGCCGAAGGAAAAATCCTGCGCACTTTACCAGAATGTCGGCGAAAGCGCCAAATAATTACGTATGCTTATCGCGGCACGCGGTCGGCACGGCGGGAAGGCGCGCGCAGGGGCGTCCGCGAGAGCGAAGGTCGCCTGCACGGGAAGAAAAGAGCTACAGCCCGACATGCTCTTTGAGAATGATTGAGTCTCTCAACGACGAGTTCTTGGGCGACAACTCTGTGACTCGCTTGAAGGCCGCCGCGGCGCCTTCATGATCGCCCAATTTGTCTAGCGCCAGGCCGAGGTTGTAATGCGCCTCGGCCAGCCTTTCGTCGGCTTGAACGGCTTTGCGGAACTGTTGCTCTGCGAGATCCCAACGTCGTTCCTTGTAGTGTTCGACGCCGGCGTTGTTGTCGGCCTGCCCTGGTGACGAGGCGGCCGCCAGGATGGGGGCGTCTCCAAGGGGAGTTGTGGCTTCTTTTTTCGGGTTTCCGGGAAGACCGCCCGAATCACAGGCGGCAATCCCAGTCGCCAAACCGAGGGCGACCCCGATCGAGAGCACCACATGTTTCATGTCTTGTCCCTCCTTGTTGCTCGACGTGATCAGCCAGATGTCACGGGAATCTCTTCACACAAGATAGCACGCGGCTCTCGAGGACCTGGGCCCGGTCGTCCACCAATCAGCCTCTCGCATCGACACCCTTAAAAAAACAAGAAGTTCCTACAACATCCTCTGCCTCTCACCTCCTTAAGACGCTCTGGATAAAGGCCTTGAGCCGGGCGAAGTAAGCGGGGCCGCCGACGAATGGGACATTGTTGTGGTCGGCGCCTCGGACGACATAGAACGCCTTCGGTTCCCTCGCTGCTTCGAACACTTGTCGGCCGAGTTGCAGCGGCACCAGCTCATCGCGATCACCGTGCACCACGAGCAGTGGAAGAGAGATATGCGGCAGCCGGTCGATGAGGCGGAACTTCGCGCCAAGCAGCCAGTGCACCGGCAAGCCGAGGTAATGAAACTTGGCGAGCGCCTCGATGGAGGGAAAGCACGATTCCAGAATCAGTCCGGCGGCCGGTTTTCGGGCGGCCACTTCGCCGGCGACGGCCGCGCCGAGAGAGCGGCCGAAAAGGATCAGTCGGTCGGGTCTGACACGGCGGGCGTGGGTCACATACTCGTAGGCGCCGATGCCGTCCTGATAGAGCCCTTCTTCCGAAGGGCGGCCTTCGCTGCGGCCATACCCCCGATAGTCGAACAGAAAGACGGACAACCCGAGGCGGTAGAGCTCCCGCAGATTGTCCAGCCTGTTGATGATGTTGCCCGCGTTGCCATGGCACCAAAGCAAGACCGCCGGCGTCTCCGAAGACTCGACATACCAGCCGAACAGCGTGGTCCCATCGGCTGCCGGGAACCAGACATCCTCCAGCGGGAGCCCGCTAGCCCTGGCCCAATCCCGGTCCTGCCAGGGATCGGGGTGATAGACGAAGAGACTGTCAAGGAGACTCATGCGTGCCGTCGTAGATCCATTGACTTCGCTCGACCATCATCGATTCCTGCCCCTCCTTTTGGTGATTGCCTAATCTGGCCATGATCTCGTATAAGTGCTCGCCTGATTTTGGTTTGTAGGAAAGAAACCTATGTCCGCTTTGTCGCCGCTTGCCCAGAAAGGGCCTCTTGACCGCCCATTGTCCTCGATCATGGCCGGCGTTTGCTGGACGCTTCTATTGTCCGGCTGTTCGATCGCGATGGCTCTTCACGGACACCCGGAACCGAACTTCGACACGCTCCAGGTTGGCGCCACGCGCGAGGACGTGGAGCGGGAGTTCGGCAAGCCGGTTACCACCAAAGATCTCGGCGATGGGAAGCGCGAAGACACCTATCGGTACGAAATGGGCAATACCTCGAACCCAGGACGAGCCGCTGTCTATGGTTATGCCTATCTAACAATTATCGGAATTCTTGGAGAACCAATCTACAGCCTCATTGAACTGTTCCAGGGTCACGATGAAGAGACGAAAGTCGTGTATAGCCAGGACGACAGGGTCCTAGAAACCTCCGGCTATCGACCTCCTCCTCCCTCACCCGCGCTGCAAGCTGCCGAAGAGGGCCAGAGAAAGTTCGTCAAGGCCCCGCCTGCCTCCCGAGCGAGCGGAAGCGATTCGGCGTCTGCTCAAAACCCCGAGGCAGCACAGAAGACTATCGACGCCAAGTTTGGAGAGCTGGCGCACCGCCTCTCAACGAATCTGAAAGGCCGTGGTGTTGTTCGTATCGTCGTCTTACCTGCTCAAGACGCCACCGGGAAAGAGAATAAACCGTTCTGCAATTATGTAACCGAGAAGCTGACCGCCAAATTGCATGAGGATGGCACGGCAACGTTAGTGGAACGATCGCAGTTGTCCAAAGCGACCCAAGAACTGGCCTTAACCCGCACAGGCGGCTTCGACGAGGACTCCGCGATGAAAATAGGCAGGCTGCTGGGCGTCGACGCTGTCGTGACCACATTCTTTGCCGATCTGGGACCGCTCGGCGTTGAAGTCAATTCCAAGGTCGTTCGTGTTGAAACCGGCGAGATCATCGGCGTCGGTGCCGTTGCGCTTCCGCGCGCCACTGTGGAACGGATGTTACAATGACGCCGACGGCACGACGGTAGTCTTGCTTCTTCTGTGCCGGCCTGCCGAGCAGGCACAACAGCCAAACGCCCACAGAGTCCTTCTAAAAGTAACCCTGCACCGTGAACAGCACGTCGTTGTCCCGATCGCGGTGCGTGTACTCCAGGCGGACCGCGAGATTCTGTCCGAGCGTATAACGCTGGCCGACAAACCACCGGACGTCGTCGGACTTGTCGCCGAGTGGATACCGCAGATAGCTGCCCGTCACCATCACCCGCCAGCGATCCGTAAGATCACCGTACATGCCCACCGTCCCCCCTCCACCCACGCGGTGCCGCTCCTCATAAGCGTGGCTCACGTTGGCGTCCGCTTCCGCGAAGGCGAAGTAGACCTCCCGGTTGAGCCATTGGGTTTCCACCGCCGCGCCGATCCCGCCGCTTACATTGCCGTTGCCGCACAACTGGCACTCCCGATGCCGGATAGTTTGATAGCCCGCGCTAATCTTCCACGACGGGGCCTTGAACAGCGCGTCCATCGGCGAGAGGGAGAGCACATTCGCCAGTGTGGCCCGTTCCAGCCTGGTCTGCTCGGCCCGATTGTAGTGCCGCAGACTGAGCGACACGAGCTCGATTTGCGCATCCGGCGTGTAGCCGATTTCGGGATCAAGCAAATCGTGGTAACCCGCCCGGACCGTCACTTCTTCGAACGTGTCATCGTTTCGCCATCCTCCGCCGACGCTCACCCGCGAGGTCTTGTGACCCAGTTCCGGTTGCTTGGCGAAGGGAATGATCTTCAGGTCATCGGGCTGAATCCGCAGCCCGCTTCTCGCCGTGAGAATGGCACGATTCCGCTCTTTGTAGACCGCGGCGTCGGAGTCCCTCGTATCGATCTTATAGCGGAAATAATCCGAAGCAAGGTCCAACAGAAAGGCCTGCCGCTTCGGTGAAAGCTTGGTGAACGCCTCCGATTGAATCAGAGCCACATCTTCAATGAGTCGAGTGGCGAGCCTGCGTTCGGTGTCCGACAGGGTTTCCCGCTTCCGTTTGATGAGCGTGCTGCGGGACGGGCGGTAGGCGATATTGCCGACCAGCCCGGGCTGGGTCGCGACCAGCCGCACCGTGTCGGCCGGCACCGTCCAGAAGAGGAATTGGTCGGTGAGATGCAGGGTCGGATCGGCGTATTCCAGGAGGGAGAGCAGATGATATGAACAATTTTCCTTAAAAAAGAAATAATCGAAATAGGCGTTGCCCAATTCCCACGCGTGCATCAGCAGCCGGCGGATCTGCGGTTGCGTGAAATTGAGCTTGTATTCCCAGATGTCCCGATTCTCGATATCCCGGTACTCTTGCACTTTCAGATAGTACGGAATGGTCGAGAAGTAGCCACGATATCCTCCGAAGATGCCTCGGATCGGATAGGCCAATCCCGCGTCCGGCGGCACGTCCGCCGCATAGTTGATAGTATATGCCAGGATGCGCGTCTGCTCGGTCTGGCCTTGTTGATCGATCCGCATCAGCGTATGGCCGAACATGGAAGCCGGATTGTTCATGAAGGCCGACGGAAAGATGAGCGTGATCGATTCGGCGTTGAATTCGGCCAACCAGCGTTCGAACCGGTCACATCGGATCGGTGCCAGACGCGCGTGATCAAATCGCAGTTTTTCTTTCAGCCAATGGTAGCGGGCGACGAAGGCGCACTGCGCTGGCTGACGCGAGCGTCCAACTAGCTCATCGGAGAAGAATTGGGCCAGCGTAGCCTCTAATTCCGCCTGCGGGTCTGCCTTCCCGTTCGGCGACAGGAAAAAGCCCGGATCGTCCTGTTCGCTGGTATAGCCGCCGAAGAGGTTCTTCCGATAGTGCAGGAGGAGATGCCACTCCCGTTCGTCGGCCAGTTTCATGGCCCGCGCTCGATTGATCAACTCGACGAGATAGGGGTTATCCGCCGGTCCGCCCGCAAGAGCGAGAGTCGCAAGGATGGAAGAGCTGAAGAGGATTGCAACACAGAGACGCAACGGCGTTGCGGAATAAACAATAGAAGATCGTGGAATGAACGGGGCTCCGGCCGGGCGGCCGGAGCCCTTCGCATCGATCAGCGGGTTGACGCTTTGGCGAGAACCAGATGCGCGGCGATGGCATCGTTCAACGCCTTGACCAGCGCCACCGGCGAGGTCTCGCCGGACTGAATCAAGGAGGTGTATCGCTCCTGGGTCAGGGCAAAGAACTCGCCTTGATGCTCCGCCGGCACGCCCATCAGCGTCGCCAGCGACGCCAAATGCTCGCCCTGGCCCTGCGCCATCTCCTGCGAGAGATTGTCAAAGTTGATAGCGGCGAACATCGTCACCTTCTGTTCGCTAAAGATCTGTCCGTCGTTCGTGCATCCGGAAGTGCCCGTGCTAATCCCGAACGTCTGGCTGCCGAACGTCCCGTTGGTGGTGGCCATGAGAACCTGTGGAGCGATGTTCTTTTGGTTTTTATAGTCCGACCAGGCTAGCTTTCCCAACCCGCAACCCGGACCAGTGTCGGGATGGGCGGCGAGCGAAAGACCGGCCTGCGCACAGATAAAAACCAGCGGGACCGACAGCATGAGCAGTTTTCTCAACATAAATCCTCCTCCTTATGGTTAGAGATCTTGCCGCCCGTGCGGCGACAACGCACGTGATTATAGCCCACTACCGAGCAAGCGGTGAGAAAAAAATCCGTCTGCGCGCTCGCTTGGTTCGGTTGCGCTCAACGAGCGGCGATCTCGCACCACCTCGCTTAGCGCACTGCGGCGACTTTGGCCAAGACCGGGTGCGCAGCCATGGCATCCTCGATGGCCTTAATCACCGCCACCGGCGACGCTTCCCCCGCCTCTACCAGCGTTTTGTATTTCTCCTGGGCCATGGTGAAAAACTCGGCTTGATGCTCGGCCGGCACACCCATTAAGGTGGCCAGCGACGCGAGGTGCTCGCCCTGACCCTTGGCCATCTCCTGCGAGAGATTGTCGAACATCGCGAAGACGAAGACGTTGGTCCGTTCTGTTCTCATGATCACGCCGTCGTTCGTGCATCCTGACGTCCCAAAACTGATCCCGAATGTTTGGCTGCCGAAGGTGCCGTTCGTCGTGGCCATCATCACCTGCGGGGCAATCTGCTTCTGCCCCTTGTAGTCTTGCCAGGCCAGTTTTCCCAGACCGCAACCGGGACCGGTGTCCGGATTCCCGGCTGCGAAAGCGTCGAGGGCTTGAACAGTGATCAGCGCGAGCGCGAAGAGCAGCAGCAAGAATTTGTTCATCATGATTTTCCTCCTGTTGTTGTGGTCCGCAGCGTTACGTACACCCGCGGATTCCTGAGCGGTTATACCACAATTGCGTCGACACACAAAGTCAAGAGCTGGCATCCAAGATGCGGACCGATGAAGAGTCGAACCAAGAGAATCGCGCGGCTGACCCGACGTCACTCGGCACGATCCGATAAGGCAATGTGAGCGATCGTGATGCCGCCGTCGATCGCCAGCAAGCCCAGCTCGCGCGAAAGGGTGAAGCATTTCTGGCCGGCGGAGCCGGGAGTGACGAACCGTGTCGCGCAGCCCATGGGGCTGTGAATTAAGCGGGCGCCGGCTTGTTCAGGAACCCTGCTGTCCCGTACCCTCGACTCCATCCCCGTTCTCAAGCCATGTGAAATCTTGCCCGGCCAAGGTCCTTGATTCGATTCAACCAGTTAACTAAACTAGTTTTCTGAACCGCTCTTCTTGACGGAGCCCCACATGCGGATGAAGCCGGTTGAGGTCAGCGCCTTTGAAGCCAAGACTCGCCTTTCGGAGCTGCTGCGAGAAACGGAGGCCGGACGATCCTTTGTGATCCGGCGGCGCGGGAAGGATGTGGCTCAACTGATCCCCCCCC
Source organism: Nitrospira calida (assembly GCF_976986435.1). Taxonomy (NCBI): domain Bacteria; kingdom Pseudomonadati; phylum Nitrospirota; class Nitrospiria; order Nitrospirales; family Nitrospiraceae; genus Nitrospira; species Nitrospira calida. Next base: position 3,665,297 of record NZ_OZ335950.1, read on the forward strand.
ACAAAGGCAGCACGAAATTTTCCCCGAAAGAGGTTGCGGCGTCCTTCAAGGCCGTTCGTCTCCGCCTCAAGGGTCCCCTCAAGGTCCGCGCGCTGATTAAAGAAGGACGCCGCTTCTGATGGAGTGGGTGCTGGACTGTTCCGTGGCGCTGGCATGGGCGCTTCCTGACGAGTCCTCGGCCAAGGCCGACGACTTCCTCGAATCGCTGGAACCGGACGATAAACTCTGGGTTCCGGCTTTGTGGTGGTACGAATTGTCCAATGCACTCGTCGCCGCCCAGCGCCGACAGCGGCTGACCGAGGCCGAGCGCTTACAACTCACTGAACTCTATGAGCTGCTTCCGATCCAGACCGACTCGCATCTGAACCCTGACACAGCCTGGCGATTGCAGGCCATTGCCAAAGCAACAGGCCTATCAGCCTACGACGCTGCGTACCTCGAATTGGCGCAGCGGAAAGGCATCGGGCTCGCCACGCTTGACAAGCGGCTCGGCGGCGTAGCCAAAAAGACGGGTGTCCAAGTGCCCTGAGGTCAGCCTGGGCAGTCCACTCCCGCTCATCCGCGGTTGCGGAACTCCTATCCCCACCAAGCTGTTCTCAGTGTCTGACGGACAATCATCGTTCCTTGCGATCCCTGAGTGGGATGAGTGTGGGCTCTACGTGATCGCCGTCGATCGTGAGCAAACCCAGCCCGCGCGGGAGCGTGAAACGTTTCGGGCCGGCGGAGCCCGGGTTGAACAGCAGCGTCGCGCCGACCCATTCGGCTGTAGGTCGATGGGTGTGGCCGAACACGCAGACGTCAGGGCGCGCTCGCTCCAGAAAGGCGCGCCCGTCGTTGGTGATCTTCCCGCCTTCAAAAACAATGTGCTTGATTGCAATGCGCCGCCCGCCCAGCTCGATCACGGTCTCCGGGGGAAATCCGCTGCGCTCATATCCATCCACATTGCCGGACACGGCAGTGACGGGCGCGAGTCGTTCCAGTTGTTCGATGACGGATTTGCCGCCGATATCACCCGCGTGGAGGATGTGATCGACGTCCCGGAAGTGCCGCAGGATCGCTGGATCGAAGAGCCCGTGGGTATCTGCAATCACGCCGATGCGAAGCATCCCTCGCCCTGGACTCATGACGAGCCTTTCTCGTCCTGCCTCAGAGACTCCTGAACTCTGCGCCACTCGAAACCGAATGGCTCCGGCGTCTGAGGGGGCAGCGACGCCGCTTCCGCCTTCAGTCGCTCCGCCCGTGCGGCGCTCATCGGGTGCGTCGAGAGCAGCTCGACGCGCCCGCTTTCCGATTCGGAGAGCCGCTCGAAGAACCGGATCATGCCGTCCGGCGCAATCCTAGCCCGGTGGAGCAGCTTCAGCCCGGTCACGTCCGCCTCCGTCTCTTGCTCGCGACTGAATTTCAGAGTCAGCAGTTCGACGCCCAGTTGCTTCGCCAGCCCGATCAGGCCCTGCTGATCACCGACCAGGATCGTGACCACCGCCACGATCCCCAATGTTTTAACGATCCGCTCCAGCCCATGGCGCTGGAGCACATGATTGAGTTCATGACTCAACACCCCTGCGACCTCTTCCGGACTCTCGGCTTTCTTCAGCAGTCCAGTGAATACCACCACATACCCGCCCGGCAGAGCGAAGGCGTTCACGATGTCGCTCCGGACCACCGTGACGTGAAACGTGTAGGGATTGTCGGGAATGGGTGCTGTCAGCCGCTTGGTGATCTCCCGGACCGCCTCGACCGCCGGTCCACCGGCTACCACGGTCTGTCCGGCCAGGAGGTCGCGCTGCGCCGCCTCCCCAATTTTCTGCTCCCACTCCACAGGAATGCGACTTACAGCCAGCGACACGAGGGTGTCGAACCCGAACCACAGGGTCAGCAATAACGCCGACAGCGAACCGGCCGCCACCGCGATAACGAGGCGCCGGCTCCGCCGCGAGCGTCGCACGTGCTCTGCGGTCCGCTCCAGATAGTCCCTCAGCTCCGGCGGAGCAGATTGTCGAAAGGCGATGATGACCGTCGGATCTTTCAGATAGACCGTCCGCCCCATCCCGTTCGCGGTCCACTGCAAGACGAGGTGATCGTGATCGAACCCGCCCGCTCCGATCGAGAGCGCTGAGAAGGGGATGGCTTCCGCCGCGACGCGATTGGATCCATCGGTGAATTCGATTGATAGTCCGTCTGGACCCACGGCGACATGGCAAGGCACTCCCGCGGCCGGCAGGTCATGGCCGAAACAGAGGGCGTTGGGTGTGTGAGTCATGGGAGAGCGGGGGAATAGCGGTGTACTGGGGGAGCGGGTCCAGCGCGTGTGCACATACCAGCACGAAGGATTGCTCGCCTTTCCATCCCGGCGCCCTCTTTCTTGTTACCCATTTCCCCTCTATTCGGAGACCGGTATGAACTGCCTGATCCAGGCACCGAACCCACTGGGATTGCGACTTTGAATGTAGATGACGCCGGGGCCGCGGAACCGGCAGACGAATCCTTCGCCGGAGGTGAAACTGGCGATCCAACCCGCCGCGGCCTTTTCGATGCTGTAGGTCGTGGTGGCTGTCCATGCGACGAGATGACTGTTGTCCACGATGTATTCTTCGTCCGGTTTAAGCTCGACCTTGTGAATCGCGCCGAAGCTGTTCAGGATCAATTGCCCGATTCCACCGATTCTCAGAATGAAGAATCCTTCGCCACCGAGCAAACCTCGGCTGAGGCTCTGCATCTGGCTGTCGATCCTGACATCCTGCGCTCCGGCCAGAAATCCATCCTTCTGGACTAGGTACTCACTCACCCCATCGAGATCGAGAACGACAATGTCGCCGGGAACGGTAGGGGCCAACAACACCTCTCCGGCCCCGCGCGTCGCCCGGAGCGTCTGGAAGAAGAATTTTTCTCCAGTGAGGAGCTTGCGGGAAAGCGCGCCCAGCAAGCCTCCTTCCATCTTGCTCTCGACATCGATGGTCGGAGACGCCGCTACCATGGCGCCGGACTCCGCCTTCACGCTTTCCCCCGCCGCTAAATAGACACGCACCATTGGAAACGCACCCGGATACAAAATTTCGCTTTTCATTACGAGTCTCCTTCAAGACGCCGAGAGTTACGAGGCGTGCAGCAATAGGAAAGTCTTCTTCCACTTCCGGCCTATTGCCTCTCACCCATAGTTTCTAGCCCACAACCCACCCATAGAGTCGATGGCTCGGCTTCGGTCCTTCTTCCAGATAGGTCATTCTGATACGGCTTACGTAATCCTTTGGGATTTCGTTCCGCTTGGCGTGGACGTCCACCCCGAACACACGCGCCGCGTTCAAGCCGAAGATCTGCGCTTTCAGCTCGCGCGTAAGCGGACGGTAGCGGTGCTTCTCGATCAACTGATCAGGAATCTGGAACCGGCGGAACGCCTCGATCTGCCATTGCGGCGTGCCGTACCAAATCGAATCGGTCCCCCAGAGAACATGATCTGCACCGAACGCGTCGATGATCTGGCCGAGCAAATGCGCGCAGATGAGCGGATGGGTGATCACTAACTGGCCGAACGTCGAACCGAGTTCCATGTAGATGTTGCGAATGCCCGGCTCGGCGCGCTTCATTCGGCAGAATTCGCTCGTCCACGGAATCTCGCCGGTTTTCGTGAAGGTCTCTTCGACGGAGGCGGCGCCCTTGAACCCCGAGTGGTACACCAGGAAGGCGATATCCGGAAAATCCTTGGCCGCCTTGATCAGGTCGCGTGGGTGATTGTAGTCCTCGACCGGTCCGAGCGGAAGCCCTTTATGAACGCAGACACGAGGCACACCGAGCTTCTTCGCCTTCTCTAGCATCGGGTAGGCGAGCTTCTCATCGTCCATCCACCACCCGTGCTCGACCCCCTTGGGCGGCGAACCGGTGTAACACTTCCATGCGTCTACCCTCAAGGTGCCCGCCTGCATCTCCATGAAGTCCAGGTCCGCCCGGCCAAGCTGAGGAGTCGCCAGCCCATGCGCCAGCATCCGTTGCGAACCGGCGACGCGGTTGATCTCGTCCCGGATATGGGCCATCTCTTTCGGCGGGACCACCGCTTCCTGCGGGTAGGGTCCCGGCGGCGTGCTGATCAGCCCGACGGCCGTCTCACTGTCCAGGAAGACCTCCTTGATGAAGTTCTCCCACGAAAGATCGTCGATCGTGCCTTTATCGCCGCCCAACTTCGGGTTCAGCCCCGCTTCGCGCACCCGTCGGCGCAATCCCAGCAGGGCCTGTTTGGTCACCGCCCCTTTGCGTTTCGTTTCGGCATCCGCGGGATCATAGTGCGCCCCGACATAATGTGTTTGGACGTCGAAGATGAAGTACGGATCGCCCTGCCGCTCGGCGAACGCGGCGGCCTCGACCGCCTCAATATCGAGCACGTCAAAGAACCTCCCGAACACGGCGTTCATCGCGAGCAAGGCCGCAGCCATGCCGCCCGTGGTTCTGAGAAAGTCCCGGCGTGTGACCCCTAATCGGCGCGAGGCTTCGTCCGCAAGCGACGTGATCAAGGATTCGACTCTCGCTTGAGCCTGCGTCTGAGGCGGAGGGTTGAACTCCTCGTTAGAAACGATCCTGGTTGGAATGGGCGAAAGTGACACGCTGCCTTGCTTCATGCCAGGCTTGCACCGAAATCCTCCGCGATGTCGCATGGCCGTGCTCCTTGATCGGTCGGAAGCGAATTCGACGCCAGATTGTGTGGAATGCGCCGAGGCCTGTCAAGACATCCCCTAAACGGGGAACCGGCCGGCATGAGAAGATCAGCCCTCTACGTAATTGGTCCGCCTTGACGCTCAAGATTTCGAGGAGCATGTTGTTTATGATGTTGCTCTCGACCCTGGGGAGTCATCTCGTCATGAAACCGGGGTAAACGAAGTCAGGCACCTTGGAATTCGATCAGGTCAGAGAGTGATGCGTGTGCCTTCTCGGGGCCGACCTTGAGAAGGCTTTTTTGTTTTCACAAAAGGAGGTCTCCCATGAGGTTCTCACTTGTCGCCGTCGCGGCGGTCATCAGCGGGGGGTTCTGCGCATCCGTTGCGCTGGCCAATCCCGCGATGCTGCCCAAGCACCCTGGGTATCCGATGGGAAAGGCGGTCAGTCCGGTCACGGGACAACCTTTGGCGAACGATCCCGGCCAGACCAATGCAAGCGGTGAAAAGGCGGCACTCGAAGCCGCGGCGTTCGACGACAGCCATGTCGTCCAGAATCTCGTGGACCCGAACAATCAGCGGGTGCTAAAGAAAGAGGGCGCAGGAATCCTGCCGAAGGTGCAGGGTCCTGAGATCAAGATCGAACCGCCGGTGAAAGAAGCCACGAAAGTGACTGCAACTCCGTAGAGGCAGACAACTACGAGGCCGCTCGATAGCTCCCGATTGAGGCGGAAGGAGCAACACGGGGGAGCAGCACAGTCACATCAAGTCGAGGATCGCCGTCGTCGTCCTTCCCGTCTTTGCCGACACTGTACAGGAGGTTCTTCTTGGTACTGAGCAGCATCGGCAACCCGGTGAACGGATCGTAAACGCTCTGGCCCGCTTTGGCAATACGTGCCAAGAGATCGGCGCCGTGCGGGCTTTGTCTAATCCAGGCCTGGAGGCTAGCCAGCCGAAGACGCGCATCGGTTTCCAGTACCCGATTCCTGTACAGGTCCCACGGAGGCAAGGGCTCCAGGCCTACCACGTTATCGATCGGATTCAGCAGGTAATCTAGCCAGCCCTGCGGGGGAGTCCTGACATAGCTGTAAAGCTTGGGCGCGAACGCGCGCGGGCCCTCGCCATGTTTCATCGCCGCCTCGTAATACTCGGCGTACGCGTTCAGCCGCTTTTGCTTAGGAAGCGGCATCGCTGCCACGACTGCCACGTAGAGCGGTCGATCCTCGGGGGGTTCTCGCTTGAGACTGGGATCGGCGGTCTTTGAGGCGATCGTGAACTGACTTTGCATCGGCCAGCGCAGCGACTGCTCGACCTGATCCAGCGGCCGAACCATTTTCATCAACTGGGGCACGAATTTTTCTTCCAGGTCAAGCCGTGTCAAGAGACCCGAGATAACCGCAACATCGTCATTGAGCGCATCGACCGCCATCATTTTGATGGGCAAAGTTCTGGCCTGAGCCAGCGCTGTTCGCCATGCAGCCAGGTCCCCTTCCAACCGGGCGATACCCAACTCGACGTTTTCCGAAAACCCTTCGGCGACATAGAGTCGATGGGCAGTCAGGATCGCGGAACAGTTCGGGCTCACGAGTCGGCCATAGCCCCAGTCCTCGAACGGCAGCTTCAGCCACCGACGATACCGTTCGAGCGATGCTCCATATTGCGAAAGCCAGGTTCTGATCCCGCCGGCCTGATTCTTGAACAGCGCGGCAGGGTCGGACGTCCGAAACCAACTCGAGATGGCGCTGGCCGATGCCGTTCCTTGGACCGCAAACATCGTTGCCCCGTCCCCTCCTGTGCAGGACTTGGAAAGTTCGAGATCGGCGGCTGTGAACTTTCTCTCGTAGCCGGTCTGCATAGGATCACGAGAGGGGTCGGCATCGAATCCCAGGAGCAGAAGGTATCCGTTCTTTCCGGGATCAAGTCCTGTCCGCTCGGGGGCACTACCACTGAGGTTGTGGAAGGCGTTGCTGGGCCGCTCTTCCATCACAATCCAGGTCAACCCGATCAAACCGCCCCCTACGGCCAGCCCTGCCATGCCGGTTACGGTGAGCATCAGCAGCGACATCACGAGCGAGTGCATCGTGGCGAGGCTATTCCGGACAAACGCCATGACGCCCAGGCGGAAACGTGCCAGAGTCAATGGCAGCCATCCCCGCGCCTTCTGAGGCGTGGACACTGATGCCGGCGTCGCCGTGGCTCGTCCTTTCGCACCCCCGAACAACACATCGACAGCCGACAGCACGCTCTTGCCGGAGTCTGCTTGATTACGCGCCACAGCGGTATCGGGGGCGATTCCACCGTGAGGGGTCGCGGCGGAAACCAATGGTGGAGCCATCGGCGTCGATTCTGCGGTCACATCCCTGAGATGAGGCGTTGTTTCTGTTGGTTCGGCGGAAACGAAACGGATCGTTTCTTCTTCGGAAACAAAAACACTGTCCTGTGATCGCGGCTCGACTGCTATTCCTCCGCCGACAGAAAGTTCGAACAGCGAGAGATCCTCTCGGTTGGCACTCGGCCCCACTTGGTCGGAATGCCGCCGTGAGTCGAGGTCCTGCCTTTCTTGTAACGCAGTCTCAGCAGCCGGAAGAAGTTCAATCGACTCCACGCCTCCGTCTGCCTTTTCCTTCAGGCGGAATTCGTGCGCAGTCGAGGACTTCTCTTGAAGAACAAGACTGTCTTGCCGAACAACACTCTGCTCAACCTCGGTCGCAGCAATCGGGAGCCCCATTGGATGATCCGCGAGATGTCCTTCAGGCTTGCCCGCAACCGGCTCGACGACGGATTCCAGCACCCGCAGAGGCTCCGAAGAAGAGCCTGCCTCCGGCTCCGGTCTTAAGGAAACGGGCGGCGACTCCCAAATTGGTGAGACCGTTTGCTCGGTCTCAGGCAGTTTCGACCCTGGAGCTTCCGGCTGACTTCCCGGGACCGTCTCTTCCGTTGAATCGGTTTCGTCAACTACCGGAACTCCGGCATCAGCCCGTTCCCCTCCAATCTGTCCAATTGTCGACTCCCGCCCCTTGGGATCGGCGCCCGAGGCTTCACCGTTCGCCCCAATCGTTCCCGGCTCCGATTGGGGAATCGACACTGCCGTCTCCTCTACCTGTTCCCACGGCATTGGAGCCGCCAACGTGTCCACGCCAGCAGCAGATTGGATCGCCGCCTCCGCGACCGGCACACTCGAGAATCCGGACGCAACGGACAGCGATGTCGTTTCACCGATCGGGCTCGATAGCTGGTCGCCTTCTGACTTTTCACGGGCCGGGGCAGTCGGCTGGGTATCCGGCGTGCGCACGGCGGGGAGTACGAGGGACATATCTGCCGGTACACTCGGGTCGGCCACGTCTTTGGCGGAAGCGGTGAGATCAGTTCGTTCGCTGTCGGGGGCAGGCGTTTCCCCTGACGTGAAGGTCACTGAAGCGCTTTGGCCTTCACCCGACTCACTCTCGGATGATCCGCACTCCGGTGAGGGCGTTGATTCTTGACTCTCCCTGCCGGGCAACCCCTCTGACTCCCTTTCGATACGAACGGATGACTCCGCCTCTCCCTCGGTTGCTTCCCAGGGAAGACCAACAGAAGCGTCGTTCTGATGGACTCCCTCGCGAACCCATGAGCTACTCGGCTGCGTCTCGGATCCGTCGGCCGACTCTCCGGACGCACGATCATGGGATTTCACAGCCAATTCGCCTGTTCTGGCATCGAACATGGGGGCCAGTCTAAAGGCGATGGGACTTGCGGGGGCCAACTGGCGGATCTTGGCATAGAGCTCGGCGGCCCGTTGCGGATGGTCAGGATCCGGATCCTCGACCAGAACCTCAATGGCTTTCCCGTATTCAGCGACCGCAGCCATCGGGTCGCCCTTCTCTTCGTACACGTGGCCGAGTAATTCCAGAAACGGGACACAACGCGGGCCGGCGGCCAGATATTCTCTGAGCAGCGACTCGGCGAGCCAATAGTCCTGACGCTGCAACGCCTCCATCGCCAGTGACTCGAATGCCGCTCGAGCCGTCATGAGGCTGCCCAGCCTGAGGTGAAGGGTGGCGAAAAGCCGGCGCGCTTCAAGATTCTGGGGATCGAGAGCCAGCAGTTCCTTCAACACAGCAGACGACCGGCCGTACTTACCGGCGTTCATCTGTGTGACGGCTTCTTCAAAAAGAGCGGTTTTCTTGCTGAACCCAACGACACCCTTCTTGGGGGCCCGGGGAGGTGCCTTCTTCGAAGATCGTTTATCTGTTCGCACAGTACAACCTTAGCAGATACCAGGAAGGGAAGAAGAAGCTGCTGTTTCTTCCGTCTCTATACTTCATCGGTCGGTCCGACGAAGTTTGCAGCTTTTCAAGAAGAGATCCACATTCAAATGCAAACTCGGTACCGGAAATGGTTTGGCGTTGAACTGTAACAACTCTCATTCTCATCAATGAGTTGTACAGTGACTGTTGTTCGGTCCCGCTCGCCGTGTGGGTTGCTCTGTACAGGGGGAAGCGAGATCAACACGATTTTTCGCGCCTCAAACCTGTCGGTACTTTTCATTCACTGGCCATCCTCGGGCCAAGGGCCCGGGGTTGCCCTCACGTCGCCATGGGGCTTCGCCACAGGTTCTTGAAGGACTGCCCTGCGATGACGTTACTTAATGGCTCATCGCGGTGAGTGACTGACTAAGGTCGAGAGAAGTGTTTCAAAGAGAGCTCAGAGAAGGAAGGTCTAACTCCAAGACCCTATAGACCAAAGGCCTACCTGGCCATGATCGATAACCATGCTTGGCCACGGTGCGACGAAGCCAATTGAGCGAACCAGTACCTGCTGCATAGCGGTATTCCGCGATAAGGCTCCGAAGCCGGTTTATCGTCCCCCGGGCGATGCAGTGGTTGAGGGCCTAGAGCGCCGCAATGTCATGTGCCCTCGGCGATTCTGTTGGTGGCAGGCCTCGTGGTGTTCCCGGCAGAATGGTCGGTCTTTGCCGTACGACACGCTGGATATCCGCGAACTGTCGACCCCCAGCTCAACCAGATAGCTGCGCACGGTTTTGGTGCGCTTTTCGCCCAGAATGAGGTTATAGTCATGGGTGCCGCGTTCGTCGCAGTGTCCCTCAACTCTGAGTCGGACCGTAGGATTTGCCTTCAGCCATGCTGCGTTGGCGCTTAAGGTTCGCTGGCCTTCTTCAGTCAGTGTCCAACTGTCGTAATCAAAAAAGACGTCATTCAAACCCGCGGCGGCTGCTTCACCCTTGCGTATTTCTTCATCCCGATCCTGTTGATCCATCTCGCGGGCATGCGGGGCACTCGCTACGAGGCTGTTCGCGGCCACCTGTTCCTCTGTCAGCGCGATACCTGGGGCCACGGGATCGAGTCCGCTGAGCCCAAAGGTACCGGGACCTGCGCTACTGGAGTTTGACCCGGAAACGGCGAGGTCCGGAACGCCCCCGTCAGCATCTTGTCGTTGAATCGATCCGCGCTCTTGCGCGTCCTGCTCCATCTTCCGCTCCATTCCGTCCTTGGACGCATCGGTTATACGTCCGGATTGGCTTCCGGAAAGCTGTCGTTCAGACGACTGGAACTCTGACCCGCCGCTTACCCATTTACCTGTGCAACCAGTCCCAACCGTGAGCAGCAATGCAACCGCGAAACAGGGCAATATAATGCTGTCGCGAATCTTCATAACTTCATTCTCCAGGTTAAACCGATCTCGTGCTCTTAAAAAAATATAGCTCTCATAGTTCACCCGGGTCCTCTTCCTCCGACTCCGGCCTGTTCCGCAGAGATTAAAAAGTTTCGGAAAACTGTACCTCCCATAACCGATGACAGAGCAAAGAGATCGGGATTGAACCTGAGCCGCTTCAGGTGCGCATGAGGAGCCCCAGCCGTATCCGCCAATTCCCGCCTAAAAATGTCGGGCTCGGTTCTTGGCGAACCGGGCCTGACAGTCTGGGTTACTCCTGAGGAAGAGAAGTAGCCTACCCGCTACGCAAGCACAAAGACTCAGCATCCCGCGCACCCTCCTGAGGATGTACTCGGGAAGTAAGAATAGGAGGAGCCCAGCCAATTTCCCCTCCCCCCCAGGATGCTCGATGCCAAACCCTCCGCCTGGTTGCCTTCTCCTCCGAGGATTGCGGCGTAAGGGCGAGAAATCCAATTGCGCGACCCGAACACGAGCCCTCCTGAAGACGTAAAGGCATTGAGCGTACCCCCGATAAGGTTGTGGGAACCAGTCCGACCGCCTGTGGGATGCGGACCTTCGTTATACCCCACAATGAGATTGCCCAAACCAGTAGGCGTGCCGTTGTCACCGGTCGAACCCGATCCACTACGAACATGGAGGTTGACTCCCGTCAAGATCACATGAGGGCCGTTCAAGCCGTTGATCGGATTCGGATCGACGGCCAGGTACTTGGAAAGCGCTGTCAGACTGGGCGGGAGACTGCTCGTACCACCACCGGACTCCAGCGTATTCACTTTCATCTGCAAGGTTCCGATCTGATTCTGGGCTTCCCCGAGCAAGTTCAGTAAAGACTCCTGAGCGCTCGTCAATGCGGCCACTTTACTTTGAAGATCCGTCACCTGAGCCTGCAAATCGACCAAACCGCCTCCAGCATTGTTGTGCTGTTCCCGCTTATGTTCCTTGATCTTGTTTCGCAACGCCTCTATTTTGGCCTTCAAGCGCTGGTTAATCAGTCGATACCGCTCCTCGTCACGATCGCCGCGCTGTTCACCTGCGAAGACCGTGAGCGGCGTTCCCATGCCCATTATGCAAACAAGTAGAAAACCGACGAACAGGTCTTTACCTAAGCTCTTAGCAGAGCATCCCTTGATGTGAGAACAGCGTTGCCCATCATGTGAGGTGTTCATACCCGTTTCCTCCTTCCGGTTCCATAGCGGTCCACGCCGACTTTCTGCATTCTTGAAACAACTCGGCATGGATCACTCGTGTTGCTGCTGGACTCAGGGTCGCAAGCCGTATGCCGCGCGGCCAGACCTGCCCACTTTATCCAGCTTTGCTCGGCACTTCGGAAACCTCCGCGGCGAGGTGTCGGGGGCATGGGCACCAAAATTCGATGATCGATCGACACGAATTGCACAGGACGCAAAATGTTTCCTTGCCGGGACATCTCTGTACAATGCACGCGACCGCATCGTTACGCATCCCAAGCGGCACGGCCTCTTGTGCTGGTCACCTGAATTGTGGAGGAATAATAGGCCAGATGTTCTGGTTCAGTGCTGATTGGTTTGTTCCAGGCCCACCTTGTTTGCGGAACGGTCAGGGAACCGCTTGGAGTGGAAGCGGGGCTCACAAAAAGTGCACGCAGAGGGGAAGGAGCCGCGGGGCTGTGCAGGTAGAAGGGCCGTTTTTTGATGAGAGCCGCGCGCCTTGCTCGGGCCGGACGCTTACCCGGAGGGGGATCTCAACCAACCCGCTCGATCATGCGATTTAACCGCTCCTGATGTTCGCGCCGCAGGCTGAGAAACTGAACGCCGAATTGTTTCCCTCGTGCCCAACGGACGGCCGCCAGATCGACGAGGATCGGCGGCTCTTTTAACGAGACCTCGAGGCGTAGCTCGAGGTAGGTCGTCACAGGCACAGGCTCAGGGCTTTCAATGCGGCAGCCTACCGGGGACAAGTCCACGATCGCTCCCTCCCCCGTTCCAACGCGCACCGATGTGAAACTCGCTCGAAATTGAACTGGAATTCTGGTGTGCAAGCGGACATCCTCCATGCCTCGTCACTCCATAAACCAACACCTAGCACAGAGTTCTGGGACGAAATAGAGTCCAACGGCCCTACGCGAACGGAGCTGAATCGTCGAGCTGACGTTGGCAGTGCGCTTGAGACAGAAGAATCGCGACGCTAACTGAAAACGGGATAGGTTGCGCGGGTGCAGATCGACGCCCATTCGGCCGTTCGAGGCTTCGACCATTTCATCTCCTGCACCTTCAAGAGTGAGGCGAAGGAGAGCGCGGGTTTTGGCTCGTCGTCACAGAGGAAGGCAGATGCCATCGCAGCGTCTCTCGGCTTCGTTTTGATGAACGATCGATCGTCGCAGGTGCCGAAAGAAGGTTGATATCTTTTCGACTCCTCAGAGTCAGAAGTTGTCCCGCGGAAGAGGAACAAACCTTTTTTCGAACGCCCGCAAAAGCGGATCGTCGCTGGCCGAACGCATGAAAGGATCAACCGCCTTCCTGAGCCTGATGGCACACCGAACCCTTCGAAGGCAAACGCGATACCTGCTCAGTGAAATGAAGGCCAGGTTGGGGTGAGTGACGGGTTTCGAACCCGCAACCTCCTGGGCCACAGCCAGGCGCTCTAACCGTTGAGCTACACCCACCGCTCAGGTCAGCATAAAGAGACGTATGCGTGGGAATCTTAACAAAGTGGGAAGAACGGCTGCAACCATCGGCCTGTCGCGCCATGCATGCTGTGACGTTCGTCACACAGAGAGCAGAACTCCGCCTCATCTGCGAACGAGGCTTCAGGCTTCACAAGGACCCGTCTGGTCTGCGCCCCGTGCGTCAAAAGCCGTCTGCATCTCCGCAAGGATCGTCGCCGCCGCTTCGGCCGGGTCGGCAGCATCCCGGATCGGCCGACCGACGACCACGTAGTCTGCGCCAGCCGAGATGGCCTGCGCCGGTGTCGTTGCGCGGGCGTGGTCGTCCCTGCTTGTGCCGGTCGGTCGAACGCCAGGCGTCACGATCAATAAGCGAGATCCAACCTTACGACGAATCACCGCCGGTTCCTCGCCGGAGGCAACGACCCCATCACATCCGACCTCGGCCGCGAGCGCGGCTCTTGCTATCACGAGGTCTTCGACGGTCCGTTGGATCCCCATCTCGCGCAGATCGTTCCCATCGAAATTCGTCAGGACCGTAACCGCCAGCAACCGTAAGGGAGCCCCCCCGCGTCCCTGAACCGCCGCCGTGAGAGCCTTCCGGTTCGCGTGAACCGTCAACATCTCGACCCCCATCGCCGCCACCCTGGCGGTGGCCCGGCGTACGGTTTCTTCGATGTCGAGAAATTTGAGATCGAGAAACACCCGTTTCCCGCGCGCGATCAAGCGCCGAACCATCTCAGGGCCGGCGGCTGCATAGAGCTCCAAGCCCACCTTCACAAAGGTCACGAGATCCCCCACACAGGACAAAAGCTGTTCGGCTTCATCCGGACTGGGAACATCCAGCGCAAGGATCAACCGGTCACGCGCGTCAATACGGGTCGTTGTGGATTTCATCGCCGTGTATGGCCTTCTGACTCTCGGTCTGTCTGCGATCTCCTTGACCGCTTCAGGAGCGTTGTGTTAGAAATTCGCTCCTCCCAGCATAGGAGTGTTGTTATGGCTGTGGTTCATAAATCGACGATCCGGCGGGCGCGCCAATCCGAACGGCGCCGCCAGCGCAACCGGGCGACGCTCAGCGCAGTCAAGAGCCTCGTCAAGAAAGTATTGATCGCCGTGGACCAGAAGAAGGTCGAAGAGGCGAAAGCGTCGTTGCGGGAGGCCACGTCAGCCTTGAGCAAAGCGGTCACCAAAGGCGTGCTCAAACGGAACACCGCGTCCCGCCGTATTTCCCGGCTCGCCGCCCGGGTCAATTCGCTCACGGCTTCTCAGTCTTCGTGACCGTTTCCGCAGGCTGGACCGCTTTTCCCCCTGAAGCCTGACGAGGAAAAGTTCCACAGTCTGGCGGGGACCCGGCGAGAGGTGATGCGCCGACTCTCTCGCATAATTGGAGCAACAGGGCTTCCAAAACCCGCCGGCCCGACCCGGTGCTCCCACCTTTCAATCGCGAATCTGCTTCCAGAAACAGTTGGAACGCCGTCCGGAGATGCGCATCGGAAAACTGCGCCAGGAATGGACGGACCCGATGAGGTTCCATTCGAAGCGCGCGCGCCGCCTCAAACTCTTTCCCGTTCTGGCGAAGCGTCTCTTTCACTCTCCAAAGACGGCGATACTGCCAGATCAACGCGCCCAGGATGCGTAACGGCGCTTCTCCAGCTTCCAAATTCCTAGCCAGAATGGTCAAGGCGCGACCGCGATCCTGCGCGCCGATGGCGGTCGTGAGATCGAAAACCGATGCTCCTGGTTCGGTCCCCCGCAGCATTTCGACTTCCCGGGGACCAGCCAGGGCGCCTGAAGGCATATAGGCGGCCAGTTTTTCAAGTTCCCGCCGTACAGCGTAGAGCGACTCCCCGGCCGCGTCTTTAAGCAGCGCCACCGCGTCCTCTTGCAACTGGAGGCCGAGACACCGGGCTTCTTCACGAATCCAGGCGGTTAACTGCGCATCCCGCAACGCCGAGCAGTCAATCGTCACCGCCCGGCGCTGCAACGCTTGCGTCAGCTTCAACCGTCCGTCCAGTTTGGGTGCGACGAAGACCAACGTGGTGGACTCGCAGGGAGCCTCCAGATACGGCAACAAGACATCGGCATCCCGGGCTGAGATCTTGTCGGCCGCCTTGTAAACGACCAGCCGTCGTGACGCGAAAGCGGGAACTTCCATGGCGCAGGTCAGAACAGCCGTCGCCGGCGCTTCGCCTCCGTAAAAAAGGTCGTAATTGAATCCGGCGATCCCGTGCTCTCCCAACACGGCGGCCTTGATCTGGACGAGAGCCTGATCCCGCAAATAATCGTCTTCTCCTGTGATCGCATACACAGGAGCCGGACCATTTTTCTTCAACGAGGCAGCGAGGTCCTGGTATCTCACGCAACGTGTTCGAAGCGAGGAATGGAGTCAGCGTGACTGCGTCGGGCTTTCACCGGAGACGCCACCCCCAGACCCATCAACGGCCGCGACGTTCGATTCCAGGTGCAGAAGGAATCGCGAGGCCAGATCTTCCGCGACCAGTCGTCCCGCCTGCTCCAATGCCCGGTTTTGCAGCACCCGATTGAACTGCAGATCCGGTGTCACAAAGAACTCAGACGACGCCTTCGCCGTCTGGGTCCACACCGTTTTTTTCGTGCGGACTTCTTCGACTTTGACAGCTAGGATGACTTCCGCCCGGCTCTCGAGCGTCGTCGTCTGGCTGAAGCTCAGCGTCGGCAAACTCACGCCGATGATCTGTCCCGTCAGCACCAGATCGGCCGAGTCGGAATCCGAGACGACCCGCGCGCCGCTTCCCACGGAAAACTCGTACCGGACATAGTCCGTCAACTTGATTTCGAGGTTCGGTTCGAAGCTCTTGTTTTCGAGCGTCCGGACCACCAGGCGTGGCGCGTCCGTGGACGGTTCGACACCGGCCGATCCGCCGATAGTTGGGCCGGCCCCCTCGACGCGAAATTGATACCCGCACGCGGCGAGCAACGCCGCCGCAAGAAATGCGAGAAGCGGATGAAAAGCGGGAACCGTACCTTGCCCTTGCGCAACCTCTGTTTTCCACATCTCTCGCGTTTCGCGCCCTTCCTGCCTGTCTCGCCTGACTCGCACGATTCTCTTACACCACAAAATTGACAAGCTTTTTCTCGACGTAAATCACGTTGCGCTCCTCCTTGCCCTGCAACCACTCCCGCACCTTCGCATCCTGACGAGCCAATGCGATCACCTCTTCGCGGGCGGCATCCGCGGCCACTTCGATTTTGCTCCGTAACTTGCCGTTGATTTGAACGGGAATCGTCAGCCGCTCGCTGACGATCAGCGCGGGATCATACGAAGGCCAGGGTTCCCGGGCGAGACTCGGGCGATGCCCCAATCGTTCCCACAACTCCTCACACAGATGGGGAGCAAAGGGCGACAACAGCAGGACGAACGGCTCCAGCAACGAACGCGGTCGTTCGTCGAGTTTTGTCATCTCGTTGGTGAACACCATCATCTGCGCAATCGCGGTGTTCAAGCGTAACTCCTCGATATCCTCGGTGACTTTTTTGATCGTCCGGTGTAGCAATCGTTTCTGATCGAGCGAGGGCTCGGACTCGACGACGGCGCGGCTCAGCCCGCCATCCTCGCCTACCACCAGCCGCCAGACCCGGTCCAGGAACCGGGTGATGCCTTCGACGCCCCGGGTGCTCCACGGCTTCATCGCTTCAAGCGGGCCCATGAACATTTCATACAACCGCACGGCATCCGCGCCGAACTTGTCGATCATCTCGTCCGGGCTCACCACGTTGCCGCGCGACTTGGACATCTTCTGATTGTCCTCACCCAGTACGGTGCCCTGATGAACCAGTTTCATAAAGGGCTCGGGGGTGCTGACGACCCCGATATCGTAGAGGACCTTGTGCCAAAAGCGCGCGTAGAGCAGATGCAACACGGCGTGCTCGCTGCCGCCGATGTATAGATCCACCGGCATCCAATACCGTTCCTTAGCCGGATCGACCAACAGACGGTCGTTCTTCGGATCGATGAACCGCAGATAGTACCAGCACGACCCGGCCCATTGCGGCATCGTATTGGTCTCGCGGCGCGCCGGCTTGCCGGTAGCTGGATCCATGGTGGCGACCCAGTCCGTCAGATTGGCGAGCGGGCTCTCGCCGGTTCCCGGTGGTTTGAAGTTGTTGGTCTCAGGCAGGGTCAGCGGAAGCTGCTCTTCGGGCAACGGCCGCGGTTCGCCGTCTACCCAGATGATGGGAAACGGCTCCCCCCAGTACCGTTGCCGCGAAAAGAGCCAGTCGCGCAACTTGTAATTGACGGCCTTGCGTCCCTTCCCTTGGGCTTCCAGCCAAGCCGTGATTTTGGGAATCGCGTCGGTGGGCGCGAGGCCGTCGATCGAGAAGGACCCGTCCGGCGTCGTGGAATTCACGACTGTCCCTTTCTCGACGCTGACGAAGGCTTCCCGCTCGATGTCGCCGCCGGCGATGACCTCCCGGATTGGCAGCTTATATCGGCGCGCGAACTCCCAATCGCGCTGATCGTGCGCCGGGACCGCCATGATCGCGCCGGTTCCGTAACTCATCAGCACATAGTCGGCGATCCAGATGGGCAGGCGTGCGCCGTTCACCGGATTCACGGCGTAGCCGCCGGTAAAGACACCGGTCTTCTCTTTGTCCAGATCCTGGCGCTGCAAGTCGCTCTTGCGCGCCGCCGCCTCGCGGTAGGCACTCACCTCGGCCCGACGGTCCGGTGTCGTCACCACCTCGACCAGCGGATGTTCCGGTGCCAGCACCATGTAAGTCGCGCCGAAGAGAGTATCAGGCCTGGTCGTGAAGACCCGGATGCTTCCGCGGATGCCGACCAACGGAAACTCTACTTCGGCTCCTACCGAACGGCCGATCCAGTTTTTTTGCATCTCCAGCGTACTGGCCGGCCAGTCCACCAGCTTGAGATCATCCAACAGACGGTCCGCATAGGCGGTGATCTTGAGCACCCACTGGCGCATCGGCTTGCGGATGACCTCGAACCCGCCGACTTCGCTCCGGCCGTCCACGATCTCCTCGTTGGCCAGCACGGTTCCCAATGCCGGGCACCAGTTCACCGGTACCTCCGCCACATAAGCCAATCCGCGCTCAAAGAGCTTTAAGAAAATCCATTGGGTCCAGCGGTAATAGGAAGGATCGGCGGTGCTGAGCTCGCGGTCCCAGTCATAGGAGAGCCCGACCCGCTTCATCTGCCGCTTGAAAGCGGCGATGTTCTGCGCCGTCGTGATCGCCGGATGGATACCTGTCTTCACCGCATATTGTTCGGCCGGCAAACCGAAGGCGTCCCAGCCCATCGGGTGTAGCACATTGAAGCCTCGCATGCGCTTGTAGCGGGAGACGATGTCGGTCGCCGTGTATCCCTCAAGATGGCCGACATGCAAGCCGGACCCTGAAGGGTACGGGAACATATCCAGACAATAAAACTTGGGACGAGTCGGATCCTCAGTGGCCTTGAAAACCCGATGCTCCTCCCAATAGGCCTGCCACTTGGCTTCGATAGCGTGGTGATCGTAGGTTTTGCTCATGATAGATCGGCAAATCTCCGAGCCGGGTCGAGCACACACCGTGAAGGCGAGAGCCTTCCGGCTTCACGACTTTCGGACCGCGGCTACCGAGGGAATCTAACATAGACCGCTGGGGCTCACAAGAATCATTCCCCGCGCCAGGGAACGCCGTGACGGCTCATCTGTCCCCGCAAGTTTGACGTGGCAAGAGCCGGCGTTCGTGATACAGTGTTGCGGAACGTGTCTGTTTCGACCGGAGGAGGCCCGTGGGCGTGTATGCACGCCGAATCTTCCCCCGCCTCATGGACTGGGTGCTCAGTGGAGAGCGGTTCCAGCAGGAGCGACAACGCACGCTGAGCCAGGCTTACGGAGAGGTTCTGGAGATCGGCTTTGGGACCGGTCTGAATGTCCCGCACTACCCGCCTAAGCTCTCTTGGTTGCGCGCGGTGGATCCGATCAACATGTTGCCTCGGAGAGTCGAAGAACGGGCGTCGCGGGCGACGTTTCCGATCCAGATCCAGTTCGTGAGCGCCGAAGCCCTTCCGTTTGAAGAAGCGCGCTTCGATTGCGCCGTCAGCACCTTCACCCTGTGCAGCGTCCGCGACCCCAAGACCGTGCTGACCGAAGTCCGCCGCGTCCTGAAGCCGGGAGGGCTTTTCCTATTCCTGGAACACGGGCGCAGCGACGACGCCAAAATCGCCAAGTGGCAGGATCTTCTCACGCCGGTGCAACGCCTCATCGCCTGCGGCTGTCACCTCAACCGCAAGATCGATACCCTCATCGCACAGGCCGGCTTGAGCCTCACCCAATTGGACCGCTTTCGGATATCCGAGCTTCCACGGATCGCCGCCGAGATGTACCGGGGCGTGGCGATCCGTTGATCGCGCGAAAATCCGGCGCCGACCGAACGCCTATCGCCGGCTCGGCGCATCCATCAAGGCATGAAAACTTTCAATGGCAGGAAACCGCGCCGACGGTTCCGGAGGGAGACGGGAGCTGGATTTGGCGCGATGAACGAGATAGCCGATCCCGAACCGGCCTGCCGCGGCCAAGCAGGCCTGATCATCGTCGATGTACAGCGACCGCGCAGGATCGAACCCCACCAGCCGTTGGCAATTCGGCCAGTACTCGGACCGCATTTTCAGATACCCCACTTCGAACGCCGTGACGATGCGGTGGACGTACCGGTTCACGCCGGTTTTCGCGACCTTGATCTCCACGCCTGATCGATGCGCGTTCGTCAGAATCGTGACCCGCTTCCCCAGCGCTCGAAGATGCCGCAGAAAGTCCTGCGCGTCGGGAAGAAAATCGATCATCGCGTCGAGTTCCTTCGTCAACGCGACCACGTCGACGCCGATGCGTCCCGACCAGTAATTCAAATCCGTCCAGTCCAACTCTCCTTCCACAGCGCGATACATTGCCGTCAGATGCGCGCGCGCCTCTTCGAACGTCAGGCCGTGCAGGGCCGAGTAGCGACGCGGCAATTCTTCTTCGAAGAAGAAATTGTCGAAGTGCCGGTCCAACAGCGTCCCGTCCATGTCAAGCAGGACATCGTCGACCAGGTCCCAGGAAAAACTGTCGATCGTCATCGGCCACTCGTCAATCGTATCGAGAAAAAATTATACCCCATGGCCAGGGTCCATGGCCCCGTTTCTTGTCTTCCCTCCGCGCGTGTGTTACGGTCTGTTCGCCAGGTTGATTCACCGTTGACGAATGACGACCGACCTATGACTCTCCCCGTACCGACCGTCGCCATTATCGGCCGCCCCAACGTCGGCAAATCGACCCTGTTCAACCGTATCCTCGGCGCCAGAACGGCGATCGTGAACGATGTGCCCGGCGTCACCCGGGACCGGAATTACGCCGACGCCACGTATCGGGGCCGGCGCTTCCGGCTCGTGGACACCGGCGGACTGGATCCGTCGGCCTCCGAAGGCATGCTGGCCCTCATCCGCCGGCAGTCACAGATCGCAATCGCGGAAGCCGACATCCTGATCCTGGTGATGGACGGTCGCGCGGGCTTGACCCCTCCGGACGAGGAAGTCGTTGGTCTCCTGCGGGGCCTCCGCAAACCGGTTTTCTTTGCGATCAACAAGCTCGACACGCCGAAGTCCGACCCGCTGATCGCCGACTTCTATCGGCTGGGACAGGATCGGCTCTATCCGCTGTCGGCCGAGCATGGGCTCGGCGTGGCCGAGTTGCTGGACGCGATTGTCCCGTTGCTGCCGGAATCCACGGACCGGGATGATGACCGGGAAGTGCCCCGAGTCGCCATCATCGGGCGACCCAATGTCGGCAAGTCTACGTTGGTGAATACGTTGCTAGGACAGGAGCGAGTCCTCGTCAGCGAGGTGCCCGGTACCACACGCGACCCGATCGATTCGATGGTGACCTATCAAAACCGTCGCTATCTACTCACCGATACGGCCGGCATCAGGCGTCGGGGGCGAATCGATCGGGGGATCGAAGGATACAGCGTCGCCCGGTCGTTGCGCGCAATCGGGCGGTCTGATCTCGCCATCCTCCTGCTCGATGGAGTTGAAGGCGTCACCGAGCAGGACACCAAGATCGCCGGCCTGGTGCTGCGCCAGGGACGCGCCTGCATCCTGTTGGTCAACAAATGGGACCTCCGGGAAGGCGATGCGCGCGCGCGGGGGGAGTACGAAGCCGACCTGCGCCGACGGTTTCCGTTCCTCTCCTGGGCGCCAGTGCTCTTCGCTTCAGCCTTGAAATCCGATTCCTTGCGCGAGATTTTTCCGCTGATCGACCGAGTAACGGCGTCCTTTGCCGCGCGGGTCCCGACCGGATCGCTCAACAAATTCCTGCAGGCGCTTGTCCAAGAACATCCTTTGCCGGTTCGAAAGGGCAAACCTTCCCGAACGACGAAATCCGTCTATATGACTCAGGTGGCGACCAAACCGCCGGTGTTCGCATTGTTCGTGGGTCAGCCAGAAAATGTGACACCCGAGTACCTTCGATTCCTGGAAAACCGCCTCAGAGAGGAATACCACTTCTTGGGCTCACCCATCCGCATCCTGGTGAGGCGGAAATGAACAGGGAAAGACACTGGGCGGACAGCGACTGAACCATGTCGCCTCGGGGGCAAGCACAAACAGATACGCTATCGGATCAAGAAAGATACGGTTCTTGCCCTCTCCACCGTCTCATCCTAGTCTTGGCAAGAGCTTCGGTGGCTCAAAAGCCGGCATTTCCCTGGCTTCTTCGCTTCGCGCTTATCGGGTCCGAAACTTGCTGGGTTTGAAGACCGGGGAGCTGCGGAGCCACGTGGAGAAAGATACAGCGATCCGCCCCATCGGTCTGGCATTCAACCTTGCACCGGCTTGAGTGAATTTGATCGGAGAAAATGTCCCATGAACATTGAACCATTAGCCTCTCGTCCTTCCGTCTTCCCAGTCGGTTCGGCCATCGGCCCCGGCGTTATCGTCTTTTCCCCTTCTATGCGGTTGCTGCACATGAATGAACAGGCGTTGGTCCTCTCGCGAACGCTCCACAGCGTACAAGATCAGCCCCAGGATGGCGGAGGCGGCGCCTGCGTGCTGCCGGAGGCGCTAAGAGACTTCTGCGATGAGATTGTCGAATCATTAAATCACCGCATGGAAGCGGAGGACTGGACTCAATTTGAAATTAAGCGCATCGCCGGCACCCCCGAACAGCCGATCCTCTTGCGCGGGTTCGGACTGCCCGATCGGTTGGAACGCCAGCGATCGCGGGTGGTCATTACGCTCCAGGCGATGCTGATTTCCTCCTCACCATCACCGGCTCCCTCTCGTTCATACCCGTAACCGCACGAGCGACTCAGGCGGACGGCGCACGCGCATCGGAATCCATGCTTTGTTCGATTCTGGGAGCTGTCGCCTGAATCCCAGCCAACGTTCACTGACGCTCCCGTTCGAGCGAGGCTTTCTGCTTGACTGGCTCCCAATCCCATGTTATTCGCAGGACAATCGTTCTTGGCGAAAGCGAGACCCGATCGCTCTTGTCTCCGACGTTCGGCGTCTCACCCGTCAGAACCGTCATCCATCCATTGTGAATCCAACGCCGCAGGAGGCCATTGTCGTGGCCGCTCCACGATATCCATTTCTGTTCATCATTGCCACGGTGCTGGCGTTTCGCTTTACGGCAGTCGCCGCCGAACCGTCCACCGTCACTCTGGCCAGCCAATCCCAACCCGCATCCGATCCGACCCCATCGGTCTCCTCGGTGGAAAATGAGGTCTGGCCGTCAATCAAGCTAAAGGGTTCCGTATGGCGCATGAAATCAGGAATGGTCTTCCTGAAGACACCGGTCGGTCTTCTGACGCTCAGCTCGAAAACCGGTCTGCGGGATGTCAAAGGCAGTTACGACGTGACGTTCTGGATCAACGGAACGAGTGCCGTGGTCGACATTCGCAAGAAAAGCGACGCCTCGCTGATCCACCGCTATGTGTCCGGCGACCTCCGGTACGCCGGGCCGGACAAGAGAGCGGTGGCATTATGGACCCCGGAAGGGGAGAAAACGTTTTCGGTGGAGGCCTACGCCGAAAAGTTGAACGAAAAGGCAGAGACCCGGCCGATCACCGTTGAGGTGGATGAAGCGGGAACGATCACGGGGTTCCATGACCTGCACTATGATGTGCAGATCAACCATCCGCCGCAGTATTCATCCGACCTGCACATGAAATTGGCTGGCACCATCGCCAAGCTCAAATCGGGATTCGTGTTTCTGAAGACTCCCATCGGCATCGTCACCGTCAGCGCCAAAACGGGCGTCCGCAACGCGAAGGTCGGCCACACCCTGACGCTCTGGGCGCACGATACCAACCTGGTCATCGACTTGCAGCAGAACGGCGCCGCCGCGCCGAGCACCCGCTTCCTGACAGGCCGGTTGACCTATGCCTCGCCGGATCGCCAGGCTGTGACCCTGTGGGCGCCGGAAGGGGAACAAACCTTCCCGACCGAGCGCGGGAGGGCCGCCTTGGCCACGATCAAGGAAGGCACACCGATTACGGTTGAGATTAACGATCGGGGCATGGTGCTCGACATCCGGAAGGCGGGATAAACCGTCCGTTCCTCCTGCATGCCCGGTCCGACGCCCTTCGTCAAGCCTAGGGGTCTCCCGCCTCGTTCAGCATTGAGCCTTCCCCTGACGGTCGGCTTGACAGACCTCCGGAACCTCCGTACACTCCGCCCACCCTATGAAGATTCGCTCCCAGGGTCGCCGTCCGGGTGTCCGCCCGTCGACTCGACCCGATGAGCTCCCAGCCTTCGATCAGCTCTATCGAGACCATGTGGATCTCATCTACCGTTTTGCCCAGCGGCTGTGCGGAGAGCCGGATGCGGCCAAGGACATCGTCCAAGACACCTTTCTCAACGCCTATCGCGGCTTCAAGAAATTCCGAGGAGATGCTCGGGTTTCCACGTGGCTCTACACCATCGCCTCCCGGGCCTGCCTGCGGATGCGACGGAAACGGAAAGGAGAGCCGGAACGGGAGCTTTCCTTGGAAGAATTTATCCCCGCGTCCGAAGGCGAATTCAAGCTGCAGATCCCGATGGACGGCCTCACGCCGGAAGAAGCACTGCAAAACAAGGAGTTGCGGCGAGCCCTCGATCAGGCTATCGAGAAACTGCCGCCCAAGTATCGGATGGTTTTGGTCCTGCGGGACATGGAAGGCCTGAGCGCCAAGGAGGTCGGCACTATTATGGGGCTCAATGAACGGGCGGTGAAATCGCGCCTCCACCGGGCCCGGCTGTTCGTGCGACGAGAGCTGAGCGCACGAGGCATCGCCCGGCAGGGCAGACTCGAGACCGACACCGAAGAGAGGATGGCTCCATGAGGACGCGGTCTCGGACGGCGCCGATACGAAAGAATCCGCAGCATCAACGCCACGGCCATGGGAAAGCCCATTGCCTGAAAATCCTGAAACAGTTGTCCGCGTACCTCGATGACGAACTGCCCCGTGAGATCTGTGAAGAAATCCGCAGACACTTGGGCGCCTGTCCGAACTGTGAAGAATTCATCAAGTCCCTCAGACAAACCATCACGCTCTGCCGACATCATCCCGTGCGGCCTTTGTCTCCGACCGCTAAAGTCCGGCTTCGCCGCCAAATCCTCAAGGTGGCGGCCTCCCTGCGATACAGAGCTTAGGCCCCCGACTTCTTGCCGTCTCCGGAGAGAGGTCTATCCCGCTGACAGACCAGGGTGGCATCGCCGTGTGTCGCCGCAGTATGATATTAAAAAAGCAAGGCCTATGAGTACCCCAATCCGGACGGAACGTGTGGGGCAATCTGGTCTTTGGATGGCGCTCGCCCTCTGCCTCGCCGTTGCCGATCTCGTCTGGTCCGTTCCATCCGGAGGGACCGGCACCGACAGCGGGCAAGAGCAGCCGGTCACCGTCGAGATCCGTTCCAGACAATTTCTTCCGGATCGTGTCGTGCTGCAGTCCGGGCGAAAGACCGCGCTTGTCTTTCTCAACCAGGATTCGGAGTTGCATGCGTTCGTTCCGGTGGGGCTCTTTGCGGGCGTCCACGTCAATATCGCCGGCAACGGAGCACCGGAATTCGACGCGCACGGTTTCAAGCGCGTGATCATCCCCCCCGACGGCCGCGCCGAGATTCGGTTTGTTCCCGATCGGCCCGGCGAGTACGCGTTTTTTTGCGATATGCCCGGCCATGAGATGCGGGCGACAATCGTCGTCCAGTGAAGTGAGCACGCGGGCACGACATCGTTCGTCGCCGCGCCACCCAGTCCCCCGTTTCTGTCGCGGCCGACCCGGCGGCGGTGCACGTTGGGTCGTGACAATCGCGTCAGTCGGAATCGTCGCGGCGGCTTTGGCCGCTCTCGCCCAACCCGGCGATCTCAATCGCGGCAAGGCAATCTATGAGCAGCGTTGCGTGGTGTGTCACGGGCCCGAGGGTCGGGGCGACGGGGTACAGGCGCCCTTCCTCTCGCCCAGACCGGCCAGCCTGATTTCAGCGGCGACGTCGGTCAAGACCGATCAGGAACTGCTGCGCATCATCGCGAACGGGAAACCGCGGACCGCGATGCCGGCGTGGAAGGACGTTTTGAGTGAGGAGGAACAGCGCGACGTGTTGCGGTATATCCGCTCGCTGATCCGCTTCGGCCAGCCTACCCTGACCCCGCCTCCACCGTCCGGTAATCGATAACGCCTGTGACTCCCTCGTCCTTCTTCCGCCTTGCGGGAACGACATGGTAGGGTGGCGGTTCTTCTTTTCTTGTCCCGGAGTTGTCTGTCGCGACGGAGGATCGAATCGTATGTGCGCAGATGTCTCTTCGCGAATCGTGCCTATCTTCCTAGGCCTTGCCGTCAGCGCGCTCATCGCATGGGGTCCGACCGACGATAGTCCGGCGTCCGCCGCGCCCACCTTCAAGACCGGCAAAAAAGCCAAACCTTCGGGTCGTCCCTCGCCGGCGGTGGCCACCGCTCACCGATATGCGGAAGCGATGGCCAAAGGCGATCGCGTCACCGTCGGCCGGCTCGATTTCGCATGCCAGTACGGCATGGTAACGGCGGCCGGCGGCAAGCTCAAGGCGTTCCCGCCGGAATCCGACCCCGCGTACGAGTCGTGCTGGAAACAGATCACGGATGCGCACGCGGTCGCCATCGACACAAGCGATCAGGGCATGGACATCTTATGGCCCAGCAAGGGCGACTTTGTCTTTTTCGGCGAAGACTTAAGCCGCTACCCGGCGTCGGCCTTTGTCATGGACAAGCTGGGGCTGTCGCCGCCGGGAACCGGACTGCGGGTGGAGCCGCAGGGATCAACGCCGATACCCGCCGCCTCGTTCCGGATGCGTCCGGACGGGCCGGTGCTGGGAGCGCCGGCGACGTTGGTGAAACTCACAGTCACCTATCAGGATCCTCTCACCTCGCCGGTCACCTACGCGCCGGGCGCGTACAAGTGGGCGAACACGATCAAACGGCCCAGGCGGGCGCTCAAGTCGCTGACCGTGCAGTGGGTCGTCATGTCGGGCTTGCGCAAGCACGGGTTCCCGAGCGATCTTGCGGTCCTTAACCTGCCTGTGGTGACCCAGGGTGATAGACCCGAAGGGGTGCAGGAGGCCATTCCGTTCGTTACGGAAACCAGCGGAGCGGTTCGCGATTCGCTGGTGTGGTGGAGACCGAAGGACGCGCCAGGGTTGCTGATCGCAGCCGTCGGGCGGGCCGCGCTGTTCCCGGACCTGCGCGACCGTATCGCGATGCTGAACCGGGTGTTGATCCTTGATCCCAACCAGCCGGAAGCACTCACGGTCCTCACGCGCGACCTGTACGAGATGCTCCTGCGGGAAGGGGCGGCCGCACACCAGGTCCCCGCGAAGGATGGAGCGCTGGCTGACCGTGTGAGCGAACTCTATTGGAACACTTATGCGCAGACAACCAGAACGGATCTATCGCTCGGGATGGAGATAGGCGGGTTCGCCAAGCCCACGGCGGCCGACTATCTCTATCGCATGATTCCCGCCATGGAAGCGCTCGCCCGGGTACGGCCGGAAGTGATCGAGAACCGCCGGCGGTTGGGCATTGCCTACCGCTGGAACAATGATCAGCTCGCCGCCATCCAGACCCACGAAGCGTTGCTGAAAGACATCCCGCTGGAGCGCCCCGCACTCCGCGCACGGGTGCTCATTGAACTGGCCTGGTCGCGGATCGAAAAAGTCGCCTGGAATCGGTCCTACGACGATCCGGAAATCCAACAGGCCTACAAGGAAGCAGGCGAAGCTTTGAAACTCGCGGATCAGCCGCTCGACAAGTTTACCGCAGCTTACACGATGGCTTACAGCATGCTCTTCATGCCGAACCGGGACCCCGATGCCATGCTCAACCATCTCACGGAGGCGCGGCGCTGGTACGAGCAGATCCCGGGCGCGTCGCAGGAAGTGTGGAAGTACTGGCTCGGGCAGGAACTCCTGAAAGCAGTGCTCGACGCGGACCCGAAGTTCAAGCCGTTGCTGGCGGCGTCGTAACTCAGGCTCTCAGACACCAGTAGTCAGCTTTTAGCGGTGTTTCAAAGACCGTCTCGTCTGACGAACGGCCACGAGCAGCCGGCCTGCTGAGAGGACCTTTCATCGTTATAAAGTGGGGGCTCGTTCATCGCACCGGAGGCTTGAAGCCCAGTAGAGGCTTAGCATTCTCTGCAATTTGGTGGGCTTGAGACTTCGTCAGGCTTTTCGTAGGGTCGTCCTTCCTGCAGACAAGTGCATACGCGGGATCTTCAGGATCACTCACGATAATGCAGCCCAATGATCGAACTAGCCCTGCCGTGAAAGCAGCTAAACTGTGATTAGGAAAATTCTCCAGCACCCTTGACAGGGTGATACGAGAGGCCAGATTGACCAACGTTGGTCTCCTTTCGAGGCAACTCTTCACCAGAGCAGACGACTTTTTCGACGGTCTGAATGCCCTGACGTTGGGTGACGAACTCAGGCGGAGGTCAGGTGCCCAAGTGAGCTGTGCGGGCGGTGATGATTGGAATCCATCCGCCACACTTCAACGATGGTCTGGGCCTCGGCGAGCGCGGCGAACGGGGGGCACGGTCAGGCCCTCGTCCCGGAGCCGCCCGTTCAACGATTCAATCAAGGCATTTCCCGCGGGTCTGGCAGGACGGATACAATCGAGTTGCCCGCCGCGTCGGTAGGCCCAATCTTCGAGCGCCCGCGCTTGGAATTCAGTCCCCTGAGCGACGGTGATGGACCGCGGGCTCTGGCCTTCGCCCAGCACGCGATCGAGCCCCTGACTGACCGTCTCCCCGACATACGCAATCCTGCTTTTCCCCCCGGACTGGACCGACTCCCGTTATTCCCCACCGTGAAGATTCGAAACGGGCGACCGTCGGCGAGGGTATCAGGCATAAAATCCATGCTCCCCCGCTCCTGCGGACCGACCGGCACGGAAGCCGGTCCCCGATGCAGGGTCATAGGCTTCCGCCGCCTCACCCGCATGCAGAGCTGCAACCCATCCAGGCGATACACTCGTCGGACGCGCTTGCGATTCACCGGCCAGCCCCCCCGCCGCCATAAGACCCAGAGCCACTGATAGCCAAATCGAGATCGGGCATGCGCCAAATCCCGAAGGCGGAACCGGAGTGCTGATTGATCCTTCGCCCGACCCTCCCGCTCCCACGACGCGCGACTAAACTGGGCCAAGCGACAGGCCCACGCACAACACACCTGCAACGTCCTGTGAACCCACTGGGCACGTTCTCGGCGGCGGGCGGGCCTCAGACCTTTTTTTTCGCCACGCCTCCGAGCAGAGGCTTATCCAGCGAGCGGTCGGCCACCAGCCGTTTCAACCGAGTTCTCCTCTTCTTCCTGCCGCAGCCGGCGGAGTTCACTCACCCCCAGGTGCGCGTCCTTCTTTTTCCAGGTGTAGAAGATGACCTCGCTGATGCCGAGCTGCCGGCAGAGGTCGCTAACCGGGGTTCCGCTCTCGGCGTGCCGGATGGCATAGACGATCTGCTCTTCGGTGAATCGTGACTGCTTCATGGGGCCGCTCCTTTCGTCGAGGACCGCCGAAGCCGATCCCTGACGCTAGTGCTGACTTGCTGTCGTTTTCCGGGGAGATGTCAAGAGCAACAGGTCACCCGGCACCGCCCTTGATATAACAATTCTGATCCGCTCTTGAGTGCGCGGCCTGCAAGCACAGGGGATCGACCAGGCTGCCCCTACCTCTTGCCTATCTTCGCCAGCTCTTCAAAATACGCCGCAAACGCTCTCATGCCGCCGGCGGCTTGGCCCCAGTCGAAGAACTCGTTGGGCGCATGGTAGCCGTGCTCGGGCAGGCTCAGGCCGAGGAAGAGAATGGGCACGTTCCAGGCCCGCTGCATCATCACCACCGCGCCGATGGACCCGCCCTCGCGGATGAAGGCCGGCTCTTTGCCGAACCCTGCCTTCACCGCTCGCTTGACCGCCTCGACGTAGGGCCCGTCGAACAGGCCGCGGAATGGCTGCAACATCCCTTCGCGCTCGACCAGGACGCGAGGATTCTGCTTGGCGACGAATTGCCGCAGCAGGCGGAAGATCTTTTCCGGTGTCTGGTTCGGTACCAACCGCATACTGACCTTCAGTTCTCCGTAGCCGGGCACGATCGTCTTCACACCCGGCCCCTGGTAGCCGCCGACGAAGCCGTGCACTTCGAACGTGGGCAAGGCCCAGATCCGCCGGAGCACCTCGGCCCGCTCGGTCGTCCGCAGCGACTTGAAGCCATAGGCCCGCATAAAGCGCTGCACCTGAAAGCCCGACGCGAGGAAGCTTTTGATCTCGGCTTGGGTCAGCTTGACCACATCGTGGTAAAACCCGGGAATCTTCACACGGCCGGTCTTGGCATCGACGCAGGCATGCACCAGATCGGCCAGTTCGGCGAGCGGGTTCCGCGCCGCTCCGCCCGTCAAGCCGGAATGCGCGTCCTTTTCCCCCGTGCGCAGCGTCAGTCGCGCGCCGAGCAGACCGCGCAACCCGTACGGCACGGCGGGTCGCCCCTTTGCGATCCAGATCGTATCCGACACGACCACCGAATCCGGACGCGGCACGGCCTCGTGATTGCGCAACGCCGCCGCAAAATTCGGGCTACCGATTTCTTCCTCTAGCTCCCAGAGGAAGCGGATGTTGATCGGGACGCCCTGCTCGATCGCATAGCGAGCCCCGAGCAATGCGGCCAGCGCTGGGCCCTTGTCATCGGTAGCGCCGCGTCCATGGTAGAGGCCGTCTTCTTTGCGGAAGGCAAACGGCGCCTGGCGCCATTCCGGCTCCTGGGCCGGCTGCACGTCGAGATGGTTGTAAATCGTGACCGTCGGGTGCCGCGCGCCGGTCGTCCAACCGCCGGACACGACCGGATAGCCTCCGGTTTCCACCACGCGCGCCTCGGCTCCCATATCGGTCAGGACTTGAGCCACAAACTCCGCCATCTTACGAATCTCAGCCCGCCGCGACGGGTCCATACTGATTGAGGGAATCTCGACCATCTGGCCCAGGAGATCCTCGTATCGAGGCTTGATCTGATCGATGTACGCATCAATCAATTTCTTGCCCGTCGCCATCACTGCCCTCCATATCGTCACACCTCGCGCAAGCGTGGCATTATAGCCGGACGAAACACCGGGAGAAAGGCGTGTGAAGGAATGGTAGAATTAGCGATCATGAGCACGAACGCGTCATCGGCGCTACTGCTGTTGACATTCCTCCTGATGCTCAGCCCGTCCCTCGCGCGGGCTGATGAGCCGACGCCAGTTCAGGACATCCTCGCCAATCCCGACGCCTACCACTTACGGCTCGTGACGGTCCATGGCACCGCGCGGGACATTGAACCGCTCGATCCCTACATCCTGCCGAGCGGGGTCACCTGTTACGGCGCCTATCTTTTCCGCCTTGACGACGAGACGGGGTCCCTGCCTGTCGCCGTCCTGGGTGTCTGCGGTGTGCCGGTGTTTCGAGATCCGGAGGTGGAGGAGGGGGATCGCGTAACAGTCACGGCCACCATTCAGGCGCCGGGCCACGGCAGTTATTACCTGACCCTGGAGGGCTTCCGCATTTCCACGGCGGAACGCGGCCAAGTACAGGCCATCGCGACCAAGATCGAGCGGTTCGCTGAGTGACGCAGTCGGCTGTTCGGGCTCGGGCCGTCGCGAGTGCCTGACGCTTGACCCCGTCCCCGATCCTTCCGGTAGGATAAGCACGGGACGAGAGAAAGGAGGAACGCCGATGCGAACCGCGCAAGAACTGAAAGAAGGCCAAGCTATTCTCCTCAACGGCGAACTCCACAAGGTCCTGTCCATCGAGCATCATTCGGGCACCGCGAAATTCTCCGGCATCGTGCGGGCCACGATCCGACACCTTGCGACGGGAAAGGAACGAGAGATCCGCTGGAACTTGGACGACCGGATCGACGATGTCATGCTCGAGCGCGTGAAGATGCAGTTTCTCTACGCCGATGAGGACCACGTGTTCTTCATGCACCCGCAGACCTATGAACAAGTTTCGTTGCCCCGTCCAGCGTTGCAGAAGGCCCTCCCCTTTCTCAAAGAGGGTGATACGCTTCAGGTCGAATGTCACGGCGGAAATCCGGTGGCGGTGGATCTTCCGAAAACCATCCCGATAACGGTCAACGCCTGCGGGTCCGGGATCCGGGGTCAGGGCGAAAACACCATGAAGGACGCAACGCTGGAGAACGGCATGACGATCCTCGTGCCCCAGTTCATCCAAGCGGGCGATACGGTCTTGGTAGAGGTGGAAACCGGCAGATACCTGGATCGCGTGCGGAAGGAAACCAAGCGGGCGTCGTGAGGGCCGAGCCCGCTGCCCGATGTTCACGCGCGACTCGCCTTTATGGAGACCGGCGCCGGAGGCGGGCGCGTTTGCGTCGTCGGAGCTGAACCGCTTCTTCCATCAGTTTCAACTGCCCGATCAGATGCTCGCGAACGTCCCGGTCACCAACCCTGAGGATTTCAGCACAGCGCTCCAGGGCGGTTTGTTCTTCCGCGTCGAGCTCTTCCCACACCGCGACTAACCGGCGAACCGCCGCGTCAGGGACTCTGCCTGTCCCGTACCTCGTGGGCGACGTTTCCGCCGCAACCTCCGCATGCCAGGTCGGCCCTTTGCCTGTGCGCAACCAGTCGACGTTCCGTCCCGTGAGATAGGCGACGCGGTACAACCATCCTTCAGGGATTTCTCCACGATGAATAGCGGAGACAATGGACTGGGGACGAATCTCCAAGTTGACCGCAAGCTGAGCCTGCGTTTTCAGATTCAGGGCCTGAAGCAGCCGATCAATGATTTCGCGAGGTTCCGACCCCATTCGATATCAGCTTATTTCATGTTGACA
Organism: Nitrospira calida; assembly: GCF_976986435.1. NCBI lineage: Bacteria > Pseudomonadati > Nitrospirota > Nitrospiria > Nitrospirales > Nitrospiraceae > Nitrospira > Nitrospira calida. The sequence continues at coordinate 3,697,589 of NZ_OZ335950.1, forward strand.
TGGGATAAGGTTTTACTTACATTCCCTCAAACAAAGCGCAGGTCCGCCGCCTACAATCGAGAAAAGCCGGGAAAGCGGGCTCGCCTCCGACGACCGCTCGGCGCACGGATGTCTGAACACACCACGGGCCTGTCTCGTCGGCGTGCCCGTGGCGGGGCGGGGTGTATCTGCTGTCTTGGAGGACCGATACGCCCCGCCTTTATTTAAGGGCAGAAGTCTAACGACATTTCACAAGGGATTCAATGCGGGAATCTAGGCAGCGGTCGGCGGCGGGGAAAGACAAGAGAGGTTGAGCAGGTCGATGGAAAGGTCGAAGCATGGCAGGCTATGCCACGATTCTGCTGGTCGATGACGAACGGATGGTACGGGATCTTGTCGGCGCTATTCTTCAGAGGCACGGTTACGCCGTGCTGGAAGCGCAGTGTGGAGCCGAGGCCCTGCGAATCTCCCGCGACCATGCGGGACCGATCCACCTCCTGCTCACCGACGTGCTCATGCCGGAGATGACCGGACCAGCGCTGGCTGAGCAGATCAGGTCTTTCCGTCCGGATATCCGCATCCTCTACATGTCTGGCTATACGGGCAACGCCTTTCCCGCTTGCTCCGATAGCCAATCCGCCATTGCCTACATCCAGAAACCTTTCACGCCCGCCGATCTAACGGACAAAGTGCGCGAGGTCTTGGAGAAGAACACCTGACATCACGTTGGCGGGCACCTGTCCTGGCGCAGTGCCCGAGCTGTCCCCTTGCCTTCACGATCCCCCCAATTCCTTCAGCCGCGCGTGGTGTTGGTCCGGGCTCACGCCGGATTCGACGAGGGCCTGGAGGATCTTGATCAATTCGGCCTTCACCCCGGCTTCATACGATCTGCGGCCGAGTTCTCCGAACACGCGCAGTGCCTCTTCGAACGCTGCGCGGGCCGACTCTAAATTGGTCGGCTTCTGAATCCCGCGTTCCGCCAGCATCCGATGCGCCGTCCCGAGATTGTTCTGCGCGCGGCCATAGCTCAGCCAGGCTTGCTGTTGTTTCCGCAGACGAATCGCGTCTCGAATCACTTCGATCGACCGCCTAAGGTTTTCTTCCGGATCAATGTCGCGTTGCGCCATAACTTGGTAGGTGATACCGAGGTTGTTGAGCGCGCCGGCGCGGCTCCGCTCGTTCTCCAATCGCCTCCAGAGTTCAGCCGCGATCCGTAACGCGTGTTCCGACTTCTTGAGATGCTCCACCGGGTCCGGCTCGTCCTCGGCCAGCATGCGATATGTCAACCCCAGGCCGTTCATCGCCGTCGCTAGACCCGCGCTGTTCCCCTGCCGCTGATGGATCGCCGCTGCTTCCTGCAAGGCGCTGCCCGAATATTCGAGATTCGCACGGGACTCGACGCCCCACTCCGACAGCATCCGATAGGTAATCCCCAAGTTGGTCAACACGCCGGCGTACATGGTGGAATCCTGTTTGTCGTTCAACAGGACAAGCGCCTCCTGAAATAGCGTCATCGCCCGTTGCAGATTGTTGGCGGGGTCAATGCCGCGCTCCGCATCCTTTTGGAGCATGATGCCCAGATTGTTCTTCGTCGCGGCCAGGACCTCCGTGCTCCCCTCCGCTCCGCCATCAGTAGTCGGCCGGGCTGATGTACCGCAGTCATGGCTGATCGCCTCGTCTGTCGCGACCAACACGGTCCAGAGGACGAACCCGACTATGGCCCGTGACGGTGACATGACATCCATCGGCGGAGTCCGAACGCGCGGCCAGCTTTCGGCTTGTCGGGTACACGAGGCCGTTCGCAACCTTCGTGAGAAGCGCGAGGCTGCACGCCAGCGCGGTGTCCAGCGGCGTGATGCCCGGAACTCCGCCTCCCGGACGATTATACGAGCTTTGCTCGCGACCTCCTACTGCCATTTCTCCCCGTCGAGTTCTGTGCTAGAAAGGCGCAGTTCCTGAGCCACGGTGGGACTCGTGAGAGGGTGGATGAAACGAATACTCCCGGCTGCGATGGGCGGGGCCGTCTTGCACACGGCCCTCTTCGGCCTGGCCGTCGTGATCCTGACGGGCTGCGCAGGCAGCAAGGGTCTGGATCGGGCCTCGCTGCAGGAGGCGCTTCGCGCAGAGACCCAACAACTTCTTGCTCAATCGAACCCGGTACCGCCTCAAACTTCCCGCCTTTCGGTGCCCTTTACCTTGGCGGTGTACTTGCAGCCGAAGACTTACCTCGAGCGGCGCTTCGAATGGACCGCTGCCGATAGGGAAACACTGACGGCCTGGGGCGAGAGGCTCAAGTCCGATGGCGTTCTATCGGACCTCCTACTGCTGGCGGATTCGTCGGTCCATGGCAGGGGACTGAACGACATCCGGCTCGCCGCGGCCCGCTACGGGGCGGACGCAGTGTTGATCATGGACGGCGCGGCGGCCGTCGACCGATACAACAATGCGAAGGCCGCCTTCGTGTATTGGACGATTCTCGGCGCGTACCTGGCGTCCGGAACCCATAGCGATGCGCTGGTGCTGCTCGAAGGGACCTTCTGGGAGATCCGCACCCAATCGCTCCGCTTCTCGGTGGAAGCCGAAGCGCTGGCCAGGACCGTCGGCCCCGCGGCGTTCGTGCGGGATCACGACACCGTCGAGCAGGCGAAGCGCCAGGCCCTCGCAGCATTCGGCAAGCGATTGGAGGATCATCTGAAATCTCACCTCGTGAAGCAGTAGGTCGACGCTTTTTATTCTTCCCTTATCTCTCCTTCAGGGATTTTGACACCGCCTTTACACGACCGGTGATAGGGTGAAGCCGGACTAGCCTGGCCGCAAGGGATCGTCATGGACATCGCTCTCATCGGATTGACGCTCATCTTCTTTGTCATTTCGGGATGGCTTCTCACCTCTCTGGAGAACCTATAGCCGCCCATGTACCTTCTCGGGGGAATTCTTGCCTTGGGCCTGTTGGTCTATTTGTTGATCGGGCTTCTCAAGCCGGAGTGGTTTTGATGACTGCGAACGGGATCTTTCAGATCGGCGTCTTTTTCCTCGCCCTATTGGCAGCCGTGAAGCCGCTCGGCTGGTACATGGCCCGAGTCTACGAGGGGCGATTCTGCGGATTGGATCGGCTGCTCGGCCCAGTCGAGCGCGTGATGTACCGGCTGTGCGGCGTCCGCCCCAACGAGGAGATGGACTGGAAGACATATGGAACGGCGATGCTCCTCTTCAATGCGGCGGGGCTGCTGGCCCTCTACGCCTTGTTACGCCTGCAAGGATCCCTGCCGCTGAACCCAGTGAAGTTCGGCGCTGTGGCGCCGGATTTGGCCTTCAACACAGCGGTGAGCTTTGCCACCAACACGAACTGGCAAGCCTATGGCGGCGAATCGACGCTGAGTTATCTCGTCCAGATGCTCGGCTTGACTGTGCAGAATTTCGTGTCGGCGGCCACCGGGATGGCCATCCTGGTCGCCCTCATCCGCGGGCTGGCTCGCCGGAATGCGCAGACCATCGGAAACTTCTGGGTCGATCTCACCCGGAGCACACTGTACATCCTCTTGCCCCTCTCGCTTCTGCTGGCATTGGCCCTCGTTTCCCAGGGCGTGGTGCAGACGTTCGGTCCCTATCATACAGCCACGCTCCTGCAACCGGTCGGCTATGCCAAACCCGTCACCGATGTGAACGGGCAACCGGTGCTGGACGAACAGAGGCAGCCCAAGATGGAGCCGACGACGGTCACCGAGCAGATCCTCGCAGTCGGACCAGTGGCTTCACAAATCGCCATCAAGCAGCTCGGGACGAACGGAGGCGGCTTCTTCAACGTCAACTCCGCTCATCCCTACGAAAACCCGACCCCGCTGTCCAATTTCCTCGAGATGCTCGCCCTCCTGCTCATCCCCGCCGCCCTCTGTTACACCTTTGGCGTGATGGTGGGAGAGCCCCGTCAGGGATGGATCCTGCTTGCCGCCATGACCGTGATCCTGACAGGAATGCTCGTGTTGGGGGTGTGGGCGGAGCAACGCGGCAACCCTGCCTTGACCGCCATCGGAGTCGATCAAGTTGCGAATGACCGCCAGCCGGGCGGCAATATGGAGGGAAAGGAAACGCGGTTCGGTATCGTGAATTCCGTCATTTGGGCTGCAGCCACCACGGCGTCGTCGAACGGCTCGGTCAATTCCATGCACGATTCCTACACCCCGCTCGGCGGTCTGGTTCCTCTCCTCTTGATGCAATTCGGCGAGGTCGTCTTCGGCGGGGTCGGCTCCGGGCTCTACAGCATGATCGCCTTCGCGATCATCGCCGTCTTCGTGGCAGGGCTGATGGTCGGCCGGACGCCGGAATACCTCGGAAAGAAGATCGAACCGTATGAGATGAAGATGGTCTCGCTGGTGATCCTGATCATGCCGATGGTCGTCCTGGGACTGACGGCCGTCGCCGTGGTCACCGAGGTAGGCACGTCTTCCATACTGAATCCTGGCGCGCACGGTTTCAGCGAGATACTGTACGCCTACAGCTCTCAGGGCAACAACAACGGTAGTGCGTTTGCGGGACTCAGCGCGAACACGCCTTTCTACAATCTCACGGGTGGCCTCGCGATGTTGATTTCCCGGTTCTGGCTGGCGATCCCGACGCTGGCCCTGGCCGGGTCGCTGGCGCGCAAGAAGGTGGTGCCGGCCGGCCCGGGCACGTTGCCGACTCATACACCGTTGTTCGTGATCCTCCTGATCGGCGTCGTGGTCATGGTCGGGGCGCTCACCTTCGTGCCGGCGCTCGCGCTCGGCCCGATCGTCGAGCATCTGCAGATGATCAGCCGGTGATCCCTTCTGAGAAGAGGAATCCTCGATGAAGGCGCAGCTACGAATCCCGAGAACCCGCTCGCTGTTCAAGCCATCTCTGGTCCGGCAGGCTCTTCTGGATTCTCTTCGCAAACTGGACCCCAGGCACCAGGTCAAGAACCCGGTCATGTTCGCTGTTTTGATCGGCAGTGTGTTGACCACGCTGCTCTTTGTCCAGGCATGGATTGGAAACGGCGAAGCCTCCCCGAGCATTATTCTGGCGATCTCCCTGTGGCTGTGGGTCACCGTACTCTTCGCCAACTTTGCGGAGGCCATGGCCGAAGGTCGAGGCAAGGCGCAGGCGCAATCGCTCCGCAAGGCCCGACGCGACCTCATGGCCAAGAAGCTCGACGGCCCGCAGCAGCGAACTGAGTACACGATGGTTCCGGCCAGCACCCTGAAGAAAGGGGACACGGTCCTGGTCGAGGCAGGGGATTTCATTCCCGGCGACGGCGAGGTGGTCGAAGGGATCGCGTCGGTCGATGAAAGCGCGATCACCGGCGAGAGCGCTCCGGTGATTCGGGAGAGCGGCGGCGACCGCAGCGCGGTCACCGGAGGCACCAAGGTCTTGTCCGATTGGCTCGTGATCCGGATCACAGCCTCGCCAGGCGAAACGTTTCTGGACCGCATGATCGTGTTAGTCGAGGGGGCGAAGCGTCAGAAGACGCCGAACGAAATTGCGCTCACGATTCTCCTGGCCGCGATGACGATCATATTCCTGCTGGCCACGGTCACCTTCCTGCCCTTCTCGATCTATAGCGTACAGGCCGCCGGTCAGGGCACGCCGGTCCCCGTCACAGTGCTGGTGGCCTTGTTTGTCTGTCTCATCCCGACGACAATCGGTGGATTGCTGTCCGCCATTGGCATCGCCGGGATGGACCGCCTGGTCCAGGCCAATGTCATCGCCATGTCGGGGAAGGCCGTCGAGGCAGCTGCCGATGTGGACGTCCTGCTCCTCGACAAGACCGGCACGATCACGCTGGGCAACCGCCAGGCCACCGAGTTCCTGCCCGCCGAGGGAGTCAGCCAGACCGCCTTGGCGGACGCCGCGCAACTCGCATCCTTGGCCGACGAGACCCCCGAGGGGCGGAGCATCGTGGTTCTGGCGAAAGAACGGTACGGGTTACGCGGGCGCGACATTCAGGCGTTGGGGGCGACGTTCGTGCCGTTTACCGCTCAGACACGGATGAGCGGCGTGGATTTCGACGGAAGACAGATTCGCAAAGGCTCGGCCGACGCCATCGAGGCCTACGTGCGTGAGAGGGGCGGGCACTTTCCACCGACGGTCGCCGCCGTTGTCGAAAGCATCGCGAAGCAAGGCGGCACCCCCCTCGTGGTGGCCGAGGGGAAGTAGGTGCTGGGTGTGATCCACCTCAAAGACATCGTCAAGGGAGGGATCAAGGAGCGCTTTGCCGAGCTCCGGCGGATGGGAATCAAGACCATCATGATCACCGGCGATAATCCCCAGACGGCCGCAGCGATCGCCGCGGAGGCCGGCGTGGATGATTTCCTGGCGCAAGCGACGCCTGAAGCCAAGTTGAAGCTGATTCGCGACTTGCAAAGCAGAGGCCATCTGGTCGCCATGACCGGCGACGGCACCAACGACGCACCGGCGCTCGCACAAGCCGATGTCGCCGTGGCGATGAATACCGGCACGCAAGCCGCGAAGGAAGCCGGCAATTTCGTGGATCTCGACTCCAATCCCACCAAACTCATTGAGATCGTGGAAATCAGCAAACAGTTGCTGATGACCCGCGGGGCACTCACCACATTCAGCATCGCCAACGACGTGGCGAAGTATTTCGCCATCATTCCGGCGGCCCTCGCGAGCACCTACCCGGTTCTCGGTGCATTGAACGTGATGGGACTCGCAACACCGTCGAGCGCGGTGCTCTCCGCGGTGATCTTCAATGCGCTGATTATCATCGCGCTCATTCCGCTGGCTCTGCGCAGCATTCAGTATCGACCGATCGGCGCCGAGCCGCTACTGCGCCGGCACCTCCTCATTTATGGACTCGGGGGCATCATCGTGCCTTTTGTCGGGATCAAACTGATCGACCTGCTATTGGTCGCCTTCCATTTGGTGTAACAATCATGAATATCATGACCCAACTCCGACCCGCGCTCATGACGCTGCTGCTGTTGACGATGCTCATGGGTCTGCTCTATCCACTGGCCATTACGGGAATCGCTCAAACGCTCTTCCCGCATCAAGCCAACGGCAGCCTCATCGTGCAGAACGGTCGAGTCGTCGGATCGTCGCTGATCGGTCAGCCGTTTGATGACCCGAAATATTTCTGGAGCCGCCCGTCGGCGACGTCGCCCTTCCCATACAATGCCGCTGCGTCTTCCGGCTGGAATCTCGGACCTACAAATCCGGCGCTGATGAAGGCCGTGCAGGATCGGATCGCAGTCTTGAAGGACGCCGATCCGGACAATCCGGCTCCCGTTCCCATAGATCTGGTCACCACCTCGGGGAGCGGGCTCGATCCTCACATCAGCCCGGCGGCGGCCGAGTACCAGATCCGCCGCGTGGCGCGCGCCAGGGGGATGGACGAAGCAGCGGTGCGTCGACTCGTCGCTCGGCACACGCAAGGACGTCAACTGGGCTTTTTGGGCGAGCCGCGGGTCAATGTGCTGGAACTGAACCTGGCGCTTGATGCGGCCCGATAAGACCCGGTTCGGCCTGCCCACGCCCGATTACATCAGGAGGGTGCGGATACTAAGCCATGCCGGCGCTCGCGTTCATTGACGCTGGCTGTTGCCTTTTCTAGAATCACACGAGGTCTCGCCGGTTCCCCGTTCTCCCTCTGGGCTCGCCATGGATATATCACGACCAGATCCTGACACCCTGCTCAAGCGCCTGCGCGAGGAAGAAGCCCGGCAGGCCCGAGGCAAGTTGAAAATCTTCTTCGGCGCCACCGCCGGAGTCGGGAAGACCTATGCCATGCTGGAAGCCGCGCACGAGCAGCGACGGGATGGCGTGGACGTGGTCATCGGCTGGGTGGAGACCCACGGCCGCGCGGAGACAGAAGTCCTTCTGAAAGGCCTCGAACTGCTTCCTCCGCGCACGGTCGAGTATCGAGGCACGACGCTGCGCGAGTTTGACCTGGACGCGGCGCTCGCGCGCCGCCCGCAGCTCCTCCTCATGGACGAACTCGCTCACACCAACGCGCCGGGGTCCCGCCATTCGAAACGATGGCAGGACGTCATGGAGCTTCTACACGCCGGCATCAACGTGTACACCACCATCAACGTCCAGCATTTGGAATGCCTGAACGACGTCGTTGCGCAGATCACCGGCGTCCGCGTGAGCGAGAAGGTGCCGGACTCGGTCCTGGAACAAGCCGATGACGTGGAATTGATCGACCTCCCTCCCGACGATCTGCTGCAACGCTTGAAAGATGGGAAAGTCTATGTGCCGGAACAGGCGCGGCATGCCATGCAGAATTTCTTCCGCAAGGGCAACCTGATCGCGTTGCGAGAACTGGCGCTCCGGCGGACGGCCGAGCGGGTCGACCAGCAGATGGAGGTATACCGCCGTGAGCACGCGGTGGTGCGCACCTGGCCCGCGGGTGAGACCATCATGGTGTGCGTGAACATGAAGCCTCGCGGAGCCCGCTTGATCCGGGCGGCCAGGCGTATGGCGGGAGAGCTGCACGCGAAATGGATCGCGGCCTACGTGCAGACCCCGCGGCACCTTCGCCTGCCGGACAACGAGCGCAACCGGGTGGTCGAGACGTTGCGCCTCGCCGAGCAACTCGGAGCGGAGACGGTGACCTTGAGCGCTGAGGACGTCAGCCGTGAATTGCTGAATTACGCCCGCGAGCGCAACGTCACGAAAATCATCGTCGGCAAGCCGACTCGGTCGCGGTGGAAAGCCTGGCTCTTCGGATCGGTGGTCGAGGAGTTGATCCGTCGGAGCGGGGACATCGACATCTACGTCATCACTGGAGAAAAAGGCGAGAGCTGTCCCCTCTCAGCCCAGACGAGACCCCGACAGATCGACTGGCCGGCGTACGGGCAGGCGGGCGCCGTGGTCCTGGCCTGTACCGCGTTGAACTGGCTCCTCTTTCCTTTCTTCGGAGCGGCGAATCTGGTCATGATCTATCTGCTCGGCGTGGCGATCGCCGCAACCCGTTGGGGCCGTGGACCGTCGGTGCTTGCATCGATCGCGAGCGTGGCGGCCTTCGATTTCTTCTTCGCCCCCCCATACCTGACCTTCGCTGTGTCCGATACCCAATACGTCCTGACCTTTGCCGTCATGTTGGTCATCGCGCTGCTGATCAGCGGGTTGACCGTCCGGATTCAGCAACACGCGGCGGCGTCCCGCCACCGGGAACGGAAGACCGCGCTTCTATACGCCATGAGCCGCGACCTTGCCACACGGCGCAAGATCGTCGAGCTCGTCGACGTCGCCTCACGCCATATCCGCGAGGTGTTCGACGGTCAGGTCGCCGTGTTCCTGCCGGACGCGACCAAGCGTCTGGTTCTCCAACGAACCGAGCTGTTGTTCTTCGAATTCGATCCGAAGGATGCCGGGGTCGTCCAATGGGTGTATGACCATAGTCAGCCAGCAGGGCTGGGAACCGACACCTTGCCAGGCTCCGGGGCTCTGTACTGGCCTCTGGTTGGTTCGCAGGGTCCGGTCGGGGTCCTGGCGGTGCGCCCGGCTCAACACGGCCGCCGATTCGACCTGGAACAACTGCATTTGCTGGAGACTCTTGCCAATCAGACCGCGCTCGCGATCGAGCGCGCCCGCCTGGCCAAGGAGTCACAACAAGCCACCCTGCAGGCCGAGACCGAACGGACGCGCAACGCCATCCTCAGCGCGGTTTCGCATGATCTGCGGACGCCCCTGGCCACGATCATAGGAGCGGCGAGCGGGCTGCTCAATTCCCCGTCCGGAATGGATCCCCGACAACGGGAGCTGGCCCAGGGCATCTACGACGAAGCGAACCGTCTGGACCGCCTGATGAAGAACCTCCTCGACATGACCAGGCTGGAAGCCGGCGCGGTGCAACTCCGCAAGGAATGGCACCCGCTGGATGAAGTGGTCGGCGCAGCGCTGGCCCGTCTCGGAAAGAGACTAGAAGGACACCGGGTGCAGACCCGGTTTCCGGCGACGCTGCCGTTGGTGCCGATCGATGGGGTATTGATCCAGCAGGTGCTGATCAATCTGCTGGAAAACGCCGTGAAATACGCGCCCGCCGGCACAGCGATCGAGGTGACGGCGTCGGGTTCTGAGAAGGAAGTGCTCGTTGAAGTTGCGGACAGGGGGCCGGGCTTGCCGCCTGGGGAGGAAAAGCGGATCTTCGACAAATTCTACCGCGCCGGCCCGCCTCGGGAGGGCGGAGTCGGATTGGGGCTGACAATTTGTCGGGGCATCGTCGAGGCGCACGGCGGACGGATCTGGGCCGAGAACCGCTCCGGTGGCGGAGCGGTGTTCCGTTTCACTCTCCCTCTGGAGGGCACTCAACCTGTCATCGAGCCGGAAAAGGCCGAACTCCGCACAGCATAGCCCGCATAATTCATGACGGTTCGTCGCGCCACACCCGTTGCAATGGAAGAGCAACGAGTAGCCGGGAGTCGCGTCGTGTTGGACCCATTGCAGCAAGAAGAGCAATGGGTCCCCGGTGCCGAGTAGCGAATCCACGATTGCAGCAGAAGCGTTCATGAATTATGCGCGAAAGGACTCGTCATGAGCGAGCGTCCCATCCCAACCGTGCTGTTGATCGAGGACGAGCCCGAGATCCGTCGCTTTCTCCGAACGACGTTTCCAGAGCACGGCTTCCGCATTTATGAAGCCGTCACAGGAGCGGACGGACTGGTGCAAGCGGAAGCGCGTAATCCGGACTTGATCCTGCTTGATCTCGGCCTGCCGGACATGGACGGCGTCCAGATCATCAAGCGCCTGCGCGAGTGGACGCCGGTCCCGATCATCGTCTTGTCGGTGCGCGATCAGGAACAGACGAAAGTCGCCGCGCTCGGCCTCGGCGCCGATGACTACGTCACGAAACCCTTCGGCCTCAACGAACTCCTGGCTCGCATGCGCGCGACCCTCAGACACACGGCTCGCGCCGCGGTGGCCGACAGTGACCCAGTCTTCACGACGGGGGATCTCCGAGTGGACCTCGGTCGGCGACAGGTATGGGTTGCCGAGAAAGAAGTCCATCTGACCCCAATCGAATACAAGTTACTGACGACGCTCGTGAAGTACGCCGGAAAGGTCGTGACCCATCGACAACTCCTCAAAGAGGTTTGGGGACCACTCCACGTCGACGAGAGTCACTACCTGCGCGTCTACATGCGGCAGTTGCGGTACAAATTGGAAGCCAACCCGGCGCATCCGCGCTATCTCGTGACCGAGTTGGGCGTGGGGTATCGCCTCAAAACGGAGTGACCGCGGGCGTCAGCCGGAGCCGCCGCATGATCTTCCTGCGGAGTGATCTTCATCACGGCGAATCGAAGGTCCAGATGGCCGCGAAGATCAGCAGGTGCTGGGCCGCCGTGAGACCAATGATACCGGGACGGATCTCGTTGCCCTTGAAGAACCCGCCGCCGATGCCGGTCGATTCATCGAATCGGTGCTCCAGCCGGAGAATCGTGTTCGTCCACGTGGAGGACACTCTATGTTCCAGCGTGGTCGTGACGGCTTTCACGAACTGCTCGAACCCCGTCAACCGGCCGTTACGGTCCCAATAGAATTCAGGCCGGACGGTCACGCTCCAGGGGTCGTTGATGCGCCAATGGATTGGTAATTGCCCGGCCGTCCAAAAGATGCGCGGCGTGTCCGGCATAGCAAGCCGTTCGGTGCCGATCTGGTACTCGAATGCGATTGTGACTGCCTCCCCCTTCCATTCTGCGATGCTGTCGGAAAAGAACCGCCAGAACTCGATCGCGGTATCGGATTGGTCTGGGCCGTAATAGATCGTCTCCTTGATTGTTAGACGGGGTGTGGCCTTATAGGACAGTTGCCCGCCGTAGCTCGGTTGGTCGTTCGGGTGAGAGAGGTGGAAGTAGCCGTTGATCACAAACAGCGTGCCGGTGAGACGTTCGTTGAAGGGATAGCTGGCATTGACGCCGAACATCAGATATGGCGTATAGTCTCCACCCCACGGTCGCGTATAGCTGAAGTTGTCCTTGGCATAGAGCGAGTCATAGCCGATCAGGCTATTGAAGAGCCCTCCCTGGATCGTCAGCCCGTTTCCCACCGGGGTCAGGTAGGACACGTTGGCTCGCCCGAAGTGGCGGAGTTGATCGGATGAGCCGACCTTCGGCTGGTTCGCATGAACCCCGAACTCTTTCGCGTCTTGTCCGCCGTGCACCAGCAGTTCCGTCCCCCAGCGCGATTGTTCCGTGGCATCCTTGCGGACATAGGCTCCCCCCATGTTCAGGTCCAGTTCGTTGACCCGCGGCGTGGTGCTGCGGTTCCGGAACAGATGGTTCGCAGGAAAATTGAAATCGAGCGAATAGCCGAGATCCACGAACCCGCCATAGTGCCAGTCGGTTTTCCCGGCTCCGCGTTGTACGGTCGGCTCTTCTCGGACGCCGAGATCAACAACGTCTTCCCCAGGGGCGGCATACGAACCCCGAGTAAGCGGATGTTCGACAGCGAGGGACGTCCCCCACATCCACCAGAAGCACAGGATCGCTGTGCTCGTTCGCACCCATCGCTTCATCATCGGCTCCGTTCTTGCTTCACCCTGTTTTGCACTTTCTGTTTTGCACTTTAGCCGAGGCCGCATCAAAAAGGCGTGAAAATGGAACGGCAGACTATCAAGACAGCGTCAAATCGTGAAGAGTGAAAAACGGAGATAGGGAGAGGAGGCGCTCAGGAGACCGTGCGTTCACGAGCCTCCGTCCGATACCACCGCAAGACCAGCCACGCACACGTGAGCAGCATGCCAGCCCACCCCAGTATCGAAACACGACGTGCGATCACCGTGTCCGAGGCCAGCACGCTCCATCGACTGAAGATCCGTTCCCAGTCATGTTCTCCGCCGCCGACCAACGGGAGTATTTGTGAACGGGCGTCGGCCATGTACCGCGCGATGTTGAGAACGTTTTCGAAGAACCAGACGCCCGCGACGGCACACCCGAGCGTGTCGCGCCGGCGCCAAAACACCAGCCAGACCAGGAACGGTATCGCGAGCTGCCCGAGCGTCCCGCCGTAGAGCCCCACCGTCTCTCCGAAGAGACCGAAGAGCGGATGGCCCGCCTCGTGAAAGACGAGATTAACGTGATCGAGGAAGATGAAGCCGTCGTCGTCCGAGGCCAGCAGGGCAAAGAATCCCACCAGCCCCGATAGCATAACCGCACCCTGTCCGTTCGAAACCGGCTTCCACGGAGCCCCGTGAACTCGCCGAGCGTGGTTGAGCACGGTTCTGAAGGGATTCGTCGGCATCAGGTGGGGGAGAGGAAGCCAATCACTTCTTCGGCTCACCAAGTACGCACCACACGCGGCGCGTCCCGGATTTCTGGTCAGTGACGGCCTCGCCGGAGAAGAAGCTGACTTGCCAGGCGACGATCTCATCGGTGGGCGACGGCGTCGCCGTCCAGTAGATCGCCGACTTGATGTTGACAAAGGGATGACCGGGTGGGAGCGCCGGATCTTTTTGCGACGGATCCACCAGGCTTTTCAATTCCTCGATCGTCGGAGCCCGCCAACCGGTTTGTCCTCCGACGGTCTTCCTCTCGCAACGCGCAATCGAAGCGCTCCAGACATCGAACTCACGGTCCGGCTCTCGCTCCCAGATGAGTCCGGTCTGGTTGTCCCGGACAGCTTCCCCGTTGAAGACCATCGTGAACCGGTCGGCCGCAGGAAGCGGTGATGCGGCAGTCCACAGTCCGAAACCGATGAGCATGGCCCAGCCTCGGTATGGCGTCCTAGTCATCACGGGTCGATCACGCTGTCTGCGCGCTGAACCCAGATCGTTTGCCTAATGCACGGAGAACGGCACCGGCGCAAAAGTCACGATGAAAATCCCCAAGGCCGCCCAGCCCACCCAAATACGGGCGCGACCGAGGGCAACTTCGGGATCCTGCACCGGCGGATGCGCCAACCCCCACAGGCCCGCCATGCCGGCCCACAGAAACCATCCCGGCCAGCCGACGACCCCCAGCACGAGGAGCACCGGGACGATCGCCACGGCCATTGTCCGTTGCCGCGGACCCCACAGCGCATAGGCGACGTGGCCCCCGTCGAGCTGCCCGATCGGGATCAAATTCAGCGAGGTCACGAACAGTCCGAACCAGGCGGCAAATCCGATCGGATGGAGCACGACATCCGCCGTGGGCGGCAGCGGGCCGATCACGAGCCACGAGATGAATTGTAGCAAGAGCGGCTCGCCCAGGTGCAGGCCGTAGGCCGTCTCGCCCGACACGACCTTGGAGAGCCGAAGCCCGACGATCAATGCGATGACCGCCACCACGAACCCCGCGATCGGTCCCGCCACTCCAATGTCAAACAGCGCCTTCCGGCTCAGGATGGGACCGCGCATGCGAATGATCGCGCCGAACGTTCCGATGAAGTGCGGCGGCCCTGGAATGAACAGCGGCAACGACGCAGGGACGCGGTGAATCCGCGACAGCACGTAATGGCCCAGTTCATGGGTGACCAGAATGCCGAGCAACGTGGCCGCGAAGGGGACCCCGCGCCACAACACGCTGGGATCCTGCACGAGAAACTGCCAGGCTCCCAGAAATGGCGTGGTGTTCGTTTGGTACGCGCCAGCCCAGAGTGTGGTGAACACAGTGATGAGAAAGAGGATGGCTGGGAGCAAGACTTGGGATAATCCGCGCTTTGCCGGATCGTCGGCGACCGGAATCAGCCGCTCTTCGATGACATCGCCGCCATTGGCCAGCTCGACCCCGGGACGGGGCCAGGGGTCATGGATCGAGTGTCCGGACCACTCGCCGCCTCGTTCGTCACGATCCATCTTCGACACCCTTCAGCTCGTCCCTGCAAAGGGATTGTACACTAGTTCCTCCTGCACCGTCGTGGATGGCCCATGACCGGGGAAAAGAACGGTGTCGTGCGGAAGCGTCAGGACCCGCGTGCGCACCGATTCGAGGTGAATTGGGTAGAGCTTCGCCGGATTGGCCCGGCCAATGGACCCGGCGAACAGCGTGTCGCCCACGAAACAGATCGGTTGTCCGCCTTGCTCGACATGGTAACAAATACCGCCCGGCGTATGTCCGGGCGTGGTGAGGCACCGGACGGTCAGGCACCCAACTTGGATCGTACGCCCGTCTTCCGGAACGGAACGCTGCTCGCTCGGAGGCTTCCAGTTGAGGAGCGCGACATCGTCCGGCCCCACATACACCGGCACAGGCCGGGTCGAGAGAATCCGGTCGATTCCCTCCGCATGATCGGCGTGGCCGTGCGTGAGACAGATGGCGACCAGTCGCAGCCCCCGGCGGCTCAAGAAGTCGAGCACAGCGCCGGCGTTGTAGCCCGTATCGATCAGCAGCGCCTCGCCCGAATCGTGCAGCACATAACCCTTCACGGCATAGCCGCTGATCTCGCCGTGGATAGTTTCGACGCAGGTGATGGAGGCCGGCGCCGGCGCCGGCCTCCAGCCTTTCAGGGCGATGGCCTCCAAGGGTTCTGGCCGAAGCCCCAACGCCTTGGCGAGCGCCTGCACCTCCTCGCGATCCCTCGGTGGATCACCGCGCTCCAGCGCAGCGATATCATGTCCGGGCAGGCCGGTCATGCGGGCGAGGTCCCCCACAGTCAATCCCTGCCCGGTCCGGGCTTTCTTGATGATGTCGCAGAAATCGTCTTCGAGCGGCATACGCATATGCTAAGAGCGAGCGGCCCACAGCGAACAGCGCTGCGGGACGAAGACCAACCTTGTTGGCTATTCGCTCTTCGCCACCGCAAGCCTCCACGCGTTTACCATTTGCTCATCGATATCGACCAGGATCACCGTGCGCAGCGAGCGAGCGGGAAATGTGCGGATCTCATTCACCATGAGCCTGGCCGCTTCCTCATGCGCGACTCCGCCGATGCCGGTGCCCATACCCGGAATGGCGATCGACTCAAAGTTCTTCTCATCCGCCAACGTCAACGCCGCTTTCGTCGCTGCCGCGACGTTTTGCACAGGAATCCTCATGGCCGGCGCCGGCATCGTCGGCGCGTGAATAATCCCCTTGAACTTGGTCTTGCCGCCGGAGGTCAGGACCGCGCTCCCCACCGGAATCGGCGCCTGCTTTTTCGCCTCCGCTTCCACTTCCTGACCCGCCGCCCGCTTGATCACGCCCGCAACCCCGCCACCCATGATGCCCTGGCTGTTCGCGGCATTGACGATCGCCTGCGCGTCCGCGTCCAGGATACTGCCGTGGATGACGGCGATCGTGAGACTTGTCTTGTCCATTGATCAAAAGATCCCAGCAACCGAAACAGTCTTCCAAGGTTTCGCGCGTTCCGAAGACGGTCCCACTTCCTTCAGCCCTCCGGCGCCAACTTGATCTCCTGCACCTCCCCGAACGCCGACAACAGGCGCGGCAACGTGTCAGGGGATCCGACCGCCAGAATTCGGAACCGCTCGGGATGGAAATGCTTGCGAGCCGCCTGGAGCAGATCCTCCTTGGTCAACTTCACGACTTTGTCACGCAGTTGCTGCAGAAAGTCCTTGGGTAAGCCGTCGTACTCAAGATCCATCAGGCGTCCCACGATGCTGGATGGGCTCGTGAACGAAAAAACGAACGAATTGACGAAGGCCTCCTTCGCCTCTTCCAATTCCTCGTCCGTCACCGGTTCCTTGCGCAACCGCTCGACGTTGGCGATGAACCGGTCGATGACTTCCTGCGTCGTGGAAAGCTTGGTCTCGGCGCGCAGATACCACACTCCCTGATCGTGCGTGCTTACACGCAGGCCGCTGCCGACGGAGTAGGCCAACCCCCGTTGGGTCCGCACGTCCCGGAACAATCGGCTGCGGAAGGAACTGCCGCCGAGGATGTCGTTCAGCAGGGAAAGAGCCGGATAGTCGGGATCGTTCTCCTTGATCGTGAGATGTCCCACGCGTAGGTGGGTCTGAGAGGTGTCCTTACTGACATAGCGGACGACCGGTTTGGCGCCGTCGGCGCCCGCTTCGACCACTTCGGGAATCTTCAATTCCGGCACATCCCCTTTGGGCCAGTCGCCAAACACCTCGCGCAGTGCAGCCAGCACATCAGTCTTGTCGAAATCGCCGGTGACGCCGAGGATGATACCGTTGGGATGGATCGTCCGTTGATGGAACGCCACGAGATCATGCCGGGTCACGCGCGTGACGGACTCGATCGTGCTCTCCCGCGCGCTGGGATGATCGGCGCCATAGATCAGCTTGGCGAACTCCCGTCCAGCGATGGATTGGGGGTTGTCCTGCCGGCGCCGGATGCTCTCGATCGCTTGCAGCTTGGCCAATTCAACCCGATCCGGCTCAAACGCCGGCGTCCGCAGCAAGTCGGCGAAGATCTCGAGCCCGCGCTTGAGATCCTTTTTCAACACGTCCAGTGTGGCGGAGCCCGACTCTTTGCCGATCCCGATCGTGATCACCGCCGCCAGCCGCTCGAGTTCTTCGTCCACGTCCGCGGCGGACATCCGCTTGGACCCGCCCGTGCGCATGACCACACCGGTCAACCCGGCCAGTCCGATCTTGTCGGGTGGATCGAGCCAACTCCCAGTCCGCATAATGGCCTGCACGGTGACCAGCGGCAATTCGTGATCCTCCAGCAGGTACACCACCATGCCGTTGTCTAAGACCAGCCGCTCCGGCTCGGGCGGGTTGAACTCGACCGGAGGAAAGCGCATAAGCCGCGGATCGGTCAGCCCGACATCGGCCGCCAAGACGGGTCCGGTCACGGTGATGAGCGTGATCGACATCAACGCAATGAAAATGACGCTGTTAGGCACCATGCGATGACCGCTCACCTGCATTCCGGGCTTTTCCCCGCGCTTCACGAGTAACGTTTCACGTGTCACACCACTCATGGCCTCACCTCATCGGCCGCCTTCGCTGCGATCTTGCGAGTGGCGGGCATCTTCACGAGCGTCGCAACCGTGCGGTTAGACTTCTTCAAATACTGGGCTACCACCCGCTGAATGTCCTCCGGCGTCACCTTGGCGATGCGATCGCGCGCATCGAGGATATAGCGCCAATCCCCGGCGACGGTCTGGTAAAAGGCCAACTGCGAGGCCAACCCGCTGTTCGACCGGAGCGATCGCACCAGCGAGGCATCCAGGTTGTTGAGTACCTTTTCGAGTTCCTGCGGCGTCACCGGTTCGGTCTTCAACCGTTCCAGCTCTTCGTAAATCGCCGCCTCCACTTCCGCGGCGGTGTGAGGCGCCAACGGCGTCGCGCTGATCACGAACAGGTTGGGCGCCCGCACACCGGGGTAGTTGGTGTCTGTCATGACCGAAGCGGCAAGCCGTTTCTCCCGCACCAACCGGCTGTATAGGCGGGAGGTCACCCCGTCCGACAACACCGCGTCGATCACATCAAAGACGAAATCGTCGGGATGCCCGATGCCCGGTTTGTGATAGCCGATGAGCAGCGTCGGTTCCGCATCGAACTCGACTTCAACCCGCCGTTCCCCGCGCTGCGGCGGTTCGACCGTCACGACCGGCGGCGGGGGCGGCGCCGGCGGGATGACTCCGAACGTCCGTTCGAGCAGCTCGATCACTTCCTTGGGGTGAATGTCGCCGACGATGGCGACCGTGGCGCCTGCAGGTCCATAATACGTCTTGAAGAACTCCTCCGTCGCCGCGGGCGTCAGCGCTTCGATGTCCGACGCCCAGCCGACGGTCGGAAGCCCGTACGGATGGGCCTGAAACGCGGCGGCCGTGAAGGTCTCGAACAAGAGCCCCTGCGGATTGTCGTCCGTCCGCAGCCGCCGTTCTTCCATGACGACGCTCCGCTCCTTATAGAACTCGCGCAACACGGGGTGCGCCATGCGGTCGGCTTCCAGGACCGCCCAGAGCGGCAGCCGGTTCGACGGCAGGCTGACCATGTAGCGCGTGAGATCCTTGCCCGTGGTGGCGTTCAGTCCCACCGCGCCATGCCGCTGATACAGCAGCGCCATCTCGTTCGCGACCACGTACTCACCGGCCTTGTCCTGCAGCTCTTTGAAACGCTGCATGAGCTGATCGAGCGCCGGCGCGCCGGCGGACGACGGCCTGCCAGAGGTCTTCACCGCCGCCTCCCGTTGCCGCCGCTCGATTTCGGTCCCGAGCCGGTGCAACTCTTCCAGCAGCGGGCGCTCTTTTTCGTAATCCTTCGTCCCGACCATGCGGGTGCCCTTGAAGGCCATGTGTTCGTAAAGATGGGCGACGCCAGTGCGGCCGGTGTGTTCGTTCATGCCGCCGACGCCGAACGTGAGGTTGATCGAGACGACCGGCGTCTGGTGCCGCTCGACCATCAGCACCTTCATGCCGTTTGAGAGTTGATGCTCGATGACCCGTTCGGCCAGACCGGACATGTCGGCCCGCGACAAGGCGAGGCTCAGATGAAGGCTGAGGCCGAGGACCAGGACGAACATCAGCAACGTTTTCTTCATACAAAGATCTCCATCAATTCTTCCGGCCGTTCGATGAACCACTCGGGCCGACAGGCCGCCATCTTCTCCCGATTCCCCATCCCGTAGCCCACCGCGCAGACCCGAATGCCGGCGTTGTGCCCGCCGTTGATGTCGTTGGTGCTGTCGCCGACGAGGACCGTGCGCTCGCGAGGGATGTTCAGCGCCTCCATAATTTTCAACAGCATCCCCGGTTCGGGCTTCAGCCCGTAGCCATTGTCGCCGCCGACCACGTAGGCAAAGTGATGATTCCCCAACCCGTCCAAAATCACTTTGGTGTATTCGATGGACTTGTTGGTCGCCACTGCCTTGTACTTATCGGCGAAGTGGGCGAGCATCGTCTCGACGCCCGGATAGAAACGGGTCCGGTCCAGGCAGTGCGCCAGATAATGGCCGCGAAAGACGCGCAAGGCTTCCTCGTATTTGGCCTGGTTCGCCTCACCGACCGCCAGCCGCAGCAGGCGCTTGACGCCATCGCCCACGAACCCGAAGATTTCCTCCTGGGGACGGCGCGGCAGGCCGAGTTCCTCCAGCGTGAGGTTGACCGCATAGGCGATGTCCCACTTGGACTCGATGAGCGTGCCGTCCAGATCGAAGATCAAGAGATCCACCGGCGTCTTCACGACCATTCACTTCACCTTTCGTAAGTCGTCCCGCAGCATAATCAGTTTCGCGCGGCGGCCGGCGTCGGATTCCTGCAGGATGGCCTCCCGCACGAAGTTCAGCATGCGTGTGCGCCCGACGTGCGGAGGGAGGATCGGTTCGACGATCCGCCAGCGGTTGTTCACCGCCCGGACGCGGACCCGAACCTGCTCGGTCGTGACCTCCGGAATAAACGACGCCGTCTCCAGATAGACCGCGCCGAGCACGCGGAACTCGACCGGGATCACAACCTCCAGCATGTTGACGATCTCCCACTGTCTCAACCGCTCGGGCACCGCGTAGCTGTCGATCACGACGACGTGCCCCCAGGCCGGCTCTTCTTTCCATCCGACGTAGGGCACGATTGCGTCGAACGACAGGCCGTCCAGACGCGCCCCCCGCGCATCCAGCGAAAGGTACTTCTTGACCACTTCGGCCGGTGAATTGTTGATGGCCCCTGTCTGGGCGAGCCCGGGCCCTGCCGCCGACACGACGCCGAAGAGGCTCACGATCGCCAGTCGCAGCCAGCGGTGTTTCGTCATCCGTCGATCACAATTCATGTCACTTCGTGCAATTTCATCAGGTTGGTCCCGCCAGGCTGGCCGATCCGGGTCCCCGACAAGATCACGATCCGTTCCCCCGTTTTGACGAGCCCCTCCGCCTTCAACCGCCGTTCGGCTTCATCCACCCGTTCGTCGGTCTGATCAATTTGCGGCATCGTATGGGGGATGACGCCCCAATAGAGGGCCATCCGCCGGCGGACTGTTCCGAAGGGGGTAAAGGCAATGATCGGCGCGAGCGGACGCTGTTTGGAAACAAGGCGCGCCGTCATGCCCAACTCGCTGAAGGCGACGATGGCGCTGGCTCCCACCGCGGCGGCCGCTTCCGACGCCGCCGTGCAGAGAGCCTCCGGAAAGGAGACGTCGCTTCGGCCGGCGTCCGCCCGTCGCGGCAACGCCGGCCCGACGCCTTCTTCTGCCGCCCGAATGATTCGATCCATCACCCGCACCGCCTCCACCGGATACCGCCCGACGGCCGTTTCCGCGGACAACATCACCGCGTCGGTCCCGTCAAAGACGGCGTTCGCCACATCCGAGGCTTCGGCTCTGGTCGGCCTGGTCTGGTGGGTCATGGACTCCAGCATCTGGGTCGCGGTGATCACGAGACGGCGGCGGCGATTCGCTTCCGCGATGATGCGTTTCTGCAAAACCGGCACAGCTTCCGGCCCCATTTCGACCCCGAGGTCGCCGCGCGCGATCATGACCCCGTCCGCCTGCTCCAGAATCGCGTCCAGGGCGGTGATGGCTTCCGCCCGTTCGATCTTGGCGATGACCGGTTGATCGCCGCCCAAGTCCGCGATCCGTTTCTTTACGGCGACGATATCTTCCGGCCCCCGCACGAACGAGAGCGCTACGTAATCCACTCCTTGGGCGATGCCGAACC
The DNA here is from genome assembly GCF_976986435.1 of Nitrospira calida. Taxonomy (NCBI): domain Bacteria; kingdom Pseudomonadati; phylum Nitrospirota; class Nitrospiria; order Nitrospirales; family Nitrospiraceae; genus Nitrospira; species Nitrospira calida. Next base: position 3,719,032 of record NZ_OZ335950.1, read on the forward strand.
GGAGGTCTTCCTGATCCTTGTCGGTCACCGTCGGCGCGCTGACCCGCGTGCCCGGCAGGTTGATGCCCTTCTGGGAGACGATCCGCCCGCCGGTCATGACCGTACATTCGACGGCGCCGCCCGAGATCCGGTTGACCTGCAGCTCCACCAACCCATCGTCGATGAAAATCCTGGCTCCGGGTTGGACGTCACGCGCCAGGTAGGGGTACGTCACCGGAATTTCCGGAACGTCACCGGAGAGTCCCGCCCGCGCGACAGCGTGAGCGCCGATCTGACCGCCGGACCGCAAAAGCATGGTCTGCAGGATCACCCGCTGACCGGGCACGACGTCCATCGCATCGGCGGTCAGCTCACCGACGCGAATCCGCGGGCCTTGGAGATCCAGGATGACAGCCACCGCAACCCGGCGTCGCTCGGCTGCTGCACGAACCGCGTGAAGGGCGCGCCCATGCCATTCATGATTGCCGTGCGAGAAGTTCAGCCGCGCAGCATCCATCCCGCTCTCGATGAGCTGATCGAGCAAGGCGGGGGAATCGCTCGCCGGGCCAATGGTGCACACGATCTTCGCTTTACGCATGGCAGTCCGCACCTCGCCCCCAACTTCTCGCCTCTAGCCAGCGTGCGATAGAGTCGCCGCCATTCTAACAGACGTGGAAATACCAGCAAAGCGCGTTGACCGCCTCACGCACCACATGTTACGTTGCACCGCTTTTTTCTCGAGCTTTGGCTATTCGCTACCAACTGTTCGCTATGAAAACCACGAAATCCCAGAAGCTCTTTACCGAGGCGCAACACTATATTCCTGGCGGCGTGAACAGCCCGGTTCGGGCCTTCCGCTCGGTCGGCGGGCAGCCGCTCTTCATCAAGCGGGCGAAAGGCAGTCGACTCTTCGATGTGGACGGGAACAGTTTCATCGACTACGTGCTGTCGTGGGGACCGATGATCCTCGGCCACGCGCCGGCTCCGGTGATCAAGGCAATTCAGCGGGCCGCCGCCAACGGCACCAGCTACGGCGCCCCCACCGAACTGGAGGTGCGGCTGGCCCGCATGATCCACGAGGCGATCCCGTCGATGGAAAAGGTGCGGCTGGTCAGTTCCGGCACCGAGGCTGTGATGAGCGCCATCCGCGTCGCGCGCGCCTACACGAAACGGGATGCGATCCTCAAGTTCGAGGGCTGTTACCATGGGCACAGCGATTACCTGCTCGCCAAAGCCGGCTCCGGGCTCGCGACCTTGGGCCTTCCCGATTCGCCTGGCGTGCCGGCCGACTTTACGCGCCATACCATCACCGCGCCCTACAACGACATCCGAACGGTCACGCACCTGATCAACGAGCATCACCGGCGGCTCGCTTGCATCATCGTCGAGCCGGTCGCCGGCAACATGGGTGTCGTGCCGCCGGGCCAGGATTTCCTCCCAACCTTGCGGCACCTCACCGAACAGCATGGCATCCTGCTGATTTTCGATGAAGTGATCACCGGCTTCCGCGTGCACTATGGTGGCGCGCAGACCTTGTACGGTATAACGCCGGACCTGACGTGTCTGGGCAAGATTATCGGCGGGGGACTGCCGGTGGGTGCTTACGGGGGCAAGAAAGAAATCATGGATTTGGTAGCGCCGGCCGGGCCCGTGTATCAGGCCGGCACGCTGTCGGGCAATCCGCTCGCCGTCACAGCGGGCATCGAGACGCTGGCTCGACTCCAGGCGCGGGGCGTCTATCGGAAACTGGAGACGCTGTCCGCGGCGTTGGCCGAGGGATTGAGAGACGCGGCCAAAAAGACGGGAGTCCCGCTGACGCAGACGCGGGTGGGGTCGATGCTGGGAGCCTTTTTTACCAAGGGCCCGGTAGTGGACTGGGCGACGGCCAAACAATCGGACACGGCGCGCTACGCGAAATTCTTCCGGGGGATGTTGGAGAAGGGCGTGTACTTCGCACCCTCCCAGTTCGAAGCGGCGTTCCTGTCCATTGCCCACACGGAGGCCGACATCAAGAAAACGATCGCCGCAGCGCAGGCGGTTTTCAAAAGACTGTAGGAGCTATGGCGCATAGCGTATGGCTCGGGCCGCAGAGATGATGGCTTACCTTGGGGCCCGAGACCGTTCACGCCTCACGCTAAACGCGCCGTGCGGCTGTATCGAAATCGATTCGGCCTGTATCTCGCTCGATACAGCCGAGAGGCCTATTCGTCGTCCTCGTCCTGCGCCTCCAGCGCCTCCTGCCGCTTCTGCTCCTCCATCGCGTTGTGCAGGAGCATCCGGATGAACATCGAATACAGCGAGCCCTTCTCCAGCGTTCCACCGGGCGGAATGGCGATCTTTCCTTCTTTGATCATCTTATCCATCCACGCCTTCTGATCGGGCGCAATCAGGACGGGGATCTCGACCAACCCCACTTTGCCGAACATATCCATAGCGAAACCCTCCGTGGTTCGTAAGGCGTCGCTCGTATCTCGTCGCTTGCGAGATACGCTTCACGAGATACGAGAGGCGCGCCTATTCCAGCACGCGGTTTTCTTCCTTGTCAACCGAGCCGGGCCCCGTCTTGAAGTGGCACGGGCTGTGCTTCTTGCCTCGCGCACGTGATGAAATCCCACCCTGAGCGGAGCGGCTTATGGTCTCCAAACATGTCCTGCTTGCAGTCTGGCTGTCAGTCCTGTTCCTACAGCCCAGTGTGCCTATCCCGGCGGCTGGCGCACAGATTTCGCCCCCGCAACCGACGGGCGCCTACGCGGCCGGCTTAGCGACCGACCTGCGCCCGCATTGCGATCTGTGCTGGAATCCAGCTCCACTTAACCAACACCAACTCCGGTCAACCGGGTCACCGTTACATGGCCATCACATCAAGAAAGGGCATCGCCCGCACCGCAAATTGGGCTGGCGCAGTCGCGCCCCGCATTCGTCCCTGCGGCGGTCCCTCCCCCACCGTGCCCTGAGCGCCACGGACGGCCCCGGCTATCTGCTCGATGCGTGGCAGGTCCAGGCAATCGACGGCGACACGATTCGGTACGGCATGGAGCGGATTCGAGTCAGAGGGATCGACACGCCCGAACTGACCGAGGCCGGCGGGTTCGACGCGACGCAACGCCTGGCCCGGCTTCTCAAGGACGGGCCGATCCGTCTCGTCCCCCACGGCCGCGATCTCTACGGCCGGATGCTCGCCGACGTGTACGTCAACGACCAGAACGTGGCGGAGTTGTTGAAGGTGGAAGGCTACGCCAAGCCTCGGCCATGACCGCGAGAGCAATGCGCCCTTGCAGAGCCATGGACCGGGGTCCGATTCAGATCAAGCCGGGCGAGGCGGGCCGTCTGATCGTGCGCCTGCCGTATTCCTGCGATCTCGTGATGAAGATCAAGACCATCGCTGGCCGCCGCTGGCATCAGGGGGAGAAGTATTGGACGATTCCCCACACCGATTCGGCGCTCGCCCATCTGCTGGCCCTCTTTGCGGGAGAGCCGGTCGAGGTAGACGCGTCGCTCCGTCCGGCAAATACCACCACCGATCAGAAGCCGTCCCATCAGCCGGCAGGCGATCAACCGGTGGCGACCACTATCAAGCTCGTCGACCAGGTCCGCCAAGCCATCCGCGCCAGGCATTTTAGTCATCGAACCGAGGATGCGTCTGTTGGGTGGACAGGCGATTCATCATTTCCCATCAGAACCGTCAGCCAGCAGAGATGGGCGAAACGGAGATCGGTCACTTCCTGTCGTGCCTGGCCAGTGACGCGCACGTCAGTGCTGCGACGCAGAATCAAGCGTTGAATGCCCTCTTGTTTTTGTACCGTGAGGTCTTGGGCAAGGACATCGGGTACGTGAACGGCGTGGTCCGCGCCAAAAAGCCGAGACGGTTGCCCGTGGTGCTGACACGGGAGGAAGTCAAACGCGTGCTCAGTGGCTTAAGCGGCACTCCCTGGTTGATGGCGATGCTCCTGTATGGCGCGGGACTGCGTTTGCTGGAGTGTTGCCGTCTACGAGTCAAAGACATTGACTTCTCTCAGAATCAGATCGTGGTGCGGGCCGGCAAGGGGGATACGGACCGTTACACTACGCTGCCTGCGGCGGTCAAGGAGGCACTCCTTCGTCATCTGCAGGTGGTCAAGCGCCAACATCAGGACGATCTTAGGAACGGTGCGGGCTGCGTCGCCTTACCCAATGCCCTGGAGCGGAAGTACCCCACTGCCGGGAAGGAGTGGGCATGGCCACGGGTCTTTCCCGCCACCAGCCATTACACCGACCGCATTACCGGTGAGCGGCGCAGGCACCACCTGCACGAGTCCGTCCTGCAGCGCGCCTTCAAGGCAGCCCGACTGAAAGCCGGGATCGCCAAGCCGGCAAGCTGCCATACGTTGCGCCACTCCTTTGCGACCCACCTGCTGGAGGACGGGTATGATATTCGGACGGTCCAAGAGCTGCTGGGCCACAGGGACGTGAGCACCACGATGATCTACACGCATGTCTTAAACCGGGGCGGTCGGGGAATCCATAGCCCGGCTGATCGCCTGGGATATGGACCTGCCCACACCCTGACAGGCGGGGCGGAGAGCTGTGAAGGCACGCCGGGATAGGCTGACCAGGCTTGCAGGGTTTGCCAGGCTCCGGAGGGCCGAAAAATTTCTTGCTAAGTACGGAAAAAGCTTATTAGATTGGCCGTAACCAAGAAACCGGTTGCGGGGATAGGCTGACCAATCTACTCAATAGTTAGGCGCACAACCGGGGCCTTGGCGATGAGCAACGCCGAAACCATCCTGAAGTTTCTGGAGGGGACGACCGCGTGCTGCGATGATTGCATCGCGACAGCGACGGGCATCGAGCCACGGCAGCAGGTAAATCAGATCTGCCGGCGACTCGAGCCTCGGCACATCACGCGCCGCCAGGATCGGCGCGTGCGCTGCGGGCGGACGAAGACGGTGAACGTCATCCGCGACAGTACGCCGCAGGCCCGGGTCACGGTGTCCGCGCCTGAGCCGGCGATGTCTCGTGGTCTGAGTCTGCGTGCCAAGCTGATCTGCGACAAGCTGGACCTGAATGACATCGAACTGGTGCGTCGCCTCCTGGAGACCGTCACCGCGGTGCTCTCGGCTCCAGCAGCTTGGCACGCGCTCGAGCTCCACCGCGAATGCTATTTCCGCACCCCGGAGGGTCGCCTGCCCACTGACCCGGGCTGGTATGTCATCTGCGACGCGGCGAAGGCACCCCTCTACGTCGGGGAGGCCCAGAACCTGGACGCCCGACTCAACAACACGAACGGAAGTCTCGACCAGTTCGCGGACTCTGGCAGGACCCAGGATCCCGCACGCAACTTCATCAAGGCGCTGACCACCATGGGCTCCATTCCCGCGCTTCGCGTCGGCATTGTCCTCGAGCCGGACCTCCTCAGCCGGGTAGGGGTTCAAGGCCTGCTCGAACGTTTGGATCGAGGCAACGTCGAGAAGCTCCTTGGTCTGCTCAGACACGTCGTGGTGAGAAGTGGCGTCTAACGCTCACGAACCCAGGAGTAATGGCGAAAAGCACCTACATGACGGAACGGACTATATGAATCCCGTATCGCGGTCCCTCAGTGGCTTATTCCTTCGCCGGACTCCGGGTACCGCTGGAATGCCGAAGCCGCCCGAAACGCTAACGTTGGACTGAGATTCTGGGTTTACGTGACGACGGTGCCACTCATAAGTAAGAAGAAAAAGAGACATTCTGAGCTACCCCCGATACCGTGGACACCCGCGAAGGGGGACAGGGTGATGGGTTTCGAACTACACCGGACTCACGTAGCCGAGTGACTGATGCAGTCGCTGCCGATTAGAGAAGACTTCAATGAACTCGAACACCTCCGCCCGGGCCTCGTCGCGGGTGTGATAGTCCCGGTCGTGGACCAGCTCGTTCTTGAGCGTGCTGAAGAAGCTCTCCACCACCGCGGTGTCGTAGCAGTTCCCCTTGCGGCTCCTGCTGGCGACGAGACCCTGCTGGGCCAGCCCCTGCTGAGAGGCCCCGCTCGTGTAGAGCGCCCCTTGATCCGTGTGAGGGATCAGGCCGGGGGCGGGCTGCCGCTGGGCCAGGGCCATCTCCAGCGCCGCCACGGCCACCTGTTGGTCAGGCGTGGCGCTCATCGCCCACCCGATCACCCGGCGCGAGTACAGATCGCGCAACACCGTCAGGTACAGCCAGCCGGCGCGGGTGGCGATGGCCGTGAGGTCCCCGGCCCAGACGCGATTCGGCGCGGGGGCCGTGAAGACCCGCTGCACGTGGTTGGGCGCCGGTGGGGCGCACTGATGGCGTTCGATGACGGTCCGGAACCGCCGGATGCGTCGGGCGACCAGCCCATGCACGCGGCGCAAACGGGCCACCCGATGCCGCCCACAGGCCACGCCCTCGGCGAGCAGCGCCCGCCAGAGCGTGATGGCGCCATACCGTTCCGTCGTAGCCACATGGAGCTGCCGCAGGCGGGCTCCCAGCGCCCGATTCGCCGGGGCGCGCCGACTCGTCGGGCGAGTCCGCCAGGCATCGGAGCCGCTGCGGCTCACCGCGAGCACCCCGCCCAGCCGGCGGATCGTGAACTCGTGGGCATGGGCGTGGATGAAGCCATACCTCAGGCCGACTCCCGCGCCAAGGACGTGGCGGCTTTTTTTAATTTAAAATGTCGCGCTCCTCCCGCAAGCAGGCATGCTCCCGCCGCAAGCGCTGGAGCTCGCGGGCCACTGCGGCGGCCGGGCGGCCGGAGGATTTCCAGAGTCGGAGAGCTTCCAGGTTGAATTCTTTGGTGAACCGCGATCGTTTCGCCATCGGACACCTCCTGGGGGCTATTGGCCCCTTTTGGAGGGGTCTACGAAAGTGGGGCTAGCTCAGTTCCTCTTAATCTTCGTCGCCGGAATGGCCTTCTATTACGGCACCTACAATGCTCATTTAGCGAGAACCGGCCGCGACTCAATGCTGGTCGATGTTTCGCGTTCAAAGCTATCGCTGCAGTATGACGCCAGGAAACCAGTGGTCTATATTGGCTATGTCTCAGGGTATTTCGTTCTTCCTGAATCCATTTCTGGCGCAATCGTATTTGTTAAGGCCAAAGACGATGCCCCGGCTCTTCTATTATTACCTAACCCCAATCGCAGCTAACAACGCGTTTGAGAGCGGACGCGCCGGCGGGCGTCGCGCCGCTCAACGCGGGCGTTAGGCGGCCAGAACCAGAACGGGAGTACTCTTCTACGCATGAAGGTGAAAGAACTCATCGAGCTGCTGGAGGCCGATGGGTGGTATCAGGTACGAATGAAGGGAAGTCACCGTCAATTTCATCATCCGACGAAGAAGGGCACCGTGACGGTTGCAGGAAAGCCAAACGTTGACATTCCGCCCGGTACGTTGAATAGCGCGTTGAAGCAAGCCGGGCTCAAGAAGGAGAAGTAAAGAGTATGCGATACCTTGTTGTCGTCGAAAAGGGCCCGAGTTCCTATGGGGCGTACGTTCCGGATCTTCCGGGCTGCGTCGCAGCTGGCGAATCGAAGGAGGAGGTTCTATCGCTGATTCGCGGAGCGATTGAGCTTCACTTAGAGGGGTTGAAGGAACAAGGTCAACCGATTCCGGCTCCTGCCTCCACAAGCGAGCTCGTCGAAGTAGAAGCCGCATAACAACGCGTTCGAAAGCGACGCGCGGCAAGCTGCCCGCTCTTCGACGCGGCCGTTATGCCGACTGAGAAGCCGTGAGGCCCGAGGATGGGTTCCAGACTTCCGCCCGGCGCGCTTGATCGTGACCTCGTTCTGGACTTCTTCTGAAAGTTCTCTGTGTACGAGTGCGCGCTTAAGCGAGAGGGCTTTCTCAAGACCAGGCGAGACAATGGAGCTGCGCCCGACTGGGATCGCTTCGGCAGCAAAGTGCGAGGGTAATTCGCGCAGGTCGCAGATCCCGGCTTTGCAGAGGCGGTAGCCAAGCTCAAGCTGCTTTCTCCGCAGCGCCAGGTTGTGCGCGGCGGACGGCTTGGCTGGGACCCGATCGTGCAGGGTGCTGGCGAGTCTGAGGAGACGTACGTCCTTCGCCTTTTCAAGACCGCAAGGAAAACAACCTGTTCCACGGCGGGAAGTACCCCGACGGCCCTATTGGGGAGGTTGCGCGCGACCGCGACATCCTCCGTACAGCGCTCGCGATTCTCAATGGCTGCTACGAACTCCACGATGGCGTGAAGAGGTGGATCGATGAGACGGCATAACAACCGGTTGCAGCAGACGGTCCGGTGCGCGGTCTGCCGCTGAACCGGAGCGTGGGGCAGGCCGGGGCAACGGGGCAACCATGGAGGGGGCCGCGTCTTGGGAGAGGATCCAGACCGGGATCTGGGACTGCGAGAAGTGTGCGACCAACCCCTGCGTCGCTCTCAAAATTCGCCAGCGGACGGTATCTCCGAAGGTATCCGTGTCCCTACTGCTTGTCGGTCTGGCGCCGCCTCATGAAGATGGTGTCTGCGTGCGTAAGGTTGCGAAGAGCGCTACGAATGACCCGTCGGACAACGTGCGATCGTTCGTCGAAGAGACTCTTGCCCAACCGTGGGACGCACTCACGGGTAAAGGCCTGTTTCTTATTCATGCGGTCAAGTGCGCGATCGTCCCCAACGCACATGGATCCCAGAACCCGCCGCCTCCGGTGGTTGGCTGCTGTAACCCGGTGGGATTCGCGCCTGAATTTCAATCCTTGCGCCCGCCGCATGTTGTGACTCTGGGAGACATGGCGCGACGAGCGGTTCTCAAGACTCCGGGCGTCATCGTGCCGCGCCAGGTGAAACTGACGACGAAGTTGGATCTCCTACAACGGCTTTGGCCGCAGGGTATTCCGTGCAAGCTCGAGGATGAGCCATTCATTCTCCACCCGGCCAGATTCCCCTGCACGGCACCGACGAAGAAAGACGCGGCAGCCGTCCTCAGGAAGGCGGCACAACTCGCCGCGATCATCAAGGAGGCTGGCTAACAACACGTTGACAGGACCGCTGGCTCGCATTCGCTCGCCGCGGCCGGTCAACGTGAGCGTTAGGAATAGGAAGCGGCGATAAGGCTTGTTGACCCAGACCAAGGCACTCAATCAACGGAGTCGATCTTCCCAAGGAGTTTTACTGGGTGATCGAATCACCGACGCCACTTGGCGGCATGAAGTACCGGTGAAGATGAAAAGGGGCGGGATGAGCTAGCCCCACTTTCGTAGACCCCTCCAAAAGGGGCCAATAGCCCCCAGGAGGTGTCCGATGGCGAAACGATCGCGGTTCACCAAAGAATTCAACCTGGAAGCTCTCCGACTCTGGAAATCCTCCGGCCGCCCGGCCGCCGCAGTGGCCCGCGAGCTCCAGCGCTTGCGGCGGGAGCATGCCTGCTTGCGGGAGGAGCGCGACATTTTAAATTAAAAAAAGCCGCCACGTCCTTGGCGCGGGAGTCGGCCTGAGGTATGGCTTCATCCACGCCCATGCCCACGAGTTCACGATCCGCCGGCTGGGCGGGGTGCTCGCGGTGAGCCGCAGCGGCTCCGATGCCTGGCGGACTCGCCCGACGAGTCGGCGCGCCCCGGCGAATCGGGCGCTGGGAGCCCGCCTGCGGCAGCTCCATGTGGCTACGACGGAACGGTATGGCGCCATCACGCTCTGGCGGGCGCTGCTCGCCGAGGGCGTGGCCTGTGGGCGGCATCGGGTGGCCCGTTTGCGCCGCGTGCATGGGCTGGTCGCCCGACGCATCCGGCGGTTCCGGACCGTCATCGAACGCCATCAGTGCGCCCCACCGGCGCCCAACCACGTGCAGCGGGTCTTCACGGCCCCCGCGCCGAATCGCGTCTGGGCCGGGGACCTCACGGCCATCGCCACCCGCGCCGGCTGGCTGTACCTGACGGTGTTGCGCGATCTGTACTCGCGCCGGGTGATCGGGTGGGCGATGAGCGCCACGCCTGACCAACAGGTGGCCGTGGCGGCGCTGGAGATGGCCCTGGCCCAGCGGCAGCCCGCCCCCGGCCTGATCCCTCACACGGATCAAGGGGCGCTCTACACGAGCGGGGCCTCTCAGCAGGGGCTGGCCCAGCAGGGTCTCGTCGCCAGCAGGAGCCGCAAGGGGAACTGCTACGACACCGCGGTGGTGGAGAGCTTCTTCAGCACGCTCAAGAACGAGCTGGTCCACGACCGGGACTATCACACCCGCGACGAGGCCCGGGCGGAGGTGTTCGAGTTCATTGAAGTCTTCTCTAATCGGCAGCGACTGCATCAGTCACTCGGCTACGTGAGTCCGGTGTAGTTCGAAACCCATCACCCTGTCCCCCTTGACAAAGTGAAATCAACTAGCTAGTAGTGCGGCTCTTTTACGGTATGCCTGACTGCCGACACAGGAGCGTGCGCCGTGCATCCAGCTTGTAGGAAATCCCTTACAGCCGAATCGGGGCCCCCATGCCTCCGTTTCCCAGAGCCCACTCCTTTCGCCCGTGCGCTGGTCCTGAGCTGGTGGGCGTTGATGCAGCCCGCCCCAGCGACGTCGCAGGAATTTTCGCCCGGCGTTCAGGACGAGCTTCGCTTGCTCAAAGAGGAAACAGTCACAACCCCCATCCGTCACGAGCAGCCGATCTCTGAGGCACCTTCCAATGTCTATGTGATCACCGATGAAGACATCCGTCATTCCGGTGCCGTGGATCTTCCAACCCTGCTACGCCGCGTGCCCGGCCTGGAAGTGATGCAAATGACGGGCGCGGATTTCAACGTCAGCGCCCGCGGGGACAACCAAGTCTTCGCCAACAAGCTGTTGGTGCTGGTCGATGGGCGTTCGATCTACGTCGATGTGCAGGGTTCGGTGTTCTGGAAGACCATCCCGGTGACGCTGCCGGAGATCAAGCGCATCGAGGTGGTGAAGGGACCGATCGAGGCGTTGTACGGGTTCAATGCCTTCGACGGCGTCATCAACATCATCACGAAATCGCCCGACGAGATCAAAGGCACGACCCTGCAGGTCGGCGGCGGCGAGTTCGGCACGCTGACCAGTGCCGCGATCCATGCCGACACCCAGGGCAAGCTCGGCTATCGCCTCTCAATCGGCGAAGATCAGACCCAGCAATGGGACGACCGCCGCGCGCTCGCCTTTCGAGCGTATAAGTTCAACGTCCATACCGAGTATGCGCTGGATGAGGCCTCGCGGCTGGTCGTCTCAGGAGGACTGGTCGACGCCAACCGATTCGACGGACCGATCACCGACCGAGTCGGGCTGAACGGCACGTTCACTGACGGCTACGCGACCATCGGCTACGAACGGCGGAATGGTTTCGTCCGCGCGTGGTGGCGGGAGTTCGACACGGCGGCGGACTTCAGGACCCACCCGGGGCTCGCCGGATTGTTTGTGCTGACAGATCGCAACGGCCGGCCCATCGGCGCCTTCGTCAACAATTCCTACAATATCGAAGCCCAGCACGCGGTCGAGGTGGGCGAGGGGCACCGCGTCACCTACGGCGTGAATTACCGGCATAATTCCTTGTCGAGCACCATCATCGACCGGTACGGCCGGGAAGACCGGTTGGGGGCGTACCTTCAAGGCGAATGGCAGGTCACTCGGCCTGTACGACTGGTGACTGGGGTCCGCTACGATCTCCATACGGAGATCAACCCGACAGTGAGCCCGCGTGTCTCCCTGCTGTACACCCCCATCCGCGATCAAACGTTCCGCGCCACCCTCTCGGTCGCGTACCGGCCTCCGACCTTGCTGGAGACGCACCTCGATACCCGCGCGGTTCTCCCCGGGCCAGTCGTGACGACCGGCATGCCTACCTCGAATCTCAATCCCGAGCAAATCGTGTCCTACGAAGTCGGCTATCAAGGCTGGTTCCTGCGACACCGGCTTAGGCTGCGGGCGGATCTGTTTCTCAATCACATCTCCGACCTGATCGCGGTGCGCACCCCGACGGCCACGACCGCCGTGAATGTGAACGAAGGCGAGGCCGACATCTACGGCGGGGAAGCGGGTGTCGAGTTTCTGGCGACGTCATGGCTCACCGGTTTTGCGAACTACGCCTACCAAGAGGTCGGGCAGACCTTCACGACTCGCGCGCAGCGCGGGGCCCCACGGTTCAAAGTTAACGCGGGACTGCGCGCCGAATGGGGCAACGGGATCAGCGCCGAAGCGCTGTTGCACCATTACGGAGCCGCCGTCTATCCGATCGACCCCACCTTTGCGACCTTGGCCCCGTTCGGCGCCGTGGTCCCGGATGGACGGGTCGGCAGCTACAATCTCCTGAATCTCCGCGTCGCCTACCGCTTTTGGCGGGAGAAAGTCGAGTTGGCTGTCTCGGCCTTTAACGCCTTGAACGACAAACATCGGGAACATCCGCTGGGCGAGGTGATTGGAAGCCGGGTGATGACCTGGTTGACGGCGAAGCTCTGGTGAGGATCGCGAGTGGTGAGGTACCGTTGAGCCAGGCGTCCAGTAACAAAGAGGTCGGGATTCTTTTATCGGTCAGGCCTGCTACGGTTAGTAGAATGACGCATTCAGCGACCGAGGCAAGGTGACTGTGACATGAATTTTGGAGAGAAAGGTTTCGTCCAGGCATGTGGAGAGGGCGTGAGTATCTGCGATAAAAGATTCCTGTGCGCTAAAAGATTCCCGACCCCTTTTCTTCGTTCCCTTCTCTTCGTTCGTTTTCTTTGTCGATGTAGAGTATGATAGTTCCTCATCTGCGACCCCGTATGACCGGTTGGCGTTCTGGTCTATTTCGGCCGAATGCTCAATCGCATCAGATGCACGATGAAACACAAAGAAAGGGCTCGCCACTTGTCCTCTCATCTCGAGGAGGGACCAATGCGTACCTATCGTCTTTTCGCCATGTGTCTGGTGCTCCTCTTGTCTTCTGCCTCGCTCGCTGCGGCAGAGATCCTCGCTCTCTTGAACTATGAGAGCAAGCCGAATCAGCCGGTCCGGCGTGAAGGCATCGCGATCATGGACATCGATCCTCAGTCGGCGGACTTTGGGAAAATTTTAATGGAGGTGCCTCTGCCGCCCGACCTAGTGGCCCACCATATCTTCTTCAACCGTGATCGGACCAAGGCGTACATCACGGCGCTCGGCAAACCGGTGCTCCATGTCGTCGACCTCACCCGCTTCCCTTACCGTCTCCGCGCTATCAACGTGCCTGAGTGCCAGGTGCTGGAAGACTTGGTGGTCTCCGAGGACAACCGCACGTGGTACCTGACCTGTATGGGATCGAGCAACGTGATTATGGGCGACGCCGTGAAGGATCTGCCGTTGAAAGTCATAAGCGCCGCCCCGCCCGCTGAGGCCTTCATCCTCTACCCGCACGGGATCGCGATCCATAACGGCATCGACCGGGTGCTCGTCACGAGTACGGTGAAGCCGGATAACATGTCGGAAGCGGGTGAGACCGTGACGGTGTTGGAAGCAAGCACGGGGAAGGTGCTGTCCACGCACAAGCTTGCGGTGAAACTCTCTCCTGCGAAATCCGCACCGGTGGAAATCATGTTCTCGCCCAAGTCCGATCCGCCGGTGGTCCATATCACCACTATGCTGGAAGGGACGCTGTGGGCTGGTGTCTGGGATCCTCAGGCGAAGACCTTCGCATTCCATCAGGTGGACGACTTCGGCCCGCGGCAACAAGGTGTGCCGCTGGAAATGCTGTACAACGCCAAGGGGGACCGGTTGTACGTCACAACGGCCAAGCCGGGGTTCGTGAATGTGTATGACAATACCGATCCGCGACAGCCGAAATTTCTGCAAGCCATTCCTGCCGCGGCTGGTGCGCATCATAGCGTGCTGTCTCCCGACGAGCGCTATCTGTTCGTGCAAAACAGTTTGCTGAATCTTGAGGGCATGAGCGATGGCTCCGTCACGGTGATCGACTTGGCCAGGGGCGGGCAGGTGCTTGGGAGCATCGACACGTTGAAGACACAGGGGTTCAACCCGAATTGCATCATGCTGCTGCCGAATCATTTTCAGCAGGCCGGCGCGCGGGTGGGCCAGATGAGGCAGTAGAGCATCGGCCGAAAAAAACGCCAAAAAGGAAGAAAGATAGGGATATTGTAGTTCGGATATAAGAGCACTCACAGTGCTCCAAGATTGATCAAGGCCAACATTTCGACAACAAAACAAAGCAGGCTGTCCCGTTTATTGACTTCGGGACTCCACTCGCCCGTCTCGCCCCGTGACTGCCGAAGAGCCGTCGCTCGGGGCCGCTCAATCTTCTATCGCTACTAGTAATGAGCCCAGGCAACGGGCGCAACGCAACGAAGCGCCATAGATGATGCGCCCGCGGTTATAAACATGACGATTGCCCGAAAAAGAGACTCGATAACCGCACAGCGAAACCCTTTGGGAAGAAGCCAACGCGCGAACGGGCTACGCCTCACGTTGGGGGCCGGCTGGCTCATCGTCCTGGGGCTGGCGGTGCTCGCCGGCTGCTCGTCGATCCTGCAAGTGCCGCCCGAGCACATCGTGATGATCAACGGCCGCGGGAACCCTGTGGACCCAACCGGGAACGTCGGCTGCGCCGAGGAGCCGGCGCCGTGCGACGGCTCGCACTTCTGGTTCACGGCCTATCCCGAGATGACACGGGACCGGTACGACGCCTACCTATCGAAGCTGTTCGAGGCGATGCGGCGTGACGCGCCCATGATCGACGGCAAGAAACGGCTCTTGATCTTCGTCCACGGTGGCTTGAACACCCAAGTGGGGACGATCCAACGGGCCGCTGCTCTCCACCGGACCATCCAAGCGGCGGGCTATTTCCCGGTCTTCCTCAACTGGCAGTCCTCGCTCTTCTCCAGCTATTTCGATCACCTGCTCTACATCAGGAAAGGTCAGGACCTTGGGGTGGCGGGCGTGCCGTTCGCGCCCTTCTACCTGCTCGCCGACGTGGCGCGGAGCGTGGCCCGCGCGCCCGTCGTCTGGTCGTTCCAATTCTGGAACGACATCCGGAGCATTCCGTTCTTCACCCCGCCGGACGAAACGGACGCCAGGCGCATCGCCGACGACGTCAAACGGGAAGGGATCTTCGACTTGGCGGAGGGAGACGACAAGCGGAATATCGCCGAGATGATTGCCTCGGGATTCTCCTGGTTCGTCACCCTCCCGACCAAACTGCTGACCGCGCCGTTCATCGACGCCTTCGGCAAAAGCACCTGGGAGATCATGTTGCGGCGCACGGACCTGCTGTACCACACCGACGGCGACTTCTCCACCGCGTCCGACGTCGCTAAGCGGGCGCACACGGAGAAAGGCTATCAGCATGTCCAGGCGGACGGCGGGTTCTCAGTCTTCATGCGCCGGCTTCAGGAGGAACTCGAGCGGAACGGCGGCGCCGACGCTTGGGACATCACGTTGGTGGGCCACAGCATGGGCACGATCGTGCTCAATCGTTTGATCCACGACTTCGGGACATCTCCGTCTGGGACGATGCCCTTCAATCGGATCGTCTACATGGCTGCGGCCGCATCGGTTAAAGAGTATGAGGACAGCGTCTTCCCCTATCTGGCCAAGAACCCTCGCGCGCAGTTCTACCATCTGACTCTGCATGCACGGGCGGAGGCTCGCGACCGCTGGGAGCCGGTCCGTTATGTGGACCTTCCACCGCGCGGCTCTCTGCTCGTGTGGGTCGATGAGTTCCTGGCCAATCCCGCGACACCGCACGACCGCACCGCGGGGCGGTTCACCAACCTCATGGTCGCCCTCCACGATACGCCAGAGGAGTTGCGCCGGCGCATTCATATCAAGGAGTTTCATGCGGGCGCGGACGTGCGAAGCACCGATCCCCAGAAGCACGGCCAATTTTCGGCGCCGTTCACCTTCTGGAAGCCGGAGTGCTGGGAGCCCAAGAGGCCCAGCTCACCGGCTTGTCTGGCTGGACGGTAATGCGTTGGGCCAAAGAGGCTCAAGCGACAGTGCGATCCGGCTTGACTCCTTTTCGCGCTTCCCGTAGCATCGCCGCGTTTGCTCGCCTTCCGGAGCCGATACCATGAGACTTCTTTTTTTCAGTTCTGTTCTTCTTGTCGGCTTGACCGCTGCGCTTTCGTCCTCTGCGCAGGACACCCCGATCGAACCAACAGCCGGACTTCGCAAACCACCAGTCATTTATTTGGACGTCAACACCAGCACGTGGCGGACGCGCGGGCGGGTCTCGTTCGCGCTGACCCCTGCGCTGAAGTCAAAACTGACTTCCGCTGGGTTTGCCGTCACGCAGGACCCGGAGACCCCTCGCGATCTGATCCTCACGGTGGACTACCGAGAGGAACGAGGAAAGCCGATCTCTCTGGGGCTTTCTGGCACGGAGATTACGTGCCTCGTGGCTCTCGATGATCCCCGGCGAGGGCGGCTGCTGGCGACAAGGATTCACGAGTCGCCGAGCTATGCCGAATTGGTCACCGCTCCCTACGTGGAGGTGGTCGAGAAGCTCCAAGAAAATCCCTATTTTTATTTTCTCGGTGACCTGATTCGCGGAAGCGTCGAGGATCACTTAGACCTCCCAGGGGCCTTGGTTCAAGCCTTGGCTCACCGGTTCGAACGCCAGCTTCACCAACGGGTCCCCACTCCGTTCGACACGCTGTTGTCGCCGGCCGAAACCTTTCCCGACCTCGATCTCTACTATGCTTCACGGGCCTGGGAGAACGCCATCGAGGAACTGGGGCGTCTCAAAGAGAGTCGAGCGATCCCTGTCCTCGAGAGACTGATGCTCCATTCCGACCGGCGAATCCGTCTCCGCGCGATCCTCGCCCTGGGCGAATTCGATGTCCCGTCGGTTGCAGCGGCCATGACGCGCATACTGGAAACGGAGGCCGATGCCGGGGTGCGTGATGCGGCACAAGCGGTTCTCGCACGACCCGCCGCACGATAGCCGTCCCTTCCGCGAGATCCCAACGCGATTTCCGGCGCGTCCTCTATTAGCGATGTCGCCAACATTCCGCTTGCTTTCCGCTGTTGCGCTCGTCCTGCTGCTCGGCGCACCGACGCGCACCCAGGCGGCCGAGCTTTCGCTGTTCGACGCTCATATCCACTATAACCACGACGCCTGGGAGGTGGTCTCGCCGAGGGAGGCGATCGCGTTCCTGCGCCAGGCCGGTGTCCTGCGGGCGCTCGTGTCCAGTTCCAGCGACGACGGCACGCAAAAGCTGTATGCAGAGGCGCCCGATCTGATCGTGCCGGAGCTGCGACCTTACCGGAAGAACGGGGAGACCTCCCGTTGGCTGCGCGACGAGTCGCTGCCCGGCTATCTTGAAGAACGGCTGAAGCGGTACAGGTACGTCGCAATCGGGGAATTTCACGTGACCGGCGCGGATGCGGATCTGCCGGTGGTACGCGCTGTCGTCCGGCTCGCCAAGCAGCACGGCTTGATGCTGCACGCTCACTCGGATGCCGATGCGGTGGAGCGTTTATTCCGCCAGGACCCGGAGGCGCGGATCCTCTGGGCCCATGCCGGCTACGAGAAGCCGCCACGCGTGCGGGAGATGTTGCGTCGTTATCAGAACCTCTGGGCAGAGCTCTCTTCACGTAACGATATCGCTCCGAATGGTCGCCTTGCCAGGGAGTGGCAGGCCCTCCTGCTCGAATTTTCCGACCGGTTCATGGTGGGCACGGACACGTTCGCTCCGGAGCGCTGGGGCATGATCGGCTCGCACGCCAGCTCGGTGCGGGCATGGCTGGCTGAGCTGCCGATGGAGATCGCCGAGCGCATCGCCTATAAGAACGGCGAAGCCGTGCTCACGGCGGAGTTCTCAAAGCAACGGTAACCCGGCTGGCGTGACGTAACCCAGCGTGATTCAACCGATTAGACCCGTTTCCACCTCCGATCCCCAACCCCGCCGCATATCCGCTCCTTTCTCTACTTCGCTTCGGAAAGCCCCATGTCGATTTTAAGATTTTCGAACGACTATCCACCAAGAACAACGGTTCACATGCCCATCGGAGGTTCGCTGCAAGAGACCATGGCGTGAAGTTTCCATCAGCGCGGTTCGGCAGCCTGGAGATGCGGCCGGTCAGGGACCTGCGCTGAGGGTAAAATCATGGTCGATTTTGGCGACCTCCGCGACTATCCTGTGGGACAAAGCGGGACTTGCAAGAAAAGCGGGACAGGCTGAACGCGACTTCCAGACGAGTCCGCGAGTCACGCCCTTCTCGCCTGTTCTGCCGAGAAGTCAGTAGAGGAGCCTTCCACATGAAATACATGCTGCTGATCTACCACGACGAAAAAGCGCTGAGCGAGGCCGAGCGGCAGGAGTGTTACGTGGAGTCCATACAGCTCGCGCATCAACTTCGCGCGAAGGATCAATATCTGGCCGTCAACCCGCTGCACCCAACCTCGATGGCGATCAGCGCCCGCGTGCGGGACGGCAACCGGCTCGTGACAGAGGCCCGTTTGCGGAGACGCACGAGCAACTGGGGGCTATTTCCTCATCGAGGCCAAGGATCTCGACGAAGCCATTGCCGTCGCCGCACGGATTCCCATAGCGCGCAAGGGCACCGTCGAGGTCAGGCCGGTGATCGAAGTCCAGGGCTTGCCGGACCGCGAAGCGTGAAGCGCATCTCGGGAGAGATCGGAGTTGATAGTTGAAAGTTCATAGCCGGTAGCTTCAATCCCGAGAGACAAGGAGGATGTCATGGCCACGCAGGTGAAACCTATTCCCACAGGCTACCACTCCGTGACTCCCATGCTCACGGTTCTGGACACGAACAAGGCGATCGACTTTTACAAGCGCGCCCTCGGCGCCGAAGAGCGGGCGCAGTTTATTGAACCGGCCGCAAACCCGGCGATACCGCCGATAGGAGAGTTTTCGGCTGACGGCTACAGCTCGCCGGGATGAAATCCGAACGAGAGTCTGCGTCGAGAAGAGCGACTGAACGTGACAGTTCATCATGTCAAGGAGAGAGCGATGAGCACGATACGGGTTCTGGTTGGGACCAGGAAAGGCGCCTTCATTCTCACGTCGGACGGCAAGCGCAAGAACTGGGACATCAACGGTCCGCTGTTTGCGGGCTGGGAGATCTACCATCTCGCGGGATCTCCCGTCGATCCGAATCGGCTCTACGCCTCCCAAACCAGCAGTTGGTTCGGACAGGTCATTCAACGGTCGGATGACGGCGGCAAAACCTGGAATGCCCCCGGAACCCAACCCAAAGATCTCATGGGGCCGGACGGCATGGCGGAGGGCGAGAGCAACATGTTTCTCTACGATACGTCTGCTGACACCGGCAGGCCGCTCACCACGCATCAGTGGTACGACGGTACGCAACGGCCGTGGGAATTCAAACGGGTCTGGCACCTCGAACCGTCGCTGACCAATGCGGACACGGTCTACGCCGGGGTGGAAGACGCCGCCTTGTTCCGCTCGATCGACGGCGGACGGACGTGGCAGGAGCTGGCCGGCCTTCGCGAGGTGAAGGGGAATCTGTGGCAGCCCGGTGCCGGCGGCATGTGTCTGCATACGATCGTGCTGGACCGGACCAATCCTCAGCGGATCTATATTGCGATCTCGGCGGCCGGCGCGTTCCGGACCGACGACGCCGGCAGGACATGGCGGGCGATCAATCGAGGCTTGCAATCCAAGTATGAGCTACCTGACCCGGACGCAGACGTCGGCCACTGCGTGCATCGCATTACTATGCACCCGTCACAGCCGAACGTGCTGTTCATGCAGAAACACTGGGACGTGCTGCGAAGCGACGACGCGGGCGAGTCGTGGCGCGAGATCAGCGGGAACCTGCCGAGCGATTTCGGATTCCCGATCGCCGTACACGCGCACCAGCCGGAGACCATCTACGTCGTCCCGATCAAGAGCGATTCGGAGCATTTTCCGCCCGACGGCAAGCTGCGCGTGTACCGCAGCCGGACGGGCGGCAATGAGTGGGAGGCGCTGACGAAAGGTCTGCCGCAACGCGATTGCTACGTGAACGTGTTGCGCGACGCGATGGCCGTCGACTCGCTCGATCCCTGTGGCGTGTACTTCGGCACCACCGGCGGGCAGGTGTACGCCTCGGCCGACGCCGGGGAGAGCTGGGCGCCGATCGTCCGGGATCTGCCGGCTGTGCTGTCGGTCGAGGTGCAGACACTGCCCTGAACCTTCGTGAAGCGTATCGCGTGGAGCGTCGTTCGCAAGCGAGATACGAGCGACGAGATACGTACGACGGTTTTTGGCGAGATACGAAATGATTCGGGTTGTATTGCCGGCCCATCTGCGGACGCTGGCGCGCATCGACGGCGAGGTGAGGCTGGATCTTGAAGGCCCGGTGACGCAGCGGTCGATCCTCGACGCGCTGGAGACCCGCTATCCGATGTTGCGGGGGACGATCCGCGATCATGTCACGCACCAGCGCCGCCCGTTCCTGCGGTTCTTCGCCTGCGAACAGGATCTGTCCCACGAGTCACCCGATGTTCCGCTCCCCGACGCCGTCGCAACGGGAGCCGAGCCTTTTCTGATCGTCGGGGCCATGGCGGGAGGGTAAGAGGAGACGTGCCTTTTGTCGCCATGAATCCTCAGCCGTAACGCGCGAGGGTTTTTTCCCGACAGCACGACTAGCGAAGGGAGAGCCCGACTTCATGCCCTTCGACGTCACGCGCATGGCCTACGGCGGATTTAAGATCCTGGTCGACGCCTGAATTCCCGCGGGCACCCGCGCAACAGCCTGATGTGGGCGCCTTCCGCCCTTGTCGCCGGCGAAACCGGTGTCATATGGAGTACAACGAGGACGCGACCAAGCGGGCTCGCGAAGCAGTGGACGCTGTCTACCGCGCCGAGTCGCGGCATGTCCTCGCCACGCTCATTCGTCTGCTTGGCGACTTCGAGCTTGCGGAAGAAGCTTTGCATGACGCCTTCGCGACGGCGGTCGAGCAATGGGAGCGGGACGGCGTGCCCGCCAATCCCCGAGCGTGGCTCATTTCGGCCGGTCGCTTCAAAGCCATCGACGGGATGCGTCGCCGCGCCCGGTACGACGCGTCGCTGGCGGAGCTGGCCGAGCGGCTCGAAACCGAGACTCCCGATCCCGCAGCGTGGGACGACCAGAGCGTGGAGGATGACCGCTTGCGGCTCATCTTCACCTGTTGCCATCCGGCCCTGTCCCCCGAAGCCCAGGTGGCGCTGACGCTGCGCGAGATCTGCGGCCTCACCACGGAAGAAATCGCGCGCGCGTTCCTCATCTCCCCGCCCACGGTGGCCCAGCGCATCGTGCGGGCCAAGAGGAAGATCCGCGACGCACGCATCCCCTATCACGTGCCGTCGCACGCCGATCTGCCGGACCGGTTGGACGCGGTGCTCCGCGTGGTCTATCTGGTCTTCAACGAGGGCTACTCCGCCTCCTCGGGCGTCTCACTGACGCGGCGCGACCTCTCGACCGAGGCGATCCGTCTGGGGCGGCTGCTGATCGAGTTGCTCCCGGAGCCCGAGGCGCTGGGACTGTTGGCGTTGATGTTGCTCCATGAATCGCGGCGCGCGGCGCGCACGTCGTCAGACGGCGAGCTGATCCTGCTGGCCGACCAGGACCGCTCGCTCTGGAACCGGGATCAGATTGCGGAGGGATTCGCGCTGGCGGGCCGAGCGCTCGCCTCGCGCCGGTTCGGCCCGTACACGCTTCAGGCGGCCATCGTGGCGGTGCATGCCGAGGCGCCGAGCGCCGCCGAGACGGACTGGGCGAAGATCGTGGGGCTGTACGACGTGTTGTTACGGGCGGAGCTGTCGCCCGCGGTCGAGTTGAACCGGGCGGTGGCGGTGGCGATGCGCGACGGACCCGCTGCCGGCTTGGTGCTGGTGGACGCCATCCTGGCGCGCGGCGATCTGCGGGACTACCATCTCGTTCACGCCGCACGGGCGGACCTGTGCCGGCGGCTGGGGAAAACCACAGAGGCTCGAGCTTCGTACCGACGCGCGCTCGGTCTCACACGGCAGGAGCCGGAGCGGCGGTTTCTGGAACGACGGCTCCGCGAACTGCCGGACGGCAGGTGACCCGACGCTCACTTCTTCTTGTCCTTCGGTCTCTCCGCAAACAGCAGCCAGGCCAGGACGACGAAACCGACCGCGACCGCCGCAATGGCCAACCAGGTGCCGAGTTTTTCCATCAATGGCCTCGCTCGACCGGCGCTTGCAGCGCTTCCACCAGCGACGGATCCAACCGCTTCACCTTGCCTTGCAGATCCACGGCCACCAGTTTCGCCGAGCCTTCCACGACGACGCGCCGGCTGGCCCGTTCCCGGATCACGTGGCTGAAGGTCAGGGAACTGCGGCCGATGTCCGCCAACTTTGTTTCGACGCTGAGGACTTCGCCGTAGCGGGCAGGAGACCGATAGTCCACGTCCGCGTGGACCACCAGAAACTGCGTGCCATCCTTCAATAGGTCGACGACCGAGATGCCGCGCTCTTCGAGATATTCCGTCCTCGCCCACTCGAAATACCTGAGGTAGTTGGCGTAGTACACCACCCCGCCGCAGTCCGTGTCTTCGTAGTAGATGCGGATGTCCACGTCAGCTACCAGCGAGACGCATGTGTCTGAATGGTCCTTAACGTCACTTCCTTTAGGCCTTTCTCTCCTTGTACGGTCAGACCCAACACCGTCCCGCTTTTCTCACCTGTCGCGCCCATCGCGCTAGAGGTTCAACACCGGAAACTTCGGCAGCGCCGCTTCGTTCACGTCCGCCAGCTTGACGGCGATCTCGTAGAGCTGCTGCACCCGCTCGGCTTTGATCGGCTCAAAACCGTGGCCGAGCACCGCGTGGCCGGCTGCGTCGAGGAGCGGTTTCATTTTCGGCCATTGGGCGAGGAAGGTCTGCCCTATTATTTGATCTCCCAGTCCGGCCAGCGTTCGGAACTGGCTCTGAAGCGGCAGCTTGTACTTGCCGTCCACGTCGTCGAGGTAACAGGT
This sequence comes from Nitrospira calida, assembly GCF_976986435.1. Taxonomy (NCBI): domain Bacteria; kingdom Pseudomonadati; phylum Nitrospirota; class Nitrospiria; order Nitrospirales; family Nitrospiraceae; genus Nitrospira; species Nitrospira calida. Next base: position 3,741,852 of record NZ_OZ335950.1, read on the forward strand.
CCGGCAGGTCTCCCGCAGCGCCTGCGGCAACTGCTCGGGCTGCACGTCCCAGGTCTTGATCTTGTACTGTTTGAAAAGCTGCCGCTGCGCGAAAGCCTCGAGAGCCCGGACCAAGACCGCCATCGCTGCTTCGGCGTCATGATCGACGTCGGCGCGCCGGCGCGCGTGCGCGAGGAGATCCAGCGCGACCCCTTCCTTGACTTCCTGCGGATCGAGCACCACCCGTTCGAGAAAGCCGGCGTTCGCCTTGATCGCCGGCAGGACCGACTTCAAGCCCGGAGGCCCGCCCCATAGCGACGCCATCTCCAGCGCCTTGAGCGATGTCTTGAGTTTCTCCCACGCGGGCCGATACTGAAATTTCTCCCAGAGCCCGTAGCCTTCGGCGAGATCGGCCAGCGCCCGATAGAGCGGCTTTTGTCCGCCGCTGACGCGCGTCTCGATCTGGCGGAACAGCGCCGCTGCGGCGCCGAACTCCCCTCGATTGAACAACTCACAGGCTTCCCGGCGGGACCAGACCGCCGCCTCGTCCCACGGATTGCCTTGCACCCACACGTACGTCTGTCCTTCGACGGTCACCCTTTCACCGTCGGATGACGAACCGGCGATGGGGCGCAGCATCGTCACCACCCGCGAAGCATAGGGCATCCCCGCCAGCGACGAGGCGGCGGCCATCGCCGGCGTGGCGCCGGTCAGGTCCGTCATCAGCTCGCCGGGATGCACTTCCCAGGTCCGCAGGAGATCGGGGAGCGCGTGCGCCAGCGCCTGATAGCACGCCAGAAAGTGCTGGGGATCCGGCGTCACGATCCAGTCCCATCGGCGCGGCATCTGCGCGACCTTCGGCTGGATCGCGGTCTCCACCAACGATTTCGCCGATTCCGGCACGAAGAGGCACAGCGATTCCGGCTTCAGACGGTTAATCGCATAGACCGCCGCCGGCGCATCGTCCGTGACCGCGATCAGCAGGGCTTTGACGGGACTCTCGGCCGCCATGACGGGCGGGACTATAGCATCCGCTCTCGACTTGATCAACGCGCCTGACCGTTTGCCCGCCTCGTTTGACACAGATTCCGTCGTCCCCTACAATCGCCCCTCATGAAAGATCGGATTATCAAGGCGTTCGAGGAGAGCGTGGAGGTCAAGCGCGCGTTCGTGCGGGAGCACGCCGACCGGATTGCGCAGGTCGCGCAACTCATCGGACGGGCCTTCCGCGAAGGGCGCAAGGTGTTGCTGTTCGGCAACGGCGGAAGTTCCACCGACGCCTCTCATATCGCCGCCGAGTTCGTCGGCCGCTATCACCGCGACCGGGCTCCGCTGCCCGCCATCGCGCTGGCCACCGACATGGCGGCGATCACCTGTATCGCCAATGACTATGCCTACGACGAAATCTTCGCCCGGCAAGTCCGCGCGCACGGCCAGAAGGGCGACATCGCCATCGCGATCAGCACGAGCGGCAATTCTCCCAATGTGCTGAAGGGTGTCCAGGCGGCGAAGGAAGCCGGCCTCATGACGATCGGCTGGACCGGCGGGACGGGCGGGAAGCTCGCAGGTATGGTGGACTACCCATTCGTCGTGCCCTCGACCGTGACGGCCCGCATCCAGGAGAGCCACATCACGCTCGGGCACGTGCTGTGCGAGTTGATCGAGGAACAGGCCTTTGCGAAAAACGCCTGAGGGGGCGCGCGAGCCGGTTCTTCCCCGGACCGCCATCCCACCCATCAACGTTGCCGATCTCAAAACCTACCCGCTGAAGCGGCGCCACAGCAAAGTCCGCCTTTCCGATTTTGCGTCGTCCTGGAAGCGCGGCGGCACGTTCAAACAGTTCCTCCGAAGCCTCCCCGACATCCTCGCCGTCAAGACCTTGCGCGAGGTCGTGCACGCCATTGTGCGGGCGCACCGTTACGGGAAACCCGTGATCCTCGGCATGGGCGCGCATCCGGTGAAGGTCGGTCTCAATCCCGTCGTCGTGGACCTGATGGAGCGCGGCGTCATCAGCGCCGTCGCGATGAACGGCGCCGTCGTCATCCACGACTTCGAACTGGCCTTGATGGGCCACACCTCGGAAGAAGTGGACGCGGAGATCGACTCGGGCCGGTTCGGGATGGCGGAAGAGACGGGCCGCATGTTGAACGAGGCCATCGCGCGGGGGGTCAAGGACGGCCAAGGACTCGGCGAGGCGGTCGGCCACTACATCAACCGCTACAAAGGTCAGTTCCCGAACCGGGCCACCAGCATCCTGGCGACCGGCGCCAGGCTCGGCATCCCGGTGACGGTCCACGTCGCGTTAGGCACGGACATCATTCACATGCACCCGTCCGCCGACGGCGCAGCAATCGGCGCCGGCTCCTTGTTGGATTTTCGCCGGTTGGCCGCGGTCGTCGCGAGAATGGAGGGCGGGGTCTATCTGAATCTCGGATCGGCGGTCATCATGCCGGAGGTCTTCCTCAAGACCGTGGCCCTGGGCCGGAACCTGGGGCACGACCTCCGCAACATCACCACTGTCAACATGGATTTCTTGTCCCATTACCGGCCAATGACCAATGTCGTTCGGCGGCCCACGCAAAAGGGCGGAAAAGGGTACACGCTGATCGGCCATCACGAGATCATGTTTCCGCTCCTCGCGGCTGCGGTTCTGGAAGAACTGGCAGACCGCTGATCTCCCCGACGGCGACACCGTTATGTCGGCGCTTTCGACCGCACACCTCCAACGCACCTGGGGAGAACTCAACGCCCGCTACTTCGGCGGGACATTGCCGCCCATCGAAATCCGCTGGAGCGCGCGCCTCACCGCCTCAGCCGGCATGTTCGTGAGCCAGGTCGGACCAAGGGCCAGGTCCGGCGACGGCGCGGATAGGCGGCCCGAGCGGCGATGCATTCGTCTTTCCATCCCGCTGCTCCGGCGACTGCCCAAGCCGCGCTCCGGCCTGGAACGTGAGGTGGTCAGCACCCTGGCCCATGAGATGATCCACCAGTGGCAGTTCGACGTGCTCAAGCGCCGCCCTGATCACGGCCCGGAGTTCCGTCGCATGATGGAAGTCATGAACCGCGACGGGTTGGCTGTCACGATCTATCACAGCCTCGTCCAGGAAGTGGACGCGCTGTCCCGCTACGCCTGGCGCTGCCAGGACTGCGGGCGCGTCTATCGCCGGCAGCGCCGCACGATCCATCCCCGCCGCCACCGCTGCGGCGCGTGCTTGGGGCCGCTACGCGAGCTGCCGGTCGCCCAGCGCCTCCGCCCACTCCCTCCACGCTGCGAGTCCGGCGCGTCGATTCAGCTCACCCTGCCGTTGTCCATCGCCTAGTCTCGTTCTTCTTTCTTGTCCCTGTCTCTCTTCTCGGACACCGCTTTGTTCACGGCACCCGCGGCGGCGCTGGTCGCCTTGGAGATACCCTTGCCGACCTCGTCGCCGACGCGTTTGATGCCCTCCAACACCTCTGGAATCGGTTTCGGCAAATCTTTGACGCTGATATCGATCTTGCTCTTCGACCGGTCGGATTTCTGCCGGTCGGAGGCCTTCTCGGCGGAGTCGGCCGCTACAAGCCCCGAAGAGCCGAGGACCATCGCGAGCGCGATGAGAACGGGAAGGCAGGCTCGTCTCATAGTGGGTTGACCTCCGGTGAGACTAGTACAAATGGCTAGTGGCTAATAATGAACCGTCCACGTGGTGCTTCGGGACACCTATCCAATAAACATGCCCCCACCTCTCCTCTTCCACAGGGAAAGGGGATGAAGATAGGCCGGAACCACCGGCTTTTCATATCCGCTGCGAGCTCTGAGTTGAGCCGCGGGCTCACAGGGTCTATTTATGGAGAAAGGGCCCATCATCCCTGCAATCGATGAGATAGCGGACGTTCCCGCTTGGGCTCGGTTGCGGTTCGGCTTTGCCGGGCGGAAGATCGACCAGCAGCCGCTTGATCAGCCGCGTCATCGGCACGCCGTCTTCGATCTCGCATTCCCACACGTGTGCGCCGGACTCGAGCTCCTGATAGCGTTTCCGGAAGTGAAACCGTGGATCTTCCATGTAATAGGCCGACAAAAAGCCGGTAATGGCGTTGACCACCCAGCCATGCGCCTGGGCGAATCGGGCGCTCACGGCCACCTCCACGGTTTGTCGGTGTTCCGACGGCAGTTCCATGGCACGAACGATCGTCACCCAGGCCGCCGACCGTCCGGCGGCCGGACCGAGTTCAAGAACGTTTCCAGCTCCTGGATCACCACATCCTGCTCCTCGCGGGTGAGCTTGTCCCAGTGTTCTCTCAGCGGTTCGAAGTACCGCCGCAGCGATGTGTAGAGGCTGTAGGCTCGGCCGCCGCGCTCGTCGGGAATCTCCGCCATGAAAAACAACCCCTCCTGAGTTTGAATGTAGGACCGTGGGGGGAGTCTCGTCAACCCGCCGAGGGCTGTTTCCGGTTTCGCGCCGTTGATCGTGCGGCGACGCTCTCCACCCGACTAGGATTCCGGGTCGTTGAACGGGTATGATGGGGGCCGTGATCGGCAAGATCAAAAGCAAGCCGGATCTCGCGGCCATTTTGGAAGACCTGCGGCGGCAGGGCAAACGCATCGTGTTCACCAACGGCTGCTTCGACCTCATGCATGTCGGTCACACCCGGTACTTGCAGGCGGCGCGTGAACTGGGTGACATCCTGGTGGTTGGCGTGAACAGCGACGCGTCGGTCCGCTCGCTCAAGAAAGGGGCCGGACGCCCGATCGTCCCCCAAGCGCAGCGGGCTGAGGTCCTGGCCGCTTTGGCCTGCGTGGACTATGTCGTGGTGTTCGACGAGCCTGATCCCGTGGCCTTGATCAAAGCCCTGCAGCCTGACGTGCTGGTCAAGGGCGGCGATTGGGCGCCGGACCGCATCGCCGGCCGCGACGTCGTCGAGGCGCGCGGCGGGCGGGTCTTGACCATCCCGCTCGTGCCCGGCGTGTCCACCACGGCCCTGGTCGAACGCATTCAAGCGATCAAACCGTAACTCGCGCTGTGTCCAGCACATCCTCCCCCCGTCAGTGGGACCGCTTCCTGGAACCGGTCGTCGCCGCGTTGCGACCGCCCGGCGGCAGAGCCTGCCTGGTCGGCTTGCATGGCTCAACCGCCGGCTTCGCCTTGACGGTGTTGGCGCGCGCGCGGGGCGGCGAAGAAGCCGGATTGGCCCGCCGGTCGTGGCTGGTGGTTGCGACGACAGACGAGGCGGCCGAGCGTCTCTACAACGACCTCCGGTTCTACCATGCGCTTTTCGGTTTGACCTCCGACGCATTGGTGCTGTTCCCCGAGTGGGAAACGCTGCCCTATGAGGCCGCCGCCCCGCATATCGACCTGATCGCGCGACGGATGAAGGCACTGCATCGGCTGACGCAAGGCGCCCGCACGATGCTGGTCACCTCGATTCCGGCGCTGATCCAACGTCTCTTGCCGCAGTCCGCGTTCACCGCCGCCTGTCTCGAACTGCGTCCTGGCGCGTCGATCGAACGCGAAGCGCTTTCGTCCGGACTCTTGCGGCTCGGGTACCGGCGCGTCTCAGTCGTGGAGGTCCCCGGCGAGTTCAGCATCCGCGGGGGCATCGTCGACATCTACTCGACGGCCTACGCCGACCCGCTCCGGATCGAATTCCTCGGCGACACCGTGGAGTCCGCCCGGTTCTTCGACCCCGCTTCGCAGAAATCCACCGCGCGACTCGACCGGGCCTGGGTGCTTCCGGCGCGGGAGCTGATCCGCCCGCTGGAATCCCCGGACGCGCTCGAGCCCTTCCCCCCCGACGCAGAGTGGCGCGGGCCAACCGTCTATCCGCGGATGGACACGCTGCTCGACTACTTCACAAGCGAGCCGGTGGCGGTGTTGGATCAACCGGACATGCTGGCCCTGAAAGCCAAGGAATTTTGGGCCGAGATTGAGGAGGGATACCTGCGGCACGGGGACACCGCCGGTTCCTCTCCCTATCCCGCGCCGGATCGGATGTACCTCTCATGGGAAGCCGTGCACGAACGGCTCCACGCCTGGCCGACCTTGGCCCTGGAACCGGTGGCCGCGTCCGATGCGGGGCGGGGACCGGTCGTCGAGTTTCCCGCCCGTGTGCCGAGCAGCGTCGGTTTGGCCGCGCGCGGCACGCCGTTCAGTGAAACCCTCCGGATTCTCGACCGGCTCCGCGACGGCGGCCGCGTGTTGATCGTCGCCCGAAGCCGCGGGCAGGTGGATCGGCTGCTCGCCTTGTTCGCCGAACACGACTTGCCCGCCCGCGCGTGGCAGCCGGCGTTTTGGACCGCCACCTCCCCGGCAAAAGAGCCGTTCTCCGTCGTGCAGGGCGACCTCTCGGCGGGGTTCGTGTCCCCCGAGTTGCGCCTTGCACTGATCACGGAAGAGGAACTGTTCGCGAAGGGAATCCGGCACCGGCCACCTCCGAAGACCAAGGCGGCGACATTCCTGTCCTCGCTGGACGACCTGAACATGGGCGACTTCGTCGTGCACGTGCAGCATGGGATCGCCCGCTATCGAGGCTTGAAACGCCTGGAGGTGCAGGGGTTCGAGAGCGACTATCTGGTTCTCGAGTTCGCCGCCGGCGACAGGCTCTATGTCCCGCTGGACCGGCTGAATCACGTGCAGCGCTACAGCGGCGCCGAGGGCCACGTGCCCAAGCTGGACAAACTGGGCGGAAGCAGTTGGGCCAAAACCACGGCCCGCGTCAAGAAGGACATCGAGGAGATGGCGCAGGAGCTGATCGAACTGTACGCCAACCGCGAACTTGTCCAGCGCAGCACCTACGACGGCGATTCGACCCTGACGCGCGAGTTCGAAGCGGCGTTCGAATACGAGGAGACGCCGGACCAGCTCAAAGCGATCGAGGACATCAAGCGCGACATGGAATCGCCGAAACCGATGGACCGGCTCGTGTGCGGCGACGTGGGTTACGGCAAGACCGAAGTGGCGATGCGCGCCGCGTTCAAGGCCGTGGAGAACAACCGGCAGGTCGCCGTGCTCGCCCCCACCACATTGCTCGCCCAACAACACTACGACAATTTCTCCCAGCGCTTCGCCCCGTTTCCCGCGCGCGTCGCGCTGCTGTCGCGGTTTCAGTCGCCCAAAGAGACGAAAGCTGTTCTCAAGGACCTGGAAGCCGGCGCGATCGACGTGGTGATCGGCACCCACCGCTTGCTCCAGAAGGACGTCCGGTTCCGCAACCTGGGTCTGGTGATCATCGACGAGGAACAATGGTTCGGGGTCCGGCACAAGGAGCGGCTGAAACAACTGCGGACCCAAGTGGACGTGCTCACGCTGACCGCGACGCCGATTCCCCGGACGCTCCAAATGGCCATGTCGGGCGTGCGGGATCTCTCCGTGATCGAGACCCCACCCGCCGGCCGCCTCGCGATCCGCACCCAGGTCGTCCGCTTCAACGAGACGACGATCCGCGAAGCCATCGTCCGCGAACTGGGCCGAGGCGGGCAGACCTACTTCGTCCACAACCGTGTTGAGACGATAGAGCGGATAGGCTCGTGGCTACAGCGCCTGGTGCCGGAGGCCCGCGTCGTCATCGCACACGGCCAGATGGACTCCAAGCTCCTCGAATCCGTGATGTTGAAATTCTTCCACCGGGAGGCCGACGTCCTGGTCGCTTCCGCCATCATCCAGTCGGGGCTGGACGTGCCAAACGCCAACACGATCATCGTCAACCGCGCGGATACGTTCGGCCTGGCACAACTCTATCAGCTCCGCGGCCGCGTCGGCCGTTCCGGTCATCAGGCCTACGCCTACTTCCTCGTTCCGGACGAAGGGATGTTGACCGGCGACGCCCAGAAACGACTCATCGCCATCCAGCAGTTCACGGAACTGGGCTCCGGCTTCCGCATCGCCGCTGCGGATCTGGAGATCCGCGGCGCAGGCAACCTGCTGGGCAAGCAGCAGTCGGGGCACATCGCCGCCGTCGGGCTCGATCTGTACCTGCAGATGGTCGAGCAGGCGGTGCAACGCCTCAAAGGACAGGTCGTCGAAGAGGAGCCAGATCCCGTGCTGCGCCTGAGCATGTCCGCCTTCATTCCCGAGGACTATGTCGCGGACGCGCACCATCGGCTCTCGCTCTACAAACGCCTCGCGTCGTGCGCGCAGGTGGGCGACCTGGCCCTGCTGCACGGCGAGATCCAGGACCGCTACGGTCTTCCGCCCGAGCCGGTCGAGCGGCTGTTCGAAGTGATGCAGATCAAGCTGCAGGCAAAGGCACTCCGGCTCAGTTCGGTCGAAGTCAAAGCGGGAGCGCTGGTCATCGCCTTCAATCCCAAGGCCCGGGTGCCGGACGCAGCCGTGCGCGCGCTTATGGATCGCTACGGGACGCGCCTGCATGTTCTCTCGCCCTTCTCGTTCGAATTACGAATCCCGCATCAGGACTGGCCTTCGCAATTTCAAGAACTCACCGTTGTCTTGCAAACCCTGGGAGTCTGTGATACCAAGGGACGCACGCAGCATGAGTCCGTGCGCGCCTGAGAGGCCTTGGTTTTTGAACGCCCCGTTATGATTCGACGGCTCATCCTCGCCTTCGACATCATCCTTCCGCCAGCGCCGACCCCGTTGCGATGCGTCCTGCCGATGCTGGGCATAGCGGCCGGCTTGTGGCTGGGCAGCCTTTCCAGCTGCGCGCCGCAGCAGGACGAAGCGGTGGTCGTGATCGTCAACGGTCGGCCCATCACGCTAAGCGAGTTCGAGTTTCGATGGTCGGAATTGTCCGAGGCCACCCGCGCACGGTACGAGAAAGAAGGGGGCAAACGGAAGTTTCTGGACGACCTGATCACACGCGAACTCCTGATGCAGGAGGCGCGCAGGCAGGGACTGGATCAGAGCCAGAGCATCCGCGAGCGTGCGCAGCGGTTCAAGGAACAGTTAATGCTCGACGAGCTGCTGAAAGACAAGATCAAAACGAAAGTGGAGGTGGCAAAGGAAGAACTGGAGGCCTATTTCGCGCAGCACGCCCACGAATTGCTGGGTCCCAGCAAGGTGCAGGTCTCGCAGATGTTGCTCCCGAACATTTACGCGGCCAAGGACCTGAAACGACAGGTCGAGTCGGGCGGCGACTTTGGCAAGTTTGCCCAGCGCTATTCCATCGACGAAAAGACCAAAGCGAAGGGCGGAGAGGTCGGACCCTATCGCAAGGGCGCGTTGGCACCCGAAGTGGACGCGGTCATTCCGACGCTCCGACCCGGGATGGTCAGCGATCCCATCAAGACTGACCAGGGCTACTACCTTGTGAAAGTCAGCCCCCTGGATCGAGAGACGCTCCAAGCCGATCAGGCAACCCGCGAGCGGCTTCGCCAGGAGCTTCTCGCGGAGAAACGCCGCCGACGACTGGAGGAAATCGTCTCCGAGCTGCGCGCCCGCGCCTCGATCCGCATGGCCGACGCGGCCGGCCGCGTGGCCGACGACACCGACCGTCCCCGCAGCGTCGGGGCCCCTTGACCGCTCGTCTCCCTCACCCGCCCCGTTTCCCTGTTTCCTCGGCTGCGCTCCCCATCGCGGGCCTCATTCGTGTAGAATCCTGGCCGCCAGCCGGCGACGGCCGGCAGGCGGATTTCTGTGTCCAAAGCAGCGGGCAGCGATGAACTCCGAGCGAGCGGATTCTCATCCTGCAAACGATCCAATGGTGACGAGGACTCCTTCACTCGCGAGAGGCCAGCCTGGCAGCCTCTCGGCCTGGCGCGTGCTCCGTCGCGTCGGCCTGTTCATGATTGCGCTTTTTTGTGGGGGATGGCCGACAGCGGCCTCCACCGCGCATCTCGAGGACCGCATTGTGGCGGTCGTCAACAACGAGTTGATCATGCTGTCCGAAATGAAGAAGGAGATCGAACCGGAGGAGGAGCGGATTCAGAAGCGGTACACGGGCGAAGAACGGCAGCGCCGGTTGAAGCAGGCTGAATATACGGCGTTGACCAGGATGATCGAACGGAAGTTGCAGCTCCAAGCCGCCAAAAGCAAGGGCGTCGAAGTCTCCGACCAGGAAGTGCGCCAGGCGATCGAGGAAATGAAGCGGCAAGGGGAGAAGATCGACGCGGCGAATCCCGAGAGCGTCAGGAGCGTCCGCGAGCAATTGACCCTCCTCAAAGTGGTGGACCGCGAAGTCCGGAGCGGCATCATGGTCGCGGAATCGGAAATGCGGCGGTACTACCAGGAACACAAGGATCGTTTCGCCCTGCCGGAAGAATACACTCTCAGCCAAATCCTGATCCGCGCGCGGGGACCCGACGACGTCGAAGACGCCCGGGCGAAGGCGAAACAGGTCCTGGTGGCCCTCAAGGCGGGCGAGAAGTTCGAAGATCTGGCGCTCCGCTACAGCGACGGGATCAACGCCGCCCGCGGCGGTCGTCTCGGACTCGTCCGCCAAGGGGAACTGCTCCCGCCCATCGAACGGGCGCTCTCATCAGCGCAGGTCGGCGACATCACGGACGCCATCGAGACCCCCGAAGGCTTTCATATCATTCGGGTGGACGAGAAGAAGCCGCGCCAGTTCCGGCCTTTCGAAGAAGTAAAAGCGGAAATCCAGAGTCTTGTGTTCCAGCAGAAAAGTGAGGACGTGTATCAGGTGTGGATCGCGGAGTTGAAGAACAAGGCGTACATCGAAGTGAAGTTCTGAGTTCTGAGTGCCGAGTTCAGTAAAAACTTGCCGCTCAGAACTCTGCACTTACAACTTACCACTCAGCAAGTCGCGGATCGCGTGCCACAGCGCCTCCCGTCCTTCGTGCGTCACGGATGAATACGGAATCGGTTCGCCGCCTTCTGGCAATTCGAGCGCCTCTTGCAGCATCGCGCGGCTGTGGTGTCGCTCGCTGTTCTTCAGTTTGTCGATCTTGGTCGCGACCACGACGGCGGGCCGGTTAATCGCGCGCAGCCATCGCACTGTCGCCTGATCGTGCTCGGTCACCCGGCGCGCCTCGACCAGCAGCACCACCCCGCGCAACGCGTCGCGCCTCGTGAGGTACCGCTCGATCAGCGGCCCCCAGTGTTCCTGCACCGGCTTGGCCACCTTCGCATAGCCGTAACCGGGCAGATCGACGACATAGAGCCGTTTCAACGACGGATCGTCGGTCGTCACCAGAAAGAAATTCACCGTCCGCGTTTTGCCCGGCGTCCGGCTAACCTTGGCAAGTCCGCGCCGATGCAGCAGGGAATTGATCAATGATGACTTCCCGACATTGGATCGCCCCACGAATGCGATTTCCGGCAGGCGCTCGCGCGGAAACTGTTCGGGAGCGTTGCAACTTTTGATAAACTCGGCGGACAGAATTTTCATTAGTTCTCTTCCGGGCGATGGGCAATGGATAAAATAATGAATAATCGGTGCGAGGTGAACGCTCGTCCGGGACGATGAAAGTAGAACCATAAATTTCTGCTTTCCGCAATCGGCATTCATCGTCTCGATTCCCAGTGTCACCCCTGCCGATAACCCATCGCCCTGCTGAACTCGCACCATGTCCAAGTCAACCCGACGACGTAGAGCGGCCCTGATTCTCATCAGCCTGGTGCTGGTGATGGGCCTGCCGCTTGGCGGGCTCGCCTTCGTGTGGCTGGTGACGCTGCCCGATGTCGCCGTTCTCGAGCGAACGAACCCGACCTCGACCGCTCTTATGGAGGCGCGGCTCGCGCAGGCCCGCGAGCGGGGGCGACCGTTCCAAACCCAGTGGGTCTGGGTCCCGCTCTCCCGCATCTCACCCCATTTGCAGCGAGCGGTGATCGCGGCCGAGGACGCCTCCTTTTTTACGCATGAAGGCTTCGACTGGGAAGGCATCAAGGACGCGGCGTTGCACAATCTGGAAGCGGGCGAAATCCGGCGCGGCGGCAGCACCATCACCCAGCAGCTTGCCAAGAATCTCTATCTCTCGCCGGAGCGTTCGCTGCTGCGCAAGGCGCGCGAGGCGCTCATCGCGCGATCCCTGGAGCACCGGCTGTCCAAGCGACGCATCCTGGAGCTGTATCTCAATGTGGCGGAATGGGGGCGCGGGGTGTACGGCGCCGAAGCGGCGGCCCGCCATCACTTCGGTAAATCCGCCCGCGACCTTACCCCCGAAGAAGCGGCGCTCTTGGCAGCGATCCTTCCAGCACCTCGCCGACACGATCCACTTAAAGTGACCGCGCAGGTGATCAAACGCCAGCAACGGATTCTCCGGTGGATGCGCAAACTCGACGGTAAGCCGTACGAGTCGGCGACCGATTGACCGGACAGGCATCAGCAGGAGGACTCATTCATGTCGTGGATCTATCTGGGCATCGCGGGCCTGTTCGAAATCGTCTGGGCGATCGGATTGAAGTACACCGAGGGCTTCACCCGTGTATGGCCGAGTATCGGGACTGTCGCCGCCATGATCGCGAGCGTGCTCTGTCTGGCCGAGGCTCTCAAGACCATCCCGGTCGGCACAGGCTATGCCGTCTGGACCGGAATCGGCGCCGCCGGGACCGCCGCATTGGGCATGATTTTGTTCGGCGAATCCCGCGACCCGACGCGGATCGCCTGCATCGCCATGATCGTGGCCGGTATCATCGGCTTGAAACTGTCGGCGTAATGATCCCCTCCCGTGGCATTGCGACGCGCGAATCGTGAGACGGGTCATCCTGCTCGCGCTGGCTTGGTCGGTCCTTGGTGCGTCGACGGGGGGATCGATCGCACAGGCCGATGAGCCGGAGACGGCCACCCCTGCAACCGCCGCAACCGTCGATTCCGTCACAACCGAGGAAGTGCTCGTCTCCGCGACCCGCACTCCGGAACCGGCGCATCGGATCCCGGCCTCTGCGTCGGTCCTCACCCGCGAACGGATCGAGCGTTCGCCGTTCCCCGACGGCCATCAGGTCGACGATTTGCTCCGCTACGTACCAGGCGTTCAATCCAGCAATCTCAGCAGTCGCTACAACCATCCGACCGCTCAAGCGATCACCCTGCGCGGGCTGGGAAGCCGGCGCGCCCTGGTGCTGCTGGATGGCGTGCCGCTCAACGATGGCTTCGGCGGCTGGATCAACTGGGGCCTCGTCCCGAACAACCTGGACCGCATTGAAGTCGTGCCGGGCGGCGGATCGAACCTCTACGGCACGTGGGCGATGGGCGGCGTCGTCCATCTGATCACCCAACCGCCGATGGCGGGACCCGGCTTTCGAGCGGAAAGCCAAGCCGGCAATCTGAATTCGTATCAACAAACGGTCTCGGCCCGCTACGGAACCCAGCGAGCCGCGCTCTCGTTGCATTACCGCTGGTTTCACACGAATGGCTTCATCCCCACGCCGGCCGATCAGCGAGGTCCGATCGATCAACTGAACGACTCACGACACGAACACTTCACGGGAGCGGTGTCGGTTGCTCTCGATTCCCGGACGACGCTGACCCTTGCCGGGTCGTTGTTCCGCGAGGACCGTTCGTTCGGCACTCCGCTCAGCCTCGCCGCGCGAACGATCGGCAACGCCGCGCTCGGACTGGAGGGCGAGACGTCCCACGGCGACCGTTGGGAGACGAAGCTCTTCGCCCAGTGGCAGACGTTCCGTAACCTGACATCCCAGATCACGCCGGCCCCGACGGTCAGGCTGAGCGAAGCCCGTGACCGTATCCAGACCATCCCCAGCAACGACTTCGGCGGATCCGTGCAATGGACGGCCCCGCTCGCGTTGCGGCACCGGCTGATGTTCGGAGGCGACGCACGCGCGATCATCGCACAGTCGGAAGATCAGGTGTTCACCGCGACCGGCCCGGCGGGGCGGGCCCTCGCCAAAGGCCAGCAAGTCGGCTGGGGGGTGTTCGGCGAATGGATCGCCGACCTCACCGACTGGCTGACCGTCATCCCCAGTTTCCGGTCCGATTGGTGGAAGAATTTCGACGCGCGGATCGAGTCGACCCAGGGCGCCGTGACGATCCCGCGCGACAACGTGGAGCACGTGCTCAACCCCAAGCTGGCGGTTCACTACCGATTGACGGATCGCCTGCGGACCGGTGCGGCGGTTTATCAGGCGTTTCGGGCGCCGACGCTGAATGAGCTCTACCGCGGCTTCGGCTTCAGCGGGTTCAATTTTCTGCCCAATGAGAATTTAACGCCGGAGCGGTTGCCCGGTGGAGAAGTCAAATTGGAAGGCGACTTCCTCCCCAACCGCAGGCTGTCGTGGCGGATTTCAGGCCACTACGACGAGGTGAAGGGCCAGATCATCTTCGTCACCCAGAGCCCGTTGGCCGCGCAACGACAGAACGTGGGGCGGACGAGAACCTACGGCGGCGAGCTCGATGTGGTCTTCCGACCCGTGGACGGAGTCAGCCTCAACCTCGGCTACGCCTTACGCCGACTCCGCGATCAAGGATTTTCCCGGCAACCCCTTGCGCGTCGGCAAGCGGGTACCAAACGTATCGCGGCATCAGGTGGTGATGGGCCTCACGGCGGGTCATCCCGACTCTATCCAGGCGACGCTGCTGGGCCGGTATCTCTCCCGCCAATATGCGGACGATCTCAACACCCAACCGATCGCCGACTTCATCGTCCTGGACGCCTCGCTCCAGAAACGGATCCTGACGGGCATGACGCTTTTTCTCAACGGCGAGAACCTGGCGGATCGGCAGTACATCGCCACGCAGACCGGCCCGGTCAAAACCCTCGGCGCGCCGCTCTTGGTGATGGGGGGATTGAAGATGGAGTACTAAAGTACGCGAGACCGGTGCACCAGACGATCCGGCTAGTCGCGCCCACCTACCCGTCTCGCGGTCTATTCTGGGTCGCCGATCTGGGCGACTTCTTTTTCCCCGAAGATCGCCGATTCGTGGGTGTAGTGTTTGAACTCGAGAAGGTTGCCGGAAGGGTCTTCCAGAAAGAACGTCCGGTGCTCGATCCTCGTCCCCGGATAGCGCACGCGAGGCTGTTGGTAGAACTTCAAACCCCGGCCTTTGGCCCGATCCGCCAGCGCCCGCCAGGCCTTCTCGTCGGTAAACACCAGCCCGAAGTGCCGTGGGTAAATTCCCTTCTGGTTGGCCGGCGACTCTTTGACGAGATGGGCCACGAGTTGATGCCCGGCCAAGCCGAGCGTCACGGCAGATTCCGATGCTCGCCCCTGCTCGCAGCCAAGCCCGTCCACGTAGAACTTCTTCGTGGCCTCAAGATCGGTGACAGGAAAAGCGAGATGGAAGAGAATTTTAGACACCTGTTGATCCGACGATCCCTTTGATTGATGGACTACAAGCCGAGATTTCATCCATTTGAAGCTTACACCCGTCTTGCGTCACTCATCAAATGATCAGATCGCCAAGTCGCGAATTGCTCACGCGAATTGATCTCTCACCACCGGTTTCCCGGTTCCATTCCAATATCCGGCGGCCATGCGCGGCGTGGTGTGTTTGATCGCAAACCGACCGTCCGGGGAGAGCACCAGCGCGCCGGCCGCGCCACGGATGCGGCTCACGAGCTTCGTGAGCACGACCCGCGCCGCGGCGCCTGGAGCGAGTCCTTCCGCCAATCGATCCGTGATTTCTTTGGCGACGGCGATCCGGATGATGGCTTCACCCAGACCCGTCATCGAGACGGCGCCAGCCCGGTCATCCGCGTAGACGCCGCAACCGATCAACGGCGTGTCGCCGACACGTCCCGGCAGCATGCAATCGATGCCCCCGGTGGAGGCACCGGCTGCGACCGTCCCTTTCCAATCCAGCGCGACCGCTCCCACAGTTTCCCGCCCCGGTCGCCGGCGAGTTGGGCCATCGGTCCCAGCCATCGCCTTGTACAGGCGGAGCGTCTTGGCGGTGAAGGCCGCAGCCAAGCCATGCCTTCGCACGCGGCGGGCCGCAGGCCCGGCCGTTAACTGCCGTTCCAACTTGAAATGATACGCGAAGCGCGTGGCGGGCCGGCCGACGAGCAGGACATGGGAGGTTTCGTCCATCACCAGCCGAGCGGCCGTGATGGGATGGACGATCCGTTCGATCGCCGCCACCGCGCCGGCCCGCAGGTGTCGGCCTTCCATAATCGACGCATCCATCCGCCTGACCCCGTCGAGTTGAACCCGCGAGCCGACTCCGGCGTTGAACAGGCCGGACGCTTCCAAGACGCGGATCGCCGCTTCGACCGCATCGAGGGCGGGCGCCCCAGCGTTTAACAACGCATAGCCGGCTCGAAGTGTTTCGGCCAGACACGAGGCCTGCGCCTCGTTCATTCCACGAAGGCCGGCCCCGCCATGGACGAGGATGATCGGGCGGGAACGAGTCAATTCAGTAAGAGATCTTTGGCTCGACGAAAGGTCGGATCTTGCATGCGGTCCAGATCGGAACGAACGAAGCCGAGGCCCGTCACGCAGAGCTCGAAGTTGTCGGAGAGTTTGCGGAACAGCGGCGGGTCGTTTTCCGACTCGACGTCGCCGAACTGGGCGACAATACCGTACGAACGCTTGCCAGTTTTGACGTAGTCGACCAGGAAATCCGGATGGTAGATCATGCCGGCCGACTTGAGCCGCCGGAGATACTCCGGGAACAGACCGGCCATGAACAGCGTGAAATCGCCGATGTGGCGATGAACCTCCCGTTCACGGTCGAACGAGTGGGCTTCGAGTAGCACTTCGGATTCGAACAACAGCTCGACCACGGTATCGATCGGCTGGCCCTGCCGGTTCCGGATTTTGTAGAGTTGATCGGCATGGGTGAAATCGACGAGCAGATTGGAGACGTACGCGGTGACGTTGAGATCGGGCCAACCCAATTTCTCGGTAAAACTTTTCTCGGTCAAAGCCCCGAAGAGCCGACGTAGTGGGTGATTATGAGGCACCGGACTCCCCATCTCCACCTCCTGGCTACAACACCTGATGATTTATTTTATTTGTAGTATATCAGAGGCCTGTCTGACAAGATGGCGCCCACCTTCTCCGATCCGTATCGCTCCGGTCCGTATCAGTGCCCTGGCTTGGGAACTTGAGCCCGTCGCCCCAGTCACCCGTTCCTCCGGCTGTCCAGCACAAAGGTCACGGGCCCGTCATTGACCAGTTCGACCGCCATATGCGCGCCGAACACACCCGTCTCCACCGGCGTGCCCTGCGCGCGCAGGTCGGCGGCGACCTTTTCATAGAGCGCCCGAGCCAGTTCGGGAGGGGCCGCCCGGTCGAACCCCGGTCGCCGGCCTTTCGCCGTGTCGCCCAACAACGTGAACTGGGACACCAGCAGCACCGACCCGCCGCAGTCCCTCAACGACCGGTTCATCTTGCCGGCCTCGTCAGGGAAAATGCGCAGCCCCAGAATTTTGTCCGCAATATAGCGCGCGTCCGACTCGCCGTCTCCGCGCGCGACGCCGAGCAGCACCAGCAGGCCTGGCCCGATCTTGCCGACAATCGCGCCGTTCACTTCGACGGAGGCCCGTGTGACACGCTGAATAACGGCCCGCATAAATTCCGGCGATGCGGCGATAGGCTAGAGTCTCTCGCCTCGCGCCCTGCTCTGTCGTGCCAATGCCCCTTCCAGCGCCAGCAACCGTCGTTTTAGATACACTCCGCCGGTGAAGCCGCCGAGCGATCCGTCGGAGGTCACGACCCGATGGCAGGGAATGACGAGCGGGACAGGATTGGCACCGAGGGCCAGGCCAACCGCCCGCGCGTATCGCGCGCCGCCGACCCGTGAGGCGACCCACTTGTACGACCGGACGCGCCCATAGGGGATGCGCCGAATCACTTGCCAGACCCGCCGTTGAAAAGCCGATCCACCGGAGAGGTCGATCGGGACATCGACGTCGCGGCGCTTGCCTGCCAAATAGGCCGCGATCTGCGACTGCGCAGTGCGCAAGACCGGTGCGGTTTCCGGCAAGGGGTAAGGGGCGAAGGGTGAAAGGGTTCCGTTAGCGGACGGCGCCTCTTCGCTGAGCGCCTGCTCGACCTCCCGTCGCGATGTCTTCGGCAAAACGACAGTCCGTATCCCGCGCGCCGAAGCGGAGAGCCCGACCCAGCCCCAGGCAGTCCGAAAAATCCTCGTCGCCTGGCGAGAGGTTGCCCGAGTGCTTGTTGTCTTGGCCCGCGCGCCCATCGTCTCTCCGATCGCCTATCCTCTCATGTCTCTGGCCCCTTGCCCAGCCTTCGTTTGACGATCCCCCACAACACATCCAACTCCTCGGAGCGCATCAGTGCGTGAGCGCCGAGATAACCGCTCACGCTCAAGCCAATGCCGACCGCCAGCATCACCGTTTTGGCGACCCATTCGCCCTCGCGCACCCACACCTGCGCCCCAGCGACCCACACACAGGCAAGGACAAGGGGCACGACCGCGATCGCCGTGCGCATGGACGACTTGCCGATCGCAGTCCAGTCCACGCCGCCGAGCCGCCGATTCAAGATCGCCACCAGGACGCCGCCGTTCAGCATTGCGGCCACGGCCGTCGCCAGCGCGAGGCCGGCATGCCGCAACGGTCCCATGAACGCCAGCGACAGCGCCACATTGGCGACCACGGCCGCGGCTGCGGTGAGCGCCGGCGTCTTTGTGTCCTGAAGCGAGTAAAAGGCGGACACGATGATCCGCACACCCGCGAAGGCCCACAGCCCCACCGCGTAGCAGAGCACCGTCGTCGCCGTCGCGGCCGTATCGGCGGCGGTAAACGACCCGTGTTCGAAGAAGAGGTGTACGATCGGCCCGCGCAGCAGGATCAAACCCACCATCGCCGGCAAAATGATGAACAGGATCATCCGCAAGCCGAATCCCAAGGTGACTCGCAGTTCGTCCAGCGCGCCCCGCGCGGCCTGCGCCGAGAGCGTCGGCAGAATGGCGGTCGCAAGCGCGACGCCGAAGATCCCGAGAGGAAATTGAATCAAGCGCATGCCGTAGAACAGGTAGGTCGGCCCGCCGTCGAAAAAGGACGCGAGAATGGTGCTGACGGTGATGTTGACCTGCGTGACCGAGAGGCCCAGCAGCGAGGGCACCATGAGCCGGCCGATCCGCCGGACGCCGGGGTGACTTGGCTGAAAGCGGAAGCCGAACAGCATCCCGCGCCGCCTGAGTCCCGGCAGTTGCATGGCGAACTGCGCGGCTCCCCCGGCCACGACACCGATCGCGACGCCGATGATCGGCTCGGGCAGCGCCGGCGACAGCCACAGCGCGCAGCCGATGATGACGAGGTTGAAGAAGACCGGCGAGAACGCCGGCGCGGCGAAAGCCCGCACCGAATTCAACATGCCCATCGCCAATGCCGCCAGGCTGATGAACAGGAGATACGGGAACATGATCCGGGTCAGCACCGTGGTCGTCGAGAGTCTGGCCGGATCGTCGTGGAACCCAGGAGCCATCAACCAAACGATCCCGGGTGCGGCGGCGATGCCGAGCAGCGTGATGAGCGTGACGACCGTCAGGAGGGTGGTGAACACGGCGCTCGCGAGTTCCCAGGCATCCCGTTTGGTGTGCAGCGCGTGATATTCGGTGAAGACCGGAATGAACGCCGACGACATTGATCCTTCCGCGAACAGCTCGCGGAGCAGGTTGGGGATCCGATAGGCAACAAAGAAGGCGTCGGCGGCCGGCGTGGCGCCGAACAGCCGCGCAAGGACCATGTCTCGGATGAAGCCCAGGACGCGGCTGGATAATGTCGCCGCGCCGATCAGCCCGGCGGCCCGCACGACCGAATGGTTCTCGTCCTGGATGTTCGCCGCGGCGACAACCGTGGTGGGATCAGACATCAACGCGGATTGTAGCGGAACCTCCGCGAGCAGTCCACGCGCTTCACGGTCCGCGATCGACGCGACGACGGCGCGATCGCAACTTCTTCTTGGGTCGCGTGTTTCCGAACGGTACAATGGGGGATGTCTGGTCTCCGTGCGGCCATTGAGGAGAACGTCCATCATGAGCATTCTCATCGTCGATGATTCGTCGGATGAACGGGAGTTGCTGCGGGCCCTCCTCGAGAAAGAGGGATACCGGGACGTCCTCGCCGCCGACTCCGCCGCGGCGGCTTTCCGCCTCCTCGGGTTCGAGGAGCGAAGTGCCGAGAGAGCGCCCGTCGATCTCGTGCTGATGGACCTCCTCATGCCGGAGATGGACGGCCTGGAAGCCTGCAGGCGGATCAAGCAGCGCGACCAGTTGCGGGACGTCCCGATCATCGTCATCACCGTCAAGACCGAACCGGAGGACCTGCGAACTGCCTTCCACGCCGGCGCGATGGACTACATCCGCAAACCGGTCAACCCGGTTGAACTGGCGGCTCGCGTGTCGTCGGCCCTGGCCTTGAAAAGCGAGCGGGAGCGTCGGAAGGCCCGTGAGCGGGAGCTCGTGAGGAGCAATGAAGACCTGCAACGGGCGCTGCGGCAGATGAAGATTCTCCACGGGCTCCTCCCCATCTGCGTCAAGTGCAAGCGCATTCGCAACGACCAGGGCGCCTGGCAGCGGTTGGAAGATTATCTCCATGACCATTCGGACGCCGAGTTCAGCCACGGAGTCTGCACGACCTGCATGAAAGAGTTGTATCCGGACATGTAGGCCGGTCGCGTCTCCCTTCTTCCTACGCCTCCCGCTGGCGCCGGCGAAATGCTCAGCTCAGCCATGCGACGATCCCGGCTCCGATCCACCTTGTACGGCGCGATCGCCTGTGCGTCATTGGTCGCCGGATGCGCGGGCTCTTCCGATCCGGCTTCGGACTGGGAACGGGACCATGCGAAAGCGTTGGAAGCGCGACAGGCCGGCCGCTATACCGAGGCCGAATCCCGTCTTGTGGCGGCATTGAAGGCGGCCGAACGGTTCCAGCCCGATGACCCGCGACTGCTGATCACCCTGACCGATCTCATCGAGCTCTACGACACGCAGGGGAAGCCCCGCGAGGTGGAGCCGCTCCTCCGACGGGTGCTGGCCGTCACCGAGCGCACCCAGGGGCCGGCTCATCCGCAAGTGGCCGTGGTCTTGCACCGCCTGGCGAAGCTGAATCACCGTCTCGGCGAGTATGCAGCCGCGGACTCATTCTACCGGCGGGCGCTGGCCGTCCATGACAAGGCGCTAGGACCGACCCACCCCGATACTCTGGTGATCGTCTATGAGTATGCCGCGCTCCTGCGCGAAACCAACCGCGCCAACGAGGCGGATGCGTTTCTAGCGGCGCGGGCCAAAACCGATAAAGGGGCGGCGGCCCTGCCGATCTGTCCGGACTGACGCGAGGCGGAACGGAAGCCGTTCCGCCTCCCGGCGCAGGGTCCTTCATGTGTACGCACGCCGCTTGCTTCCGGACTCCAACGCCCGCACTTCTTCGGCGGCTCGCCACCCGCTTTCGACGGCGCCGTTCATGTAGCCTTGCCAGCGCTCACTGGTATGTTCGCCGGCGAACAGAATCCGCCCATGGGGTCTCGCCAGCCACGCCCGCAATTCCGGGTCATATCCAGGATCGAAGTACGCATACCCACCCTGCGCCCACGGATCTTTCTCCCAGCAGACCAGCCGGGACGCCAGCAGCGCCGTCTTTTTCGCACCGAGCCAAGCCAGGGCTTCGACGAGAGCCTCGATCCCCCGCTCGCCGACGAGTTTGAGGGTCTCCGCGCTGGCCGATCCGCCCGCCAGCAACGTCAGAATGCCAGCACGGCCACGCTGCTCTTCGTTGCCATCCCAAACCGCGCCGATCGGCAGATCCGTCCCAAACGCGCGCGGGCGCCCGCGCCGCCGCCAAAACGGTCGCTCGAACTGCAGCAGTGTCTTCGTCGCCCGCCCGTATCGCAGGGCCGCGCAGGCCTTGCGTTGAAGCGGAGGCAGCGGGGGCCTGAAGACAATGCGCCGCATCGCCGTGGCGGGCAGGGCGACGATCAGATAGTCGGCGGTGAGTTGAATCCGCTCGCCAGCGGAGCCGCGGACGGCGACCCGCACCCGATCCCGGGTTTGCGTGGCCGCCAGCAGCGTCGTCCGCAGGCAGACCCGCTCGCCGAGCTGCGCAGCCAAGCGGATCGCCAATTGATCATTGCCGCCCTTGATCCGGTAGAATCGCCCGCCGCCCGGCATGTCGGACGCGAGAAGATCCACCAGCGCGAGCAACGAGAGGTGGTCCGGATCGGCGAGGAACAGCCCTCGTAGGCCTCGGATGAGCGCGCGCGTCTCTCGATCGGCTCGGATGTGGTCGAGCCAGTCGGAGACAGACAGGCGGGCCAGGCTCCGCGCGATCGGACCGTCCCATCGACGCTCGGTCAGACAATAGGCCCGGATCAACGGTTGGCAAGGGACGGCGAGTTTGGCCCAGAGATCGCGAAAGGAGGCGGCCGGAATCGGACGGCGGCGGCCGGGACCTCCCTGAACGAATCCGAACCCTCCCTGGAGAATCGGTGCCAGCGAGAGCCCGGTCCGCGCCACGAGATCCCGAATGGCTTCCTGATCGGGTTCGATCAAATCCCCGCCGGCTTCGGCATGCTGGCCTTCCAGGAAACCGTGCCGCAACGTCCACACACGGCCGCCGACACGCTCCCGCGCTTCCAGAACCGTGACCCGTGCGCCGTCGCTGTGCAAGTCCACGGCCGCCGCCAGGCCTGCAAGACCCGCCCCCGCGACAATGACAGACCGGCCGCGCAATCGTGCTTCGGTGGGCATCGACGGTCCTTCGTCAGGCCTCTTGAATCAGCTCGTTGGACAACTCGTTGGGGTTGTCGCCGGGACCGGCCGGACAGAACCGGGCCAGCACCTCTCCGCAGCGAGCGATCGCCTCGCACAGCGCCTCCGTCGGGCGGCCTGCGCGGATGCCGTCAACGAGGCCCGCCACGATCCGATCCCAGGTGCCAGGGGGCACCCGGTCGTTGATTCCCTTGTCCGCCAGCACGTGCACACGATGCTCGAGCAGCGAGACCAGAATCAGAATGCCGGTGCGGTCCTTGGTCTTGTGGAGCCCGTGCCGATAGAAGGCCTGTTCGGCGCGGAGGCGGACTTTCATCGCCATCCGTTCCGGCGATGTGAAGAGCCGAATGACGGCGGGAAAAGTTCCCGCCCATTGGCCCATCGCGTACGCGCCAACGACGGCGAACAACAGCCAGCCGGCGTTGGCCGCATGCCAGCCCCACGGCGCCCATTTGCTGTCGACCACCAGGAGCACGGTCAGCACAAGCAGCGCCGAGGCCAACCCGACCCGATAGCCGACGTCACGATAGCGCGCAGAAGCGGGGACGATCATTGGCACGATCTCGCCGCGCGTTGTGCGTTCCGCCGCCCGCACGGCGTTTCGAATCTTGTCGAGATCTTCGGCTGAAAAGCGAATCATCTTACCAGTCCCCAGAGGCGCCCCCGCCGCCGAAATCCCCGCCGCCGCCGCTGAACCCGATCTCGCCGGCGGACCCGATCGCGTCGCCGCCAAAGGCCATCGGCGGTCCCCAGTCGAAGTCGAACCCGCTGCGCGCCCGGCGGCGCCGGCTGGGCGGAAGCGAGACGAGCCAGAAGATCACCGCAAATGTCGCCAACGCGGCGAGTACGCCGAGCAGGAAACTCACCGACTGGGCGATGAAGAACGAGAAGACGCTTCCCAGCAGTCCCCTTGCGCTCTGACGGCGGGCGCTAAGCAGCAGCCCGACGACGGTCCCCACCAGCACGGCGAGCAGCAGCGTGAGGATCGCCGAGGAGCCGGCCACGGTCGGCGGAGCAGACTGGCGTGTCGGGGCGGTATAGGTGCCCTCGATCGTGCCCACAATCGCCCGCAGCCCCGCCGCGATTCCACCTGGAAAATCGCCCGCCCGAAACCGCGGGACGATTTCCTCCCGGATGATGCGCGACGCGCGCACGTCCGTGAGGACGTCTTCCAATCCATAGCCGACTTCGATCCGGACTTTCCGCTCACGCATGACCACGAGCAACAGCACGCCGTTGTCCGTTCCTTTTTGGCCAAGCCTCCAGGTCGTCACCACCCGGTGGGCATACTCTTCGAGCGGTTCGCCCTCGAGGGACGCAATCGTGAGCACCGCGACTTGGTTGCCGGTTTTGGCTTCATGGACTTCCAGCTCGGCCGACAGCGCGGCGGCTAGATCCAGAGGCAAGAGGCGCGCCTGATCCACGATGCGGCCGGTGAGCGGCGGGACGTCAAGACCGAAAGAGGGCTCGGCCGAGAGGCAGATCAAAAGCAACGCGAAGGTTGAGCAAACGACCGCAGTGACAATGATCCCTCCCTGGGTCGTTCTCTGACTGCTCCTCGGTCTCAACCTGTACCTAAAACTTGACGTCGGGCGGTTTCGCGACGGCCTTTTCGTCCGCCACGGTGAAATTGGGCTTGACGTCGAGGTGAAGGATGTACTTGGCGGTCAGATTGGTCGGGAAGAAGCGCACCGCCTTGTTGTATTCGGCTACCTTCTCGATGTATCGCTTGCGGGCGACCGCGATGCGGTTCTCGGTGCCCTCGAGTTGGCTCTGGAGATCGCGGAAATTTTCGTTGGCCTTCAGGTCCGGATACTGCTCCACCACGGCCAGCAGGCGCGCCAGGGCGGAAGAGAGTTCCTGCTGCGCGGCCTGGAACTTCTCAAACGCCGCCGGGTCCCTGAGCGCTTCCGGAGTGAGCTGGAGGCCGGCGACTTGCGCGCGCGCCCGCGTGACGCTCTCCAAGGTCTCGCGTTCATGGGCCGCATAGGCTTTCACCGTTTCGACCAGATTCGGAATCAGGTCGGCTCGGCGTTGATACTGATTCAGCACCTCGCTCCAGGCGGCGTTGGTCTCCTCGTCAAGTCCTTGCAACTCGTTGTACCCGCAACCCGACAGGATCAGCAGGGCTCCCGCCAGTGCGACCATCGACATCCCTCGCCGTGCGTTCATGGGCCAACTCCTCTCTTGTCTTGACGCGCTATCCGAGATAGACACGGTCCCGCTGTGATCAAGTCCCTGCACCATCCGGGGCCGTCATCGTGCCAGCGCAGGAGCCCTCGCGCCGGCCGCTTCCCTTCACCCGTTCGCCCGCGCGGCCTGCCCCACGCTTCTCGCCTGAACGAAGGCCAGCAGCCGTTTGTCTTCCTGGGCCTTGCGGAGAAACTTAAAGGCGATTCCCCGCGGACTGACCGATCGGACCATGGCGGCGAGTTCGAGGGGCGGCTCTCGCTCATCGAGCGCGATCTGCAGATAGAAAATATCGTCAACATGGACTTGCGTGTCGCTCTTAATGATACAGCCGCCCATGGAGATATCCATGACGGTGCCTTCGCCGCGCACCCGCCCGCCCGAAAACGAGAGGAACAAGCGAACTGGAATACGCAGATGCTCCCGCCGGTCGATTAGATGCTTGGGATACTCCCGCCCGAGACGGGCCGCCAAGAACCGATGGTTGCAGAACTGGCAGCGGAACGGGGACACGAAGAGCAGGCTGGCAAGGTATTCCCACACCGACCGACAGCGTGACCGGAGCACGCCGTCCTTTCCACAGTGGGGACAACGCAGCGGCGGGGTCATGGCTCAACGATTCCGATGGTCACTCGTCCCGGCCGCTCGGCCGGCGAGACGGAGGAGTCCGTTGCCGCCTTCCTGGGGATCGCCGGTAAGGCCCTTCACCGATAAATGATCGTCAAAGTCCTGTCAAGCGGAAGCGTCGGTTCTGCAACCGAGGCGGTGAGTCTCCGGAAGAGCGAGGAACGCGAGCCATATCAAAGGGAAATGCGGGTGGGCGCCTGCGCGGAAGGGGAAGTGCCCCGCATCGCGTCGAGAATCCGGCGCGCGCGAGGGTCATCACCGATGCGGCCCACATGGAGCGTGACCTTGGACTTCTCTGCCGAAAATTCCTCAGCCATTCACTCACACCACGGTCCAGGAGAGAGCAAACCTCTCAGAGCGTCGACCAAGAGACAGACCTGCAGTTGCACACTCCGCGCCCTGAGTGTAAGTGTACAAGACCTCTGCTCGGCGTCTGGAACGACCATGACCCCCCGTGCGAAACGCCTCGGTTGGCTTGCAGGACTGGTGATCCTGGTTGTCGCCTGCGATCCCGACGTGCAAATCGTCAGGATCGCCGCACAGGATTTTCGTTTCGACCCGGCGGAAGTGCGGGCTCCCGCGGGCAGACCGCTTCGCCTGAAAATCGTGAACGAAGGCCGAGAGCCGCACGAATTCGCCGGTCCCATCTTGTCCGATCTGCGGATTCGCCTGACCATGGATTCGTCCTCAGACGCCGTCGCTCGTCCGGACGGGATTCGAATTCTGCCCGGCCAGTCCCTGGAACTCACGCTCCGGCTGCCTCCGGGCGCCTATCCGTTTCATTGCCGAGTCCGCGGGCACAAAGGCATGACCGGGATCCTGCTCGTTGAGGAGCCCTTATCTCATTGAAAGCGCGAGCCCTTCCCACCATCATCCGGCGCCTCGTCGTCGATCTCCAGATTAGACACTTTTAACCTACCCTTAACATCGCTCTAATCTTGCGATGTTAGCCTCCTAAGCGTGAGGACGGGCCCCGAGGGGACCTGGGCACAACCCAAGGAGGTGGCTGCCATGACCTGTGAACGTTGCCAGGGGCTGATGGTAGAGGAATGGCGTCCGGACTTCTCACCCGAGTCCTATATCTGGCGGTGCATCAACTGCGGGGCGATCACTGATCCGTTGATCGAGCACAACCGCTTGTTGAGCCAGCGCATGGTCAAGCAGCCAACCTTGAGCGCGGCTTGAGATGACGGATCGGGGCCGGCGACGAACGCCGTCGGCCCTGCCGAAGACCTCCTCTCTGCGTGGACATCGCGCTTCTGGAAAGACCGAACTCCTCTCCCGACACGATAGTGCGATCCGAGGAGTCCTTCGCTCCCCTGAGCCCGATGTCCACTTCTTTTTTTCTTTCCGCCAAACCGCGCCGGCCGATCGCCTCTTGCTCGTTCAGGACTTGCAGCCAGTCAATGCGGGACGTGCGAGAGGGAGAACTCCGCCCACAGAAAGGTGTGATCCGAAGGATCCTTCGCGCGCCGCGGCGCGATGTCCACGTCCGCCTTGACGCACGTCGCGGCGAGCGGCGCCGTGGCCAGGA
Source organism: Nitrospira calida (assembly GCF_976986435.1). Lineage (NCBI taxonomy): Bacteria > Pseudomonadati > Nitrospirota > Nitrospiria > Nitrospirales > Nitrospiraceae > Nitrospira > Nitrospira calida. The sequence continues at coordinate 3,768,703 of NZ_OZ335950.1, forward strand.
TATGATCGATCCGCCACCCCTTGTTCGCCTCCAGCGAACTCGGCGCCCGATAGTCCCAGAACGTGTACTGTTGGCGCTCCGGATAGAGCTTGACGAACACGTCCTGCCATCCCCACTTCACCGCTTCCTCATACGCCTTCCGCGCGTCTTGGTGATAGCAGACGTGTTTGAGATGTTTTTCCGGGCTATGCACGTCGATCGGCCTCGGCGCGACGTTCATGTCTCCGCACCAGATAGCCGGCTGCTCTGGCGACAGATGCTTGGCGAAGTAGCGACGGAGCCGGTCGAACCATCGCAATTTATAGGCGTACTTCGGCGAGTCGATTTGGTATCCCTGGGGTACGTAGGTGTTGATGATCGGAATGCCACGGACGATGACTCGCATGAGCCGTGAGTCGTCCGGATCTCCGTTGTCGTCGAACCCGTAGAAGACCGCATCCGGCTTGGTGCGACTCAGCACCGCTACGCCGTTGTACCCCTTGATCCCGCGAAAACTGACCGCATAGCCGGCTTCCGTCAGCGCCAGCAGCGGGAATTCTGCATCCTGCACCTTGGTCTCCTGCAGGCACAGCACGTCGGGTTTGTGCCGGTCGAGCCAGTCCAGGACGATCGGTAAACGTTTCCGGATCGAGTTGACGTTGAACGTGGCGATCTTCATGCACCGATCTGCTAAAAAACAGGAGTGATTGGATAGCGCGCGGGAAGATGGCCGCGGCGAGCGTTCATTTCTTGGCCATCGCCGAGAGATACCCCCGCAGGATCGCCTGTTCGATGCGCGACCGGCCGCGGGCCGGCGCCGGGAAACGCAGGTGCAGGTTGATGCGGCCCGGCTCGGGGATCTGCACAATCACGCGCGGGTCCAACGACGGCGCTTCCAACAGGTTCTTTTCCTCCAAAGATTGCATGTGCCGCTTCGCGTCTTCGAGATACGGCGCGCACTCGGCTTTGGCGACCTCCAGCAGAACCTGTTCCGCTTTCTGCCACTCGTCCTCGCTTCGCAACGGAACCGTTGTCACATGCAACACATACTCCTCGGTGTAGGTCTCATTGACCAACGGATGGGTGAAGAGAAGACTGTTGGGGAAGACCACGGCTCGACCGGTGGAAAGATGCGACGCCTGACCCGGCCCGATCTCCAACAGGGTCGTCGCAAACAGGTCCTGATCGAGCACGATGCCGCGATACCCGGCGATCTGAATGCGATCGCCCACCGAGTACGCGTTCGCTCCTGCACGCAACGCGGCCCCGCTGACGCAGAGGATCAGTTCCTTGGTGGCCAGGACCAGCGCCACCGCGATGGCGACCAGGGACACTGCAAAGGCCTGCAGCTCGTGGGCCCAGATGAAAAACAACCCCATCACGAAGACGAACGCGACCGTGTTGCGGACGGTCACGATCCATCGCAGCTTGGAGTCCGTCGAGATGCGGGGATTTTTGGTGATGGACCGAACCAGGACGGCCCGCAGGATCAGAAGGACGAACAAGAGAGCCAGCGATTTCGCAACGTCGGCCAGGAAGGCACTGTCGAGGTTCGGAAACCATTGTTGGAGGAGACCCATAATCAAATCATTCAGGCAGGGCGATTCAGCGAACGAGAGGGCGACGGCCGCCTGCCGCGGCGAGCGTCTCCTCCTATTGCGACGCCGCTTTCTCGTGGTTTCTCGGCACGCAATCTTCCCGTCTCCAACTCTTCAAGACCTTCGCTTCGTCAAAGGTGAGGACATAGCGGTAGCAGTAAAGCGTCTCACGCGCACCCTCGCCGCCGCCCTTGCCGATGAGTGCGGCGGCCTGCTGGGTCACATTCAATGCTCCCCTGGTCATGGTGTCGAGGCTCCAGGGACGCAACTCCTTATCGCTCATGGGAAACCGATAGGTCCACACACTCTCGCCGCCCAGCACGGGGGTCTTGGCAGTATGAGGTGGCCCGAGCTTCTCGGCGATCTCTTCCTGGGTGAGCCGGTTGATCCCCCGTTTCAAATAGGTGTCACGCCATGGCCCTCCACAGGCGGCCAGGATCAGGCACAGAAAGGGAATGAAGGCCCACAGGGCCACCGGCCAACTCGCTCGCTTCACTGGTTTGCTGGATCGCTGTCGCGTCATGGCGTGTTCGAATCGTGTTTCTCCCTCATCCGTCGAAGCGTGCAGTACAGGGCGTACCCCTGCGCCATCATGCCGGTCACGAGCAACCCCAGGGCGGTTCTGAGCCAGATGGAATCCGGATGTTCCAATCCGTGCATGCCGCTGACGAATCCCAGGGCGATCGCGACAACGCCGACTGAACGGGCGATCGCGGCGCGTTGCCGAAAGTGTCGCTTTGGCTCTTCATCCATGGCGCGGCCGCGCCGGTACGCTACACCGGGTGCCTCCCGGACTTCAACCCAGCGGCTTGGCCACGGACGCCCGGCTCTGCCTGCTCCGGATCGCGGCCGCCCGCTCTTCCAGTTTCACTGCCTCTTCCTCTCGCCGCGCCTTCCGCAGCAGAGCGGCATAGTCCTCCAGACTTTTGGCGACATCGGGGTGGTCCCCCCCCAGAGCCTTTTCTCTGATCGCCAGGGCCCGCTGATACAGCGGCTCGGCCTGCGCATAATGCCCCTGGGCCATGTGCAACCTCGCCAGGTTGCTCAAACTCAAGGCGACATCGGGATGGTCCCGACCGAGGACTTTTTCCTTGATCGTCAGGGCCCGCTCGAGGAGCGGCTCCGCCTGAGCGTATTGACCGTGCATCCGGTGCAGCACGCCCAGGTTATTGAGCGTCGCTGCCACGTCGGGATGTTCTTCCCCGTGCACGTCCTGGTAAATCTCGAGCGCTCGGAGATAGACCGGTTCCGCTTCCACATATTTGCCCTGCGCCGCATAGACCTGCGCTAACTGACTCAGCGTGACGGCGACGCGGCGATCCTTGCGCCCGAACGCCTCAGCCTTCACGACGGCGGCGGCATAAATGCGCTCGGCCTCGGCGTAATCGCCGCGCTGAATAGCCCGGTGGCCGGCCTGCATGGCGGACTCCCAGGTTTCCTGGGCGCAGGCGGACAGAGTGCACGCCAGCAGCCAAACCGCGTAAAACAGAAACGCCGTGCTCGGTCGCGCGCATAATGCGAGGTTCTCCATAGACACGAACAACGCCTTTTCCGCTCGCTGCCTTCGGGCAGACAAGGATCCTTTTTTGAGAACGGCGCGCCTCGCTTCCGGCGAGCATGGTACACCATAGTCAACCCCGGTCGCTATCGCTGCTCGAAGGACAAGCGCTAGAGGTCATCGGGCGCACCGGCGCCCGGAGACGGACGAGAGATTCGGCTTCTTTCGCGCGCCGGACGGAGAGTGCGATCCGTCGGTCAGGCCGAAGACGATGTTTCTCGAAACGGTGCGGTGGAGGGACGGTTGGCGCTTTAAGTTCAATGGCTCACAAATAGCTCCAGCGAGAGAAAGTCGCAGCCTGACCCCGGCACACACCCGCCTGGTCGATGACGGTCCAGACGACGGCGTGCTCGACCAGGAACCGGCGGCCGCTGCGGGAGATACGCACGCCTCGATAGTCGTCGATGTAGCCCCGTGACGCCGCTTCGGCGAGCATGCGTTCCCGCTCGGCCCGCTCGCCAGGCTCGGCCGTGAGCCGCGACGGAGTCTTTGTCAACTGCTCCCACGTATATTCCCAGAGGTCTAAGGCCGCTTGGTTTCCATAATTGAGGACCGGATCGTCCTCCGTCCCGTGTGAGACAACCACGAACGGGGCCGTGAACAAGGCCCGCGCCTGATCCTCCGCCGTGCCCACCCGCTCCAGTAACTCGCGTCCGGTCCACCGGTAAAAACTATCCAGCAGCAACCGGCACCAGTTGATGAGGGCAGGCGATCTCCACTCCAGAGCAGTCCCCATGGTCGCCGTCTCGCGAACCGAAAAAGCGATGGGCGCGTGAGCCCTGGCGCTCACGCGGCCGTCGTACGTAGCACGCGCAGAGCGGCGGATTCAACACCCTGTCACGTTCCGCTCTTGCGGAGCTGCCGCACAAACAACGGCTGACCGTTCTTGCCCACCAGGGTCATGACGAGGTCTCCGCGCTTCATGAAGACCTGGTGCTCTTCGTCGTTCCGATCCTGCGTAATCGCGACGCAATGCCAAGTCTCCGCTGCGGCCGCGGCTCCCTTGGCCCGCACCGTCACCAGGCCGTCACGCTCGAAGCCGTACGTCACGACCGCCGGAATCGCCTGGAACATCTTGCCGGGATTTTCCCGGAACGGCTTGGGGGAATGCGCCGATTTCATGTTCCCGTCGGCAGTGAACTGAAACACCTGATACGGGAGCAGATAGGGCGCATTCGGGTCCTTGAACTCATAGGGCGTTGTGTACTTCACCAGGTGCCACGTCCCGACGAGATCATGGGCCTTGCAGAAGCGGGAAAAAGGGTTGCCCGCAGCGGCCCGTCCGGTCGCCGGCTTGGTCGCCCGACTCTCACCGGCGCCGGCGAACGCCGGTATCAACAGGACACCGACAAACAAAACAGCTATCGTCATTCGTGTTCGCATTGCCACTCCTCCCTTCGGTCCCGCCAGCGACCGATCGTTCGCTGGCCGTCGCTATCAAAAATAGCAAACGAATCTAAGCCGTCGGAAAATCAGGGCGAGCATTGAATCAGCCGGGCTCGGCGGCCGAACGGAGTCTGGACCGGGGAACAGGCGGGCTGGGTAGAAAGCGCGCGATCGCTGAACGATCCGGGCAGCCCACGGGCGCCGGGTGCACAAGACGACTTGACGTCGAGCGGCTCCGATGCGCACCATCATGGAGCCGCCGTCGGCGGTGGCCGCCTTGCGGCCACGACCACGACCTGCCGTTCACCGTGTTCAGAAGGCAGGAGAAGCGATGCTAACTGTTCGCCCGGCGATGGAGAAGGACTTCGACTCCATCCTCGAGATCCAACGGGAAGCCTTCGGCGAGTACGCCGGACTCTACGCCACCAGCGCCTGGACGACCGAGACCCTGGACGACCTGAAGCGGGACGCGCAGGAGAAGAAGATTCTCGTCGCGGAATGGGAGGGGACCGTGGTCGGCTCGGTGCGCTTCTGGGTGGTTGGGGGCGTCTGCGTCATCCGGCTGCTATCCGTCAAGCCTTCCCACCAAGGACGTGGGATCGGTCAGGCGCTGATGAGGGAAATCGAGCAAAGGGCGACGGGCGCCCACAAACTCTACGTCTGCACGATGCTCCGCACCTCCCGCAACGTGCACCTGTTCTTGAAGCTCGGGTACCGGCCCGAGTCGCTGCTGCCGAACCATTACAACCGGATGGACATGATCTGCTTCGCCAAGTATCCCCAAGGCCTATAACCGCCCGGCCGCCGCTTCCAGACTCTGCGGTGAAGCTGCTATACTACCGTTCTCGTTGCTTGATCGGTTCGCGTGTCGAGGTTTTTCATATGTCCGGCAAGACCCTCTTTGAAAAGATTTGGGATGCGCATGTCGTGCGGCAAGAACCGGACGGCACGACCTTGCTGTACATCGACCGGCATCTGGTCCACGAAGTGACTTCGCCGCAGGCCTTTGACGGCTTGAGACTGGCGGGTCGCCGCGTTCGCCGTCCGGGGGCGGTGCTGGCCGTGCCCGACCACAATGTGCCGACTACCGACCGCCGCTTCGGGATCGCCGATCCGGTCAGCGCAAAACAGATTCACACGCTGGAGAAGAATTGCAAAGAGTTCGGCATCACGCTGTTCGGCATGAACGATGTGCGCCAGGGCATCGTCCATGTGATCGGGCCTGAGCAGGGCTTCACGCTTCCTGGCATGACCATTGTCTGCGGCGATTCTCACACTTCCACACACGGCGCGTTCGGCGCGCTCGCCTTCGGGATCGGGACCAGCGAAGTGGAACATGTGCTGGCGACCCAGTGTTTGGTCCAGAAACGGCCGAAGACGATGGAAATCCGGGTGGACGGGAAACTCTCAGATCGCTGCTCGGCGAAGGATGTGATCCTGGCGATCATCGGCAAGATCGGAACGGCGGGCGGCACCGGTTACGTGGTGGAGTACACCGGCTCGACGATCCGCGATCTGAGTATGGAAGGCCGCATGACCCTGTGCAATATGTCGATCGAAGCCGGGGCGCGAGCAGGCATGGTTGCACCGGATGACAAGACGATCGGGTACATCGAGGGGCGGCCGATGGCGCCGAGGGGCACCCTATTCCGCCAGGCCGTCGAGGCCTGGCGCCGGCTGGTGACCGACCCCGACGCGGTGTACGATCGGACGGTCCTCCTACAGGCCGAGGATATCGCTCCGCAAGTGACCTGGGGCACCAGCCCCGGCATGGTGGTCGGCGTGGACGGCAGAGTGCCGGACCCGAGCGAGATGCCCGACGAGAAAACCCGCAAGGCCGCCGAACGGGCGTTGGAATACATGGCGCTCAAACCCGGCACGCCGATCACCGAGATCCGAATCGACAAGGTCTTTATCGGTTCCTGCACTAATTCCCGCATCGAGGATCTCCGGCTGGCCGCCGGTTTTGCCAAAGGCAAGAAGGTGGCGAAAGGTGTCCACGCCATGGTGGTGCCCGGGTCTGGGCTCGTGAAGCAACAGGCCGAGCAGGAAGGACTTGACCGGATCTTCAAGGATGCCGGTTTCGAATGGCGGGAGGCGGGCTGCAGCATGTGTCTCGCAATGAACGCCGATGTGTTGCAACCGGGCGAGCGCTGCGCCTCCACCAGCAACCGTAACTTCGAAGGCCGGCAGGGGGCGGGCGGCCGCACCCATCTGGTGTCGCCGGCGATGGCCGTGGCCGCCGCGATCGAAGGGCACTTTGTGGACATACGAAACTGGCCATGACCTGGAGTGCTGAGTGAGGAGTTGATCGAGCCGAACTCAGAACTCAGCACTCACAACTTATAATATTTATTGGACTTTGAGGATGCAGCCTTTCAGGACGCACACCGGCCTCGTCGCCCCGCTGGATCGGGTCAACGTCGATACCGATCAGATCATCCCGAAGCAGTTCCTAAAGACGATCGAGCGGACAGGACTGCGGGAAGGCCTCTTCTACGATTGGCGGAGAAAGCGCGACGGCTCCCCAGACCCCGACTTTTTCCTCAATCAGCCGCGATATCAGGGGGCGACGATCCTGCTCACGCGCGACAATTTTGGTTGCGGTTCTTCGCGGGAACATGCGCCCTGGGCGCTGCTCGATCAGGGCTTCCGTTGCATCATTGCGCCCAGTTTTGCCGACATTTTTTACAACAACTGTTTTCAGAATGGCATCCTGCCGGTGGTGCTCAAACCCGACGAAGTGCAGGCGTTGTTCCAATCCGTCCTCGCCCGGCCCGGCTATCAGATCACCGTTGATCTTGCCGCGCAGACCGTCACCACTCCAGAAGGCGCGCGTTACTCTTTCGACGTGGATCCCTTCCGCAAGGACTGCCTCTACCGAGGACTCGACGCCATCGGCCTCACCTTGCAGCACGAGCCGGCCATCGCCGCCTACGAAGCCCGTCGCAAGACCGAGGCGCCCTGGCTATTTACGGATCTCTGACCTTCGAGGCGCCGACGGCCGACGAGCCCATGAGCCATCTTTTTATGGATCGCGCCGTCGCCGAAGGAGCCGAGCGAACATCCTTCACCTGGGAACCCAATCCCGATGCAACGAGAACTTGACCTGCTCCTAGACACGGTTCGGCTCGCCGGGACACGAGCTCTCGAACTGGCGCGCAACGGGTTCGACACACACCGGAAGGCCGACCGGTCCCCCGTGACCTCGGTGGACCTGGAAGTCAATCGGCTGTTGCAAGAAAGGCTGCTAGGAGCCTTCCCAGACGACGGCTGGCTCTCGGAGGAAACGCCCGACAGTCCGGCCCGCTTGGAGAAGAAGCGGGTCTGGATCGTCGATCCGATCGACGGCACCAACGCCTTCATCAAGGGGTTGCCGGAATTCTGCATCTCGGTCGCTCTGGTGGAAGGCGATCAGCCGATCGTTGGCGCCGTCTTAAATCCCGTGACGAATGAACTGTTCACCGCCGTCCGCGGACAGGGATTCCGGCTGAACGGAAATCCACCACCACCGGCGAAGCCTGCCGGGCGACCGGTCATTCTGGTCAATCCCTGGGAACTCTCGACCGGCCGGTTCGACTCTTTGCGGGAAGTCGCTGTGTGCCGCCCGATGCACTCGATCGCCTATGCGTTAGTGCTGGTGGCTGCGGGGCGGGTCGACGCGGCACTCACGTTCGAGCGCGAGCATGAATGGGACCTGGCGGCCGGCGTGCTGCTAATCCAAGAGGCCGGCGGAACCGTGACGGACGGAGCCGGCAAACCGTTCCGTTTCAACCAGCCGCGGCCGTCGATGCAAGGCACAGTGGCCGTGGCACCCGGGTCGGCCGGGCGAGTGGAGGTCCTCATCCACAGGCTGATGGCTCTGCAACGCAGCAAAACACGGACCTAATCCTCCCTTCCCGCTTCATGAACGCGCAAATAAGTCCAGCACCATTCTCCGATGCGGAATGCCTGCGTCCAGGAAGACCTCGCCGATCGCCCGAAAGCCTTCCCGTTCGTAGAAGCCGATCGCCTGGGTCTGCGCGGCCAATTCGACCTTCGTGAGGCCGCGCTCACTCGCAACCTTGAGCAGCGCCCGGAGCATTGCCCGACCCACGCCGCGGCCTCTCCATTCCTTCAACACCGCCATGCGGCCGATCTTGCCCTCCGGCTGCAGGCGCGCGGTGCCGATCGCGATGCCGCTGTCATTCCGAGCCAGGATATGGAGACAAGCCGGGTCGAGGCCGTCCCATTCCAACTCCTCCGGCACGCCTTGCTCGCGCACAAACACGAGTTCGCGGATGCCGCGAATGATGGATTCCAATTCCTCCCATGTGACCAGCGTGATGCACGGTTGGAGCGGAGTCGCCTTCATGAGGAATCCTGCACCTGGATATCCGGCAAGTCGCGGTGTGCGACATTGAATCCCGCCCGGCTGATGCCGACCCGGGCGTCGCCGAAGACCTGGCGGAACGTCTTGACGACCTCGTCAAACGGTGCCAGCCCGGTCCAGGCGTTCCACCCGTTGGCGTTCAGCAGCATCGGCAATTTCGTCTGCTTGGTCCGCTGTCCCTCGCGACTGCCGTCGCCGAGGAGATAGTGATCGAGGACCACACGGTCGCAGGCCGCTTCGAGTTGTCGCGCGAAGGTCAATGGATCGTCCAGCGGGAGCAGGGGACTCACGGCGGCCACGGTGAGGAGTCCCGCCTGCCGTAGGGCGCGGAGAGCCGCGATCCGCGCGGCCGGCAGGTAGGCATGACGGGGGAACGGTGGCGGCAAGGCCTCCTTGTCCGTCTCCACCGTGATATTGATCTCCAGCCGGCACCGTTGGCGCAACGCGAGCAGGAGAGGGAGATCCTCGATGACCAGCGGAGTATGGGATTGGATTACCAGCCGATCCGGCGGCCGCGTGAGCATCTCCTCCAACAGGCGGCGCATCCGTCTCGCCGTGCGCTCCTGCGGCGGATAGGGCTCGGTCACGCTGGAGAGAAAGATCCGAAGGGGCTTGGGTTCGCCGCGGACCGGCTGTTTCAGCCGATTGTACTGGGCCCGATAGGCCTCCACGAAGCCAGTCTTGACGTCCAAGAAGCGTCCCCACACGCGGCCCAGCGTGTGATGCGGATTCCATTGCGCATAACAGTAGAGGCCGCAGAGCGAGTTCCCCAAGGCGCACCCGCGGTACAAGTTGATCGTATGGGTGAAACCCTCTCCCAGATAGCCGCCGGTGGGATTCAGAATGGTTCCGGTGGGAATCTCCCGAATCTGCATAGCCACTCGCCTCCGTCTTGCCGCGCCGGCATGGGAAATCGGCTGGCCTATGGTACTATCACATGATCCGTCTTCATAGGGAGGGCGACACGCATGCGTGTCGCGGTAATGGGAACCGGACTCCTAGGTGGGCCGATTGCCGAACGGTTCAAGGCGACCGGCCACCAGGTCGTCGTGTACAACCGTACTCGGGCCAGGGCTGAGCCCTTGCGCGAGCTGGGAATCCAGGTCGCCTTGCAACCGAAAGAGGCCGTTCGAGCCGCCGAGTGTATCGTGCTCGTGCTGGCGGACGCGGCGGCGATCCGGAGCGTCCTGTCGGCCGACCCGGTGAGGAAGGAACTGGCCGGCCGCACCGTCATCCAGATGGGGACCATCGGCCCATCGGAGAGCCAGACGCTGAAAGAAGAGGTCTGTGCGATCGGCGGCGACTATCTTGAAGCGCCGGTCTTGGGAAGCATCGCGGAGGCCAAGGCCGGGACGCTTCAGGTGATGGTCGGCGGCAGCCAGGAGCAATTTGTCCGGTGGGCGGACCTATTCCGGTCGCTGAGCCGCGAACCGCGATTGATCGGCCCCGTCGGCAAGGCAGCTGCGCTCAAGCTGGCGCTGAACCAGTTGATCGCCGCCCAAATCGCCGCGTTCGCTCTCAGCCTGGGATTCGTGCAGCGGCAGGGGATCGACGTGGAAACGTTCATGGCTATTCTCCGCGAGAGCGCGCTGTTCGCGCCCACCTATGACAAGAAACTCCCCAGATTGCTCCATCGCGAGTATGCCAATCCGAACTTCTCGACGCGACACTTGCTCAAGGACGTCGAGCTCTTTCTGGGCGAGGCGAAGGGCTGCCGGCTCAACACGGGCAACCTGGACGGGATTCGCAGCTTGTTGCAGAAGACGGTCGGCTTGGGCCTGGCCGAGGCGGATTACTCCGCCGTGTACGAGGCCGTGAACCCCGCTCAGGGGAATGGTGCGTGATTCGGGGACCTTTCGGCATGGCCGATCAGCCCGTTGAACCCCACATCTTCATCATCTTGGGCGCGACCGGTGATCTCACACGGCGCAAGCTCTTGCCCGCGCTGTACCGCCTGCGAGATCAGGGAGTCCTGGAAAAGCGCAATACCTTGATCGTTGGCGCCGCGTTGCCCGAGATCGGGGAAGAGGGGTTCCGGCTCTGGGCATTCGAGGGATTGCGCAAAGCAGGCTGGCCGAGCGACAAAGCATTGCGCGCATGGTGCGAGGAGTGTCTGTACTATCACGCGCTGCCCACCGGGAATGAGCAGGATTATGAAGCGCTAGCGGCCTACGTGCGCCGGCTGGAGCGGATGCACGGGTTGCCGGAAAATCGCGTGTTTTACCTGGCCTTGCCTCCGGCTGCCGTGCCCGACGCGATTGAAGGGCTAGACCACGCCGTACTCCTCAAGAGTCACGGCTGGGTCCGGGTCGTGGTCGAAAAACCGTTCGGCCATGATTTCCACTCCGCCCGTGCCTTGAACACGCTGCTGCACCGGTACCTGGAAGAGCCCCAGATCTATCGGATTGATCACTACTTGGGGAAAGAGACGGTGCAGAACCTCCTGGCGTTCCGTTTCGCCAACCCGATCTTCGAATCGCTGTGGAACCGCAACACGGTGGAGAACGTGCAAATCACGGTTGCGGAAGACATCGGGGTCGAACACCGCGGAGCCTACTATCAACAGGCCGGCGCGCTCCGCGATATGGTCCAGAATCACCTGACCCAGCTCATGACGGTGGTCGCGATGGAGGTGCCGGTCTCCTTCGAGGCCGGCGCGATTCAGGCGGAACGCTTGAAAGTGCTCCATTCAGTGTCACCCATTGCGCGGGAGGACGTGGTTTTCGGGCAGTACACCGCCTGGCAGATCGCGGGGCATACGATCAAAGGCTATCGCGAAGAGGCCGGAGTGCCGGGAGATTCGCTGACCGAAACCTACGTGGCGCTGAAAGTCGATATCAACAACTGGCGATGGAAGGGCGTGCCATTCTACCTTCGGACCGGCAAGCGGCTGCCGCGCAAGTTGACCCAGGTCGCGGTGACTTTCCGTGAAGCGCCGACGCAGGTGTTCCGGTCACTCGAACCGGGCAGTATCGCTCGCAACAAACTGGTCATCACGCTCCAGCCCAGCGAAGGCTTCTCCCTCTGTTTCTCAGTCAAAAGTCCGGGACGGCCATTCCGCCTGGCCGACCATGCGCTGCATTTCGACTATGAAAAAGCCTTCGGCCAACTGCCCGAGGCCTACGAGACCCTGCTTCGCGACATCATGATCGGCGACCAGACACTCTTCGTGAGCGCAGAATTCACCGAAACGGCCTGGCGCCTGTATGACCCCTTGCTGCAAGGCGAGAAGACTATCCATTTCTACACCGCCGGCACGTGGGGCCCCAGCGAGGCCGATGAATTGGTGGCGCGGTACGGGCATCAGTGGCAGTTGGGATGGTGAGAGGGCTCGCCCCTCATTCCTCCGGTGCGCCGACGCAACCGCCGGCAACACATTGCCTGGCGGCAGTGACGATTCATCCATCAGCAAAACAGAGGGGGACCTATGTCTCGCATAAAAGAACTCAGAGTATCTATCGACAAAAAGCTGGACGCGTTGGAGCACCAGGCGCTGGCGTTGGAATCACAGCTCACCCAGACAAAGGGACAGGCGTTCCAGCGGCTGGAGCAACGGAAGCAGCAACTCCGGGAGCTGCTCAAGCAGGTGCAGGTCGAGATCCAGCAATCGAAAGAGCTCGCTGCACAGGTCAAGACAGAGGTTCAGGCCAAGCTGGAGCATCTTCAAGTGCAATTGGCGCTCGGCAAGGCGGAAGCCCGCGAGGCGCTTGAGGAGCAGCGGACCAGGATTCTCAAGGCCCTGAGCGAGTTCGAATCCATCGTAGACGAGAAATTGAAAGGGGCCGCCTTCGAGTCGGGCAAGCTGTGGGAGAATCTCGTGGACCGGGCCAGCATTCTTGAAGCGGAATTCGAGGCGCTGAAGAACCGGTTTGAGAGCGAGAAGGCGAAGCAGGAGGCCAAGCTGGAGGAGAAAAAGCAGGAGATCCTGGCCAAGCTACAGGCCTTCAAGGACCAGCTCAAGGAGAAACGCCGGATGGTCCAGAACAAAGCCGATGCCCTGGAAAGCGACCTGCGGGAAAGGCTGGAGCAGATCAAGCGGGCGTTTCGGAGCTTGTTCGAGTGAACAAGGTGATGAAGGATCCGGGGCAAAGAAAAGGGGGGCCGTAAAGAAAAAAGTCGGGAATCTTTTCACGCGAAGCTCAGGCCTGCCTGGCCCGCAGCGAGGCCTTTACAGCGGACGGGTGTGCGCTTTCGCCCGTTACTATCAGCCTTCACAACCCGGCCGGTCGGCGTCAGAACCCGCATTTTCGAATCGGGATACAGGCGCTCTGCAGGATGGATATCGGCGCGCTCGGCTACTTCACGATGTCGAGTAGTGCGACTTCAAAGATCAGCGTGGCGCCGGGCTTGATCTTTGGCGGCGATCCACGATCCCCGTAGGCCAGGTCGGCAGGACAGACCAGACGGCTCTTACCCCCGCTTTGATGTGTTGCAGGCCCTCGGTCTAACACGTGATGACTTGATTCAGGGGAAACGTCGCTGGCTCCCCTCACTTGACCGAGCTGTCAAACACCGTGCCGTCGAGGAGCATCCCGTGATAGTGAACCTTCACCGTATCCGTCGCTTTCGGAGTTGCGCCACTCCCTTCCTTCAGCGTCGTGACGATCGCACCGGACGCGGTTTTCTTCGCTCCTGACTCCGCCGCCTTCGCGAGGAACGCGGCCCCGGCTTTCTTCTCGGCCTCGGCGACCGCCGCCGCTCGCGTCTGCTGCAATTGCTGAATCTTGGGCGTCATCGCTTGAAGATCCACCTTGCGCGGCCGCTTGAGGACGCCATCCGTGAGACCGGCCTTCACGAACTCCAGCTCGGACTCGCTGAGCGTGAAACTGCCGAGGGAGTCGCTGATGGCCAAGCCAATGGCATACAACGCTTTCTGCTCATCGGTGACGGGATCCGGTCTGGCGGCGATGGCGACAGAAACGGTGAAGCACAGCAGGGCTAAGATGGAAAAGCCGATAACGCGCATGGGTCATCCTTTCTTGTGAGGAGGTTCGGCATGGCAACGCTGCAGGCACTCTGCGGCACGATCACGAAGCGCTAGCATAGGACACCCGCCCGGACGCCCACAACACCTTTGTTGGGCAGGCTTGCGGGAGGCGAGAGCGCACAGGAAAGCGGGATGCAGGGCGTCGCCGAGCACCCAACGGATGACCGCCCGGACGAAGTACGGTATGATCGTCCATGCCGGCGAGAATCGGGCAATTCCTTAGGGCGATGTAGTAATGGACAGGGCGCATCCTCGGCGCGCATTCAACCTCGGGTGCGTCCGGCTTTCTAACCCTATTCCCGACTGGAAAGGAGGTGCGCGATGGCCTTGTACGCGTTCGACGGGACCTGGAATGAAGAAAAGGACGCGGGGGAGTACGGCAAGAACACCAACGTGGTGAAATTCCGCGACGCCTACGAGGGCAGATCTGAGTTTTACACGAAAGGGGTCGGCACCAGATATGGGTTCGTCGGGAAACTCTTCGGCGGCGCGTTCGGCGTCGGGGGTAAGGACCGGATCAACCAGGCGGCGGAGCAACTGGCGCAGTACTTTGCCGCTGGCGATCGTGACATCGACATCGTCGGGTTCAGCCGAGGCGCCGCGTTGGCTCTTCATTTCGCCAACACGATCGCGAGCCGCGGCGTGCGGGATCGGGACGGCCGGGTGATCGAAGCGCGACCTGTGATCCGCTTTCTCGGTCTGTGGGACGTGGTGGCGGCCTTCGGCATCCCGATCGATCTCGGCATCCCGTTCGGTCGGATCAACTTGGGTTATCGGCTCAGCCTGCCCGGCAACGTGACCTACTGCTTTCATGCTCTGGCGCTGGACGAACGCCGCCAGGCGTTCCGGCCGACCCGGGTTCGCGGCGGCTACGAAGTGTGGTTCCGCGGCGTGCATTCCGACATCAGCGGCGGGAACGGCAATCTCGGGCTGAACAACATCGCGCTGCGGTGGATGCTGAAGAAGGCGCTGGCGGTCGGGTGCCCGATCAACCGCAACGCCCTCGCCACGCTCGATGCGCTGGTTGATCCGCAGGCGGACATCAGCCGCAACCTGGACCCGATCAAGAACAGGCCGCGCGCCGTGCGCGCGACTGATCGCATCCACTACACAGTGACGCCCAGACCCAACCACAACAACCCGCCACCGCACGCGCCGGTCGAGAGTCCGGAGGATGAAGCGGGAAGGTTAGCGTGAATCGGACGGGAACAAAACAGGCTGAGGAGAGAACGGCTCCGGTTCCGCGGCGGTATCTTCGCTCCCGGCGTCCTCGATTTTCGTCAGGTGGAAGGCGCCACCGGGTTGCGTCGGCGCGGTGTCATCGGCGATGCGGGTGTACCACCAGCGGCCTTCGCCTTCCGAGTAGTCGTCTGAAAGTCTCACCTCGAAACCGCCTTCGCGGCCGTTTCCCGGTTGTCTCCACGTCCCCGTCCAGGTGTGATCGGAAAGCGCGAGGGTCAGGAGCTCGCCATCGTTCCACGGATAGGTTCCGTTTCCTTGTTCATCGAGTTTCAGGGTCACGACCACGCCGCTGTCTTCGTATTCCCACACCCCTTCCAGCACCTTTAAACGGTCCGGCGGGTTGGGCGCCTCGCTGACGTTCGAACTCGTGTCGGCGCGCAGGATGGCGGATGGCTGGCTACAGGCGCTCACCGCAGCCGCGCTCAACATCAGCCCGGTGATCCAAGCCCAAGAAGTTTTCACTTCACCCTCTCCATGACCGAATCGTCCGCGGGACATATCGCCGCACCGGACAAGTTCGCTACTTAGCATGATCGGCATTCCTACACAAGAATTTTTGACGGGAAGTCGCAGAGCGGTGAGCCAAGACAACTTGTCCAACCGGCGACAAGCTTCGTCCAGATCGGCGTCCGTCTTCGCAAAGCAGAAGCGGATGAAACGGTGACCCTCGGGTCCCTCGAAGAACGCTTCGCCCGGCACACCGGCCACGCCGGTCCCCTCGAGCAGGTACATCGCGCGGTCTTTTCCTGTCGCGCCGGGCAGGCGCGACGCGTCGGCAAGCACATAGTAGGCGCCTTGCGGTACGGAGGGCGGCAGGCCGGCCTTGCTCAGCGCCTGGCAGAATCGGTCCCGTTTCGCCTGATACTCGCGGGCCAAGCCCTGATAGAACGACGCCCCCAATTCCTGAATGCCGACGGCCACGCCGAACTGAAGCGGCGCCGGCGCGCAGACATAGAGCAGATCGTTCATCGCGTTGATCAGCGAGGCCCACTTGGCCTGCGCAACGCTGTAGCCGATCCGCCAGCCGGTGATGCTGAAGGTCTTGGAGTAACCGGAAATCGTGATCGTGCGCTCCCCCATGCCGGGTAGTGACGCGAGGCTCACGTGCTTCCGGTCGTCGAAGAGAAAATATTCGTAGATTTCATCGGTGAACACGAACAGGTCATGGCGGCCGGCCAGTTCAGCGATCGCTTCCAGTTCATGCCTGCTGAACACCTTGCCGGAGGGATTGGCCGGTGTGTTGACCACGATGGCCGCGGTCCGGCTCGTGATGGCCCGCTCCACGTCGGCCGGCGAGAAGGTCCAGTCCGGGGCCTGCGTGCGCACGACGCGGGGGATCGCTTCCACCGCGATCAGGGCACTGATGTGGTAGGCATAATAGGGCTCGAACACGATGACCTCGTCGCCAGGATTGAGCAACGCCAGGCAGGCGCAGTGAAACGCGCCGGTGGCGCCGGCGCTCACCGTGATCTCCGTTTCGGGATCGGCCGTGATGCCGTTGTACTCCGCCAGCTTGCGCGCGAGCGCGTGGCGCAGCTCCGGGAGGCCATCAGAGCGGGTGTAGGTGTTGATGCCTTGTCGCATCGCCCGGTCGGCCGCCTCGATCACCAGGCTCGGCGCCGGGGTATCACAGACCCCCTGCGCCATGTTGATGCCTTGTACCCGCGCGCAGGCCGAGGTCATGGCCCGAATCTCCGATTGGGTCAGCTTCGCCATACGCCGATTGCCTTCGCGCGCCATCCGACATGTTCCTTTGCTCTAAGGCCGCCCTCTTTCCTGACATACGCGCACGGAGAGGTCAAGCCTGGCCTCCTATGACGCGGGGGTGCAGGGCTCTTAACCCCTGCGCCCCCTGGGCAGGCCGATGGCACGCTGAATCGTTGGCACAGGCGGGTTCGCACCCGATCGATGTTATCTGTAGGCGGGCTGGACCTTACCGGTCCGATAAGCGTGGTAGTACGTGAGGACTTTTTTGACGTAGAAGCGGGTCTCGCGGATCGGCGGCACTTGTTGATGCCGCTTCACCCGATACTCACCGGCATTGTACGCAGCCAGCGCGAGCGTCAGGTCGCCGTTGAAGCGGTCGAGCAGATAGCGCAGATGCTTGGCGCCGCCACGGATATTCTCGATCGGGTTGAAGGGATCGTGCACCTTGAGCGACGCCGCCGTACGCGGCATCAGTTGCATCAACCCCTGCGCCCCCGTCCGAGAGACGGCGGCGGGGTCAAAATCAGATTCGGCCTTGATGACCGCCCGCAGGAGGGCGGGATGCAACCCATACCGCCGGGCATACCAGGCAATGGCCTGTTCCAATTCGCGCTGAGAGATGCGGGTTCCGATGGAAGTGGTTCCGAAGGGAAGCGGTTGATCGCGTCGATCGGCGGGCACGTTGGTCAACTTGGGCGTCCCGTCCGGCTGAAGCGCCTGATACACCTCGCTGGTCACGGCGGGTGGCACCAGCACCATCGCACTCAACATGAGCGCGACCCCCCAGCCCCGTCCCATCGACCTGGCCAGGCTCTTGCCCGTCTTGTCTGGAGTGGTGTTACCCATATTCCCGATACCTGGGTCTCCCTTCGCTGAATGGCGGCTCCCTGTGCGGCCTACCCGGCAGAGGATCAGATTCCGTGCCGTAACGATCGGAGGGACAAGAATGTTCAGCGGCGAAAAAACAGGACGTTGCGAAGAGGGGCTTCCCCTGCTTTTGGAGGAAGGCGTTTCGCCACAGGACCGCGTTTTGGCAGATGTAGGCGCAATCCTTGGCACCGCGAAAGAAGGCGTTCAGCAACGGCCCGGCCGCGGACGGGTTTCTTGACGCACGCTCGCTGTGTTACAAGTTCACTGGCTGTTCCGTCACGGAGGGAAGCGCTCCATGATCAGCCGACCGCGCTTTGCGTTCCACCTGGCGACCTTGTGGCTACTGGTCGTGGCCGGTGGCTGTGCCGAGTGGACCTACCAGCGGATGAACGATCCGTCGCGGGATGCCTGGCAGCAGCCCGAGATGGTGATCCAGGCTCTGGCGATCGCCCCCGGCTCGCGCGTCGCCGATCTGGGCGCGGGCGGCGGCTACTTCACGTGGCGTTTGGCCGAGGCGGTCGGCCCGGCGGGCAAAGTCTACGCGGTGGATGTGGACGAGACTGCGCTTCGCCTCATCGAGCGGGAGACGGCGCAGCGCGGAGTAGCCGATGTCGAACTGATCCGGGCGACGCCGACCGACGCCCGCCTGCCCGCCGCCGGCGTGGATTTGATCTTCACCTGCAACACCTACCATCACCTTCCTGATCGGACCGCCTATTTCAGGTCGCTCGCACGCGCCCTGCGGCCCGGCGGTCGCATCGCCGTGATCGAATACAAAGACAGCGGCTGGCTCTTCGGCCATGCGACGCCGAAGGAGACAGTGCTTCGCGAAATGGAAGCGGCGGGCTATCGCGTGATCCAGGAATTCGACTTTCTGCCCCAGCAGCATTTCCTGGTGTTCAGCCCGATCCGCTCATGAATCGGTCGTCTTCAGCCGACCGCTATGAACCGGCCGGCCGGCATCAAGTCGGCTGGTTTACCGCCGCCTGTGTGCTGGTGAGCAACATCATCGGCGGCGGAATCTTCACCACGACTGGGTTCATGGCACGCGACCTGGGCGACCCGGTCCTGATCCTGACGCTCTGGGTGGTCGGCGCCGGCTTCGCCCTGGCCGGAGCGATGGCCTACGGCGAGCTCGGCGCAGCGCTGCCGCAGGCCGGCGGCGACTACATCTATCTGCGCCGAGCGTACGGGCCGTTGGCCGGGTTTCTGAGCGGATGGACTTCGTTGACCATCGGCTTCGGCGCAGCCATCGCGGCTTCGGCGGTGAGCTTCGCCTCCTACTTCCTGCGCGTCGCCCCGATCGCCGACGACAACGGGTGGGCGGCCAAAGGACTCGCCTTGCTTCTGCTGTGGAGCCTGACCGCCGTCCATGTCGCGGGCGTAGGCGCCGGCGGGCGGCTACAACGGATGCTGACGACAACGAAGGTCCTCGCCATCCTTGCGCTGGCCCTGGGTGGACTCTCGCTCGGCTCAGGGAGCTGGAAGAATTTCGCTGTGCGGGCGCCCGACGCCGATCCCGGCGTGGGCACCGTGATGGTGGCGCTGATCTTCGTGATGTACAGCTACCTGGGGTGGAACGTCGCGGGGTATATCGCGGGTGAAATCGCCGAGCCAGGGCGGACCCTTCCCAGGATCATGATCGGCGCCACCGCCTTTGTGGGCGCGATGTATCTGCTGCTGAATCTCGTGTACCTGTACGCCCTGCCAGTCACCTCGCTGGCGCAGCCGCCGGTGCTGCCGGTGGCCGAAAAAGCCGCTGCCGCCCTTTGGGGTCCGGCGAGCGGACGCTTCGTCGCGGCGCTACTCTGCCTGTCGATCGCCGGCGCGGTGAGCGCCATGGTGTGGGCCGGTCCACGCGTGTACTGGGCCATGGCGCGGGATGGAGTGTTCGTCCCCTGGTTCGCCGCCCTCGACAAGAAGACCGGGGTGCCCGTGCGGGCCATCCTGCTCCAGAGCGGCTGGGCTTCGTTGTTGATTCTTACGGGCACCTTCGAGCAACTGGTGATCTACGGTGGGCTGGTCCTTGCGGTCTTTACGGCTTTCACCGTCGGGGCACTGATCGTGCTCCGACGCCGGCAACCGGACCTGCCGCGTCCCTATCGGGTGCCGCTCTATCCCGCATTGCCCGGCCTGCTGGTCGTGCTCTCACTGCTCATTGTCGGCTATAGCCTGATCCAACGACCGATCGAGTCTGCACTGGGCTTCGCGACCGTGCTGGCCGGGATTCCGCTCTACTTTGTTTGGCGCATATCACCCGAGCAGCAGCGGGCATAGACCCCACCGCTCACCTTACACACACGGCGTGAGCTTGTGTAATAAAAAAATTATGCATTGAATCGAGATCTCTCCCACCGATCGATCGGGACCGCCATATTTCCATAGCGCTGAGGCGCACCAAGGAACGGCAAGCCGAATTGCTCGCCCATCTGCCAGATACTGCATTTCGCCTGCCACAGCGGCATTCGCTTCGGGCTCGATCCTGTGGGCGGCCAGATGCCCGTCGTGGCGATCTCATGGCAACCGTTTCAGGCGCGGTTATGCTGCTGATCGCCAAGCACAGGACGGGGCCAAGGTCAACGGGGCTTGACGGGCGAACCCTGCACCTTCTGCTCGCCCGCGTGGTGGAGCCGGCCCGGTTTGAAAGCCTGGTAGTACCGCAGCACCTTGCGGACGTAGGCGCGGGTCTCGCGGATGCGCGGCAGCGTGCGCCCTTTCACGCGGTGCACGCCGGCATTGTAGGCCGCCAGGGCCAGTGGCAGGTCGCCGTCGTAGCGGTTCAAGAGACGGCGGAGCTGCCTGGCGCCGGCGCGGATATTCTGGATGGGATCAAGAGGATCAGCGACGCGGAGGGAGGCAGCGGTCCCGGGCATGAGCTGCATGAGCCCGATGGCCCCTTTGTGGGACATCGCTCGAGGACGAAAATCCGACTCGGCCTTGATGACGGCGCACAGCAGCGCCGGATCGAGCCGATATTGTTTCGCATACCAGTTGATGGCGCGGCGAAGCTCCTGGCGGGTGTAGCGCGGCCGTCCGTCCAAGTCCGACTGCGTCGTCGTGGGGAAGGCCAGCAGCAGCGCGCCCACGACCAGAGACTCACACAACCCACGCCTGAAACCTGCCCTGAAAAGTCGGTGGTTGGGGGTTGCTGCGGCCATACTCCGCCAATCGCCTGATCCCTCCACTGTCCTTGCTTGATAGCCGCTTTTTCTCAAAATTCGTGCCGATTCCGGTTCTCATGCTAACCTCTCGACCCAGCTTGAGAAATTTTGTTGCCTGCAATGCCGCCGCAGTGCGGAGATGCACACGGAGCGACCACCGTAGAGATTTTTGCCCCCACCGTTGGTCTCCAAAGAGGGAATCTGAACACCGGTCAGACAGAGGGGGTGTCAGAGTGGGGTGTAGGGAGAGTCTTTGCCGCCTGCGTTCGGTCTTCAAGCCACGTGGCCAAGATCAGCGCACCGAATCCCGGCGTGAAGAGCAGGACGCCGATCGTCGCGCCCACGATGGCCACGCCGAACAGCTCGTCGAGCGGTTGCCAGAGCGCTTCCCAAGGCAGGCACAACCGCTGGGCGGCGAGAATGAGGTCGGGGATCGGCCGGAAGATCACCAGATACCCGTTGCGCGCCAGTTCCACCGCCCACACGATACCTGCCACGGTGTTCCACGCGTAGCCGAACAATCGGAAGGACCGAATCGTGCGAGACATACTCCGTTCCCCGCCCCCGGTCACCTCTTGCCCCAGAGCTGGGCGAGCCGCTGAGCTCGACCGCAGTTGAATTTATAGAACTTGTAACGGATAGGATTCTTTCTGTAGAAGTCCTGATGATAGTCTTCGGCCGGGTAAAACGGCGAGGCCGGGACAATCTCGGTGACGATGGGTTCCTCGAACGGCTTCGTTTGTTCGACCGCCAGCTTCGATGCCTCCGCCTGCTTGCGCTGCATCTCGTCGTGATAAAAAATCGCGGAGCGGTACTGATGGCCGGTATCGCAGAACTGGCGATCGGGCGTGGTGGGATCGATGTTCCGCCAGAACACCTGCAACAACTTCTCGTAGCTCACCTTCGCCGGGTCGAAGAGAATCTCGACGGCCTCGGCATGGCCGGTTCCGCCCGCCGACACCTCCTCGTAAGTCGGATGGGCTTGCCTCCCGCCGGTGTAGCCCGAGATGACCGAGGCGACGCCGTCCACCGCCTCAAACACCTCCTCCATGCACCAGAAACACCCGCCGGCGAAGGTGGCCTTGGCCAACGGGCTTGCCGCCGGCACGTTGAAGGGTCCGGCGACCACGACCGCAACGATCGAGAGCCGCAGCAGCGACAGGATCTTCATGGGTCTCTCCCTCCCTTGCCCGGCGGTCGGCGGCCGAAGGCGTTTCTTCTCCCTCCAGCTCGCCTTTTCCAAACCGCTCGAACGGTTAGGATCTCCCCAGCGTGACGACAACGGTCTGTTCTTGTTGCCCGCGCAAGATTTTGACGGTCACTTTCTGGCCCGGCGTCGTCCGCTCGATTAGATAATTCTTCAACTGCGCACCGGCGGTGATCTCGGTCCCGTCGATCGCCAGAATAACGTCGCCTTTCTGAATACCGGCATCGCGCGCCGGCCCCATCACTTCGGAGGCCGCCACCCGCCACCGGGTCCCCATCTGAACCGCCGTGAGACCGATGCCAAGTCGCGAAAACGTCGGCTGTTCGCCGCGAATCAGCGCCGCAACCACCCGATGCACCAGTGATCCCGGCACGGCGAAGGCGAACTGGCTGCAGCGCCCCGGCCCATCCTCCTTTCCTGTCTCGATGATGGCGTGCATGACGCCCACCAACTGCCCCTGCTCGTCGAAGAGCCCGCCGCCGGAGTTTCCGCTGCACGCCGGGAGTGCGAGTTGCATGAGCCGACCTTCCGCCGTCGGCAGAAAGGTGTTCGGATTGCCGATCCGGCCGAAACCGAAGGCCGGGCCCCACCCCAGCGGATAGCCGATCGTCAGAACGGCGTCGCCGGCTTGAGGCTCGCGCTCCGCAAAGCCCACATTCGGCAAGCGGCCCGCGCCATCCGTCAGGCGATACACTGCGATGTCCAGAAATGCGCTAACCCCAACTAGTTTGGCCGGCAATTCTTCCACATCCGTCGTCAGCACCCGGATCTCCTCCTGCACGATGCGCTTCCCCCGCTCGTCCCGCTCGACCGCATGGTGCGCCGTCAGGATGTAGCCGTCATGGAGATGGACTCCCGAGGCCTGCATGACGAAATGCCCCTTGCCGGTCTGCTTGTAGGCCTCGTGCTCCGGCGCGAAGATGCCGACCGTGGCCCGTTTCGCCCGCTCGATCCCGCTGACCGTTTCGGCGGACGCCATGCCGGCCCCGACCCCGCCCATGCTCGCCACGACCACCACGCATCCCGCCGCCAGTATCAGGTTCAGCACGCTGCTCATGCCTTCCTCCGATTCAGATGCCGTCTGATCATGTCGACGACCGCCTGCGGCGTGCGCGCCGAGCGAACCAGCCCGCCGCCAAGTTTCGTGAACATCTTTACCTCCAACGGATCTCCGCCCAGCAGGATCACCGGCTTTCGCGCTTTCAGCGCCAGCGCCACTTCGGAAATCGTCCCGGGCCCGCCGGGTCCGCAGGCCACCACCACATCGCTGGAGAGGACGTTGATGTTGTTCCGGGCGTTGCCCATATCGGTGATGATTGCCACATCCACGAAGCGTGACACGCGCGTGCCAGCCGTCGGCAAAACCCCGATCGTCAAGCTGCCGGGAATCCGTTTCGCTCCCCGGTTCACCGCGTCCATCACGCCGGCGGCGCGGCCGCCGGTCAACAACACCCAGCCGTTGCGGGCGATCCCTTCGCCGAGCTCCGAGGCCAACCTCAGATGTTCCCGGGAGGCCTGGCTCGGCCCCATGACCCCAATCACCGGTCTGCGCCTCACGACGGCGACCACATAACGTGGATCTCGCGTTGCCTCGGCCCGTCCAGTTCCACCAACAGCACTGATTGCCACGTCCCCAACACCAGTGCCCCGTCCTTGACGGGCAGGGTGAGCGATGGCCCCAGAATCGACGCCGCCATGTGGGACCAAGCATGAGCCGGATCATGCGCATGCCGAAACCGAATCTTCGGGATCATCTGCTCCACCACATCGAGCAAATCGTCTTCCGTCCCCTCTCCCACTTCGCCGGTCGTGAGCGCGGCGGTCGTGTGGGCGAGGAACAATGCGCACAGGCCGTCCTTGAGCTTGGCTTGCCGGATCAGCTCGTTCACCCGAGCGGTCAGATCGACGATTTGCTTACGCTGCGACGTCGCGACCCGAACAATGTGTCCCACTTCCGTTCCTTGCGCGAAAACGAAGACGGTCGCCGAGGGCGATGCGTGAACGTATGGTGGCAGCTTTGGGCGGGAGGGTCAACCGGGCGACGATCGGAGAAGCAGCCGATAGTCAGAATCTCGACGAGGTCAGCGTCACGTCGGCGCGCGCCCAGGCCTTCTTGAATCGCTGCTCCACGGCCGCGGCTTCGTCCGTTTTGTTCTGCTTCCTCAAACTCTGGGCCAGTCCGAACAGCGCCCAGCCGTTTTCCGGGTGTCGCGCCAGGTCCTCCCGGTAGATCCGCTCCGCCTCGGCCGGGCGGCTCGCTTCGAGCAAGACGGCCCCCAAAGAATGGCGGACCGGATAATACCAGAGCGGAGGCTCATAGTAGCGCAACGCGTCTTCCAACGTGATCGCCTCTGCCAAGCGCGAGACGGCCTGCCCTCGATCGCCGCGTCGGGCGGCAATTTCTCCCGCCAGAACTTTCTCCACAATCCGCGCCAACACCGCTACCTGACTCCCGCCCAGGGTTCTGGCTCGAGGCAGGGACTTGACCGCTTCGGCCAGTCTCGCCTGTTTCGCATCCGCCTCGTCGAACCGGCCCATCGCCGCGTAGGCCAATCCGCGCGCGTAGCGCCAGATCGCCGCCGTATATACCAACTCGACCGGAGGCGACGGCACGGTTAATACCTCGCTCCATTTCCCGAACCGGACCAGCGCAAAGAGGAGCATAGGGGTGAATTCTTCCGTCGAGGGATCGTTGCGCGCCTCGTCCCACGAGACCACTCGGTGGAGTTCGCGAGCGGCTTGAATGGCTTCCCGGCTTCGCCCTTCCATGGCAAGCACCGCCCAGAGGAAGTGGAGGTTGTACGGATAGTAGCCCGTCGGATAGATGCCGGTGAGATGCCGGTGTTTTAATATTCTTGATCGACCGCCGCCGCATGCACGTTTCGCTCCACTGCTTCCCGATACCGCCCCAGTCGCAGATAAATGTGGGCGGGCATATGGACAAGATGACCCGCACCCGGGACCAGCCTCGGGAGCCGTTCGGCGCAGGGAAGTGCGCGTTCCGGCCTCTGCGACGCCTCAACGGCATGGATGTAATAGTGACACGCCCCCGGATGGTCAGGGTTCAGCGTCAAGACGCGCTCGAGGATCGCGACGATCTCTTCCGTGTTTCCCTTGGGGCACCCGTCAGGAGTCCAAAAGTTCCACGGCTGCAGGTCCATGCGCGCTTCGGCGAAGAGCGTACCGGCATCACTGTCATCCGGGTCTCGCTCCCAGACTTCCCGCATTGCCTTCGCGTAAGCTCGGTCCAGTGTCTCCCGTTTCGCGTTCGGGTCCGACGAGTACCGGGCGGCGAGTGCCTCGATGTAGGCGCGCTCCTTTGAGCTGACGCGCTGGCGCCGCGACAGGGCCTGTTGCAGGGCCTCATACGCCCGGCGTTCCTGTGCCCTGTCCATGGGGGCGTTGATGTTCGGCCCCAGCGTCAGCGCGATGCCCCAATAGGCCATGGCCGCATTGGGATTGTATCGTGCCGCTTCCTCGAACGAGTGGATCGCCTCCTCGTGATTGAAGGCGTACACCAGCCGGAGTCCCTGATCAAAATACTGCTGAGCCTTCGCCGATGCCGTGGTGATCGGGTGATGCAGGGCGCCCAGATTGTCGTACAGCGGGACTCCTGCGGACACCTGCTCCGAGACGTTCTGTCTCGCGCTCGAACACGCTCCAGAAAAAAGCGCCGCAAACAGGACAGCCCCACTCCCCCACACCACAGATCGAGACGCCACGCTCACCCTCCCCATATGCTCATAACGACACGTCCGCGCTGGCTGCCGCGACGTCTGGCTCTACGCCGCGCCGCTTGGGTTTCGAGCACCTCACCGCCCGGTTTTCAGGACTTCGCGGCCTCGCCCGGGCCGACGGCATCACGCGCATCGCCACTTGGTCCAGTTCGTCGCCGAACCGAATCAGGACTTCCTGCTGCGAGCGGATCATCGCCTGGAGGTCTCAAACTTGCGCGGTGATCTGCGCCAGCTCCCGCTGCTGAGCCTTGACCCGCTCCCGCAGGGCGATCAGAGTCTTGCCGCCTCTCACCATGCGCATCGCCTGCGCACGATCCACAAGCCATCGCATCAGCCCGTAGCTCGCCTCCGCGATGCCGCGCCGCATGCCGTTCGGCTTCGGCGGCCATGCCGCGAGCCCACGGCTGGCCGTCGATACCACGCGCCGCATTGCGGCCACCGCTTGCGCTCGGCAGAGCGCTGCCGCGAAGCGCAAGGCCTCCACCGCTGTCGCCCATCGGGAGGCAAACCGTTCCCGCATCGTTCGGAGCAGCATGGCCCGTGCGCGGCCCATGTCCCGACCCGTTTGAACCGCTGAGCGGCGCACGCCATCCGGCCTCGGGCGGCGGCCGCTCCCCGCTCGAGTTTCAACAAGACGAGGGTTCGCGAAAACGGATGGCATCCGGGCGACGGGCGTTCCGTAGGAAGAAGAATCCGGACAAGTTTCACGGGAGCCTCTTTGAACATTCGCGCCATGACAGCACCTCCAATGCGGCGAGCTTCTCAAATGGTCTCAGGCCGCCGTTCGAATTGGAAGAGGATGAAAGGAGACGAATCGGTCAGGACCAGAGGAACGTCACGGAGCTTGCGCGCCCGAATGGTGGATCGTATCCGTGCCGAAAGGGTTCAGGAACGGCCAGGCCGTCTCGGGATCGAGCGAGGAACGTCATGACGTCCTGAAGCCAGCCGCGAACAGCCGGCTAGGGTTTGTGCAGACTGCAGGCACGACTGACTTTCTGTGTACGCTTGCCCGACGCCTTAGTCAATGGGAGTCCGCCGGGGACGAGGCGCGTTGTCTGGTTCGAACGGCAGAACCCAGGATGGAGAACGGCGGACACGTTCGTGAATGCGCCGGGACGGCGAAAAACTGGGGGCGGGCCGGCCGCTTCCATGCAGCCAAAGCGGCCGGTCTCGCGGCGCACCTACTGCGCTACGCACAATTCCGGCACCTGCGCACATGCCTCATCCGGCAACGGCGCGGGAACAGGTCTGGGAGGACCAGGCGGCGTGAACGGCGGGCCTTGGGCAATAACCGGCGTGGCGAAAATCAACACCGTCAGAACGGCGAACACCAAAAGCAGCGATCGTGTCATTTATGACACCTCCCTTGTTGTTATGAACTGCCACGGAAGGAGATTCGGCAAGGACTATGCCATAGCATCAGCCGCACCGATCGCGCACAGTTTCTACAACCCGGCGCAGTTCCAAGGACTTGCACAACAGACTGGCGAGCACAAGTGCGGCTCTGGCGAAGATGTGTGCACAGTGCAGGCAGGACCCTACACAAGTCGAGTCAGGTGTCCATCCGGAGGACCTCAGATCGAATTAGAATCGCGTCACGCTGGAGAAATTGAAGTCCCGGATTTTCATAGCAGGCACAAGCAATTTCCCGGTCTCGGCAGTGACCGCCTCCTCGGGGAGGGTGAACGCATCGATCTCGTTGAAGGCCCGCAGCGGACTATCATGGAACCGGAAGTTGCGCACCGCCGTCATGATCCGGCCGTCCTCGATCAAGAAGGTGCCATCCCTGGTCATGCCGGTTAAAGTCAGATCGGTGGGATTCACTGGACGGATGTACCAGAAGTTGGTGACGAGCACGCCGCGGGCCGTGCTGCGGATCAGGTCTTCGAGACCGGGCTTCGCCGACCCATCTCCCGACAGCAGCGGCGACTCCAACGTCGCAATGTGGTCGATGCCGTGCTCCTTGGCGGTGAACCGATCGTACGACAGTTGTCGGAGCACGCCCGCGTCGATCCACGTCGACGCGTTCACAGGGAGCCCCTCGCTCGTGAATCCATAGCCGAGTAAATCAGGATGGTCCGGCCGGTTCTTCAGCGATAGCCGCGGGTCGACGACCCGTCGGTCCAGCTTGCCGCTGAACGGGCTGGTTCCCCTGTAGAACGCCTTGGCGTCCAACATCCAGATGAACCAGGTCAGAAGACCGGCCACTGCCGGCGCTTCAAGAATGACCGCATAGCGGCCGGCCGGTATCTCTTTCGCTCCAACGGACCGTTTCGCTTTGTCGATGGCGATCTGCGTCCGTTCACGCACGGCAAGCCGATCGATCGACCGGTGCGCTGCGGAGGCCCAGCCGCTCGCTTCGCCATGCTGCGCCGTCAGGCTGAACCGCGCCTCAGTCCGTTCCTCGTGAGCGAAGAGACCGGTGTTCGCGGCCACGCCGACGGTCGCGGCGGATGACGACACGATGCCAGCCGCCGTGAGCCGCTCGCCCCGGCACAACTCGATCGCCTCCCGTGCGTACGCCAAGCGCCCGGCCGGGCCCGCCGCCGCGGTTTCCGGCCGCGCCGCAGGCCATGCTGGGTAGGATTGCGGGTCGACCGGCGGCAGATATTCTGGGTCCTCGGGAGAAACCCGCGCGAGGCGCTCGGCGCGTTTGAGCGTCTCCTGCACCGAACCCGCGGTCAGGTCCGTCGTGCCGGCGGATCCATGCCGGCGGCCGAACGCGACCGTGACGCTGAACGAGATTCGCCGCGTGTCGACGTTTTGGACGACCTGATTGTTGGCGAAGCGGACGGTGCCGCCGCGTTGATCGTGCAGCGAGACGAACGTGTGGTCGCCGCTCGAGTGTTTGAACACCAGATCGGCGAGGAATCGGAATTCGTCCCGGTCGGTCAGTTTGGGTACGGCGGCCGAGCCTTTGGTCATGACGCAGCTTGTCCTCGAATCACGTCCACGTTCCGGAAGCGCGCGTGCACGGCGGCGTGGGTCATCCAACCGGACTGACCGGGCTGACCCTTCCCGCAGGTGACGAACCCGAAGCGGCGGCGGTGCGAACGGTCCGCCACGCCGTCGCACCGGCCCCAGAACTCCGGTGTGATGCCGTGATAGATCACATCCCGGAGCATGTGCGTGCGCCGCCCGTGCTCAATCAGCCAGAAGGCATCGCCGCCAAACTGAAAATTGTACCGCCGCTGGTCGATGCTGTAAGAGCCGTGCCCTTCGATGTAGATGCCGCGTTTCACGTCGGCGACGAGATCGTTCAGCGTGGCTGCGCCGGGCTCCAGCCCGATGTTGGCGATCCGCACGATTGGCACGCTGCCCCAACCGTCCGCCCGGTTCGACCCGCGCGAGCGTGGCTCGCCGATCTTGGGCGCCATTTCGCGGTTCGTGCAGTAGCCGACGAAGATCCCCTCGCGCACGATGTCCCACTTCTGGCAGGTCACTCCGTCGTCGTCGTACCCCGTGGCGGCGAGCGTCTCCGGCTCGGTGTTGTCGGCCACGAGGTTTACATGCGTCGACCCATAGCGGAAGGTCCCGCGCTTGTCGGGTGTGAGAAAACTCGTCCCCGCATAGTTCGCCTCATAGCCCAGCGCGCGATCCAGCTCGCTGGGATGGCCGCAGGATTCGTGGATGGTGAGCGACAGATGCTCCGGATCGAGCACGAGATCGTAGCACCCTGGAGCCACCGGAGGAGCCTTGACTTTCTCCACCGCCTGCGCAGCGATGCGCGGCGCCTCGGCCAAGAAGTTGGCCTCGGCGATCAGCTCGTAGCCGGTGCGGAGGTGCGGCGTGCTGAAACTGCGCGAAGCGAAGCGTCCGTCGTGGACTGCGGTCGCCTCGAAGTCCCCTTGGGTCGCCAAAAGATCGAACTCCAACCGCGAGCCTTCGGTGGAGACGAACAACTTGAGATCGCGACGGGCCCAGAGGTTCGCGCGGCTGCGGACGATGCCGGGCTGCCGGTGGACGTACTCCATCACATCCAGCAGCAGCATCGCCTTGTCTTCCAGCGGCACGGAGAAGGGATCGCTCCGCCGAGGCGTGATCACCCGGTCTCGATGGACCGGCTCGTCCGCTAGGCGCACCGGCTCGCTGAGCAGAGCGGCCGACCCCTTGGCGATCTCGATCGCCAGCTCGGCGACCTTCGGCACCTCCTCCAGGGACAGGATCGAGCTGGCCGCAAATCCCCAGGCGCCACGGTAGAGCACGCGCACGCCGAAGCCGCTGTCGCGGCTGTCCCGCACCTGCGCAATCCGCCGATCCTCGCCGTGAACGGTCTGCGTCACGCTGTCCAGAATGCGAATATCGCCGTACTCCGCGCCGACCGCCCGGACGCGCGACAAGGCCAGCTCGGCCAGTTCATCCCAGTTCGCCGCCTTCACTGTTCCGGACTCAATGCGTCGTCAAAAGGTGTGGCCGGGGAGCTAGTATAGCAGTCTTCATTGGGTTCGCCATATATGGACCTGGCACATAGCACGCAGCTAACGGCCAGCACCGCAGAGCGACTTGCTGCCGACTATCGGTCTGGCTCGCACAGTCTCCATTGCCTTCTGGGCCACCCTGTTTCACCCGTTGCCACTGAATCGCAAGCGTGTCCCCACAATCGCCCCCACCCCACTCCCCTCGAAGGGAAAGGGGGTGAAGCGATTAGCTATTCACCATTGGCCGCTGGCTATTTTTCAAAACAGGCCCGAGGAGGTCGGCTAGACGCCCGTTCCCGTCCGGGTGGCGTCCACAAACTGCTCGGTCGAGTCATCGATGGCCCGACCACGACGGCCGGGAGGCGGGAGGATATAGAGTAGCTTGGAACTGAACCTCTCGGGGGTCGTTTCGGGCAGCTTCATCTGGTACTTGACGGGCTTCTGATGATCGGCGAGCTGCAGCATGGGGTTGTACACGCTATTGAACTTCCACAGCATCTTCACGAAATTCGTCTGTCCGCGCAGGAGATGGCCGACTGCAATCTTGGCCGTGGACTTGAGAGCGGTCCAGCCCAGGTGCTTCTTGTTCAAGACCTGTTGAGTCTTGACCAGCTCCTCGTAAAACTCGGGAAGCGGCAGCCGCGTCGGCAACACCGCGTGCTGGATGTCGAAGAGCCGGTAATCCCGCGTCTGGAACTTCCGCGCCTCAGTGCGCCAGCTTTCCGTTCCCGGATAGGGCGTATTGACGCTGATGTTCACGATTTCCGGAATTTCCAGACACCATTCCCGGATGACCTCGAACCGTTTCCGATCCCAATCGGGGTCCGCGATCAGGTTGATGGCAACCGTGATGCCGAGCGAGCGGGCGAACTCCAGAGCCTCGAAGTTCTTGCCGAGCGAGATGCGCTTGCGGTGCATTTTGAGGCCTTCTTCGTCGATCGCCTCGATGCCCAGGAACATGTACTGGAGGCCCAATCTCTTCCAGAACTGGAACACCTCCTTGTTGCGCAGCAGCACGTCGCCGCGCGTTTCCAAATAGTACTGCTTTTTGATGCCCTCGCGGGCGATAGCCTCCCCGATGTCGAGCCCGTGTTTCGCCTGGATGAACGCCACGTCGTCGACGATAAAAATGCCCGGTTCTTCGATCCGCTTTAGATCCTCGACGGCCCGCTCCGGGCTGACAACGCGATAACTCCGCCCGTAAAAGGTCCAGGCGCTGCAGAAGGAACAGTCCCAGGGACAACCGCGCGCGAATTCGATAGAGGCGCAGGGATCGAGCACGCCAATGAAGTACTTCCGGCGATGGCGTAGGAGTTCGCGGGCTGGGCGGAGGTGATCGAGGCTCTCAACGAACTGCGGCGGCGGCCCTTCACCGGTGAGGGCGACGACGCCGGGCACCATGGTGATGGCGCGGCGATCGTGTTCGACCGCCAGCAGGAGCTTGGCGACGGCGGCCTCGCCTTCGCCTTTCAGCACGCAGTCGATGGCCCCCGCCCCGTGTTCCAGCAATTCTTGCGCGATGAAGGACGCGCTGTGGCCACCGACGAACACAAAACAGCCAGGCAGCTTTTGTGTGGTCAGTTTCGCCAGGTCCACGATTTCCGGCACATTCGCCAAGTAGTTGCAGGAGAACGCAACCACGTCGGGCCTCCAGTCGTCGAGCACTCGCACATAGTCGTGGTGCGTTTCCACCTGGAGATCCAGCAGCCGGACGTCATGGCCAGCCTGCCGAGCGGCTTGCGCGACCAATTCCAGACCGAGCGGCTCCAGCCGGAGATAAATCTTGGTGTACATGAGCGGACCGGGATGAACCGCAAGTACTTTCATAGGTCGAAACCTCTTTCGAAGACTCCATAGAACCAGCGGCTTAGGGGAATGATCCTGCCAGACCTGGCCGACTTGTTCAACTGACGAATCTCAGGGGGGTCCGCCGGTTGGTTCTCACAGGGGTCCTCACGGGAAGAAATTGCTTCCACCGTCTTCGCAGGCCCTCGGTTGGCGGAACCTGGAGCGGGCATAGAGCCGATAGCCCTAGAGAGCTTTGCCGTTCGCTGTTCGCACTGTTGGGCGAGCTGTTCGCTCCGCGCTACCAGCGACTCGCTGCCCTCTCCGCATCAGTAGCCGATCTTCTCCCACAGCCGGCCCGGCTCCAGCGCCGAGCCCCGACCACCCATGGCTAACGCCAAGTCGGGACGATCGGTGAAGAATCCGTCCACGCCGAAGAGACGGAGGGCCCGCAGTTCGCATCGATCATTGACGGTCCAGGCATGGACCACGAGGCCGGCACGATGGGCGCCCCCCGTGTACCAGGGCCAGGTCGTGAGGTAGCGCACCGGCGCTGCGGCCCGATCCCAGCGCGGGCTGAGCGCATGACGAAGGCCCCAGGTCCCGATTCCAGATGCCACCGTCTGCGCCTTTTTGAGCAACGAGTTCCACCCTTCTCGGGCGATCAGCGTTTCGTCGATCAGGAAGACTCTGGGCACCTGCGGCGCCAGAGCTTGCAACCGGGCGAGGCTGTCAAGCTCGAACGACTGGAGGATCACGCGCGATTGCGGACCGACGGCCGCCCGATCGATCCACCCTTGCGCGGCGAGCGTCTCGATCAATTGCCGCTCGATCCCCGGATAGCGGTGCGCGGATTTGGTTTCGATGTACAGGCCCGGGCGCGGGTCTTTACCCTCGGCGAGGGCGAGCACTTCGTCCAGCCGCAAGATGCGCAGGCTGCGAAACGCCGGCCGCGCCCGTTTCGGAAACCGCCGGTTGAACCAGGACCCGGCATCCAGACGCGCCAGCTCTTCGAACGTAAAGGAGCCGACCGGTGCGCGCTCTCGGCCGGGGAAGACCTCGGCCACGTCGGTGGTGCGGGACAAATCGTCATCATGAAAAACGATCAATACCCCGTCTCGCGTTCTCTGAAGATCCAGCTCCAGATAATCGGCGCCCATCTCGCGAGCGAGCAAGTACGCGGGCCGAGTGCTCTCCGGCGCGTAATAGGACGCGCCTCGGTGGGCGATGACGGCGGGATGAGGCATCCGCAGGGCCTGAGCCAACCGCTTGCCGCGCGAGGGGGCGCTCAGGGCCGCTCCCACCGCCAGCGCGAGACCCGCCAAGGCCACAGCGGCGCTCACCACCGTCATCAGCAGTTTCATGCCGTGTTCCTGACAGCCCGTTCCCGCGGCCGGCGGAGAAACGTCAACGGATGGCTTGGCTTTGTCCTTTGGTCTCGCGTATCATCACCGTCCATGCTTCCGCCGGAACAGACCGCTCGTCAGCGGATTGCGGACTTGCTCTTCAACACGCGGCTGACGTCGCGGCAATTGGCGCAACTGGTCGGCATCTCTGAACGCCAGGTCGAAGACCACCTGCTCCACATCGCGAAGACCGTCGCCAGCGACCGGTCGCGCCGCTTCATGCTGGAACCGTCCCAGTGCCGGGACTGCGGCTATATCTTTCGGGACCGGTCGCGCTTGACCAAACCAAGTCGTTGCCCACGATGCCGGAGTGAGGCGATCACGGCTCCTCGGTACGGGATCGACCTCCTAACCTCCCGAGGCAAGACCCGCCCAGAGGGTTCGTGAGCTGATGCACGTCGTGGACGCCGGTCGACGCGGGTGCGGCCGACGCACACCCGATTGACGCCACACACAACCTCGCCACGGTACTCTCGACCAATGTCCATCCGGCGCGTTGAGGGCGGACGTCACGCCAGCGCGAATTAAGGTTCCCGACCCCTTTTCTCGGTTTTCGGAAACCACGGGAAAAAGGCACTCGTGGTTCGCTGGTAGAGCCGATACTCCTCCCCGCGGCCGGCGACAGCCTGTTCCTCGCTCGGCGGAATGCCCGTCACCTTCAGCAGCGCCCATCCCATCACCAGCGGCCCCAGCAGCGTCACCCCCCAGTTCGGCAGCCCCACACCCATCACGACATACGCCCACCAGTGCAACCATTCGAAAAAATAGTTCGGGTGGCGCGAATACCGCCAGAGTCCCTCGCGGCACACTCGATCGCGATTCCAGGGCTTGGCGCGAAATCGAGCCAGTTGCCAGTCGGCCATCGACTCGCCGGTGACGGCGAGGAGCCACAGGAGCGCGCCGGCCAACTCCCACAGGCTAAACGTCGGCCGAGGATTCTGCATAAGGACCAGAAACGGGAGCGAGAACAGGGCGATTGCGGCGGCCTGTAATTGAAAGTAAAAAAACATTCGGACATGTTGTTGCTCCCCCCACTCCTGCCGGAGCCGCTGATAGCGCGCATCTTCCGCTTTGCCGAGCACGCGATCGATCAAGATGTAGAACCCAAGGCGAAGGGCATAGATCGATCCCATGATCGCGACGAGCCATCGGCGATCCGTGTCCCCGTGGGCGGCCCCTGCGTACCAGCAGACGATGAGGACGAGACCCAGGCACCATCCGGCATCCGCGATCGAGGCGTTCCGCAGGCGGAGTTGCAAAGCCCACAGCCCCGCCATGAACGCGGCCATCGCGACATAAGCGGTCACGACGAGCGGAAGCGGATCGGACCCCGTCACGGCATGTTCCTCTTGCCAAACTTGCGCCTCACGGTCACGCTTGGCGCATCGCGCTTCACGGGCTTTCGTAGTCCCACGGATCGTGATTACGGCCCGCGCGCCCGGCCAGCCACTCGCCGAATCCCGGCAACCGAAACGACAGCACCGCTTGGATCTTGTCGCAGTTCAAGGACAAATCCGGAGGACGGTACGGCCCAGCGTAGTCCCGAACCGACCCGGGCGCCATCTCGGCGCGGAGCTCCGACCACTGTGCAGCCAGTAGCCGGCCAATGTCCCAACGCGACAGCCGCTCGGCGCCGGCCAGATGATACAGTCCGGGCCGATTCTTTGTCGTCAATTCCCAGACGGCCCGCGCCGTGACCCCGGCGGGAATCGGGCACCGAAATTCATCGGTGAACAGCATGAGCCTCCGCCCGGCTTGCCACGCCCGTCGCATCTCTTCGACGAAACTCCGGTCCCCGGTCGGCGACCATCCGGCGTTCAACGACGTCCGCACCACCGTGTGCCTCGGATGCGCCAGCACATGCCGTTCGGCCGCCAGCTTGGTTTCGGCATACACATTGAGCGGATGGGGTTCGTCTGTTTCCATGTACCAGCCTGCGCGGCCATCAAAGACTTGGTCACTGGAGAAAAAGACAAAGGGAAGGTTTGCGGAGAGGTCGGCAAGCAGCGCCGTGACCTCGACGTTGAGCTTGCGGGCCAGAGCCGGATCGCGTTCGCAGGCTTCCGTCCGGCTCATGGCCGCGCAGTGAATGACCAGGCTCGGCTTCAAAGTCCGCCATAGCTCGCGGACCCGATCCATATCGGTGAGATCGACCTCGGAACGGCTCAGCCCCTGGACCCGCCATTCCGGTGCCCAGCGCGCGGCGGTCTTGACGAGGTAGCTCCCGATCAGGCCGCCGGCTCCGGTGACAAGGGCGATCGAGTTCGTGCCTTCCTCGCCGGCGGGACGTGGCATGACGACCGGCTAACTGCGGATCAGTTTCCGATACCGAATCCGGTGCGGGCGTTCAGCTTCTTTGCCGAGCCGTTTCTTTCGGTCGGCTTCGTATTCGCTGTAGTTGCCTTCGAACCAGACGACGCGGCTATCGCCCTCGAAGGCCAGGATGTGGGTGGCGATGCGGTCCAAGAACCAGCGGTCGTGGCTGCTCACGACGGCGCAGCCGCCGAACGACTCGAGCCCCTCTTCCAACGCGCGCAGGGTGTTCACGTCCAGATCGTTCGTCGGCTCATCCAGCAGGATGAGGTTCGCCCCCTCTTTCAGCATCCGCGCGAGGTGCACCCGGTTGCGTTCCCCGCCCGAGAGGTCCTTCACCTTCTTCTGCTGGTCGGTGCCGCTGAAGTTGAACCGCGCGCAGTACGCCCGCGAGTTCACTTCGACCTTGCCGAGCCTGATCGTGTCGTTCCCGTCGGAGATGACTTCCCAGACGGTCTTGTTGCCGTCGAGCGTGCGGTCCTGATCCACATAGCCGAGCTTCACCGTCTCGCCGAGCGTGATCGTGCCCGCGTCCGGCTTCTCCTTGCCGACGATCATCTTGAAGAGCGTTGTCTTGCCGGCGCCGTTCGGCCCGATGACGCCGACGATGCCGCCGCGCGGCAGACTGAAGCTGAGGTTCTCGAACAGGACCTTGTCGGCGTAGGCCTTGCTGAGGCCTTTCGCCTCGACCACCACGTCGCCGAGGCGCGGCCCCGGCGGAATGTAAATCTCCAGGTCCTCGGCTCTCCGCTCTTGTTGCTGATTCACCAGTTCTTCGTAGCGGTTGAGCCGCGCCTTGCCCTTGGCCTGGCGAGCCTTGGGCGACATGCGAATCCATTCCAGTTCGCGCTCCAAGGTCTTCCGCCGCTTGGATTCGGCTTTCTCTTCCTTTTCCAGCCGCGCCTGTTTCTGCTCCAGCCACGACGAATAGTTGCCCTGGAACGGAATCCCGTGGCCGCGATCCAGTTCCAGAATCCAGCCGGCGACGTTGTCGAGAAAATAGCGGTCGTGCGTCACGGCGATGACCGTGCCCTTGTATTGCTGCAGATGCTGCTCCAGCCACTGAACGGATTCGGCGTCGAGATGGTTGGTGGGCTCGTCCAGCAAGAGGATATCCGGTTCCTGGATCAACAGGCGGCAGAGCGCGACCCGGCGCTTTCCACCGCCGGAAAGCGTGCCGATCTTCTGGTCGGGCGGCGGGCAGCGCAGCGCGTCCATCGCGACCTCCAGCTCGTTTTCCAGCTCCCAGCCGTTGGCCGCCTCGATCCGTTCTTGAAGCTGGGCCTGCTTCTCCAAGAGCTTGTCCATTTCCTCAGGCGAGACCTCGCCGATCCTGTTGCTCACGTCCTCATACTCTTTCAGCAGGGCGATCACGTCCTTGCGGCCTTCTTCGACGACCTCCTTGACCGTCTTGGTCGGATCGAGCTGCGGTTCCTGTTCCAGCAGTCCGACCGTGTAGCCCTTGGACCTGGTGATCTCGCCGAGATAGTCGCTGTCCACGCCGGCGATGATGCGCAGCAGCGTGCTTTTGCCCGACCCGTTCAACCCCAGGACGCCGATTTTGGCTCCGTAGTAGAAGCCCAGATAAATGTCCCGCAGCACCTGCTTCTTCGGCGGATAGACCTTGCCGACGCCGATCAAGGAAACAATCACCTGCTTGTCGTTCGCGCTCATGGATGGCGAACCAGTCCTTTCTTCCGCCGTACGCTCGGAGAGCGTTCGTTTGACCGTTTGACGACTCGCGACCGAGCCGGCAGCGCGGTAGTCTAACACAGCATCAGCAGAGACGACAGGGCGCAGGCGCATCCCCTGTCCATCGGTCACGTGATATGGTACACAGGAGCGAGACCAGGGCCATTTCCGTTTCATCAACCCGAGATATCCTCTTGAACGAGCATCCGCCTTCCGCGTCGCCCTGGCGCGCCCTGCGCCATCGCAACTTCGCCCTCTTTGCGGCAGGCCACGGGTTTTCCCTGTGCGGCTCCTGGATGCAAAGCCTGGCGCAAGCCTGGCTCGTCTATCGGCTGACGGAGTCACCGCTTCTCCTGGGCGTGACGGAATTCCTCGCCCGGGCGCCGATTCTCGTTCTGTCGCTCGCGGCAGGCCTGGTGGCGGACCGAGTTCCTCGCTATCGGCTGATGGTCCTCACCCAAGTTCTGTTGCTGTTGCAGGCTGCGACCCTAGCAGCGCTCACGCTGACCGGCTTCGTGACGGTTCCCTGGATTCTTGCGCTGGCGTTGCTGATGGGCCTGATCAGCGCATTGGAGGTCCCCACCCGGCAGACATTCATGACCGATCTGGTCCCGCCGCAGGACATCCCGTCCGCCATCGGGCTGAATTCCTCGATGTTCAACGCCGCCCGGATTGTCGGCCCGTCGATCGCGGGCGTGCTGGTCGCGGCGCTGGGCGAGGGCTCGTGTTTCGTGATCAATGCCCTGAGCTACCTGGCGGTCCTGGGCTGCCTGAAGGCCATGCAGATCGCGCCGCCCCCGCCTCATCCGACGGGGAACGCCGCGAGCCAGTTCCACGAAGCGCTCACTTACGCTCGCACGACGCCCCATGTCCGCGCGGTGCTGTCCGCCGTCGCCGTCGTGAGCATCGCCGCCATGCCTTATGCCACGCTCCTGCCCGTCTTTGCGGGGGAGGTGCTGCGGATCGGCCCGGCCGGGCTCGGCTGGCTGATGGCCGCGACCGGCCTGGGCGCCTTGGCCGGCGCGCTCAGGCTCGCGCGCCGGCCCTCGGTGACCGGCCTCCCCTCATCCATCTGCCACGCCGCGGCCCTGTTCGGCGGCAGCCTGGTCCTGTTCGCTGCCAGCCGCTCGCTGTGGCTCTCCCTCCCGGCCCTGATCGCGATCGGCTTCGCCATGGTCAGCACCTTGGCCGGGAGCAACACCCTGCTGCAATCGCTCGCGCCGAACGGCATGCGGGGACGGGTGGTCAGCCTTTATACGACCGCCTCGCTAGGATTCACCGTTTTCGGCAGCCTGTTGGGCGGCATCGCTGGCGCGTGGATCGGCGCGCCGCTGACGGTCGCCCTCGGCGGGGTGGTCACGCTGGCGGCGGCCGCCGGGCTGCGCTGGGCCCTGCCGGGGTTCCGTAGTGATGCGGAATTCGAGCGCCTTCCGGTCCCGTCACACACGGTTCCGTCTCGATGGTCGAAATGATCGCTTGAACGCGTTGTTCCGCTGCGGGGTTGCCCAAGGCCAGGCCGTCGGCGACAATGGCCGAACGCTGAGAAGCAACGGTCCTGTGACGCGAGGCGAACCATCGCGCACGCAAATGGAGGGATCATGTTCAGACCACAGAGACAGGCACTGCGAGTCTTTCTTCCAAAACCCATCGCCCGGCCCGTCGCGAAGCTTGTCCTCGCCGTCGTCCTGACTGCGCTCTCGGGAGCGGCACCCGATTCGACGTGGGCCGATGACCGCGAGCAACGAGACTTGGTGGATCGGGCGCGTATGACCTTGGAAAGCTTTCTGGCCGATTCCAACATGAGCTGGTTTCGGGATCACGTGAAGGACGCCAAAGGCGTGTTCATCGTGCCCCAGTTTTTGAAGGCCGCCTTTTTCTTCGGCGGCGCGGGCGGCAGCGGCGTGTTGCTGGTGCGTGATGAGCAGACCGGCGAGTGGAGCGAGCCGGCGTTCTATACGATGGGGGCCGGCAGTTTCGGCTTCCAGTTCGGCGCGCAGGCGGCCGAGGTGATCCTCCTCATCATGACCAAGAAGGGCGTCGAATCGATGTTGACCAGCACCTTCAAGCTCGGCGCCGATGCCTCCATCGCCGTCGGGCCGGTGGGCGCCGGCGTGGAGGGAGCGACCGCTCCCAACCTCAGTGTCGATCTGCTCTCCTTCGCGAAGGCCAAGGGGCTCTTCGCGGGCGTGTCGCTGGAAGGCGCGGTCATCGCGTTCCGGGACGAGTGGAACAGCTCGTATTACGGCAAGACCGTCCGGCCCGCCGATATCCTCGTCCGCCGCGCGGTGAACAATCCCCATTCAGCGGGCCTGCGCGAAGCGGTGATGCAGGCCGCGGCGGGAAAAGACCCCTAGCAGTCAGGCACCAGGGTTCAGCGCCAAACTTTCGGAATTGACGGTGGAGACCCGATCACTGAACATCCGCGCCGGCCGTCCGCGCTGTTGGTCGTGAACGGTGTGATCTCACTCATGTGCGACTGAGGACTGTTCGGAGAAACACACCGAGGCGTTCCACGATCCCGTCCGGAATTTCATGCCCGCCTCGAAAGCTGTGCCAGTCAACCCTGAGCCCGGCCTTTGTCAATTCGTCTCGCAGCCGCTCGGCCAACATGTGCGGCAGGATCTCATCGTGCGTGCCGTGACTTTGGAAGACCGGCAGGCCCCGTCGCTTCGGCATCAACGGCGCCCACTCATCCTGAGCGAGGAACGTGCCGGAGAGCAACACCAGTCCAGCGAACAGATGTTCCGTCCTCAAGATCACGTCGCAGGCCAGCATGGCGCCCTGGGAAAAGCCGCCGAAGACTGTCTTCCTGGGATCAACCCCGAAACGATGCTCTAATTCCATGAGCATCGCCAGCACCCCCCGTCTTGCTGCAGGCAGGCCCTTCGGGACCTCCCGCGACAAATCGCGAAAGCGGCCCGCGGCGATGTCCTGGTTGACCCGGTTCCAGTCGATGATCCACCAGGCCCGCGAGTTGCCGAACCCGAGATGAAGGGAGAGCGGCCCTTCGGGAAACACGAAGCGGGTCCCGGCCGGGGCGTCAATGGCATCCCCGAGCGACACCAGATCGTCCCCGGGCGCACCGAAACCGTGCAGGAGAATGACCACCGGGCCATGGCCTCCGCCTGTCCCGTCCGTCCCGCCGGTGATCCGGATCGTCATCCCGCCGAATTGCTCGATGCGCATGCGATCACGACGAGCAGCTCACGACCAGACGCTTGCCCCAGTCGGGCGGCGCGGCGGCGTAGGATTCCATGCCCGGCCGGTCGGTGAAAGGATCTCGAAGGACAGTGAGAAGGCGATCGATTTCAGAAAAATCTTTCTGCTGCGCCTGCTCGATGGCCCGCTGGGCCAGATAGTTCCGCAAGACATACTTCGGATTCACGCGGTTCATGCGCCGCCGGCGCTCTGCATCCTCGCTGTCTTCGTCACGCAGCCGGGCGGCGTATCGCCGGGCCCACGCGTCAACGGCGTCGCGATCCACAAAGAAATCGCGCAGCGCGGAATCGGCTCCCGGTCTGTTTCCTTTTCCGCTGGGCGAAACGGTCACAAAGTCGCCCAATGTTCGGAAACAGATCGTATAGTCCACGCGGCCGGCCTGCATCAGCGCCAACAAGTCCTGGATCAGGGTTTCGTCTTCCGGTCTTGACCGTTCTAGCCCCAGCTTCGCCCGCATCAATGCCCAGTAGTGGCGATTCAACGTCGCCTCATAGGTGTCGAGAGCGGCTTTCAGCGCCTCCTTGGCCGCCAATGGCAGCAAGGCCT
This sequence comes from Nitrospira calida, assembly GCF_976986435.1. Lineage (NCBI taxonomy): Bacteria > Pseudomonadati > Nitrospirota > Nitrospiria > Nitrospirales > Nitrospiraceae > Nitrospira > Nitrospira calida. The sequence goes on from NZ_OZ335950.1 coordinate 3,809,886, forward strand.
GGGCAAGGCAGCTCAGATTCCAGAGACCGATATACGGCTGCCGGTCGAAGGCATAGCGGCCGTTGTGGTCAGAGTGGTTGCAGATAAAGCCGGGATCATAGTCGTCCATGAAGCCGAACGGCCCGTAGTCGAGCGTCAGGCCCAAGATCGACATATTGTCTGTGTTCATCACCCCGTGCGCAAAGCCGATCGCCTGCCACTGGGCGATGAGCTGCGCCGTCCTCGTCACCACTTCCTGGAAGAAGCGGGCGTAGCGGTCCTCAGCCTTGAGCAGATGGGGAAAGTGCTGCTCGATCACGTAATCGGCCAGCCGTTTGAGATGCTCGTGCTGCCGGCGATAGTAAAACACCTCGAATGTGCCAAAACGGACATGCGAGGGCGCCATCCGCAGGAGCATCGCGCCGGTCTCGACCCGCTCGCGATACACCTTGTCGTCGCTGCCGACCACACACAGGGCGCGCGTGGTGGGAATGCCCAGCCCGTGCATCGCCTCACCGCACAGATACTCGCGGATGGCCGACCGCAGGACCTTGCGCCCATCGCCGTCTCGCGAAAACGGCGTCCGCCCGGCGCCCTTCAGATGCAGGTCCCACTTCTCCCCGCACTCGTTGCGCACTTCTCCTAGCAGGATAGCGCGCCCGTCGCCGAGTTGCGGCACGTACACCCCGAACTGGTGGCCGGCGTACAGCATCGCCAGCGGCTCCATGCCGGGCACCAGCAGGCTCCCGCTGAACACGCCCACGAACTCGGGCCGCTCCGCTTCCGCGGGATCGAGATCGATCAGCGCCGCGGCGTCGGGATTGAAGCTCACCAGATAGGGCGGCTGCTCAAATGGGGTTGGATTCAGCTTGGCGTAGAACGCCTCCGGCAGGCGCGCGTAAGTGTTGTCGAAACGCAAGGTTTCCAGCGTTCGGGACATCGCTTCGCAGCCTTGTCGGGTCCGCCCTATTACGCCACGCTCGCGCGGTCCGAGGCGGGAGCCCGCGACCTCACCGGAAGCCAGATTCCAGATCGCGGTCGAGCGTGAACACGAACACCCGTTCGCCCACCTGCGTGTCGATGTCCGTAAACAGCGCGAGCGCGTTGGCCCCGGTAATTTCACTGACCTGGTCGAACAGCCTCTCCCGTCCCTGCGCGATTAGATTCTGTCGCAGCCGTTTCACCATGTCCACACCGTCGGGCGTTTTGGCGAGTTGTCGTTCCGCCGGCGTCAGGACGCCTTTCAAGCGCACCACGACCATGTCTCGGATAATGAAGGCCCGCACGTCTTCCGGGCCGCGTCCCATGAACTCCTGCTCGAACCTGATGACCGCGTTGCGAATAGCGGCCTCGACCTCGCCTTTGGTCCGCTTTTCCTGGTGATTCATCGATCCTCGTCGGCCGGAACGGGCGGAGGGATTATAAAGCGTTCTGACCCGCGCAGCGACAACAATATCCGCTCAGGGCCCGGCCATGGGCCTTAAGACCTACGACCTGGGACGAAATTTCTTTTGCCGTCACGCCGGCGTCTCGGCTATAAGAGCAGCATCGCAACATGAGGATGGGGCCTCGGCGCCGATTTCCACTCGGAGCCGGCGGATCCATCCGAGACCGTTTGCCGGAATTCTTGCGGCGGTAGGGCAGCCGGCTTTCTCCGGTGAGAAGGTCGGTTGCAGTGCAAGCCAGCCGGACTCCCTCGCAGAGGGAACGGTTGGCTTTTGTTTTTTGGGGCCTTGTTGGCCGTGCGAATCAGGCGTCCTCTCCGCGAAAGGCCGTGGCGCCGGACATGTCGCTCTCGATCCTTGTCCCGCTGTTGCCGCTGGCGACAGTTTTTCTCGTCCTGATCGGCGGACCTGCGACGCAGCATGGCCGCGCCAAGCTGGGCGTGGTGCCCATGGCCATGGCCTTTCTCGGCGCCATCGCGACATTGGGCGTCGTCGCTGCGCATGGGTCGGCCGACCTGCGGTTCTATGAGCCCGCCTCCGTCGGGAGACTCGCTCTCCCGCTGGGGTTCCGCATCGACCGGCTCAGCGCGGTCATGATGGTGCTGATCGCGGGGGTGGGCGCGGTCATTTACCGCTACTCTGTCGGCTACCTGTACCAGGATCGCGACTTCCGCCGGTTTCTGGCGCTCATCGGGTTCACGACCTTTGTGCTGCTCAGCATGGTGTCAAGCGCCAATCTCCTTATGCTCTTTGTGTGCTGGCAACTGCTGAGCTACCTGCTCTATTTGCTCGCGCACAACCTTTCGCACGCCGCCACGCTGGATGGCGCGTTCCGCACATTCACGCTTCTGCGCGTCGGCGACGCCGCCTTTCTTGCCGGGATCGTGCTCGCGCACTCGCTGTACGGCACCCTGGAGTTCGACGAACTCTTCCTGCGGGCCGCTGAAGCTCCGGGCGCCTTAGCCTTGGCACCCGGTCTCGAGCTCAGCGGCCCCACCGTGGTGACGCTGCTGCTGTTCGTCGGCGCGATGAGCAAGTCGGCGCAGTTTCCTCTTCACATCTGGCTTCCGCGTTCTCTCTACGCCCCGACGCCGGTCCATGCGCTGTTGCATGCCGGCATCATCAACGCCGGCGGCTTTCTGCTGAATCGGCTCGCCCCCCTTTACGGACTGAGCTCCACGACCCTTCACGTCGCCTTCGTGATCGGTTCGCTCACGGCAATCCTCGGCGCGGCGATGATGCTGGCGCAGAACGACATCAAGAAAACGCTCGGCTTCTCCACTATCGGACAAATGGGCTACATGATCATGGAATGTGGTCTGGGTGCGTTTTCGCTGGCGATCTTCCACCTCATCGCGCATGGGCTCTTCAAGGCGACCGTCTTCCTCAATTGCGGCAACGTCATTCACAAGGCCCGGCATGAGCCCGTCCTGCCGCGCGTCGCCCGCCCGTCCGAGGAAACCGAATTGTCCCGGCTCGCCTGGGCGACGGGATTCGTGACGACCCTGCTGCTCCCCCTGGTGATTTTGCTGGTGGCCCACGGGATCTTGCACATCCCGATCCGTGACTCCCAGGGGGCCGTGATTTTCCTGTTCTTCAGTTGGGTCACCTCCTCTCAAGCGATCCTGACACTCACCCGCCTGCGGGCCGTTGCCTCGTGGAAGGTGTCCGCAGCCATGCTGGCGACGCTGCTCCTCGTCGTGTTCACCTACCTCTTCGCCGCCGAATCCTTCACCGCGTTCCTCTATCCCGATCCGACGGAATTGGCTTCGTACTTCCATGCTGCGGCGCTGCCCACTCCCCTCTTCGACGCGCTCGTCGCAACGACAACTTTGCTGATCGTCCTCGGCTGGGTGTATTTGTACGCGCGCTCTCACGGACGGACGGTGCGGGTGCCGGCCTGGGCAGAGCGGGGCCAGGCACATCTGTACGTGTTGTTTCTGAATCGGCTCTATCTGGACGAAATCTACGCCAAGTTGGGCCTGGCCGTCGCCCGCGCGATGACTTGCCTTGATCGCCGATCGTGGGGGAGAACAGGATGACGGCCTGGGCGACCGCGTCTCTGCTGATCGTGGTGACGCCGCTCCTGGGCGCGGCGTCGGGCTTGCTCCTGTGGGGCCACCCCCGCATGCTCAAGGTTTGGGGACTGCTGGTCGCTGCGGCGAGCTTTCTCATGACGTGCTGGAGTCTGGGGTCCCTTCCTGTTGCGGCCGGCGCGTTCCCGCACCTCTTGCTCCTGCCGCTGACCGCCTTTCTCTCGCTGTTGGGGCAACCGGCTCATCGCAGCAACCAACCGGCCTGGTTGCTGAGCCTGCTCTTACTCGGGTTCGGGCTGGGCACGTTCGTCGGCGAAGGTCCTCTCTCCTTGATGTGTCTGCTGCTGGTTCTCGCCCTTGTCGGCCTCGCCCTGGCGGTCCATCATGTCTTTCCCGGACCTGCAGCTTGGTGGGGAATCGGGACGCTGGGGTGCGGCGTTCTGAGCCTCGCGCTCGCCCTCGTCGCGCCTTCTCCCGTTTCCTCCCTCGCCTTCCTGGTGGGCTGCGCCATCGCGCTGCCACTGGTACCGTTGCACCACGGCTACGTCGCCGCCCTCACGGCACTGCCCGGCAACCTGCCCGCCTTTCTCGCCCTGCTCCTCCCGACGCTCGGGTTCCACGGGCTCGAGGCAGCGCTTCCCGAGCTGCCGGATGGGCCGGCGCAGGCAGCCGCGGGGCTGGCTCTCGCGGGAACCCTCTACGGTTCGCTCAAGGCTCTGGCTCAAGCGCGTCCGGCTGTGCTCATCGCCTACGGCAATCTGGCGTTCCTCTCCATTCTGTGGTGGTATCTGGCCGAGACCCGCACGGCCCCGTCCCCGGCGGCCGTTTACTTGAGCGCAGTCGGGCTGGCGGGCAGCGGATTGCTGCTCGCGTGGTACGCTTTGTGCGCCCGCTACGGTGACGTCGATCTTCGGGCCTTGAGCGGGCTGGCGCGCCCGATGCCGCGTTTCGCCGTCGCGCTCTCGCTTCTGGCGCTCGCCGCGCTGGGGCTGCCGCCCTTCGGCGTATTCTCCGGCTTGGTCGGCATGCTGCTGGCGCCGTCCTACGCAGCGCCCGGCGGCTTGCTCGTCATCGTGATCGTCTGGCTCTGCGCATCCTGGTATTTCTTCGATCTTCCGCACCGCCTCCTGTTCGGCCCGGAGCGAGCGACCCTGCGTCATCAGGATCTGCGGGGCCCTGAAGCGGCTTCGCTTGCCCTTGTGATCGTCATCCTGTTGATGCTGGGCGTGATGCCGTCCCGGCCGATCGAATCCGCCCCGGCGCCGCTTCACCCAACGGCCACCGCGGAGTTTCCCGCATGGACCAAATAGCGCGTGACATCGACATGGAAGCCCGCCGCATGGAATTGCGCGGCATCGTCCGCGTGGCCGGCGAGGTGATCGCGCCGTATTGGCCCATGCGCACGTTTGTGCACCACAATCCGTTGCACGGCCTCGAATATCTGCCGTTCGACGACGCGGTCGAACGGGGCGCGCAGTTCCTCGGAGGAAGGGGCTATCTCGCGGGCGACCTGTATCGGCACTATTTCCGAATTGGCCGGATTCACCTCCCTCACCTGGAAGAGGCGCTACGCCCGTTGGCCCGTGACGAGCACGTGATCGTCGGCCCGTGCCGCATCGCCCATCGCGAGGTCCTGCGGGCCTGTCTCACCCACGGGCTGTGCGCACTGCCGGACGAACCGCTCGACGCCCTGGTGGACAGCGGACCGAACGAAGACCTGGTCCGCGCCCTGGCCGACTATCTGGCTCCCGTCTTGTCGGCTCCGACCGCGCGCGAGCAGATGGCTGCGGCGGTGAAAGAGGACCGTTCGTCTCTGGGACGCTGTGTGACCCTGTCAAGTTGGTGCGACCGCACCTGCGGCACGTCCATCGTCGCCCGGGTCAACGATGAAATGGTGAAGTGGTGTGAAGCGTTTTTGGACGAAGGCCATGCCGGCTGGGCGATGCCCGGGCGGGAACGGGGGTTCTACATCGCGTGGAAATCCCTGGCGGCGAAGGAATGGTCGCCTTGCGGCATTGCGGACAGTCGGCGGAAGATCGCGGCGCTGCCCGAGCGTCCTGAAGATGCCGTCCTGGAAAGCCTCGACCTACTCGCCATTTCCCACGAGCTTCGGCAAGACTATCTCTCGCTCCAGCTCACCGCGCTCCCTGGCTGGCCTGCGTTTATCAAGTGGCGCGAGGAACGGCCCAACTATGTGTGGCAACAGGCGTGCCCGATCAGTCTCGTGAAATTCCTGGCCGTCCGCCTCTGGTATGAGCGCGAACTGGTGCAACAAGTTTGCCGCGAAGCATTGGGGATCGCCGGGACCTTCCCCGCGGTGATGGGCTACATGGAGCAGCGCTCCGAAGCGTATTTCCTGCGCAAGGAACGGGCCACCGGGCGCTTGCCGGTTCCCTATGCCGACCTGGTCGATCGGCTGGCCCGCTGGGGCGACGGGTGGACAGAGGCGGTCGACCGCCTTCAGACGGAGATGGGCCCGCGTCGCGACCGGGCTTTCCGCTTAACCGCAGCCCGGCGCTTACTCGCGCTGGCCCAGGCGCTGGGTATCGTGCCGACGGTCCTGCTGGAGAGCGCTCCGGAGCATCTGGCCTTGCTCGCGCGCTGGATGGATGAATTCCCTGAGTCGGCTCACGGTCCCGTCTGGCTCAAGGCGTTCGAAGCCGGCTACCACGACCAGTTATTCGGCCAGCTCATGCGGACGTCCTCCCTTTCGCGCACGAGCGAGCGGGAGCGGTCCGTTCCGGTCAGACCTCAATCGCAATCGGTCTTTTGCATCGATGTGCGGTCCGAGCCATTCCGGCGTCACTTGGAATCCACCGGCGCGAACGAGACCTACGGCTTCGCCGGGTTCTTCGCCGTCTTCATTCGCTTCCGGCCATGGGGGAAAAATCATGAGACCGAGCAGTTTCCGGTGATCATGCGGGCCAAGAACGAGGTGCGCGAGTTTCCCCGGAGCTATCATGATCACATGGTGCCCAAGCACGAATCGAGGACCAAACTGGTCCGTGCGGGACACACCCTGTTGCATGACCTCAAAGAGAACGTGGTAACACCCTATGTCATGGTGGAATCGCTGGGCTGGTTCTACGGCTTGCCGTTATTCGGCAAGACCTTCTTTTCCGCGTGGTACCGCCGCTGGACGGCCCGGCTGCGGCGGCTCTTCGTGCCGCCCATCGCCACCACCGTGACCGTTGACAAACTGACCCCAGCGGACACCGAAGAGCTGGTCGCGGCGGAACAGCGGGCGATCATCTGGAAGGCCTTACGCAGCGAGCTTGGCCTGCATGGCCCACGGGTTTCACCCGAACTCGTGGAAGCGCTGCGCCGACAGGCGCTGAACGGCGACGGTTCACTGACATCCCAGGTGCCGGAGCTCGTTCAGCGCACCGAGTTCTCATCGGAAGCGCTGGCAAACTTTGTGCAGATCCTGCGCCGCCGATACGACGTCAATCCTCGGTCGGCCTCGCGGCAGCGGGAACGGATTACGCGGACGGGCTTCACGCTGGAGGAGCAGGTCTTCACGGTGGAGACGGCGCTCCGGATGATGGGCCTCATCCGCAACTTCGCGCGACTCGTCTTGTTCTGCGCGCACGGCAGCACGTCGGACAACAACCCGTTCGAGTCGGCGCTGGATTGCGGCGCCTGCGGTGGCAACGCCGGCAAGCCCAACGCCCGGGTGCTTGCCGGCATGGCTAACAAGCCGCAGGTCAGGGCGCGACTGGCCAAAAATGGAATCGAGATTCCGTCCGACACCTACTTCCTCGCCGGCCAGATCGATACGACGACGGACGAAGTGGAGCTTTTCGACCTCGAAGACGTCCCGCTGACCCACCGGAAAGACGTGGCCCGTTTGCTGGATGATTTGCGGGAAGCCGCCCGCTTGACCAGCCAGGAGCGGTGTGCCCGCTTTCCGGATTTGGCGCGACCGCTGTCCGTTCCGCAGGCCGTGGCGCACGTGCGCGCCCGGGCCGCCGACTGGAGTCAGATCCGGCCCGAATGGGGGCTGTCCGGCAACGCAGCCTTCATCATCGGGCGCCGCGAGCTGACGAAGGGGCTCGACCTCGCCGGGCGCGTGTTCCTGCACTCGTACGACCACCGGGAAGACCCGACCGGCCGCCTTTTGGAAGTCCTGATGACGGCGCCGCAGATCGTAGCGCAGTGGATTAACACGGAACATTATTTTTCCACCGTGGACAACGAAGTCTATGGCGCCGGGAGCAAAGTATATCATAACGTCGTGGGGCGGATCGGGATTATGTCCGGTCCCTGGAGCGATCTACGGCTCGGCCTGGCTAGGCAAACGGTCATGAACGGCGAGGTCCCTTTCCACGAGCCCATGCGGTTGCTGACTGTGATCGAAGCTCCCCGAGCCATCATCGAGAAGCTGATCACGCGCCACGAGCTGTTACGCCATTTTTATCATCACGAGTGGGTGCACCTCGCCGCGCTGGACCCCTCGGACGGAGCCGTGTATCGTTACCGGCCGACCGGTGAGTGGAGTCGGGCCATCCGTTGCGATTTCCTTGCGCCGGATCGGTGACGGCGCACACCGGGACCCATCGCATCTTTAAAGGATGCCAGGTGCGGCCTGCACCGGACAGGAAAGGAGCCAACGCATGAGCGCCCTGACGTTGCATCCCATGAAGGAGATTCGTGTCATCGTCGCCGGAGAACACCGGGCGTTCGTCACCGACTTGTTGGACCGGGTAAACGCCACCGGATACACGATCATCGGTAATGTGTCGGGGAAAGGCCATCATGGATTCCGCGAAGCGCACTTCATGTTCAGCGAGCAGGAAAGCCTGGTGATGATCATGACCGTCGTCCCGGAAGAGAAGGTTGAGCCGATTCTGGCCGGACTGCGCCCGTTGTTCGAACGGCACTCCGGCGTGATGTTCGTCGCGAACGTGGCCGTCAGCCGGCGGGAATATTTCGGCAAGACGGACGGCGGGAGCTGAACGCTGGAGGATGAGGAGTTCCCTGTTCGCCCTTGTCTTTGCTCGACGGGTTTGTCTACAATGACCGCCTCATCGGCCGATGGAAGGGAGACCCCGCGTGAAGGGTTTGCGATTCGAGCGAATCGGCAGAGACCGATACTACAACGTCGTCTTTCACATTGGCTCGACCTATGTACCGGTAAGCGACGAGACGGTCGAAGAACTCAAGGCGCACAGCTTGTTGCCGGCCGAGCGGTTTCTCGACCTGCTGCTCGACAAGGTCGGCTATTCGTCCTACCTCAAAGATCAGATCCGCGCCGAACTGAAAAGCGCCGGCGACCCCGTCACCCAAATCACGGTGCTCCAAGGAACGATCCGGGAGCTGTAGGCGCCACGCGCGGCGTGCGTCACGTATCCCACGCCCCGCCTTCTTTGAAGATCTGGTTCATGATCTCGTTTTTCTTCTGGGGATCCCGCTCGTACTTGAGCGCCTTGGTGTAGTTGTCGATGGCGGTCTGCACCTTCCCGCGACAGGCATACACCTTCGCCACGCCCAGGTAGGCGCGCGCATTCTCAGGATCGGCTTTCAAGGCCCGGTTGAAGGCGTCCATGGCGTCCTCCAGATGCCCCTTTTCAAACAACAGCCAACCGATTTCGACGCGCGCGGGCGCGAAATCGGGATTCGCCTGGACCGCCGCCTCATATTCTTTCAGCGCCAAATCTTTCCGACCCCGACTTTCGTACAAGCCGCCCAGTGCATAGCGCACCTCCGCGTCTTGGGGGTTCAGGCGAACCGCCTCCTTGTATTCCAGCAACGCCGCCTCCGTCTTGCCCTGCTCCAGCAGGGCGCAAGCGAGATTCGCATGGGCGATCGGGTCGTTCGGATTCAGCCGGATCACTTCGCGGTACTGGGGAATCGCCATCTCGAGCCGGCCCTGTTCCTGATAGGCCACCCCTAGGTTGGTCCGGGCCGGGATGTAGGTCGGGTCCAGCTTGACGGCCTCACGGTATTCCTTGATCGCCAGTTCAAGCCGGTCCGCACGCTCATGGATCTGGGCGAGGAAATAATGCGGATAAGCGGAAAGCGGATCGAGTCTAATGGCCTCCTTGTAACACTCCACCGACTGCTCGGATTTCCCGGATTGAGCCAGGAACAATCCCATGACCAAGTGGACGGTGGCCTTGTCCGGATGCCGGGCACGCAAGTCCTCCATCCAGGCGCGGATCACCTCGATGTCCTCGCCCTCCTTCAACGCTTGGGCGTGAGTCTTCCAGGCCTCCGCGAATCGTCCTTTGATGAGATGCACGACATTCAGCGCGAAGTACGGCCGCGGCTCGCGTCGGTCCTCCGGCACCGCCTGTGCCCACGCCGTCGCTTCCCCGAGCGCCGCGTCCCAGTCGCCCCGCAGGATGGCCTCTTCGATCCGAACCGCGTAGTCCGACCCGCTCAATGGTGCCTCTTGTCCTTATGATGTCTGCCTTGTGGTGCCGGTTCCGGGAGGTCGATCCCGACGAAATGGCGGTAGACCAATTCGCCTCCGTACCACCCCTGCACCCCGGTCAGCGTCGCACCGAGCACATTGACGATCACCGGCAGCGCGACGGTGCCGGAAGCCGGGAGGTCGCCTCCGTTGCGCACCGCCAGATTCAACCCTTGGATCACCAGCAAGCCAACCCCGAAGATGAAATGCGACAGGGCCGGATGCCGGGCGGCCGCTGTTCGCTCGCGGATGATCGCCAGAAAATCGGGAAATCCGGTGGCGGCGGCGCCCAGGTGCGTCACTACCCCGAACACCAGCGCCCAGTAGGCGGCGCGAAACCAGAAGGCGTCGCGGAGGAGAAGATACAGGACATCGCACACCAACGCCGCGGAGTACAGCCCGATGGGAAATCCCACTGCCATGGCATGAATCGGATGCCCGCGAAACTGCAACCGGCTTTTCATGGACCATCACCCCTTATCGGGTGAGCGTGTCCTCCACGTCCGGCGGCGTCGCCTGGACCAGATCGCCCAGCATCGGATAGCGCTCGGCGAGCTTTCGTTTCATCGACCAGGCGACGGTCCGGTATGACCAGTGTCCTTTCACGCCCGACCGGAGCTTGGCGATGTACTCCGCCTCCGCGAAGTCCATCTTGAACAGGCAACGGACCCGGAAGCCAAAGGGAATCGCGTAGAGCGCGGCTTCCTGGCTGGTTTCGCGCAACCGCTCGATGTCCGCTTTCACGGCGTCCATGGCATCCCGATAGTCCCGTTCGAGCCCGGCTTGGACGAGCGCCGGCGGGATGTCGTATCCGTGGACGGTCGTGAAGTTCTGCTGGACCTGCTGGCAACGCCGGTGTCGGTGCAGGTCCCGCCAGCCGCCGATGTCCATGAGGATGTCGAAGACGAACGCATACCCGCTACGGAACTCCTTGACCAATTCGTCGTAGGGCCCGCGCTTCCGCAGTGCGACTTCGATTGTGTCTCGCTTTTGCTTCTCAGTCCACTCGCGCACGACGGCAAGAATGTGTCGATACGGCGCCTGCGTTACGCGATAGAGCAGCGTGGCGACGAGTTCGTCGAGCGGGTGATGGGGCTCGATGAGGTCCACCGGGTCGTCCTGCTTTCTCAGCCTGTTGGGCGCCCGCACCGAATCCGGTTGATCGAGTCCCGTCCCCTTCAGCACTTCGCGCGCGTGCCGCGCCAGATCCCGGTACACTTCGGCCTGATAGGCGCTCGCCTTGGCATGCCTGGCCAGCGTCGGCGCCAGCGGCTCGGCCGGCCCGGCCGCCTGCCCCGCCAGTTCGTTCCAAAGATTGACGGGGGGGCGGAGGCAGGCTTCTTTCAGTTCTTCCCCGATGGCCCGCAGTTCCGGTAACGGGGAGGAGAGCAGGCGTGTCATCTGCTTTTCAAGCGTCCTGATGCTCACCACCTGCCCGACATTGGTGCAGGCGGCGAGTGGCAGGAGGTAGCGCGTCACGTCGAACGCACGGGCCGCGATCGTCCGTTGGTATTGCGCCGGCGTCATAGATTCCGGCCGCGGCTCGCGTTCGGACAGGAATCGGGTCAGCGGCTCATGCAATGTGCGGTACACGTTGGCTAGGCTGCGGAGAATGCCCTGATAGATCCCTTCCGTTTCTGTGCCGCGGATGGAGTCCGGCACGTACCAGGTGCTGGAGGCGAAGTTCTGGTAGCGGCTGGATTTCGCCTGACCGTCCCACAACGGTTCGTCCTCCAGTCGGATCGCCGCCAACTCCGAGATGTGCTCGAAACAGACGATGACATGCCCCAAATCGGCGATCGAGGCGTGCCCGTAATCGAAGTAGAACTGTTCCCAGAACCTCTCGGACGAGTGGGCGTGGACCCACCGGATGCTGTCCTCAATCGAATCCGGCGAGCGGCTGTAGCGGGCCAACGCGTACGCGGATTTCTCCGGCGGCATGGGCGCAACGGCGATGACCCTACGTTGTGACCCGACAGTGGTCATGCCTCTCCTCCTCCGGCGTAATCGGTCATCGGCGATCCCTTCTTCTCCACCATCGCGTCTTGATCACCGATCAATGACCTCCGGTTACCAGGCGCTCCCAAACAATGCCCATGCCGCGCCCAGTGCGAACGCGGTGTTGGCCACCGTCGCCAGAAAATAGACCGCCACCGGACGCCAGCCCACCTCGGCAAACTCCGCGAAAGACAACTCCAAACCGATGCAGACAAAGGCCGCAGTCAGAAACCAGTTCCGCAACGGGACGATCGCGTGTTTGACGTGCTCCGGCTCAAGGAGCCCGACGGTGGCGAACGCCGAAGCGGTCATGAAGCCCAGGACGAATTTCGGAAACCGGGTCCAGATCTCGCGCGGACTGGGCCGCTGGTCCGGCCGGCGTTCGATGACAACAACCCAATACAACGCCAACAAGAACGCGGCGAACCCAATGAGGGCGTTCTGGGATAGCTTCACGACCGAGGCGACCTTCATGGCGGTTTCACTGTGGATTGCGCCGGCCCCGACCACGGCGGCGGTTGTATCGATGTTGCCACCGATCCACGCGCCAGCCACCTCGGCGGAGAGATCCAATGCTTTCGCCGCGTAGGGCTGGAGCAGCATGAGCGGCAGCGCGAATATGATCACCAGCGTGGCCACATAGGCCAAGTGCTCTTTCTTCGCCAACACCGCGCCCGCGGCGGCGATGGCGGCGGAAACTCCGCAAATCGAGACGGAGGCGGCCATCAGCGCGCGCAACTTGGCATCGAGCCGAAACCACGCGGCCAAGCGCCAGGTCAAGAAGAACACCGCCGTGACGACCAACACTGCTTGGATCAGACCCTTGGCTCCGATACGCAGGACGTCTGCCAAGTTGATCGTGGCGCCCATCAGGACAAGTCCCGTCTTCAGGAAAAATTCCGTTCCTATCACGGTGCTGACGTGCGTACGCACCCCGGCGGCGCTGATCGCCAGATTGGCTGCCAGTCCCAGTGTGACGGCCCACACAGGATATTCTAACAACTCCCGACCGAGCCACGCCTTGCTCGTCTGAGCCAGCCGATTGGCGATCACCGCCAGCAGGATGACAAACAGAAACGAAAGCGCCGCGGCAAGGCGCCGGGTCCTTGTTTCGGTCCGGCCCGCCACTCTCGGATCTTCCTTCGACATCGACGATCACCAGGGGACATGCGTGATCAGCCCTGCCCCGACCATGGCCGCCAATCCCAACCCGATGATGACTGCGAGCCAGTCTTCACTCATTTCCGCCGCAAGCCGAACGAGACGCCAGATCGCGATCATCCCGTTCGGTGCGCCGCACTATAAACGCCTGGAGGCTGTCGCTGCAAGGAGGCAGCGCAGGTGAGGAGGCGCGTTGACTTGCTGCGAATGCCGCCGCTATAGTGCGCCTCGCACACGCGAACGACCGCAGCCGCCGTGATTCGAGGCATTAAAGGCGTCAAAGATATCCTGCCCGACGAGACGGCCCGCTGGCAGTTTGTCGAACAGCATGCCCGCCAGACGGCCGGCCTCTATGGCTATCGGGAGATCCGCATCCCGATTTTCGAAATGACGGACCTCTTCGCCCGGAGCATTGGGGCGACGACCGATATCGTCGAGAAAGAGATGTACACCTTTCAGGACCGCGACGGCGCTTCTCTGACCCTGCGCCCCGAAGGAACTGCCGGAGCGGTCCGAGCGTATATCGAGCACAATCTGGCGGCCGACCCTCTTCCCCAAAAGCTGTATTACCTGGGTCCGATGTTCCGGCATGAGCGCCCGCAAGCCGGACGGCTCCGCCAGTTTCACCAGTTCGGTGTGGAGTTCTTCGGTACGGCGGATCCGCGCGCCGACGTCGAAGTGATCGCGCTGCTGTGGCGATTCCTCTCCGGGCTCGGCCTTCCCGATCTGGCGTTGGAGATGAACAGCTTGGGACTGGCTGAGGACAGACCGGCCTTTAAGGCCGTGCTCCTCCGGTTCCTCAAGGAGCGCGAATCCCGGCTCTGCTCGAACTGCCGGCGGCGCATGGAGACGAACCCCCTGCGCGTCCTCGACTGCAAAGTGCCCGAGTGCCGCGCGGCGACCGAGGATGCCCCGAGGCTGACGGACCACCTGTCGCCGGAGGCCCGCCGTCACTTCGACAAGGTGCTCGGCGGCCTGTCGCTGATCGGCGTCCCCTATCGGCTCAATCCCCGACTCGTCCGCGGACTCGATTACTACACGCTGACGGCCTTTGAGGTCACCTCCTCGCAGCTTGGCGCGCAAAACGCCGTTGGGGCGGGAGGTCGCTATGACGGGTTGGTGGAGGCGCTCGGCGGCCCGAAGACTCCAGCGATTGGGTTCGCCGTCGGTTTGGAGCGGGTCACGCTGATGCTCCCGCAAGGCAATACGCCTTCCGTTCAGCGGTCTGTGTACGTCGCCGCCTTCGGCGAGCGCGGATCTTCTGCTGGCCTGACCCTGGTCGAAGAACTGCGAGCCCTCGGGGTTTCGGCCAACACCGACTACAGAGCGACCTCGCTAAAAGCTCACCTGCGGCAGGCCGATCGGCTCCGCTCGATCTATGCTGTCATTGTCGGCGATGAGGAAGTTTCCAAAGACTTCCTCGTCGTCCGCGATATGGATACGAAACAGCAGGAGAACCTCCCTCTCAAGGGTGCGGCACAGTCAATCGCATTGCGGTATCGCTCCGACGGAGAACGTGCTTTTTCCCGTTGACTTTTTTGTCTGGAATCCGTAATCTGCGAAAGATAGTTTTTTTATTTATAAGTTATTGATTTATTGTGTTTTTATAAGTCTATCCCCTCTTGGATTCTTATGCAGAGAAAGAAACTCGGAATCTTACTCTCGACACCCCAATCGCATCCCAGTGTGGAGACGGTCGCCACCCTGTCTTCTGAAGCGCTGGCACAGCAGATCGATGTCTACCTCTACCTCATCGACGAGGGAGTGAAGAACGTGCGTGATCCGCGCTTGACCGAATTGGCGCATCGTGGTGTCAAACTGTTTGCATGCGCATACGGCTGCCAACGGCACGGCGTATCGACCGAAGGGCTCGATCCCGCCATATCTCTGTGCGGACTCGTCGTCCTCTCGAACATGGTAGCCGGTTGCGATCGATTTCTTGCGTTTACCTGACCCTTAGACGCTCGGCTCGCGATGCCTTACCATGTTGCCGTCGTCATCCGCGCGAATCCCACAAAGACGCACCGTGCGGTTGAGGCGCTTCGCATTGCTCTCGGTTTGAGCGCTGGCGAGCATACCGTGACCGTCTTCCTTCTAGATCAAGCTCCTGCGCTCCTCACGGAGGACCTCGAACATGTCATTGACGCCGACATTCTCGAAAAATATTTACCTTCTCTCGAGCAATTAGGTACCCCGTTTGTGGTCGTCGAGGGGACGCTGTCCCAGTTCCGCATAACCCCCGGTTTTAACGTTCGTGAAGAGCAACTCTTTAGGATTGCCGAACTGATTGCGTCGAGCGATCGGGCGCTGGTGTTCTCCTGAGGAAAACAGCTGTTGCGGAAGGTCCTTTATCTCGTCAGGCGAACGTCGGTCGAGGACGTCGCGGACCTGATTCTCTCTCCTGCCGCTGTAGAGCGGGAGGTGGAGGTGACGATTGTTCTGCTCGAGGGAGCGGAGAATTTTCCTTTTCGGGCGCATCGGGTTCTGAGGCTGGCCTCTGTAGAAGAAGCGACCGGGGTAAATTTCTGCTCGAAAGTGCCGGTGATTTCGCACACGGCTTTGGTCGGCGAGATATTTGCGTCAGACAAGGTAGTGGTTCTGTGAAGAGTGCTGCTTTCTTCCTCCGTGATGTGATCGCTACACGGGAGAGAAACCGTAAGAGGGGGATTAGGAGTAAGCTGTGTGAATAGGGTGTATTTGTTTAACTATCTGAAAAAGCAGATGTTTTTTATGTTTAATAAGGTGGATGGGCCTGGGGAAAACCTCGTGGAAGAGATGTCCGGAATTAGGAGGAGAATGGTGAGATCGAAGCGTGAAAAAGGGTATGGAATATGCTGAGTACTCAAAGAAACTGACTGCGGATTCCCTTGTTATCCACAATTGTGAATAAGGTTGTGTATAGCTTCGAGGTCGGAAAG